>NZ_JBHZAE010000069.1:0-1038 GCF_042754105.1 Embleya sp. NPDC059237 | reverse complement strand
AGTGGGATGCCGAGGATGTGGTCGGGGGACAGTCCGGCGCGGTCGTCGGCCCAGTGGCGGAAGTAGCCGTTGTCGGTGAGGAACCAGCCGGTCCAGGACCAGATGTAGATGCCCAGGGCGATGGCGACGGTGGACAGGAACGCGAAGAGGACGTCGTGGCGCAGGGTGGCGCGGTAGGGGCGGCGTGCGCCGCAGGCGCGGCGGGTGCCGGCGTCCCACAGGACGGTGAGGATGCCGAAGGCGGCGAGGACGTAGACGCCGCTCCATTTGGTGCCGCAGGCCAGGCCGAGGCAGATGCCGGCGACGATGCGCCAGGGGCGCAGGCCGAGTTTCATGCCGGCGGCGCGGGCGGCGTCGGGTCCGTCCTTGAACATGTGGGCGGCGAGGGCTCGGGTGTCGTCGCGGTCGATGAGCAGGGCGCCGAAGGCGGCGAGGATCCAGAACATCAGGACGAGGTCGAGCAGGGAGGTGCGGCTCATCACGAAGTGCAGGCCGTCGAGGGCCATGAGGAGTCCGGCGATGCAGCCCAGGAGGGTGGAGCGGAAGAGGCGGCGGCCGATGCGGCAGAGCATGAGGACGGACAGGGTGCCCAGGACGGCGAGGGCGAAGCGCCACCCGAACGGGGTCAGCCCGAAGAGTTGTTCGCCGAGCGCGATCGTCCATTTCCCGATGGGCGGATGGACGATGTACGAGCCCTGCGTTTGGAGGCTGTCGGCGTTGCCGGCGAGGATCTGGTCGTTGGCCTCCTTGGGCCAGGTGCCCTCGTAGCCGAGTTTCAGCAGCGACCAGGCGTCCTTGGCGTAGTACGTCTCGTCGAATATCACCGATTTGGGCTTGCCGAGGTTCCAGAATCGGATGAATCCGGCCAGGAGCGTCACCAGGATGCACGGCAGCCAGCCGCCGCCGGTGTAGGCGCTGTTGTCGGTATACGACGGCACCAACCGCTCACGCAACGACGTCGGCGGCCGATCCCGAAACCCGAACCGAGCCAGTGACCACGCCCAACCACGCGGCTCCGGACGTGCGGTCCCCGTGTCG
>NZ_JBHZAE010000068.1:0-1083 GCF_042754105.1 Embleya sp. NPDC059237 | reverse complement strand
TCAGATGCGGTCGGCTGCGATCAGGAGGTACTGGAAGGAGCCGTTGCGGTAGGAGTTGAGGAAGGCATCCTCGATGCCCGTGGTGAGGGAGGACGTGGCGCGCAGTTCCCAGTAGGGCAGCGTCGCGGGCGTGAGGTCGATGATGGCCTGGGGCACGAAGCGGTTGTCGGCCATCGCCCGCAGATACTCGCGACGCGAGTGGATGTTGCATTCGAAGTGGGCGTTGATCTGCGACACCCACTTGGAGGGTTGCCCGTAGACGGGGTTCCAGCAGCCGGTGATGGTCACGTACCGGCCGCCCGGGGCGAGGATGCGGGCGTGTTCGGCGAACAGGTCGTGCAGGTCGACGTACATGCTCGACTCGTTGTTCCACGAAGCCCGCGCCTGCCCGCTCGCGAAGGGCATGTCGAGCATGTTGCAGACATGGGCGCGCACGGAGGCGTCGATGTCGAGTTCGCGGGCGCGCCGGTTGGCGAACTCGGCCTGCTTGGCGGACAGGGTCACGCCGTCGACCGCGCATCCGAAGCGGTGGTGGGCCATCACCATGGAGCCACCACGACCACAACCGGCGTCCACCAGCCGGGCGTCGCGCCGAATCGGCCCGAGATGGTCCAGGAGCAGATCGGCCTGCGCGGACTCCAGTCGGTGCAGTTCGGCGATGAGCTTGGTCTCGCGGTCGCTGCCTTGGGAGCCGGCGAACGCGGAGTCGTCGACGGCCCCGATGCCGTAGTGGTGGTGGTAGAGGCCGTCCACGTCACCGAGGCGCAGGTTCACCGGCCGCGCCTCGTGATCCCAGTAGTGGGCGATGTCGCCCTGGTAGGGCGTCGCCGGGCCGGGGATGGTCACCGAGATGGCGGGTTGGGCTGTCTGGGTCACGATGGATCTCCTCATTGGTTACCAGAAATCGGGCAGGCCGTAGCGATAGGTATTGGTCTGGTGCCAGTGGTGGTTGCCGTCGACCCACACCGCCACCCCGCGCAGGAAGCGGGACACCTGGGGCACGGGACACGCGAGAGCCAGCGCGGCGGCCTCCGCCTCGAAGGCACGCATCAGCTCGTTGTGCACCTCGATGGCCTTGAGGAA
>NZ_JBHZAE010000067.1:0-1191 GCF_042754105.1 Embleya sp. NPDC059237 | reverse complement strand
CTCCTGGACGCTCCGGGAACGTGCCCGCGCATGCAGATGGTCTTCCGCGCCCGGCGCTGGACCGGTACGCCCGAGGTCCTCGAACCGGACAAGTGCCTCGGCTGGGGATGGTGGTACCCCCACGACCTTCCGGACCCGACCGTCGACTACACCCGCGCCGCGATCCGAGCCATCCAAGCCGGCCACCCCTACAGCGAGTTCGGCTGGACCTGACATCGAGCACGCACCCCGTCCGTACAGAAGGGTCCCCTCGTGAGCGAGCCCACACCACCCGACATCTCGACCCCCATGCCGGTGCCTTTGCCACTCGGTGACCGGCCGCGCAATGCGCACCCTGCGGACACCAGCACGCGAGAACCCGCCGCGACAACAGTCGGGTGCAAGGTGCGGTCGGCGTGGTTGTTCGGCGATTACGGGCCGAGCGACGAACGACCACCCCGGCACGATCCACCAGCGGAGTGCCGGTCAGCCCAGCCGCGTCACTGCGTGCCCGGGGATGCGAATTGAGCGCGGCGCGGCACACGGAGCCTGTGGACGTCCACCTGATCCTGCGCCGCGACGGCATGGACGGGCCTCGGGTGCTGCTGTCGCGGCGGGCGGGAGCGGTGTATGCCGCAGGCCTGTGGCACCTTCCGTCGGGTCATCTGGACGGGCCGCACGAGGACGTCGTCGATGCTTTGGTTCGTGAAACGGCGGAGAAGACGGGCGTGTTCGTCGACCCGGCCGACGTGCGTCCCGCCACCGCGATGCACCATCGCAGCCCGGACGGGGGTGCACGGGTCGGCTTCTTCTTCGAGGTCCGGCGCCGGCGGGGCACACCGCGGGTGATGGAGCCGGCCGTGTGCGACGCGATGGATTGGTACCGGCTCGACGCGTTGCCGGGGCCGATGGTGGCCTACTGCCGGGCCGGGCTCGACGCCTATCGGGCCGGCGCCCGATTCGCCGTGCACTTCCAGTGCCCCGGCGACTCGATCGCGTACGACCCCACGCAGGACCGGCTGTGCGCGATGCCTGCCGTCGGCGACACGAGGTCGCCGCTGTCCGACACAGCCGCGCGGGTGCTCACCGACCGCCCTGTCGACGAAGGGAGCGGGGCATGACGGAAACCACCGGCAGACTGCGCGGCAAGCACGCGACAGCGGGGGAGCGGGAAGCGGATGCCCCCACCGCGGAGACGTTGACGTACGACCA
>NZ_JBHZAE010000066.1:0-1365 GCF_042754105.1 Embleya sp. NPDC059237 | reverse complement strand
TTTATATGCACTAAAAAAACCGATCTCAACTGGGACTGACCCCATAAGATGAGACAAATAAAAACACCTTCAAGTTTGAATACGGATGATTGTTATCCGAAATTAGACTTGGAGGTGTTTTTTCTATGGGGACAAGAGTGAGTTATCCGGTTGAAGTGAAACAGAAGGCTGTAGAAATGAGATTGGCAGGCGTACCTATGAAAGAGATCATGCAGGAGTTGAATATCAAAAATAATACGCAGATTAAGACATGGGTCAGATGGTATAAGGCTGGTGATACACATCGATTTGAACAGCCTGTTGGTAAGCAATACACTTATGGAAAAGGTCCGGAGTATTCTTCCGAATTAGAGAAACTGCAGGCAGAGAATCGATATCTGAGACAACAGAATGAAGTGTTAAAAAAGTACAACGAATTGGAAAGGAAGTTGATAGCCAAACGTCAGTCGAACTTGTAGAAGAATTGCACAGCACAATGACCGTGCAGGATATCTGTATTCATTTAGGTATCTCTCGCTCGTCTTATTATCGTTGGAAGAAGAATCTGAAGAAAGATCATCCCAAGCGCCATTTAGAAAAACAAATCGGCACGTTGTGCCGAGAGCACCAGTATCGATATGGATATCGAAAAATCACAGCTATATTAAAAAAGAGAATGTGTATTAACCATAAAACGGTTCAGCGTATTATGCAGAAAAATCAGTGGCAGTGCCGGGTTAAGGTGAAAAAGCGCAAGAAGAATGGGCAGCCATATGCCGTGGTCGACAATATATTAGATCGGAACTTTCAGTCTGATCATCCTCTTGAAAAACTAGTAACAGACATCACGTATTTGCCTTATGGACAGAAACAATTGTACCTTTCCAGTATATTGGATGTATATAATGGAGAAGTGATTGCTTTTACGATTGGAGATAAGCAGGACACAGACTTTGTCTTACACACACTTGATCAACTGCCAACACTGCCTGAGAACTGCGTGTTACATAGTGACCAAGGATCTGTGTATACATCTTACGAGTATCAGAAAGCTGTTAAAACAAAAGGCATTACCATGAGCATGTCCCGCAAAGGGACACCCGCTGATAATGCCTCCATCGAATCGTTTCATTCCTCACTAAAGTCTGAAACGTTCTATCTTAACAGCATTGATCGAACCACGACCGCCATCGTAGAACGCACTGTCATAGAATACATTCATTATTATAACAATATTCGTATTCAAACGAAACTAAACAACCAATCACCGATAAATTATCGGCAATTGGCTGTTTAAAAGGTGTTTTGATCCCTGTCTCAAAAACGGGGGTCAGTCCCTCAATGCAGGGAGCTTTTATGTATGAAAAACGGGGGATATTTGTATTG
>NZ_JBHZAE010000065.1:0-1384 GCF_042754105.1 Embleya sp. NPDC059237 | reverse complement strand
TACTGCAACGACACTTCGTGATGGCCTCTGCGTCTGTAGTGGCTGATGCGGGCTCGGGCTTGGCTTCTTCTCCGCCAGTGGGACCAGGAGAGTATGTGCTGGATCCTGTGCCGGACGGGTAAAGCAATGCGATTCAAGAGTCGGCGGGCTTCGTTCACGGTCATCGGTATCAGCATCGGGTCGAAACCTGCTCCCGGTTCCCCTTGCGAACCCCCTTTTTTGCCTCGGTGCGCAAGGCAACGAGGAAGGCGAGGGCCGCCATGGACAAGGTTATATGCCGGTACCACGCTGTATAGCCGCGAACCTGGTAGTGGTCGAGGCCGGTCTCGTTCTTCGCGGCCTGGAAGCATTCCTCGACCATCCACCGAGATCCCGCGATTCGCGCGAGTTCCCCGAGCGTGGTTCCGACCGGGCAGAAACAGATGTAGTAGGCAATCTCCTTGCGGTCCGACAGGCTGCGCCGCGCCAGCAGCCAATGGTCCCAACCCTCACGCCGCCAGGGCCGGATCGGCACCGTGGCCCAGTCGTACTCACGCTGGCCGTGGGCACCGTCGCCGCAGCTCAGGCGCACCCATCCATCGTCGGGCACTTCTGCGACGAGCTTGTGCGCGCGGCCCTGCCCGAAGAACTCCATGGTCATGACCATCTGCGACTTCGGAACCGCGAGAACATGAGGGATGTCGTGTTCTTCCAGCCACAACCGAATGCGCCCGGTCTGGCCGTAGAGTTCATCAGCGGTCACCCACCCGAACGGGATTCCCGACATGACGGCGCGTTTCAGCATCCGCAGACCCAAGTCGGGTTTGGTGGTGAACTCGACTTCGTCGCCGATGCCCGCAGCCCGGCACCGTTCTCGGTCCGAGAACCAGTCCTTGGGGATATACAGTTCGCGGTCGATCAGCGCGCGCCCCAGGTCCGATCCGTACGCCAGGAAGACACCGACCTGGGAATTCTCGATCCGGCCGGCCGTCCCCGAATACTGCCGACCCACGCCCGCCGACCGGACCCCCTTCTTCAGGAACCCGGTCTCGTCGAGAATGAGAACTCCCCACTCGGCATCCCCAATATGCTCCACAACCCCGTCGCGGACGTCGTCACGAACCGCGTCGGCGTCCCACACGTAGTGGTTCAGCAGCCGCTGCATCCCCTGCGGACCCGCATCCCCCGCCGTCTCCGCCAGGGTCCAGCCGTTCTTGCGCTCCGACTCACCCAGCAGTCCCCGCAGGTAGGAGGCCATCCGCCGACGCGGCTCCACCCGCCCGAAACGGCCGGCAAGCCGCCCCACGAAGTCACCAAACGCATCTGACCATCCGTCAACGATCCCCACGACGCGAACTTACCAACGAAGAACGGGACTTCGTATCACGAAGTGTCGTTGCAGTAC
>NZ_JBHZAE010000064.1:0-1537 GCF_042754105.1 Embleya sp. NPDC059237 | reverse complement strand
CCGGGGTTTGTGCGTTTGGCGGACAGCAGTGCGGCCGCCCTGCAAGCTTCGAAATGTCTGGTAACGAAGCAAACAGGAACGGCCGCTGTGACGAGTCTTCTGCAGGATCCCGCCCGCGTCGAGTCCCTGAACGTGTTGTCACGCTTCAGGACGGACTTCCACGGCTGTCTCACCACGCGCGCGGACGCGTTGTTCGAACTGACCGACGCGCTCTCGTGTGCCGACGGTGCCGTGACGTCCCTGGTCGACCTCACCCTCACACCCGAACACCGTCGCGGCCACGGCGCCCTCTACGACGGATTGAACAGCGGTCGGGTAGACGAGGAACGCCTGCGGACCGTCCTGGCGGGCCTGCCGCTGCCCCGATGCGCGGACGGCCGGATCATCCTCGCCGTGGACGTCAGCCCCTGGTTGCGCTCGGACGCTCCCACCAGCGCGGAACGGCTGTTCTGCCACGTCTACGGCCGCGCGAAAAGCAAATCCGAGCTGGTCCCCGGTTGGCCGTACTCGTTCGTCGCCGCGTTGGAGTCCGGACGCACGTCCTGGACCGCGATCCTGGATGTCGTCCGCCTGGGCCCCGCGGACGACGCGACGGCGGTGACGGCGAACCAACTTCGCCGCGTGGTGGCCGCGTTGACGAAGGCGGGTCACTGGGGCGAGGGCGATCCCGACATCGTCGTCGTCATGGACGCCGGCTACGACGCCACCCGCCTGGCGTTCGTCCTGGCGGATCTGCCCGTCGAGATCCTGGGCCGGATCCGCTCGGACCGGGTGATGCTCCACCCGAGACCGCCCCGCCTGCCGGGCACCAACGGCCGCCCGCCCAAACACGGTCCCGCGTTCGCGCTCGACAGACCCGAAACCTGGTCCGCTCCGACCCACGCGACCGTCACCGAGACCACCCGCTACGGCACCGCCCGGGCCGACGGTTGGGACCGGATGCACCCACGACTGACCCACCGCACGAGTTGGCTCGACCACGACGGCGAACTACCCGTCGTCGAGGGCACGTTGGTCCGTCTGCGTGTCGACCGCCTACCGGGTGACCGCGACCCCAAGCCGGTCTGGCTGTGGTCGTCGAAAACCGGCGGCACGGCGATCGACGTCGACCGCCACTGGCGCTCCTACCTCCGGCGATTCGACCTCGAACACACCTTCCGCCTGTTCAAGCAGACCCTGGGATGGACCCGTCCGAGGATCCGCACGCCCCAGGCGGCCGACCGCTGGACGTGGCTCGTGGTCGCCTGCCACACCCATCTGCGGCTGGCCCGCTCGCTCGCCGCGGACCTGCGTCGCCCCTGGGAGAAACCCGCCGAACCCGGAAGGTTGACCCCGGCCCGGGTCCGCCGCGGGTTCAGGAACATCCGCCCGAACCTCGCCCAGCCGGCCGGCGCACCCAAACCCGGAAAACCCGGCCCGGGACGCCCTCCCGGCTCCAGGAATCTTCGACCCGCACCCCGCTACGACGTCGGCAAGACCGTCAAACGCGAGCGCACCCTCACCGCCCACCACGACCGCACAGGATAAAGACCAAGCT
>NZ_JBHZAE010000063.1:0-1541 GCF_042754105.1 Embleya sp. NPDC059237 | reverse complement strand
CGGAACAGCCCGCCAGGAGGAACACGGCGGCTGCCACGGCCGGGGCGACCGTGCGCAATCGAATCATCCCGCGACGCTACCCGCCCGCGGGCGGCGTGCGCCGGGATATCGGCGCCCCCCGTCCTCGCGGACCTGCTTGGCGCCTGCTTTTGAATCCCTGCCCGATATCAGCGGTGATAGGTCGAGTCCGCGATCGGCCGAAGTGACGCCTCCGGCACGCTCGCCATCGTCGGGCGGAGCGGAACGTCAACCACGCCGCGTCCCGGCCCCGTTCACGTTGCGATGCGCGCGGCGCGGCGCGGCGGCCACGGCCCCGGTCTTGCCGACACCGGGCACCCCGGTGACGCACAGCACGGCGGGTGTCGCGACCGCCTCCCGCAGGAGTCATTTCTTCAGACGGGCCACGCCCTCGGGGCACCAGCGGAACTCGTCGTCCCCCTCGTCGTTCTCGTTCTCGCGTCGTTCCACGGCTCCCATCTCGACCAGTTGCAGGAGTGTGCCGTAGAGCATGTCGCCGAGGGGGTTGCGGGACCAGAACACCCACTTGTGATCGAGGTAGGTGTCGTCAGGCTCGAAGAGTCCGAGTGTCCTGCCGAGCCGGAGCATGGCGGTCTCGATGTCCTGCCACTCGGCCAATTGTTCGGAGAGGTTCATGCGCCGATACTGCCGGCAGCCGCGGCCGAACCCGGGGGTCGGAGGGGGCGGGCGGCGAGCCGGCGAACCCGAGGCGAACACCTCGCCTGGACCCTGTGAGTTCGCGGGTCTCTTCGTGGGCCTGGGCCGTGGCCTTGGGGCTCGGCAACGAACACCCTCCCCCGGGCGTCGGCAGACCCGAGGCATCCGCCACGGGGACGACCGCAGCGCCATGCGTGAACCAGGGCCGGGCTGCGGCGCGGTGGGGCACGGGCCGGTGCCACCGGAACGTGGTGGGTGTCGATGGGTGGGGCTGCGACCCGGCCGTGGGTTGCCGTCCGAGTACGCGAGAAGCCCGGCATGGTGGGGAGTTCCGATCCGGATCACGCGAGGGTCGTCGCGGATCTTCGAGCGCGGTTTCCGAGCGGGCGCGTCTGCTCCGGGGTGGTGCGGCGGGTCCTGCGTTCGGTGGCCTTCGTGCGGCTCGACGACGCCCGGGGCGTGATCAACACGCTGCATCTCACGTCCGGGTACGTCCGTGACTTCAACGACCGGCTGCGGGTGGGCCAGGTCGTCACGGCCGAGGTGATGTACGTCGACGAGGCGAACGCGGTGGTGTACCTGTCCACGAGGGCCCTGGAGGCGAACCCCGCCGCGCCGTTCTCCGGCCGGATCGGCGAGGTGGTGCCGGCGACTGTCGTCGCCGTTCCGCAGGGTGGGGTCGTGCTGCTCGCCCTCTCGGACACCCTCGTGGCTCTCCTGGCGGTGACCGACGCGGAACGCGCGGGACTTGGCGAGGGCGACCGGGTCCGTGTCCGGATCCGCGAGGTCGACCTCGGGACCGAACCCGGAACGCATCGGGTGACCGTCGCAATGCCGTGAGCCCCGACGCCGGCGTGAGGGGCCCG
>NZ_JBHZAE010000062.1:0-1552 GCF_042754105.1 Embleya sp. NPDC059237 | reverse complement strand
ATGGGCCGGGTACTTCCGGCGGGGGTTGCGCTTTGGGCTGCGCGTGGCTGGTCCGGGGCTGGCCAGAGTCGGCGGGCGGGCGGGCCGCCGCCGGCGTGCGGGGCTCCGAGACCCGGGGCTCCCGACGAGACGGGTGCGTTGGTCGGCGAAAAACCAACCGGCAGCGGGGAGCGGGAGGGGGCTCGGGTCGGGTTCCCTGAGTGGCCTTCCCGAGTGGGTCGGCTGGTGGCGGCGAGAGTTGCACCTTGAGCTGCGGGGGCCGGCGCAGGGAGGGTGGTGGGGTCGCGTTCGTCGAGGAGCCTTCCCGAGTGAGTTGGGGGCGGTTTGGGGTGGTTGGAGAGGAACTGGGGTTCGAAACCGGATCGCGTTGAGTGGTCGTGGGCTTCGAGCTTCGGTGACCTGCGGTTTTGTGGTGTCGAGGCGGAAAGTCGGGCGTCGAGTGCCGGTTTCGTGCGCTCAGACCCCCTCAACGCCGCTGTGAAGACCGAAACTGCGCAGTCGAAGCCGACTTCGCGTGCTTCGGCCTCACAAAAGCCGTCGAGGGACCGAAAGTCCCCACTGAGGGCCGAAACCGGATCCCAAGGCGCTCCACTCGGCTTCCCTTCACACTGACCTGCGGTTTTCTCTCGCACGGAGGCTCCAGCACCTCACGCCGTCCGGTTCTGTGAACCCTCGCCACCCACACACCAACCACCCGCCGAAAACTCCCGGCCCACCAGGGAAGGCTCCACAAAAAACTCGACCCGACCCGCTCCCCCGCTGCCGGCCGGTTTTTCGTCGACCAACACACCCATCTCGCCGTGAGCTTCGAGCCTCGGAGCCCCGCACGCCGGCGGCGGCCCACCCGCCGACTCTGGCCAGCCCCGCACCAGCCAGACCCGCAACCACAAGCGCGACGCCCGCCGGAAGCACCCGGCCCATTCGGGAACGCACGCCCGGCGAGCCCGACCCGAGCGCCCTCCCTGCCCGCCGCTGCCGGCCGCTTTTCCGCCGACCAACGCGCCCGTATCGTCGGGAGCCATGCGTCTTGGAGCCCCGCACGCCGGCGGCGACCCACCATCGACTCCGACCAGCCCCGCACCAGCCACCCGCAACCACAAGCGCAACCCCCGCCGAAAGCACCCGACCCACTCGGGAACGCACGCCCGGCGAACCCAACCCCAGCACCCACCCCGCCCGCCGCTGCTGGTCGCTTTTCCGCCGACCAACACACCCGCCTCGCCGGAAACCCCAAGTCTCGAAGCCCCGCACGCCGGCGGCGACCCACCACCGACTCCGACCAGCCCCGCACCAGCCACCCGCAACCCAAAGCGCGACGCCCGCTGGAAGTACCCGGCCCATTCGGGAACGCACGCCCGGCGAACCCAACCCGAGCGCCCTCCCTGCCCGCCGCTGCCGGCCGCTTTTTCACCGACCAACGCGCCCGTATCGTCGGGAGCCATGCGTCTTGGAGCCCCGCACGCCGGCGGCGGCCCACCCGCCGACTCTGGCCAGCCCCGCACCGGCCACCCGCAACCACAAGCGCAACCCCCGCCGAAAACACCCGACCCAC
>NZ_JBHZAE010000061.1:0-1570 GCF_042754105.1 Embleya sp. NPDC059237 | reverse complement strand
ACGCGACGATAGGTTCGCCCGGTGACCGTCGAACGCCTGCGCCGCCTGTTCGGCGCCGAATACTCCGACGTCTGGGATCGCTTCGATGCCCGGTTTGAGCCGCTCTGAGTTTGGTGGAGTCCTTCAAGCCGGGTTGTGGTGCCCGGCGTAAAGGAGCACCACAAGCTATGCCAGCACCACGCAAATACCCCGATGAGCTGCGGGAACGGGCGATCCGGGAGGTCCGCACCTCCGGGCGGCCGGTGGCGCACGTCGCCCGGGACCTGGGCATCCACAAGGAAGCCCTGCGCAACTGGGTCCGCCAGGCCGAGGCGGACGCGGGTGAACGCGACGACCGGATGACCACCGGCGAACAGGACGAGCTGAAGCAACTGCGCAGGGAAGTAGCCGAGTTGCGGCGGGCGAACGAGATCCTGAAGGCCGCCTCGGTGTTTTTTGCCCAGGAGATCGACCGTCCCCGGACGAGGCCGAGCAGGTGATCGACCACCTGCGTGACAAAGGCCTCGGGGTCGATCCCGTATGCCGGGTGCTCGACCTGTCGCCGTCGACGTATTTCGCGCGCAAGAAGCGCCCGAAGTCCGCTCGACAACTGCGCGACAAGCAGCTCATTGCGCTGATCGAGCGTGAGCACACCGACTCCGGCGGTACTTATGGCGCCCGGCGGATCACCCGCGCCCTGGCCCGCAAGGGCCACCCGGTCGCGCGGTGCACGGTCGAGCGGTTGATGCGCGAGCCGGGCATCGAGGGTGTCATCCGCGGCCGGCGCCGTCGCACCACGGTCCCCGAGCCTGCCGCGCCTCGTCCGCCGGACCTGGTCGACCGAGTTTTCGCCGCCGACGGCCCGGACCGACTGTGGGTCGCCGATCCGACGTACGTGCGGACGTGGTCCGGCCGGGCGTATGTCGCGTTCGTCCTGGACGTGTACTCCCGGATGATCGTCGGCCGGCAGATCGCCGAGCATCTGCGCACCGAACTCCCCCTGAACGCCTTGGAGATGGCGCTGTGGCGCCGCCGCATCAAGAAGGACTCCGGCCTGGTCCACCACAGCGACCGCGGGTCGCAATACGTATCCATTCGGTACACCGAACGGCTCGCCGACGTCGGCGCGACCGCCTCGGTCGGCTCGGTGGCGGACTCGTACGACAACGCGATGGCCGAGGCGCTGAACGGCACGTTCAAGGCCGAGCTCATCGAAATGCAGGGCCCCTGGCGGGACTTCGCCCAGGTGGAGCGTGCCGTGTCCGAGTGGGTGACCTGGTACAACGACGAACGTCTGCACTCCCGCGCTCGACTACATGCCACCGGTCGAGTACGAGCAGCAACACTGGGCCGACAAGGAGCAAACCACGCAGCCGGCGTGAACAACCGCAAACGGACTCTATAAAACTCGGGTCAGCTCACCCTCCTGGTCCCACTGGCGAAGAAGAAGCCAGGCCCGAGCCCGCATCAGCCACTACAGACACAGAGGCCATCACGTACTGCAACGACACTTCGTGATACGAAGTCCCGTTCTTCGTTGGTAAGTTCGCGTCGTGGGGATCGTTGACGGATGGTCAGATGCGTTTGGTGA
>NZ_JBHZAE010000060.1:0-1586 GCF_042754105.1 Embleya sp. NPDC059237 | reverse complement strand
ACGCCCAGCCGCTCGGCGAGCACGCCGCCCGGCCAGTCGCGGCGGGCCTGAAGCATGGACAGCAGCGCCAGCAGCCGGCTGGAGGTCGTCGTCGAGGAGGCGATCGGCATGTTTGCACCATGCCACAAGTAGCGGACGTTCTCTGACCTGTACTGCTGCCATCGTCGGTTCTGTCGCCGGAAACCTCCGGCACCGGAAATCACTCGTGAAGGACCGGAACACCATGTCGCTCAACGCTGTCGCGCATCTGAACTTCCACGGCCAGGCCCGCGAGGCCCTGGAGTTCTACCAGTCGGTCTTCGGCGGCCGGCTCACCGTCGCCACCTACGCCGACTTCGGGATGCCCGCCGAACTGCCCGGCGCGACGAACGTCGTGTTCGGCCAGGTCGTCGCCGACAACGGCTTCCGGGTCATGGCCTACGACGTGCCCGGCGAGCACACGCCGACCGACCCCGGCGCGCCCACCACGCGTCGGGAGAACGGCACCACGATCACCCGGGAACCGTTCTTCCTGTCCGTCCGCGGCGACAGCATCGACGAGGTCACCCCCGTGTGGGACGGCCTCGCCAAGGACGCGACCGTGATCGAGGCGTTCGGTCCCGCCCAGTGGGCGCCCGCGTTCGGGATGCTGGCCGACCGTTTCGGCGTCACCTGGATCGTCGACGTCGCGGCCGCGTACACCCAGGACTGACCGTTGCGCGAGGTGTGCGGCCGGTCCGGCCGCACACCTCCTCCCCGAGGAGAACCCCATGCGAACCCGCCCCCTCGGCCGGACCGGCATCCAGGTCAGCACCTACACCCTGGGCACGATGATGTTCGGCCCGTACGGCAACCCCGACCCCGACGACTGCGTCCGCATCGTCCACCGCGCCCTCGACGCCGGCATCAACGTCATCGACACCGCCGACGTCTATGGCGGCGACGGCGAAGCCGAGAAGATCGTCGGAAAGGCCCTGCGGGGCCGCCGCGACGACGTCGTCCTGGCCACGAAATTCAACGGCCCGATGGGGTCCGACCCCAACCGGCGCGGCAGCTCCCGCCGGTGGATCGTTTCCGCGGTCGAAGGGTCGCTGCGCCGCCTGGGTGTCGACCACATCGACCTCTACCAGGCCCACCACCCCGAGCCCGGCACCGACATCGAGGAAACCCTCGGTGCGCTGACCGACCTGATGCGCGCGGGCAAGATCCGTGCGATCGGCCACTCCAACCTGCCCGCCTCGGACATCGTCCAAGCCCAGTGGGTGGCCGAACAGCGCGGGCTCGCCCGCTTCCGCTCCGAACAGCCGCACTACTCGATCCTCAACCGCGGGATCGAGCGCGAGATCCTGCCGGTCTGCGAGCGCCACGGGCTGGGTGTTCTGGTGTGGAGCCCGCTGGCGATGGGCCTGCTCGCCGGTCGCCTCCGCAGGGGCAGCGGGGAAACGGCGTCGGCCGGGCGCCTGCACTGGGCACGGCGGCACATGACCGACGAACGTAAGCTCGACGCCGTCGAAGCTCTCGCCCGAATCGCCGAGCAGGCCGGATTGTCGCTGCCCCACCTCGCTCTGGCGTTCGTAACCGCCCACCCCGCGGTCACCTCGGCGATC
>NZ_JBHZAE010000059.1:0-1613 GCF_042754105.1 Embleya sp. NPDC059237 | reverse complement strand
TACGTCGAACGATGAGACGCGACGGCACCGTTGGTAGAGGCTGGTGTCGTGTGACGTCGATGTGCAGGCATTGTTCCCGCAGTTGGCCGCAGTCCGGATTGAGGGAGTTGAGGTAGGCGAAGAGCTGGTACGGATCAAAGCACGGACGCATGTCAAGGTCCCGGCCGCCTGCCCGAGATGCGGGCAGACGTCGAGCCGGCAACACAGTCGGTACACACGGCACGTCGCGGACGAAGCCGTCGGTGGCCGCCCGGTCATGGTCGATCTGTCGGTGCGGCGGCTGTACTGCGAGAACCCGGACTGTGCAAAGCAGACGTTCGCCGAGCAGGTCGAGGGCTTGACGGTGCGATACCAACGGCGAACCCCCGCCCTGCAGGCCGTCGTTGCCGCGGTGGCATGCGCCTTGGCGGGCAAGGCCGGTGCCCGCTTGCTGCTGCACTTGCATCAAACGGTCAGCTGGGCGACCGTGCTGAATTGTCTCCTGCGCGTCCCGCTGCCCCGGCAGGTGGTGCCCCGGGTGCTGGGGATCGACGAGTTCGCCCTGCTCAGGGGCCACCACTACGCGACAATTCTGATCGACGCGGAAAGCGGGAGGCGCGTAGACGTTCTGCCCGATCGGAGGATGGAGACGGTCACCACCTGGCTGCGGGAGCATCGCGGAGTGGAGATCGTGTGTCGGGATGGGGCAGGGGACTTCGCGCAGGCCGTCACCGACGCCGACCCCACGATCGTGCAGGTCATGGACCGCTGGCATGTGTGGCACGGCCTCGGTGAGGCGGTCTTGAAGGAAGTTGCCGCACACAGCACATGCTGGGCGAAGATCGGCCCCCCGGTCGCCGAGGGCCGACGGGCCGCAACCACCCGCGAGCGCTGGCAACAGGTGCATCGGCTCCTGGACGCGGGCGTCGGCCTGCTCGACTGCTCCCGCCGGCTGAACCTGGCGCTGAACACTGTCAAACGCTATGCCCGACACATCGAGCCCGAGCAGTTGATCCGGGCCCCGGCCTACCGACCCACTCTGGTGGACCCCTACCGCGAACACCTGCGACGGCGCCGATCCGAGGATCCGGTCGTCCCCGTCACCCACCTCCTGCACGAGATCAGGGAACTGGGCTACACCGGCAGCGCGAACCTCCTGGTCCGCTACATCAACCAGGGCCGTGTCGAGGCCGATCACGCCACTCTCTCCCCACGCCGGGTCACCGGGCTCCTCCTCGCCGACCCAGACCGTCAACGCGACGAACGGCGCATTCTGCGCGATCAACTCGCCTCCGCCTGCACCGAGATGACCGCTCTGTCCACGCTGGTGACCGGGTTCGCCCGGATGCTGTCCCCTTCACAGGACAACTCGCAGGCACTGACGGACTGGATCACCCACGCGCGAGGTGTCGACCTGCCCTTCCTTCAGTCCTTCGCCACCGGCCTCGAACGCGATCGCGCCGCCGTCGACGCGGCACTGACCCTGCCCCACCACAACGGACGCACCGAGGGCGTCAACAACAAGATCAAACTGATCAAGCGGCAGACCTACGGCCGAGCCGGCTACCCCCTCCTCCGCCACCGCATCCTGCTCAGCTGAAACAACCAACGGTTACGAAAATCTTGGAAGAGCC
>NZ_JBHZAE010000058.1:0-1730 GCF_042754105.1 Embleya sp. NPDC059237 | reverse complement strand
GAACACTGGCGTGTCCCCTTCACAGTCTCCCACCTATCCTACACAAGCCGAACCGAACACCAATATCAAACTATAGTAAAGGTCCCGGGGTCTTTCCGTCCTGCTGCGCGAAACGAGCATCTTTACTCGTAGTGCAATTTCACCGGGCCTGTGGTTGAGACAGTCGAGAAGTCGTTACGCCATTCGTGCAGGTCGGAACTTACCCGACAAGGAATTTCGCTACCTTAGGATGGTTATAGTTACCACCGCCGTTTACTGGCGCTTAAGTTCTCAGCCTCGCCCCGAAGAGCTAACCGGTCCCCTTAACGTTCCAGCACCGGGCAGGCGTCAGTCCGTATACATCGTCTTACGACTTCGCACGGACCTGTGTTTTTAGTAAACAGTCGCTTCTCGCTGGTCTCTGCGGCCACCACCAGCTCACCCTGCAAGAGGGATCACCAACAATGGCCCCCCTTCTCCCGAAGTTACGGGGGCATTTTGCCGAGTTCCTTAACCACAGTTCACCCGAACGCCTTGGTATTCTCTACCTGACCACCTGAGTCGGTTTGGGGTACGGGCCGCCACGACACTCGCTAGAGGCTTTTCTCGGCAGCATAGGATCATCCACTTCCCCACAATCGGGTCGGCATCAGGTCTCAGGCTTCATGAGAGACGGATTTGCCTATCTCTCGCCCTACACCCTTACCCCGGGACTACCACCGCCCGGGCTGGACTACCTTCCTGCGTCACCCCATCGCTCACCTACTACCCGATTGGTTCGGCGGCTCCACCCATCCGATCACCCGAAGGATCCCGGCGGCTTCACGGCCTTAACATCACGAGGTTCAGCGCTGGCGCATCGTAGCGGGTACGGGAATATCAACCCGTTGTCCATCGACTACGCCTGTCGGCCTCGCCTTAGGTCCCGACTTACCCTGGGCGGATTAGCCTGCCCCAGGAACCCTTGGTCATCCGGCGCACACGTTTCCCACGTGTGATTCGCTACTCATGCCTGCATTCTCACTCGTGCAGCGTCCACCACTGGTTTCCACCGCGACTTCACTCGCTGCACGACGCTCCCCTACCCATCCGTACACCTGAACCACGAAGGCTTGGCTAACATACGAATGACACGACTTCGGCGGTGCGCTTGAGCCCCGCTACATTATCGGCGCGGAATCACTTGACCAGTGAGCTATTACGCACTCTTTCAAGGGTGGCTGCTTCTAAGCCAACCTCCTGGTTGTCTCTGCGACTCCACATCCTTTCCCACTTAGCGCACGCTTGGGGGCCTTAGTCGGTGCTCTGGGCTGTTTCCCTCTCGACCACGGAGCTTATCCCCCGCAGTCTCACTGCCGCGCTCTCACTTACCGGCATTCGGAGTTTGGCTTATCTCAGTAACCTGGTGAGGCCCATCAACAATCCAGTGCTCTACCTCCGGCAAGAAACACACGACGCTGCACCTAAATGCATTTCGGGGAGAACCAGCTATCACGGAGTTTGATTGGCCTTTCACCCCTAACCACAGGTCATCCCCCAGGTTTTCAACCCTGGTGGGTTCGGGCCTCCACACGGTCTTACCCGCGCTTCACCCTGCCCATGGCTAGATCACTCCGCTTCGGGTCTTGGGCGCGCGACTCAATCGCCCTGTTCGGACTCGCTTTCGCTACGGCTACCCCACACGGGTTAACCTCGCCACACACCGCAAACTCGCAGGCTCATTCTTCAAAAGGCACGCAGTCACGGCCACC
>NZ_JBHZAE010000057.1:0-2002 GCF_042754105.1 Embleya sp. NPDC059237 | reverse complement strand
GGTCCACAAGCCGCTGCGCGGCTTGCGAGTGAAGCGAGCCGCGTTGCGGCTCGCGGTGGCGCGTTGCGCCACCGGGGCTCCCCGCGTTGCGGGGAGCTCGATCCGCGTTGCGGATCGAAAGGAAGCGAAGGCCTCCCGCGTTGCGGGAGGCGTCCGATCCGCGTTGCGGCTCGGACCGGGGCCGCGTCACGGCCCGCCGGCAGCGCGAAGTGGGTGGTGGATTGCGGGAGTTCCCCTCGGAGGAGGCGCGGGCTCCCCGCGTTGCGGGGAGCAACCGATCCGCGATGCGGATCGGTGCAAGCGGCGGGCCCTTGGAGTGGGTTCGGCCGGCATCGTTTCCGTCATGACCGAACCGAAGCCCCGAACGGTACTCCGCCTGCGTTTCAAGGAGTTCGTCGCAGATCCCGCAGGCCCCGATGCCATGTGCCGTGAACTCGACCTCCGAGCGGACCTGTTGACGTTCGAGGACGGCACCACCACCTTCTGGCTCGAAGGAGTCGAGGTATGCGACTTCCCCTCGTCCGCACTGGGCTCGGTGGAGCTGATCCCCGCCCGGGAGGCGAGTGTGGGACAACCGGCCCCGCGCACGGACGAGGCCGCGGACAAGGCCTACTCCGTGGAGGAGATCCGCACCCGCCACGCCAACGCCTACCAACGATGGACCCCCGAAGACGAGCAGCTGCTCCTCGAACTCCACGCCGCAGGCCACGGCCTGGTCGAACTCGCCCGACGCTTCGACCGCCAACCGGGCGCGATCCGCTCACGACTGGGGAGACTCGGCGTACCCGAACCGCAGTGAAACACGGCCGCGTACCGCTCCCCCGCCCCGAGTATGTGGCCGCGGCGTGACGGGAGGATCGGCGCACGAATCGAAAGGCCGAGGCGTCGTTGATGTTTTCCTTCAACAGACTTGGAGATCGATATGACTCAAGAATGACTCAGGTAGAATTTGACGTATATCGGGAGCCCCGTCGGGTGTTCCGGAAGTGATGACGAGGAGGGTCGGTGCGCGAATTCGCCGCACGGCCGCGGCCGCACCAGGTCGAGGCCGTCGACGCCGCGGTGCGCGGCCTGGAAGGCCCCGTACGCCCGGGCGGCAACCGCGGGCTCCTGGTGTCGGCCACCGGCACCGGCAAGACGCTGATCGCCGCCGAGACCGCCCGACGCCTCGCACCCACCGGCGGCACCCTCGTCCTGGTCCCCACCCTGGATCTGCTCACCCAGACCGTCACCGCCTGGCGCGCCCTCGGACACGAAGAGGCCATGCTCGCGGTGTGCTCCCTCGAGGGCGACGACGCGCTCGGCGCAGCGAACGTGCGCGCCACCACCAGCGGGCCCAGTCTCGCCCTGTGGGCCCGACGGCACGTGCGGTACACGGTGTTCGCCACCTATGCCTCGCTCGGCGCGGTGATTCACGCGCACACCGGTCCCTACGGGATCCCTGCTTTGAGGGCTTGGACGCTGGTGTTGTGCGACGAGGCCCATCGCGTGGCCGGGCACGTCGACAAGAGTTGGACCGACATCCACGACAACACCCTCGTCCCCGCACTGCGGCGGTTGTACATGACCGCCACACCCCGCATCTACGAATCCTTCAAAGGACGGCGCAGGAGGCGACGCGGCGAACGACGCGGGGGCGGTGTCGGGAGTGGCGCGGGCGGTCAGAAGGCGCTGTTCGAGATGGGGTCCGGGGCCGCGGCGCACGGCGCGGGCGGCGGTCTCGAGCACCACGTCGAACCTCACACTGGATCGCACATCGAGCTTCCTCCGATGCCCGACGACATCGCATTCGAGGTCGATTCGGAAGACGAGTATTTCTCGCCGGAAATGCAAATGGGAATGATCAACGAAACCGGTGAGGTGTCCGTTTCATCTGACGAGGCGTCAGATGGTGGGGGCGGCGACACCGGCGACGGTGAGACGGCGCGGACCCGGCCGGGCCGGCCGGCCCGGCTCCCGGGTGTTCCCGCGCTTCCCGAGGAACTCGCGGTGTCCATGGACG
>NZ_JBHZAE010000056.1:0-2012 GCF_042754105.1 Embleya sp. NPDC059237 | reverse complement strand
ACGGGCTCTGTCGCTGATCTTGTGACGCTCAGGGTCCTGCTGTTGGCTCAGGTGTCCTGGGTCGCCACTCCTCGCGGTAGTCGGGGTGTTCGGCGTACGACTGTGTGAGCACGCGGAGGGCGTACCCGAGTCCGGCGAAGCGGGTATCGGAGGGATCCATGCCCTCGTAGTCGCGCGCGAGCATGTCGACCAAGTCGAGCATCGGCAGGTGACTGTCGAGGAGGGCGTCACCTCCGAAGCAGTGGGCCACGTAGGCATAGGCATGGTTGTCCGCCTCGTTACGGGCGTGAAGGAACTTCAGAAGGTCGTCCACGAGATGATTTTCCTCGCTTGGGGATGCCGGTGGGCTCCTACCTGTCTCAAGACTGAAGGAGGGTACGGGTGCGGAGGAGGTCCAGCTTGGCCCGGCCATAGCCGGCGCGTTTGAGGAGCTTGACCCTGGTCACCTGGCCTTCGACCTGACCGGAGCTCCACGTGCTCGACAGGCCCGCCACGACGGCCTCCCAGTCATGGAGAAGGCCGTCGGCGAACTGTCGCAAGGCCGGCAAGTCGTTCTTTCTGACCTGCTCGATCCATTCGTCGAGATCATCGCCTCGGTGTTCGTGCATGAGCGAGCCGAAGGCTCGGACGTGGTCAACGGCGGCGTCGAGTTCGGGGCAGGCTGCCCGGATCTCCTTGAGGCCGACTGCTTCCTCGGGGCGAAGGTGCTCGGGGCGGGTCATGATCCACCGCAGAGCCCGCCTGGGCTTCGGCAGCGCTGGAGGCGGCGGTGCCGTGACGGTGCCCTGCTTCAGCAGGCGGACGTAGGAGTTGACCACGCTCCGATCACCCCGGAAGCCCTGGTCGCGCACTTCGCGGAAGAGCTGGCTGGCATTGCGGCAGCCCTGTACGAACCGTTCGTAGATATAGGGCTTGTAGTCGTCCAGCAGGGTTCGGCGCTGGGTGACCTTCACCAGCAGCTCGTCGACATCCGCAGCTCGGGCGTATCGCCGGACGGCGTAGTAGTCCAGGTCCAGGTCTCGGCTGATGCCGCGCAGAGATCGGCCCTGGGAAAGGAGTTCCTGGACGGCACGGTGGCGTTCACGGATGGTGGCGACGATTCGGCGGGGCCGGCCGCGGACGTCGAGCATGCCGTCCGGTTCCGCCGGTGGCTGTCGTTCTCCGGGCTGGTGCGTCGCCTGGTGGGCTGTGCGGATGCAGCCGTAGTGGCTGGTGATGGTCTTCTCCACGGCCTTGGCGAGGTTGCTCCACAGGTGCCAGACGTCGGCGACCTGGACGGCCTGTGGGGCAGCCTGCCGGGCGGCTTCGGCGTAAGCGGAGGCACGGTCCCGGCATATGATCTGCACCTCTGGGTGGTCGGCCAGCCAGCGGGCCACCGGGGCGGCTTCGCGGCCGGGCAGCACGTCGATCGGGCGGCGGGCATCCAGATCGACCAGCAGGGTGGCGTACGTGTGGCCCTTGAGCAGGGCGAAGTCGTCGATGCCCAGGACCCGGACGGGCCCTGGTTCGGTCAACGCCGTGGCTCGCAACAACCTCAGCAGGGTGTCCTTCGCCGCGGCCATGCCCAGCCTTCGGGCAAGCCTCGCACCGGGCCGTCCTGCCAGCACCCGCGCGATACGGCCGAGCTGATCCCGCAGTACCGGCGTGTGCCGGGCGTGCGACCGGGTCAGTCCCGGAATCTGCTCCGCGAAGGTGACTGCCGGGCACTCGGCCGTCAGGCATTTGAACCGTCGTATCAGCATGACGATCACTACCGGCAAGCCTCCCAACGGCGCATCCGCGAGCCGTCGTTCGTACCTGCCGTGTATCCGACTCGACCGTACTCCGCATCCCGGACAACGCGCCGAATGTCCACGAGAGCGAGCATGCAGCACGACCGTGCTCACGTCCCGATGCACCGACTCGATCACCACGTCCGTCAAATGAGGCAGAATCCGCTGCCATCCCCCAGAACAGCACACCCACCAGAAACGATCGAACGGCTCCAACGTCACAAGATCAGCGACAGAGCC
>NZ_JBHZAE010000054.1:0-2191 GCF_042754105.1 Embleya sp. NPDC059237 | reverse complement strand
TTCGTCCCGTCCTTCATCGGCTCCTAGTGCCAAGGCATCCACCGTGCGCCCTTTCTAACTTAACCGTTAAAAAGAATCACTATGTGATATCTTGTATTACTTGAATGTGATGTCTACTGTTATCTAGTTTTCAAAGAACACGTTTCGAAGGAATGATCCTTCAAAACTAAACAAGACAGGGAACGTTCTGTTTATAAGACCCAAGGTCTTATATTCCGTATAATATCCTTAGAAAGGAGGTGATCCAGCCGCACCTTCCGATACGGCTACCTTGTTACGACTTCACCCCAATCATCTGTCCCACCTTCGGCGGCTGGCTCCTAAAAGGTTACCTCACCGACTTCGGGTGTTACAAACTCTCGTGGTGTGACGGGCGGTGTGTACAAGGCCCGGGAACGTATTCACCGCGGCATGCTGATCCGCGATTACTAGCGATTCCAGCTTCACGCAGTCGAGTTGCAGACTGCGATCCGAACTGAGAACAGATTTGTGGGATTGGCTTAACCTCGCGGTTTCGCTGCCCTTTGTTCTGTCCATTGTAGCACGTGTGTAGCCCAGGTCATAAGGGGCATGATGATTTGACGTCATCCCCACCTTCCTCCGGTTTGTCACCGGCAGTCACCTTAGAGTGCCCAACTGAATGCTGGCAACTAAGATCAAGGGTTGCGCTCGTTGCGGGACTTAACCCAACATCTCACGACACGAGCTGACGACAACCATGCACCACCTGTCACTCTGCCCCCGAAGGGGACGTCCTATCTCTAGGATTGTCAGAGGATGTCAAGACCTGGTAAGGTTCTTCGCGTTGCTTCGAATTAAACCACATGCTCCACCGCTTGTGCGGGCCCCCGTCAATTCCTTTGAGTTTCAGTCTTGCGACCGTACTCCCCAGGCGGAGTGCTTAATGCGTTAGCTGCAGCACTAAGGGGCGGAAACCCCCTAACACTTAGCACTCATCGTTTACGGCGTGGACTACCAGGGTATCTAATCCTGTTCGCTCCCCACGCTTTCGCTCCTCAGCGTCAGTTACAGACCAGAGAGTCGCCTTCGCCACTGGTGTTCCTCCACATCTCTACGCATTTCACCGCTACACGTGGAATTCCACTCTCCTCTTCTGCACTCAAGTTCCCCAGTTTCCAATGACCCTCCCCGGTTGAGCCGGGGGCTTTCACATCAGACTTAAGAAACCGCCTGCGAGCCCTTTACGCCCAATAATTCCGGACAACGCTTGCCACCTACGTATTACCGCGGCTGCTGGCACGTAGTTAGCCGTGGCTTTCTGGTTAGGTACCGTCAAGGTACCGCCCTATTCGAACGGTACTTGTTCTTCCCTAACAACAGAGCTTTACGATCCGAAAACCTTCATCACTCACGCGGCGTTGCTCCGTCAGACTTTCGTCCATTGCGGAAGATTCCCTACTGCTGCCTCCCGTAGGAGTCTGGGCCGTGTCTCAGTCCCAGTGTGGCCGATCACCCTCTCAGGTCGGCTACGCATCGTTGCCTTGGTGAGCCGTTACCTCACCAACTAGCTAATGCGCCGCGGGTCCATCTGTAAGTGGTAGCCGAAGCCACCTTTTATGTTTGAACCATGCGGTTCAAACAACCATCCGGTATTAGCCCCGGTTTCCCGGAGTTATCCCAGTCTTACAGGCAGGTTACCCACGTGTTACTCACCCGTCCGCCGCTAACATCAGGGAGCAAGCTCCCATCTGTCCGCTCGACTTGCATGTATTAGGCACGCCGCCAGCGTTCGTCCTGAGCCAGGATCAAACTCTCCGATAAAGTAGTTTGACTGACTACGCACATCGCTGTGCGATTTATTTAAAATGAATTAACAGGTACGTTTTGTCTTGTTTAGTTTTCAAAGATCATTTTGTTCACTTCGTTCAAGCGACTTTATTATTATAACTCGTTGTCTCAGTGAAGTCAATAACTTTTTTTAAGTTATTTTTTCGTTATCGCCTTGTTTAGCGGCAACGAATAATAATATACCACCTAGTAAATAATAGTGCAATAGTTTTTTTGAAGAAATACTAAGGAATTTAAAAAGAGCGGCATCCTTTCCCTATGGAGGATACCGCTCTTCTTTATTAGCGTTGTCTCATTTGCGGGAATAACAGCACATCGCGAATAGAAGGGGCATTCGTCAGCAGCATAACCAGACGGTCGATACCGATGCCTAATCCTCCTG
>NZ_JBHZAE010000053.1:0-2224 GCF_042754105.1 Embleya sp. NPDC059237 | reverse complement strand
CGGCACCACGTCGGCGCGCCCCATGCGCCGCACAATCCGCCCACACGACGGCGACGCGGCGTGAAACGTCGCCGTCGTGTCGCCACGCCGGTCCGACATCCATCCCTCCCCGAGAAAGTAGGGGCTGTCCAACGGAATCGGGCGGCCCCCGGATCGGGCGGGACCACCACGAGCGGCATGTCACGACGTCGTACGTTCCCGCCCCGGCACCCCGAAGTTCACCCGAACGAGACACGACCCCAATCCACCCCGGCCGGCCCGGCCCGCCCCCGGCTCACGTCCAGCGCATCCCCACCGCGTCCAGTTCGGCGATCCGCTCGGCCGAGAGCTTCGCCCGCCTGCTCCTGGTCGTGGTCACCCACACCCCCAACCTGACGTCCTCCGGCCACCCGTCGAACGCGGTCACCGACTCCACGTGGGCGCGCGGCACCTCCAAGTGCCCCATGTGACTTGAACCGTTAATTGGCGTATCGTCAGCGCTATTTTTCGTGGCGTCGCGCCACCCCTCTCGGGCGCGTTTCATGCCACCTGGGTTGGCCTGGCACCCCGCCGGCCAATTGGATACATCGGCATCCGGGTGATGCGTGGTGCTCGCGTTCCACGCCAAGGCCCAGAGGGAATCGGCCAATCACCTCCGAGTTTCCACACCCGGTCTCGCGCCCGGGAATGATCTCAGGAGCGAACCCGAACCAGCCCTACCAAAGGAGTCATCCATGACCGAGGCCACACCCAACTCCAAGGGCCCTGCCCAGTTTCAGATGTCACCGGAGCAGGCCGCGAGTCTGGGCCTGACTCCCACACCCGAGGGCACGGCACCCACGGAACCGACGCTTGTTCCGGCCGACCAGGTCAAGCCCGAGGATGTAGGGACGCTGACGATCGAGTACCGCGACGGCCGGCCCGTGATCGTCGTCAGCGGCGGGCAGTTCGTCCCGGCGGCCCTCGCGGTCGTGCACCAGTCCGGCGAAGCGGACAACGCCAGGCGTGCCGGCATGGTGTACATCCCGCTCCAGTCCACTCTGTTCCCGGGGCCCACCCCCGTGCCTCCTTCTCTTGAGGATCAATTCGTCGCCATCGGCGACGACAGCGCATTCCAGTAAATCCAGGACGTGCGGCACGGGCGGCACGGCGCTCGAACGCTGCCGTCCGTGTCCTCGCCACCAGAGAGCGGGCCGACGCCTGCCTGCGTCTGGCTGAATTTCCAGATAAGGCCCACCAGCCTCGATCTCCGCGTTCGACCAGAACGTCCGGCCCGTCTTCGCTGCGCTCGCTGAGGCGCCCTAGGCGATGCACGGCGCCTTCGAGGAACCGGACTTCCTCGTCGGCCGCTTCGGCTGAGCGGCGGCCAGCGGCCTCGCGACATCCCAGTCGGCATGAAACGCGCCCGAGAGGGGTGGCGCGACGCTACGACAAATAGCGCTGACGACACGCAAATAGCGATTCAAGTCACAGCGCGACGCCTCGCCGCAGGCCTTCCGGATTCAGACGGCGGGGAGGAGCCGGACCACACCGACGGACGTGTCCTCGCGGCTCACGTGGGCGGCGCTCACCCGCCACCGGCCGCCCTCGACCGGGACGGGCGCCTGTTCGGGGAAGCCCCCGCCGTTCGGATACTCGACGCCCAGCTCGTTCCCGGCGGTCACGGAGTCCATGAGCACCGCTGCCCCGTCGGTCTCCCAGACACCGCAGTCCTCCCAGCCGGTCGCCGGGTCGGCGAGGACGGCCTCCGCCTCCGCCAGAAGGTCCGCTTCCGAGTACGCCCCGAGCCACCGCAGGAACGCCCCAAGCCCCGGCACATAGCAGCTGTTCGCCGGCTCATCGCCCAGGACCAGGGACGGGCGCCGGCGGAGCCGACACTGATCACGCCCGCCAAGTCCTCGACATCACACGCGCGGTCGTAGTCCTCACGGACACCCTCGCCACCCCACGACGCGGAGGAGCCGCCCCACTCCGCAAGCGCCGAGGCGGGGACAACGATCAGCGGGCCGCCCATCGACTCCACCCAACGCAAGGAGCCGGGGACGACGGCAGAGGCATCAGACGAAGAGGCATACATGCCGCAAGTCTCCACCAATCCCCCGAACTGCCATCTACTGGGTTGCCCGCGCCAGGTTCAGACACAGGTACTCAGCTTGGTCTTTATCCTGTGCGGTCGTGGTGGGCGGTGAGGGTGCGCTCGCGTTTGACGGTCTTGCCGACGTCGTAGCGGGGTGCGGGTCGAAGA
>NZ_JBHZAE010000052.1:0-3622 GCF_042754105.1 Embleya sp. NPDC059237 | reverse complement strand
ATGCAATACCGACCAGCCCTCCTCGACGGCTTCATCGCCGAAACCGGACTGGTCCCGGCCCCGCCGTAGTCACCCCAAACCGAAAATCTCAGTAGCGGGTGGCGAAGCGCAGGCCCTCGGACCGCAGCAGCGGGGTGTCCGTCGCCGGGTCGTCGAACACGATGCGCTTGCCGAACGTCTTCCAAGCCTCGACGATCCGGTCGAACAGTTCGCCGCTGCGCACGGCATCCTCGCGCTCCTCGCGGATGGTCATGTCGAGTCCTCTCTGAGAGGCAGGGCATTCGCCGCAGCCTGGGGTGAGGTCGACATACTCACTGGTGAAAACAGCATTTTCAAGAGCGCGACGCATATACTCACTCGCGGAAACACACAGTCGACCACGAGGAGGAGCCCGGTGACGACCGCGCCACGCCCGACCCCGGCACTCGCGGCGGCCGCCGTCGACCGCCTGGTCGATCCCCAGCGCGCCGGCTACCTCGACGATGCCGGGCGGCTCATCGCCGCCTGCCGCGACCTCATCGCCGAAACCGGCAACATCGACCCCCCGGTCGCTGCGATCCTCCAGCGGGCCGGGCTCGCCAGCCGTGCCTTCTACCGCCTGTTCCCGGCCAAACAGGATTTGGTCATGGCCGTTCTCGAAGCCGCGACCGACGCCCTGGTCGCATCGCTGGCCGAACGCCTGGCCGCCGTGACCGAGCCGCGGGCACGTATCGACGCGTGGATCGACGCATTCGTCGCGCGCGCCACCAGCAGCCCCGCCGACGGATCGACCTCGCTCATGATCGACGCGCCGCGGTTCGCCATGAATTACCCCGAAACCGCCGTGCTCCTCGAACGGCGCATCATCGCCCCGATCGCGGACGCCCTGCACGAACTCCGTCCCACGGTCGACAGCGCGAGCGTCCTGGACGATGCCTTCGTCGTCTACGACATCGTCGCCTCCGCCGTCACCCGCGCCCTGTCCCACCGCCGCGAGATCGACGCCGACCTGCTGGCGCATCTACACCGCAGCACCGCCAGGATCATCGACAGCGCGCCCTGACCCGGTACGCCGGCGGTCTCGGACACGGTCCCAGCCGTCGTTCGCGCGGGCGAACCGCGGCGAATCACCGCACCCCTGGATCCTCACGCCGTGAACATGGAACGTGATAGCTCGAACAGGGAAAACGTGGCGCCGAGCGGGTGTGCGAATCCACGGCCTCTTTCGCGAACCATCGCACGCGCATCCGGCGGCTGACGCGGTCCGCGGGACCCTCGGGCCGAGCGTGGGTCCTTCGAGCGGCTCCGGTTCCCGGCCCTACCGCCGTGAACCATGTAGGGAACAGCTGGCGAAGTGAAACGGGCAGGTGCTCGCGGTAGCGGTCGAGGACGGCGTCGACTGCGGTCAGCACCCGCGGGGTCTCCCGCTTGGGCCGCCAGTGCGGCTGCTGCCCGCGGGGGCGCTTGTTCGGCGGAAGAACCCCAGATCACACGATCAGACGCAGCGTCCTGCGACACGTCGAAGCGCCAGGGAGAACCAGATACAGCAGCACCGCCGGGCGCGGGTCGCGGGCGGTGCGCTCGCGCACCACCTGCACGTAGCTCTGGCTGCCGAACCCCCGCACGACCAGCACCGGCACCCCCGCCCGCTCCAGCCATCCGGTGACCTGCGCCCGCAACGAGTCCTTCTCGCACGCCACATACAACGCGGTGCTCTGGCCCACGGTCCGGTCCAGAGCGCACATGCCCGGTGCCGCGCGCAGGAACGCGCCCGCGTCCCGCCAGGCCGGCGGCACGTGCACCGTGCGCCACGGGTCCACGAGATCGGGGAACACCCCGTCCCGGCGGGCCTGCGCGAGCCGCGACGACAACCGGCGATACATCGGCGCGGTGTGCGGGATCACCCCCTGCGCGACCAGCCGGTAGTACACCTGCCGCAGCGTGTACCCACCGCTCGCGTCGTACTCGACGACGACCTCGGCGGCCCGCTCCAGCACGCCCGGCCAACGGATCCTGCCCACACCGGTACAAGTACCCATCGGCCGGGACCGGCCGTTTCGTCATCCTCGGATCACCGGACGCGGGCGGCGCGAATGTCGTGCCGACCCGCACCGCCCGCGACCCGCCGCATCGACCTCGGGGGATGGGCCGATCCGGTGCAGCCGGCCAGGCGACGGGGAGACGCCGGGCCACCACACCCGGACCCAACGATCCATCCGCCCCCGAGGTGACGCCCCCCTTCGGCGACGTCAACGGCGGCCGGGGCCGATGGCCGGTGGTTCAGTGCGGGCCCGCCAGGCCCAGGAAGCCGGCCAGTGTGTCGATCGCGGTGTTCGCCGCGCCCCGCCGATCGCCCGGCGACATCGCGCCGACCGTCGCGAACAGCGCGTCGTTCGCGCCGTCGAGCCCCGCGCGGGCCGCCCGCCGGAACGCCGGATGGCTCAGGCCGGGCACGTCGTCCTCGGTCATCGACGCCGGCAACCCGCCGAACGCCCGCTGCGTGGCGATACACGCCAACTCGATCACCCGCGACGTGGTCACCGGATCCTCGACCAACAGCGTCAGCAGCGGGTCCTGACAAGAGACACACCCGTCCATCGCCGCGCCCACGAGCGATCCGAGCAGCACGTGATCGACCGGACGGCCGCCGGCATCGTTCTCCGGCGGCATGCCGAACCCGCCGTGCGCGTGGTCGTTCTCCGGCCCCGCCGTGTCCGTGCCCATCGGATCCTCCGTCGCGGTGGGACCTCACACGAGGTCGCGAATATGAAAGCGGCCCGGCAGTCCCCGGCCGGACACGAGGAAGGGGCGTCGACCACGTGTGGTCGACGCCCCTTCCCGTTGCCGGACTTCGCGGGGCACAGCCCGCACGCACGCCGCGAGGCGAATGTGTGGACCCCGCGACCGGGCACCCGACCACCCTGGCACCGAACCGGCCCCGACGCCCGAGGTTCACCCGAACGAGTCCCGGCCCGCCGCCCCGGATCCCCCGTGAACCGGACACGGATCCGACACGAACCACACACCCGGCCGCGCATCCACCACCCACCCGGGCGCCGGCCCGCCCGACCGATTACCCGTCGCGTGGGGCGTCGCCTGCCCCGTCGCCTGGGGCGTCGTCCTTGGGAACGACGGGGCAGGAACCGGCGTTCGGGCCGGTCGGGGGCCGATATGCACCCTCGAACATGCGCAGCCTGTATATGGGGTTCATCGTGAGTAACCCCAATCCACCCCGGCCGGCCCGGCCCGCCCCCGCTCACGCCCAGCGCATCCCCAACGCGTCCAACTCGGCGATGCGTTCGGCCGCCGGCTTCGCCCGCCTGCTCTTGGTCGTGGTCACCCACACCCCCGACCTGACGTCCTCACGTCACCCGTCGAACGCCGTCACCGACTCCACATGCCCGCGCGGGACTTTCAGGTGCCCCACCCGGGCCCGGTAGGCCGCCGCCGCGCCCGGCGCGATCGCCCACGCCTGCTCGCGCGTGCGCTTGGGCCGAGGCCCCTCCGGCACCGGCACCGCAGCCTCGGCCGCCGCGTCGACCGTCGCGGTGGGATCCCGGACGGGTAACGGGCGACGAACGCGAGCGGTGGGGGGGGGGGGGGGGGGGCGCCCCCCCCCGCCCCCCCCCCCCCAACACGAAAA
>NZ_JBHZAE010000051.1:0-3687 GCF_042754105.1 Embleya sp. NPDC059237 | reverse complement strand
GTCGACATGGGTGTCGGTGGCGGTGTTGCTGCGCTCCGGGTCGACGACGGTCCACGCGGACGGCGGGTCGAACGCGGCGGGCGGGAACATGCGCAGCCCCTCGGCCCGTGACACCGCCCCCGGTTCGCGATCGCCTGCGATTCCGGGGCCGGGTGTGTCCGCGTCGGGCGGGTCGAACGCGGCGGGCGGGGACATGGACGATCCGAGCGCGCACCGCGGCCCGTGACACGGTGGCGCCGCCGCGGGCGGGCCGCCGACGCTCCCACTGCGGCGCCGGGTGTCTCGGCGACGGCGGGGTCCAACGCGGCGGGGCGCGACCTGGTCAACCCGGTGGCGATCCGCGCCGAGTTCGCGCTGCCGGCGGAGGCGTACGCGCCGATCCCCGACGACGCCGCCCGTGCGGGGGTGTCGAACATTCGCCGCGTCGTGCCGTTCGTGGGCCGCGCCGGCGAACTGGGCGCGCTGGAGGCGGCGTTCGCCCGAGCCGGTGAGGTTGTCGTGCACGCGGTGCACGGGCTGGGCGGGGTCGGCAAGTCCGCGCTCGCCGCACACTGGGCCGCGCACCGGGGCGAGCAGGTGCGGTGGTGGATCACCGCCGAGGATCCGACGAAGGTCGACGCGGGATTGAGCGCGCTCGCGCGGGCCCTGCATCCCGGGCTGGTCGGGCTGCCCGCCGAGTTGCAGACTCAGCGCGCCTTCGCGTGGCTCGCCGGGCACGACGACTGGCTGCTCGTCCTGGACAACGTCGAGGACCCCGCCCACATCGACCCGCTGCTCGACCGGGTCGCGGGCCGGGGCCGGGTCCTGATCACCACCCGTCGCGCGACCGGCTGGCACCGCCACGCCACCACCATCCGACTGGGCGTTCTGGAATCGGCCGATGCCCTCGACCTGTTCACCCGGATCCTCACCCACCAAGGGCCGCGCGAGGTCGACGGGGCCGCCGCGGTGTGCGCGGAACTCGGGCACCTGGCGCTGGCGGTGGAACAGGCCGCCGCGTACTGCGCGGAGACCGGCACCGCACCGCGCGCCTACCTCGACATGCTCGACCGATGGCCCGCCGCGATGTTCGCCGCCACCACCGCGAACGGCGACTCCCAACGGACCGTCGCCCGGATCTGGCGCCTGACGCTGAATCGCCTGGTCGACATCCCCCTCACCGGGGAACTGCTGCGGATTCTGGCCTGGTACGCCCCCGACCACATCCCCCGCGACCTCCTCGCCCCCCTCGCCGCACCCCCCGAACTCGCCGCCGCGATCGGCCGACTCGTCGCCTACAGCATGATCACCGACAACCAAGACGGCACTCTGACCGTCCACCGCCTCGTCCAAACCCACTCCCGCACCCCCGACCCCGACGACCCCCACCGCCGACCCGACGACATCGCCCACGCCCGCGACCACGCCGCCGAACTCCTCGCCGCCGCCTTCCCCACCGACGTCGACCACCCCTCGACCTGGCCCACCTGCCGAGCCCTCCTCCCGCACACCGACGCCCTCACCCGCCGACACACCCCCGACCACGACACCGACTACACCGCCTACGTCCTCGACCGCGCCGCGTACTACCGACTGGGACAAGGCGCACCTGCCCCCGCCATCCACGCCCTCCGGCGCGCCCTGACCACCAGCGAGCGGGTGTCGGGCGCCGACCATCCCCGCACCCTGCTTTCCCGCAACAACCTCGCGGACGCGTACGCGTTGACAGGGGACCTGCGGCAGGCGATCCCGCTGCACGAAAAGAACATCGCCGATACCGAGCGGGTGTTGGGCGCCGATCATCCCAACACGCTGACCTGCCGTAACAACCTAGCGCTCTCCTACCAGTTGGATGGAGACCCGGAGCGGGCGATCCCGCTGCACGAAAAGAACGTCGCCGACGCCGAGGAGGTGTTGGGCGCCCACCACCCCGACACGGTGATGTACCGCAACAACCTCGCGGGTGCGTACCGGTCGGCGGGGAACCCGGGGCGGGCGATAAAACTGTACAAAAAGAACGTCGCCGACGCCGAGGAGGTGTTGGGCGCCCACCACCCCAACACGCTGACCTTCCGCCACAACCTCGCGTTCGCGTACCAGGTGGCGGGGAACCTGCGGCGGGCGATCCCACTGCACGAACACACCTTGGCGGAGCGCGAGCGGGTGCTCACCTCCGACCACCCCGACACACTGATGTCCCGCTACAACCTCGCCAGCGCGCACGAGTCGGCGGGGGATCTCGGACAGGCGATCCCGCTGTACGAACGCGCCCTCGCCGACTCCGAGCGGGCGCTCAGTCCCGGTCATCCGTTGATTGCCACAGTGCGGGTGAGCCTGGAAAGGGCGCTGTCTACATAACAGGGGCGCAGCCGCATCGCCGCGGGCTTCATCCGCGCGGTTCGCCGGGACGCTCCTTCGCTGCCTGCGTTCGCCGGGCATCGACCAGCTTCCCCGATACATCCGCGAACAGATCCGTTGGCAACTGGTGCCGCCGGTGGGGACGATCATCCGTAACGTCCACTGCCATGGCCGGGCAACGATCGCCCCACCCGAGAGGGCGCCGATCGCCTCAGCGGCCCGGCAGGGCGGCCCTTCGGTCCGTGGGAGACGGTGGTGACCACGCGACCTACGGCTCCACGTCCGCCGGGTCCAAGTCGGCGCGGATGGACGGGGTGCGTGCTCGATGTCAGGTTCAGCCGAACTCGCTGTAGAGGTGGCCGGCTTGGATGGCTCGGACCGCGACGCGGGGAGGTACGGGTTCGATGTCATCACGCGGAGCGTAGATGTCCGTACCGACAGTGGCGGACTGATGTCGTCCGGACTCCGGGATCGCGCGAAAGGGTCAACCACACGGATGAGCCTCGGCAGAGCGGGTGACGCCCGAAGCGGGCACGAGCTCGCTCATCGGTGCCGTATCGCTGTCCGGAGTCGTCCCCGCGTGGATGCCCGCTCCGCCCGCACCTTCCCGTATCCGCAGGCGCGTTACCCGCGCGGGATGACAAACGCGAAGGCCCGCAGCGTTCGCACATCTCGGTGGTGGCGTCGCGCGCTCGGGCTGCGACGAACCCGCCCGTGGGCGCCGCACGGATTCGCCGTGTCGTCGGGGCGGCCCGGCCAGGCCGAGGGCCCGCGCTCCCGGGGGATCACGGGGCCGTCACCGGCAAGGGGGGATGTGCCGGACCGACGGGTTACGCGGACCCGGCCGAAACCTCCTGTCCATTCCGCGACAATCCCTGGCGACAACCGGGGTCTTGAGCGGGTGGGCGGAGTGTACGAAGACGGGCCGAGCAAGGTTCGTTCAGCCCGCTGAGTCACCGGTTCGCCCCTGCATCTCGGTCATGGCTGCTCTCGCTGCCGGTAGGCGTCCCGATCCTGCTGGAGGCGCCACAGGTCCTGCATCAAGCCTGGCCGGCCGATCAGTTCGTGGAAGGTTCCGTTCTGCACCACACGGCCCTTCTCCATGACGACCACGCGATCGGCGACGGAGGTGTTGGCCAGGTTGTGCGTGACGAGCACGACCGCGCGGTCGCCGGCCAGGTCGCGCAGGCCGGTGAAGATCCGGTGTTCGGCCCGCGGGTCCAGGTCGGAGGTCGGCTCGTCCATGACCAACAGGCCTGCGTCGCGATGGATCGCGCGCGCCACGGCGATGCGCTGCCACTGTCCCGGGGACAGGGCCACCCCGCCCCACCACTCCCGCGCCAGGAGGGT
>NZ_JBHZAE010000050.1:0-4394 GCF_042754105.1 Embleya sp. NPDC059237 | reverse complement strand
GAGTGTGACCGCGACTCCGAGCCCGACGGCGAACCCCACACCGATTTCGAGCCCCACGTCGACTCCCACCTCGACGCCGTCGCCCACCGTCCCTGCCCCCGGTGCTACGCCGACGCCGAGCCCCACACCGGCGGCCTCCACGCCCACCCCGTCCCCGAGCCCGGGTCCCACGTCGACGGCGTCACCGACCGTGCCCTCTCCGGGGCCGACGTCCGTTCCCACGGGTGCGCCTTCGGCGTCGCCCACTCCCGTACAGACGGCGACTCCCACGCCGGTGCCGAGTCCGACCGTGAGCGTGCCGTCACCGGGCCCGACGGCGACCGCCACACCCATCCCGACCCCGAGCCCGGATCTCACGTCGACGGCGTCACCGAGTGTGCCTTTCCCGGGTCCGACGCCGAGCCCGACTTCGGTTTCCACCCCGACGCCGTCATCGACCACCGTGTCTCCGGGGCCGACGTCGACGCCCGCCCCCACGCCCACACCCACGCCGATTCCGAGCCCGAACCCCACGCCCTCGCAGGCCGTGCCGTCCCCGCGGCCGACGCCGTCGCCTACACCGCCGTCACCGACCACGCCGTCCCCGGGCCCGGCACCGGCTCCCACCCCAACGCACGTGTCACCCACACTCACCACGCCACCCGCACCCGCACCCGCACAGCCCGCGCCCGCACCGGCAGCCCCAGCCTCGGCGGCTCCCGCGCCCGTGGCCCAGCTCCCGGCCATCCTCAACTCGGCCGCTCCCATTCCCGCCGCCCCACCCAGCCCCGCGACATCCCGTCCCGCAGCCTCCCCCAGCCCCGCTCCTCCGACCCGGTCGGCGCGACCGACGTTTCCTCCCCGGGCAGCGAAGCCCGTACCCAAGCTCCGGCACCACCACGGCTTCTCGTTGACCACCACGATGCTGCTGATCATGGTCCCCGCCGTGATCGCGGCGGCGGTCATGCGACCGGGCCGTCGTGACCGACGACGCGGCCGTCGCCCGGATTCGTCCTGATCGACTTCCGACGGTCCGCCGACCGATTCCCGGCGGGGCGGCGGGAGGTCCCCACCCGGGCGGAGCAACCGGGCACCCCGGCCCGGACCGGCCCGGGGTTCGCCCCCCGACCTTTCCGTCCCGTCACAAGCCAAGCCAGAGAAGGGAGTTCCGATGTCCGAGCGGGTGGCGTTGATTGTCGCCGCGGCGTCGGCCTGTGCCGTCGTGGTGGCGGTGGTGGTGCTGAGGCAGGTCCGGCCGATCAAGGAAAGCACCGACGAGACCCCGGACGTCATCGAATACATCACGATGATGATCGGGGTGGTCTACGCGATCGTCCTCGGCTTGGCCATCGCGGGTGTCTGGGAAGCGCGCGGTGCCGCGCAGGACGATCTGTTCCACGAGGCACAGTCGTTGCGCGAGGTGAGCGATCGGGCGGTGGCGTACCCGGTGGAGTTCCGAAACCAGGTCCGGGCCGACGTGGACGCCTACGTCTCGTACGTGGTGAACACCGAGTGGGAATACATGAAGAACAACGGTGCGCTCAGCGACAACGGCGACCGGCTCCTTGAGAAGCTCCGGAACGATGTCGCCACCCGACCGGCCGACTCCGACCTGGAGTCGCAGGCCTACCAGCCGATCCTGGACCGGATCGACCAGGTTTCCGAGGCCCGCAACTCGCGCGGACAAAACGCCGGGTCGACGATGCCCGGGGTGGTCTGGCTCGGCTTGCTCGGCGGTGCGGTGGTGACCGTCGGCATGTTGTTCGCGCTCCAGATCCGGCGCACATGGAGGGAGTTGATCCTGGCGCTCTGCTTCAGCGCGCTGATCGCGTTCCTGCTGTTCATGATCTGGGACTTCGACAGTCCGTTCGCTCGACGCGTGTCGGTGTCCACCCAGCCGTTCGAGGACCTCTTCCCCTGGCTCCATCTCGGCGACTGAGTCGGCCGCGTGGTCGGGCCGCTTCCGGACGGCGGGCTCCGCCGGTGCGCATCGACATACGCACCGGCAGAACCGATGGGACCGCCCCACCGGGACGGACACCGGGCGTGGTTCGTACGCCGGGTCAGTATCGGCGACTGACTTCGACGTTCTCCAGGATGCCGAGCGCGTCCGGGACGAGGATCGCCGCCGAGTAGTAGGCGGTGACCAGGTACGAGATGATCGCCTGCTCGTTGATGCCCATGAAGCGCACCGACAGGCTGGGTTCGATCTCGTCGGGGATGCCGTCCTGCCGCAGGCCGACGACGCCCTGGTTGTCCTCGCCGGTGCGCATGCACATGATCGACGTCGTGCGCTGCTCGGTGAGCGGGATCTTGCCGCACGGGAAGATGGGAACACCGCGCCAGGCCGGAATCCGGTGCCCGTTGAAGTCGATCGTGTCCGGGACCAGGCCGCGCCGGTTGCACTCGCGTCCGAAGGCGGCGATCGCCTTGGGGTGCGCGAGGAAGAACTTGTTGCCGCGGCGGCGGGAGAGCAGTTCGTCCATGTCGTCGGGACCGGGGACGCCGTCGTGGGGCTGGATGCGCTGCGAGTGGTCGCAGTTGGCGAGCAGCCCGAACTCGCTGTTGTTGACCAGCTCGTACTCCTGGCGCTCGCGCAGCGCCTCCACGGTCAGGCGCAACTGCTGTTCCGTCTGGTTCATCGGCTCGTTGTAGAGGTCCGCGACCCGGGTGTGAACCTTGAGCACGGTCTGGGCCACGGAGAGTTCGTACTCGCGCGGCGCCAACTCGTAGTCCACGAACGTGTGCGGGATGACCGCTTCGCCGACGTGGCCGGCGACCATGTCGATCGCCGCCTCGCCGTACTTGTTGGTCCGCTGTTCCGGGACCTGCGCCACGTCGTCGAGGTGGGCGCGCAGCGATTCGGCCCGTTCCGCGAGGTTGTCCACGTCGGCGCGGGTCAGCTCCAGCACCGTGCAGGCCGTGCTCGCCCGGAACGTGGTCTCCCAGATCGGCTCCGCCGCGGTCAGACTGGAGTCGCCGAAGTACCCGCCGTCGGCCAGTACTTCCACAACCCGTTCATCACCGTACGGCCCCGTACCCACCTTCTCGACACGCCCGTGCGCGATCAGGAACACCCGATCGACGGCCGAACCGAACTCGGCCAGCACCGCACCCACCGGGTATTCGTGCTGCTCACACCGACGGGCCAGCTCCGTCAACACGGCCTGGTCGTGATAGTCGCGCAGCGCCGGCAGCTCTCCCAACTCGGCCGGGATCACCTCGACCCTGCCCGCGGTCTGTACAAAGGTGACCCGCCCGTCGCCCACCGCGTAGCTCAGCCGCCGGTTCACTCGGTACGTACCGCTGTGTACCTGCACCCACGGCAACATCCGCAGCAGCCAGCGGGAGCTGATCTCCTGCATCTGCGGGACGGATTTGGTGGTCGTGGCCAGATTCCGCGCGGCTGCGGTATCAAGGCTTTGTCGTTCCCGTTCCAGATCCACCGGTGGCTGCGGACTTGCGTCGACCGACATGAAGGAACCTTCCTCGCGAGCTCTGAGCAAACAGGAATAGCCTGACAACAACCAAGGCGAATCGGCTACTACACGAAAGGGTGAATGATGCGTGCAACCCGAAGGGGCAAGGCAATTCCGGATCGCCGGGACAGGGCGGCGCGATGGTAAAGCCGTGATTTTCGCGTCGGCCCGAATCAGGGAGGCGCGCGGTTGTCTCGGGTGTTCGCCAAGCTCGTCGGCGGGGCAGCGTCGCGCCGTGCAGGTCGGCGACAGCGGGCCTGCGGCAAATGAGTGACAGGAAGAATCACTATATCGAATGGCAATCTCTCGCCCGCGTCGAATCGGCGAGTCGTCCTAACCTATTCTCGTACGCGAAAGGAAGCCCGCCAATCATCCTTGATTTTCTTCATACCGCGACGTGCGTGTGGTCTGTCGTCGTCGAAAACAATACAAGAAGCCTGCCGACGACCGTGGCGACTCCGACATCACCATATAGAACCCGACTCCATTCTTGCCTCGGTCGAACGTATTACGGGAATCCTGCGCCACAAGCCACCCACATCCACACCCGCACCCACCCAAGGAGACATGGATGCTCGAACACTCTCTCCACTCGGTGTCGACACCGGGCCTCAAGGCCGTGGCAGTGCCCACCACGCGCTCCGCCCCTCCCGAAGCCGATGGTTACCGCGAGGACGAAGCGGCGCCGGCCGACGGGGCCGGGGGCATCGGGCACAACGTGTGGGGGCGGGTGTTGCGCGGTCCGAGCGGCCTGGGTACGGCGGACCTGTACCTGGCGCAGCGCGCGCAACCATCGATGCCGTCCCGGGAGATTCCGGGCTTGTACTACCACCCGGTGGGTGAGCCGGACGAGGTGCGGGTGGCGGAGGTCGGTCGTCGGATCAAGGACTGGGCGGTGGACGAGGTCGCGCTGTTCCCGCCCGAGTGGGAGGACCA
>NZ_JBHZAE010000049.1:0-4441 GCF_042754105.1 Embleya sp. NPDC059237 | reverse complement strand
TTCGTCCCGTCCTTCATCGGCTCCTAGTGCCAAGGCATCCACCGTGCGCCCTTTCTAACTTAACCGTTAAAAAGAATCACTATGTGATATCTTGTATTACTAATTGAATGTGAATTCTTCTGTTATCTAGTTTTCAAAGAACACGTTGGTGGAGCCTAGCGGGATCGAACCGCTGACCTCCTGCGTGCAAAGCAGGCGCTCTCCCAGCTGAGCTAAGGCCCCAAGAATGGTCGGGAAGACAGGATTCGAACCTGCGACCCCATGGTCCCAAACCATGTGCTCTACCAAGCTGAGCTACTTCCCGATTTCAAAAATATTATGGCGCGCCCGAGAGGAGTCGAACCCCTAACCTTTTGATCCGTAGTCAAACGCTCTATCCAATTGAGCTACGGGCGCAACAATAAGTGCCGAGGGCCGGACTTGAACCGGCACGGTAGTCACCTACCGCAGGATTTTAAGTCCTGTGTGTCTGCCAATTCCACCACCCCGGCGTGGATGGTATAGTTGGAGCGGAAGACGGGATTCGAACCCGCGACCCCCACCTTGGCAAGGTGATGTTCTACCACTGAACTACTTCCGCGTTTGGCAATGCGGGTGAAGGGACTTGAACCCCCACGTCGTAAAGACACTAGATCCTAAGTCTAGTGCGTCTGCCAATTCCGCCACACCCGCAAATGAAAATGGTGAGCCATGAAGGACTCGAACCTTCGACCCTCTGATTAAAAGTCAGATGCTCTACCAACTGAGCTAATGGCTCTTACTATTCAATTTCAAAAAATAAAAATGGCTGGGCTAGCTGGATTCGAACCAACGCATGACGGAGTCAAAGTCCGTTGCCTTACCGCTTGGCTATAGCCCAAAAATGGTGGAGGGGGGCAGATTCGAACTGCCGAACCCTGAGGGAGCGGATTTACAGTCCGCCGCGTTTAGCCACTTCGCTACCCCTCCACATTAAATTTTGAAAAAACAGTGCCGGCAAGAGGACTTGAACCCCCAACCTACTGATTACAAGTCAGTTGCTCTACCAATTGAGCTACACCGGCATAGGTGGTGGCTCGGGACGGAATCGAACCGCCGACACACGGATTTTCAGTCCGTTGCTCTACCAACTGAGCTACCGAGCCATTTTATAAATGGCGGTCCGGACGGGACTCGAACCCGCGACCTCCTGCGTGACAGGCAGGCATTCTAACCAACTGAACTACCGGACCATTTTAAAATTTGGTTGCGGGGGCAGGATTTGAACCTGCGACCTTCGGGTTATGAGCCCGACGAGCTACCGAACTGCTCCACCCCGCGATGATAAAAGTAATGCTTGGCGGCGTCCTACTCTCACAGGGGGAAACCCCCGACTACCATCGGCGCTGAAGAGCTTAACTTCCGTGTTCGGTATGGGAACGGGTGTGACCTCTTCGCTATCGCCACCAAACAATTGAGAGTGTTCTCTCAAAACTAGATAACAGGTGTGACATCATTCAAAAATATGGTTAAGTCCTCGATCGATTAGTATCTGTCAGCTCCATGTGTCGCCACACTTCCACCTCAGACCTATCAACCTGATCATCTTTCAGGGATCTTACTTCCTTGCGGAATGGGAAATCTCATCTTGAGGGGGGCTTCATGCTTAGATGCTTTCAGCACTTATCCCGTCCGCACATAGCTACCCAGCGATGCCCTTGGCAGAACAACTGGTACACCAGCGGTGCGTCCATCCCGGTCCTCTCGTACTAAGGACAGCTCCTCTCAAATTTCCTGCGCCCGCGACGGATAGGGACCGAACTGTCTCACGACGTTCTGAACCCAGCTCGCGTACCGCTTTAATGGGCGAACAGCCCAACCCTTGGGACCGACTACAGCCCCAGGATGCGATGAGCCGACATCGAGGTGCCAAACCTCCCCGTCGATGTGGACTCTTGGGGGAGATAAGCCTGTTATCCCCGGGGTAGCTTTTATCCGTTGAGCGATGGCCCTTCCATGCGGAACCACCGGATCACTAAGCCCGACTTTCGTCCCTGCTCGACTTGTAGGTCTCGCAGTCAAGCTCCCTTGTGCCTTTACACTCTGCGAATGATTTCCAACCATTCTGAGGGAACCTTTGGGCGCCTCCGTTACCTTTTAGGAGGCGACCGCCCCAGTCAAACTGCCCACCTGACACTGTCTCCCCGCCCGATAAGGGCGGCGGGTTAGAAGGTCAATACAGCCAGGGTAGTATCCCACCGATGCCTCCACCGAAGCTGGCGCTCCGGTTTCCAAGGCTCCTACCTATCCTGTACAAGCTGTACCAACATTCAATATCAGGCTGCAGTAAAGCTCCACGGGGTCTTTCCGTCCTGTCGCGGGTAACCTGCATCTTCACAGGTACTATAATTTCACCGAGTCTCTCGTTGAGACAGTGCCCAGATCGTTGCGCCTTTCGTGCGGGTCGGAACTTACCCGACAAGGAATTTCGCTACCTTAGGACCGTTATAGTTACGGCCGCCGTTTACTGGGGCTTCAATTCGCACCTTCGCTTACGCTAAGCGCTCCTCTTAACCTTCCAGCACCGGGCAGGCGTCAGCCCCTATACTTCGCCTTACGGCTTCGCAGAGACCTGTGTTTTTGCTAAACAGTCGCCTGGGCCTATTCACTGCGGCTCTCTCGGGCTTGCACCCTAACAGAGCACCCCTTCTCCCGAAGTTACGGGGTCATTTTGCCGAGTTCCTTAACGAGAGTTCTCTCGATCACCTTAGGATTCTCTCCTCGCCTACCTGTGTCGGTTTGCGGTACGGGCACCTCTCACCTCGCTAGAGGCTTTTCTTGGCAGTGTGGAATCAGGAACTTCGCTACTATATTTCGCTCGCCATCACAGCTCAGCCTTATGGGAAACGGATTTGCCTATTTCCCAGCCTAACTGCTTGGACGCGGATATCCAATACCGCGCTTACCCTATCCTCCTGCGTCCCCCCATTGCTCAAATGGTGAGGAGGTGGTACAGGAATATCAACCTGTTGTCCATCGCCTACGCCTTTCGGCCTCGGCTTAGGTCCCGACTAACCCTGAGCGGACGAGCCTTCCTCAGGAAACCTTAGGCATTCGGTGGAGGGGATTCTCACCCCTCTTTCGCTACTCATACCGGCATTCTCACTTCTAAGCGCTCCACCAGTCCTTCCGGTCTGGCTTCACAGCCCTTAGAACGCTCTCCTACCACTGTTCGAAGAACAGTCCGCAGCTTCGGTGATACGTTTAGCCCCGGTACATTTTCGGCGCAGAGTCACTCGACCAGTGAGCTATTACGCACTCTTTAAATGGTGGCTGCTTCTAAGCCAACATCCTGGTTGTCTAAGCAACTCCACATCCTTTTCCACTTAACGTATACTTTGGGACCTTAGCTGGCGGTCTGGGCTGTTTCCCTTTCGACTACGGATCTTATCACTCGCAGTCTGACTCCCAAGGATAAGTCATTGGCATTCGGAGTTTGACTGAATTCGGTAACCCGGTAGGGGCCCCTAGTCCAATCAGTGCTCTACCTCCAAGACTCTTACCTTGAGGCTAGCCCTAAAGCTATTTCGGAGAGAACCAGCTATCTCCAGGTTCGATTGGCATTTCACCCCTACCCACACCTCATCCCCGCACTTTTCAACGTGCGTGGGTTCGGGCCTCCATTCAGTGTTACCTGAACTTCACCCTGGACATGGGTAGATCACCTGGTTTCGGGTCTACGACCACGTACTCATGCGCCCTATTCAGACTCGCTTTCGCTGCGGCTCCGCATCTTCTGCTTAACCTTGCACGGGATCGTAACTCGCCGGTTCATTCTACAAAAGGCACGCCATCACCCGTTAACGGGCTCTGACTACTTGTAGGCACACGGTTTCAGGATCTCTTTCACTCCCCTTCCGGGGTGCTTTTCACCTTTCCCTCACGGTACTGGTTCACTATCGGTCACTAGGGAGTATTTAGCCTTGGGAGATGGTCCTCCCGGATTCCGACGGAATTTCACGTGTTCCGCCGTACTCAGGATCCACTCAGGAGAGAACGAAGTTTTGACTACAGGGCTGTTACCTCCTATGGCGGGCCTTTCCAGACCTCTTCATCTACCTCGTTCCTTTGTAACTCCGTACAGAGTGTCCTACAACCCCAAGAGGCAAGCCTCTTGGTTTGGGCTGGTCCCGTTTCGCTCGCCGCTACTCAGGGAATCGCATTTGCTTTCTCTTCCTCCGGGTACTTAGATGTTTCAGTTCCCCGGGTCTGCCTTCTCATATCCTATGTATTCAGATATGGATACCACTCCATTACGAGTGGTGGGTTTCCCCATTCGGAAATCTCCGGATCAAAGCTTGCTTACAGCTCCCCGAAGCATATCGGTGTTCGTCCCGTCCTTCATCGGCTCCTAGTGCCAAGGCATCCACCGTGCGCCCTTTCTAACTTAACCGTTAAAAAGAATCACTATGTGATATCTTGT
>NZ_JBHZAE010000048.1:0-6008 GCF_042754105.1 Embleya sp. NPDC059237 | reverse complement strand
ACGCTCCTCGACGACGACCTGCTCGACCGCATCGACGAGATCGTGCCGCCGGGAACCGACGTCGGACCCATCGACGTCGCCCACGTCCCACCGGCACTTGCGGGGTCCAACCTCCGCCGACGCGCCGCTGAAGCCCGGGCGGCGCGCCAACCGACGGCGCCGTGACGACGGCTTCGCCATGCACAGCGCTCGCCCCGGGGCGATGGGTTCGGCCAGGCCCGGGGTGACCGCGCCGGCCTCGGCCGCCGCGGCGATCCCGGCTGACTCTGGTGCCGCGACGCCGGACCCCGCATGAGACCTGCGGATCCGTTGCAGCAGCTCGAGCGAAACCCTGACCGGCACCCCGGACGACAAGACCGCCTGTGAAGGAAATCGAGGGACCGTGATCCGACCGCACCCCGCGTGCACGCCGCCTATGACTGCCGTAGTGTCCTTGCCCAGCCCTCTCGGGCAGACGGATTTCCCACTGGCCAGGACTGGCATGGGCCACAGGTCCAAACCCGTCGAAGGTGTGCATTCACCCGTCTCGGCAAGCCGAGTTGCCTTTCGGTCGTGTACAGATGGGCACGCTCAGATTCCTACCGCGTCAGGCAATGTCGCGGACGTGGCGGTCCGCTACATGGAGGAGGTCGTGATCCCCTTCCAGACCTCGGAGGGAATGACGATCCCCGCGTCCTTCACCAACGAGGAGGACCCGGACGGCTACATCCGGATCCGGCGGTTCCACAACGCGGCGCAGCGCGTCGAGCGTACGCCGTCGTCTACGCCAGCGACCACTGGAACGACGTGATCGACCCGGTGGTGAAGGACCTGCTGATCCTCGAGAAGTCCGCGCTCACCCGCGCGGCCCCGACGCCCTGCTCTGCCTGGGCCAACACGTCCTCGAATGCCCCGCCACAGCAATCGCCCGTACCTCTCGAGAAGGCACCGATGAACCGTCGAACACAGGCGAAGTCGCAGTCCGGGTCACCCGTCGTGGCCGACGGAACCACTGACGATCGATCGGGCGAGGCGCCCGAAAAGCCCGCCGAACTGTTCGAACTGCGTGACAGCATCGACAACATCGATGCCGCCTTGATTTATCTGCTCGCCGAGCGGTTCAAGTGCACCAAGCGGGTCGGTGTGCTCAAGGCCGAGCACCGACTGCCACCTGTGGACCCCGCCCGCGAGGCGGCCCAGATCCGGCGGCTGCGCCCGCTCGCCGAGAGCGCCAACCTCGATCCCGACATCGCGGAAAAGTTCCTCGACTTCCTCGTCACCGAAGTGATCCACCACCACAAGGCCATCGCCGACTCCCGCAGGAACAACGGCCCACGGGCCCGACGGATCGTGGCCCGACACGCGAGGTAGTCCGACGGCAGGACCCCGGTCGACGCGGAGTACGCAACGACACGCTCTCGTACCGGGACTTCGTCGTCTCCGCCCGGACGCGCAGGGTCCGGTGAGCCGGATCGAGGTCGTCGGTCCGGACAACAAGCAGAACTCGTCGCGCCTCAGGGCCGCATCGTAGGCCAGGGCGAGCATGAGGCAGTGGAGTACGGGTTCGCCGTGCGCGACGTCCAGCAGGACGAGCCGCTGTTACTCGCTTGGGGATCCATGTGGGCTTGATCCACTTTGACGAACACCTTGGATGAGGAGCTTCGGCCTCTCTGGAGAGGATGTCCAGCACCCGTGCTCACCCAGCGGGAACTCCGCCGACGCACCACCGAAACCCGGGCAGCGCGCGTCTCATCGCCGACCCCGCTGGCATCGAGCACGCCTTCGCCAGAGGCTGGCTGCACCACCTCTACGACGCAGTGGGACTCCCCGGCGTCAGCTACCCCGATTGAGCCCATCCGTCTCGGAAAGCACTGCTTGCGGTACCGCTCGGCTCCCTGCAGCGGGCCAACACCGGCCGCCCGCCAACCTCAGGTCGGTTGTTCGCCAGATACCCGGCGTCGACCTCTCGCGCACGATGCAGGAGTCCCAACCTGCGCAACTCGGCGGCCAGGTGCGCGAACGCACCTCCAGGTGCCAGCGCGCCGGCATCCCCGGGCGGCGTTTGTCCGGCCGCGTCCTGCGCCACATCTCCGACGCGAACACGTGCACGTCGATCGCGACGACCACGCGCTCGCCCCTCACCGGGGTCAGGCCGTGGAGAAGTCGTACAAGTCGTCCCACCAGTCGGGTTCGGCGTCGTCCTCGTTCGCTTCGACAAGGTCGCGCATCTCGTCCTCGGAAAGCTCTTCGTCCACGCATCCCATGATGCAGGGCACCGGGATCAGGCGCATTCCCATACCCACCGATGCCCGCCGGTCGCACCCGCATCGCCATCCAACCGACGACGGGCAGCAATTCCTCACAACGCGTCGAAGACTCTCTGTCCCGTTCCCCGAGGTGCCGAACGGCCAGGCTGTGACCGCGCCGCCGCGTGGTTCACGGGGATGCCGCCGGTGCTGGTGACGTTCGTCGGCGGTCCGGCGAACGGCAGAACCGAACGACTTCCCTCGAGTCGTCTCAGGGAGACGGTCGTCGTCGACGGTGTGGGCCACAGGACGCCGTTCCGCCCCGTCGAGTGAGTCTGACCGCCGCCGGGCCACCCGCCCGGGGACGGCCGGTTCACGGCCGCAGACGTTCGCCCTGCGGATCGAAACAGACGAGGCCGTGCTCGCGGCCACGACCACCAGGAGGCAGCCGATGTGAAACCGGTATGGCGCACGACCTCCCCTTGTGTCGGGACCGAGTCGAGCCCGAACTCCGTCGCCGACAACGGCGTTCGCCGTTCGCCGTTCGCGATCTCACCGCGGCGGGCTCCGTGGGATAATGTGCGACGTGTGCTGGACGTTTCCGGCCCCGTCGTCGTCGCAGCAGCCCGCGACCGCGTCGTGACGGCCGTGACCGCCCGGATCGGCGTCGGCGGAAACGCGGATGATCTCCGGGGCCGAATCGGGTACGAAGGTGCGATGACCGACAGGCCCGACGCGCCGACGGATGCCGTCTCCCGAGTCCGGTTCGATGGTTTTGTCCCCGACGGTCCGCGTGACATGGTGACCGCGCACGATTGCACCTCGCCGCTGTGCGTGCGCGCCCGTGCGCTGGTACTCCTGGGGTACGCCTGCGACGCGACGGTCTCCGAACTGGTCGCCCTCGACACGGGCGACCTGACCGTACACGAACACGCCCTGCTGGTCGCCGTCGTGCGGCAGCACATGCGACGACGCCAGGTGGTCGAGACCCGTGGGGCCCGGATCCGGCCGTCTGCCCGGCCGCGGCCGGACGCACGCTGTGGGACGGCGTGCGCCGCGTCCAGGGGCCCGACGGCCCGCTGTTCGTCCGCGTGACCGCGGGCGGCGGCACCGGGCCCGAAACAACCGCACGCTACGCCCCGGGTCGTCGCCTGTCGCCCGGTGTCGCAGCGAACCTCACCATCAGCTGCGGCTACGCCGCCGGCCTCGCGTTCCCCCACGACTGGGCCCACCAGACGTTGCGCCACGCCTTCGACACGGCCGACCCCGTCGGAGCCTGAAACCCCGCCGCCGAAGGACGTCGACCATGGGTGGGGTGTGGAAGGGTGGCGCGCGACTCGGTAGACGAAGGGGATAGTCGTGGACGCTACTGGTGACTGGTTCGGCGTGCTGACGTCGTTGATACCGCCGGAGCCGGGGTCGGGAGAGACGTTCGTTCCCCGCGCGGGTGTTGCCGGCGAGGACGCGTACCCGCAGGACTACGTGGCCTTCATGCGCGTGTACGGGTGCGTGGGGATCGCGGAGGAATGGCTGGGCATCTCGCCTCCGGAAGGGGCGTGGTCACCCGAATTCCCCCCTGGCACGGTGGAAACGGCCACCGCAGGCATGTGCGAGGCGTGGGAGCGGACGGGGCCGTCCGACTTGGTCGCGCGCGGCTGCGCGTTCTGGCCGTGGGGCGCGACCGGCGGCGGCGACACCCTCGGATGGCTCGTCGACGACACCAATCCCAACTCCTGGCGAACCGTCGTCCACGAGGAGAGCGGCGAGTGGCGGGTGTACGACTGCGGCATGGTCGAGTTCCTGTGCCGGCTCCTCCTCGTCGACCGGGAGAACCCCCTCGACGTCCCCCCGATCCTCAAGGGCGTGTCCCGGCCGAAAGCCCGACACTGGCGAACCCTCCTCGCCGAAGCCCTCGCCGATCACCCCGCACCCTGAAACTCCATCGCCGTACCCGCACCCGTCGGACCGATCGCGATGTCGTCCGACAGGCGAGTTCCGTCCGACGAAACGGTCGCCGCGGCACGCTGCGGATCGGCCGGCTGCGTGCGGGCTCGTCGCGAGCATCCAGCGGGATGTCGCGCGCCGCACGGACCGATCGTCCCGGCACCTCCCCCGCCACTGATGACGGCGTCCCCCACATCGCCTTCCTCCTTCGCCGGGTCACGCAGGCGGTGCGGGCCGGCCGGGCGGGGTGTGGCGTGGCCCGCTGTTCGGTGCGGGCGGCCCGGGAGGTGGGCCCTGCGGGCGGGACGGCGTCGTGCGTGCCCTCAGGGGCGCTGATCTCGTCGGTGATCGTCCGGGGTCCGCAGACCGTGTACCCGGCGCCGGAAGCGGCCGTTCCCGGGTACAGGTCCAGGGCCAGATCGCGGAACATGGCCTCCTCGACGTAGTACATGGAGCGGCTGTGGGGTGTGCCGTCGCGCAGGCGCACGTCCAGTCGCACCGTCCCGGCGTCGGGGCGCCGTCCCGGGCGCAGCGTCAGGGTGCTCCCGGCGATCGTGTCCCAGGGCAAGGCGACGGTGGTGTACGCGTCGTGCAGGACGAGTGCGTCCGGGCCCATCTCGATGCGGCGTCGGGTCTGGGTATGTGCGAGGTGGGCGGGGGCCAGCGCGAGGACCAGGCCGATGCTGGCCAGGGCGAACAGCAGGACCCATCGGCGCGTCGTGAGCGGCCCGTTTACCCCGGCCGAGCCCACGACCGTCATGATCACCGCCAGGACCAGGACGGCGACACCTGCGGCCGCGTTCGTGGCGATCCGACCGGTGCGGACACCCCTCCACGCCACCCGATCCCCCAGGCCTCCCGGTTCGTGCGCACGGCGTCCATCGCCCACCCCCGCATCGCGACGTGCCGTGCAGCGAAACCCCCACCACCGCCCGGGGGTCGAACACGGCGACGCGGCGAGTGTCCCGGCGGTGGGATATCCCAGGGACTCTTGTCGAACCTCTCAGTACCGGCAACGAGTTCGTGGCTGGTGCCTGGGCCGGCCCGCGGCGTCGGCGCACTCTCCCTGCAGGACGGGTCGGCTCTTGTGCCCACGCGCAACCGCCTGGGCCGTAAAACGCCAGGGGCGATGCCCACGTGGCGAACCCGACGGCGGTGGGGCCGAGAACCAACCCCCGAGCGCGTGGATCGATCCGCGTCCTACTCTGCCCGTTGCCGCCACCCGAGCCGAGGGAGAAGGTCGTGGTGACCCCGAGAACTCCCTTTTCCCCGAGCGACATCGCGGCCCTGTCCCCGCTGAACGACGCCGCACCGAAGCCGCCGTACGACCGGCTCGCCGTACTCCTCGGCGTGTTCCTGCCCGTCGGGCTGGTTTTGGGCATCGTCGCCCTCCGCCGCATCGGCCACACCCGTAAACGCGGCCGCCTGCTCGCTTGGACCGCCCGCCAGACCGGCGACGCGAGCGCGAGCCAGACTCTCGGGCCCGAGCGAATCGGCCCGGCGCCTAGGGCGTTCGGCAGGCGCGAGGCGAGCGATTCCCGTGCAGGCACGACTCCGATGTCGGTCCGGATCAAGCTCAACCCAGGCAGATCCGGAAGGTTCGGCCTTCGGCCGAGCACCCCGGGACGACCGCGCTGCGGCGAGGGGCGCCTGTTCCTCGTCGTACGCAGTGCACCGTGTGATGGCGGTCCCGGGCGTTACAGTTCGCCGGCGTGAGACCACCCGAAGAGCTCGACTCGATCGACTACTGAGATTTTCGGTTTGGGGTGACTACGGCGGGGCCGGGACCAGTCCGGTTTCGGCGATGAAGCCGTCGAGGAGGGCTGGTCGGTATTGCAT
>NZ_JBHZAE010000047.1:0-14730 GCF_042754105.1 Embleya sp. NPDC059237 | reverse complement strand
CTCCCGGCGAGCATCATTAACCCGATGTATCAGACCTCTTCAAGGAAAATTGCACCGGAAACCCGGCATTTCTCGGCCAGTCCTCCGATGAATCGTAGACGAGCGACCGGAAACGGGGTATACATCGGATGTCTGATCGTCCTTCACCCCGCTCGGGCGCATTCCCGTTCCCGTGTTCGGCGATCGGGTCGCACGGTCGAGAACCGAGGAGTCGCACGTGATCCCGCACCACTCCGATGATCCGCCCCGGCGGGTCGCCGGCGCCGTCCCCCGCGTCACCGAACTCGTCACCGCGGACATCCGCTTTCCCACCTCGCGGGAACTGGACGGCTCCGATGCGATGAACCCCGACCCGGACTACTCGGCCGCGTACGTGATCCTGCGCACCGACGCGGGCGACGGGCACGAGGGCCACGGGTTCGCGTTCACCATCGGGCGTGGCAACGATGTGCAGGTCGCCGCGATCGAGACGCTGCGCCCCTATGTGGTCGGCCGGCCGCTCGATGAACTCCTCGACGATCTGGGCGAGTTCTCGCGCAGCCTGATCGGCGACAGCCAGCTGCGTTGGCTCGGGCCGGAGAAGGGCGTCATGCACATGGCCATCTCGGCCGTGGTCAACGCCGCCTGGGATCTCAAGGCCAAGCGCGCCGGGCAACCGCTGTGGCAGCTGCTGGCCGAGATGAGCCCGGAACGGATCGTCGATCTGGTCGACTTCCGCTACCTGGGCGACGCGCTCACGCGCGAGGAGGCGCTGGAGATCCTGCACCGTGCCGTGCCCGGTCGGGCCGCGCGGGTCGAGACGTTGCGGGCGCAGGGCTATCCCGCCTACACCACGTCGCCCGGCTGGCTGGGCTACGACGATGCCAAACTCGCCCGGCTGTGTCGCGAGGCGGTGGCCGACGGCTTCGGTCAGATCAAGCTGAAGGTCGGCGCGGACGTCGAGGACGACGTCCGTCGGTTGCGGATCGCCCGGGCGACGGTGGGGCCGGACATCCGCATCGCGGTGGACGCCAACCAGCGCTGGGAGGTGGCGGAGGCGATCTCGTGGATGAGCCGGCTCGCCGAGTTCGACCCGCACTGGATCGAGGAACCCACCAGTCCCGACGAAGTCCTCGGCCACGCCGCGATCCGCGCCGCGATCGCGCCGGTCAAGGTCGCCACCGGCGAACACGTACAGAACCGGATCGTGTTCAAGCAGTTGCTCCAGGCCGGGGCGATCGACTTCCTGCAGCTCGACGCGTGTCGGGTCGGCGGGGTCAACGAGAACATCGCCATCCTGCTGCTGGCCGCCAAGTTCGGCGTGCCGGTCTGCCCGCACGCGGGCGGGGTGGGGCTGTGCGAACTGGTCCGGCATCTCTCGATGTTCGACTACGTCGCGGTCAGCGGCACGCTCCAGGACCGGGTCATCGAGTACGTCGACCACCTGCACGAGCACTTCGTCGACCCGGTGGTGATCGAGCGCGGGGCCTACCGCGCGCCCACCGAGCCCGGCTTCTCCGCGACGATGCACCCCGCGTCGATCGACACCTACCGCTACCCGGACGGCCTGTTCTGGATCGCCGACCGGGCGGCCGAACTCGCCGAAACCCATGTCGGAGCCGCCTCGTGAGCACCCATCAGGAATTCGCCGGCCTGCGGGCCCTGGTCACGGGCGGCGCGTCCGGCATCGGGCTGGCCACCGCGCGCCTGCTTGCCGCGCGCGGGGCGGCCGTCGCCGTCCTGGATCGCGACCTCACCGGCCTGCCGGACGAACTCACGGGCCACACCGCCGACGTCACCGACGACGCGTCGGTGGTCCGCGCCGTCGAGGCGGTCGGCGTGGCGCTCGGTGGGCTGGACATCCTGGTCAACAACGCCGGGATCGGCGCCGCGGGGACCGTCGCGGACAACGACGACGCGGAGTGGCACCGGGTCCTGGACGTCAACGTGCTCGGCCTGGTTCGGGTCACGCGCGCGTGCCTGCCGTACCTGCGGGCTTCCGCGCATGCGGCCATCGTCAACACGTGCTCGATCGCGGCGACGGCGGGGTTGCCGCAGCGGGCGCTGTACTCGGCGTCCAAGGGCGCGGTACAGGCGCTGACGCTGGCGATGGCGGCCGACCACGTGCGGGAGGGGATCCGGGTCAACTGCGTCAATCCCGGTACGGCCGACACGCCGTGGGTGGGGCGGTTGTTGTCCGCCGCGGCCGACCCCGACGGGGAGCGGGCTGCGCTCAACGCCCGCCAGCCGCTGGGGCGGTTGGTCAGTGCGGAGGAGGTCGCCTACGCGATCTGCACGTTGGCCAGCCCACTCGCTTCCGCGACCACCGGGGCGGCGGTGGCGGTGGATGGCGGTATGCAAGGTTTGCGGTTGCGGCCGTCGTGAAATCGGCCTGTGGTCGGGGGTTGTCCTCAAACGTCGGACGGGCTGAATTGGTTGGCTCGCCTCTGGCGCAAGGCGAGGCACCCGGCGCGGGGCCTGCGGCCGCGTGTGTCCTCAAACGCCGGACGGGCTGATTGATTGGCTCGCTCTCGGAGCTGGGCGAGGCGCCCGGCACCGGCCCGCGGCCGGCCTTGTCCTCAAACGCCGGACGGGCTGAAGTCATTGGCTCGCCCTTGGCGCAAAGCGAGGCACCCGGCACGGGCCTGCGGCCGCGTGTGTCCTCAAACGCCGGACAGGCTGAGATGGTTGGCTCGCTCTCGGAGCTGGGCGAGGTGCCCGGCGCAGGTGTGCGGACTGGGCTTCGGCCGGCGCGGGTCTGCGGGGCGGTTTGGGCTCGGACGTCAGGCGCGCTGGAATGGTTGGCTCGCCCCTGGAGCCAGGCGAGGCGCCCGGCGCAGGTGTGCGGGGCGGCTTGGGCGTCGGGGTGCGTGGGTGGGTTGGGTTATTGGGAGCGGCCTTTGGAGTGGGAGGTGATGGTTGTGAAGTGGCGTGTGGTTGGTGGGACCGATGTGTTGGTGAGTGAAGTGGGGCTCGGGGCTGCGCCGTTGGGGAATCTTGGCGCGCCGATCGACGATGAGACGGCCGGTGCGGTCGTGGATGCCGCCTGGCAGGCCGGGGTTCGGTACTTCGATACCGCGCCGCATTACGGCGTCGGGTTGTCCGAGTCCCGACTCGGGGACGCGTTGCGTGGCCGGCCGCGTGGTGAGTTCACCGTTTCGACCAAGGTTGGTCGGCTCCTCGTGGACGATCCCGACGCGCCCACCTCCGGGGAGGGGTTCGTCGACACGCCCACGCGGCGTCGAGTACGCGACTACTCGGCGGACGGCGTACGGCGCAGTCTCGAAACGAGCCTGGACCGGCTCGGGCTGGATCGGATCGACATCGTGCTGATCCACGATCCGGACGAGCACTGGGCCGAGGCCGTCGGCGCCGCGTATCCCGCCCTCGCCGAACTGCGCGCCCAAGGCGTGATCGGCGCGATCGGCGTCGGCATGAACCAGAGCGCGATGCCCGCCAGGTTCGTGGCCGAGACCGACCTCGACTGCGTCATGCTCGCCGGCCGCTACACCCTCCTCGACCGCACCGGCGCCGACCTGCTCGACCTGTGCGCCCGCCGAGGCGTCTCCGTCCTGGGCGCCGGCGTCTACAACAGCGGCCTCCTCGCCAACCCGCGCCCGGGCGCCACGTACGACTACGCGCCCGCCGACGCCGAGCTGCTGGCGCGGGCATTGCGGCTGCGCGACCTCTGCGAGGCGTACGACGTACCGCTGCGCGCCGCGGCCCTGCGCTTCGTCGCGGCACACCCGGCGGTGGCCACCATCGTGGTCGGCGCCCGGAGCGCGGCCCAGATCACGGACACCGTCGCCCTCGCCGCCGAACGCATCCCCGACGAGCTGTGGGAGGAACTGGCCATCCTGTGAGAGATGAGATGTCGGTGACGACGTACGTACGCACCGGATCGTCCCCGGGGGCATGATCAAACACGTCTGACGCCGGTCGTCGCAGGCGAAATGCCAGGGCGGTTTTCCGCCGGCTCCGCGGAGGGGGGTCGGCCAGGCTTGGGGACATGAACGAGATCCAAGGAAAAATCGCGTTGGTCACCGGTGGCAGCCGAGGCATCGGAGCCGCGTCGGTGCGGGCGCTGGCCGCACACGGGGCCGACGTGGCGTTCACCTACCGGTCCGACGTCGACGCGGCGGCCGGTGTGGTGGAGCAGGTGAAGGCGCTGGGACGGCGGGCGTTGGCGATCCGCGCCGACGGCGTGGACACGGACGCGGTGGTCGCGGCCGTGGACGAGACGGCCGCCACGTTCGGCCGGTTGGACATCCTGCTGAACAACGCGGCGGTGTTCCGGCTCGGCCCGATCGAGGAGTTGGGCGCGGCCGAGCTGAACGAGACGCTCGCGGCCAACGTGAGTGCCCCGTACCTGGCTTCGCGTGCGGCGGCCGGACACATGGTCGACGGCGGCCGGATCATCACCATCGGCAGCAACGTCGCCGGGCGCACCCCCTTCCCGGGCTTCACCCTGTACACGCTGAGCAAGGCCGCGGTGGTCGGCATGACCAAGGGCCTGGCCCGGGACCTGGGTCCGCGCGGTATCACGGTCAATGTGATCCAGCCCGGCCCGACCGACACCGACCTCAACCCCGCCGACGGCCCGAACGCCGAGGGCGTGCGCGGCCACACCGCGCTCGGGCGCTTCGCGTCCACGGACGAGATAGCCCGCACCGTCGTGTACCTGGCCGGTCCGGGCGGCGACTACGTCACCGGCACCGCGATCGAAGTGGACGGGGGGTTCAACATCTGAGCGATGCCTCGTGACAGCCGGCCCGGGCCGCACCCGGGCCGGCGTCGGTGAGTGCGTCCCGGAAGTGCGGGCAGTGGGTCAGGTCGTCGTGGGTGCAGGACAGGGCGCACGTGACCAGATCCAACGCGGTGCGGGTGCGGGCGAGTTCCGCTGCCAAGGCGGCCTGCCGCCGGCGCAGGGTGGTTCGACGGGCGTGCGGGTCGGCGTCGGCGAGCAGGGCCGCGATGTCGTCCAGGGGCAGGCCGGCCTCCTTGGCGCGCAGGATGACGGCGATCCGTTCGGCGTCGGCCTCGCCGTAGCGGCGGCGGCCTGCTGCGTCGCGGTCGGGGCGGAGCAGGCCGACGTGTTCCCAGTGGCGCAGTACGTGTGCGGCGAGTCCGAAGCGCGCGGCCGTGTCGCCGATGGCGAGGGTCGGTCCGGGATCGGGGGTTGACTTCATGTCGTCATTAAGTCGCACGGTGGTCGGCATGACCAGTACGAACCGGTCGGGCTCCGACGCCCGCCCCGATGCACCGACCACCGAGCCCGACCACGCCCTCCTCGCCCTCCTCGCCCGCCTCGACGCCGTGGACGCGCGGCCCGAGGCGGTGCGACTGCGTGCCCGTACCTATGCGTTGCTCGCCGAAGCCGGCGGCGGTGGCGACGGGGCCGCCTCGTCCGGGCCGGTCCTGGACGTCGGCTGCGGCGCCGGCCTCGCGGTCGCCGAATTGGCCGCGCGCGGGGTACGGGCGGTCGGCCTGGACCTCGATCCCCGGATGCTGGCGGCGGCCGAACTCCGATACCCGACCGGCGAGTTCCGGCGCGGCGACGCCCACGCGCCGCCCTTCGCGGACGGGGCGTTCGGCGGCTACCGCGCGGACAAGGTCCTGCACGAATCGGCCGACCCGGAGGCGGTGGTGGCCGAAGCCCGACGGGTATTGCGACCGGGCGGGCGGATCGTACTGACCGGGCAGGACTGGGACACCATCCTCGTCGACTCCGCCGACCCGGCGCTCAGCCGGACCCTGGTACACGCCCGCGCCGACCGTGTCCCCGGCCCGCGTACCGCCCGCCGCTACCGGGCGCTGCTGCTCGACGCGGGTTTCCGGGACGTCCGGGTCGAGGCGGACACATGGGTGGTGGTGGACGGTTCCCTGCTCCCACTGCTTGTCGGCCTGGCCGAATCGGCTCGGGCGAACGGCACGATCACCGCCGACCGGTGCCGCGCCTGGATCGCCGACCAACACGAACGCGCGGAAGCGGACCGCTCGTTCGTGGCCGTGCCGATGTTCGTCGCGGCCGGCACCCGTCCCTGAACCCTCGCGAACCCGGGCCCGGTCGTATCCGTCGTTTGCCCATCCCCGACGAACCGGCGAGGATCACAGCGGTATTCGTTCGTATCCCTCGTCGGAGGTCGTCGTGAAGGTCCTCGTGGTCGGTGCCACCGGCACTCTCGGTGCCGCAGTCACCACATTGCTCGCCACTCGACACGACGTGGTCACCGCGTCGCGGACGGGGCGCACCGACGTGGCGGTGGACATCACCGACCCGGCGTCGATCGCGGCGATGTACGAACGGGTCGGCCGCGTCGACGCGGTCGCCTGTACCGCCGGCAGTGTGCCGTTCAAGGAGATCGGCGACCTCTCACGGGAGGACACCGTGAGCGCGGCGCTGGACAAGCTGCTCGGACAGGTCGAACTGGTCCGCCGCGGGCTCGACGCGGTCGCGGACAACGGCTCGTTCACGCTGATCACCGGCATCCTGGCGGGCGAGCCGGTCCGCACCGGATCGATGTCCTCGATGGCCAACGGCGGCGTCGACGCGTTCGTCCGGGGGGCGGCCGTCGAACTCCCGCGCGGGTTGCGGATCAACTCGGTCAGCCCGACGGTGTTCACCGAATCCGCCGAGGCATACGACGCGATCTTCCCCGGTTTTCCGCCGGTCGACGTGTCCGCCGCCGCGCTCGCCTACCGACGCTCGATCGAGGGCGTGCAGACGGGGCAGACGTTCCGCGTGGGCTGGTAGCCGACGGCATGGTGTGTACGACGGTCCGGGGACCGTCGGGGTGGCTGTACCGGCCTCGCCGGAGGGGTCCGGATCACCGCCGTGATCCGGAACCGCACCCGGCCGGGGCGGTATGGGCCTCGGGGGGGCTGCGGCACCGGTGCGGGGTGTGGGTCATGCGGCGGTGGAGCCGTTCTGCGGGCCCCAGATGTCGCGGGCGGCGTAGGCCGGCTTCCACTCGGCGTGGTAGGCGGCGCGGACCGGTTCGGGCAGCACGCCGAGGGCGATCGCGATGTGTTCGTCGCTCGCGCCCTGGAGGAGCCAGGGAAGGTATTCGGGGGTGCCCGGCCCGATCCGTACCTGGTGCTCGGCGCCGAATCGCTGAAGCAGTTCGGGTGTGCAGTGCTCGTCGACGATCGCCAGGGCCTCGTCCTCCTCGTGCGTGAGGTGCCCGCCGAGGCCGCCTACCAGGCGCTCGACGATCATCGCCAGGCGTTCCGGGCCGCCCTCACGGTCCGCCAGCGCGGCGTCGACGGCGTTCAGGCCGGGGTCGACGATCGCGTGCTCCGCCTCCATCGCGTCGATCACCGCGAGCTGGTTCGGCAGGTTCTGGGTGGCCAACCGGATCGTGGGCCACAACACGTCGTCCTCGGCGCCGTGGTGTACGTGCAGGTACCGCTTGAACAGCTCCCAGCCGACCGACGCCTGGAGGATCACCCGGGGATCGTCCGTGGCCTCGGCGGTGATCCGCGCGATCTGTTCCAGTTGGCGACGAAGCGCATCGTGGAAGATGAACATCATCGACATATCGTTCTTGAAGGACTTGCCGGTCATGCTGTGCTCCGATTCGCGATCTGCCGACCTCGGCTGCGGCGCGCGGCGATGCGCGGTCCCACGGCGTTGCCGCCGGGTGCCGTCGCCGGTCCGATCGGCTCGTTGTCGTCGGCTCGTGGTCGGCGGCTCGTTGCCGCCCGACACCTCACTGACGGATGCAAATCGGGGAATGTGACCGATCGCGGCCGGATATTTTTCCGGGGCCTCGGACGGGGTGGGTGGGCCTGTCGAGGCGGTGGGCCGCATCGGTCGGGGCGGGTGGTGTCCGTCCTGTCGGACATCATGGGGGGATGAACACACACCGCCCACGAGGCACCTGCGGAGTGTGCGGGCGTCGGGTCGCGGTGACCGAGACGCACGCGGTCTGGCGGCACGACGATCCCGGACACGTGCGGGCCGGCGACGCGCCGATCTCCTGCCGGGGGTCCTGGACGCCCGCCGCCGAGCGGGCGCACGACCTGCTCGACGGGCACGAGCAGCTGGTCCTGCTCGGCGCCGAGACGGAAGCGGAGCGGGATCGGGAGGAGCCGGACGGCGAGCCGACGGCCGTCTCTGCCGGGAACTCCTCGGGTCGGTGAGATGATCCGGGCCGGACGCCGGTGGGCGGTCTGGGTCTGGGTGGGGCGGTGGGCGGTCGGCGAACCCACCTGATCCGGGCCCGGCCGTCGGTCAGCCAACCGCCCCCGCCCGATCCCCCGTCACCGCGCCTGCGGTGGCCAGGAGTTCCGGGATGGTGCCGGTGAAGTCCGGGAACAGCCGCAGCGCGACGATCCACGCCTCCACGTCCGTCCCCAGATGGCGGTCGGCCAGCAGGTACGCTCGGGCACGTGGCGCGCCCGACGCCCAACGGTCCGGGGAGGTACGTCCGTCGGTGCCGGCGAGGATCGACAACGCCACCGCCGCCGGGCGGGCGTGGTCCAGTACGTCGGCGCCCGTCAGCCGGCCGGCGGCCAGTGCCGCGTGCAGCCACGGTCGGTCGTCGCGGCTCGACTGCGGCAATCCTTCGGCCAACAGCGCGATCAGCAACTCGTTGGGGCAGTCCGGCAGTTCGGCCAGTCGTGCATGCAGCGCGGCGGGCAGCGAGGTGGTTCGGTGCGCCCGGATCAGCTCCGGCCACGGGATCGTGCCGCCGTCGTCGAGGATCCCGTCGACCCGGTCGGGCTGCTCGGAGTCGTCGCCCGCGCACAGGAACTCCACGATGTGCTCCGGGACTTCCGACTCGGCCAAGCGCGCGTCGAGGACGGCGCGGCCGTCGTGGCGACCCAGGGCCTCCTCGATCTCGGCCCGCGCCTCGGCCGGGAAGTGGGCCTCGGCAAGCACCCGGCGCACCTCGTCCCGGCCGTGCCGCGCCCATACCCCGAGGATCAGCCGCAGTCGGCCCGCCTCGGTGCGCAGCGGCAGGCGGTTGACCACGATCCGGGCCACCTCGGCGTCGCCCGAGGCCATCCCGGCGGCGAGCCACCGGGCGCAGCGGCCCAGTTCGGCCGCCCACAGCAGATCGGTGAGCGCCGTGGGCACCGGACCGACCGTACCGTCGCGGCGCACACCCGCGAGCAGCCGGGCGCGTTCCGTGCGGTCCAGGACCGGTCCGGCGAACAGGCGGGCGTCGACGAGCGGGTCGTCCAGGTCGAGGAGCGCGTCCAGTTCCTCGGCGGTGAGGTCGGTCCGGGCGGCCCGGGCGGCCCGGGCGACGGGATCGTGCGGCGCGGGGTCGTGCGACCCGGCGTCGGCGGGGGTGGGGATGGATGGGGCGGCCTGGACGGCGAAGCCCGCCGGCGCGAACGGGCGCACGGCGGCCGAATCCGACCGGTCCGCGCGCGCCTCGACGGCCTCGACGGCCTCGACCAGCACCGGATCGCCCCCGGCCCGGACCGCGTCGGCCAACGGCCCGGGCACACTGGGCAACGAGCGCAATGCCGCGCCGAGTTCTTCCCCGAGCCGGTCCACGAGCACGGGCACGATGGCGGCATCCGCCAGCGTGAAGACGGCCTTGACCACGGACGGGTCGATGGTGCTCACCGATGGTCCTTCCTGAACGGTGATCCGAGCGATTCGACGATCGGTCGGGCGGTCGGGCGGTCGGGCGGTCGATCGGGCGGTCGGGCGGTCGGGCGGTCGATCGGGCGGTCGGGCGGTCGGGCGGTCGGGCGGGCGGTCGGGGGATGCTCGGCCGGTCAGACCTCTTCCCGCAGCGCCTCCAACGCGTTGCGCACAACATCCGGATTACGCTCGTAGTAGCCGAGTTGGCTCGATCCGTACGGCAGTTCCGCCACATACGCGGCCGCCGCCTGTTCCGGTGTACAGCGCTCGGGGCCGACCACCTCGCGGATCACCACGATGCTCTCGGTCAGGCCGAGGGCGCGGCTGCGCAGCCACCCCGCCAGCGCCGGCATCCCGCCGTGTGCCGCCTCGCGCCGCCCGTCCGGGAGCAGCGGCGCGAGCCACCGCAGTCGCCAGGTGTAGCCGTCGACGGCCGGCCCGCCCGCCTCCTCGGCGAAGACCGGAGCCAGCGCGGTGAGCAGGCGCTCCATGAACTCCTCGGTCGAGCCGCCGAGATGCGGGTATTCCTTGGCGAACTCGCTCCAGTCGGGGTCTTGGTCGACCAGCGCGCTACGCCCCACCCGCCGGCCGGCCCAGTGCGGTTCCGCCGCGACCAGGGTGGCGTGCAGCAGTTCGGCGCGCAGCGGCGTCGACTCGGCGAGCAGGACCGCGTCGTACAGGTCCTTGCCCTGCGGGTAGGCGTCGGCGATCAGCCACAACAACTTCCAGGCCAGGGACTGCTCGCGGGTGGCGGCCAGGAGCCGATGCCCGCCCATGCCGTCGTGCCGGGGCACCTCGGTGTACGCGGCCGGCGAGGGCAGCGTCTCGGAGAAGACGAAGTCGAGTTGCACCGTCCCGGACGGCAGTCCGTCGGCCTGCCAGGGCAACACCAGCCGTCGGCCGGGGACGCGGTCGTAGGTCCAGATCTCGTCGTCGACCGCGCCGGCCGCGTCGATCCGCACCTCGCCCGCCGCGCGTGCGTGCGCCTCGGCGGCGCGCCCGATCCCGGCCAACATCCGCTCCGTGCGCGGCTCGGCCAGTTCCCAGGTGGCCGGGACCACGACGAAGTCCAGGTCGCCCGGCTCCCGGGCGGCGTCGCCGTACCAGGCTCGGAGCAGCATGCTCCCGCGCAGCACCAGGTGTTGGGCCCACCGGGACTCCGCGATCGCGGCGAGCACGTGGTCGATCGCGCGGCGGCGCGCGGTGTGCCAGCGCTCGGCGGCCTCGGGCGCACCGAACTGCGGCTCCCCGGCCCGCATCGCGCTGGCGTACTGCTTCAACGCCGGGTCGAATACGGCGCGTTGCACCACCCCGGGGCCGGTCGCCGCCAGCAGTGTGCGGGGCAACTCCTGTTGCTCACGGTCCTGATCGCTCGGCGGCCCCTGCGGGATCGCCAACCTCTCGTCCCACGGCCCCCACCCGAGGTTGTACCAGTTGTCGTCCTGGTCGCCGGTCATGCCCGCTCCCCCTCGTCGTCTCCGCCGCCGCGCTCCCGTCCGTGTGCTCAGGCCGGATCGGCCGGCTCCGGCGCGCCGTCGGCGGTGAGGTCCTTGGCGTACCAGATCTCCGCGTATTGGCAATTGTTGTGCGCCGGCACCTCGACGTAGCCGGTCCTGGTGTACAGGGTGCGCGCCTCGATCAGATCCAGCCGGGTGTCGAGCATGATGCGTTCGGCGCCCAACGCCCGCGCGGCGTCGTCCACGGCGGCCATCAGGCGCCGGCCGCCGCCGGTGCCGCGCACGTCGGGGCGGACGAAGACGCGCGTGAGTTCGGCGGCGCCGTCGGCGCGCAGCCGCACTCCGGCGCAGGCAGCCGGTTCGTCGCCGTACCGGCCGACCAGGAACACCCCGGCGGGCGGCACGAGATCGTCGTGCGTGGTCTCGGCGAGGCCCGCCTCGATCTCGGCGGGGGTGGAGTCGCGGCCCTCGTGCAACCGGTAGTAGCGGTCGCTGACCTCGACGTAGTACTCGCGATGCAGCGCGAGTGCCTCGGGCGAGTCGACCGGGGTGGGCACGATCGTCCAGGTTCCGGTGCGGGTGGCGTGCGTCATGACAAGAGTGTCACCCGGCCGTCAATCCGTTTCGTACGGAGGGTGCCTCGGCGGCGCGCTCCCGGGGCGGAGGTTCGCGCCGCCGACGGCTCACCAGCTCTCGGGCAGCGGTTTGCCCTCCGCGTAACCCGCCGGGCTCTGCACGCCCAGGATCGCGCGCTCGTGGAACTCGGCGAGGTTGCGGGCGCCCGCGTAGGTGCAGGCGCTGCGCACGCCCGCGCCGATCGAGTCCATCAGGTCCTCGACGCCCGGGCGGACCGGGTCCAGGTACATCCGCGAGGACGAGATGCCCTCCTCGAACAGCGCCTTGCGGGCCCGGTCGAAGGCGGATTCGGTGGCGGTGCGCAGTCGGACCGCGCGGGCCGAGGCCATCCCGAAGCTCTCCTTGTACAGCCGGCCCTCGCCGTCGCGGTACGCGTCCCCGGGTGATTCGTAGGTGGCCGCGAACCACGAGCCGACCATCACGTTCGAGGCCCCGGCGGCCAGCGCAAGGGCCACGTCGCGCGGGTACCGAACGCCGCCGTCGGCCCACACGTGTCGCCCCGACCGCGCCGCCTCGGCGGCACATTCGGCGACGGCGGAGAACTGCGGGCGGCCGACGCCGGTCATCATCCGCGTGGTACACATCGCGCCGGGACCGACGCCGACCTTGACGATGTCGGCGCCCGCGTCGATCAGGTCGCGCACGCCCGCCACGGTGACCACGTTGCCCGCGACGATCGGTACGGGCGGGTCGAGCGCCCGTACCGCGCGCAGCGCCTTGAGCATCTGCTCCTGGTGACCGTGCGCGGTGTCCAGGACCAGTGTGTCCACGCCCGCCTCGATCAGGCTCGCCGCCTTGTGCGCCACGTCGTTGGTGATGCCGATCGCGGCGGCCACCCGCAGCCGGCCCGCGGCGTCCACGGCTGGCGTGTACAACGTCGAGCGCAGCGCGCCGGTGCGGGTGAGTACGGCGACCAGTCGGCCGTCGGCGTCCACGATCGGCGCGAGCTTGTGCCGGCCCTCGTGCAGTCGGTCGAACGCCTCGCGCGGATCGACCCCGTCGGGCAGTGTGAGCAGTTCGGTGGACATCACCCGCGCGAGCTGCGCGAAGCGGTCCACCCCCAGGCAGTCCGCCTCGGCCACGATCCCCACCGGTCGACCACCCTCGGTCACCACGACCGCCCCGTGCGCCCGCTTGGGAAGCAGGTTCATCGCCTCGCCGACGGTGTCGGTGGGCGACATCGTGATGGGGGTGTCGTACACGAGGTGACGTTGCTTGACCCAGGCGGTCACCTCGGCGACCACATCGACCGGGATGTCCTGGGGAATCACCGCGAGCCCACCCCGCCGCGCAATGGTCTCGGCCATCCGCCGCCCGGCCACAGCGGTCATATTGGCCACCACCACGGGGATGGTGGTCCCGGTCCCATCGGAGGTGGTCAGGTCCACATCGAGCCGCGACCCCACACCGGATCGCGACGGAACGAGGAAGACGTCACTGTAGGTGAGGTCATGGGGCGGAACCTGATCGTGGAGAAATCTCATGCCGCGGAACGTACCCACCCCGACGGCGGATATCGATCTTCGTGACGGACTGCCGTTGGCCACTGGGGGGTTGGGGGTGGGGGACGAGGGGGCGTGGGGGCGGGGGGGTTGAGTTTTTGGCTGCGGGGCCGCCTGGGGCGGGGCTGGTCCGACTCGGCGGGGTGGCCGCTGCCGGCGGCGTGCGGGGCTCCGAGACGGAGGATTCCCGACGAGACGGGCGCGTTGGTCGGCGAAACCGGCCGGCAGCGGCGGGCGAGAAGGGGCTCGGGTCGAGTGTGTTGCGGAGCCTTTCCGAGAGGCCGGGCGCTTTCGGCGTGCGTTGCGCTTTGGGTTGCGGGTGGCTGGTGCGGGGCGGGTCTGAGTCGGTGGTGGGCCGCCGCCGGCGTGCGGGGCTTCGAGACGGAGGCGTTCCCGACGAGGCGGGTGCGTTGCTCGGCGAAAACCGGCCAGCGGCGGCGGGCAGGAGGGGGCTCGGGTCGAGTCCTCCGGGGAGCCTTCCCGAGTGAGTCGGGCGATTCCAGCCGTGGTTGCGCTTGTCGTTGCGTGAGCCGGTGCGGGGTTGGTCCGAGTCGGTGGTGGGCCGCCGCCGGCGTGCGGGGCTCCGAGACTCGGGGCTGCCGGCGAGGCGGACGTGTCGGTCGGCGAAAAAGCGACCAGCAGCGGCGGGCGGGGAGGGCGCTCGGGTTGGGTTCGCCGGGCGTGCGTTCTTGAGTGGGCCGGGTGTCTTTCGGCGCGCGTTGCGCCTTGGGGTGCGGGTGGCTGGTACGGGGCCGGTCTGAGTCGGTGGTGGGCCGCCGCCGGCCTGCGGGGCTCCGAGACGGAGGCGTTCCCGACGAGGCGGGTGCGTTGCTCGGCGAAAACCGGCCGGCAGCGGCGGGCAGGAGGGGGCTCGGGTCGAGTCTGCCGGGGAGCCTTCCCGGGTGGGCCGGGCGTTTCCGGCGTGTGGTCGGCGTGTGGGTGACAAGGGTTCACAAAACCGGACGGCGTGGGGTGCCGTGGCCTCCGCGTGAGGGAAAACCGCAGGTCAGCGCGAAGAAGAGAGCGTTTAGGGCGCCTCGGGATCCGGTTTCGACCCTCACTGGGCACTTTCGGTCCCCTCGACGACGTCCGCGACGTCGCAGCGCCCGCAGCCGACTCCGACCAGGCACATTCGGGCTCCATACTCGCGCTGACGAGGCCGAAGAACACGAAACCGGCACTCGACACCCGACTTTCCACCCCGACCCCACAAAACCGCAGGTCACAGAAACCCGGGGCCCACAACCACCCACCGAGATCCGGTTCCGAACCCCAACCCCTCCCCCAACACCACCAAAACGCACCAACCCACCCCGGATGGCCCCTCGGCAGACTCGACCCAACCACCGACCCACTCCCTCGCTGCCGGCCGGTTTTCGGTGAGCAACGCACCCGCCTCGTCGGGAGCTTCGGGTCTTGGAGCCCCGCACGCCGGCGGCGGTTCATCACCGACTCTGACCAGCCCCGCACCAGCCACCCGCAACCACAAGCGCAACGCGCGCCGGAAGAACCCGGCCCATTCGGGAACGCACGCCCGGCGAACCCGACC
>NZ_JBHZAE010000046.1:0-16086 GCF_042754105.1 Embleya sp. NPDC059237 | reverse complement strand
CCGACATCCTTCAGAATGACTTCGTTGCAACAGACACCCTCGGGCACGCAGACGCGCCCGAGCCTGCCGGCTCCGCGTCAACATCACCGACGCACCGGCCAAACCAGTCCCACTGACCTCGGTATGCCTGTGGTCATGAGCCCGCTGTTCGGCCTGAGACGAGGATGAAATCCGCTGGTCGTTCCCTCGCCGGTGGCGAGATAGTGCCTCAATGATCGACCGCGAATTCGCTATCCGGCTGGTGGAGGCGCAGCTCAAGCGCGACGCACCGACGGGATCACTGGTGGTGGCCCATGTCGAGGAGCACGAGCTGGCCTGGATCGTCTCCTACCAGTCCGCAGAGTACGTGCGGACCGGCGATCCGTCGCAGATGCTGGTGGGCAACGGACCGTTTCTCGTCGATCGCATTGACGGAGGGCTGCACTCGGTTGGGGTGGTGTCGGCGGTCACCGGCGCATGGGAATCGGACTACCGGACCCGCATTCGCAAGATGCCGACACGAACGGCAGTGGACGACCTGCACGACGAGATACGCCAGATGGCGACAACTCGCGGCCGAATCTTCGCCATGCACGCGCTACGGCAGAGGGTCCCCTCACTGGCCCACGCAGAGGTCATCGAATACGTCACCGCGCTGCAAAGCGGCCCAGCACCAGCCCGTCTCGTCGCAACCGCCACCAAGACCCTCGTCCCCGAACTGAACCCCGTTCTCCGAGTCCGCACCATCCGACAAGGGCAACGCACCATCAGCTGAACTCAACCGGCCAGACGGTAGTCCGGATAATCGTCGGCCATCGCCTTGAACGCGACGTCCGGCCGGCGCAGCAGACCGGCCGCGGCCTGGCTCGCGACCTGCTCGTCCCGGGTCAGCTCCTCCACGACCCGGACCTTCTCCGCGGGCTTGACCCGCGCGACCACGTCAGGCCGTTTGAGGAGTCCCGCCGTCACCTCCGCGGCGACCCGCCGGTCCCGGGTGAACTGCTCGACGACCCGGACCTTTTCCCTCGCCGCGACCTGGTCGACCACATCGGGCCGCTTGAGCAGGTCCGCGGTCACCACCGCGGCGACCTCCTCGTCGCGGGCGAGCGCGTGGATCGCGGTGACCTTCTCCTGAGGCGACACCGGCACTTCCGGCTGCTGCCCGACATACCGCTTGGCCTCGTCCGTGGTCCACCGCCCCACGACCGCGAGAGGGTTCGCGATCACATGGAACCGCGCGTCCTCGTCCTCGATGCAGGCCAGGATCTGGTGGACCCTGAACGACACCCCCGGCTGCCTCCGCTCCGACGGCCACCGGGCAGCGACCCACCGGAACGTCTCCACCGTCTTGCGGGTGAGCCCGATGTCCTGCGCAAGCCGGCGCAGCGACCCCGCGACGGTCCCCAGCTCCTGCCCGGGCAGCGCGACGTGGCCGCCCCGGGGGCGCATCGGCTCGACTTCCAGCGCACGGTCCCCGACCCGGAACGACCCGCGGCTCATCTGCTCGACCACGTCCCGCAGCTCGGCCACGATCTCCTCGTAGCGGCGTGCGCTGACGGCGCCGACCTTCTCGTCCTCTTCCGGCATTTCTGTGGAATCTGAGTTGTCAAGCGAGGCTCTCCGGGCCTGGTCATAATGAGTGGCTGTGTCCCTGAAAGTTCTGGAGAATCCGGTGTTGTGAGTATGGGCATCTCCGGCTTCGAGCCGACCTTCCTCGTCGGGCTCGAAGCCGTCCGTGAGAATCACCGACTGCGGTTGGCCGAGCTCGGCGGGCGGCGCCTGACCGGGTTCGCTCTGGTGCGCTTTGTTGAAGATGGGGAGTGGTTCGCTGACTGCCCGGTGGTACTGAACTTCGAGGGCGTGCGAGTCGAGATCTGCCACTGGAAGTTCGACGAGCTGTCGATCGGCTGGAACACCATCGACACCTCTGCGGCGATCACCGGCTGGGAATGGTCAGAGTGGCTTTATAGGCGAGTTGTGACAGCACCTGTTGCTCGATCCTGACAGCGCCGTGTGCCACGGGAGAGTGATGTCGCTGAGTTTTGACAGCACTTGAGTGCTTGCCTCGGGACCATGGTTGTGCTCTGCACGACGAGGGTTCCGGATGCTGCCGAAGTCCAAGGTCGATCTGTACGCGGCGATCCGCCGCGATTCCCGCGCGGGCCTGTCCAGTCGGGCGCTGGAGCGCAAGTACAGCGTCGGATTTCGCACCGTGCAGAAGGCGTTGTCGTCGGTGTGGCCGGAGCCTCGGAAGAAGCTGCCGCCCAGGGTGACCCGGCTGGACCCGTTCAAGCCGTTGATCGACCGGATGCTGCGGGCGGACCTGGATGCGCCGCGCAAGCAGCGCCACACGGTGAAGCGGATCTTCGACCGGCTGGTGGACGAGCACGGCGCCGACGAGATCTCGTACCAGATGGTCCGCGCCTACGTCGCCGACCGCCGTGGGGAGATCCTGCTCCAGGCGGGCCGCGGGGTGGCGGACGCGTTCATTCCGCAGACCCACAAGCCCGGCGCGGAGGCGGAGGTCGACTTCGGGGACGTGACGGTGCGCCTGGCTGGCGAGTTGGTGACCTGTTACCTGTTCGCGTTCCGGCTGTCCTACTCGGGAAAGTCGGTGCACCGCATCTTCGCCTCGGCCGGGCAGGAGGCGTTCTTCGAAGGTCACGTCCACGCTCTCAACGTGTTGGGCGGAGTGCCGACCGGGAAGGTCCGCTACGACAACCTCAGGGCCGCGGTCGCCCAGGTCCTGGGTTTCTCCCGGCAGCGGGTGGAGGCCGAACGGTGGACCGCCTTTCGTTCGCACCACGGCCTGGAAGCTCTCTACTGCCGGCCTGGCATCGGTGGCGCCCACGAGAAGGGCGGCGTCGAGGGGCAGATCGGCTGGTTTCGCCGCAACCATCTCGTTCCCGTCCCCGAAGTCGCCACACTGGCTGAGCTGAACGCGATGATCGAGCGGTGGGACGAACAGGACGACTCCCGCCGGATTCGCTCCCGGCCCCGCACCATCGGCGAGTACTTCGCCGCCGAGCGACCGCTGCTGGCGCCGCTGCCCGACGAACCGTTCGAGACAGGCCGGCTGTTCACGCCGCGGGTCGACCGTTACAGCCAGATCAGCGTCCGCACGAACCGCTACTCGGTGCCGGTGCGGCTGATCGGCCGCACCGTCCGCGTGATGCTGCACGCCTCCGAGGTGGTCGTCCACGACGGGCGGGAGGAGGTCGCACGTCACGAGCGGCTGATCGCCAAGGGCGGCACCCGCCTCGACCTGGACCACTACCTGGAGGCCCTGGTGCGCAAACCCGGTGCCCTGCCCGGGGCGACCGCGCTCGAACAGGCGCGCTCCGCAGGCAGGTTCACCCCGATCCACGACGCCTGGTGGGCGGCTGCCCGCAAAGCCCACGGCGAGCGCGACGGCACCCGGGCCCTGATCGAGCCGTACGACCAACTGGTCCACTGGGTCCATCCACCCGGCCCCGAGGCGCGAACTCGCCTTGTCCCAAAGGAACGTCCGACGGATTGCGCCCGCCGCACTTCTCTGGACTCACCGCCGCGCGCCGTCGTCGATCCATATGAACCAACCGGACAGGGCCGCCCGGCTCCGGCCGGGCGGGATCGACACCATCGACGCCGAGGCAAACCACTCATGCGGTGCTGTCCGGCCGGGTCACCGCGACGGCGAAGCACGCGCACGGTCCCTCCGAGGACTTGCGACTGTTCACCGCTCTTACCGGTCCCGGCACCTCGGCCGCGGCGGTCCTCCCCCTGCGGCCGCTCACCCGACGGATCGCAGAACTCGATGACGAGATCACCGCTCCCGAACAACAGTTCACCCATGTCATCGGCTTGCACACACCCGAGCTGCTCGGATACCACAGCGTGGGCCGGACACCCCCGGGCCCCGGAACCCGAGCCGAACGTGCGGCCGCGTCGATTTCAGCTCACCCGGGACCGGGCCGGCCTACAAGTACTTCAACGTCGCGTCGCAGAGACGACGCACGGTCCGGCCACTCCCCCGGTACGGCGAGTTCGCATCGCCGCGACACCGACCGACGACCGGGCACACGGCACCTGCTCGCCGGCACCAAGTGCGGATCCGAGGAATTCCGCGACGACCTGCAGGCTTGCGTCGCCGGGCGGCCGGGCGCTGTCCCGGGACTCGTCGTCGATGACGCCGACTGCGTCGAGAGGAGCATGCTGCCCGGCAACCGAGGGGCAATCCGGTCGCCGGTAGTGAGGGAACCGTCGACCCGACACTGTCTCGCGGAGGAGGAGCCCAACCCCCCGGTACCCGTGCCGCCGGTGGGCGGCCGCAGCGCCGTCCGAGTACGTGTCCCGTTCGCCGGAACGATCGGCCCGGCACGCGCCGGTCCGTTCATAGCCTTGCGGCCGTCCGTCCCGCGGGGGATGGAGAGAGCGAGGCACACATGGGCGACGAGACGCACCACCATGTCATCGTCGGAGGGAGCGCGGCCGGCATCTCCGCCGCCCTTGCACTGCGCCGGCACGGCTTCGCCGGACGCGTCACCGTCGTCGAGGCAGGCGACGAACTCCCCTACGAACGACCGCCGTTGTCCAAGGCATTGGCCGGCGACGAACACGCGTTCCTACATGCGATCCTGCCCCGGCAGGCGTACTCCGAGCACCGCATCACCCTGCTGACGGCCACCCGCGTCCTGGCCCTGGACCCGGACCGCCGGGCCGTCGAACTGGACGACGGGCAAACGCTGTACGCCGACCGGGTCCTGCTCGCCACCGGCATGCTCGCGCGCACGCTGCCGGTGCCCGGCGCCGACCTGCGCGGCGTGCTGACCCTGCGGGACGTGCACGACGCCAGGGAGCTCGCCGCCCGGCTGCGCGCGGGCGGGCCGGTCGTCGTGGTGGGTGGCGGCTTCATCGGCCTGGAGGTCGCGGCGGTGGCGCGCGAGGCCGGCCTGGACGTCACCGTGGTAGAGATCGGCGCCCGTCCGCTGGAGGGCCCCCTCGGCCCGGTGCTGGCCGCGCGGATGACCGGGCTGCACGAGCGGGCCGGGGTACGGCTGCGGACCGGGGAGTCGGTGACCGCGTTCATCGGCGAGACCGATGTCACCGGGGTCCGCCTCGGCGACGGGCAGGTGCTGCCCGCCGCGACCGTGCTGGTCGGCGTCGGGGTACGACCCGACACCGCGCTCGCCGAGGCGACCGGGGTCTTGTGCAACGAGGGCATCGTCGTCGATCGGCACTGCCGCACCAATGTGCCGTGGATTCTCGCCGCGGGCGACGCCACGAACCAGGCGCATCCGCACCTGCCCGCCCGGGGCCGGATCGAACACTGGGACAACGCCATGCAGCAGGGCGCGGTCGCCGGCGCCGTGCTCGCGGGCGTCCTGGAGAGCCACACCGCGCTGCCCTACTTCTACTCCGAGCAGTACGGCCGGACCCTGCAGATGTACGGACGCCCGGCCCCCGGCGACGAGTTCGTCCTGCGCGCCGAGGCCGCGGACGCGGTGGACCCGGTGGACCCGGCCGAGGCGGGCGAGCTGGCGGACGGCCGCTTCCTCGGATTCTGGACCCGCGGCGGCGTCCCGGTCGCCGCCGCCGGCCTGGATCGTCCGCGCGAGCTGCGCGCCGCACGCGTGCTCATCGAGCGTCGCGTGCCGGTGCACGCCGCCGCGCTGGCGTCCCCCACGACCGACCTGCGAGCCCTGGCCAAACCCTCCGCTGCACCCGGCCCGTTGGCGGCCCGGCTCCGATCCCGTCCCGAGGCCCGATCGCCGCACGCAGGCAACCCGGGCATCGCAATCAGCACGGAGGCGCCGTGACCGAGCAGCCCGGCGACCTGCGGATCGCCCGCGTCGCGGACCGCCTGTACGAGGCCGACCGCGCCGGGGCAGCCATTCCGCCGATCCGCACCGAACTCCCGGACGGCGACCCGGCTGCCACCGGCTACGCCATACAACGTCACAACGTCGCACGCCGGATCACCGAAGGCCGCCGCCCGGTCGGCTACAAGATCGGCCTGACGTCCGCCGCCGTACAGCGACAACTCGGCGTCGACCGACCCGACTTCGGCACCCTCTTCGCCGACATGGCATACACCGACGGCGCCGAGCTGCCGTTCGCCGGGCTGATCCCGCCGCGCGCCGAGGCCGAGGTCGCCCTGGTCCCCGACCGCGATCCGGACCTGGGCCGGCACACGATCGCCGACAACGGCTCCTCCGCAGCGTTCGTTCCGGCACCGTCCCGGTCTCGCCCACCGCGGTGGATCCGGGCGGTTGCGCGATGACGCCGACCTGCGGCGGCGAGGCGGTCTCATGACCGGGACCGACTGTCTGGGCCACCCGCTCAACGCCGCCGTCTGGCCGGCGGACACCCTCGGCGCGCTGGGCCGGATGACCGTCCTGGGTGCCGACGATCTGGTGCGCCCGTTGCGGGAACGACCGGTGCGGGTGGACCGGGAGACCCTCACCCTGGGCTACTCGGGCGTGTACTCCTCGTTCCTGCACCATGCCGAACGTGCCGCCGCTCACCACGGCTTGGACACCCGGGGCGTGTTGGTCGAAGTGGGCCGGCGCGGCCCGGTCGGCGGCCAGGCGGATCTGATCGTCGATGTCGCCCTCGACCTGGTCGACGCCCGCTCGGCCATGACGGCATAGCCGGCACGCCGCTGCACGACACCGCCCCGGGAACCGGCTGCGACCCGCACCCTCCGTGCACACGAATGCCGCCCGACCGCGACAGGACATCGCGATCGGGCGGCATTCGTGTGCACGGCCCGCGACGAACCGGCCCTGCCACAGCGCTCCGGGTCGCACCGTATCGGGCCACCCGGCGGCTCGGCGGACCGGACCGAGGCCACGCCGAGCCGCTGCGGACGCGGAGACCGGCGAACCGACGGGCGGGCGGCAATCGGCGATGCGTGGATCGGGCAGCGCGATTCCGGGCGTGGGTGCGACCCGTCCTGCCCGGGCGCCCGAACACGCACCTCACCACCTGCACAAGGCCGACCCGGGCCGACCGACCGCGCGCCACGTCGACCAGCGTGCCGGTTCGGCACGCTGGTCGACGTGTTCGGTTTCCTTCGTCCGCGGCGGTTCGCCCGGCCTACGCTCCGGGCTACCCGTGTCGGCGCGGGATGCCGGTGGCGCTGATGTCGATCACAGTGCCCGTTGTCGTCGCCGACTCGCGCGCGGCGAGCAGCACGTACGGTCCGACGCCGTCCTCGGCCCGGACCGCGACGCCCAGCGCCGACTGCTCGATCACGATGCGGTCGATGGGCACTTCCCGGGCGATCGTGGTGTCCGCCAGTCCCATCGCCTTCGGACCGCTCAGGCCCGTCGCCATCGGGCCCGGGGCAACCGCATTCACCCGGATGTCCGGAGCCAGTTCGTAGGCGAGTTGCCGCACCAGGCCCAAGCCCGCGTGCTTGGCCGCGGTGTACACCGGCCCACCCCCTGGTCCGGGGTAGAAGGAGGCGTTGGACAGGGTAAACACGATGCTGCCGCGTGACCTGCGCAGCAGCGGTACGGCGGCCTTCGCGCCCAGCAGGTAGCCCTTGACATTGACCGCGAACAACTCGTCGAAGCCGGCGGCCAGGACGTCGGCGGGCGTGTCGGTCAACGACCGAGCGAAGTCCCACAGTCCGGCGTTGCCGACGAAGGTGTCCAGGCCGCCGAACGCCTCCTCCGCGCACGCGCACGCACGCTCATGGTCCTCGTAGCGGGTCACGTCGCCGACCACGGCACGGATCGAATCGCCCAACGCGGTGGTGAGTTCGTCCAGCCGCTCGGCGGACCGGTCCAGCACGACCACCCGTGCGCCTTCGGCGACGAAGCGCTCGACCACGGCGCGACCGACGCCGGATCCACCGCCGGTGACCAGGATCGACGAACCCTCAAGCCACCCCATGGCCGGTCCCTTCCGCATCCCGGCCGCCCGCGTCCGCACCGACCGGGCGCGAACCGCCGGCCTCGGAGCCGATGGTGCCCGGGCATCGCCGCTCGCTCGAGGTGTCGTCGCCCCGGGCGATGCGCACGTACACATCCGCCCGGTCGACCCGCACCTCGTGCGTGGCCAGCGGCCGGTACGCGGGTGCGGCGAGCGCCGCGCCGGTGCGCAGGCAGAACTTGGCCAGGTGCAGCGGACATTCCACCGTGCCATCCTCCACCCAACCGTCCGCGAGGGAGAAGTCCTCGTGGGTGCAGGTGTCGTCGACGCAGAACAGCTCGCCCCCGGACCGGAACACCGACACCGGTGGGGTGGTGTCCAGCCGCACGGCCTGGTCCTCGGGGAACTCGTCGACCCGACCGGCTCGGATCCACGGCTCCCGGTTGTATTCGCTCATAGGAAGAGTCCGCTCAGAGGAAGATGCTGATGCTCGGGGCCAGAAGCGTGGTGGTGTCCAGCACGATCCGGCGGCGGGCGATGTGGAATCCCGGCTCCTGCGGGATGCGGCGCAGCAGGTCGGTACGTTCGCCAAAGAAGGTGTCGTGGTGGCGTTCCGCCCGACTGCGCAGGACGTGGAAGTTGACCCGGACCTCGAACTCGCCGGATTCCAGCCGGGTGGGTCGGATGTTGGTGATCAACCGGCGGGTCCTGGAGGGGGGTTCCTCCGACCACGAGCGGCCGGAGGCCAATCGGCGTACGCGACCGGTCAGGAATGCCTTGTCGTCGTCGAAGAAGGCCGCCCCTTCCGGGCCAGCGATTTCCAGGTCGCGTTCGCGGACGGTTCGGGTGGTCCGGGTCGGCAGCCAGTAGTGGATGTCGTCGTCGAAGAGTTCCAGCCAGTCCTCGAACTTTTGGTCGTCCAGGAGTTCGGCCTCCAGGTAGAGGAAGCGCTCGATGTCGTAGCGGGTCGCGAGGTCGACGTCGGTGCGTCGTTGTGGTGGTGGTGTCGCTCATGCGAGGTGTGCCTCCTGTTCCCGCTGCTGCCGGGCCTTGTCCCGCTCGGTGATCTCCGGCCAGCTCAGCCCCGACATCAGGTCGGCCCAGCGCCGGTACATGCCGCGGGCGGCCATCTCGGTGTACATGTCGTCGGTGACCCGGCCCGGCATCCCGTCGGTGCCGTGCCGCTCGTGGCCCAGACCCATCCGCGCGTTGAAGGTGGTCTTGCGCGCCTGGTGGCCGCGCAGCACCTGCTGGATCTCCGTCCAGTTCTCGCCGTCGTCGGTCTCGAAGACGCCGGCGGCGCTGAAGGTGCGGATGGTGCTGGTGCGAACCGCCTGCTTGGCCCGCTCGTCGGCGTCCTTGGGCAGGTAGGTCCAAGACCACACCTCGATCTGGCCGGGGCCGCGCGGATGCCAGACCCGCATGGTGTTGTTGATGGTCAGCCAGGAGAAGTTGGGGAAGACGGTGTTGTGTCCGTTGACGGCCAGCGCGCGCTGTTCGCCGATCCGGCGGTAGATCTGTTCGCGGTTGGCCACGACCCACGCGTCGAAGTCGGACCCTGCCTGTGTGGGCACCATGTCGGGGCGCAGGCCGAAGCCCGAGCCGTGGCCGTTGCCGGCGTACTGCCGGCCGGGTGCGGCGGTGCTCTGCTGCTGAAACTCGGACAGTATTGCCGGGTCTTCAATCAGGGCCACCATCGCGGAGGCGTGCGAGGAGGGCACGTGGTACATGTCGCTCGCGAACTGCTCGGCGGCGAACTTCCAGTTGCAGTCGATGACCCATTTGGTGGCGCCGGGTACCAGGGTCAGGCCCGCGTCGTAGCGGTCGGCGAGGGCGTCGAAGTACCAGAGCATGTCGCCGAGGTAGTCCTCGAAGGACGGCGCGCTCTCGTCCCACGTACCGAAGATGAAGCCCTTGTGGTTGTGCAGGCGCGGCACCTGCGTCGGGCCCCATTCGGCCTTGTCGATCTCGTCGTGGTACGCCCGGTCCTGCATCGGCACGTTGACCAGTTCGCCAGCCAGGTTGTAGCCCCAGCCGTGATAGGTACAGGTGAACGCGCGGGCGACGCCCTCGTCGGCGCGGCAGATGCGCATGCCCCGGTGCCGGCACTGGTTCAGGAACGCCCTGACCGACCCGTCCCGTTGGCGAACCACCAGGACCGGGTCCTCGGCCATATAGGTCTGCACGAAGCTGCCCGGCTTGGGAATTTGGGTGTCGTGCGCCAGGAAGAGCCAGCTGCGGGCGAAGACCCGTTCCAGCTCGGCCTGGTAGACCTCGGGGTCGGTGTAGATGCTGGGGTTGATCAACCCTTGTTCGGGCTGGACCAGCTCGTTGACGTCGAACATGACGGGCTCTTTCTCGGTTCAGTCGGTCGCGGGGCCGGGCACGGCGGTGAAGCGGTGCCCCCAATTGCTGGGCGACTCGTAGTGGCTGACGGTCCAGTCCCGGTCGTCGATGACCCGGCCGTTGTAGCCGTATTCGATGTCGAAACCGGAGGGGGTGCGCACGTAGAAGGAGGTCATCCGGTCGTTGCTGTGTTCGCCGATGGACAGCGGGATGGGCATCTCCTGTTCCTGGACGGCGTCCAGGGCCCGGCCGACGGCTTCCAGGGTGGTGACTTCGAGCATCAGGTGGCCCAGGCCCGAGGCCGGTGCGCCCGGCAGCGCGGCGAAGGCGACCGAGTGGTGGCGGGGGTTGCAGTGCAGGAAGTGTGCGGGCTGCGGGCCGAACGCGATCGTGTCGGAGAGTTTGAAGCCGAGGTGCTCGGTGTAGAAGGCGGCGGCTCGGGCGACGTCTTCGGCCAGCAGGAAGGTGTGCCCGATGCCGATCTCGCCGGCTGCGGTCTCGCCGGCGACGAAGGTGACGCCGCGGGGTGAGGTGAAGCCGGTCTTGTCGACGCTCGGGCCCCAGTACGCCTCGAGGGTGTTGCCGGTCGCGTCGCGGAACACGATCAGGCCGCGGACTCGGCGACGTTCGGCCAGGTCGGGGTCCTCGTGGACCTCGATGCCGCGCGAGCGCAGCGTGTCGGCGAGGGCTTCCAACCGCTCTGCCGACCTGACCTCGAGGCCCAGGGCGACCAGGGACTGCGGGCCGGCGGGTTCGCCGGCTTCGATCGCCAGCCGCCAGGAGCGGCTGTCGGTCTTGAACAGGAGGGTGTCCGGGTCGGCCGAGGGGGCGGGCTGCAATCCGAGGATCTCGGGGCCGAACCGCTGCCACGCCTCCAGGGGGCCTCGTACGACGACGTAGCCCAGGGCGCTCACGATGTTCATGGTCTGGTCCTGCTCCCTTGTTCGGTGGACGGCGATGCGGGGACGGGTGCGACGGGGACGAGTGCGCGGTGGGACGACTCTCGGGTGGTACAGGAGGTGCGTGCGGTGGGCCTACAGCGCGCCGGCGAGGAAGGCGCGGGTCACGGCCTGGAATCGGTCGGCCTGTTCGATCTGCGCCCAGTGGCCGCAGTGCGGAACCAGGTACAGCCGGGCGTTGGGGATCCGGCGGGCGAACCACTCGCTACCCTCGGGCGGGACGATCACGTCCTCGCGTCCGTGCACGAGCAGCACGTCGTTGGTGATCCGCTCGAGCGCGATCTCGGGCAGCCCGGGGCCGGCGCCGGGTGCCATGGTGAAGGTCTGCCGGTGCGAGCGCTCGACTTCGGGGCGGATGGCCATCGCCAGGCGTTCCTCGGCGATGGCGCCGAGCCGGTCGCCGAACAGCGTGGGGTCGTACAGCATGAACGAGATCAACTCGGCCATCGATCGCGCGGTGGGGTCCTCGTAGAAGGTGATCAGCCGCATCATCGCGGCCGGCGGCGTAGTCATGTTCCCCGCGCCGGCGGCGCCCATGAGGACGGCTTTGCCGAACCGCTCGGGAGCGCGGACCAGCAGGTGCAGCGCGAGTGCGCCGCCCAGCGAGTTGCCGACGAGGTGGACTCGCTCCAGGCCCAGTTCGTCGAGCAGGCCGAGGCAGGCCGCGACATTCTGCCGCAGCCGGGAGCCGGGCGGGGTGTGCTCGGGGTGGCTGGAGTCACCCCACCCGATCTGGTCCACGACCAGGCAGTCGTAGGTGTCGGACAGGGCCTCGATGGTGCCGGCGAAGTTGGACAGGCCGGTGGCGCCGGGCCCCGAACCGTGGAGGAAGAGAATCGTCTCGGCGTTGCCTTGGCCGGCGCGGTTGACCCGGAGAGTGTGTTCTCCCACCGTCACATCGGACGTGACGATCGTATTGCTCATGTGTTGGGCTCCCATGGGGTGAGTCGCCTGGATGTCGCGTGGATGCCCCCACACGGGACGACACCCGTACACGCGTGCGTGCCGCCGGGAGGTGGTCGACGGCCGCTCGGTCACGCCGTGGCGGGCGGGGTGTGGTGGTGATCGCATCCACGCCTGCGAGTCTCGGTCGCGCCGCGCACGCTTGGGGAGGATCGTTCCGGTGGCCGGGACACCGCGGTGGCACGGCTGGGCGGCCGGTGGGGTCGGCGTTCGGTCGTCCCGGCCGGCGGAACGGATCGCCCGTTGGCGTGCCGGCCGATGGCACGGTGCGGCCATGCCAACCCTTCAGGATCCACCGTCGGCCCGTTCCGGCCCGTTGCTGTTCGCGTTGTGCTTCGCCGGGGTGGTGGCGGGCGCGGTACCGGCCGTCGTGGTTCCCGTACTGCCGGACATCGCCCGGGAGTTGAGTGTCTCGCCCGGTGCCGCGAACTGGGCGGTGACGGCGGGGCTGCTCACCTCGGCGGTCACCGTCCCGGTGTTCGGCCGGATCGCCGACCTGCGAGCCGGTCGAGGCGTACTGGTGTGTTGCCTGTCGGTACTCGCCGCGGGCGCCGTACTGTCCGCGCTCGCCCCCTCGTTCCCGCTGTTCCTGCTCGGGCGCGCTCTTCAGGGCACTGCGGGGGCGGTGTTCCCGCTGGCGGTCACAGTGCTGTATCGCGAGGTGGGCGGCGACCGGCTCGCCTCCGCGGTGGCGCTGGTGTCGGGGACCCTGGCGGTGGGCGGGGGGCTGGGACCGGTGGCCGCCGGCCTGCTGAATCGCGTGTACCCGGGGTACCGGGTGCTGTTCTGGGGTTGTGCCGCCGTGGCCGTGTGCTCGGTGCTCCTGGTCGTCCTGTTCGTGCCGCGGGGATCGGGTGTCGACACAGGCGGGCAGGTGGATGTCGCGGGTGCCGCCGTGCTGGGGACGGGACTGATCCTGGTGATGTTGCCGCTGTCGCAGGGCGGCAGTTGGGGATGGACGTCACCGGCCGTTCCCGCCATGGCGGTCGCGGCGGCACTCGTCCTGGGAATCTTCGTTCGGGTCGAGCGCGGTCGCCGCGACCCGCTGTTGGCGATGGATCTGTTGCGGCGCCGGCCGATCGTGGTGGCGAACGTATTGTCGGCGCTGGTCGGGGCGGTGATGTACCTGGCGGTGCTGGCGCTGACCCAACTGGTGCGTGGACGGCCCGAAGCCGCGGGCTACGGCTTCGGCGCGTCGGCGCTGACCGCCTCGGTGGTGTACCTGTTGCCGATGACGATCGCGTCGATGATCGCCGCGCCGATCGGCGGCCGGTCGGTCGTGCGCTTCGGCGCCCGCTTCACTCTCGTGGCGGCCGGACTCGCGGGAGTGGGCGGGTTCGGTGTGCTGTCCGTGGCGCACGATCGGCCGTACCAGGTGGTGGTAGCGAGTTTCGCGATTGGGGTGATGGTGAGTCTGGGGTACGCCGCGATCCCGTCGCTGTTGGCCGAGTTCGTGCCCGCGTCCCGGATCGGCATGGCCAACAGCGCGAACGCGTTGACCCGTTGGATCGGCGGCGCCGCCGCGAGCAGTTTCGTCGCGGCGGTCCTGGCCGCGTTCACCCCTAACGGTGGGCCGCCGCGCGAGGGGGCGATCGTCGTGCTGTCCGGGTCGGGCGTGGTCGTGGCGCTGACCGTGGTGTTCCTGGCCCGCTTCGGCCTTCCCGCGCCGCAGGCCGTCGAGGCGGGGCTAGCGTCGGTGCGGGCTCGCTGATCCTGCCGCGGCGCCTTGGCGCATGTCGTTCTCCCGGGCAGTGCCCTCCCGGCCCGCGTCGTCCCTGATGGTGGCCAGGACCAATTGGCGCAGGCGGCGGATGCCGGAGGGGATTCCGACCGCCTCGGCGTCGGTGAAGACCACCAGGCCAGCGGTGAACGACATGGTCAACTCCGCCAGTTCCAGGGCGAGTCCCGTCGGGTCGGAGACGCCGCAGTTGCGTGCGACCGGTTCGATCACCGCGATCAGCTCGGTCCGTACCCGACGGCGTGCTTCCTGTACCAGCGGCACGATGGTCCCGTCCTTGTCCTCCTGGAGTTGCAGCAGGAACATCAGCCGCATGAACAGCACCCGGTCGCCGATCACGTGCGCGGCCGCGTCGTAGAAGGCCCCGAGTCGGTCGAGCGGGTCACCGGGCAGGTCGTCCACGGCCGGCAGCGATTCGAAGAAGAGCCCGGAGGATCGTTCGAACACCGCCGCCAGGAGACCGTACTTGTTGGTGAAGTGGTGGTAGATCGAGCCCACCGGGAAGCCGGAAGCCCGGCAGACCTGACCGACGGTCACGTCCGCGTAGCCTCGGGTGCTGAACAGCCGCTCCGCCGCGTCCAGGATCCGGTCCCGGTTCGCGCTGGTCTTGTCCATGGCCGCCACCCTACCCACCGGTCGCGATCAGCCGACCGACCGATCCGGCCGGGAGCGACCGGGAGATCGCCGCGGCCGTGCGGCGCAGCGGGTCGATCAGCACGGCGCCGCTGCCGGCCGCGGCCGCGAAGCCGACCGACACCGCGGCGACGGGCCGGCCGTCGACCAGCACCGGGACCGCGACGCAGGCCATCCCGTCGACGGCCTCCTCACGATCGACGGCGTAGCCGACGGTCCGGATCGTGGTCAGGTGTCGGCGGATGAGCGCCGGTGAGGTCAGCGAATGGGTGGTGCGCCGTTCCAGTGGTGCGGCCAGTACCTCGGCGACCGTGTGATCCGTCGAGTGGGCGAGCATGGCCTTGCCGATCGCGGTGCAGTGGGCCGGGAGTCGACCGCCGACCAGGGCCGGGGAGCGGTCATATCGGCGGCTGCGGAGCTTCTCAAGGTAGACGGCGTCGCCGTCGCGCAGGATCGCGAGATGCAACGTCTGGCCGGTCACCCGATGCAGCTCCTCCAGGTGCACCAGGGCGGCATCGCGCAGCGCGACCTCCGGAGGGAGCGTGCCGAACGAGAACATCCGCAGTCCCATCCGGTACCCGTCGCTGTGCTGTTCGACCGCGCCCACCTCGAGCAGCATCGCGAGCACTCGATGCGCGGTGGACTTGGGCAGCCCGCTGCGGCGCACGATCTGGGCGAGTGTCAGCACACGCCGACTGTGACTGAACACCCCCAGCACGCGAAACGCCTTCCACAGAACCGACGGAGCCGCATCCGCCCCGGCCCCGAGTCCGGCCTTCGCCGTCGATCGATCCGTCATATCCATGTCCATGTCCTGACTCCATCTCGACACAGCCCTAGAACGGGGACTCTAGAATTTGTATTCTAGGCATTCGTCCGCGGGCGAGGTCAACCGGGATCGCTCGACCGGGCCGAGTACACGAAACGAGTGTGATGGGGCTGCGCGAGAACTCCGGGCGGACGCACCCGGCACGGGGCACGGCAGCGAGGCCGCACACGAACTCCCGGTTCGGGCTCGACTCGAACCCGGACGTGCCCGGCGGCGGCATCCGCGTGCCAGCCGCCCTCCCCACCACAACCCGGACCAATCCTGACGAACTCCGTGTCGCCGGCGTCGCGAGTCGGTACGGGGCTGCGGGGCGGGGTGGTTGCTTGTTCGCGGAGTGCGCTCGGGGGCGTGGGCCGCCAGGCTGTGGTGGCGTTCTGTGCTGTCGGGTGTTGTGGGGGTTTCGGTCAGAGTTGTGTTGTTGGTCGGTAGGCGTCGCGGTCTTGTTGGAGGTGCCAGAGGTCTCGCATGAGGCCGGGTTGGTTGATCAGTTGGTGGAAGGTGCCGGATTGGGCCACGCGTCCTTTGTCGAGGACGATGATGCGGTCGGCGATGGAGGTGTTGGCCAGGTTGTGGGTGACCAGGACGATGGCGCGGTCGTGGGCCAGGTCGCGCAGGCCGGTGAAGATCCGGTGCTCGGCCCGCGGGTCCAGGTCGGAGGTCGGCTCGTCCATGACCAACAGACCTGCGTCGCGATGGATCGCGCGCGCCACGGCGATGCGCTGCCACTGTCCCGGGGACAGGGCCACCCCGCCCCACCACTCCCGCGCCAGGAGGGT
>NZ_JBHZAE010000045.1:0-18050 GCF_042754105.1 Embleya sp. NPDC059237 | reverse complement strand
GGCGCGGGGGCCGGCACGGGCCCGGGGGCCGGCGCGGGCCCGGCACGGGCCCGGGGGCCGGCGCGGGGCCCGGGCGCGGGGGCCGGCACGGGCCCGGGGGCCGGGCTGGGGGAACGAGGGAGCGAGGAGACAGAGGGAGAGGGAGAGCGAGGAGAGGGGACGGGAACAGGAACAAAGGAGGGGTTACGAGCCGGAGGAACGAGGGCCGGGAGGGAGGGGGCCGGGCCGCCGGGAGTGGATTGGGGTTACTCACGATGAACCCCATATACAGCCTGCGCATTTTCACGGGTGCACATCGGGCCCTGACCTGCGGATACAGCCGCTTGGGGGGCGTCGTTTCCAAGGACGACGCCCCAGGCGACGGGGCAGGCGACGCCCCAGGCGACGCCCAAACGGTCCGGGGGTGCACCGCCCGTTCGGGGGTGTCGGGCGGGGGTTACGAGGCCGCTCGGCGGGCGTCGGGGATGTCGGCGGCGGCCAGCAGGTCGAGGGTCGCGGGGTCGGGTTCGGCGTCAATCTCGGCCAGCGCCCGCCGCAGCGCCGCCAGGGTGCGCACCGCGGCGTCGGTGCGGCCGGCGTCCAGTTGCAGGCGCAGGGTCCTTTGGTGGAGGGCTTCGTTGGTGGGGTCGAGGGTGATCGCGCGGGCGAGCAGGTCCAGGGCGCGGTCGGTGTCGCCGGTGGTGGTGTGGTGTTCGGCCAGGCGGGTGTGGGCGTCGACGATCCGGTGGTGGACGCTCTCGCGGATCTCGTCGACGAACGGATACGGCGAGCCCTCGAGATAGGGGCCGCGGTAGGCGGTGATCGCCCGCTGCCACGCGGCCGCGGCCTGGGCGGGGTCGGCGGCGTGCGCGGCGGTGTCCAGGGCGGTGGTCAGGATGCGTAGATCGCTGGTGATCTGGTCCGCGGCCAACAGGTAGCGGTCCCCGGAGCGGGAGAAGAACACCGCCCAGCGCGCGCCGACCGCATCCCCGGCCCGGGCGAGGATCTTCCGGGCCGAGCGGCGGATGTTCGCCATCTCCCTGCGCGCCTCCACCGGATCGAACGGCGCATTCAGTTTGTCCGCCAATTCCTCTCCTCGAATTCCCTCCGGATAAGCTGCCAGGAGACCGAGGAATTCCTTCACCCCCGATTTCAGGGATGTGCCCAGCGGGATCGGTTCACCGCCGGCGTCGATGCCGAAATTCCCCAGCACCCGCAACACCACCACGGGCTCCGAGGAACGCGGCGCGCCCCGCTCGACGGGGACCCCGTCGCTCTCGGCGTCCTCGCCCCGGTCCGAATTCGTCTCCGCGTCCGTGTCGGGGGCTTCGGGGTCGCTGTCGTCGTGTCGCGCGGTGCCGATGCCGTCCGGCTCGTCCTGCGGTCGCGTCCCGTTGCCGGCATCGGCATCGGCATCGGCGTCGCGTTCCGGGGCGGGGGCGGTGTCCGCGTCGGGTTCGTGGTGGTCCGCGGTGTGGGCGTCGGCCGGGGCGGTGGTGCCGGTGGCCGGGTCGGCTCGGGCGTGGGCTTCGTCGTCGACGTCCGCATCGGCCTCGGCGGCATCGGGCGGGGAAGGCGGTGTGGCCGGCATGCGGTGCGGGGGGTCGGGGAGTTCGGTGGTGGTGGGCAGGCTCACCACGATCGTGGACGTCCCGCCTCGGCGTGGGGTCGCGGGGCGGATGCTCGGGCGGGGGGCGGCGGTCGGTCCCGGTGGGGTGCGGCGCGGGCGGGCGGTGGGTGGGTTCGGGGTGTGGCCGTGGGCGGCGGCCAGCAGGTCCAGGAGGTCGCGGGTGTGCTCGGGATCGAGGTGGAAGAACCGCACCGACGGGCCCACCGTGTCCGCCGCGCGGGTCAGCGAGCCGTCGGGCTGGACGTGGCAACTCGCACCCGGCCACGTCCCCAGGGTCAGGACCGCCACTCCCCCGCCGGCGCCGTGCGCGGCGATCGCCCGCATCCGCGGCAGGCGTTGCCGATCCGCGCGCGTCAGCAGGATCAGCGTCCCGGGACCGCCCTCGTCGGCGCCGTCGCTTTCGGCGGCGCGGCGGTGGGCCAGCAGGTGGGCCTCGGCCTCGTCGAGAGCCCGGTCGAGATCGGCCACGATCCGCAAAGGCCCACCCTCGCGCGGCGGTCGGTGGCCGGGCAGGACGATCGCCGCGTCCGCCGCGGTCAGCAGCACCCGTGCGGGCGGCGGATCGGGGCGGGTGCGTTGGGCGGCGGTGGCCACGCTCATCGCCACCGCCCGAGCCACCCCCAACGCGCCCGGGCCCGTCAGCCCCAGGCCGTTACCGGCGGTGGCATCCCACACGGTCAACTCCCGGCGCCCGCGCACCCCCACCGTGATCGTCGATGCCGGCTGCGGCGGCGCAGGGACCGGGCGGCGTGGGGCCACGTCGGCCGACGGTGGGGCGTCGTGGGCGGGTTCGTCGCCGTCGGGATCGTCGGGGGTGGGGGTGGTGTGGTGGGCCCACAGGTGGGCGTGCTGGGCCTCGCGCACGATCCCCGACAACGGCGGCGGCTCCGCATCCCCCACCCGATGCCGACGACGCCTGTGCGCACGCGCGAACGCCAAAGTCGCGGCGATCCCCGCCGCGAGCGTGACGCCGATGAAGGCCGCCTCCCCCACATTGATGCCGACCGGCCCACCGTCGTCCTCGTCCTCGGCGGGCGCAACGGGTGCCGGGCTCGAGGGCACGGGCGCGGACGGCACGGGCGCGGCGGCGGGAGGAACGTCGGCAGGTGGAGCGGCGGTGGGGGGTGGAGCAGGCGCAGCCGGCGGGGGCGCCTTCGTCGGGGCCGGGGGTGCGGCCGGTACCGGAACACTCGTGCCCGGGGCCGCGGTCGGCGCGGAGCCGCCGGGCATCCCGGTGGCCGGGGGCGTGGTGGGCTGTGACGGAAGCGGGGTCGCGGGCACGGAGTCGCCGGGCACGTCGGGCATGTGCGGGTACACGGGTGCCCCGGCCGCGGCAGAGCGAGCGGGCGGGGCGGGCGCCGCGTCCGGCTCCTGTGGTGCTTCGTCCGGTTCGTCGGCGCCCGTTGTGGGCGTGGTGGCGTCGGCGGGCAGGTGGAGGATCCAGCCGGGTTCGATGAGGTCGGGATCGCTCAGGTGGGCGCCGTCGGGTTGGGCGAGGGTTTTGCTGAGGGTGTAGATCTGCGGCCAGCGCAGCGGATCACCCAGGCGCTCGGCCGCGATGTCCCACAGGGTGTCGCCGCGCACGACCGTGTAAGGCACCGAGGGCCCGGGCGCGGCGGTATCGCCGGGAGCGGGGCGGGCGTTCGCGGTGTGCCCGCCGTCGGCGCCCGGCGGCGGGGCGGGCGTGTGCTGGTGGGTGGTCGTCGCCGGTTGGGCGATCCCCGGGGGTCTGTGCGCCGGTTGGTACACGGTCGTGGGTGCCGCGGCGGCGGGGATGGTGCGCCACATCGCCAGGACGGCCAGCATCACGCCCCCGACCAGGACGGCGGCGACCATGCGATGGGCGGGCAACTCCGCCAGGTGCGCGGCGTGGGCGGCGCGAGCTCCGGTGTCGGCGGCCAACGCGGGCAATCGGCGCAGGTACCACCACAGTTCGCCGGCGATGTTGAGGACGAACGCGCACCAGCAGATCCACGCGACGATGGCCAGGAGCCGGACGAGGACGTCCTCGTCGAGGGGTTGGGACAGGTTGTCCCAGGCCCGGCTCGGGGAGCCCCAACCGTCGTCGTGTTGCCAGGGGTCGGGGTTGCCGACGTAACGCACCAGCAGCCACGGGATGCCGGCCGTGACCAGGGCCAGGCCGGCCGCGCCGAACAGCAGGCGCAGGCCGGTTGTCGTCGCGTGCAGGACGCGGCGTGCTCCGGTGGAGGACGGTGTGGAGGTCATGGTGTGCCTCCGGGTCGGGAGTCGTTTTTGGTGAGGACGCCGCGCTGTGCCTCGGCGCTCGCGGTCGCGGTGACCGTGATCTCGGAGACCCCGGCCAGGGTGAGGATCTGCGTGCGCTGCCGATGGGTGACGTGCACGGTCACCCGAGCCCCGGCGACGGTCACGGTGCCCCGGTAGCCGGCGGCGGCCAGGGAGTCCAACGCCGCCTGCCGACCGCGTGCGGCGTCGACCACGGCGGGGCCCGTGCCGCGCGCGGCGGCCAGATCCAGGGCCTGGGCACCGGAACGGGCCGCCTCCTGGGCGGCGTCGAGCGCGTCCGTCTTCGCCGCCAAGGCGAGGCCGCCGTCCAGGACCAGCCCCGCGCACAACATCAGGCCGGCGATCAACGCGGCGACGAACGCGGTGATCCGCCCCGCGTCACCGCTCGGGTCGGCACCCCGTGCCCGAACACGCAGCCGGGCGAGCACCCCTCGTGCGGGCTTCACCGCACACCGCCGACGGTGACACCGCGGTGGGTATCGACGGCACTGGTCGCGGTCGCCGCCAGGGTACGGCTGCCGGGCATCCCCGTCGCGGTGACGTCCGCGAGGTCCACGGTGCACCGGACGGTGACGCGGGCGACGCCGCCGGGCGCGAACGCGGAGACGTCGACGCTCACCCCGACATCGCGACACGACAGGCCGGAGGAGTCCAGCGCGCTGCGCGCGGTGGACTCCGCACGGGCGCGAGCGGTGACGGGATCACGGGCCAGGGACGCGGCACGGGCGGCCTGGTGCGCCGCGTCCTTGACCTCGATCCGATTCCCCGCCAGACGCCCGGCCGCAACCACGAGCAGCAGAACCAGCACCAACAACGGGAGCAGGACGGCGAGTTCGGCCGCCACGGAACCGGCATCGGGCTCTTGGCGCAGGCGCGCGAGCCGGCGGCGCGGCGCGGGTGTGAGGTGGCGGGTGCGGGGTGCGGGCATCGGTCACCGTCCCGGGCCGAGGTCGGGTCTGAAGGTGTCGACGGGGCCGGTGACGACGGCCTCGATGCGTGGGTGCATGCCGGGGACGACGGAGGTGGCGGTGCCGGTGATCACGACCCGCACGGTGGTGGCGTCGCGGGTCACCCGCACGGACCGGCCGTGGAGGGTGCCGCCGGCGACGGCGGCGAGGACCGACTCGGCGCGGGCCTGCCCGGCGGCGGCGCTTCCCCCGTCCGCGCGGGCCTGGGCCAGCGCGCGCGACGCGGCGGCCTGCGCGACGTGCCGGGCGTGTACGGCCAACGCGAACTGCACGATCAACAACAGGATCAGCATCACCACCGGCGTCAGGACCGCCAACTCCGCCGTCACCGCGCCCGCGTCCCCGCGCAACCGCGCACGCACCCGATCGACACGGCCCGGCGCAGCGGCGGGAGACGGAATCGCGGGGCCGGTCGCGTGGGTCGGGCGCGGGGAGTTCGTCGTCGGGGTGGTCATCGTGTCTACAGGAGGGTGAGGAACGCGTGGGCGGCGGAGGCTGCGGTGTGGGTGGCGGCCTCGACGGTGTCCATGCCGAAGTTGATCGAGTTGGCTTTGGCGACGATCTTGTTGCGGAGGATCACCAGGACGGCGATCGCGATCGCGAGCAGGGTCGCGGTGACGATGATCGTCTCGGTGGTGTAGCCGTCGTCCTCGGTGCGCAACCGATGCCACAAGGCCCGCGCCCGGGCCCAGCGGGGCTCGGGGGTGGTGGGTTCGTGTTCGTCCGGGGTGGTGTTCTCGTCCGGGATGGTCATCGGTGCCTTCCTTGCGTGCGAGTCGTGGAGTCGAAGTCGGCTTCTCGGGGGCGTGTCGCGAACTCACGGGCTTTTCACAGGCCGGCTCCGACGGCGGAGACGGCGGGGTAGCCGATGAACAGCAGGAACCCGAGGAACAGGACCGCCAAGGGGAGGGTCATGCGTTCGGTGGCGGCGCTCGCGGCGCCCTGGGCGTCGGTGAGTTGGCGGGTGCGCATACTCGCCGCCTTCGACGTCAGCGAGGCGCGTACCCGGGCCCCTTCGGAGCCGGCCAGGGCGACCGTGGCGGCGAGCTCTCGGAGTTCGCGCACGTCGAGTTCCTCACCGAGGCGGGCCAGCGGCTCCCAGGGGGCGGTGCGGGTGAGCGCGGCGGTCGACAACGCGCGGCGCAGTTGTTGGGCGGCCCAGCCGTGGGGGACGGACGCTGCGTCGTTGAGGGCCTGGTCGACGCCGGCGCCGCCGGCGAGGGAGACGACGGCCAGGTCGAGGAACACGGAGAGGGTGTGGCGCATCTGGGCGCGGCGGGCGCGGGCCTTGGCGCGCACGTCGGCGTCGGGCGCGAGGAACAGGGCGATGCCCAGGCACAGGGCGGCGCCGGTGGGGGTGACGACGTCGGGGCCGATGGCACCGCCCGCCATGAGCAGGCCCAGGAACAGCGGGGGCAGGACGAGTCCCGCCACGCCGGCGGCGGCCTTTTCCGCGAGGTGGCGTTCGACGCTGCGGCCCACCACCCGCAGGTCCCGGCGCAGGGTGGTGCCGGGGAGGCCGAGGGCGGTCAGGGCGGGGACCATCACGCGTCCGGCGCGGGCGGACCAGCGCTCGCCCTCGGCGTCGGCGATCGGTGCTGGGGTGGCGGAGCGGTGGAGGGCGGCGAGGGCTTCGGACAGGGGGGTTCGGGGTGGGAACGCGGCCTTGAGGGCGATCAGGACGCCGGTGCCGGCGAGTGCGCCCAGGACCATCGGCCAGATCATGACGGCATCGCCTCCCGGGGCGTTTCGGGTGTGGCGGTGTGGGGTTGGAGCAGGCGCGCGGGGGCGGGGATCGCGGCAATCTTCGCCATCCAGGCGAACGCGAGGGCGAACAGGCTGCCGGCGGCGGCCAGGACGAGTTGCCCGGTGCCGGTGTCGAACGGATCGAGATAGGGGCGGTTGAGCAGGACCAGACCGGCGGCCATGGCGAGGGTGGTGCCCACGACGATCCGCACACTGCTGTGCACACGGGTGCGCTCCGCGTCGACCTTCAGGCGCATGACGACCTGTTCGCGGGCGGCCTCGGCCAAGGTGCCCAACAAGGCGGGGAGTTGACGAGCCTGGCGTTCCGCCGCCAGCACGAGGGCGGTGACGACGAGGTCGCAGGTGGGGTCGTCGACGTCGTCGGCGAACGCCCGCAAAGCGTCCGGCAACCGCTCCCCCGCCTCGATCCGCGCCGCCAACGCCCGCACCGGCACCACCAAGGGCCCCGGCGGAGCCGCAGCCGTCGCCCGCAGGCCCTGCTCCAGGCCCGCGGCGGCGGACAGGGTGTCGCGGAGCATCTCGGTCCACACCGCCACCGCCTCGATCCGCTCCGTGCGCTCCTTCGCCCCACGGTCGGGGGCGACGATGCGCGGCACCAGCAGCACGGCAATCGCGGTCAACAACCCGCCCACGGGCCAGCCGGTCAACGCGCCGGCGATGATCCCGGCCACGACGGCACCGACGACCAGGCGCTGATGCCGCATAACCTCCCGCGCCGCGAGCACCCAACGAGGTACCGCCCTGTCGGTGTCCGGTTCGCTCCGCACGGGGGTTCCCCGCCATCCGGCGACGGCCAGCACCACCCCACCGGCGAACCCCATGCCCAGCAAGCCACACAGCAGCACCGCGCCGTTCACCGGGCACCACCCCATCCCCCCGCGGCGCCGAAGGCGCCGACGGTGGGCGGTTGCCAGCCGACGCGGAACAGGCGCTCGGCGGTCTCCGCGCGCAGCGGCGTGGCCGGTACGGCGCGCAGGTCCGGGCCGGGACGGTAGATCTCGTTGGAGACGACCTGCGGGCCGTCCGCGCCGACGATCTCGCGGACCGAGTCGACCACGCGCTGTTTGTCGGTGGACCAGGTCACGTGCACGACGAAATCCACGGCGGCCGCGACCAGGAGGTTCGTCGCCTCCATCGACAACCGCTCCGGGGACTGCGCGGCGTAGGCGGCGAGTTTCGCGAACACCCCGGCGGAGGTGGACGCGTGGATCGTCGACAGGGAGCCGTCGTTGCCCTGGGACATGGCGTTGCAGGCGGGCACGACCTCGGAGCCGCGGATCTCCCCCACGATCACCCGATCCGGCGCCATCCGCAGCCCTTTGCGGACGAGTTCGGCCTGGTCGATCGCGCCGACACCCTCCAGATTCGCCTCGCGGGCCTGCAGGGCGACCACATCCGGGTGCGCCTGCTCGTCCCGCTCCAGGCCCAGCTCGAACGTGTCCTCGATGGTGATCAACCGCTCCTCGGGCGCAATCTCCGACACCAGGCCGCGCAACAGCGTCGTCTTGCCGGTGTCGGTGCCACCCGCGACCAGGATGTTCATCCTCGCCCGCACCAACGCGCCCAGGAGATACCGCAGGTCGCGGTCGAACACACCCAGGTTCTCCAGGACGTCGAGGGTCACCCGGGGGAAGCGGTGCCGGCGAATCGACACCGAGACGCGCGGCGTCAAAAACATGACCGCGAACAGGCGGCTCCCGTCGGGCAACTGCAGGTTCAGGCTCGGCTGGGTACGGTCGATACGCCGCTCCTCCGCACCCGAACGCGCGGCCACCGTGCGCAACAACTCGACGAGTTCCTCGTCGCTCGACACGAACGGCTCGACCCGCTCCTTGCGCCCGCCCGCATACCTGACGAACACGCGGTCGTAGCCGTTGACGTGGATGTTCTCGATCTCCGGGTTCTCCAACAACCGCTGCAAACCACCCAGACCGAACAGGCCGTCCACCACCAGGCGCGTCACCCGCGCCTCCGCGAGCTCGTCCAACGGGGCGCGGCCAGCCTGCAGGCTGGTGGCGGTGTCGGCGGCCAACTCCGACGCCAACAGGCTGCGCACGGTCGCCTCGCGTTCGGCGACGGTCTGCGCCGGCAGACCGGCGTCCTCCAGTTGTTGGGCGTAGGCGGTCATCCGCGGGCCGATCCGCTCGCGCAACGCGGCCGCGTACGCCTGCTCGTCACGACCGGGGGTCTGCTCGTGGCCGATCCACGGCAGGTGAGCCGGGTCTCGTGGGGTACTCATCGACGGCCTCCCTTCTCGATCCCGCCCGGAGGCGTCGGCTCGGAGAGCGCGGTCTGCCGTGCGGTGCCGACGCCCGGGAGTTCGATGTGGCGGCGGACCTCGCGGATCAACTCCTCCATCGCCACCGGCAGACCCCGGCGGCCGCGTGTGCGGCGCGGCAGAGCGCCGCGGCGGAACGCATCGACCGCGTCGGGATCCCACGGCAGGTGCTGCACACGGTCGAGCCCGAGCGTGCGGGCGATCTCGGCCATCGGGTACGGGCACGGCCCCACCACGGCCAGACACATCCACGACGCGGCCACCTTGAGGTCCTCGATCCCGGCCGCGACATGCGCAAGGGCGTCCACCCCGCCCCGGGTCACCAGCACGAGCGCGTCGGCCACGCCCGCCCACGAGGACTCCACCGGACCGAGCCGGCCGACGTCGACGACGAGCACCCCGGCCGCAGCCGCGGTGTTCGCGGCCCGCACCGCGGCGAACGAGGAACGGGCGAGGAGGTCCGCCCCGGCACGGGCCTGCGCCGCGCTCGCGGGAGCAGCCACCAGCAACGCCCCCGGCTCCGCGAGGGACTGCGCCCAGCAAGCGATCAGGTCCCCGGGGTCGGAACCGTGGCGCACCGCGCCCGCCAGGTCCAACAGGCCGGGGCTGTGGGACAGACCGCGCCAGGCGGCCACGTCCCCACCCGAAGGGTCGGCCTCCAACAACAACCGCACCCCGGCCGGCACCTCCCCCGACGCCGGGTCGGACGCAACGGTGGGCCAGCGGGTCGCCAACGCCAACGCCGTCGTCGTGGCCCCGGGCGCACCCTTGAGCGAGGCGACCACCACCATCCGGCGCATCACGGCACCTCGCTCGTGGTCGCCGGCAACACGATCAGGCGCGGCTCCCGCATCGCGGTAACCGTTCGCGACGCGGGAATCTCCACCAACAGACTCACCGTGGTGTCCTGCGTATTCGCCGCCGCACCGCCCAGGGTCACCACCGTCGCCACCACCCGCGCCGCCGCAGGCTCACTCGCCGCCGCCCCCGACGCGGCGGGTACGGGCGCGGCCGGTGGGGCGGCCTCGATCACGGCCACCCGCTGCCCCTCCCGCAACTGGCCGGGCGCGCCACCGGGTTTGACCGACACCGACACCACCGCCCGACCCGCAGGCGGCCACGCCTGCGCCTCACCCAGGAACGAACGCTGCAACAGCGCCCCGGACTCCAGCGGAACCAGCGTCACCCGGCCGACCACCTGCGCCCGGTCACCGTCGCGGAACAGGCCCAGGCCACCGTCCTCCGCCACTCGAACACGGCGCAGATCCCCGTCGCCGATCACCTGCCCGGCCGGGACCGTGCGGGACAACGCCAACACACTGTGGCGATCGCCCAGGCGCTGCGCCGCGAGCGCGAACAACAGACCCGCGACGACGACCAGAGCGATCCCGCCCCACAACCAGCCGTACCTGCGCCGGCGTTCACCCACCACCGCAGGCGCCCGCCGCGCGACACCGCGCCGCGCCTCCCCGGGCGTGCTCCGCCCCGCGCGGCCGCGTTTCGGGGCGCCGTTCAGGCCCCGCGCGGGCGATTCGGGCATGGGGGTACCCACAACTCGTCTCCCATCGAAAAGTCGGATCGAGCCCTCGAACAGGCGTCGTGTCAGGAAATGGAGGGGGTCAGGGGCGGTAGTCGACGACGACGGCCTGCACCTCGGCCACCCGCGTGGCGACCTGCGCGGTGGTGCGCATCCCCGGCACAACGCCCGTCTGGCCAGCGCCCGCCCACGTCACGGTCCACTCGATCGTCGCGGACAGGGTGTACGCGGCGCCCGGCTGCGACGCGGACGAACGGACGTAGGTGTGACCACAGTCCGGGGACGTCGACGCCGGGTCGAACCGAGTCGAGTACGCGGTCCCCGGCCCGGCACAGGTGACGGTCGCCCCGTCGCCGGTGGTCCAGATCACCCGCTGCGGCGTCGCGGTCGCCGTCACCGACACCCCCGGCACCGCCGCCGCCGCCGACACCGGAACCCACGACGCCGGCGCAATCCACAACCACGTCGGCACATTCACGATCTGCTCACCCAGCGGGTTCGTCGCAATCACCGGAGACGGCAACCGCAGCTGCGACACCGCCGTCTGCGCCACCTCCTGCGGCAACGGCGGAGCAGGCGGCGCGGGCGGTACACCGGTGTTGCGCAACGCGGGAGGCGCCAGCCCGGGCGCGGGATTGCCGAGCGGTCCCTGCACGGGAGGACCCTGGGGCGCGGTTCCGCCCGAGGTTCCGCCGGTACCCGCAGGCGTGGTGCCGTGTCCACTCCCACTGGGGGCACTCGTACCGGGGTTGTTACCAGCTGAAAGGGTGCACTGTGCTCCGTTGCATGTGATCTTTCCACCGCCGCTGTTGGTGGTACCGACGATGTCGTCCGCGAACGCCTGGGTGCTGCAGGCGGCGAGGAGTAACCCGAGGACGACTCCCAGCACGAGGGAACGAGGTCTCAACATGAGCCCACCTCCTCGATGGTGAGATGGGTGACTCTCCAACCGACGGTGGTCCGAGTTACTGTCGCCTCTGCTCGGTGGTGGCCGCCGGGAACGTCGTCCGCCAACTTCCCGTCGGACAGCCGGTACTTCAGCCAGTTGGAGCCGTCGACACAGTCCGCCACGGTGACCTTGTCCCCGGCCTCGGCCACCACGCGCGGTGCGATCACCGGTTCACCCTTCGCCACGAGCCCCTTCTCCTTGTTGTTGAGGTTGCTGCCGACGAAGTACGCCAAGGCGTCGTCGTGGGCGTATTCGCGCAATTCCGGATTCTCGTAATCGGAGGTGAGCGCGGCCTTCGTCGCGGCGGCCCACAGACTGCGGTAGGTGGTGAGCGCCACCCCGCCCGCCCCGGATGTGGGAGTCGCACTCGTGGTGTTCGACGGCTGCGTCGTCTTCTTCGCGCTCGGCGAGTCCCCCGAGTCGCATCCGGCCGCGACCACGGCCAGTACGGCCAACCCCATGGCCGCTGTTGTGCCCCGCATATCCGTGTTCCCTTCTCCGCCGACATGGCGTGCTTCTCCGATTTCGGTGATCACACGGCCGCGTCGGCAAGTCCCATATAGTCGCTGACCTGCACGGGAAGCGGTAGGTCGTGAGGAACAGCCCCCCGGGATGCACGTGCGGATATGCCTCCCTGATCTTGCCTATTCGATCTTTCGTCGCATGGCACGGTGCCTCCAACTGGGAAAACACGCTCGACGCACGTAATCGTCGAATGACACGATGTGACGCGCACAGCGACAAACGTCGTGAACATCAAAGGAACAAACAAGTCGATTTTCAGTCGCCGCATCCGTGGACGTGACGGCCTTGGGGGATGGACGTTGGACGCCGACCACATCCGGCGCGAGGACCTGTGTCACCTGCTCACCACCTGCCGGGCCCGTATCGACCCCGGCGACGTACACCTGGGCCCACGCACCGCCGCGCGCGCACCCGGACTGCGCCAGAACGACGTCGCCTCGCTCGCCGGGGTGAGCCTGCGCTGGTACGCCACCCTGGAACGCGGCGACTACACCGCTCCCCCCGCCGACATGCTCCGCCGGGTCGCCGACGCCCTGCGGATGACCGCGGCCGAACGCGAACGCCTGTCGCTCCTCGCGTGCCCTCCGGCCCAGGACCCGCCCCCGGAGACGGTGCCGAAAGACAGATATCGCGAACTCCTGCAACGGCTCGAACCCCGACCCGCCGCGCTCCTGGACCACGCGATGAACCTCGTCGACGCCACCGCCCCGTTCCGCGCGTGGCTGGGAACTTCCAGGGACGGGCCCTGGGTCAACGGACTGCTGTGGGCGTTCGGCCCGACGGCCGCCCGCCGCTTCACCGACGTGGGCCGACTGCGCGACACCGCGGTGGCGTTGGCCCGGGACCTTCGGGTACGGCGCCCGTTCGACACCGACGTCACCGCCGCACTGGAATCGCTGCTCGCGCTGCCGGGCATCGCGCCGCACTGGCACAGCCAGGACGCGGCCCTGATCGAACCGGTCATCGCACACGAGGAGACGACCGAGGACGGCGCGGTCCACGAAGTACTCACGGTCACGACCCGACTGGCGGGCGGATGGAGCCTGTTCGCGATGTACGAGCCCACCGTAGCCGGCCCCTCATCGACCACGCCATAGCCCGCGAGTAAAGAGTGGCCTGTGCGAGTTGGACAGGTCTGTTGGCGGCGAGAAGGTCAGGTCGAGGTGTTCAGCGCTGTGTCGATCAATGCGCGGGCCTGGGCGCCGTGGACGGCGAGGCGGGAGAGTTCGGCGAAGGCGCGGAGGTAGCCGTTGACCTCGCTCGGGGCGGTGACGCGGATCTCGGCAGTGAGCAGTTCGATGCGTACCTGGGAGTCGTCGAGGACGAGGAACGACTCCAGAGGCAGGATCGAGTCCCGGCGTGCGTGCATCGGCAGGATGCCCAGGGACACGGCGGGAAACGCCATCAGGGCCAGGAGGTGACCCAGTTGCTCGGACATGACCGCGTCGTCCGCGATGCGGTGGTGAAGGACCGCTTCGTCGATCAGCAGCACGAATGTGCGCTCTGCGGATGCCCGGACGATCGAGGATCGTGCGAGGCGCGCGGTCGCCGCCTCCTGTGAGTCGTCGGGGATGCGGTCGAAGCGGGCCACGGAAGCCAACAGGGCCTGCGCGTAGGCGTGGGTCTGTGCGAACCCGGGCATCACGTCGCACCGATACTCGCGAAAGCGGCGCGTTCTTTCGAACTCGGCGGTATAGGAATCCTGGAGCCGACGCAGGCCACCCCTGTGTCGCCGCTTCCATTCCACGTACAGCGAGTCGACATCCCGGGAATGGGCCAGCAGGTCCTCGACCTGATCGTCCGCGCCACACACCGCGCACCAGATACGGATATCCGACGGTGAGGGAAGCGTCGCGCCGGTCGTCAGACGGCTGGACTTCGACGCGTGCCACCCGGCTCGGGCTGCAAGACGGACGCCGTCGAGATCCGCGTTCCGCATGATCTCGCGCAGGCGCGCGCCCAACGCCGCGCGGGCGGCCTGAGCGCCGGAGGACGGTGAAGTGACCATGACTACGCGTACCAGCGGTACTGGGATCCGGGTTCAGCCGACTCGATACTCCTCGTGTGGAGTGGCCCGCTCCCACAACCGCTCGAACACCTCGGAGTACGCGGCGGCCCGCGCGGTGTCGCGCACCAGTTCGTGGCCGATCATGCGATTGTCACCGCCGAAGTGATGCAGCAGCAGAACCTGCTCATCGAACACCCAGCCGTCCAGCGCGGGCAGCGTCAGGTCGCCCGCTTGTGCACGAGGCAACCACCGGACTTCCTCACCGGCCTTGATGTTCTGTCCGGTGCCGATGTGCTCGTAGCGGATGTATTCCGAGACCGGCTCGGAAACCACCCGCAACCTGCGGAACGTGACACCACGACCGGTCGCCGCGACCACCTCGTCCAGGAACGGCGCCCACCACGCCGCCTCCTCCTCGTCCGAGACCCGACCGGCTCGCCACGCCTCGAAGTCCTCGTCCAACACGGAGAAGACGACCGCGTTCTGGGACACCATGGTCGCCGCGTGGCGCGGCGACGGCCGGATGCGGGTCCGCGAGATCGACCGGGTCCTGTCGTTCGCCGGGGCCGTCCTGCACGGTGACCGGCCCGACGGCTCCGACAGGTTGGACCCGCTGCCGACGATCGCTTACGACGGCTCGGTGGTCCTGATCTCGCCCGAGCTCGCCGGGTTCGACGACGAGAGATTCGGGACCTTGACGACGGGGAACGTCCGTCACACCCCGCTGGACATGCTCCTGGACGAAGCCGCCGACCGCACCGCATGGCTGGCCGAATTCCTCGCCGGAGTCGATGCCTGCCGGGCCGGCTGCCCGTACTACGCGTTCTGCGGCGGTGGCCACCCCGCGAACAAGTACTTCGAGCACGGAGGCCGCTTCGACGGCACCCGCACGCGATACTGCACCGCCTCGAAGGTCGCCCTCGTGGAAGGAGTGGCACGCCATGCTCGCACTTGCTGACCGCATCGCGGCCGATCCGGCGGCCTGGTGGCCCCTCGTCGCCGCTGCCTGCACCACTGTTGCCCCGGCCGGGTTCGACAGCCGCCCCACCTGGGACAACCAGGGTCAGCGATTCGACAATCGGCCGACCTGGGACAACTGGAGCAAGTAGCCGAACCGCCAGGCAACAGATCAGCGCGCAACGACGAAGCCCGCCTCCGCCGCGAGTTGCTCGGCCACCTCGCGCGCCTGGTCCCCGTCCAGGGTCGCCCCCCGCAATGTCATCAGCCCGTGCACCCCGTCGAGGCGCGAACCACGCACATCCGCCCCGCGCGCCGACGTCGCCTCGAACTCGGCACCCGACAGGTCGCAATCACGGAAGATCACCCGATCGAACGAACCGGACAGCACGGCATCCTTGAACGAACACCGCTCGAACACCGTCCACGCCCGGCCACGCTCGCGGCCCAGCGCCATCATGTCGAACCGCGTGTCCACCGCGTACACGTCGTCGAGCGTGCCGCTCAACGCCAGACCCACAGCCCGACAACCGTCCAGCTCCACCCGGGACATACCGACATCGCGCCACCGCGCGTTGGACAGATCGCAGCGCCTCATCACGACGTCCGCGAGCCGCAACGGTTGGATGTACGTCTCGCCCAACCCGACGTCCGTCAACGACCCGTAGGTGATCGCACCTTCGGAGCGGACCCCCGTGTGCGCACCGCCGTCGACGACCACCGCCGTCAGGTCGACGAGGCCCTTCAACAGACCCGGATCCTCCTCCAGGTCCACGGCCTCGAGGTTCGGACGCTGTACGGACCGTCGTTCGCCGAAATCGCGGAACTCCATGACCGCCAGGCTAGCCGGAGCGAGCACCGCAGGCGGGCGGCCCGGTCGCCAACGGACGCCGCGACCCGATGCGGCAGCTCGATGGTCTCCGCCTGTTCGGCCTCCGGGCTCAATGGCCTCCACGAGCAGTTGGCGGCGCATGCGTGACATCCCGTCGTACGCGAATCCCCGGAGACCGGATGGACCCTTCCCGGCGGCGAGCGCCGCTCGGAGTGGACAGAAGCGTGGGCGAACCGGGTCACCGTCGTCGATTGGCGAACCCAGCCCGCCCGACCCGCCGCAACGAAGGGGCCGAACCGTCAGCCTCCCCTGCGCGCACCGCCCGAGGTGCGACGCCGAGTCCCCGGGTCGGCGCACTGGCACCCGGTGGCTGGGCCGCCGAGACTCGGGTCACCTGGCATCCGTGTTCACCGGTGGCGTTGCGGTCGATGGCCGAGGTGTAGTCGCCGTTGCGAAGGCATCTCTCCAGCCGTGCGGGAGAGCGCCCGCGTCCGCGAGGAGGCGGGCGATCCCTGTCGTCACCTGTCGTCTCTGCGATAGGTGCCGGGGCGGAACCGTTCGGGTGGTCGTTCAACCCGCCCGGCGTGGGCTGCGAATTCCCTGGTTTGATCCATGCCTTGTCACCACCGTGGTCGGCCATGCGGTCCTCCCTCGGTCTTTCGCCCCGGCCCGGGGGACGGAGCGCTTCGTCGCGTCGGGTCCTCCCGGGCATGGCGTAATTCACGCGGGAGGGTGGTCTGTCGCAACGTACGGGCGACACACACGGACGTTCATCACGACCAGCTGGACTGGCGACGCCACGTGATGCGAGCGGAACGTATGGGCCCAGGACCAACCTGCGCGGCGTGAACCTCTCCCGTTTCGTCGGGCATGAGCGCTACCGTGACGCGGTGAGGACGCCCCCCATTCGCCGGGGCGTCCTCAGTGGAATAGTGCTTATGCAATCGCAGCTATGCACGCCGCAAACGCGCTCGGTACGAACGTGAGCGCAGGGCCTGAGGGAACCTTCGAGTCCCGGACGGCGATGGATGGCGTGGGTAGCCGGGCGACTTCCACACACTGGCTGTTGTTTCCGGTGTACGAGCTGGTGCGCCAGGGAGCCCCGGATAGTTCCGTGGCATCGTCGACGTAGGCGTGGCTCATGTCTCTCGCTTTCTTCCGGTTGATCAGACGAGGCTGCTGATCAACGCGCGGCTGTCCTTGGGGCTGAGGGCCGAGTTTCGCAGTTCGATGAACAACCTCCGCAGGTGGCGTAGTTCGAGCGGGGCAGTGATGGCCGTTGCTCCGCTGACCGATTCACCGAAGGCCAAGTCCCCCTCGCCGTAGGGCATCTCGTACAAGTTGAACGTACCCGTCTGCGTACCGTTCTCCCCCGCCGCGTAGGGGATGACCTGCACTGTGACGTGCTCCAGGTGGTCGACCACGTCGAGCAGATGGCGGATCTGGCCTCCGTAGACGTCCGGGCCACCGACGACGAAGCGCAAGGCTGCTTCCGTCACGATCGCCTCGAGTCGGAGCGGGCGATCGTCCCGCAGGCGCTCCTGCCGCTTCATGCGAACCTCGGTGAGCGCATCCACCTGGCCACGGCTCAGGTCCGCCGAACCCATGGCGTTGACGGCGAAGGCGTACTTCGGCACTTGGAGCAGAGCCGGAACAAGAACGGTCTGATAGTCGAGGCAGCGCAGCGCTACGGATTCGGCTTCCAGTAGACGCGCATATGCGCTTCCGACGTTGTACGTGGCCCACCACGGGGCCTCGGCTTCGTGTGCCTGTTTGCGCAGCGACTCAAGGGCAGCGATTTGCTGCTCGTCGAGATTGTAGACCTTCGCGAAGGCATTGATCAGCGTGCGCGTCACGATCCGCTTGCCGGTCTCCAGGCGACTGATGTGCGCCCCCGAGCATCGAAGTTTTGCTGCGACCTGTGCGCCGGTCATCTCGCTGTCCCTCCGGTGCTCGCGAAGGAGCTCCCCAAGCCTGCGACGAGCATTGCCGGTCGTGGACGGATTCATGAACTCACCTTCTCCGAAAGCCTGTTCGCTATATCGCGACTCGATCGGATCGAGTCTGAGGGTAGCCGCCTTCCTCGTCACGTGACAGCGACTCGGTAATTCTTGGTAAGTACCGGTAAGACACCCTGCCCGCTTGACCGTGCACCCACGATCGGACAAATCTGTGGATGTGACGGAACGCGTTTCTCCGCTCACACAAGATCTCCAACTCGGCACGGCGATCACCGTACGACGTTCTCCGACATGCCCTGAGCTTGGTCTTTATCCTGTGCGGTCGTGGTGGGCGGTGAGGGTGCGCTCGCGTTTGACGGTCTTGCCGACGTCGTAGCGGGGTGCGGGTCGAAGA
>NZ_JBHZAE010000044.1:0-18994 GCF_042754105.1 Embleya sp. NPDC059237 | reverse complement strand
ATACTCTCCTGGTCCCACTGGCGGAGAAGAAGCCAAGCCCGAGCCCGCATCAGCCACTACAGACGCAGAGGCCATCACGAAGTGTCGTTGCAGTATTAGGCCGAAGGCCTCCTTGGAGGCGAAATGGTTGGAGAACGAACTCAACGGGACCCCGGCGCCCGTGGTGATGTCGCGCACGCTCGCCCCCGTCAGACCCAGCCGTCAACGGCGCCCACCTGCACCCCATGCGACCCCACCCCGCACCACGTCGCATCCAGAGTTCGGGTCGGTGGCCGTGCCGCCGATGCCGCGGCCGACGGCAACCCGCGCCGGACCCTTTTGCGAGGCGTAGGAGGACCAACTCCCCTCACATCCCGCAGGATTTGGGCAACGTCGGCCTGGGATGGGAAAGTAGTGGTCCAACGGCGGGGTTACGGCAGCATGGAGACGGGCGACGTCGGGGCAGCCACGCCGATACGCCCGGGCCACAGGCGACAATCACCGGACTCCCTCGCCGAGGCGGGCGTGGCCCGGGGGTTGCCAAGGACCGGCGTGTCGAAGACCGGACCGAGGGCGGTGTCCTGAACGCGAAAAGGCGGAACCGAGGGTTCGCCTGACGCAGAGCGACCCGGGGTCGCGGCGCAAGAGACCCCAGCCGGCTGGGTGTCAACGGACGCCGAAGCTCGCCCGCATGGCCAGGCCCGCGACGTGGCGGATGCGTTGCGTGCCGAGTCCGCCGCAGTCCGCCCCCCGAGACACGAACCACTCGTCGGGTGTCGGGGCCGGCCCGAGGCGTCGGGATATCTCGACCGGCAGCAGCGCCCTCATCACACTGAGGCCAAATCCGGCGGACCACCGTCGATTCACCGGAAGAAAATTCGCCGGCGCACATAGTCATGCAGAACTAGGGTGATTTCCGGGCCGTCCACCGCCCTCCGCGCAACCACCAGGGAGCAGCCGACATGTCCGATCTCACGATCGTCGAGATCCCGCAGTGGCAGGGTTCCTCCACCGGTACCGCACAGCGCCTGATCGAGGGCGCCCGACTGCTCGCGAGGGCCGTCCCCGACGCCGCCCGGATCCGGGTGAGCACCGATGCCGCCGCCGGCCGAGCCCGTGACGGCGTCGCGCACGCGGATGTGCTCGTCCGCAACCTCGCCCTCGCCCGCCGGGCCGTGGCCGTGGTCGACCGGCCCGTGCTGACCGTTGGCGGCGACTGCGGCGTCGACCTCGCCCCGATCGAGGCCGCCCTGCGCCGGTACGGCGACCGGCTCGCGGTGGTGTGGTTCGATGCGCACGGCGACCTCAACACCCCGGCATCGTCACCGTCCGGGGCCTTCCACGGAATGATCCTGCGCGCGCTGCTCGGCGAGGGGCCCGCCGAGCTCGTGCCCGAAACCGCCCTGAAACCAAGCCGGCTCGTCCTCGCCGGAGTGCGCGCCCTCGACCCGGACGAGCGTGCGTACGTCGACCGGCACGCCGTCGCCGAGCTGCCCGCGGCTCGACTCGCCGACCCGACGGACCTGGTCGACGCAACGGCCGCGACCGGCGCCGACCACGTGCACATCCACATCGACCTCGACGTGCTCGACCCCACCGTGTTCTCCTCGGTCGGCACACCCGAACCGGGCGGCCTGACCCCGCAGACCCTGCTTGCCGCCGTCACCGCGCTCGTCGAGCGCTTCACCGTCGCGGGCCTGACGATCACCGAATACGAGCCCGATCCCGAGGCCGGCTCCGTCCACGCCCGCGACCAAGGCGTGTTGGCCGACATCGTGCCGGCGCTGCTCCGGGCCGCCGCCGGCTGAACCCGCCCCGACGCGGCGCGCTCTCACCGCAGCGCCGACTCCCACCGCCGACACACCACCGCCCACGCGATGCCGAACACATCCCCGGCATCAACCCCACGGCGCGCCGCCCGTCGCGCCACGCCCGCCCACCCCCGCCGAACCGCGATCCCTCCGGCACCTCGCGCAAATCCAAGTGCTCCGGAACTCCGTCCGCGTCCGGGGCCCACCGGCCGTGCCGCACACCCGCTCCCACCGCGCCGCGTACCGAACCACCCGCACCGGCCCGCCGCGCCGCACCCGAACGCCACCGGCCCCGCCACACCCCCGCAGCACCCCACCCGGCAGCCTCGTCCTCCTCCGCCGCGGTCGACTGGCTCGGAGCTCATCTGCCCACCGCGGCAGCCGGCCCCCACATCCGGGCGCCGAACCGCCCCCACCGATTACCCGTCGCCGTGTGTCCTGAACGTGAGAAGGAGTTGGTTGTAGGACAGCTTTCGATCGCGGTGCTGTGTGGAAGATGAAGGTTTTGGCCCTTCGGAGTCGCCATACGGGGGGAGGCTTCAAATGCCCCGTCGCCTGGGGCGTCGCATCCCCCGTCGCCCGTGGAAACGACGGGGCAGGAACCGGGCGCACGCGGCGCCGGACGACGACTGCCGCGCCGGGTATGTCGCGAGGTCACGACGCGCACCGGTGCGGCAGTCGGGTGGCATGCCGACGAGAGCCCGATCCCGGCGTACGCCGAGCCGATGCCCACGGCGTTCGGCATGGTGGCTCGGAGCCGGGCGGGCCTATATCGAGGCGGAGTTGCCTACCGCTTGGGGGCGGGGCTCACCGGGGCAGGGTTCACCGGGGCGGACGAACCCGGCGGGAGCGTCGGGCCGTCGTCGAATACCGGACCCCGCTGCCTGGGGTCGTCGATCAGCGTGCAGGCGCCGACCGGCCCGGCCGCGAGCCGGTACAGGGTGGTGCTGCCGGCGCTGTCGGTGTTGTGGGCACGTTGGCCATCGCGGTCGCCCGGGTCGGGGAGGTCCTCGGCCCGTACCTTGTCGAAGGTCGTGGTGAGCACCAACGTGGCGTCCGGGGGCATCAGTTCCGGGCGGATCTCGGTCCACATCTTGCGGTAGAAGTCGATCTCCTCGTCCGTCAACCGGCGGCCGTCCGGCGTGGGAAGCCAGTGGTAGATCGCATTCAACCGGTCCTGGGACGTCGGGTGTTCGGCGAAGCGTCCAGGCGCGCACTGCTTGCCGTACGGCACGTAGTCGACCACCACCCGCAGTCCAAGCTCCTGCAGGCGCTGTTCCAGGCCCTTCGGATTGCGGAACTCGTCGACCTTGAACAGGATCCCGCCGTCCGGCTGCTTTCGCACCTCGAACGGCTGCGCCTCGGCCGAACCGCCGCTGAGCATCGGCGTGGCGACCCCGATGCCCGCCGCGAGCACCACCGAGGCGGCGAGCCCGTACCCGATGCGGCGGCCCCGCGAGGTCGCCGCCCTCGAGGGCGGCGGCGGGTCCGTCGCCGGCACACCTCCCGTGGCGGCCAGCAACTTCAGTTCCTCCAAGGCACGTTCCTCGAAATTGATCACGCCTTCGCCTCCGCCTGTACGTGTCCGGTCCGGGTGTCGTGGTACGGCTGCGCCGACGGCGAGCCCACTTCCTTCGCCAGTCGCCGCCGCGCCCGGTGCAACCGCACCCGCGCCGCGACCGGACGTATGCCGAGCGCCGCCGCGGCCTCCGCCACGGACATCGCGTCCACACTGACCAGTTCGAGCACCGCGCGGTCCTCTTCGGACAGTCGCGCGAGCGCCCGATAGGTACGCCGAACCTCCGCCGCCGCGTCCAGCCGCTCCTCGAGCCGTTGGATGTCGTCCTCGTCCAACGCGCGCCGCGCCGCCATCCGCCGCGACGCGTCGGCCTCCCGCGCCGAGCGCCGACGCTCGTTCGCGACCACGTTGCGGGCCACGCCGTACAGCCAGGCCAACTCGCCCCCCGGCCCGCCGCGATACGAAGCCGCCGAGCCCATCGCGGCGATGAACACCTCGACGGTCAGGTCCGCGGCCGACTGCGGATCGTCGACCCGCCGGGCGACGAACCGCCCCACCGCGTCGATGTGTCTGCGATAGAACGCTTCCAGGAGCACCGGTTCGGTGCCGATCCCTCGGACCGCATCCACATCCGATCCGCCAGGCCCATCGAGTCCATCAGGTCCATCCAAAGTGGGCTCCTCGTACCGCGCCGAAGTCGTACTTCCCTGTCACCTCCCTTGTGGCGACCGACACCAGGAGCGTTACACCCACGGTCCCGACGACCCCGACCGGCAACACCGACCCACGTGATGGTCACCCCCACCCCGAGCCGGACATCCTCCGGCCACCCGTCGAACGCGGTCACCGTCTCACCGTTGCCGCGCGGGACTTCAAGGTGCCCGACGCGGTTCCGGTAGGCCGTCGCCGCGTCCAGCGCGATCGTCCACGCCTGTTCGCGGGTGCGCTTGGGCCGGGGCCCGTCCGGCACCGACACCGCCACCGCCGCCCCGGCCTCGGCCGAGCCGGCGGTGTCGACCAGCGCGGGCGGGGCCGGCCCGAGCGCGAGCAGCTGCTTGCGCTGCGCCGCGTTCAACCCGTCCCACCCGGACCGCCGGCCGGGCCACCACCAGCCCGATCCCCGTCCCGCGGTGCACGACGTCCGGGCCCACACCCTCCAGCCGCGCCCTGTCGCCGAGGCTGGCCACGTACTCGACCGCGTGGGTCGGGCGCCGCTGCCACGCCACCGGCCAATGCGGCGGATGACACGCCTCACCCTCCACCAACGCGTCCAGCGCCGCGCTGCGCCCGGTGTACAGGCGGTCGGGGGCGCCGCATCTCTACGGGAGGCGGACGTTGTCAGTCGCCGGGGGTCCGTCGCTGAGCCGTCGGCGGATTTCCCGGGCCTCCTCGGACCGCCCGAGCACCTCGAGCACGCGACGGCGGCCTCGGCCCAATCGGGGGGAGCGGCGCTGCGCCGTTGGCGTCGGTCGGGGCGCTGCCGCCGGAATTTCATGAACGCGGTGGCCATCGTGAACGGCCCGCTCGCACTGCGCCCCCCTCGTCGACATCCAGGCACACGGCACAGTCCCCGGCGGTGAAGTCCGTGCCCCAGGGCATGACGATCACCGCGGGCCTGGCCTGTTTGATCCACGCCGCGGGGATATGGCGCACGCCGGCGGTGACCTGCACCCGGTCATAGGAGCCTGGGCCGGGGTGTCCGAGGGTTCCGTCGCCGGTGACGACCCGGACGGCGTCGCCGAATCCGGCCCGCGCCAGATTCGCCCGGGCCTGCTCCGCGAGTTCGGGGTCGATCTCGACCGAGACGACGTCGTAGCCGCGCGCGGCCGGCAGCGCGGCGATGTACCCGGTCCCGGTTACGAGCCGATGGTGGAACAGTGCGGTCAGAGCACCATGTGACAGTAGAGTCCGTGGCCGTGTGACCGGGCCCGTCCGGCCAGTGCCGCAAGCTCGTTGAGGAAGTCCGCAAGATGGCCGGGATCGGCACACCCGTGGAACTCCTCCGCCTGCGACCACGGTATGCAGATCTCGGCCAGTCGTTCGCAGGGCGCCTCCGCCAAGGCGTCGCGCACCTCGTCGGGGAGAGTGACGATCCAGACGCTCTCTGCCTCCGGGCTCGTCACCAGATGACCGAACCGGGGATGCCCGACAACCCGTGAGACGGGTTCACGAACCAGCAGCGCCACCGCCTGACCAAGCAGGACGGCGGGGTCGATCGTCTTGACGCAGACCGTGTCGAAACCGGCGTCCTCGGGTCCCTCCGCAAAGGCTGACGCCGCTGCCTGATCGTCGGACGCGCTGAAGTAATCGTAGAAGATACCCACGCCGAGGAGTCTGGCGGTGCGCTCCGACAGTCGGCGGACGGTCCGGGCTGTCAGTGGAGATCATCCGCGCGCATCGCCTCCCAACGGGCCCGTCCAGCAACCGTGCCCGCGGATCCGACCACCGGTTCGAGGAGGGAGGCGAACACGTCGCGCCGATCCAACGCCCGATACAGCAGCTCCACCACACACACCATGTACGCGTCGCGGTCCACCGCGCCCGGCGAGTGTCGGAGGTGTCGGGCGCGGTGGTCGTGGCCGAGGCGTTGGTGCCCGAGGACGACTCCTCGAAGACGACAGCCGCCTGCTGGTGGGTGGGGCGCTCCGCACCGAGGCCGTGAGTTCGCATCTTCATCCGTCCGGATTCGACGAGATCATGCCCAAGACGCCGGCCGCCGCGACCGTCGATCGTCTCCTGCATCAGGCCCATCGAGACCGTCGCAGCGGCGCTGCGCTGCGGCGCGTACCTCGCGTGCGACGTGGCGGTACGCGAGGGCGAACGCGCCGTCGGGCAGAGCCGGGACGCGGTCGGCGACGCGTCGTCGCGGGCGTGCGCGCCGCGTGTGGGAATCGGAACTCGCCCACTCGGCGTGGGTCTCGCGCTCGTCGCCCCACGATTCCGGGAGCGAGCGTCGTGGGGCGGCAGGAATCCGACCGTCGCGTCGCGGCTGTGCCCCCCGCGTGGTCCACGGGCATGATGCCGAGCGGATGGTGTCGTCAAGGGTGGTGTCACCGGTTCACGAGGGGGTCGTGTTTGCCCAGTCGCGGAACAGGGTGAGGGCTTCGACCAGGTTCCGGGGGCCGCAGTCGATGGTGAACTTCTCGTCGGCCGTATGGGCCCTGACCCAGTCCTGCGGGCCGCGGTCGATGACCCGAAGGGGGTACGGGTGTCCTTCCAGGTCCGTCTCCGCGAGATCGATCTCGATCGTCCAACCGGGGTTGTCGAGCGTGGCGATCCGCACGCCCCACTCGTGCTCCCAGTCACCGTCGCACTGCCGCGCGTACCAATTCTGCAGCCAGTCGAGAAGATCACGCGAATCAGTCACGACCCGAGACGATAGGCGACTCGCAAACGCGGCCCCGGTCGAGGCCGCCCGATGCCCACCGGCCGCTGCGCGGCGCGGGCCCGGCATCCGTGGCGGTCCGCGCCCGCGTGCCGGCGGTTACATCTCCCAGCGCCGTTCGGGCCGTTGCGCCCACGCCCACTGTCGGCCGGGTTCGACGGTGATGCCGAAGTCGTAGCCGTGGACGCGGTGTTCGTCCTGCCATTGCAGCACGGCGTCGACCTCGTCCCACAACCGTCTCGGCCCGCCCTGGACGGCCTTGCCGACCCCGGGCCGGTCGTCGACCAACGCCCAGGACCGCCCACCGTCCCACAGCCGCCACACGGCCCCGCCTCCGAGCGTCTCCAGCCGCACGTCGGGGAGTCTCAACGCGACGGCGTGGGTGAAGTTCCCGTCCGCGTACAGCGACTCCAACACCCACTCCACCTCGACCTCGCCCGTGGCCGGCTCCGCCTCACGCACCGCCTCGAACCCGCTCGCGCCGTCGTCGCGTTGGCCGCGCAACTCCATGAAGGCCACGCTGCGCACGAGTTTCCCCGACGCCGTGCCGTCGTCGGCGACGACCAGGCGCAGGAGGGCGCCGGCGCCGAAGCCGGGTGACCAGGGCGCGACGATCACCGCGCCGGGGCGGGTCTGTTCGATCCAGGCGTAGGGGAGGCGGTGGGTGAAGGCGGCGGTGGCGTGCACGTGGTCGAAGGGCGCGTGATCGGGGGCGCCGAGCGCGCCGTCCCCGCACAGCACCGTCGGCGCGAGGCCCAGCCGGGTGTGGGTGGCGCGTGCGCCGGCCGCGAGCGCGGGGTCGATCTCGACCGAGACGACGTTCTCGTCGCCCAGGTGCCAGGCGAGCAGGGCAGCGGTCCAGCCGGGTCCGGTGCCGATCTCCAGGACGCGTTGGCCGGGGTGGACGTCGAGTTCGGTGAGGAAGGAGGCGACCGCGCGGTAGTCGCTGAGCGAACTGCTCGCCACCTTGCCGACCGTGTCGGCGGTGCCGTCGTCGACCTGGGTGACCACGGGGTCGGGGCGCAGTACCGCCTCGTCCCACGCGTGGGGGTCGAGGAGTCGGTCCACTGCGATGTATCGGCCCGTCGCGGGGTCGGTGCGCCAGACCACGTCGGGCGCGAACGCCGCGCGCGGCACGGCGAGCATGGCCTCGCGTACCCACGGGTCGGGGAAGGCGCCCTCGGCGTCGAGGGCGCCCACGATCTCGGCGTCGTCGCGCACTACGGCTTGTCCTTCTTGCGCCGTCCCGGGCCCGGGTCCCCGATACCGGGCAGGGCGCCGTCCTGCTTCTGTTTGGGGTCGGGCTGCGGGGGATCGGGTTGGGGCGCCGGCGGCTTGCTGTGATCACCCACGACGGGGCCTCCACGTCCTCGGAAGCGAGATGACGCTTTGAGCATGACGCGCCACGACGAGCAACGGCAAGACCGGGGGACCACCCGCTCCACACACATGCGACTGGTGCCGGTTCGAACGGCCAACGCCGCCATCGTCAAGCTCTAGCGGTGGTTTGTTAGACCGGGGTGTAGAGGTCGATGGGTCTTCCTGTGTCGAGGGCGTTGATCAGGGCCCGGAGTTCGGTGGGCGGGGGCTTGGTCGACCATGCCCGCCGGTGGCGTTGCAGCGTGGTCCAGGGCGCCAACCAGCCACGGACGGCCCGGATCGCTTGGGGCCGGGAGGCCGTTCGGGGCGGGTGGGACGTGGGAGTTCCCCCTTTCTGGGGGGTGCGGTTCCAACTCCTCGGCGTCCACGGACGGGGGCGGGGCGAACCAGGTGTCCCAGCAGAACGAGAACGCGCAGTTGACCAGGGTCTGGTGGCGGCGGATGGCGGTGTCGGAGCGGACTTGGACGTCGGCCCATCCGAGTTCGTCCTCGACCTGCTTGTAGCTTTGCTCGATCCAATGACGGATCCCGTATATGCGCACCACTTCGGCCGGGTCGGCGGCCCGGTGCCGGCTGGTGGCCTCGCGGGGCGATCCCGGCCGGGGCAGGTTGGTGGCCAGGTACCGGGTGGAACGCGCGGGCGGGGTGGCCGGATCGGTGGCGGCGACCACCGGGCGGGTGGTGCCGTCGGGGCCCCACCAGCCCAGTCGTGCGTCGGCGGCCCACCGGGTGGCCGTGCCTCCGTTGTGGAAGGTGCGGGTGACCGCGGTCCAGTCGCCGGGGTGGTTCGGGCCCGCCCGGGCAAGTTCGCGGGCGGCGTCGGTGGGCCTGAACGCATCCTTGTGGCTCCAGGCGCCGTGGCCGGGCTTGAGCGCCATCACGAACGGCAGCCCCGCGTGCGCGAGTTCGCTGCGGAAGCCGTCCTGGTCGCCGTGGTCGCAGTCGGCGGCCACCGCCCGGAAGAACACCCCCGCCTGCTTCGCTTCCCGGGCCGGGGCGGCCCCGATCCGCAGTTTCGTGCGGAAGTCGGGGTCGTTCCTGCCTTGTGGGAAGTGGTGGGCCGGGGTGTAGGGAACGGCGTGCAGGGGGTAGTAGACACGCTCGTCCGCCCAACACGTGGTCACGGTGACGACGCCGCGGTCGATCTTCCCGACGGATCCCAGGTACTGCTTGCCGACGTGCGCGGTCGCCGAGCCGTCCTTGCGGTCGCCGGATCCGCGAGCAAAAGCTCCACGCGGCGGGCGTTGATCCGCTCGTGGTCCCAGGTCGACTCGGACAGGAAGAACTGCAGCCGCTGCACCGCCGGATGCTGTGCACCGACCACGGGTTCCGTGCCGGCCAGGCAGGTCAGCGTCTTGTTGCGGTCCCTCGGCAGCAACAGCCCGGCCAAATACTCGCGGAACCCGCGCCGCTGTGCCAACGTCGAGAACAGGTCGTCGAAACGCGCGGCTCAGGCCTCCAGCGGCCCCGGTGCGGGCGGACAGGGCACACGCTTGGTCATCGCAACCCCCCGAGGCGCAGGCGACGTTCCCTCCTATCGGCATACCGCGACCCCGACCCGCTGTCAACAAACCACCGCTAGGGAGTGCCCCTCCCCGAAGGGTGACGCGGAGCCGTCTTTACCCGCCGCCGGCCGTCGATCGCAACCTTTTCGACTGATGATCGCTGGCGGGTGTTGTGGTCGGCTTGAGGTCGAACGAGACACGAAGGAGGTTGTGTTGACGAAGCGTTCCACCGTCATCCGCAATGGCCGGGTCGTCACCATGGACGACAGCCTCGGTACGCTGGGGGGGGCAGACATCCTCATCGAGGATGGCATGATCACGGCGATCGGCTCCCGCCTCGACGCAGACGACGCCGAGGTGATCGACGCGACCGGCAAGATTGTCGCTCCCGGTTTTATCGACACCCACCGTCATACGTGGCAGACCCAGATGCGCGGCATCTGTGGGGACTGGACCCTGGGTGACTACGTCTCCGGCATTCGATTCACGATTTCTCCGGCGTACACACCCGATGATGTGTACCTGGGCAACCACGCGGGCGCGCTCGAGGCGCTGGATGCCGGCGTGACGACACTGCTCGACTTCTCACACTGCAACAACACGCCCGACCACAGCGACGCCGCCATCCGCGGACTCCGCGACGCCGGCATCAGGGGCGTGTTCGGCTACGGGTTCTTCGATTCCAGCCCACAGATGCCTCAGCACTTCACCTCTCACCGAGAGCGAGTCGCCGACTTCCACCGGATCGCCGACACCGTCGGCGGCGGCGACCTGATCCGCGTAGGCGCCGCACTCGCCGAGATGGCACCGTTGGAGACGACGCGGGTTGAAATCGAAGCCGCTCGTTCACGAAATTCCCTGATCGTGACCCACACCGGGTGTATCTGGGCCTTTCCCACCGGCGTGGCCGAACTCGAGAAGGCCGGCCTCATCGACGGGAATCAGGTGCACGTCCACTGCAACACGCTGTCCGACGACGATTGGGCCGCACTCGCGCGCCACGATGCGAAGATCTCCATCTCGCCCGAAACGGAACTCAACATGGGGATGGGACTCCCCGTGTTCGAGCAGGCGAAGCGGTACGGGATGAAGCCGACGTTGTCGGCGGATGTCGTCTCCTTCAACTCCGGTGACCTGTTCCACCAGTTGCGCCTGGGCATCGCCACCGCGCGCTGGTCCGGCACGAAAGCTCTCAACGCTGCCGGCATCGACCCGGACCGACTCACCGTCACCGCCCACGAGGCGCTGACCTGGGTCACGGTGAACGCGGCCGAAGCCATGGGCCTGAGCGAGCTGGTCGGCAGTATCGCCGTCGGGAAACGCGCCGACCTCATGCTGGTGGGGGGTTCCGGGCGCTCGCGGCATCCCGCGTCGCACCCGGAATCGACCCTCGTGTTCCAGACGTCGGCCGGCGACGTCGAGACCGTGATGGTCGATGGAAACGTGGTGAAACGGGACGGCCGGCTGGTCGGGATCGATCGCGCATCGCTCGACGAGCGGCTGGAGTGTTCCGCCGAAGAAATCCTCGGTCGCATCTCCGGAAGCGGACGCCGGCTGCCGGGAACACCGCCCGGCGGATTGTTCCGAGCGGTCCTCGCCGGTTCCATCGACAACGAAGAGGAGTCCGCACATGTCGCTCGGTGAACTTCACGAGGTCGCCCACGAGGTGTGGGCCTGGATCCAGCCGGACGGCACATGGTGGCTCAACAACGCCGGCCTGGTCGCGACGTCGACCGGTGACGTCCTGATCGACACGTGCGCCAACGAAGAACGCACCAGCGCAATGCTCGAGGCCATGACCGAGGTCAGGCCGAATTCGCGCCTGCGATGGGCCGTGAACACCCACGCACACGGTGACCACACGTTCGGCAACAGCCTGCTGCCTCGCGATGTCGCGCTGATAGGTCACGAGAACATGCGAAGCGACCTTGAGCGAGACATGCTCCTCGACAACTGTCCGCCGTTCTGGACACCTACGCCGGACTGGGGAAACGTCACGAAGCGGCTGCCCGAACTCGTCGTGCACGGGCGCCTGGACATCGTCGGCGACGATTTCGGGGTCGAGGTGCACTCGCCCGGCTATCCGGCGCACACCACGGGCGACCTGGTGACCTGGGTGCCCCATCGCTCGGTCCTTTTCGCCGGAGACCTGATCTTCGCCGGCCTGACCCCGCTCCTCCTCATGGGGTCCGTCTCCGGTGCCCGGCGCGCCCTGGATTGGATCGAAGGATTCGGCGCCGAGGTCGTCGTCCCGGGACATGGCCCGATACTCACGGGTGACGAGATCGCGACGCACATCGACGCCCACCGCCGGTACTACGACTTCGTCGACGCATCCGGCCGGGCGGCCTCCACGGCCGGCGCCACGCCGCTGGAGGCAGCCGCATCGCTCGACCTCGGCGAATTCGCCCAATGGCCGGATGCCGAACGCATCGTCCTCAACCTGCACCGATGGTGTGCGGACGCCGAGGGTCGTGAGGTCGACTACGGCGAGGCATTCGACGATGCCATCGCCTACAACGACGGCCCGATGCACACGTTGGTCATGGAGAGACAAGAATGAGGTTCGTCACGATCGAACACGAGAGCGTCGAACGCGTGGGGGTTCTCGACGGCGAGACCATTCGGGTACTGGAAGCGGGCGTTTCGCTCCTGGGCCTCCTGGAAGGCGACGGTTCTCGGCTGGAGGAGGCCGGCGAGCGTGCAATTCGCGACCCCGACCTCGTGCTTCCCATCGCCGATGCGCACCTGCGGGCACCGGTGCCCCAACCCCCCAGCGTGCGCGACTACATGACGTTCGAGCAACACTTCGAGGGCGTCGCTCGCAGGGCAGGACCGGACGCCACGCTGCCCCCCTTCTGGTACGCGGCGCCCTCGTTCTACTTCACCAACTCGAACTCGGTTCACGGCCCGTACGATGACGTGGCCGTCCCACCCGGATGCACCGCGTTCGACCTGGAACTCGAAGTCGCCGTCGTGCTCGGTGCGGGAGGCCGTGACCTCACGCCCGCCGAAGCAGAACGGCGCATCGCCGGATTCATGCTCATGAACGACTGGTCCGCCCGCGATCTGCAGGTCGCCGAGTTCGCACTGCCGCTGGGCCCGAGCAAGGGCAAGGACAGCGCGATCAGCCTCGGCCCGTGGTTCGTCACACCCGACGAACTCGCGCCGATGCGCCGTGGTGACTCCTACGACATCGCGCTCACCGCCCGTATCAACGGTGAGGTCATCGGGTTGGACTCGGTCGGCAGCATGTCCTTCAGCTTCGGCCAGATGATTGCGTACGCGTCCCGCGGCACGGATCTTCGGGCCGGCGAAGTCTTCGCATCAGGCACGTGCGGCGGCGGTTGCCTGGCCGAACTGTGGGGGAGGTACGGACCGGAGATCAGGGATCCGCTTGCCCCCGGGGACGTGGTCTCGATCGAGGCCGAGGGATTGGGGCGTCAGATCTCGCGTGTCGTCGCCGGCGCCCCCGGCATCGACTTCGAAGCCTTCGGCGCCGGCCGATGAGGGGTTCGTGGGACTGGATGGCGGGCACTCGCCGGTAAGGTGTGCGCCCGCCGTGAGGCGGTGGTGATCAGGCGGACCGCCCGGCCGGTACATCGGGAGATCCGGCCTGTGAGATCGGTTTTTTGGCGGCACTTCGGGGACCACCGCGCGGAGCCCGGGTTCCGCGGGGTGTCCGCGAGGTGCCGGCCACCGGGTTCAATCGCGACTCGCGGCTGCGATGCGTGCGGCTCGTGCGGCCTTTCGGATGGAGACGACCGGTTGGCGTTCGTCGCCCGTCCGAGTTGCGAGCACGATGCTGACGGTGCCGGCAGTCGGAATGACCGCAACCCCGGGATGGGCATAGAACGTTCGCGCGAGGATGCTGTGGAAAGCCAGTCGGCCGGTGGTCGCGACCGCCATCGGTATGGATGCGGGATTCGCGATCCGCGGCGCGGCGAGAATACGTTCGCCGAACGAGCCGGCCAAAGTCTCGTCGTCGCCCATCCCGTCCAGCCGCAACAAGTCGTGTTCGGCGGCCTCGGCTTGGGACAGATAGGCGCGGTGGGCGAGTTGCGAGCCGGCCGGCACCAGCACGGCGAGCGGGGACTCGAAAAGCAGGTCGTAAGTGACGCCGCGCACGGGTTTCAGCGCACCGGTGATCGCGGCATCGACGACGCCGTCTTGAAGCATGGAGTGCTGTGTGGTGAAATCCAGTTCACTGTATTCGATAGCCAATTCGGGGTTGTCGGCCACGAATCGGGATCGCATCGACTCCCAGAGTCCGGCGGCACCGAACCCGAGTACCCCGAGTCGGAACACCGAGTGTCCCGATACACGCGTGGCACGAGCGGAAAGGTCGTCGACCGAGGCGAGCAGGCGTCGGGCATCGGCGATCAGGAGTGCGCCCGCAGGGGTCAGTGCGACACGTCGGCTGGTGCGGTCGAAGACACGCACCCCTATCTCCTCCTCGAGATGCCGAATACGTTTGCCGAATGGTTGCTCCGAGATGAAGTGACGGCGCGCGGCGCGGCCGAAGTGCAATTCCTCCGCGAGTGTCACCGCGTACTGCAGAGAACGGAGATCCAAGTCGCGTCTCCTCGATGGTTCCTACCGCCGGGTCGACCGGTCGGCGCATTTCGTCACGGTAGGCGCGAGGAGAAACACGGTCAAGTGTGGCGTGGCGGTGGTGTCGGGGTGTGGTGGTACGCGTGGGGTGGGGTTCTGTGCGTTGGTCGGCCGGTGAGCCGAACGGGTGGCCGGCCGAGGACAATGGATTGCACGTCGCCGCGCCGACCGGCTGCCGTGGCCGATGGTCCCGGACGGTCGGTTGGAGAAGTGCAGCCGGAGTTCTAGAGCCTGTCTGACAAAACGATCATGATTGTGGTTCGCGGAGCCACAGGATCAGTGAGGCGAGGACGACGCCGCCCGTGTAGTAGGCGGCGAGCTCGTCGTAGCGTGTCGCGATCGCCCGGAACTGCTTCAGGCGGGCGAAACACCGTTCCACGACGTTGCGTTCGCGGTACGCCTGTCGGTCGAACGCCGGCGGGCGCCCGCCGGCTCGACCCCGACGGCGACGATTCGCCCGCTGATCGGCCCGTTCGGGGATCAGCACCCGCACCCCCGCCGCCCGCAACCGGGCACGGATGGCCCGCGAGGAGTACGCCCGGTCGGCGATCACCCGGGTCGGCCGGACCCGCGGCCGGCCCGGACCGAGTCGCGGCACGCGGATCCCGGCGAGCGCCGCGTCCAACGCCGGCGCGTCCCCGGCCTGCCCCGGGGTGACCACGATCGACAACGGTAACCCCCGCCCGTCCACCGCGAGATGCAGCTTCGTCGTCTCACACGGATCCGAAATAGGTTCTGGCCGGCGACGGTCCTTGGCCGAGCCCAATCAGCCAAATGGCAAGGTGCGTTCCGCCTGTTCCTGGTGTCGGTGGTCGTTGGGAGGGTGTGCGCATGAGTGCGGCGACTGCGGCCGACTACGGTTGGATACGTTCCTCGTTCGTGTTTCCCCTGGGGATCGAGGTCGGGTACTGCCTGACGCTGGTGCGGGGTGTTCCACCCGAGGAGGTGTTACGGGTGATGAGTGCCGAGCCTCGCGGCGGGTGTCGGGACGCGAAGGAACTCTTCGAGCGCCGGGACGAGCTTGTCGCCGAGTCCGACGAGTGGGACGAGTCCTTCCTCGCCGGCGTGTGCGCGGTGCCGGGCGAGGGCGGGGACTGGACCCTGGTCCTGCACTTCGACGGGGGCATCGGCATGCGGCCGCGGTTCCTGGAGGTCCTGTCGACGGGGTCGCGCGCGGTCACGCACGCGAGCAACGGGGGAAGGCCCATCCACACGTTCGCATGGTACGAGGACGGCGAACTGCGGACCGGTTTCGAGTGGCCCACGGTCCGCCACGGCAGCGCCCCGGACGACCTGGTGCCGCTGATGCGCGAGGCCGGGTTCGACATGGGCGAGGAAGCCGACGCCGACACGTACGACCGCAAAGCCGCGGTCCTCGCACTCGCGGAACGGCTGACCGGGGCTCGGCCCGAGCGAACACCCGCGGGCCGAGCCCCCCGACGCCGCATTCCACGTGTGAGTGGTTGTTGGTTGTTGGTTGTGGGGGGTGTGGGCTGGGGTTTCGCTGTTGTATCGGGATGGTTGTTCCGGGCGCGGGGCTGGCGGGGTGGGTTTTCGGGGTGTGGGGGTGGGTGTTCGGGTATGGCCCGGCGGGGTGTGTGGGCTGGGGTTTTCTCATTTCCGCTGGGTTTCGCGGGTGTTGTGGGATCCGTTGAGATTTTGTGCAGTTCGGTTGGGGATGCCATAGGCGGCAGGGTTTGGCGGCCCGTTTCGGGTGGTCCAAGGGATCGGCCCGAGAGGCGGGCTTCTTCAGGGTCGGGTGTGGTGGCGGATCCAGGACCACAGGAGGTCGTCGGGTCCGGGCGCCAGGTGTGTGAGTCCGAGTGTGTGGGCGGTGTGTTCGCGGAAAGCGCCCGCGGCCGGGTGTCGGTCGGGTCGGGGGGTCGCCGGTAGGCGCGTACGAGCGAGAGCGTGGGCGAGGACGACCGTTTCGGGATGGACGATCACGGGCCGGGCGGTGAGTTCCCAGGAACTGCCGCCCGTGGCCGTGTGGTCTCGGTTGAACGTGACCAGGCGGTGTCCTCGTGCCCGCCGCCGGCCGGTGAGATACAGCTCGTGGTCGTACCCCCGTGTGACGATGGCCTGTGCCCACGTGTAGGCGTTGTTCGCGTTCGGCCGGCGCAGGAGCCGCCGGTGTTCCCGGTGTGTGTGGGCGAGTTCGGGCAGGCCCCGGGTGTCCAGGAGCCGCGGCCGGGGCCCGCCGTTGCTCCAAGAAGGAGCCCACCGTTCCCGTCCACGAGGAAGCCGCCGACGCCATCCGAGCGCTGGTCGCGCTGCGGCAGGCCCAAGCTGATCGGGCCATCCACGATCCCGACCTCGGGCGTCCGGTGCGCTACCTGTTCCTGCGCAACGGCAGTGTCGCCCACCCCGACTACCTGTTCGCCGGACCGCTCCGCAGGATCTGCAACGCGTTGGGCATCCTCAACGGCGTCGGCAAGCCCGCGATCCACCCGCACCGGTTCCGGCACACCCTGGGCACCCAACTCGCCGAGAAGGGCGCCCGGGTGCAGACCATCATGAAGGTCCTCGGCCACAAGAGCCCGGGCATGTCGATGACCTACACCCACATCTCGGACCCCACCGTGCTGGCCGACTACCAGGCCGTCGTCCAGCCCGGCGCGGTCATCGCCGGGCCACTCGCCGAGACCTTGCGCTCCGGCATGCTCGACCAGGACGCGCTGGACTGGCTCAAGACCAACTTCTACAAGACCGAACTCGAACTCGGCCGCTGCCTGCGCCCGCCCCAAGAAGGCCCCTGCGAGTGCGACCTCTACCTGACCTGCGCGAAATTCGTCACCACGCCCCAATACGCACCGCGCCTGCGCGACCGCCTCTGCGTCGAACGACAACTCGTCGCCGACGCCGAAGACCGCGGTTGGGGACGCGAGGTTGAACGCCACAAGCGCGTCGCCGAGCGCATTACCCACCTCCTCGACGACCTCGGCGAGCTCCACGACGCGCATCCGGGATAGCCGCTGGTCAGGACGCCCATTGCGCGACAGGATGCGCCTATGCCCCACACACACGAGGACGATCCCGAGCTGGTGGACGTGGTCCGCCGTTATATGGGGGTCGACCACCACCACCTCCGGCTCGGCGGCCACCTGCTTCGGCTCGACGGCCCTGAGCGCGCGCAGTTCGCTCAGGAACTTGCCGTCGTCGCGGACGAGATCACGCCTCGCGAGCTCGGCGTCCTGCTGGAAGCCGGGTGGCGGGAACGCAAGAATGCGGCCTGGCTGATCGCCATCGCCGGCAGGACCGAGTTCCGCGACCGGCTCGGCGAGCTCCTGCTCGCCAGCAAAATGCCCTTCGCGGGCCAGGGCTACTGCGTCGCGCTTGCCAGCTTCGGCACCTCTGCGGACGCAGATCTGCTGACCGCCTATCTCGACCGGTACTTGCAGCGCCCTGACCTCGACTACGACCAGGCGTTCGTCCTCGGTGCGCTCCTGCACCTCGACGGCAGCCGCGCCACCGATCGCGCGGCCCGTTTCATCGCCCCAGGCGGCCTCTGGGAGCAGTGGAACGGCAACCACAGCTACAACTCGGACGACTACCGCAGCATCGTTGAGCGTTGGTGTTCGCTCGCGGCCGAGAGCAGCGCGCTTCGCCCCGCAGAACCCCGGAACTGAACTCGACAGGGCGACACTCGATCGAACGAAACCACACCCGCAGCAACCGAAGTTGTCCAGATACGCGAGGAACAGGCGTGTGCGACGGTGTGGCGCGCCGACGTCGGAGGCCGAAAGGCTCGTCCATTGCGTGTCGTACCGTGCTTGGGCCAGGTTGGCGAGGACGGTGTCGAGGCCTCGTCGGCGCAGGGCGGCGACGTTCTCCAGGACGACGAGGCCCGGTCGTAGACGGCGAATTGCGTCCATGACGGTGTGCCAGAGGCCGCTGCGGGTTCCATGGGTGATGCCTCCTCCGGGGCCGACGAGGGAGATGTCCTGGCAGGGCCACCCGGCGGTGACCACGTCGACGGGGGCCGTGGCGGCGATGTGGTCCCAGTCGACGTCGCGCAGGTCGCCGAGGTTGGGCACGCCGGGCATGCGGTGGGCCAGGATGGCGCGCACGTCGGGGTCGTGGTCGGCGACCCACGCCACCTCGCCGCCGAGCACGTCGACCACCCCCCGACCCGACACCGCCCCTCACCACCGCATGCCGAGTTCGGTGAGCAGCTGCACCCGCTCCTCGCTCAACGATCCGCGTCGGGTGCGTTGGTTGTTGACCCACTTTCCGAGCCGCACCTCCACGGCACCGCCACCCTCGCCCGCGCCACCACCGGGTCCGGTCGCCGTCTGCGTCGCCACGGTCTCGACGTGTGCGCGGGGCACTTCGAGGTGTCCTTCGCGTTGGCGGTAGGCGAGGGCCGCGGCGAACGCCGTCTCCCACGCGCCCCGGCCGCGCCTGTCCGCCCGCGCCCCGTCGCGGTCGGCCGCAGAGCCGCCGACATCGACGCCCGCGGCCACCGCCGCGCCACCACCACCCGCGGCCACCGCCGCGCCGTTCTCCACGCCGTCGCCGCCCGCCGCGCCGTGCTCGCCTGCCGCTGCGCCGTGCTCGGGGCGGGGCACGATGCCGAGTTCGTGGAGTTGCTCGAGTTGTCCGGGCCTGAGCTTGGCCCACACGCCGGGCGTGGCGTGTCGCTGCGCCCAGGTGCCGATGTCCTGTCCGCCGGCGATGTGTCCGGGCGCGAGTTCGTCGAGGGTCCCGCCCCGCCGCAGGTGCAGTCGTACTTCGTTGGCGGCTCTCTGCCAGGCGATGGTCCATCCGTCGGGTCGCCACCACGGGTCCAACTCCTCCA
>NZ_JBHZAE010000043.1:0-21906 GCF_042754105.1 Embleya sp. NPDC059237 | reverse complement strand
GGACCCGTCCCTGGTGGCCGGGTCCGGGCGGAGCGGGCCTGGCCTGCGTCCCGCAGATGTCGATCACGATCCAGGAGGCCGTACATGTCCAATCCGATCCTCGGTGACACCGAGCTGATCACCGATGTCGCGCTGCGCGAGTACTGCGACCGGGCGCGGAAGGCGTTCCGGCTGCTCGCGATCGAACTGAACGTGAGCGCCGAGGAGTTGCAGGCGTTCCTGAAGGAGGTGCCGGACCCGCCGGCCGGGAGCGGGCTCAGCCCCTCTCACAAGCGGGCTCGGTTGATCGCGGGCCACATCCGCACGGCGGCGGACGCGTCGCAGCACGCTGCGGCGTCGATGGTGCGCGCTTGGCGCTCGTTCGAGAAGCAGTACGAGCTGGAGATGAACCCGCACAAGAAAAAGGCCCGCGCGTTCGGGTTCGAGGGGAGCTGAGCATGGCCACCGGTCCTGCGGCGAAGGCCGCGACACAGGCCGCCGGGGCGGTCGTTGCCCGGCTGATGCCGTTCACTCCGCCGTGGCTGTTGGCCGGGGCGACGTTCGGGGCGGCGAACGTCGCCCACACCGCGTGGGTCGACCAGCCCGGCCCGGTGATGGCGGCGACCCTCGCGTCGGCCGCGCTGACGGCGGGCACGGCGAAGGTGGCGCCGGACAGCGCGCCGTTGTGGCGGTGGCACGCGACGGCGACCACCGCGCTGGCGACGGGCGCGATGCCGTTGTCGGCGACGGTGGACCCGATGGCGCCGGGCGCGTTGTCGGCCTGGGCGATCCTGGGCATCGGCGCCGCGTTGAGCTGGAACATCCGCAAGCTGACCCGCAACGGTGGGGAGACCAAGGCACTCACGGCCGGGAACGGTGACCTGTTCGACAAGGTCCACCAGCTCAAGGGCGCTCGCACGGAGAACACCCGGATCGAGGGCCAGCAGGTCAAGACCACGCTGGTCCTGCCCCCGGGCGAGATGGTCCTGGAGGACGTCCAGGCGGCGCGGAAGAACATCGCCTCGGCGCTGGGCGTTCACCGTCGCGGTATCCGGGTGGTCGAGGACCAGGACCGCGAGGACCGCGTGCACCTGTCGGTGGTGCCGTTCGACCTGCTGAAGGACCCGGTGCCGTGGCCGGGCGCCTCGCACCCGGGCGGTTGCGTGACCGACCCGATCCGGTACGGCATCTACGAGGACGGCGAGCCCGCGCAACTGTGGCTGCCCGGGGTGCCGGGCAAGCGCGGTGTGCAGCCGCGTCAGGCCTCGCACGCCCTGTTCTCGGGGATGACCGGGGCGGGGAAGGGCGAGACGGCGATCCACGTGATCGCGGAACTGGCCACACGCCGCCGGGTCGTGGTGTGGGTGGCGGACCCGGGGAAGGGCTCGCAGACGCTCCAGGACATCGCCGACGCGATCGAGTGGGTGGCGCTGGGCGAGTCCCGGACGCGGGCGTTGATCGAGTGCCTGCCCGGCGTGATCACCGCGCGGGCGGACCAGCTCGGCCGCTGGGGCTACAAGCAGTGGGTGCCCGAGGTCTACGACAAGTACGGCATGCCGTACGTGTACGTGCACCTGGAGGAGGCCTCGCGGGTGCTGCGGAACAACAAGGCGTGGGTCACCGCGTGCCAGGAGGCGCGGTCGGCGGGCATGTCGCTGGCCGCGTCGGCGCAGGTGTTCGACCACACGGTGATCCCGCGCAAGAGCCGCGGGCAGTTCTCCATCCAGCTCATCCACGGCCAGGGCGAGGACATCGACGCCTCGTACGTGATGCCCGACCAGCTCACCGACGCCGGAGCGGACCCGGTGCGGTGGGGCAACAAGCAGGCCGGCATGAACTACCTGGTGGCGCCGGGGATTCCCGAGTCCCGCTGGGTGGTCCCGGTCCGTTCCTACCTCGCGGAGGGCAAGGACGCCGAGCGTCTGCGGCGCACCCTCGCGGTCCACAAGGCGTTGCGCGCAGTCTCGGACGAGATCACCGCGAAGGCGGCGGGTGCCGCGTTCGCGAACCGCCACGCGCCGATCTCACTGAAGGAGGCCGTCGCCGACGCGCGGACGGTCGAGACGGAGGGCACCGTGACCGACGAGACCGACGCGAGCCCGGCCGGGACCGACCAGACGCCGGACGTGCCGGTCGAGTTCGTCCCGGCGCCGACGAACGAGGACCTGGGCGACGTCGACATCGACGAGGAGATCCCGGCGACGGGCCGTCCGGCGGTGGCGTTCGCCGAGACGAACCCGTTCAAGCCGACACCGACCCAGGCGCGCGCCGCGCTGGAGGACGCGATCGAGCGGCTGCGGATCGAGGGGCGGGAGTCGTTCGCGCCGACCGATCTGGAGCCCGCCTGGACCGCCGTCGACCGCAAGCGGCCGTGGGCGATGGGCGAGTTGGCGAAGCTCATCGAGGCCGGGCGCCTGGAGCGTCCCGAGACCGGAACGTACCGCTGGACCGGCCGGTGGAAGGACGCGTCCGCGCTGGTCGACGCGTTCTGACACCTCTGACACCTCTGACATGTCAGGACCCCGTCTGACACCTCGCGCGTGTATGCGCGGGGGAAAACGGGCGGGCCTGACACCTCTGACACCTGACACAGGGAGGCAACCGTGCTCGACCCCATCGTCCGGACCCCGGGGACCGACCCGGCCCCGACCGCCGCGCTGCATCGCCGCATCGCCGACACGGTCGGCAATCTCCGTGCGGCGGACCAGAAGGCCTCGATCCTGCTCGCTGCGGTCGGGCTCGCCGCCGCGTCCGGCGGAGACCTCGACCGTGGCGTGTTGGCCGTCGCCACGGCGGTCTCCCTCGGGACGGCCGCCGTGCTCCTGGCGCTCGTTCTGGTCCCGCGCGGCGCGCTGTCCGTGCGGGCCGGCCGGGACGCCGACGTGGACGTGGTCCTCAACGTCGTCGACGCGGCGGAGCGACCGCGGGCGCTGGCCCGCGAGTTGGCCGACCTGTCGGGGATCGCGACCCGCAAGTACCTGCTGATCCGCGCGGCGCTCGTCCAGCTCGCCGTCACCGCCGTGCTGTTCGGCCTCGCCCGCGTCCTCTAGCCCTGCCCTGGGGCGGCCGCCAGCGCCGCCAAGCCACTCGTCGGCCGCCTCGGGCTCCCGATCCGCATCACACGAGACAGGAGATCGCCATGCACCGCATCGTCTGGACCGAGGACCAGCGTCGGGCCGAGATCGACGGCCTGACCGCGTCGTTGCGCTCGTCCGAGCGCCAGTTGCTGGCCGCGAACCGGCAGGCCGCGAACCCTCGCGTCGCCACCGAGTACCGCGAGCAGGCGTACACCGCCGCCGGGAGGTACGGCGAGGAGATCGCGAAGTACAAGCGCCTGATCGACGGGCTGCGCGCGGGCGCCGATCCGGCCGACCTCGGCTACAGGAACTGATCCGCCCACCTGAAACACGCGCCAACACCGTGTGCCCCGGGACGACCGCCAGCGCCGCCAAGCAACTCGTCGGCCGTCCCGGGCTCCCGATCCGCATCACACGAGACAGGAGACCTCCATCATGACCGACACCGACGAGACCACCTACACCGCCGACGTGGTGTGCGTCCGCGACGACGACCACGTGCTGTTGATCGAGCGGGACTGGCCGCCGTACAAGGGCTGCTGGGCCCTGCCCGGCGGCTACCTCGACCCCGGCGAGAGCAGCCTGCTGGCCGCCGTGCGTGAACTCGGCGAGGAGACCGGTGTCCAGCTGACGACGGTCGACCTGCGGGAGATCGGGAGCTGGGACGAGCCGGGCCGCGACCCGCGCGGTGTGTTCGTCACCACGGCCTACCTCGCCCTCGTCTCCATCGACACGGCGATCGAGGCCGGGGACGACGCCCGCGCGGCTGCCTGGTTCCCGCTGGCCGACCTGCCCGACTTGGCGTTCGACCACGCGGACATCGTCGCCGCGGCGGTGCGGATGCTGCCGTCCGGCCGGACCGACGCGGCCGCCAGGCCCACGCCCGAGGTGGTCGCCGCGACCGAGGCCGTGATGTACGACGTCACCTCCGACGAGCACGGTCGGGTCGGCCCGTACGCGAGCCTGCGCGGCGCGACTGCGGCGGCGACCAACGTCGTGGCGGCCCGCCACCCCGGGGAGTCGACCCGGTTCGTCGACTTGGCCGACCGGCGCGAGATCCAGACCGAGGCCGCCCCCGGCGCCTGGTTCGGCACGGGGGTATGCGTCGAGCTGTCGACGCCGACGCTGATCGGCGCGCACGACGCCTGGACCGGCTGGTACCACGCGGGAGTCCCGGCCGACGAGATGGACCCGCAGGCCCGCGCGTGGGCGGTCGAAGTCCTGCGTGCCCAGTACGGAGCCGCGCACGACGCCTGGACCGGCCTCGTGGCGGAGGCTGGCGGCCTGCTCGGCGACACGCATACCCCGGGCTGCTACAACCCGTCGATCATCGCGGGCGAGCGCCCGTGCGGCGTGTGCCTGTCGTGGAGCTGCATGCCGGAGCCGGTCGCGGCCGACCCGGTGCAGGTGCGGATCGTCTCGTTCGGTTACGGCCACGGCCGCGCGCCCGTCGCCGACCTGACCTACGACCTGCGCCGCCGGTTCCGCAACCCGCACGTCGACCCGGCGATGCGCGAGATGACCGGCCTCGACCACGCGGTCTACGACCACGTCCTCGCGACCCCCGGTGTCGAGCGGGTGGCGCTGTCGGCTGCGGACCTGGTGACCGACCTGTTGATCGAGACCGAGTCGGGTGACGCGGTCACGGTCGCCGCAGGCTGTGTCGGCGGCCGGCATCGCAGTGTTGTTTTGGCCCGCCGGGTCGCGGAGTTGCTGATCGAGCGCGGGGTCGTCGTCGGCCTGGTCCACCGCGACGTCGACCGCCCGGTGCTCTCCGACGCACGGCACCTCGAGGTGGCGCCGGGCCGATAGCCCGCGCAACCACGGTCCCGACCGGGCCAACCCATTCAGGCCCGGCCGGGGCCGCGGTCGCACGAGCGATCCGACCACCACGACCAGGAGCACGCCGTGAGCGACAAGAACATCCAGGCCGAGTGCCGCCGGAACATGATCCGGGCCTGCCAGCAGACCGCCGCCCGGCACGACGCGGCCGGTGAACACGACCAGGCCGCCGCGCAGCAGGCGATGGCCGACCGCCTCATCCGCGACCACATCCGCCGGAGCGCGTCGTGAGCACGTACCGCCTCGACTACATCTCCACCGACCTCGACACCAACCGCGAATGCGTCGCCGACCAGGACTGGTTCGAGGCCCGCGACGACACCGCCGCCAAGAACAAGGCCAGCCGCCTCATGCAGGGATGGGGCCGGCCCGCCGACCCCGACACCGAACACCGCGGGGGTCGTCTGTGGACGCTGCGCGGCGACGACACCGCCGAGACCTTCGTCGCGAACGTCCGATCGTCCGTGTGACCACGGTCCCGGCCGGACCCGACCCGAGGCCCGGCCGGAGCCGAGGTCGCACGAGCGACCCGACACCGCACCGAACGGAGACAACGATGGACAAGCGAATGCGCCTCGCACAGCAGATCGACGGTCGGACATTCGACAAAGTCGACGCGATCTTCGGCTACATGCTCGTGTGCGCCGACGCCGACGTCGCCGAGCGCACGGCGCTCCACCTGCGTTCGCAGGGAATCGCCTGCGACCACAGCCGGCGTCTCAACACCGACCGCGTCTTCTTCCTCTGATGGCCGTCCGCTTGGTCGTCGACATGCCCGACGGCTACTCCGCCGCCGAGCTGGCCGACGCGATCCTCGCCGCCGCCGATACCCGCGAAGCCGTGGGCGATCCCGGCTCGTTGCTGCTCGCGCTGCGCTGGCGCCGCATCGCCGACCGCCTCGGCGACGCCCTCGACACCCTGCCCCGCCCGTCCGGGCAGATCGCCGCAGGCAAGTACCCCTGCCACGACGACCCCGAGGACCTGTTCGCCGACCTCGCCCTCGACTTCGGGGACGAGATCGCGTGAGCGAGACGACCTACCAGGTCTACGCCTGGCGGCACGCGCCCGGACACCTGCTGACTCGTCGGCAGCTCCGGGCGCGCGGCCTGCGTCGCGCCGGACAGGACCCGGTGGCCGAGGTGCGCTGGTACCGAGGTCTGAAGGTCGCCTACCTGTACGACGTCAACCGCGCGCTCCCGGTCCGGCCGATGACGCCGGGCCGGGCCCGGGCCCTCGCCGCCGCGATGCGCGCCCGCCGAACCTGCCCGAAGTGCGGCATCGACCGCGGCTACTGCATCCCCCGGAGCTACGGGGCCTGTTGGCCGTGCGTCGGCGGTGACGACCACGACCAGGAGCACGACTACGTCGGCTGGGAGACACCACGCGACGTAAGCCTCCGCGAAGCGGCATGGTCCGCGAACTCGACCACCGATCCCCACCGGAGGACAGCGTGAGCACGTCCGACACCTGGCTGCGCGGCTACCACCGCATCACCGCACCCGACCAGAAGGGCGGCTCGGCCTCGGCGTGTTGGCGGTGCCTCGACTGCGGCGACGGCCGCGAGATCACCACGTCCCTCGTGGCGCGCATCATCAGCCTCACGGGTGAATGGCGCGCGCATCGGTGTGAACCACGCCCGGATGGGTGGCTCGTTGCCCCGACGGAAATGCCGTGCGTGATCTGCCACGAACCGACGCGGACCCGCTCGAACCGGGCGCGTCCCTGCCACCCCGTCTGCGCTGCACGCTGGATGACGGCACGTCAGGACGCGATCACGGGCGTGTCGGCGGAGCGGGGAGCGGCCCAAGTAGGGCAAGATCAAGCGGCAGTTGAACAGCAGGAACAGCAGGAACGCAAAAAGCCCCGGGCGGGAACCCGGGGCTTGCGCCAACTAAATACCGCTCCGACTTGGACCAACTCCCCAGAAGGTCCGCCGTCGGTACTGCCCGTGAGGACCGGCTCAAACCACCACAGCCGACCGGTTCCTCGTGACCCCTACGCCTTGCAGGTAGGTCTTTCGCGTTGAGTGTAACCACAACGTCGGCTTCCAATCGAGGAAGCGACGCGCAACAACTCCAAAGATCCACATCGGATGGGTCACACCAGACGCCCCGCCGGCACCTCGCCGAGCGGGGCGTCGGTGCGTCTAAGATCAATTCGGACTATTTGATCACTAGTTCGCCTAGTGGTACTAATCCCTCGGATCACACCGGTCCCACCCTGCTGGACCTCGACACGGCGATCCGCGCGCGCCTGCACGCCATCTCCGACGCCGAACGCGGCGTCGACCGGGCGATCGGCCGCTGGCGCGAGGCCGTGACCGGCACCCGGATGACCGACGGCGCCGGGGCCGCGATCGCCGTCGACGACGACGGCGTGATCACCCCCCTCCCGGCCGTGCCCGGCCCCACCCCCACCGCAGCGGACGAACTCGTCCTGGCCCAGGCGGCGCTGGGTCTCGGAACGGCATTGAGTTGTGTAACCCCCCCTCCTGAGCCGAGGACCCCGGAACCGGTTCTGACCAGCGGCGCCGCAGCCCGCAAGAAGCTCTCGGCCAAGGCGGTGGCGGCGGGCCGACGGACCAACCGCATGAACCTCCGCGACCTCATCCAGGAGGTGACCTCCCTCAGCACCGTCCGCGCGTGCGAGAAGGCAGTGCTCGAATCCGGCGTGTCGATCCGCAAGGAGAAGGACGGCCCGGCTGGGTTCGCCGGTGTGGTCCGTTGCGCGTCGGTCTGGGCCTGCCCTACCTGTTCGGCGGTGATCCGCAGCCGCCGTGCGGCCGAGCTGGGCCGACTCGCGCTCGGCTGGATCGAGCTGGACGAGGACCCGATCACTGGGAGGCGGACCGGCGGACACGGCCTCGCCATGGCCACGTTGACCACCCGACACTGGCAATTCGCCAAGCTCGCGCACCAGATGGCGGGCGTCGCGGACGCGTGGCGCCGGGTCACCCGCGGCGAGCCCTGGAACCGGTTCAAGCGCCGGTTCGGCCTGGCCGGGGTGACCCGGGCGGTCGAGATCACCCGAGGGGACAACGGGTGGCACACCCACTTGCACGTGTTGTTGTGGTTCGAGACCGGCCTGGACGAGGAAGCCGACCACGCGCGTGCCGCCGAGGTCCAGCAGTGGCTGTACGAGCGCTGGTGCAAGATGCTCAAGCAGGAGAAGTTGGGCGTGCCCAGCCTCGACCACGGCGTGCGCGTCGACCCGGCCCGTCTCATCCGCGAGACCGGCCCGGATGGCAAGACCACGACCAAGCTCGACGGCGCGATCGCCGAGTACCTGGTCAAACTCCAGGAGAAGCCCGGGAAGATCGACGGTCCGCAGGTCGGCAACGAGATCGCCCGCGGCGATATGAAGACGAACCAGAAGAACTCGCGGACGCCGTTCGAGATCGTCGCCGACCACTTCAAGGACGGCAACAAGAGGGACCTCGCCTGGTGGGGCGAGTACGAACGTGCCACCAAGGGCCGCAGGATGCTGACCTGGTCGAAAGACCTGAAGAAGCGACTCGCGGCGGAAGCGAACCTCGACCTGGACGAGACTGACAACGGCGACCTGGTCGCCGCCGAGGAGTCCACCGGGACCGAACTGGCCTACGTCCCTGCCCAGCCGTGGCGGCGCTCGATCGCCCGCATCCCCGGCCGCCGCGCGTCCCTGATCCACGCAGCCGACGCGGCCGGGACCGACGGCATCCGACAACTGATCGAATCGTGGGGCCTCACCTGGGGCATCGACGTCCTCGCGCCGAACCAGGCGCCGTCGCAGGAGGAACGGCAACTCACGCGCGAGCGGGCTCTGGAACGACGCAAGGCCAAGTCGCCGGGCGGGTGGAAGAACTCCGACGAACTCCAGTGGGTATCGGCCGTCACCGGCCTGAGCCCGCGTGACGCCGTGCGTCCCGCGCAGGCCGCCCGCCGCCATAAGGGACTCACCATCGACCGCGATCTCGACAAGGCCGTGGCCGTCCTTGAAGCTTCCGCGTACACCGGTCCCACCTGCGCCGGTTGCCACACACCGCTCGCTGCCTCGCTGGTCGATACCGGTAGGCATGTCATGTGCTGATTGACTTGACAGCGGAGTTGTTCGAGCAACGGCGAAATAGACACGCGCTCTCTATAATAGAAAACGCCCTCATGGCCGATAGCGCAAGCCGCTGATCTGCGGTTTTGATTGACAAGCACATCAGTGACGTTGAAGTGCAACAGAAACTATTACTCCGCAATTTGACCCGTACGTTCCAGCAGGTGAGCGCACGTACGGCCCGTTTGCATACGTCCTGACACCTAGGGGTGCGACCCAGCCTTCTTGATGCCAACTGGAAGGCATCAACTATCGGGTCGGTCTCTGCTCGTCCACAGGAAGAGGACAGGAGTTGCGGGCTCATCTACGCTGCTAATAACGTCACTTCGAGGCTGCTCACGGAGGCCTGCCGGATTGCTCCGGTACTCCGTCCTGCCCAGAAAGTCGAGCGCCGCCCGGGGATCCGTGGAAAGAAACCGAGCGGCACTCGTGCAACGCCCCATCTAGCGACGGGAGTGGGTCCTATCTTGGCCGGGGGCTGGCCAGGAGTCCACCACGGGACAGGGTGGCGGAGACGCCACCGAACTTGAACTGGAGTCACCCATGGACCGAATCGCGGTCCTGGTCGTCCTGCTGGCGTCGTCGTGCGCGGTCAACGCTGGCCTCGGGACATGGGTCGTCACGGGCAGGCTCGCGTCTGCCTCGACCTCGTCCCTCCAGCGCCTTGCCCTGTCGGGCGGCGCGTTGGTCGCCACGTTCACGATGATCTTTGTGGTCGTGCAGGCCTACCGATAACGGTGCTTGGGCCCGCCTACTGACGTCAGTAGGCGGGCCCGACCCACTACCCGATCGGGTAGTGGGTCGGGGTCCAACCGGCCGGACTGCATCGAAGGCGCGTGAAGGGTGCACGGAGGATGCACGCCGGGGCGATACGGCCCGGACTCTCGGCCGGATCCGGCCGCATGGGTGTGCGTTTACAACTTCTGATCCTCCGCAGCGAGCGTGGCCTGCATGGCGGCGATCTTTTGCCGCACGCTCGCCGCCACCGCAGCTGTGTCGACGTCGCAGGCCTGCGTCGATGGCTTGGGGTCGAAGGTAGGGCGGGTGGTGCGCCACCGGCCGAACTCCTCGGGCTCTCGCCGCTCCAGCATCCACGCGGCCGCCTGCCAACGACCGTCGCGCGCGGCGGCCTGGATCTGCGCGACCGCCCGCAGCACGAACTCGGCGCGGGCCCGGTCGACGGCGACGACCAGGTCCAGGTGCGCGGCGAGTGCCGGGTCGGCGGCCTCGCCGTCCTCGACCCGGTCACGCTCGTCCCGACCGATCGCGAGCCACCGCCGCAGGGTCGAGGCGCCAACGCCGACGTACCCGGCCGCGAGCGAGGTCGGCACCCCCAGCCGCACGACGACGAGCAGCTGCTCGACCGTCTCGGGCGTGAGCAGGGTCGGGCGGCCGGGGCGGCGGGGACGACGTCGAGACATGCCGCGCACCGTAGAGACCCGGCCTGGCAACGTCGCCTGCTCGACCGGGGTTTCGAGCGTTTCGAGCGCCGGGACGCGCGTTCGCGGTCCCGCAAGATCATCGGCATTGGGGGGTCCATTACCCCGCGCAATACGGGGTCCGATAGGGGGTCGGATTTATATCGGTACCCCCCGGCTCGGCATCGGTGCAGGTCAGCGCCCCTGTATGCACCCTCGGATGGCGCAGACTGGTATGGGTTTTCACGGATGTGTACCCAATCCACCGGAGGCCCGGGATCACCGGTCGAGTCCTCCCGGATGTGCCTCGTCCAGCGCGGCATAGGCGATCCGCAGGGCGTCCTGCAACTGCCGGTGTTTCCAGTGCTCGCGGTGCACCTGGTGCCGGTCGTCGGCGAGTTGCGCGGCCAGTGCGCCGAGCATCCGTTGCCACTCCTGGGCGGTGGACGGCACACGGTCGACGGCTGCCGGCACCTCAACGCGCTCGCGGCGGACGAGGTCGCGGGTCCGGGTGACCACCTCGGTGCGCTCGATGACCTCTTGGACGACGCGCGGCTCGGGTACCGCGGCGCCCAGCTCGGCCGCGTGGCGCCGGAGTTCGTACGCCCGCTGTCGACACGTCCGGCCGCAGTACCGCGGCCGGGTGCCGCTGCCCCGGTACCAGACCGCCGACCCGCACATCTGGCACGTGAGCGTCAGCGTCCGAGACGTCACCCGCGTGGTGACCCGGACCCCGGGCTCTTCGGCCGGGCCGGGCTCGGAGGCCTCGATCGGAAGCTGCTCCTGGTGCTGCTCGTCGTCGCTGCGCATGCGTCGATCTCATCACGCGCGCGTCGGGGCGTCGCGCGCGCACTCGTCACAACGACTGGACCGTTGGATCGTGATGCAATGGTGTGCTATCGGAGATACCTGAGTGCATGGCGTTCGGTTCTGGTCGTGCTCCTGGTCGTCGTTGCGGTCGGGCTCTCGTGCTGGTCGCGGGCGTGGGCAAGGGTTCGGGCCAGGACGATTTCTAATGCAAGAGGTGTGCCGTGTCCGGCGGTTGCGGACACGGCCGTGCGGGCGGTCCGTGCGACGCACCCGTGACCCGAGGTGGGCGGGGCCGTTGTGCGGGCATGGCGACGCATGTGCACGACGGGTACGGGGCGGCGATCCGGCACGCGGTGTTCGCCGTGTGCCCGAGGGTCGCGGCCACGGTGGAGTGGACCACGCGGCCGTACTTCGACTCGGCCGAGGACGAGATGGGGGAGCGCTGGGAGTTCGCCATGTGGCTGGACGTGTCGCACCCCGGCGGCGGTGGGTGGTACCTGGCGTGGAACCAGCACCGGGGATGGCGTGAGGCGGTCCGCCAGGAGCACGACGACGATTGGCACTGGACCGATGCCGGGTGGGACGCGCTGGTGCTCCCGGCTCCGTCGGTCCTCGCTGACTGGGCACGCGTGGCCACCACGATGCGCGACGGCGCGACCCCCGACGCCGTGGTCAACCAGGACGTCGTCGAGATCGACACCGAGTTGCCCGCAGGCACGTCGCTCACTCCCGAACTCGCGCGCATGGTGGAGGCCGGTCACGTCCGTGAGGACGTCGCGCTGCGCCTTGCGGCGTACGCCGTAACGGCTCCGGCGGCTCTCGGCTGACGAGCCCACCCCGCCACGCGCACCAACACCGGGAAGTGCACCAGGTGTGCTGGGCGACTCGGCTCCATACCACGTCGCTTCGGAAGAGTCGAAACCAGCGGCGTGCATCACCTGCGGCCAATACCGTGCGGCCATGAACCAGTGGCTCACGAGGGTGTTCGAAGCAGGCCAGGCGAATGAGGGGGGTGTGGTCCGGCGTTCCCGGGTCAACATCGAGACCTACGGTGGAGGGATGGGCCCTCTCATCGACTTCGCCCGTAGTCAGCGGTGGCACGTGATCGAGACCGGTGATCAAGTGATCGTGCTCTGTCATGAGGGAGATCTCCAGATCCACTGCTGACGCAGCCTCACATGCGAAGGGCCCCAACGTGATCTCGACGTTGGGGCCCTTTGGTGGTCGTCGCCCGTGTTTTGCGGTGCTCGCGCGAGCGCGCGGGGCGGGTGGGTCGACCGGTCGACACGACGTTTTGGCCTGCGAACGTTCGCACGCGCGCCGGGCCTCCGTGAGGTACGACCGAACGGTGGGTCTCCGTGAGGTCAGGCGGGCAGCCGGACGAGCCAGTCGGGCATCCGGGCCGCGGTCGTGTCGTAGTGCCGGAGCGCGTACTTGTAGCTGAGCAGGTCGACCAGGCGCACGCCTCCGTCGCGGGACAGCTGTTCCTTCCCGCCCGGTTCGGCACCGATCTGGCTGAGCGCGTGTTGTCGGCAGGCCCGGTAGATCTTCGGGCGCCTGCGCTCGAACGTCAGGAGGTGGCGGCGGAGTCGTGCGTCGTCCAGCCGGTCGGCTGCCTGGTACCAGGCGTGCAGCTCGTCCTCGCGCGCACGCGCGGCGCGAGCGGCTGCGAGCGAAGTGGAGTATTCCGCCCCGCTATTTTCGTCTTCAGTAGTTCCGTAGTCGGTACTTACTGAAGACGTACCGGTCGCCGGGGTCCCGTCCACCGACGTGCCGTCGTCCGACGTACCGCGAGCGGTATCCCGGTTTCGAGGGACGTCGTACACCCACAGGTCGGTGCTGAATCTTCCGTTCTCCAGCTTGTTCCGGTGCCGGACGATGTAACCGGCGTCCTCCAGCTCGGAGATGGCGGCTCGCATGCCGCGCCGGCCCTCGCCGGTCTTCTCGCCGCGTGCGCGTCGGGCTCGTTCGGACAGGGTGTCGGCGTTCGTCTCCCATCCGTCAGGGCGGCTGAGGAGTTCGGCCAGGACGCCGCGGGCGTGATAGCTCAGCCGTTCGTCGCGGAGCGTGGAGTTGGGCAGGATCGTGAATGCCGAGAGATGGCTGGAGCGTCGTATTCGCAGCACGCGCCGCGCCTCCTTCGTGCCGGTGACGGGCGCCCGATTCTAGATCGGAGACGTTCGATCTTCCGGTGACAACCCGAGGTTGTCACCGCGTGCTCGTTCCTCGTGTGCACGCCTCGGCAGCCAGTGGGGTGCAGTACGTCTCGTAGATACCTTGGTTCTTCCACTGCCGACTGGGCAGTTGCTGTGACGACTGCGAACGGACCGCTTGTAGAGCGATTTTCGACACCGCTCGTTGAGATCCGAGCGGTGTCTCCCTGCATTTCCGCGGATGGTCGGTTGCCAGACTGAGCAGGTGACGACGCACCCCGGCTATTACATAGGCACCGCACCCGACGGCAGCCACACCCTGACGTACCTTCGTGGCCCCGACACCTGGTGCTGCACCCCGCACATACTCGATCTCGAACCGGCAGTGGACCTCGTTGGTACCGCCGTGCACGAGGCTGGCCACATCGTTGCTGCTCTTCGGCTCGGCATTCATGTTGTCGACGTCGAACTCACGCCGCAGTCGGTCGACCTGGGCTGTGGCCCGATCGTTGTGACGGACGGCTGCACCCAGATCACGTACGAAGTGCCCAAGTCCGCCTACCTGACGATGTTGGCGGCCGGAGAACGGGCTCACCAACGATGGCTTCTTGACCAAGGGTTGTGGACTCCAGACCGGGCCTGGGCCGTCGAACGAGGAGCGCGCGACGACCAAGCCAAGGCCGTTGAAGTACTCAGCCAGCAGATCCCCGAAGCTCCCTATTCCCTCTCGGCCCTGCACTTCTGGAAGGTGAGGCCCGATGCGGACGCCTTGTTGCAAGCCAGCTGGGACAGAGTCGTGAACCTCGGGACGGCTCTTGCCGATCGGCTATGTCTGAGCGGTGACGAAGCGGCCGGGTTGGCTGGCATTGCCAACCCTCCGGGGCTGGCGGCGAGTCCGACGGAGCAGTCCTGGTAACGCTCACGAAGATGGTGCCTTGACCGCGCAACTTTCTCCTAGCACGGCGGGATGCAGTCGTCACAGCAACCGGACGGCTTTGCCTGCGGGTGTCGTAGTGCAAAAGCTACGGTCGACTCGCTGCCGCTGAGACGGTCGCACACGGAGGTGGACCGAATGGATCGGCGACGGCTCGGACGCGGCGTCGCGACGGCGGCCGCGGTGCCGCTCGACGACGAGCAGGGCGCCCGACGGCTGCCGGTGGAGCACGTGGTCGACGGCGAGCACGACGAGCGCCTGGTCGACGTCGACGAGCCCGCGGCCGAGGTCCGTCGGCCGCTCGCGCGACGGCGGCTGGCCACCTGATCCGGCGCCCCCGGCCGGGGTGAAGCCGGGGGCACCGTCACGTCGTTCAGGGCGTCTTCGGTTCCTTGTCCTGGCTGGCCCATCGCCTGTACTCGGCACGGGTGTAGGCCAGGGGGTCGAGCATCGGGGGCGCCCACCCGTGGTCCTGCGCGTGCTCGGCGGCAAGACGCGTCAGCGCGAGAGCCGCCTTGATGGCCTCGATCGATGCCTCGACGTCGCCGGGGTGTTCCAGCGCGATGCGGTCGAGGACCGCGCTGCGGCGGACCGCCAGCTCGTGCCGGGCCGCGAGGGTGGATCGTTCGTCGAGCGCGGCGGCCATGGTGACGACCGTGGCCATCTCGCTCACGATCGACGGGGCGCCCGCGTACGAGTCGGCGGTCACCGCTTCTCCCGGTCGTCGGTAAGCGCGGCCCGTGCCCGGTCCGTGTCGTGCAAATCAGGCACGTACTTTGCCTGTTTGGTGATCTTGCGGGCGTACCAGTCGTACGCGCCCTGGCGGGTCATGCCGAGGGCGTCGCCGATCTCCTGCCATGTCGAGCCCTGCTCGCGGGCGTTGCGCATGTCGACCCATCGGACCCCGGTCAGCATGTCCACGAGACGAGCCGAGGCGGCGAGCGCGTGCAGCGGGGACACGTCGCGCACGCATACCCCGTTGCCGAGTTCCCTGTCGAGTTCGTACTCGGCGACCTGCACTCTCGTCTCCTCGCCGTCGGCGAGGCCTGCGGTGCGGATCTCCTCCCACATCCGCCGTGTGTCCCCGGCCTGGCTGAGCCGCAAGAGCAGGTCGAGATCGGTGAGTTGCGTGATGTCGTCTATCTCCATGCTGTCAAGCGTTCTTGACAGGCAGAGAGCTTGTCAAGCGTTCTTGACACGATCGAGGGAATGTAACGAGAAATCGCTGCTCGGCCGTCCGGGGAGTTCGGTCGGGTCGGTGCCGCGTGTCGTGCGTGTGTGCGTCCTCGCGTCGGGTCTGGGGCCCTACGATCCCGGGGACTCGCGGCGCGTCGCGGCGAGTTCGCCGGATCCACGGGTCGGGTCCGCGTGGCGGGCGGTGGCGGAGTGTCCGATACCGACCCGCCATTTGTCGTGCGGTCTACATCGAAGTTGGCCGGACACGGCTCGCGGCCGTGTCCGACCCGGTGTTCGGACACGCGCGGAGGTCTCCCCGGTCATCACGTCGTGGCCGATGACGATCGGTGATCGGACACGAGGCCGTCGCGATCGTGTGTCCGGCGTCGGGGAGTTCCCGGCCAGCGGCGTCGCCTGCGTTTTCGCCGGATGATCAGCCTGCGTTTCCGGTGGCGGTGTCGCCTGTGTGTCCGCTGGCGTATCCGCTGGCGGTAATTCGGTGTTTTCCCTGGTGGTTGGGTCGGAGCGGCGTAGGATCCGCTGCGTTCAGATGTCTACGAAGGGACGCGCGCCATGCTCAGGGTGGCGATCTACAGCGAGAAGGGCGGCGTGAACAAAACGTCGCTCACGGCCGCGTTGACGGCCGTCGCCGCGAAACGGGGGCTGCGGGTGGTCGCGGTCGACTTGGACCCGCGCGCGACGCTGAGTGAGGAGTTGGGGGCCGACGGCGCTGAACTGACGCTCAATGATCTGCTGTTCGTGGACCCTCGGTCGGAGACGTTGCCTGCGGATCCGGCCGCCGTCGTTGGCGACGTCCTGGTCCAGGCCGGGGCGCCGTGGCCGGCGAACGTGCGCGTGATCGCGTCCGAACGGGCGCTGGCGCATCGGGAGATGGACAATACGTCGGGCATGGAACATCGCCTCGCGCGGGCGTTGACCGGCATCCACGACGCGGACCTGGTCCTGATGGACGTCCCGCCGCGCGCGGGTGGCCGGGTGCCCGCAGCCGCGCTGATCGCCGCCGACCTCGTGCTGATTCCCGCGCCGTTGACCACCGACGGACTCATCGGGGCCCGGGAGGGGCTGCGGACGATCCGGATCGTCAGCATGCCCGGGGGCTCGAACGAGAGGCTGCGTCTGGCGGGCCTGGTGCGGTCGATGACGCCGCGGGGCCGTGACCGGTCCAAGATTCACGACAAGTTCGATGCCCAGCTGATGGACGAGTTCGGCGAGCTGGTGTTGCCGACGCAGATCCCGTACTACGTGGTCCGCGAGCACGCGCGCCTGGCGTGCGAGCCCGTCACTGCGGCGACCGGCCGGGAGGCGCGGATCCTGGTTGCCGCCTACGACAGCGTGCTCGATCACCTGCTCAAGGTCGGTGGTGCGTGATGGCCGGCATGCTCGATCGCGGGGCTGCGAAGCTGGCCAAGGCGAAGGACAGCGGCGACCCAGCGGCGGTGGTGGGCCCGGCCCCGACCTGGGACACCCCCGTCGAGTCCCGATCCGAACGTGATGATTCGGCAGGCGAAAATGCGGGCGGTAACGCCAGTGGAAAGGCAAGCCGTTCAGCAGGTGGGAAGACCGGCGGGAACCCTGGCGGCAACGCGGGTGGGAAGGCAGGCCGTTCGGCTGGTGAGAACACCGGCGGAAATGCCGGCGGTAGTGCTGGTGGAACGGCGGGCGGTTCGGCCGGTGGGAATGCCGTCGGCGTCAACGACCAGGAGCACGTCGTCGTCCCCAGCCCGGGTGGACCCGGGCGGCGGATCGGTCGACCGCGGGGCCCGGAGAGGGCGAAGCTCTCGGTGCGGATCCTGGCGTCCCACGACCGCAGGCTCACGGTGGCGGTGGAGCAGACGGGGCAGTCGCCGCAGTACCTCGTCGACCAGGCGCTCGCGCTGCTGTTCGCGAAGCTCAAGATCCGCGACGAGTAGGCAGGCCCTCAACCTCTGTTAGTCGGACCGGGCGCGGCCGCCGAATCCGGGTCCTGGCCTGCGGGGTTGGGTCGGGTGTCGTGTAGGTCGGCCGACCGGGGTGGTCCTACAGGAGGATCCACAGGTCGGTCCGGGCCGGGTGGCGTCGGACCGCAGCGGGGGCGGGGTCTGCCCCGGCCGCATCGCGGCCGGGGTGGCTGGTCTCCCTGGTCCCTCCGTTGGCGGCATGGTTGCGAGCCCTCGGTTCTCAGGTTCTGCCAACCCCGGTGGTGGGGGCTGGTCGCGGTGCCGTGGTGGGGCTGGGTCGGTGCCCCCGCCGCCGGGGTTGGCGGGTTCTGGGGTTCGTGGGACCGTCGTTCTGGCGTCGGCGGAGGGACCAGGGAGACCAGCCAGCAAACGTCACCCACCACGATCCGCGGGCCCGTCGCGAAAATCGGCTGCCCCTCCAGCAGGTGGCCGGGTCCGGGCAGAGCCCGGGAGTATCCGGGGACGTGGGGTCGAGCGCGTGGGCTTGGTCCTCGATGAGCCGGGCATGCAAACGCCCCCCGGAGGATCCTCCGGGGGGCGGGCGTGCGTAATCGGTCGGGCCTATAGGACGCTCGACCAGCGAATCACCGTCGCGCCGTTGCATACCTTGACGGCGACTTCGACGACGCGGCCGTCCGCGAGATAGACGGTGCGAACGACCTGGGTTACGACGACTGATCCGGTCAGCCCGAGTGCTTCTCGCTCGGAATCGGTGGCGAGTCGCGAGGTGACTTCTTCCAGGACTTGAGTCTGGGGTGAACCCAGTCGCTCGGCTGCGAGTTCCCGGCTGCCACCGGTCGATACAGGCTGAGCAAGCTCCGGCACTGCATCGATCACGTAGCCCGCGTAGTAGGACGACGAAACGTGTACGGGGGTGCCGCTCCGACTGACGACGCGGCGCCTGACGTGGACCGGAGTACCGGGGTCAATGTCCAGTCGGGAGGCGATCAGTTCGTCGGCGCCGACCACGGCGATCTCAACGATTCGCGAGGTTTCGTCGGCTGCCAGGGCTCGGCCGGTCTCGGCGTGGGCTCGGACGCGTGCGCTGATCGTTGCACTGCCGTGCTGAGCCACCATCGTGCCCGCTCCGGTGCTGGCCGTGGTCAGCCCCTCGGCCTTGAGCACCTTGTAGGCGCGCGCTGCGGTGGCAGTGGATACGGCCCAGGTCTCCATCACCTCACGTACGGGCGGCATGCGGTCCCCCGGGCGCATTTGGCCGCTCTGGATGAGCCGCCGGAAGTGGTCCGCGATCTCCGCGTAGCCAGCCATCGTGTCTCTCCTCCCATCGAATGTTCTACCGTGTATTGCTTTATTCTACCTCCGTGTTCTACCTTGCGTTGCAGAGCACGGCAATACACCAGGTAAGCACACAGCTCGGCACGTCAGACAGGGGGACGGCCCCCAGGGCTAACTGAGGGCCGTCGTCGCAGGTCAGCCAGTGGGATGGAGACCCGCAATGGACATGATGTCTGCCGCACGGGGTGCGGCGCACGGCGAGTACCGGCCGAGTACGGCCGAGGAACAGCAGGAGTGGGAGGCGGAGCGGCTGCGGCCGGCCCGGCACGAGCAGGGCGACGTGATGTCGCGGCTCGACTGGGAGGCGGTCGCGGAGGCGTTCCTGGTCAGGGACGGGAAGCTGGCCAGGGTCGCGGTGCGTGTTTGGTGGGAGCAGTGAGCCGCGGCGGTGTGATCGACCTGTCGACGCTGTTCCCGGCCCGGGTGCCGGTGTCGGCGGAGGTGGCGTTGGCGGAGGCGATCGAGTCGGTAGAGGTGGCCGAGGGTCGCCGTCGGGCCGCGCAGCTCGCTGCTGACCGCCTCGCCGAGGCGGCCGAGGTCGAGTTGCGGACTACGCGCGAACAGGCCGAGCTGATCGTGTCCAGCGCGAAGCGGTCGGCGGATGCGCTGCGTTCGGATGCGAGGGCCGCCGCCGAGGTGATCCGGGCGGATGCAGTCGGGTACGCCAAGCGCCTCCAAGAGGAGGCCGACGCCGACATCGAGCAGGCCCGGGCGGCGGTCGACGCCGCGCAGGCCGAGGTCGAGCGGCTCAAGTGCGAGGCGAACGAACGCGGGACCCGGCAGACCGAGTTACTGGCGCGTACGCGGGCCGCAGCCGAGGCCGAGGCCGCGCGGTTGGTCGAGGAGGCGCGGGCCGAGGCCGAGCGCCTGGTCGAGCAGGAGCGGCAGAAGGCGCGTTACGACGCGGACCTGGCGGCTCGTGAGATCGGTTGTGCGCGGTCGCGGTTGAACGGGCTGTACGAGCGTTTGGCGGCCGAGCGGGAGGCGTTCGAGGCCGAGATGGCGGCCCGGTCCGCGCGGGGCTCGCTCGCCACGAAGGTGTTGCCCTGGGTCGCGCTGATCGCGGCGATCTGCCTGACGGCGTCGGGCGAGTTCGCGTTGTTCGTCGCGCTGGGGTTCGGCAACTGGTCGTATGCGGCGCCGGTGTGCATCGACGCGTATGTGGTGGCCTCGTTCCGGGCGCGGCGCGAGGTGCTTCCGGCGGTGCTCGTGATGATCGTGGCGAACTCGATCTCGCACCTGTTGCCGGTGGGCCATCCGCCGGTTGCGGTGGTGGTCGCGGTGAGTGCTCTCGCGCCGCTGATCCTGTGGCGCGTCCATGTCTTGATCCACGCCGGTGCGCACGTCGCCTCCGAGACGGACGGACAGCCGCTTCCCGACCCGGACGACGACGTGCTTCCGGACGATGACGAATCCATCTCTGACCTGGACGGGAAGCGCAACCTCACTCACGCGAACGAGGGTTCGGGGAGCACCCCGGCAGCGGTCCGGGAAGCGGCTCCGACCGCGCGGCGGGAAGCGGCCGGGAAGCGGTCCGCGCAGGCGTCGCGAACGCCCTCCGGGAAGCGCTCGGCGAACACCGGTGGGAAGCGGTCGACGGACGTCGGCGGGAAGCGCGGGCACGAGGACCTGGTCGAGGAGCTGCTGACCGAGCTGGTGGGCCGGGACACGCGGATGTCGTACCGGGAGGCCCAGACGTTCCTGCGGGTCCGGTTCGACGAGGCGAAGTCTGCGCTGAACGACGCGTACGAGCGTCTGGCCGAGGCCGGGGTGGGTCTGCCCGCCGGTCTGTCCGTGGTCCCCGTCGCACGTGAGGAGTCCGCGCGATGACGCCGCCGGTGACCGAGGCTTCGACTCGTATCCCTCGCTGGATCGCTCCGACGAACACGTTGTGGGAGCTGGACGCGGCGTGCGGGTCTCAGGACCCGGACCTGTTCGTCGACGACACCCGCACCACGCAACCCCCGGGAGACAAAGCTCTGCCGGTTGCGCATCGGGCGATGCAGGTGCGCGCCGCGCTGGCGGTCTGCGCGAGCTGCCCGGTGGTCGCGCAGTGCCGCGATGCGGCGATCGCCTCGCGTGACAACCGCTCGATTCGCGGCGGCATGACGGCACGTCAGCGCCGAGCCTTCGCCAAGCACGACAAGCACGACCAGGACCGGTCCATCGTCGTGGCCGAATCGGCCTGAAAGGGAGTGATCGTGATGTTCGGACGAATCAGGAACCTGTTTTCCCGCAGTAGCGAGGAGTTCCAGCCGGTTCGGTCGGCGGAGGCGTTGACGGGTGAGCTGGCGTACATGGTCGAGTGGGCGGCGGCCGATGTGCAGGACGGCGTCGAGGACGAGTTGGTGACGATCACCGACCCGGTCTCGTTGCAGCCGAACCTGCTGTACGCGCTGTACGGGGTCGCGTACGCCCGCCGGTTCCTCGACCACTACGCGGTGCAGGCGCGGATGGTCGGCGACGAGGTCCTGGCCGACGTGCTGGGCGAATCGCACGTTGCTGCGGTTGCGGCGTTGGACGCGCTGCGGCGCGCGACGATGGCCACGGTCGCGTCGCCCCGGACGGGGGTGTGACCAGCATGTTCGGTCGTATCCGGTCCTGGTTCCGGCGCTCGGCGTCGTCGTCCTGGTCGACGTGCACGGTCGGTGAGATGGGGCTCATGCTCGCGTGGACCGTGCGGGACGCGTCGGCGGAAGTGAGCGTCGACGGCACGGTGACGGTCACGCTGCCCGGCACTCTCCAGCCGAGTGTGCTCCGGGCGATGGACGGCGTCGCGTATGCCCACGCGCTGGTCGAGCACCACGCGCTCCAGGCCGATCTGCTCGGTGTGGGCGATCCGTTCACGCAGGTCCTCGACGACGCCCACACCAGCCTGTACGCGGCTCTGGACGCGGTCCGTCGTGTGGCGATGGCCACGGCGACGCCAGACCCGGTCGCGGCGGGCCCGGCCGGGCTGGAAGTGCCGCCTGTTCCGGCGGTCCCGCTGCCCGTTGCGGGTGAGCGGGTGGCTGGCTCTCTGCGGCTGGGGCCGTTCGTTCCGCCGACCGATCCGTTCTCGCGTTCCTGACCGGCTGCGTCCGGACCCGTCCCTGGTGGCCGGGTCCGGGCGGAGCGGGCCTGGCCTGCGTCCCGCAGATGTCGATCACGATCCAGGAGGCCGTACATGTCCAATCC
>NZ_JBHZAE010000042.1:0-25021 GCF_042754105.1 Embleya sp. NPDC059237 | reverse complement strand
AGCACCCACCCCGCCCGCCGCTGCCGGCCGCTTTCAAGCCGACCAACACACCCGCCTCGCCGGAAACCCCAAGTCTCGAAGCCACGCACGCCGGCGGCGGCCCACCACCGACCCTGACCAGCCCCGCACCAGCCACCCGCACCCCAAGGCGCAACGCACGCCAAAAACACCCGACCCACCAGGAAACGCACGCCCGGCGAACCCAACCCGAGCACCCACCCCGCCCGCCGCCGCCGGCCGCTTTCAAGCCGACCAACACACCCGCCTCGCCGGAAACCCCAAGTCTCGAAGCCCCGCACGCCGGCGGCGGCCCACCACCGACTCAGACCAGCCCCGCACCGGCACACCGCAGCCGAAGCGTGACTCTCGCCGAAGCACGCGACCCACTCGGCAAGGCCACCCGGGGATCCGACCCGGCCATCCCCCGCTCCGCCGCTGCCGGCCGCGCGCCCACCGCTCGGCCCGCAACCCGCCCCGCGGCGGCCTTCGTTCAGCTCGCCGGGACGGTCAGGTCCAGGTGGCTGAGGCGGGTCGGGTCGGCCAGGATGTCCAGGCTGATGATTCGGCCGGCCGCGAAGCCGAAGGCCAGTACCGACATCGGCCGGCCGGCGGAGATGGCCACCACCCCGGCCATGCCGTTGACCAGTGCGGGGCGGGCGCTGTCGGCGATTTGGGCGAAGGCGAGCGCCTGGCCGGCCACCGCCGCCGCGCCGCGCACGATCGAGCCGCCGGGGCGCAGCGGGCCGCCGTCGGCGCGGGCCACCACGTCCGGGTCGAGCACCGCGACCAAGGCGTCGAAGTCGCCGCCGCGGACGGCCGCCAGGAACGCGTCGACGATCTCGCGCTGGACGGCGAGGTCGACGTCGGGGGACGGGGCCGCGCCCTGGACCCGGCGTCGGGCTCGGCTGGCGAGTTGGCGGGCCGCGGCCGGTGTGCGGTCCACGATCGGCGCGATCTCGTCGAACGGGACGGCGAACAGGTCGTGCAGGACGAAGGCCAGCCGTTCGGCGGGGGCGAGCGTCTCCAGGACCACCATGAGGGCGAGGCCGATCGAGTCGGCGATCAGGACCGATTCCTCGGGGTCGCCGGCGCCCATCCCGGTGATGATCGGGTCGGGCACGTGTACCTGCGGGTCCAACGGCTCCTCGCCGCGGGAGCGACGCGAGCGCAGCATGTCCAGGCAGACCCGGCCGACCACGGTGGTCAGCCAGCCGGCCAGGTTGTCCACCTCGTCCGGGTCGGACCGGCTGAGCTTGAGCCAGGTCTCCTGGAGCGCGTCGTCGGCCTCGGTCAGCGAGCCGAGCATGCGATAGGCCACCGCCAGCAGGTGGCCGCGGTGCGTCTCGAAGCGCTCGGCCAGAAAATCGTGCTCGTTCATCCGCATCACCATCACCGTCACCATCCCCGTCCTGCGGTCGCGTCCTCGGTTCTCGTCGCGACCCTCACAGCCATGACGTTGCGACCAGGGCCGATGTGACAGCGCGGGGACGGCGGGAACGGAAGCACGGACCGAGGGACGGACCGAGGGACGGACCGAAGCACCGGCCGAGGATGCGGACCTTGGGCCGCGCGTCGGGGCGCCCCCTGGGGCGTACGGAAATTGCCCTCCGCCCCGCTGTCACATTCGCCCTCGGCGATCCGTCAAGGCGGTGACGAACGAGTCCCGGCCTCTGCGGCCGGGGGCGGAACCGACGCGAACGTACGACGCGGCCGGTTCGGCGGATCCCCGCGACGACGCGCGGCCGGTTGCCTCCCGCGACCGCCCGGCGTGGGTGGGACCTGCCCTCGAACACCCGACACCGCGATCGCCACGGACGTCCGATCGCTCGATCACCCGATTCCGCATGGTTTAGGAGAAATGTGATGTCTGCCACCGATTCGGCGACGAGCCGATCCGGACCCGGCGTCGGCACCGGAGCGATCCTGGCGTTCCTGTGCCTGGGCCAGTTCATGGTGTTCCTCGACGTGTCGATCGTGAACCTTGCGCTGCCGTCGATCAAGACCGGCCTGGACATGTCGGAGGTGAGCCAGAACTACATCGTCACCGCCTACGGCACCGTCCTCGGCGGCTTCCTGCTGCTCGGCGGACGACTCGCGGACACCTTCGGCCGTCGCCGGGTACTGCAGGCGGGCTTCGTGCTGTTCGCACTCGCGTCGCTGGTCTCGGGCCTGGCGCAGAACGGCACGATGCTGATCACTGCACGCGGCTTCCAGGGCCTGGGCTCGTCGATGATCGCGCCGTCGGCGCTGTCCATCCTGACCAACACCTTCCCCGAGGGCGCCGAGCGCAACAAGGCGCTGGGCATCTGGGGTTCGCTCGCCGGCATCGCGTCGATCGTCGGCGTGATCATGGGCGGCCTGCTCGCGGACGGACCCGGCTGGGAGTGGATCTTCTGGATCAACGTGCCGATCGGACTCGGCGTCGCGCTCCTCGCCCCGAAGGTGCTGCCGGAGAGCGTGGCCGAGGAGCGTGAACACAGGTTCGACGTGGCCGGCGCGGCCACCCTCACCGCCGGTCTGCTGCTGCTGATCTTCACCCTGGGTGAGGCCACCACGGTGGGCTGGGCCACGACGCGGACCAGCGTCAGCCTGAGCGCTGTGGCCGCCCTGCTCGGCGCGTTCGTGGCGATCGAGGCGCGGGCGGCGGCACCGATCCTGCCGCTGCGGGTCTTCCGATTGAAGACGATGCGGACCGCGAACCTGTCCGCGATCCTGGTGTTCGGCATGTTCGGCGCGCTGTTCTTCTTCGCCAGCCTGTTCATGCAGGACGTGTACGACTACTCGCCGATGAAGGCCGGCTTCGCCTACGTGCCGCTGGCCGTCGCGGTCGCGGTCGGTGCGGGGGTCGCGTCGGGTCTGATCACCAAGGTGGCCGCGCGACCGGTGTTGATCGCCGGACTCGCGGTGACCACCGCAGGACTGCTCCTGCTGTGGCGGGCCCCGCTGGACGGCCGGTATGCGGTGGACATCCTGCCCGCGTTCATCGCCCTCGGCCTCGGTTGCGGCATGTGCTTCGTCACCCTCCAGATCGCCGCGTTCGTGGGCATCAGCGAGGAGGAAGCGGGCATGGGCGCCGGTCTGATCAACACCAGCCAGGAGGCGGGCGGCGCGCTCGGCCTCGCGGTGATCGCCACCATCGCCTACAGCGGCTTCGCCGGCGACATGACCCGGGCGGCGGGCAACGTGCACAGGATGCACGAGGCGCAACTGTCGGTCAACCACGACGCGTTCCTGTCCGCCGCGATCCTGGGCGTGGTCGCGTTGCTCTTCGCGGCGCTGCTGATGCCCCGGGGCCAGGCGGCGATGAGTTCCGCCCCGGCGCCGGCGGCCGGCGCGGCTCCGGCCGGTGCGGCGGGCGGCGTGGACGTCACCTCCGCGATGACGGAGGCCGAGGTCGAGATCGAGGCCCGGAAGTAGCCGAAGGCAGCCCGGGAGTTCCCGTCGAGGCGTCGCCCCGGACCGAGTTCGGCCCGGGGCGACGCCTCGACGTGTCGAACGACCGCACGGACTGCGGCGCGGGCTCGCCGACACCCCCGTGCGGCCGAGGCGCCGGACACGACACGTCGACCGGTTGCGCGGGTCGTCGGCATCGCGGCCGAGCCCGTGCGCGACGGCGACCGGCATCAGGTGCTCACGTACCGTCAGGTCCGGGTAGTGGGCGCCGACATCCGGCACGGTCGCGATTCGGGCGGGGGTGGCCGGGTCGTCCTCGTCCACGGGAGCGCCGGCGAAGCGCACCCGGCCCGAGGCGGGCCGTTCGCGGCCGACGGCCAGGCGGAGCAGCGTCGATGTGCCGGACCCGTCGTCGCCCGTCAGCGCCAGGCACTCCCCGGGGCGGATCGACGCGCTGACCCGTCGAGCACGGGCCGGTCCCCGTAGCGGTGGCCGACCTCGTCGAGGACGAGCAGCGCGTCGTGGTCGGCGCTCACGGCGCTTCCCCTCCGTTCGAGGCGTTCGTTGCGGCGACCGGCCACCCGGCGGCTCGGCCCTCGGCCTACGCGGGACGTCCGCGCCGCCCGGGCGACCTCCATCGGGCGTCTCGCCGGCCGAAGAACGGGGAGGAAACCGGGGTCCGAAGCGGCGCGAGGCGCGGCAGGCCGTCGCCACTTCCACGGGAACGAATATCGTCACGCGCTAGGGTCGTCCCATGACTATTCGTAGCGCGACCGCACACTGGCAGGGCACCATCCTCGAGGGCGCCGGCACCATGCGCACCGGTAAGGGCGGCCTGGAAGGCGCCTATTCGTTCAAGTCCCGCTTCGAGGAGGGCGAGGGCACCAACCCGGAGGAGCTGATCGGCGCGGCTCTCGCGGGCTGCTTCTCGATGGCCCTGGCCAAGGGCCTGGGCGACGCGGGCTTCCCGGCCACGAGCGTGGTCACCACCGCCAAGGTGCACCTGGACAAGGTCGACGGCGCCCCGACCGTGACCCGGATCGACCTGGAGAACACCGTCGTGGCCGCCGGGATCGACGAGGCCGAGTTCCTCAAGATCGCCGATGTCACCAAGCAGAACTGCCCCATCTCGCGGCTGCTGGCGCCCGGCACGGAGATCACCCTGACCGCGTCGCTGGGCTGACCCGGCGCACGCTCCCCGAACCGCCGTCCGGGCTCACGTCCCGGACGGCGGCCGGGGCAACCCGGCCCGGCGCAACGGAATCCCGACCCGACCGGCTCACGGGACAGGGTCGAGCCCGGGCTTTCGGGCCGACAGATACGCATGCCGGGTGGGACGTACACCCTCGCCGGGATCGGGTTCGCGAACCGTCCGCGCGTGCATGACCAGACCCGACGCGGTGAGCAGCTCGGCGATCATGTCCGGGTGCCGACGATGGCAGTCCAGGGACACCTCGTGGCCGAACGCCTCGGTCAGGCGCAGCGGTTCGTCGCCGGCCTGAAAGGCGAGCAACAACCGGCCCCCCGGAGCCAGGACCCGATGGAACTCGGCGAACACGCACGGGAGTTCCTCGTCCGGTACATGAATGATCGAATACCAGGCGACCAGCCCGCCGAGGCTGTCGTCCGCCAGGTCGAGGTCGAGCATCGAGCCCACCTCGAAGCGCAGTTCGGGATGCTCCCGCCGGGCAGTCGCGATCATCCCCGGCGACAGGTCGAGGCCGAACACGCGCAGTCCCAGGCCGTGCAGATACGCCGCGATCCGACCCGGGCCACAGCCGATGTCGGCGACCGGCCCGGCCTCGGGGCCGGCCGCGAGCACCGATTCGGCGAAGACGGCCAAGTGGGCCCGATCCATCGGCTTGCGCGCGAGTTCGTCGCGGGCGAGGTCGGTGTACGCGGCGGCGATCGTGTCGTAGGACGCTCGGGTGGCGCGAAGGAAGCCGGGTTCGCTCACGCCGCGACACCCTAACCATTGGGTCGGACAACGCCGATCGACGGAGTCGACGGCGGCTACCGGATCGCGGACCCACCGCCCGGTCACATCACCCCGTCGCCGCGCGTCAAAGAGGTACACGAGTGCGGGGTCACCGAGATCGAGGGCCGACTCCCCGCGCCACCCGACCCGGCCACAAGCGAGGCATCCCATGCGCAACAAGGCCTTTCGACACGACATGTCGACCACGTTCGCCATTCACGACGCGCTGCGCCGCGACCTGGAGCGCATCGCCCGCCTGGCCGCGCGTGGCGAGGACGAGGCATGGCGTGTGTTGCGGTTCGCGGGCGGGTGGGGGATGTTCGAGCGCTGCCTGCGGGTGCATCACGACGCCGAGGACGCCGCCCTGTGGCCGCTCCTGCGGCGCGGGCTCGCGCACCGGCCGGACGAGTCGGCCCTGATCGCGGTGATGGAGGCGGAACACGCCACCTTCGACCCGCTCCTGGACGCGATAGACGCGGCACTGGCCGACCCGGTGTGGGGACCCGCCCGGCTCTGCGACCTCCTCGACGGCCTGGTCGCCGGGCTGCGCGGGCACCTCGCCCACGAGGAGGACGAGGTCCTGCCGCTCCTGGACGCGGTCGCCGGCGCCGATCAGGTGCACCGACTCGACGTGGAACACGGCCGCCGCATCGGCTCCGGCACCTGCCGCTACCTGCCCTGGCTGTTGGATCAGGCGGATCCCGAGACGGTCACCACCATCCTCGGCCGACTCCCGGAATCCATCCGCCCGACCTACCTGAACCTGTGGCAACCGGCCTACGCGGCCCGAGACCTGTGGGGCACCCACAACCGATCGACCCTGGCCTCCTGAGCGGCTCCACCCCGAACGGGTGTGCGCTTGCGCCACACGGGCACGTTCAGTTCACTGTCCTCATGGGGAACGGGCCCGGTGTGGCGTCGACTTCGCTCGAAGGCTTCTGGCCGACGCGCCGCGTCCGCCTGTTCGACGAGTGGTGTCCATGGGCCACGCCGCGTGTCGTCACCGCCCGCGTGGCCGCTTCGCGTCCGAACCCGCCCGGTTCGCACGACACTTCGGGCGCCGGGATCGGGTGAGTCCCGCAACTCCCCAGCCGAAGGACCCCACATGTCCGTCACCGACGAACTCCTGGCCAACAACGTGGCCTACGTCGAGAACTTCACCGGTCCCCTCCCGCTCCCGCCCGCCCGGCACGTCGCCGTGGTCGCGTGCATGGACGCGCGGTTGAACGTGTACGCGATCCTCGGGCTGGCCGAGGGCGACGCACACGTGATCCGCAATGCCGGCGGGGTGATCACCGCCGACGAACTGCGGTCGCTGACGATCAGTCAACGGCTGCTCGGCACCGAGGAGATCATCCTCATCCACCACACCGACTGCGGCATGCTGACCTTCGACGACGACGGGTTCAAGGCCGACATCGCGGCCGACACCGGCCTCAAGCCCGCCTGGGCGAGCGAGGCGTTCACGGATGTGGAAACCGACGTACGCCAGTCGATCGGCCGGATCAAGGCCGACCCGTTCATCGTGCACAAGGACCGTGTGCGCGGCTTCGTCTTCGACGTGGCCACCGGGAAGCTCAACGAGGTCGCCTGACCCACGACGCCACCCGGCCCGAGGGCCCGAGGAACACACGCGGATCCTCGGGCCGGGGGGGAGATCGTACGAAACGCCGGAGGGTTCGACGCGGCGTGCCCGACGCTCAGCAGGCGAACGGATCGGTCGGGTCGGTGGCGTCGCTCGGATGGGCGGGGTACGAAGGCCCGTTCGGCGGCGCCGCACCGCGCCGGGGACCCGCACCGGCGGACGTGACCGCGGCACGCACCGAGGCCGTACCCGTCGCCGGACGGTCACCCGGCCCCGATCCCGTACCGGCAGCCGACCCGTCGCCGATCCCCCGCGCCGCCTCGACCCCGTCCGGCTCCTCGTCGCCGTCGGCCGCGACCGCCTCGGCCTGTTCGCGCTGAGCGCGGAGCCTCGTGGCGATCGTGTCGGTCCGGGCACGCAGCACGCGGGTACGCTCGGCCGCCGCCGCGTCGTCCGAGCCGCCCGCCGAGGCGGCCTCGACCACCTCGACGCCGTGCGCCCGCGCGGTGGCCACCAGGCTCTCCGCGACGGCGGTCTGCCGAGCCAGCAGCGCGGTCGCGAACAGGCTTGCCCGCAGGGTGCGTTCCCGACCGAGCAGGCCGCGGTAGGTGATCTCGCAGGCCACCGGCACCCGGTCGATGCGCCGGTCGTCGGCCTGTTCCAGCGAGGCCAGGACGACGGTGAGCAACCCCTCCACGACCTTGGTGACCGCCCACTTGCGCCCCGGCAACGGCGGCAGCACCTCGCGGATTCGGTCCACCTCGGTGTCCAGCGCCGCCGTGGTCATCGACTCGAACGCGTCGTGCGTGGTCAGCCGGACGACCTTCTCCCACGGGATGTCCTCCCCGTCGAAGCCGACCGTCTCCGGGCCGAACCGCACCGCACCCAGGCCGTCGAGCAACCGCAGCGGCCGGGCGGTGATCGCGGGTACCTTCGGGTGCCGACAGACCAGCGCGCCGAGGGAGAACTCCCAGGCCAGGAAGGTGGGCGCGTTCGGCGCGGGCAGTGCGTCCAGCGTCGCGTGCACCCACTCGCCCGACGCAACCCGGGCCCGACCGGCCCCGATCCGACTGCCCACCGCGGCCCGCCCGGACGCCGCCGCGGAGCCCACCGCGCCGCCGATGCCCCGCAGTTGGTCCCGTATCGCCACGTCCCCGCTCCCCTCGCCGAACCACCCCGCGAACCCTTCATGATCACCTTAATCGCACCCACCCCCACCGACCGGCCCCGGCGGCTCCCCGCGCACCCTCCGGGCCGCCTCCAAGTCGCTTCCATGTGCCTTCCAGGACCACCCGGCGAGTGTTGTCCCCACAAGACGACGACAGCCGGTCCCACCGGCCCGACACCGGGGAGAACACCATGAAGCTCAGGACCCTCACCACCATCCTGGCCGCGCTCGGTGGCGCGTTCATCATTTACGTGGGCCTCGCCTACCTGATCGCCCCCCAGTCGACCGCGTCCGGCTTCGGCCTGCCCAGTTGGCCCGAACACGAAGGCACCGGGTTCCTCGCCGTCAAGGGCGTCCGCGACATCGGCACCGGGCTGGTCATACTCGCCCTCCTGCTGACCGGACACCGGCGGGCGCTCGGCTGGACGATGCTCGCCATGACCTTCATCCCGGCCGGCGACATGACGGTCGTGCTGAGCAACGACGGCTCCACCGCCACGGCCTTCGGCGTCCACGGCCTGACCGCCTCGCTGGTGGCGCTCACCGCCGGCCTGCTGCTGCGCGAACGCCCGGCCGCGGCAACCGCCCCCGCGCCGACCGCGACCACCCCGCACGTGAGCGTCCCGGCGACACGTTGACCCCTCGGGCCCTGCCGGCGATCGTGCTCCGACGCCTGCGGCGCGAAATAGCGCGGGATGACCGGGAACCCCGCACCAACGGGTACGGTCTAGTGCCGTCACGGCGCCACCGAGCGTGGCGCGGACGGGTGCGGGGTACGGGGCCGGGGGAGCGAAGCCGGGGACGGAGGGACACGGGCATGGGCGAATCACCGCGAGTGCAGGGCGAGTTGCAGGCCGAGATCATGGCCGTGTTGTGGCGGATCGAGGCCGGCACCGTCGAGCGGATCAGGTCCGAACTGCCCGAGTCCTCACGCGGGGCTTATACGACCGTTCAGACCGTGTGCAACCGCCTCGCCGAGCGGGGGCTGTTGGCCAGGGCGCGGGAGGGTCAGGCGTTCGTGTACCGGCCGACGGTGACCGAGGCCGACTATGTGGCGTCGTCGGTGTCCTCGGCGCTCGCCGCGGCGTCCGAACCGGCCCGCCGGGTGGCGCTGGCTCAACTCGTCGGCGGTCTGGACGCGTCGGAGTTGGCCGATCTGCGTGCGCTGGCCCGCCGGATCGAGATCGAACGCGAGCCCGACGGCCGATGAGTTCGCTCGCCGTCTGGGCCGCGCTCCTGGGCGCGGCGATCGTACTTCCCCACCTCGCGCCGCTGGACCGGGTCCGTCCCGTGGGCGCGGCGGCGGTCTGGGCGTCGGCCTTGGTGGCCCGCGCGGCAGTGGCGATCGGCCTCGTCCTCACCGCGGTGATCTGCCTGCCCGACACCCCGCGCTTCGCGCACTGGGTACGGGAGTTGCCGCACCAGGTGGTCACCGGCGTCGGCGACACCGAACTCGCCCTGGGCGGCCTGGCGTTCCTGACCCTGGCCGCGGTCGCCCACCGCCTCCGGACCTGCCTGCGCGACGCCCGCACCCCCCTGCACCCGCTGCCGCTGACCGGCCCGGGCGGCAGCATCGTGGTCGGCGACCGCGAGGTGCTGATGGCGGCCGTCGGCTGGCGGCAGCGCTCGATCGTGGTCAGCGCCGGCGCGTTGGCGGCGCTCGACGACGACGAGTTGGCGGCCGGTCTCGCACACGAACAGGGCCACATCTCCCGCGCCCACCACTGGTGGCAGGCCGGCGCCGAGGTGTGCCGCCTGCTCGCCCGCTGCCTGCCCGGCACCGCGCGGGCCGCCGACGAGTTGGCGTTCCAACTGGAACGGGCCGCCGACGTATGGGCGATCGAGCACGGCCACGACCCGGTCGTCCTGGCGAGCGCGGTGTGCAAGGCGGCACTCGCCGGGCCGATCCGCGAACCCGACCCGAGCGGCGGGGCGCACCACCTGATCGGCCGCTCCCCGACCTACGCGGGACGCCGGGTCCGCCTGCTCCTGGAAGGCTGCCCGACCGGCACCCACCGACGCAACCTGGCGGTCCGGGCAAGCGCGCTGGCCATGACCGTCCTGATCACCGGCGCAACCCTGACCGGCACCACCCACTTCGGCACGACCCTGCTCCGCTGCCACATCACCACCACATGCCCCCACCCGATCCAGTCGGCACACCGCTGACGCCGCCGTCACCACACCCGCCCGGCCCCGCCCGACCGCCCGTCACCCACCCGCCCCCGTCACGGTCCGCGCGAGCGTCGCCCACACCAGCAGCTCGCCCGCCGCCGGCCGGCTCCCCCACTCCACCGCGAGCGCCTCGACCAGGCGCAGCCCCCGACCGCATTCGCTGTCCTCCGCTGGGCCGTTCGGCCGAGGCAGCCGTCGTGGCCGGGCGTGCCGACTGCGGACCGCCAGGTGGATCCGCGTCGGCTCGATCCGCACGTCGAGGTCCATCGTCGGCCCACTCCCGTGCCGAATCGCGTTGCTCAGCAACTCGCAGACGATCAGCTGCGCGGTATGCACGTCGTCCTCGTGCACGTGCCGCCGACGCAGCGCCGAGGCCAGCACCCGACGGGCCCGAGGCACCTCGGCCGCCACCGCGTCGAAGACCGCACCGCCCCGAAGCGCGGGCTGCTCCGCGGGATCCGCCGGGGTGGCCGACCCACCGCCTGCACGCTGCGCCATCCGACACATCCCCTCACCGGGCGAAGCACGTAAGTCCTACGAACTGTAGGAGAGATCGGCTCGGGACTCCAGCCACCATCGACGACGGCTCGTTCCCGACCTTCACCCACCGTGATCATCCTGTTACGATCTGATGGCTGAATCGACTTTCCACCCCACTCCAGAGGAGCCAGTCGACATGCATGCCACCAAGGGTGATCGCCTTCTCATCCACGGCCGGGTCGTCGGCCAACAGGACCACGTCGTCGAGATCGTCGAGGTGCTGGGCCCGAACGGTACCCCGCCCTTCCGGATCCGCGCCGCGGACGGCCACGAATCGATCATGTCCCCGGGCCCGGACTGCGTGGTCGAACACCGCCAGTCCCCCGACCAGGGGTAGCCTCGGAAGCCGTCGCCCGCCCCTCGAACGCGTGCGCACGACCCCCATGTCCGAGGAGCACCCGTGACCGACCCCGCGTCGCCGCCCGTCTTCGAACTCGGTACGGACGGACCGCGCGCCGTGCTCGTCGGCGTGGACGGCAGCCGCACTTCCCTCCGCGCCGCCGACTACGCCCTCGGGCAGGCCCGCCGCGGCGACGCGGAGTTGGTCTCCGTCTACGTCCGCGCCCCCATGGGCATCGCCGCCACCACCCCCGAGGGGGCCGGGGTGATGGAGCAGGCGCACGAGTCGGCCGTCCACGAGGTCGCCGACTACATCACGAAGCGGGCCGCCGAGTTGCGGGTGCACCACCGCTTCGTCGAGGCGTACGGCGACGTGGCGCACGAGATCGCCAAACTCGCCGACCAGGTCCGCGCTGACGCGGTGGTCGTCGGCGCCTCCGAACGATTCGGCCACCGCCTCGTCGGCTCGCTCGCGATCCGCTTGGTCCGCTCGGCCCGTTGGCCGGTCACGGTCATCCCCTGAGCCTTGAGCCCCCGCTCCCCCATACCTCACGCCCGCCCTGACCTCCCGGCGGATCGCTCACCCGTTCGACACGACCGCAGCGCGACCGCAGCGCGACCGCAGCCCACCACCCGCCCGTGCGCAGGCGCGGAACGGGTGTCCGGCGTCAGACTTGTCGAGTCCGTGCAATTCATGACATCTGCGGCAATTCGGACCGAAGCGAGGTCCGGCGAAGGAGCGACATGCTCAGCACCGACTACGCGACCGGCGCGCCGAACTGGCTCGACCTGGGCAGCCCCGACACCGACGCGGCGGCGCGTTTCTACACCACGATCTTCGGCTGGGACTTCCTGTCGGCCGGCGAGGATGCCGGCGGCTACGGCCTCTTCCAGCAGGACGGCAAGCCGGTCGCCGGACTCGGGCCGCTGACCGAGGAGGGCGCCTCGTCCGCCTGGACCGTCTACTTCAAGAGCCCCGACGCCGACGCGACCGCCCGCGCCGTGACCGACGGCGGCGGCCGGGTGCGGGTGGAACCGTTCGACGTGATGGAGATGGGTCGGATGTCGCCGCTCACCGACCCGGCGGGCGCCGATTTCGCGATCTGGCAGCCCGGTACCTTCCAGGGCGCGGAGCTGGTCGGCAAGCCGACCTCGCTGGCCTGGGTCGAACTGCACGGCGTGGAACTCACCGCCGCGCTCGCCTTCTACGGGAAACTGTTCGGCTGGCGCACGCAGCAGTTCGAGATGCCGGGCATGACGTACAACGTGCTGTCCACGGCCGAGGGCGACCAGCAGGCGACCTCCTTCGGCGGCATCGTGCCCGACCCGCACGGCCAGGACGCGCACTGGATCGCCTACTTCGAGGTCGCCGACCCCGACGACGTGATCGCCAAGGCGGAACGCAACCGCGGCACCGTGACGATGCCCGCCGCCGACGTCCCGGACGTGGGCCGACTGGCGTGGCTGACCGACCCGTTCGGCGCACCGTTCGCCATCATCAAGAGCGTGGACCAAACCGCGTAGACCGCGTGGCGCCGAGGGCCCGGATCCCCCGGCCCGGCGGCGCCGCGATCGACGTCCCGGGCCCGACGGCTCCGGGACGCCGACGGCGTTCGCCCGGATCCCGCTGCTCCCCACCACGCCCCCGCCCCCACCTCGCCGGGCCGCCCGTTCGGGTGTCGTCACCTGTTCAGCGGGCGCAGTACGTGCGGCATACCAGTACATTCTGGGCGACCATGGACGCACCGATGAGCAGCAGGGAGCCGCAGCAGCCCGTGGCCGGAACCGCGACACAGTCGCTGTTTCGTCAGATCGCGCTGCCCGTCGGCATCCTCGTCGTGGTCACCGTCGTGGACCTGGCGACGGGTTCGTCGATGGTGTTCTATCCGTTCCTGCTGCTCGCACCGACCCTCGCCGCCGCCACCGCGCCGCCCCTGGCGATTCTCGTCATCGGCGGCGTCTCCCTGCCGCTGCGCTACTGGCTGGCGTCGGTGGACGGCTATCTCGGGCCCGAGTACCACGACCTGTTCAACATCAGCACGTGGATGTACGTGATGGCCACGGCACTGGCGATGTACCTGTCCGCCGCCCGGATACGGCACGAGCGGGCATTGGTCGCGGTCTCCGAGGTGGCCGTCGCGGCGCAGCGCGCGATCCTGATGCCGCCGACCGACGGCCTCGGCGGCCTGCGCTTGGCGGTGCGCTACTTCGCGGTGGCCGAGGGGGCGGAGCTGGGCGGGGATCTGTACATCGCGCTCGACACCCCGTTCGGGGTGCGGCTGATCATCGGCGACGTGCTCGGGAAGGGGCTGGGGGCGGTGCGGACCGCCTCGATCACGATCGGCGCGTTTCGCGAGGCGGCGTACGACGAGCCGGAACTGAGCGCGGTGGCCCGCCGGGTGGACGCCAGTGTGACCCGCAACGCGCCGGCCGACCGCTTCGTGACCGCGCTGCTCGTCGAGGTGCGGGCCGAGCAGGTGGCGTTCGTACACCGGGGCCATGAGCAGCCGGTGGCGATCCGGGCGGACGGCACAGTGCATGTGCTGGAGCCGCCCGATCCGGGCCTGCCGCTGGGTCTGGGCGAGCTGGACCCGGGCACGCCGCCCGAGTGGGAGGTGCCGTTCGGCGCCGGCGACCTGCTGCTGCTGATGACCGACGGCTTCGCCGACGCCCGGGACGCGAGGGGCCGGCACTATCCGCTGGTCGAGCGGATCGAGGCGCTGCTCGGCGGAGAGCGGCCGATCGCGGCGGATCCGGTGGCCGCGGTCGAGCGGCTGGGCGACGACCTGCGGCGACACGTCGGCACGCTGCGCCTGACCGACGACGCGCTGGTGCTGGCGCTGTGCCGCCCGCCGGCCCGCTGACCGCCGGCCGACCGCGTGGCAACCGTGTACCGGCCCCGGGACGCCGCGCCCCGCCGCCGAACGCCGGCGCGCGCCGACCGCTGACCCTCGGCTACTCCTCGATCGCGCCGCCCGTGCGGCGCAGGTGTTGCCGGAACGTGTACGACGGGTCGGCGGCGCGGCGGGAGAGGTAGTCGGCGAAGGTGGTCTGCTCGCGCAGGGTGTCGCCGGAGCGGATGCGGCGGGCCTGTTCGCGTTCGGTGTCGTGGATGCGGTGGGCGGTGGCCAGGACCTCCTCGACCCGGTCGGCGGCGACGAACAGGACGCCGTCCTCGTCGCCGAACACCACGTCGTCGACGCCCACCGTGTGCGGCCCGATCCGGGCCGAGGTCAGCGCCTCGGGCTCACGCTCGTCCAGCCGGGTCGGTCCCGGCGGGTAGGCGCCGTAGCTGAACACCGGCAGCCCGATCTCGACCAGTTCCGGCGTATCGCGGTGCAGCCCCCACACCACCAGCGCCGCCACCCCCGCCGCCTCGGCCTCCAACACCGCCAGATCGCCCACACACGCCTCGTCGACCCGACCGCTGTTGTCGATCACCAGCACGTCACCCGGCGCGGCCGCGCCGAACGCCTCCAGGAACACGTCCACGCTCCCGTAGTGCCGAACCGGCAACACCCGCCCGGCGACCCGCTGCCCGGGAACCACCGCCCGAATCCCGGGCGGCGCGATGCGCAGCGGTGCGTCGACCCGGACGCAGGCGTCGGCCACGAGAGGTGTGGACAGGTCCGCGAATGCCTTGAGCATGTGCGTTCTCCGTGGCTCGGCACCGTCGCCGTCGACGGCGCGCCCGAATACGACAAGTCAGTCTCATGATGCTACCCACCCGCCCACCCTCCGTCGACGCACTCGGCACACCCGGCGGTCGGGCCGCGCGCATCACGGCGGTTGCACGAGACGGCATTCACAGGGGTTGCACGAGGCGGCTTTCGTAGGCGACCACCACCGCCTGGACCCGGTCGCGGACGCCGAGTTTGGCCAGGACCCGGCTGACGTGGGTCTTGATGGTGGCGTCGGACAGCTGGAGGCGGGCGGCGATCTCGGCGTTGGACAGGCCGCGGGCCATCTCGACCAGGACGCCGCGTTCGCGTTCGGTCAGGCCGCCCAGGCGCGGGTCCTCGGCGCCGGGGGCGGCGTCGTGTTCGGGCAGGCGGTGGGCGAAGGTCTCCAGGAGGCGGCGGGTGATCCGGGGCGCGACCACCGCGTCGCCGGCCGCCACCGAGCGGATCGCAGCGAGCAGTTCGGCGGGCAGCGCGTTCTTGAGCAGGAAGCCGGAGGCGCCGGCGCGCAGTCCGGCGAACGCGTACTCGTCCAGGTCGAACGTGGTCAGGATGAGCACCCTGGTATCGGGGCAGCGCTCGGTGATCAGCCGGGTGGCCTCGATGCCGTCCATGCCGGGCATCCGCACGTCCATCAACACCACGTCGGGACGGGTGCGTTCGGCCAGGCGCACGGCCTCCTCGCCGCAGTCGGCCTCGCCGGCCACGCTCATGTCGTCCTGGGCGCCCAGAACCATCGTGAACGCCATCCGCAGCAGCGGCTGGTCGTCCACCACCAGTACGTCGATGGCCACGTCAGGATCCTCCCGGGTCGGTCAGGTGCAGTACGGCCGACACGCGCCAGCCGCCGCCGGGCAGCGGTCCGGCCGCCACTTCGCCACCGTAGACGGCGGCGCGCTCGCGCATGCCGGCGATGCCGCTGCCGGCGCCGGTGCCGGTGCCGGTGCCGGTGGTGGCGGTAGCCGCGGCGCTGGTGGTGCCGCCGGCGGTGGCGAATGCGCGCGGGCGGCCGTCGTCGACCACGCTCAGTTCCAGGCGATCGGGCGAACTCCACACCCGGATACGGGCGTTCGCGCCGGGTTCGGCGTGCTTCAGGGTGTTGGTAAGGGCCTCCTGGGCGAGCCGGTACACCGCGAGTTGGGCACCCTGCGGCACCTCGCGGGTGTCGCCCTGGATGGTCAGCGTGGTCGGCAGGCCCGCCGCGCGGACCTGTTCGGCCAGCGCGCCGAGCCGGGCCAGGTCGGGCTGCGGGTGCCGAGCCGCGTCCGGTTCGTCCTCGCGCAGCACGCCCAGGAAGCGACGCATCTCGGTGAGCGCCTGCCGGCCGGTGCCGGAGACCTGCTCCATCGCCGTCGCGGATCGGTCGGGCGTACTGCGCACGGTCATCGCGGCGGCGTCGGCGAGGGCGACCATCACCGACAGGTTGTGCGTGACGATGTCGTGCATCTCCCGGGCGATCCGCGCGCGTTCGGCCGCTACGGCGAGTTGGGCCTGCTGTTCCTGGTCGCGCTCCAGGCGGTGGGCGCGGTCCTCCAGGGCGGCCAGGTAGCGCCGTCGGGTGCGCAGGTTCGCGCCCAGCACCACCGCCGTGACGGCCATCGCGCTCAGTCCGACGAACGCGCCGAAGCGGTAGCCGTCCAGGGTCCAGCTCCCGACGGCCAGCAGGATGCCGACCTCGACCACGGCCAGCGCGTACACCGTGCGGCGCCGGTCCTGGGTGGCGGCAACCGTGTACAGCGCGATGAGCAGGCTCGCGTCCGCGCCCGTGCGCGCGTCGATGATCCACTGGATCAGGGCCACGGTCGCGATCACCGCGAACACCGCCACCGGGGCCCGGCGGCGCAGCGCGAGCGGCAGGATCAGGGCAAGCCCGACCACCGACCAGGCGGACAGCCGCATCAGGTTGCCGGACTCGAAAATGAGCACCAGGCCCACCGCCACGGTGGTGTCGGCCCAGATCGGATGCCTGCGGGTGAAGGTCATCACGCGCGCCGGGACGGCGGCGAGCCCATGCCCGCCGCCGTCCCGCCGTAGCGCCGTTTCGATGCGCCGTGCCGTACTCATGCGTCGCGCCTGCGCAACAACACCGCCGCTGCCGCGAGGGTCGCCGCGGCGTAGAGCGCGAAGACCGTGATGCCCGTGTTCGGGGACAGCGCGTCCGCCGACGGATGCCAGCGGGTGAACGCCTGACCGGCCTCGCTGGGCAGGTATTTGGTGATGTGGTCCTGCCACGCGGTCGGCAGGGCCTGCACCACCTGGGGCAGCACGAGCAGCAGGCCGAACACGATCGCGATGCCGCCGGCGGCGTTGCGCACGATGGCGCCGACGCCGATCGCCAGGATGCCGGTGATCGCGAGGTAGAGGGCCACGCCGATCACCACGCGCGGCACGCCCGGGTCGCCGAGTGCGACGTCGATGTGCTCCTTGCTCAGCACCGCCTGCCCGGCCAGGAACGCGATCAGGGAGGTGACCAGCATCAGTGCGAAGGTGACCGCGCCGAAGACGACGGCCTTGGCCCACAACACGGGCAGGCGGTGCGGCACCGCGGACATCGTGGCCCGGATCGAGCCGGTGGCGTACTCCCCGGTGATCACCAGCACACCGAGTACGCCGATGGCCAACTGGGCGAGGTAGAGGCCGGTCAGGCTCGCGTTGGGCGCGGAAAACCGCGCCCGCTCGGCGGCACCGGTGTCCGGCCAGCGGTCGACCGTGCCGGAGGTGACCAGCAGGCCGAGCGCGATCACCACGAAGACCGCGGCGACCAGGACCCAGAACGTCGAGCGCAGGCTGCGCAGTTTGATCCATTCGGCGTGGAGCACACGGACGAAGGTGACCCGGCCGCGCCCGGCGGCGCGGGAGACGAAGTCGGGGGTGGGCGTGGGAGCGGGGGCGCCGGGGGTGATCGTGGTCGACATCAGGCGGCCCTGCCCTGTGTCCCACCCGACGGGTCGCCGACCCGATACTCGACCGCGTCGCGTGTCGACTCCATGAACGCCTCCTCCAGGGACACCCGATGCGGGACCAGTTCAAACAGGGTGATGCCGTGCGCCGCCGCGATCCGGCCGATGTCGTCGCTGGAGACCCCGCTGACCTCCAACACGTCGCGCTCCTCGGTAGCGATCCGCACCTCGGGCCCGAACAGCAGCGCCCGCAGCCGATCGGCGTCGGGGGTGCGGACCCGGACCAGGTCGGGCGCGGCGCCCGCAATGAAGTCCGCGACCGACGTGTCGGCGATCAGCCGGCCCCGACCGACCACGATCAGGTGCTCGGCGGTGAGCGCCATCTCGCTCATCAGGTGCGAGGACAGGAAGACCGTACGTCCCTCGGCGGCGAGCGACTTGAGCAGGGTACGAATCCACAACACGCCCTCGGGGTCGAGGCCGTTGACCGGTTCGTCCAGGACCAGCGTCGCCGGGTCGCCGAGCAGTGCGGTGGCGATGCCGAGGCGCTGGCCCATGCCGAGCGAGAAGCCGCCGACCCGCTTGCGGGCCACCTCGTCCAGGCCGACCATCCGGATCACCTGGTGCACCCGACGGGTGGGGATGCCGGTGGTGGCGGCCATGGACAGCAGGTGGTGGTACGCCGAGCGGCCGGTGTGTACCGCCTTCGCCTCCAGGAGCGCGCCGACCTCGTGCAGCGGGGCCGGATGGTCGGCGTAGCGGCGACCGTTGACGGTGACCGAGCCGGAGGTGGGGCGGTCCAGGCCCAGGATCATCCGCATGGTGGTGGACTTGCCGGCGCCGTTGGGACCCAGGAAGCCGGTGACCACGCCGGGACGGACGGTGAAGCTCAACCCCTCCACGGCGGTCTTGGGACCGTAGCGTTTGGTCAGTGCTTCGGCTGTGATCATCGCTGGATCTCCGCGGCTCCGGTGCGTCGACGCCTCCCCGGGGAGGGCCGCCGGGCGGGTGCCCGGTATGCCCTCGACGGTAGGGAATCGGTACGGCCGTGACGATCGCCGTGCGGACGAACCTTTGGGGCGTGGACGTGCGCCCGGAGGGTGAACGGGTACGCCCCGGGGATGACCCGGGTGGAGTGGGGGTCGGGTGGGGGTGGAGTGGGGGTCCGGCGCGGGGCGAGTGCGGGTCGAGCGCTGTGGGGCGTCGATCCTTGCCAGGGCGTGTCTTCAATCTCCCGACGGGAGATTGAAGACACGCCCTAGTCCGGCTGCTGCTTCCGCGCGCGCTGCAGGGCGAGGGCGGCCTCGGGTGGTTGCCACGCCGGGTCGAGGTCGGCGATGGTGACGAACGTGTCCATCAGCAGCATCACCAGCAGGTTGTGGACCTCCTCGCGGGCCAACTCCCGCCGGGCCAGCCAGTCCAGCGTGACCCCCTCGACGCAGTACAGCCAACCCACCAGCGCGGCGCGGGCGATCGGCGACAGGTCGACGCGGCCGTAGGCGCCGTCGGCGAGCGAGGTGAGCATCTCCTCGCGGACCCGTTCACGGATGGTGAGCACGTCGGTGTCGAAGCCCACGCCCCCGCTGACCACGGTGCGGTAGGCGGCCTCGTTGCCCTGGGCGAAGCGCAGATAGCCGTCCAGCACCTTGCGCAGCCGGTCGGCCGCGGGTTGGTCGGCGTCGCTGCGGGCGCGGGCGACCAGGTCGGCGACGGAGTCCTCGATCACCGCGACGTAGTAGCCGCGCTTGTTCCGGAAGTAGTAGTAGAGCAGGCCCTTGGCGACGTTGGCCCGAGTCGCGATCTCGTCCACGGACAGCGCGTCGTAGGAGGTGTTCGCGAACAACTGGCGCCCGATGGCCACGAGTTCGGCGCGCCGGGCCTGCGAGCGCTCGGAGTCGGGCGGGGTTCGGCGACCCTCCGTGCGGGATCGTTGACTCTTGTTCAAATCGGGGCCTGGTTTCGGTCGCGGCGACGGCGGCGGGTACGCGCAGAGTATCGAAACCGGCGGGCGCTCGAAGTATTGACTTTTATTCAACACTCCCTACTGTGAGGTAACAAGACAGGTGACCAGAGAGGCAGCAAGAGTTCCCCACGAAGGAGCACCGTCATGTCCTCGGCTCCCCCCGGCCCACCGCTCCCCCGCCGCGACCACCGCGACCGTCACTCGGCCCGAACCCCGGCCAGGGGTCCGGCCGTTCGCGCCGACGAGCACCACGACCTCGCGCTCAACCCGCGCGACGTGCGCTTCGACTGGTCGCGCCTGCCGATGCACTGGGTCCCGCAGGAGCCGATGGCCACACACACCATGAACGTGCTGCACCTGCTGCTGCCCGAGGGCGAGCGCTGGTTCGTGCGCACCTTCCGGGAGGCGTTGCCGCTGGTCACCGACGAGCGGCTGCGCGAGGACGTGATCGGCTTCATCGGCCAGGAGTCCGTACACGCCGAGGCCCACCAGGGCGTGCTCGACCTGCTGCTCGCCAAGGGCCTGGACCCGGCGCCGTTCGTGCGCCAGGTGGAGTGGCTCTTCCACCGCGTGCTCGCCGGCCGGGACGACCTCACCGGCCCGGCCGGGCGCGAGCACCTGATCGAGCGGGTCGCGATCATCGCCGCGATCGAGCACTTCACCGCGTTCCTCGGCGACTGGGTGCTCGACGCGCCCGGCCTGGACCGGGCCGGGGTCGACCCGGTGATGCTGGACCTGCTCCGCTGGCACGGCGCCGAGGAGGTGGAACACCGCAGCGTGGCCTACGACTTGCTGGTCCACCTCGACCCTGGCTATCTGCGCCGGATGCGCACGATGGCGGTCACCGGACCGGTGCTCACCTGGATGTGGGTGCGCGGCGTGCGCTTCCTGATGCTGGCCGACCCCGACCTGGAGGGCCGGGCCCGGCCCACGTGGCGCGCGTACGTACAGGCGTCGCGGCGCGGGTTGTTGCCGGGGCTGACCGGCGCGGCCCGCTCCGCCGCGCGGTACGTCAAACCGCGCTACCACCCGACCCAGGAGGGCTCGACCGGGCAGGCGGTGGCGTATCTGGCCCGATCTCCGGCGGCGCGGGCGGCTGCGCGGTAGTTCGCTGCGATACCCCTTTCGATCCGGACACCGAGGATGCCGATGAATCCATCCATACCGCCGACTTCCGCGCCGTCGGAGCCGATCACGCCACCGACGGACCTGTACGGGCGCGAGCGCGGCGACCGGATGATGCGGGCGCTGACCGTGCTCGGCCGCGTCCACACCGAGGCGATCGCCCGGCGCGGACGGCGGGCGGCCCGGGTGGGCGCGCCGAACACCCCCGCCGTGCGCCCCGACGCGCTCGAACTGGTGGTGCGGGAACGGGTCGTCGAGGCCGAGGACGTGGTCTCCCTGCGGCTGACCGCACCGGCCGGTGGCCGACTGCCCCGCTGGCAGCCGGGTGCGCACCTGCTCCTGTTGCTGCCGTCCGGACGTCGCCGGCACTACTCGCTGTGCGGCGACCCCGAGGACCGCTACACCTATCGGATCGCGGTGCGCCGGCTGGCCGCGGGCGGCGGCGGATCGATCGAGATGCACGACGCGTTGCCGGTGGGCGCCACGCTGCGAACCGCCGGTCCTCGCAACGCGTTTCCGTTCGCCGCCGAACCCGCCGTGTTGTTCCTGGCCGGCGGCATCGGCATCACCCCGATTCTGCCGATGGTGCGTCGGGCCGCGCGGGTCGGATCGGACTGGCGGCTGATCCACCTCGGACGCACCCGCGAGTCGCTGCCGTTCGGCGCCGAACTGGCGGAACTGGGCGCCGCCGAGGGCCGGTTCGAGGTGCGCGCGGACGACGAGGAGGGCCCGCCGGACTGCGCCGAACTGCTCGGCCGCGCGCCTGCCGGGGCTGCGGTGTACTGCTGCGGGCCGGCACCGATGCTGGCCGCCGTACGCGAGGCCGTCGAGGCAAGTCCGGCGGTGGGCCTGCACTTCGAACGTTTTGCGCCGGCGCCGGTGGTCGACGGCCACCCGTTCACGCTCCGCCTGCGGCGCAGCGGCATCGAGTTGCCGATACCGGCCGATCGGCCGGCGCTCGATGTGCTGCGCGAGGCCGATCCCGACACCGCCTACTCCTGCCGGCAGGGCTTTTGCGGCGTGTGTCGGGTCAACGTGGTGGCCGGCACGGTGCAGCACCGCGACCTGCGCCTGACCGACGACGAACGCGCGGCCGGCGCGATGCTGATCTGCGTCTCCCGCGCCGCCGAGGGCGAGCGGTTGGTCCTCGACCTGTGACGCGCATGATCTCGCTTGGAAGGCGGCGTTGATGAGCACACGGCTCAAGGTCCCGGCGGCGCGCCCCGGGGGCATGCCGGCGTTCCGGTACGACGAGGACGACCTGGATCGATTCCGCGACGTGCAGCGGTTGGCGTATCGGTGCGCCGAGCGGGTGGCGGCCTGGATCGAGCCGGGCGTCACCGAGCGGCAGACCGCCGCGCGGCTCGGGCGGGAGTTGGCGGCGGAGGGTGTCCGGGACTGCTTCCACATCCCGTTCGTGTGGTTCGGCGACCGCACCGCGTTCCGCAACTTCCGTACCCCGCTGCAGTTCTTCCCGAGCTGTCGGGTCCTGACCGAGGGCATGCCGTACGTGCTGGACTGCGCACCGATCGTGGACGGGTACACGGGCGACATCGGCTACGCGGACAAGGTCGGCGAAAACCCGGTGTGGGACCGGGTCGTGGCCGATCTCGGCGCCTATCGCGAGCTGATCGTGGCCGAGGTGCGCCGGCGCAGGCCGCTGGACGACGTGTACCGGGCGGTCGACGCACTGACGGTCGCGCACGGCTACGACAATCGGCATCGGGTCTATCCGGGGCGGGTGATCGCCCATCAGGTCACCCGGGTCACCTTGCGGAGACCGATCGGGGTGAACGTGCTCGGCTTCGGTGTGCGCACGATTCGCACCCTCGGTCGGGAGCTGATCGCCGAGCGGCTGCACGGGCGTTCGCCGCTGTGGGCGGACGGTCGAGCGTCGCGACATGCGCCGACGCCGGGCCTGTGGGCGGTGGAACCGCACATCGCGCTGCGCGCGGTGGGGGCCAAATTCGAGGAGTTGCTGGTGGTCACCGACGACGACGCGTACTGGCTCGACGACGACGTGCCGCACGTGCGGCGGTTGCGCGAAGGGGGGTCGCGATGACGCCGGGGGCTTCCGAGGGGGTCGTGAACGAAGGTGTCGTGGAGGCGGTCGGGGAGGTCGGCGTCGTGCGCGCTCGGACCGTCGTCTCCGGTGGGGTCCGGCTCGCGGTGTACGAACAGGGGCCGACGGACGGCCCGTTGGTGCTGCTGGTGCACGGCTACCCGGACACCCACCACGTGTGGGACGACGTGGCCGCCGATCTGGCACACGACCACCGGGTGGTGCGCTACGACGTGCGTGGCGCGGGGGCGTCGGGGGTGCCCGGGAGTCGATACGGCTATCGGCTGGAGCAGTTGGCCGCCGACCTGTTCGCCGTGCTGGACGCGGTGAGCCCGGAACGGCCGGCGCACGTGCTCGCCCACGACTGGGGTTCGATCCAGGCGTGGGAGGCGGTCACCGACCGGGCCGGGCCACGCCGGATCGCCTCGTACACCTCGATCTCCGGGCCGTGCCTGGACCACGTCGGACACTGGGCCGGACGCCGACTGGCCCGGCCCACGCCACGGCATCTGCGCCAACTCGCGGCTCAGTCGGCGCGTTCCTGGTATATCGCGGTGTTCCTCCTGCCGTTCCTCGCCCCCGCGGCCTGGCGGTCGGGACTGGCGGCGCGCTGGGGCGGGCTGTTGGCCCGAGCCGAGGGGGTGCGGCCGCGCGCGGATCACCCGCAGGCCACGCTCGTCGACGACGCGGTACGCGGCATCGAGCTGTACCGGGCCAACATGCTGCCCCGGACGTTGCTTCCGGGGCGGCGCGAGACGACCGTGCCGGTGCAGCTGATCACCCTCGCCGACGATCCGTATGTGGGTGCGGCGCTGTCCGAGGACCTGGACCGCTGGGTGCCCCGGTTGTGGCGGCGCACGCTCGCGGCAGGCCACTGGTCCGCCCTTCTGGAGAAAGGCCCGACCGTGGCCCGGATGACCCGCGAATTCGCCGCACACATCGACCACGGCACCACGACGCCCGGCCTCGACGCGGCCCGGCACGGCGAACGGCCGTCCGGAAAGGACCCGTTCGCGGGCCGGCTCGCCCTGATCACCGGCGCGGGCGGCGGAATCGGCCGAGCCACCGCAATCGCGTTCGCCGAACAGGGCGCCGACATCGTGGTGTGCGACGTCGACCCGGCCGGAGCCGAACGCACCGCCGAACTGGCCCGCCTGTACGGGCGTTCGGCGCACGTGTACCGCGTCGACGTGTCCGACGGCGCGGCCATGGACGCCTTCGCGGCCAAGGTCGCGGCGGCACACGGCGTCCCGGACATCGTGGTCAACAACGCGGGCGTCGGCCACGCCGGCACGTTCCTGGCCACCACCGACGCCGAGTGGAAGCGGGTGTTGGACGTCAACCTGTGGGGCGTCATCCACGGCTGCCGGGCCTTCGGCACACTGCTGGCCGAACGCGGCGAGGGCGGACACATCGTCAACATCGCGTCGGCGGCGGCGTACACCCCCTCCAAACTGCTGGCGGCCTACGCGACCACCAAGGCGGCGGTGGCCATGCTGTCGGACTGCCTACGAGCCGAACTGGCCGGCTCCGGCGTGCGAGTGACCACGATCCACCCGGGCATCGTCAACACCGGAATCACCCGCAGCACCACGTTCTCCGGAATGAGCACCAGCGACCAGGCCGCACACCGAGAACGAGCATCCAGACTCTATGCCCGCCGCAACTACCCTCCGGAAAAGGTGGCAGACCAAATCGTCCGAGCAATCCGCCGTCGCCAAGCGGTGGCACCAATAACCCCGGAAGCCCGAGCCGCCTGGTGGCTGAGCCGCCTATCCCCCACAACAATGCGAATACTGGCCCGCGCAGGCATCGCGTAACCACCCCCGCCACTCACCGTGCCCAGGCCCCCGCTCCTCAACGCCGACACCGACACCGGCACCGGCACCGGCACCGCGCAACCGTCGCCACGGAACACCCAGGAGCCAAGTCGGCCACGGGCGGAGCGTCCCCGGCGCGCGTTGCGCTTGTGGCTGCGGGTGCCCGGTCCGGGGCGGCCAGAGTCGGTGGTGAGCCGCCGCCGACGTGCGGGGGTCCGAGACTTGGGGCTTTGGCGAGGCGGTCATGTTGGTCGGCTTAAAAGCGACCAGCAGCGGCGGACAGGGAGGGCGGC
>NZ_JBHZAE010000041.1:0-25849 GCF_042754105.1 Embleya sp. NPDC059237 | reverse complement strand
ACCAAACGCATCTGACCATCCGTCAACGATCCCCACGACGCGAACTTACCAACGAAGAACGGGACTTCGTATCACGAAGTGTCGTTGCAGTACTAAAGGCTCGGGCCGTGTCTGTGCTGGTCACGGGGTTCTGCTGGCGTTGGACGCGTTTGCGCGGGCTGTGACCACCGAGGGCTTCCGAGGCGATTTCAGACGGTGGTGCGTCGAGTCCCCCGCTCACGGGTCTACATTCGCTCCCGGCAAAATAAAGATGTGGGAGAGTTCGCGGACGATCACGTCACACGCGGGTCGGCTGCGGTGGTTTCCCGTGCCGTCGTGGGTCGTCGCCCGCAGGTTGGTACGGATGGCGGCTCATGTGAGTTTGGGGTCGTCCGGGGTCCCCTCGGATGCACTGGGCGGACTACTCCCGTGAACAGGGCGTGGTGTGCGTGGGGCGGATCGGCCCTCAGACACGCACAAACTAGTCCTGATCGGGGAGGACCGTATGGCGACCGCGTGGAGCTTGACGATCGACTGTGCGCGACCGGCGGAGCTGGCCGGGTTTTGGGCGCTGGCGTTGGGCTATGTGGAGAAGCCGGCGCCCACGGGGTTTGGGAGTTGGGAGAAATGGTTCGCCCATCACGGAATCCCGGAGGACGAGTGGGAGGAGGGTGCCTATCTCTCGGATCCGGACGGGGTGGGTCCCAACCTTTCGTTCCTGAAGGTCCCGGAACCGAAGGCGGCGAAGAACCGGTTGCACTTGGACGTGCAGGTCGGCGGCGGTCGTGAGACGCCGTGGGAGGTGCGGTGGCCACGTGTGGTGGAGGCGGTGGCGCGATTGACCGCCGCGGGTGCCACCGTCGTCCACGAGGACGAAGTGCAGGGCAGACCCGATCACGTGGTGATGACGGACCCGGAAGGAAACGAGTTCTGCCTCGTCTGACGGATGTCGGCTCGGGCCGGCCCGGGATGGGGGACCGTGCTCGGGGCGCGGGCCTCCGAGCCGGTAGGACTCGGTCCCGGTACCCACATCCGCCCGGAGCACCTCGTCGCTCACCGGCTCGTGGCGGGTCTCTCGTAGCCGCGACCTCCTCCGTGGCCGCGGCCGAACCGACTCCCGACGCGGCCTTACGCCAACGCTCCTCGTACCACATGAAGATCGTGACCGGGACGATCGCGATGGTTGCCGCGGATCGTCCCTACATTCTCGAACTGCCTACCGGAGTGCCCTGCCGGGGCCACTCGGGGCAGGTGCCTCCCGGCGGGCGGTCGCGAGGATGAACATCGCCACCGCGGCGAACCCGGGACCGTACGCACCGAGGGTCAGATACCTGGGGATTTCGTCGGCTCGGAAGCCGCCTCCGTCCGGGGTGGTGCACGTGAAGCCGAACGGCAGGATGCTTCCTTCGATGCCGTTGACGTGCATCGCCTTGTTCGCTCCGCCCGCGTTGACGCAAGCCTGGGGTGGGCCGGAGTTCGTGCCGCCGTCGGTGGAATCCAGGATCGCAGATCCGACCGCCAGGAAGCCTGCGGTGAAGAACGCCGCTGCGACGGCGCCTATGAGAGAGGCGGCACCGAAGAGTATGTTCTGCTTGCCGGGCCTTCCGGCGGAATGACGGATAAGAGCGGAAAGCCCGGTGACGGCAAGAATGAGGGAGGCTAAGGCGGCAATGAGCGCGAGAAGCAGATAGCCCATCAGCTGCACCGCGCCGGTGCCGACGATTCCATGTTCATCATGAAGCGATGCTAGGGGATCTTGCCGTCTGCGGTTTCCCGTGTACAAGCGGATACCTCAACCGGAACCCACGCCTACGCGCCACCGTCGACTTGCCAAGGCGCCTTTTCGATTAGTGAAACTGCCGTCGCTGCCGAGCTCGTCGATGCAGAGAAGATCGATGCGGCCGTAGCGGGCGATGGTCTTGGTGAGCTGCTTGTCGTCAGCAGCTTCGACGAGTTCGTTGACGAGCTTGGTGGCGAGTGTGTAGCGGACCCGGTAGCCGGCCATCGCAGCCTCGGTGCCGAGGGCGATAGGCAGGTGGGATTCGCCGGTGCCGCTGTCGCCGATCAGGCACAGCGGCCGACCCTTCTTGACCCATTCGCATTTGGCGAGGGTGTGGACCACGGCTGGGTCTACGTTGGGGTTGGCGTCGAACTTGTAGGTGCGCAGCGACTTCTCGCGCGGGAACCCGGCAGCCTTGATCCGGCGGTCCGACCGGCGGCGGGCGCGCTCGTTACACTCGGCCAGCAGTAGCTCGCCCGGATACCCGAGGCAGGTCATCCGGACCTTGGCTGCGTTCGCGGCTGTCTCGCGGAACTCGGTGCGGACGGTCGGCAGACGCAGAAGCCGGCATGCCTGGTCAACGGCGGTCTCGGCGGCCTGCTCGGTCATGCCTCAGGGTGTGCTCACTTTTCCGGTCACTACCGCCCAGAGGATTCGGCGGGATTCACCCCCTTTCCGGATGTCACCCGCACGGTCTTCCGGAGACACGGCGGGAATTTCGCCGACGGTGTCCGGAGGTATTACCCCGATGCTTCGGGCCGCTAAATTGGCAAAGCTTCATCGGCGGGCGCCCGGCGTCCTCTCCAGGTGGCGGTGGTGATGAGTTCTCCGATGTATCCCGAGCCCGACGTCCTCGTGGCGCGTCTTGCGCGGTGGTGCCAGGGTGGCGGCTGTTCGGAAGGGGTCGGGCCTCCCGCGAGTGAGCCGCCCTCGTTTTCCGTGGCATGGCCACCGACCGAGGAGTACCTCGAACGGCTCGCAGAGCGACTCGGGCTGCACCGCCATGATCTCTTCCTCGTCGCGGGCGTGGCTTTGCCGCAAGAGGCGTGGTTCTTCGATGACGGGGCCGGTGGCGTGCTGCCCCAACTGGTGCAACGGGCCCTCTCGCTGTCGGAGGCCGACCGACGGCGACTGCGTGACGATGCCCGGTCCATGCCCGTACTGCGGCAGGCGCTTGCCCGCAGGAAGCCGCAACCTTACGAAGAGTATCCCCCGGGATTCGGCGGCCTCCTGGTGGAGATGTTCGCCCTCCGTAATCTGGACTGGGCTTCGGGAGCGGAGGTGATGTATTCGATGTCCGGAGTCTATCGGGCAGCGTCGACCATCGGCCGGGTGGGGCGTGGAGAGCGGCAACCGGACGCTGACCTTCTCGACGGCTTCGCAGCCGTACTCGGTGTGCCGGTCGGCGTCCTGGTGTCGTTGACCGGTGTGCATCACCCGGACCCACAGCGCCCGATTCCGGCGAAGGTGGTCGATACCGCCGCCCTCTTGTGGGACGCGCGGCACCTGACCGTGGGGCAGGTTCGCCAACTCTCCGAACCGGCGGATGCGTTGGGTCGAAAATAAGGTGAGAGAACGGCGCGCGATCCCTCGGGAGACCCCGGAGGGCCGGCGGCACAGGAGCCGGAGCCGGGGGCCGGGATCAATGCGGAGTGGGAGTGTTCGGCGCTTTCCCGTGGCTCGTTCTCCGCGCGGTGAGCTCCCGCCCCGACAACCCCTGCTCGCGCTGAGCCCGGCGGATCCTCTCGAACAGCCACTGACGTGACCTGTGCACCAGCGATCTCCCTGACCTGGACCGTGATCAACAGCCCACAGCGCGACGGCCGCCGCCGCGCACGGCGAGATCCTGCGCCTGCAACGCGTGATCCAGTCGCATGGCCCCGTGACGGCCCTCGCCAGGCGAAGGAACCTACGATCCAGAGCGCAATCCCAGAGCACTGTGCTCCACCACACCCGAGGGAAGATCGCTCTTTCCCGAAGCCCGTGCCATCAGCTCCACGAGTCCGGCCCGGAGGTCCGCGGCCGGCTCACCAAGGACGATCGCGCTGATGATCAGCTCCATCATCAGACGGTCGTACTCGTCGCCCATGCCCCGATAATTCTCCCGATCGCTCTCCACCACGGCGGAGATGATCCTCACCCCACCACCGATCACCGGGGCAAAGGATGCTTCATAGATGCCGTGCCCGGTCCAACTCCGGTGCATGAAAAGGAGATCGCCTTCGACGAAGACGTTCCACTTCTCATCCATGTCCCGGGCTCGATATCCACGCTGGATCCGCTCCCAGTCACCGTCGGTCCAGACACGATCCGGCAACTGAGACACCGGCCGGGGCGTGTTGATCGCGTGGAGGCGCCGGAACGACTCTCGGGTGAGCGGGGCATCGGCAGTCATGACGCGATCCTATGGAAGCACCGCTCCAACAGGACAGTGGATTACCTCCAAGAGCAGGCTGCCTGGGCGGGGGCGCCCTCAACCGCCTTCCCGACGCGTCCGCAGCGCCCTGAACAGCAGCCTTGTAAAAATCCTTCGTCACTACCCCAGATAACTCGAGGGACTTGTCGCGAGGGAAGCCGGCGGCCTGCTCGGTGGGTCCTCGTTGGCGGGGGAAGGTCACGGCGTTCTCCTTCAGGTGGTGGTCGGGCGGTCCGGTCGCCGGTGTCGCAACAGTTGGTCGTAGTGGGCCACCGAGGGCAGCGGCCGAGTGTCGGGCGGGAGGTGGGCCAGGCGCCTGGCGGTCAGGGAGGTCACGTTCGCTTGGCCTGTGGTCGGCCGCTCGGGCTCGGCGGGAAGTCCGGGCGTGTCGGCCGCGGCGGCCTTGCGGGCCTCGAGCGCGACGGCGTCGGCGGTCAACGCTCCGGCTTTCAGGGCGACCGCGAGGCCTGTGACGAGGTGTTCGTGGGGCAGGTGGCGGCTCAGCAGCAGGACCTCGATCAGGGCGCGGGTGCCGTCCCGGTCTCCGTGAGCCCTTCGGGCGGCTGCCCACCAGGCGTCGTGGACCGGGGTGAACCTGCCTGCGGAACGCGTCTGTTCGAGCGCGGTCGCCCCGGGCAGGGCTCCGGGCTTGCGCACCAGTGCCTCCAGGTAGTGGTCCAGGTCGAGACGGGTCGTGGAGCATCTCCGCGATCGTCGAGGGCGCCGACGCCGACGACGTCGCCAACTGCCCCGCGCCGTCGCCCGCATGCCGGCCGTCGTACCACTGGGTCACCAACGCCCGGTCCGAATACACCGCCGCTCGCCACGCGTTCGGATCCCGGTGGCGGTCGACGAGGGTGTCGGAGTCCTCGGGCCAGACCCGATCGGGGACGCAGTCCTCCCGCGCGATGCGCGCGAACACCGGCCGCCACCCGCGCGGCACCACGCCCCTGCTCCGCGCCGCCAGGGAGTCGGATCCGGCCACGATCACGGCTTGCCTCTCACGTGTGTGCGTCGGGGTTCCTCGGGCGAGTCGGGCGCGCTCGGACGGCCGAGGTCGCTTCGACCGAGCTCGGTGACCGTGCCGGGAGTGGCCTTACCCCCCGGCGCACCCGTCGGTTCCGAGCGCGACCCGCCCGGGATGTGTCGGGGCGTGGTCGTCGACCGGGACCGGCCACCTCCGGGGGCCGATCGGCTCGGGTCTGCCCGCTCGGGTGTGGGCTCGGCGGGCGGTGTCGGTGGACTGCCCTGTGTCGAAGGCGGGTTGGTGCCGGCAGCATGGGCTCATGGCGCCCGTTGTCGCATCGTTCGAGTTGCGTTCCCATCGGACCCGGACCGATGTCGGGGTGTTCGCGTTCGGGGTGGTTGTGTCCGCGATGGCATGGTTGTCGGACCTGCCGCCGGCTCTGGCGATTTTCGTGTGGGGGTTCTTCGGGCTCGGCGGGGTGCTCGTGCTGTTGGGGCCCGTGTTCAGGCCAGTGGTGTTGCGGGTGGACGCGGACGGCGTCGCCCTGCACTGGGGGTTCGGGCGTGCTCCCAGGGTGGTGGCGTGGGCGGACGTGGAGACGGTGGTGTCCTGGCGGGGTAACGGCATGCGCTGGGTCGGCGTGGTCGCCTCCGCGGATTATCGCCGCCGCGCGGGTCTGGAGGGCGGGCGTTCGGGGCGATGGCTGGACAGGGCCGTGGGCATGCCCGTCTCCCGCACCGTCACCACCTGGGACGGCCCGGCCGACGAACTCAAGGCCCTGGTCGCCGCCGTATGGCGCTTTGCCCCCGACACCCCTTGGGCGGACTTGTCCCACCCCGATCACCACGCCACGCCCGACCGACCCTCACCGGCGTGAAGCACGGCTCACGTCGGAACGCCGTGTCCAGCGCGGATTCAGCGGGTGTCGCTTCGGTTGTCGGTGGCCGGTGTGGGGAGGAGGTGGTCGAGCGGCCGACCGTTGTCGTGGGTCCCGCTGTGGGGAGTCGAGTTGGTGATCCCGATGTAGACCGGACCGCGGGTGGTGCGTGTCTCCGGCGCGGTCCACTGGTCGAGTTCGTGTTCGGCGTACGCGTGGACCAGGACGGCGAATCGGATCTCGTGGGTGGGGGTGAACCGCTTCTCCCGCGCGCCGAGCGGCAGCACAGGGTCGATCGCGTGAAAGACGCCGTCGGTGGCGCCCGGGGGGAACGTACGGAACATCTCGAGGTACACGTCCCCGTACTTCGTCCGCACCCGCAGCAGGGCCGACTCGTCCAGGACGTGCTCGGCGTACTCGTGCAACACCAGGGCGAGTTGCCGTCGGTCGGTGTCGTCGAACCCGGTCATCGCCCCAGCGTATCGGGGCCTCATCCGCTCCGCCCAGCCAGGCAGCCGACCCTGGCCGCGGCCGAGTTGGCCCCAGGGTCTGATATGGGTGGGCTTCGTCCGGTTCGCCGAGCAGGACGATGCGCCGTACACCCGCGTCGGGGGGATGACGCCGCGGACCACGGCATCCACCTCGTCGGCCGCACCGAGTTGGGGGATTGGGCACACAGCACACACCTGTACGACCTCATCGACGTGTACCGGTAGCGCGGCGCCATCTGCGCCGCCGTTCATGACCGAAGGGGAGCTGAACGCGACGCCGCCCCGGGCTCGGGCAGCGATGCTCCGCGCGGCGTGGCCCCCGTGCACGTCCCGGGCGCGATGGCGTCGACGTCCGCGCCGGTCGGCGGGGACCCGGTTGCCTCGGTCAAGGCCTCGAGTCGTCGTGCCGAGGGATAGCCGTGACCGCAGCCACCACGCCGCTGTTGCTCGTCGACGGCCACCACCTGCTCTACAGCGCCTGGTTCGTTCTGTATCCAGTGACTTGTTGTTGCTCCGTGCGGTTGAACACTGTGTGACCGCGATGATGACGGCGACAGCCTGCTGGCAAGTTCACAGATACGACTTCGAACGATGGCGCGCTGAGCTCCCCGAAGAGTTGCTGGCGCTGGTGCCCGGTCTTCCCGACCGCGTACGCGCACACGGCGGGCGGGACGGCCAGCGGTTCTTGATTGGCCCCGACGGTCGACCGGACATGAGGGTGAACGACTTCCTGGCGTCCGCGAAGATGCGGAACCGGGCGGACACCACGAACCGCGACTATGCCTACTCGATCGGGGTCTGGCTGAACTTCCTGCTCGCCCTGGGGCGCAACTGGTGGGAGGCCACAGACGAAGACGTCGAAGCCTTCCAGTTCTGGCGGATCACCGATCCGGCGAACGAACAAGCCGTTCAGGAGTCCTCGTTCGCCCGGGACATGGCCGGCTGCAAGACGTTCTACCGATGGATCGGCAAGCGCCACCCGGTGCGGAACCCGTTCGAGGACCGGGACCCGCCCCGGGGCCGCAAGCGCCAGGACGTGAAGTGGCTCGACCCCGCGGCAGTCGACCGGTGGATCTCCGTCGGCGTCCGGGGCCGGGGCCTGGACGGCCGGGTGGACCCGGCCTGGCGGGGCCGCAACGAGCAGCGCGACACCGCGTTCGTCAACGGTCTCTACGGGACGGGCCTGCGGTTGTCCTCGTGGTCGAGCGTTGTGCTCCCGGAGCTCCCCGTCCCACAGCGGGGACGCGGCTACTACCGGTGCCAGCTCGCCGACGAGTGCGCGAAGGGCCGCTACGGCTACCGCTACTGGATGCCCCGGGCGGCCCTGCGCGGGGTGATCGCCTACATCGAGGGCGCCCCCGCGGCGGCGGTCCGCAGAGCCCAGGACGCCGGCCGCTACGAGCACGCCCGGCACATGCGGCTGGTCACCGCAACGACCCGCACGACGGCGTTCTTCGCCGGCCGCGGCGAAAGGCAGGAGACGGACTGGAACAACCTGGGGCCCGACACTCGGCGCCTGCTCTTCCGTCGGACCCCGCAGGGCCTGGAGCCCCTGGCGTTGTGGTTGAACGAGGACGGGCTGCCCCGCGCCGCCCACGGCTGGCATCACACCTTCGACACGGCCAACGCCCGGATCCGGTCGCTTGGGCTGGACGGCTTCACCTGCACCCCGCACATACTGCGGCACTCGCTGGCCCTGAAGTGGTTCGCCGTCGGACAGTTGGTCCAGGCAGCGCGGCTCGGGCACCTGTCCGAGGACGAAGTGCGGGACTTCCGGGAGCAGTTCGGCGATGTCTGGAGCCTGGTCCAGACAATCCTTGGCCATCGCAGGGTCGAGACCACACGCGAGGTCTATCTGGAACCTTTTGAGGCCCTGCAGGTCGAAGTGCTCCTCGCCCACGCCGAGGGCTTTCCGATCGCCCGGTTCATCTCCGACGCCTTCGCAGGCCACCCACGGGTCCGGACGGACCCGCTGGCGGTGGGGCGGTGAGCCCGCGGGGACGCCGGGCGCTCCAGCCCGCTGCGGAGTCGAAGACCCCGCGCGGCTTGATGGCCGGCGGGGAAGGCCGGGTCGTGGTCCGCTGTTACGACCAGCAGGACCGCACGCACCGGGACTACGACTTCACCGACCTGGGGCTGGCACCCGCCCTGCGGGACGGCCTGGCCGCCGCTTTCGAACGCCGGACCGCGCCCGGGAGCGGACTGACGTCGCACCATTCGAACAACAAGGCATACCAGGCCGTGGTGAACTTCGCCCGGCACCTGGTCTTGATGCCCTGCCCGCCGACGGAAATGGCGCTGCTGGCCCCGGAGCACCTCGACGGCTTCCAGGCCGGCCGGAGCCATCTCAGCAGCCACATCAACGAACTCGGCCACGTCAAGAAGCTCCTGACCAAGGCCGAGGGCCTGACCGGGGACATGGCCGGCAAGATCCGGTCGGCCGGGCCGGCCGGATCCCCTGGCGAACCCAAGCAGAGCTACAGCCGCGAGGAGTTCAAACGGATGGCCGAGGCCGCCCGGCGGGATCTGCGGGCCGCGGCGACAAGGATCCGCGCGCATCGCGAGGAACTGCGGCGGTTGCGGGTGGGAGAGCTTGATGCCGCGGCAGACCGTCATTTGGCCCGCCGGTTCGAGTTGATGGACCGGATCGACCGGTTCGGTGATGTCCCGCGGACTCCACCGATCAAGTCGGGCAAGACCATCGGCAAGGTCTTCCAGCAGCCCTGGGTCCAGGATCACGGCGGTGTTCCGCATGTGATGTCCTGGTTCTATCCGACTGCTCACGAGGTCGCCGCCGGGGCGGTGCTTCTGGCCGTCCTGACCGGCGAGAATCCCGGTGTGATCCAGCGGACGCCGGCGGTTCACCACCGGGCGGACGGCTACACCTCCGACCTGGGCACGGCGATCGTGGATCTGAACAAGCGGCGCCGGGGGTCCCGGGCTCACATGACGCTGGCGCTCAGCGAGATTCCCGACTGGATCAGCGTTCCTGAAGATCCGGAGAACCTGTCGTCGCGAGACATGCTCCACACCCCCTTCGGGGTCTATCTGCTGCTGCACGAACTGACCTCCCGAGCAAGGGAGTTGAGCGGAATCAGCCGGCTGCTGACCGGTTACAGTGACCGCGGCGGGAGAGGCTACGGCGGGGGCTTCAGGTCACTGGGGGTAGGCGGCCATCAGGTTCGTTTCTGGGGTGAGCGCCACGGGCTGCAGGCCGACCGCACGGGTGACGACGGGGAACAGCCCCGGCCGCTGTGGGTGACCTTGGAACTCCTCCGGCTGACCTATCTGGAGCTGCATCAACGGCCCGTTGCCCACACCAGGCGGACGTTCTTCGACGACTATCTGGGCCGCAATCGCGGCAACCTCACCGAATACCGCAAGGTGGTGGCCTCCACGCTGGCGGGTGAAGTGGCCAAGGCTCGCACTCGCGGGGCGATGACGCTGCTGAGCGAGCAGGATTTGCAGGCGGCGCTCGCCGACCCGGAGGAGGTGGCCGCCGAGCACGGCCTGGACGTCACCACGCTCAAACGGATGATCAGCGGCGAGCTCGACACCGTCATGAACGCCTGCGCGGACAACCACAACAGTGCCCACGCCCCGGCCGGTGAGCCCTGCCGGGCGTCGTTCATGACCTGCTTGGAATGTCCGTGCGCCCGCGCGCTGCCCCGTCACCTGCCCGTTCAGGTCCTGGTCAGCGATCGGCTGGCCGAGCGCCGGGTCCAGGTGACGCCGATGCAGTGGGCGCAACGGTTCGCCGGGCCCTTCGCCCAGCTCGCCGACATCCTCGACCAGCACGACGACACGGCCGTCGCCGACGCCCGCAACGCGGTGACCGACGCTGACCGCAAGCTCGTCGAACGGTTTCTGGGAAGGGAACTGGATCTGTGACGACCGTCATTCCTGCCGCCTTCGAAACGATTCCGGACGGCACCCAGTGGCCGGATCCCCACACTCCGGCCCTGCTGAACCGCGACCTGCGGCCTGGCACCGATCCCGCCGGGTTGTCGCGGTTCTGCGACGACCGCTGGCACCTGAACCAGGCCGTGTTCGAAGACCACACCAAGGCCATCTGCCTGAACTTCGCCACGATTTCCCGCGCGCTGCGGCAGGAGGTCAAGTTCTACGTCTGGCAGCTGCTGAACCATCGGGGACCGATGCCCATGCCCTGGGCCACGTCGGTCCGGCCGGCCGTCAGCACCGTGGTCGTCGCCTTCGCACAGTTAAAGAGCTTCCTCACCTGGCTCGACAGTCGTGAGGTCGCGTCACTGGGTGAGATCACGTTGCCGTTGCTGGACGACTACCTCAGGGATGTTGCGGACGAGGAGATTTCCCTGGAGCTGAAATACCGGAAGCTCGCCGAAGTGCGGCGTCTTTGGGCCTACCGGACGGTCCTTCCTTCCTCCATGCGGTTGCCGGCGGCGCCGCCCTGGGACGGGGAGGACTCCCGGGAACTGTTCGGCCGCATCCGCGGGACGATGGACAACCGCACCCGCAGGATCGCCGAGCGGACGATGCAGCTTCTGCTGTTGTGGTCGATCCGGTTCGTCGACGACTTCGCCGACGACATCCTGGCCGCCCACGCCGAGCACCTCGACCTGCACACGCAGACTCCGGACACCCGACGCCGCTACGGCATCACCCGCGACACCCAGCACTGGCCCGGTGAGTTGGAGGCCAAGGTCGGCGCCTATCTCCAGACCCTGCGGGAGCGGGGGGAGGCACTGCCCGGGAAGAGGGACAAAGACGGTGTCCCGGTCGTCGATTGGCGCCACCTGGGCCGGGTCCTGGATTCCGCATCGTTCAGCCAGACCCGGACGGGCCACCTGGTGAGGGAGTCGGGGCTGCCGGTCGGGGACTACTCGCCGCTGGACGCGCCGGTCACCGCCCGTCTGGACGGCGGACCCTGGTTGCCGGGCCGGATCGGATTTCACCAGGCGCCGAACATGGCCCGACTGTTGACCACAGCCTGCTTCGTGATCATTTCCTACCTCAGCGGAGCCCGTTCGGGAGAGGTGCTGAACCTGCGGCGGGGCTGCATCGAGCACGACCGCGACAACGACCTGTGGTTGATGAGCGGCCTGTTCTTCAAGAACGCCCGGAACAAGGACGGCAGCAAGGCCCCGGCCGGCGAGACGCGCCGCGATCCCTGGGTGGTGGTGAAGGTCGTCGCCCGCGCGGTCGGTGTTCTGGAACGCCTGCACCCCCATCAGTTGCTGTTTCCGACACGCATCGAGCTCTATCACCGGCTGGAGGCCCGGACGGCAGAGCAACGCAAAGGCAAGGCCCGCACTGACGAAATGATCACCACCGACCTGGCGGACTTCACCGGCTGGGTCAACGATCTCTGCGACAGGACCGGCCGCACCGACCACATCCCCGCCGATGCCTACGCCCGCCTGCACCCGTCCCGGTTCCGGCGGACGCTGGCCTGGTTCATCCGGCGGCGCCCGCGCGGGCTCGTTGCCGCCTCGATTCAGTACGGACATGTCCACACCCGGCTGCTCCAGGGCTATGCCGGTTCCTACGCGTCGGGGTTCCCCGACGACTACGCCTTCGAGGACTGGCTCTATCGGATCGAGCGGATCGCCGAGGACGAACAGGCCCTCCGCGACGGCGAGCACGTCAGCGGCCCGCCGCCGACACCTACCGCCGGCGGGTGACCGGCGCGGCCACCGAGTTCGGCGGACTGGTGCTCACCAGCACCCAACAGGCTCGCGACCTGGTGGGCAACCCGCTCCTTCAGATTCACCACGGTGACGGCATGACCTGCGTCCTCAATCCCCTGCAGGCGGCCTGCCAGCTCCGGGGCGACCGGGACGATCCCCAGGTCACCCCCGACCAGGACGACTGCCGACCCACTTGCCCCAACCTCGCCCGCACCGACCGTGACATCCTCCAGATCCAGGTCCGGGTCGCCGAACTCGCCGAGATCGTCGCCGACCCGCTGGCGCCGCCGATCCGGCATGGGCGGGAACAGCGCGAACTCCATCGTCTCCAGGCCGTCATCGTGGACCACACCAGCGGACGGACGGACTCGGCCTCATGACCCGCCGCACGGAGGCGGACCCGGTCCGCCGGGCGATCCTCGACGCGATGGACCGCCTCCTCAACGGCGCGCCCCGCCGTTCCCAGGGCCGGCTGAGCATCTCCCAGCTGGCCGTCGAGGCGGATCTCAAGCGCTGGCATCTGACACATCAGCACACCGACTTGAAGGATCTCTTCCACCAGCGCGTTGCCGCATCCGAGGCCGGCCGGGCCGCCCAGGCCCAGACCGTCTCGGCCCACGACGCTCTGACGGCCAGGCATTCCGAACTTCAGAAGCATTGCGCGGTCCTGGAGGGGCGGCTGCATGTCTATGCGGCGGCCATCGACGCCCTGGCCAGGGAAAACGCCGTCCTGAGAGACGCGGCCTCAACCAACGTCGTCCCACTGCACCGACGGGAAACCACCTGATGAATCCCACCGCACTTGTCCTGGTCGACGGCCACAACCTGCTTTGGATGGCGGCGATGGGAACACCGGCATCGGTTGCCAGCAGGGACAAGACGCGCGATCTCACCGGCGCCTTCATGTTCTTCGCGCTCCTGCGCAAGGCCGTCACGGAAAACTTCCCCGACGACCCCGAGGTCTTGGTCGTCTTCGACGGTGAACTGGGTTCGGCCGCCCGCAAGACAGCCGACCCGGACTACAAGGCGAACCGGCCCACGGAGACGCCATTGCCGATCAAGAGCCTTCCGGACGTCAAGCGCGGCTTGGACGCGATCGAACTGCCCTGGGTTGAGCTGGAGGAGCATGAGGCCGACGACGTCATCGCCTCAGCGGCCCGGCTGGCCGGGGACCGGCACTGCTACATCTTCAGCCGGGACCGGGACTTCTATCAGCTTCTCGACGACCGGGTCCGCATCCTCAACACCTCGCGGGCCGCAGACCGGCGGATCATCAACGCAGCGGAGATCAAGCAGCGTTTCGGCGTGTTTCCTGACCAGTGGTGCGACCGATCCGCCCTGGTCGGAGACCCTTCAGACAACATCGCCGGGGTTCGCGGCATCGGCCCGACCACAGCTGCCCGACTCCTTGCCGGCGGCCTTCACTTGGAAGGCCTGCCCGGCTCCGGCCGTCTGACCGGGCGGGCAGGCGAAGCCGTCCTCGCGGCCTGGCAACAGGTCCTCGGCTGGCGGGACTTGGCCCGGATGATCAACGACATTCCGTTGCCGACATCGCCCACGGGCAAGCCCACACCGGTAATTCCCCGGGCGGCTGAGGTCCTGACCGTCCTCAATCTCTGGTGAACGAACGGCGAAGGAAGGAGCAACACAGGTGTTGCACTGTCATCCAGCGGACCAACAGGCTCTGAGCTGGGGGAACCGTGAATCCCGAACTCCGATCAGAGAGCAGAGAACTGGCGACATAAGGTTCGGCTTCCCCGCCCGCATCACCAGCCGCAACGGCGCCGACCTCACCGGCGTGTTCGGCACCCTCGCCCTGCTCCGCAAGGCGCAACGCGAACACGCCCCCGACCACGAGGTCCTCGTCGCCTTCGACGGCGAACTCGCAAGCGCGGCACGCGTCGAGACCGATCCCGACTACAAGGCCAACCGCGCCGACGCCGACCACAGCCCCATCGCGTCCCTGCCGTGGGTGAAAACAGCCCTCGACGCGATCGGCGTGCGCTGGATCGAGCACGACACCGCCGAAGGCGACGACACCATCGCCACGTTGACCACCCGGGCCCTCGCCGAGGCGCGGCCGGTGCGGATCATGTCCGGCGACCGCGACCTCCTCCAACTCCTCACCGACCCCGCCGTCAGCGTCCTCAACCGCGGGGCTCCAGCGGACCGACGCGTGCAGACCCGGTCCGACGTCCACGCCCGCTTCGGCGTCCACCCCGGGCAATGGCCGTGTTTTCGAGCCCTCACGGGCGATCCGGCCGACAACATCCCCGGCATCCGCGGGGTCGGAGCCGTCACCGCCGCGCGACTCCTGTCCGGTGGCCTTACCCTCGACGGACTCCTGGCTTCCGACCGCCTGGTGGGCGCCGTCGGCGCGCGCATCGCCGCCCATACCGAAGACCTGCGCCGATGGCGCGACCTGATCCGCCTCGAGCACGACGTCGACCTCCCCGACGACCTCACCACAGGACACCCCACTCCACACCTCGTGACCGCTGCCGCAATCCTGGACCACCTCGCACTGTGGGACACCACCACGCTGAACACGCCGCCGCCCGACAAGGACCGGATCGCATGCCGACGCCGGTCGACGGGGCATCCGTGACCCACGTCGACATCCGGACCACCAGCCTCGACGAACGCCGCTTCGAGCCAATCCGGCCGCGGGCAGCGACATGCCTCGCCGCGGGTGATGACGGATGGCCCGACGCGACGCCGGGACGAAGGCATGTCCCGTCGACTTCGCGCAAGCGCGTCTCGTGCCCCGGGGAACTCGCGTCATACTGTGCGCCCGGCGAATGCCGGGGCGGGCGCGGTCCGGACGTCACAGGGACGGCAGTCCGGGCCGCGCGTTGACCCCCGGACCCACCACCTTGCCGGGTATCGAGGATCGGTCGACGCAGGCCGGCGTCGATTGCCCCCGGCCTCGGACGCTGCCGGCAGGAACCGGCGAGCGTCGCACGCCGAACCGCGCCCGGTGTCCACGTCCACGTCGGCCGGCGGGCAACGCCCCACAATCATGGGGGTCATGCGCCGGCCCGCGACCGACGACCGACGGATACCTCTCACCCGTTAGCCTGCGGTCATGAGTCTGGATGGCGAACTGGACGCGCTGGCGGCCCAAAAGGACCTCCCGGCCGACCTGGTGTGGCGTCTGCTCCGACACCCGCAGGCCCGCCGCACGGTGGCGCTGCTGCGCCGGGACCTGACCGAGGCGATGATCGAGGAGATCATCGCGCTCGGCTCCGTACGTTCCCTCTCGCTCAACGCCTGCGTCCCCGCCGACATCAGGGCCCGCCTGGCCGAGCACCCGGAGCCGATCGTCCGGTGCGGAATCGCCACCAGCGTCGCCGACGATCCGCCGGGGCTGCTCGCCCGACTGGCGGACGATCCGGATCCCTCCGTGCGGACGTTCCTCGCGGGCAACCATCATCTGCCGCCGGAACTGCTGGTCCACCTGGCCGCGGACCCGGATCCCGGTGTGCGCCGGGAGATCGTCCACCACTGGCGCGACGCCCCGGACCGGGTGCGTCGGGCCCTGATGAACGATCCCGACCCGAACGTCCGCACGAGCAGTGTCCGCAGGTGGGTCCCGCCGGCGGACCTGCTGCCCGCCCTCCTCGCCGCCCCCGAGACCCGCGCCGCCGCCGTCGTTCATGCGGGCCCCTCACCGGAGATGGCCGCCGACGCGGATCCCGCCGTGCGCGTGGCCGTCGCCGACCACCCGGACCTTCCCGCGAATCTGCGCGACCGACTCGCGGAGGATCCCGACATGTTCGTCCGCAACGCGATCGCGGCTCGCCCGGACACCCCACCGGCCCTGGGCGAGCGGATCGTGGCCACCCTGAACACCGACAACCCGGTCGCCCAGTGGATCCTGACGTACCGCCGCAACCCCAACGTCGGCGGCGACCGCACACCGCCACCGGCCCCACCGAAACTCACCCGGCAACAGGCGGAAGCACTTCTGGCCCGCGCCGACCTATAGGGCGAACGAAACGTCCCAGGCGAACGAGGCAGGCAGGCCCCCGCTTCCACGCCGTGGGGAAGAGCCGGACCGTACCCCCCGACGCGTCGTCCCCACGCACGTGAGCGGCACGATCACGGGCGCGCGCTCGCGCCGGCGGGGTGGGCACACCGTTCGGACGGTGTGTACGCGGACGCGAAGTGGCCTCGGGAACGCGGTTGTTGATGAAACAGCGAGTGAGGACGGACACGATCACGACGCTGCTCTCGGCCGGCGTGGGCGCGTTCGTGACGGATCCGGCGCTGAAATCCGCGTGTCGTCCGGAGCCGAATGCCGATGCACGTCCCGGTAGCCGGTACTGTGCAGCGCCGGCGTCCACGGGTCGATGTGCCGATCGGTTGCTGCTTCTCCGTGATTCTCGTCCGCGAACGTGTCCCGAGGAACCCTGCCTGCGGGAGTTGTCGACCCTGCTCGGGCGCGGCCGTGCCGGCCGTCGCCGGGTGCGCGGTTCCACAGGACGATGTATTGCCTCGGTCGGGTGCGTTCGGCATGACCGTCGCGCGACGGGCGCGGTCTGCTGCTGCGTCTGTCAGGGCTTTAGGATTGCGTGATGGCGATGTCCCCAGGGCCCCGGTACAGCGGTGTGGTCTTCGACTTCTTCGGGGTCTTGACCTGGAACATGGTCGAGGTGATCTCGGCATTCGAGGATCGGGAGAAGGTCGCACGGGGAACTTTCCTTCGCGGGTGGGCCGATCCGCGAGGGCAGGAGCTGTTCCGACGGTTGGAGCTCGGCCTGATCACGCAGACCGAGTGGAACGAAGGCTACGGGGCTTTGATCGGTGTTGTTCCCCACGACCTGATGGCCCGATACCTCCATGATGCGTTCCCGGCCCACGAGGTGCTCAAGGTCGCTCGGCAGGCGCGGTCCGCGGGGATCAGGACGGCAGTGCTGTCGAACAGTCTCGGGCGGGAACCGTACGATCCCTACGCGGGCTTCGACCTGCGCGGCACCTTCGACGAGGTCGTGTTGTCGGCCGAGCACGGGATACGCAAGCCCGATCCCGCCGCCTTCCGCCTGGTGCTCGACAAACTCGGCGTGTCGGCCGAGGGGTGTGTGTTCGTCGACGACGGCGAGGACAACCTTGCCGCCGCGCATCGTCTGGGCATGAAGCCGCTGCTCGCACTCGACGAGCGTGTCGCGGCCCGTCGTCTGCGCGAGATGCTCGGTCTACCCGACCTGTAGGAAATCGCGCACACCCGCGTGGGAGAGGTGCGCCGTCAGCTTCGCGCGAAGTCCCGTCAGTTCGGTGGCCGAACGGGCGGAATCCACGGACCCGAGACATCGGGTGGCGTGGCGCGCTGTGGCGACCGCGGCGTCGAGGTCGTGCAAGGTCAGATGTGCTTCGGCGGCCCGCGCGAGGTAGATCGCGTGGCTTCGCGGATACTCGTCGTCGCCGGGATAGGACGCTTGCATCGCCGCCTCGAAGTACCGTACCGCCCGGGCCGGTTCGCCCAGCTGCAAGGCGGCCGAGCCGGCGATCATCTTGACTTCGCCGTAGTCCACCCAGTAGAGGGTCCTCGGATCGTCGTCGTGTCTTCCCCGGTCCAACGCTGCGCGGGCGATGTCGAGTTGGCGTGCGCATTCCTTCTTTGCGCCGGTTTTGGACAGCGCGCGGGCGGTGCGTGCGGCCAGCATGGCGCGCATGCGCGGAGTGGCCTTGTGCTTCACCTGCTCGTGTGCCGTCTCCAGGAGCGATATCGCCTTGTGCTCCTGTCCGGGGGCGGAGTAGCACTGGATCGCGGCGAAGGAGAGTGTGTAGGCGCCGCCGATCGGATCCCGGGCCTCGGCCGAGGCCCGGAGGGAGGCGTCGAAGTAGCGCTGGGCGATGCCGAAACGACCCTGGTCGAACGCGGCCCACGCCACCTGCCGGGCCGCTTCGGACGCCGTCGAGTACAGCCGGTCCACGGTCGGCCCGTCGTAGCGGCGTGACTTGATGAGCCCGACGATCAAGGACAGCTCGCCGCGGGCCAGCCGGTACACCTCGCCGCTGCCGAGCTCGTCGTCGAGATGCATGAGGTGGTCGAGCCGCTCGTTCACGTGAGCCAACATCGCCGGGCCGCCGGGAACAGGCGCGCGAGTGCGGGACGTCCGCAGTCGTTCCACGGCCTCGGACCAGCCGCGTGCCGAGGCGGAGAGCGCCACTCCTGTCGTGAGGAAGCTCCTGCGGTCCACATCACTCCCGTCCGAGAGTCTCGCGAGCGCCGTCAGGGTCCCCGCCCGGTTCCACGGCGTGTTCCCGGCCGGCGCCGAGCCGGTGGCCTCCAGTCTCCTCGTGAACAGGCCCCCGGTGCGCAGGGTTCGGTCGTACGCGGCGGCGACACCGAGGGTCACCGACCGGTTCCCGTTCTCGACGCTGCGCAGGTATGCCTGGTGGAACCCCGCCTCGCGGGTGAACCTCGCCCAGGTCATTCCGGATGCTCTGCGCGTCTGCCGTAGATCGTGCCGGATCTGGTCGGGCATCGCAGACGCCCTCCTCGGTTTGGGATCGGTGCCGGCTCGGCCCACCTCATTGTTCTCCGCCCGATCCCGGTGTGTGCTCGGTTCGGGACACGACGCAACGGACTTCGCCTCGACCCGAAGACAGGGCGAGGCGCGAACCTCGAGTTTCGTCGCGGGCGCGCGCCCGCGGACCGCGCCCGGCGGCAGCAAGCCGCGCGTTCGCACCAGAGCACCGGCCCCATGTCCGGACCGGTGCCTCCGAAAACGGATCAGGAGCACAGACGATGCAGACTCCGACCATCGGGCAGAGCCCCGAGCCGCAGGACACCGTCGACACCGATACCGGGCTCGACCCGTTCCGGCTCGACATCACGCTCATCGAGAACACGCCGGCCACCGAGACGGTGCTGACGTGCACCACCGGCGACAACTGCGGGAGTTCCTGCCCGAGTGCCTGCACCACCTCGTAGCCCGGATCGTTCGGACACGCGGGCCGGACGGAACCGTTCGCCCGGCCCGCGGCCCTTGGCCAGGAACGGAGTGTGGGTGATGACGCGCTCACGACACAGCCTGTACCGGAGCGCCGGTGAAGGGATGCTGCGCGCCGCGGTGAACCTCGCCGGGCCGGACATGCCCACGTGGCCGAGCCCCGGCGCGCCGTTCGAGCACTGGCGGTCCTGGCTGGGCGCGGTCTGGGCCGACGACGCCTTTCGCCGAGCGGTGTCCGCGGCCAGCCCGGATCTGGACCGCTGCGTCGGGGAGATCCTCGGCGGACGATCCACGAAGGCACGCCGCGCACGCCGCGCCGCACTGGCCACCGCCCGGTACGCGATCAGGTACACGCAGCGCTCCACACCGTTCGGCCTGTTCGCGGGTGTCGCGACGATCGAGTTCGGCGGCGCGGCACAGGCACGCTTCGGGGACCGGCACCGGGTCGTCACCCGGCCGGACCCGGTGGCGCTGGACGCGGCGATCGCCGAGTGGGAGAGGGACGCCGAGCGGATGGCGGACGTCGACGTCTGCGTCAACACCCTGGCCCGTCGGCGGAGAGGGCGCCTGTACGTCCCTTCCGAGGGCGCCTCGGAGTTCTCGCTCGCGTTGACACCCGCGGTCGCGCTGGTGCTGGAGGCGGCCCGGTCGCCGATCCGGTACTCGGCCCTCGCGGACAAGGTCGCCGCCGAGTTCCCGGACGCGGACGAACACGATCGGACCCGGCTGCTGCCGCAACTCCTTCGCGTGCGGCTGCTGCGCTCGTCGCTGCGTGCACCCGCCACCGTCGTCGACCCGGCCGACCCGTTGCCCCGCGAACTGCGCGCGAGAGCCCGCACCGCAGCCTCGGCTCCGGACCTGCGACTGGACGCCTTCGTGCGACTGCCGCGAACGGTCGAGGTCGAGGCCGAGACGGCCGCGACCGTCCTGACCAGGCTCGCCCCACACCCGGCGGGAACCCGGGCGTGGAGCCGCTACGCCGAGCGGTTCGCCGACCGCTTCGGAGAGGGGATTGGGGTGCCGCTGTTGCAGGTGACGGATTCCGACACGGGTCTGGGCTTCCCCGAGGGGTTCGGTCGCGTCTTCGAACCGCCTCGCCCGATGACCCGCCGGGACCGCCTGCTCCTGGAATTGGCCGGCACCGCCGCCGTCGAGGGCCGCGGATCGGTGGTGTTGTCCGGCGCGATGATCGACCGGCTGGAGGCCGCAGGCGGCAAGCCCACGTGCCGCGCGCCCCACCTCGAACTGTGTGTGCAGATCCAGGCGGCATCGACCCGGGCGCTGGACCAGGGGGGCTTTCGTCTGCGGGTGGCCACCGTTTCGCGCGCGGCCGGATCGATGACGGGCCGCTTCCGGCACCTGTTCCCGCAGACTGGCTCGACCCACGCCGATCTGCCCACGGTCGAACCCGGAACGCGGACCGCCCAGTTGTCCTTCCACGCCGGCCGCGTCCGGGCCGACCTGCTCACACGCACCCCGCAGGTTCTGCCACGGCTGGTCAGCGTCGGGGAGTTCCGGCACGCAGGCAAGGACGTGCTCTTCCCCTCGGATCTGGTCGTCGGCCTTCGCGAGGGACGCCTGTACCTGGCCGAGGCCGCCACGGGCACGCACCTGGAGCTTCTCGCGCCGACCGCGATCAACTTCCTGTGGAACAACAACACCCCACCGCTGGCCCGCTTCCTCGCCGAAATCGCCCGAGCCGGGGCCCCGCAGGTGACGGGGTTCGACTGGGGCGCGGCCTGGACGCTTCCGTTCACCCCCGCCCTGCATCACCGGCGTTCGATCCTGGTGGCCGCCCGCTGGAAGTTCCCGGCCACGGCATTGCCCGGGCCGGCAGCGACGTTCGACGGATGGGCAGGGCAACTGCATGCCTGGAAGAGCCGGTTCCGCGTGCCGGACCGCGTGCTCCTGGCCGAGGACGACCAACACCTGCCGCTCGACCTGCGCCGGGACATGGACCTGGACCTGCTGCGCACGCACCTGGCCGCCGCCCCGACCGGGGTTGCGGTCCTGCACGACGCGCCGCCGCCGGACGCCGACGGCTGGATCGGCGGCCGTGCCCACAGCATCGTCATCCCGCTGCGGGCACGCCCGTGAAGGCGACCGCCGGCCCGCCCGAGACGCAGGACCTGTCCGAGGGCCCCTTGGGGGTGGCGCTGCTGCACATCGAACGCGGCAACGCCGCCCGCGCACGAAGCAGCCTGGAAGCAGCGGTCGCGCACGGTGTCAGCGCCGGAGGCAACGCGTCGCTGTTCCACGGCGCCCCGGCGCTGGAGTTCGTTCTCGGCCGGGCGGGGCGCCCCGACCGCGACGTACAGCGCGCCGTGGACCGCATCGTGACCACCCGGCTGGCGGCCGCCCACCGCCGGCAGGCTTGCGGAGGGCTGCCACGCCTCGCGGAGTTCGACCTCGTCCGGGGCCTGAGCGGACTGGGCGCGCTGCTGCTGACCCGCGACGACACCCCGCCGCTCCTGGGGGAGGTGCTGGCATACCTGGTGTCCCTGTCACGGCCGATTCTTGTCGAGGGCCGGGCCTTGCCGGGCTGGTGGTCGCCGACCGGCCCCGCCGGCGAGGCGATGGACGGCGGACACGGCAACAACGGTGTCGCACACGGCATCGCCGGCCCCCTGGCGGTACTGGCCCTCGCCGCCAGGCACGGCATCCAGGTTCCCGGACAGGACGATGCCATCGCCGTGTTCGCGCGCTGGTTGGGCAGGCACGGCCACCGCTACTGGACGACCCGTGATCGGTTGTCCGCAGACGAGCCGCCCCCGGCGGCGGCCGCGCGTCCGTCCTGGTGCTACGGCGAACCCGGCATTGCCCTCGCCCTGCAGTCGGCCGCGATCGCCCTGGGCGACCCGGATGGTGCACGCGCGGCGGAGGACACCTTCATGGGCGCGCTGACCGACCCGGACCGTCTGGCACGGGTCACCGACGCATCGCTGTGCCACGGCTGGGCCGGCCTGCTGACCGCCGCCCGCGCCGTCGCCGAACACAGCCTCACGCCCGCCCGGCTCACCCCGCTGATCGCGGACCTCCGCGAGCGCTTGGCCGCCCATATGGACCGGTTGGCCAAGCCCGGCCTGATGGAAGGCCGAGCCGGCGCACACCTGGCACTCGACGGCACGAACTCCACCGGTTGGGCCCGCGCCCTGCTGATCTCCTGACCCACCCATTCCCACCCCCGGAACCCACGACCAAGGAGCGCCCGGACCATGGACGTCGACGACGAAGGACCCCCGATCACCCGGGACGCGCTCTGGTGGCACGCCACCGTGTCCTTCCCCGACCGCGCGGGAGCCGGCCCGGAAGCCGCCCGGGCGCTGTCCCTGGCCCTGAGCGACCGGCGGTTCCACTTCGTACGCAAGGACCGGGGGTTGCGACTGCGCACCGAGCACTCCGCCGCCCATCTCCTGGACGCACTCGTCGCCGACCGACTGCTCAACGGCTGGGTCGCAGGCGTCTACGAACCGGAGACCACGGCATTCGGCGGCCCCCACGGCATGGACGTCGCCCACGAACTGTTCTGCGCGGACAGCCCCGCCGCCCTGGCCGAGACCGGCAGCCCCGGTGCCAGAGAACGCTGCGTCCTCCTGCTCTGTCACCTGAACCGGGCGGCTGGCCTGGACCCGTTCGAGATCGGCGACGTCTGGGCCAGGCTCGGCTCGCTGCGCCCCGCGGTCATCGCTCCCACCGGCCGGGCGCGCGAGCGGGCGATCGCGGCGATGCGGCGCCTGACGAACGCCGACGCCGCCCGGCGGCCGGACGCCGAGCCCGACTGGCCGGGACGCGTCGCCGCGTTCGAGGACGCCGGGCACCGACTGCGGCGACTGGCCGTCGACGGGCACCTGGTCCGGGGCCTGCGCGCGGTACTCGCCCACCACGCGATCTTCGCCCTCAACCGCGCAGGGGTACCGGTCGCCGAACAGGCGGCAACGGCATGGCTGGCCGTACAGGTCGCCTTCGCCGACAGGAGTGAAACCGACGTGTCCACCCACCGAGCCGCTTCCCCCGCCCCTAGCCTCACTCGCATGGAGACCACCACGCCCCCGGCCAACGACCCCGCCGCACTTCGCGAGGCGCTCGTGACCCGCCTCGTCGACGGCGGCCACCTGTGCACCCCCGCCGCCATTGCCGCCTTCCGGGAGGTCGAGCGTCACCTGTTCCTCCCCGGCGTCGACCCGCGCACGGCGTACGTCGAGGACGCCGTGCCCGTCAAGCACGACGAGCACGGCGAGATGATCTCCTGCATCTCCGCACCCTCGATCGTCGCCACCCAGATCGAGCAACTCGGCCCCCAGCCCGGCCAAAGGATCCTCGAAGCCGGGGCCGCCACCGGCTACAACGCCTCCCTGCTCGGCCGACTCGTCGCCCCGGACGGCCAGGTGTGGACCGTGGACGTCGACCAGGACCTCGTCGACCGCGCCCGCAAGAACCTCGCCCAGGCCGGAGCGTCGAACGTGAGCGTCGAACTCGCCGACGGCGCCACCGGACTCCCCGAACACGCCCCCTTCGACCGCATCCAGTTCACCGTCGGCGCCGGCGACGTCCCCGTGCGGATCCTCGACCAACTCGCCCCCGACGGACGCCTGGTCCTGCCGATGCGCATCCGCGGCAGCGTCTCCCGCAGCTTCGCCTTCGAACGCGACGGCCGCACCTGGAAGACCGTCTCCTGTGAGATGGCAACCTTCGTGCCCCTGCGCAAGGGCGTCTGCGACGACGTCTACACCCTCGTGCCCATGGCCGGGGAAGGCAACGTGCGCCTGGAGACGTTCAGCGAACAGGACGTGGACCGCGAGGCGATCCGCACCGTCCTCGATCAGCCCTCCGGCAAGGTCTACTCCGGCGTGAAGTTCCGCCAGGGCGACCCCTGGGAGTGGCTGTACCTGTACCTGGCGACCGTGCTGCCCAATGGCCTGTCCCGCATGCCCGGATCCCGCCCCGGCTTCACCCCGCATTTCGCATGGGGCTCCATGGCAGCCCTCGACGGCGACACCCTCGCCTACCTGACCGTACGCGAAGGCGAGGACGAGCAGGGCAGGTTCTGGGAGATCGGCGCCATCGGCCACGGCCCCCACGCCGCCGCGCTCGCCGAACAGGTCGCCACGGAGATCGGCGAATGGGACCGCGGCTGGGGCAACACCGCACCCGCCCCCGGCTTCCGCATGGCCGTCGGCGACGCCCGTCGGCAACTCGCGCCCACCGAGTCGCGCCTCGTCGTCGACAAGCCCAACAGCCGCCTCTCTGGTGCGTCGACCGAAAGCGCCCGGATTACCCCTGGCCGAGCGCATCGACCACCTCACCGCGCTGGCCGTCCCGCCCGCCGACGCGGGCCACCGCGCATTGGTGGCCCGCGCGAGCGGGGTCCTCAACTACGCCGCGCTGATCGCCTCCGACGTCGGGCTGCCCGACCTGGCCGCCGATCTGTGCTGGAGACAGCACCGGGCCTTCGCCGACGCGGGACGCCTCACCGGGGACATCGCCGTGATGGCGCTCATGCCGGTGGTGAACCTGGCCCGACTGCTGATTCGCGAAGGCGACGGCGAAGGCGCCTACGAGGTCCTGGAGCGGTTGCTCCACGCCGGCCGGCGGCGCGGAACAACCGATATCCGCGACCGGGAGATCGACCTGTCGGTGTTGACCGGCAGCGATGCGGACCACCGAAGAATCTGCGAGGAACTGTGGGCGACGGTGCTGATCGACGGCGCCAGGGCCCTGGCGCGGATCGGCCGCTGGACCGAGGCCGCCGAAACCATGGCAGCACACCGGGGCGTCGGCAACCGACTACTCGACGGCCGCCAGATCACGATCATGTCGTTGATGGAACGCGGCCTCGACCGGCAGGCCCGCACCATGATCGACACCACGGTTCCCACGGAACCGTGGGAGAACACCGTCGCGGCCCTCCTGCGCGCCCACTGCCAACCACGACAACCGCACCCCGACCTCGCCCTACGCGAGGTACTCCCGGTGATCACACCGCCCGACCCGGCCACCGCCGCGTTCCAGGCCCGAGTCGCACTGACCGTGCTCGACCTGAACCGCGAACCCGCGGACCCCACCGGCATCCGCGTGCGAGACGCTCTCGCCGACGTGGCCGCCCTCGACGCCTACGCCGCCCGCGACGTCCTGAACCACCGCCCGGCACGCTCGCGCTTGACCTGTGGACAGACCCGCAAACTCCGTGCCGTCCTGAGCGCATCGGGGCTCGACGCCGGACATCTCTGCGCAGTCCACGCGCAAGCCCTCACGGCAGCCGTGGACAGAGCCGAGATCGCGCTCCGCGGGCAACTGTGAGCCGCCGCATGGGCGACCCTTCGCACGATCCCGCGGTCCCGGACGACATCATCCCGCGACTGTCGGTAGGGGTCTATACACTGCGCGTGATGACATCGAACCCACCAATCCCGGCGCCGCGCATCACTCCCCCCGACCCCGACGACCTGGTCACGAGACCCCGGGGCGAACCCGGAGTCCGCCGGCGGTCGGGAGTGTCCCGATGAGCGGTGAGGAAGCCGTCTCGGTCCCGAACCGGCGCGTCGAGTCCGGTACGCGGGGCGTCCTGAACGTCGTCGGAGTCCACCTGTACGCGCAGGACTCCCGAGGGCGGATCCTGCTCGGGCTGCGGCACCCCGATTCGCTCTACGCGCCCTCCACCCACCACTTCCTGGCTGGACATTGCGAGCAGGAGTCCGCCGTCGCCTGCCTGGT
>NZ_JBHZAE010000040.1:20587-27005 GCF_042754105.1 Embleya sp. NPDC059237 | reverse complement strand
GCGGCAGACCTACGGCCGAGCCGGCTACCCCCTCCTCCGCCACCGCATCCTGCTCAGCTGAAACAACCAACGGTTACGAAAATCTTGGAAGAGCCTAAATCCTGATACTCCCGCGGCATGCCGCCCGGGCGGTGCGGTGGTGAGGCGGGTGCGGCGGGGTCGCCGGCCGGCGTCCCGGGACCGGTGGCCGTACGGGCGCGGGCGACGAGTTCACGGTGGACCGCGGAGGCGTTGCCGCGCCAATAGGCCGGCAGCACCCGAATGTCCGGGGTGATCTCGAACCGGTCGCTGCGGCGGGCGCCCGGGGAGGCGGCGGTGGCGGGTGTCGTGGTGGCATCGGCCAGCCAGCGCCATACGGTGCGCTCCGACACTCCCAGGCATCGCGCCGTGGTGTGGACGTGCACGCGGGTGAGGCGGCGCTCGGCGCGCAGCGCGAGCAGGCGGCGGACGGCCGGGGCGCGCAGGGCGGTCGACGACACGGGGTCGAGGGCGGGCTCGGCTTGGGGTCTCGAAGACTCCCGAGTCGTGTCGTCGTGGGGGGTGGTCGTCATCGGAGTCCCCTTGTTCCTGCCGTGGGAGCGGTGGATCGGCGATGGGTCAGGGGTTGGGACCGAGGCGGGCGCAGGCCCAGGTCAGCAACGTGCGGTCCACCCCGGTGGCGGCATCGCGGTCGCGGGCGGCGTAGGCGTGGGAGGTGATCTTCGCCCAGGTACGGAAGTTCCCCCGCGCGTGCGCCCGGTCGGTGTGGAGCAGGTCCTCGTCGGTCGCGGTATCCCACAGCGGATGGAACAGGCGCAGCACGCCGGGGACTTGCGATGCCTCCAGACGTGGCACGTGTTGCCAGGTCAGCACGCGGGAGGCCAGCGCGGGAGCGCGTGCCAGGGTGCGTTCGGCGCCCGCGCCGCACAGCACCAGGCTGGTGTGGGTGGTGGGGGCGTCCGCCAGGAGACGGAGGTAGTCCAGCTCGGGGGCGGCGATGCGTTGGACGTCGTCGATCACGAGCACGCCCGGGGGTGCGAGGGCGTCCAGGAGCGTGCGGTCGGCCGCGTCGGTGCGGTTCGTCAGGTGGGCGGCCGGCAGGCCGAACGCCGTGAGCAGCGCGGCCCGCAGTTGGGGTAGGGCCGGTTTCACCGCGACCAGCGCGAGGTGTGTCGGGACGCGGCGCGGGAGCAGGCGCAGCGCCTGGTGGAGCGCGATCGTCTTGCCGTGGCCGGGGTCGCCGTACACGCACACGATCCCGTGGGCGGCGACCGTGTGAACGAGTGCTTCGGTGACCTGGCCGAGTTGGCGCGTCGACACCACATGCGCGCCGGGTGTGTACAGGCAGGCGCCGTGCGCGAACGGCGACGGCCGGGTCGCGGCGGGGCCGGTCACGGCCGCGGCCGCGGCTTGCTCGGCAGGGGGCGGCAGGGGGCGGCAGGGGGCGGCAGGGTGATCCGGCCGGTCTCGCAGGCCGTGCCCGGGAGGGCGAGTTCGGCCAGGGCGCGGTCGTAGCGGTCCGGGTCCCGGCGGGCGTGCGCGGGCCGGGAGATCTCCAGGACACGACCCGCGCGTTGCTCTTGCTGCACGGCGCGGTAGAGCGTCGTCAGGGACGGCAGGGTGTTCGCGGTCGGCGACGGCAGGGCCTCGTGTGGGTGTTCCCGCATCCAGTCGTGGAGGGCTTTCACGTTCCCGCCCAGGTCCGACAGACACGCCCACAACTCGTCCGTGACGGTGAAGGAGAGACGCCGGGCGGGTTCCGCCCGTCCGGACTCGCGGGCGATCGCCAGCCAGCGCCACACGGTGCGCGGCGCCACCGACGCCGCGGCCGCGGCGATCCGCACGTGGACCGTCTCCAATGTCCCGGCCTGGTCCAGAGCGAGAAGACGGCCCACCACCAACCGGCGAGTCAAGGCATGGTCCTGAGACACCAACGCGGGTGACAACGCTTGTGCCGCGGCGGACGGCGGCGGCGTGCGGGACTCGCCCGGGGCCGAAGACACCGGCGGCGGAGACGACTTGGCGCTCATGGGCGCAAGCACACCCCGCCCTCGCGCCGGGTGACACAGGAATGTGCATCCCCACGACAGCCACACCACGCATGTGCTAGCGCTCTTGGGCACGCCACGACAGCGGTTCGGTCACCCCGTGACAGCAATGAATCCCGCGATCAGATCGACAAAGCCCAGCTCAACAAGGAGAAACCGGACCCGGAACCACTGCCGGCAACCCGCTGACACCAACCCGCACACTCACACTCAGTACTCGCGGAGCTTGTCACTTTGTTGCGACAACAACCTTCCGTCCTCCCCGTAGGCCAGGAGTCGGGCGTGGTCGGTATTGGTCGCAACTATGGAAAAACTGCGCAGGCCCGTGATGCCCCCGGCCCCGTTCGTTCCTGGGGGTGTGGAGTGTTTTGGGATTCCTGCTCCTGGCTGATGCGGCGTATCTGGCCCGTTGCTTGGTTCGGGTTTCCGCAGAAGGGGGACCGCAAGCGGTTTCGTGCCCTCTACGGGGATGAACATCAGGCGCTTCACATCCGGGCCGACCTGCCCTTGGATCCTCACCACCCCGTCCGGGGCCTCCTTGGAGACACCGAAGTTAAGTCGGGTACCGCCGGCGGGGTCCACGGCGCTGAAGCAGCCATATCCGCCTAGGGTTCCGTTGGAGTTGGGTTTCGCGCCGCGTGACATGCATTCGTTCGTTCGCGGGTCCCATTGCGCTGCCTCGCCGTGCTCCTGCGTTTCGAAGCGCACGACGACAGGCGGTTCACGAACGACAACCAGTACCCCGACGGCGGCCACCGCAAGAAAAGCGGCACAAATCATCGCAGTACGTGGTCGTAACGCCAGTCGCACGCCCGGCAGGAGCCCCACTGTCCTCGGGCCCCGGCCCCAAAGCGACGCGAGTCCCCATGTGGACAACGCCAGCCCAGCGAATAGTCGCACGTTCTCACGCACGAAGCTTCCCGGAAGCCACGCGCCCATGCTGAACGTCATGACAACGAGTACCACGGCTCCGCACATCCGGGTCACACGAGGGCCTGTGACCAACAACAACCCCCCGAGCACGAGCCAAACCTGATGGTGAGTCCATGAAACCGGGGAGGCCGCGACCGTCGCGCAGCCGACGACGATCACCCCTTGCGTCGACCGACCCTCGCGATGACATTGGCGTGCGGCGATCAACGCCACGAAGCAAGTCAGCGCGGACAGAGCCAACCAGGCCACGGTCCGTTCCGGCGGAACGACTCCAACTCGTATGAGGGCACCGTTGAGCGACTGATTGCCGGTTGCGGCGAGGTTTCCGATTCGCGACGTACTGAAGATCGCATCGCTCCAGAACGTGGTCGACGTCGATGGCCAGAGAAGGTGGGCCAGGCCGGTACACGCCGCGAACGTCGTCCCGGCGCGTAGGGCATCACGGCGCCGGCCAGTGAGCCACAGGTATGGCACGAACAGCAACGGTGTGAGCTTGATCGCCGCCGCGGCGCCGACCAGGATTCCGCGCAGCGGACGAGGAGTCAGATCTAGTGCGTCAACGAACGTCAACAGCACCAGAAAGATACTGACTTGACCGAAGCGCAGGTTGCTCTGCAGCGGTGCCGACCATGCCAATATCGAGGCGCCCAAGAGTGTGAACATCACATGGCGACGCCCTCCCCCGGTTCCGTGTCGCACAACCATCGCAGCCACGATTCCGATCACCGCAGCCAATGTGGCTAACGTCCAGAGGATTCGGGCAACTGGCTCTGACACCCAACCCAGCGGCCAGAACGCCATGAGGGCAAATGGTGGATATGTGAACGGATCTCCGTTTTCCGCCGCGTAGTCGTAGAGCGGCCTTCCATCGCCCACCGTTCGTACCGCTCCGATGTACACATGAAGATCCATTTGTCGGTCCCAGGAGGGCAGGTGCCACGCAGACCACCAAGACCAAAACGCCACACCGGCGAAGCCAACCACCAGCACCACCAGGGCGAGAAACCCCTTCAGGCGCGGACAGCAGGAGCTTGCGACAGTCGGCCGACACACCCCGTCATCTTTCATGGCAAGGGATTATCTCGGCTCGACTTCCCTGATCGCACACAGGCACGGATATCAATCCTGGACAACTGATGAAATAAGCGAAATCTATACCCATCAGTACAACCGAGGAGGCACGGTCGAAAACAGCGGCCGCGCGGTCTGCTGCGGCTAACCCCATTACGTCCCATGGAAACCAACAACATGGTCGAAGATCGGACAATTATCGGCTCCCCAGAGTCATTCCATTGCGTCGGCCCCGCTCTGCCGTCATTACCCCGATACCGGTGACAGATGATCACAGCAATCCCGGGAGAACTCCGAAATGACGGACAAACCGGCACCGGTCGACTACGGAAAGCTACGTGCGGGTTTCCATCGCGCCGGATTCAAATGTCAGATTTTCTCGGAAATTGGACCAGAAATCAGGGATCCGATTCTGGCGCGAAAATGACTCTGGTAGACAATGGTCGAAGACTCATATGATCGCGTCAACCAATCAGACGGTTCACCGTTCGAATGGCGACCCATCCATGATCGAGGGAGAAGAAATGAAGAAGATCGGTCGAGTGTTAACCGCCGCCTTTGTTGCGGGCAGCTCGCTCGTCGGTTCCCTGGCTCTCGCCGCACCGGCCAACGCCGGTTCCGCAAGCAACAGTTGGGGAGCGGGCGATTACCACGCAGGCAGCGACGGCTTGGCCGAAGGCTACGGCGCCCTTGTATGGGGAAGCGCTTGCAACGGCCTGTCCGCCGTGAAGTTCTACGTCCAGCTGACCCGGACCTCGGACAAGGTCAAAATCAGGTCGACGACGAGCTGGCCTTCCAACGGCAACACATACTCTCAAAGTTTCCAGAACAGCGTTTCGCCGGGCACCTGGTACTACGTACGCTGGTTCGGCCAGGACGTCAACGAAAACAACGGATTCTCCGCCCCATGCTCGAGCGCCGGCTTCCAATCGTACGCGTAACCACCCGGCCCCCGGCCGGCCATGCCGGCCGGGGGCTGCTCGGCCAGCACCGCAAGAGAAAGGCAAATCGCCCCGGGATCCGAGCGATACCGTGATCAGAGAAAAGAGACCAGCGCCAATGCCAGGATTCCGCTCCATACTCCCCTTGCTTATATTATTATCCGTTATTACGGGATGTTCTTCGAATGCTTCATCGCCCGCCCGGCAGTCCCAGCCACCCATGGATAAGGTTGCAGCCGTCGAAAACGGCAAGACAGCAAACCTCGAATGGAGTGTCGAACTGGTTCGAAAGAACAACGAAATATGCACGGCAGCAAAAGTACAAGGGAAAGGAGTGGGTTTGGCCTGCTTCCCTAGGACCACGGAACAAAGGCAACTCAACTTCGGCTTCGATGGGAACAGCAGATTGGTCGTCGTACATGGCATGGTCGGTGCACAGGTCGCGACCCTCGAGCGTTCCGGCCCCGACACCGCGAGTGCACATTCAGTAAAGATGCATTCTTTTCCCGCGGACCCGACTCGCCGCTATTTTGCCTACGCTGTGGTTCCGGGCGGAGGGGCCAAAGATCTCATAGCCCGGGACGCACAGGGAAACCTACTGATGTCGGGCACAGCAAAACTTTCGGACCTTTAAGCCCAATACCTTTCAATTGGGCACAGCGCAGGTGAAGTCCAGCCTGGAAGCTTTCGGGGGTTTTGTCGTAGCGGGTCGCCAGTCCGCGCCAGGTCTTGAGCTTGTTGATCAGCCGTTCGACGGTGTTGCGATCGCGGTGGAGGTCGGCGTCGTGGGAGAGGGGTCGTCCGCCCCGACTGCCCTTGCGTTTCCGGTGGGCGGCCTGGTCCGCCTTCTCCGGGATGACCACCTTGATGTTGCGTTCACGCAGGTGGGCGCGGTTGACGCGCGAGGAGTAGGCCTTGTCAGACCCGCCACGTCCCGGTGGGCGCGCACCACCGTGGAATCCACACCGACCAGGGACATGTCCACCTGCCCGCGACCGGCGGCCACGGTGATCATCGCGTCCGTCAGAGCCGCGAACACACCGGCATCGCGCCACCGGCGGAAACGGTCGTGGACCGTCGACCGGGTCCCGAACTCCGGCGGCATCTCCCGCCACTGACTGCCGGTGCGAAACCGCCGGATCACGCCCTCGAACCGGCCCCGCAAACGCTCTGAGATACGGCCCGAACGCGCCTATCGGCAGGAACGGTTCGATCAACTGCCACTCTTCATCGTCGAGTGCACGTCGCGCCACGACAGTGTTCTATCAGGTTGCGTACAGAGCTGATCACAACTCCGTACAGGCCCAAGCCCACCCCGGTGTGGTCGGAGCCGTTGCAGCCGGCTCCGACCCCCCCACCGCCCCAGCGCCCCCCACAGCGGGGCCCCCCGCCTAGACAGCAGGGGCCCCCGGGCCCCCGGCGGGCCCTGCGCCCCCGCCGCCCCCC
>NZ_JBHZAE010000040.1:0-20577 GCF_042754105.1 Embleya sp. NPDC059237 | reverse complement strand
TTCGCTTAGATATTTTTTTTATTTGTTTGCTTTATTTTATATTAACTCGACGACCACCCCCCCCCCCGCCGGGGGTGGGGGGGGGGGGTCCCCCGGCCCCCCCCCCCCCCCCACGACCCTAGCTCCCACGAATCGGGGACAGCCCGGAATCATCGAGGGCCCGCCGGGAACCCGGCGGGCCCTTTCGCCACGCCCGCCCGGCCTCGGCGCGGATCGTCGCCGCGTCGACGACGGCCGGGCCCCGGTCGAGCGCGAGGACCACGACGGGCGGAACCGGGAGGCTGGCGTCGACCGAGGGTTCGTCGTCGCCCCACGTCGGGGCGAGCAGCTGCACGGCAGGGTCGTGCCTGGCATCCTGCCGGCCGGCAGCCGGGGGGTGGGGCGGTCACATCGCGATGCCGAACGCGAGGATCGCCAGGAGGGTGAACATGATGAACAGGCCGCCGTAGCCGTCGCCGGACGCCGCCTTCTTCCGCGACCGGGATCCGCCGCCGGGGCGTCTGCCGCCGCCGTGCCGGGCGCAGTAGCGCTCGCCGGGTCGGGCGTTGTTGCCGCAGGTCTTCCCGTTCTTGCGTTTGACCGAACGCTGGCACGTGCCCATGTCTGCCCCCCTTCGACCTTCGGTGACTCCATGTTGTCGGAGGCTTGCGCGACGTACCGGCGGTTCGCCGGAATTCGGGGCCTTCCCGGTCTCGGCGGCGGGCTCCGGGTCGAGGTTGGCCGAAGCGTGGTTCGCGCGTTCGGGCTCGCGACGGTTGTCCGCGCGCCACGTCCGAGTCGTCCTCACCTGAACCGTCGCCCCGCCCTGCCCCGCGGCGGGCGCCACGTCGCGCGGACACCGCGCCGGTCCGAGATGCACGCACCTATACCGGAGTCTCGCGGACGTGCTCCGGGTCGAAGTGGAGTTCAAAGGCGGTGGAGCAGTCGCCGATCTCGGTTCCGACGAGTGCGCCGCACGGACAGAGGCGGTTCATTCCTTCCCGGCCATGCCATCCGCAGCATCCGACGTGGACGGACGTGTCGGGGTGGTCGACGAGGGTCGGGGCGTCGTCGGGGTGGACGACGATGGTGTTCTCGGGCCCGGCCGACATCAAAAACCCGTCACCGTCGGGGTCTCCGACGCAAGGGCCGCTGGCGAAGACGGCGACGGGATCATCCGTCGCCACGAGAGGCGCACCCCACGCTTCACGTTCACGGGCGAACATGCCTCGCGGCACCGTCGCCGGGGCTCGACGGAAGCCGTCGCCGCCGACACGCCCATCGAACTCGGGCCGATCGGGAACCTCGGCCATCTCCCTCAGAACACCGGTGAGAGGTTCACCGCGGGCAGCGCACACGAACATCATCACGCGCGATTCATAGCCGGTCCCGCCCAGGTTGGGCAACACGCCGGCCGGGACACCAGCGCACGCGTTCAGGAACATGATCGCCACCCCGACGTCGAGCACGGCCTCAAGACGGCCAGACGCCTCCTGCGCGTCAACCGGCAAAGCGTCCATGCCCGCGTCCACGCCGCCGTCGACGGCGAACGCGGCACCGGCAAGACCGCCCTGACCCACCTGATCGGCCGCGCCCACCAGGGCCGCATCGAGCAGTTGCACGGCACCGACCCCAACCGCATCCCGGTCGTCTGCGTCAACGCACCGCCCAGCCGTGACGACGCCGTGAACTGGTCCGCCCAACTCGCCGTCTTCCTCGGCTGGGACCTCTACCGCAGGGACGTCGACGGGAGATCCGTCCTGCGGATGAAGGACAGGACCGGACCGGCTGCACACGTGATGCGCGCCTCCCGGACCCGCCTCGTCCTGGTCGACGGCGTCGACCGGCTCCGCAACAACGACATCCAGCCGACCTTCGACTTCTTCGACTTCCTGGCCGCCGAGATCCCCCTCACCGTCATCTGGTGCGGCACCGGCGCACGGGAGATCCTGCACGAGGCCCGCGGCGAACGCAGCCCCGCCCTCCCCCGCCCCGCCGACACCCGGCACACCCCCACCCCGCGCAACTCCGTCCCCGTCCTATGGGTCAACCCCCTCCCCTACACCGAGGTATGGGGAAGGACCCTGAACGGCTTCGACGAGAAACTGCGCCTGCACCACCACAAGAAGCAGGGCCTGCTCGAACACGCGGCGCTCCTGCACCGCTTGAGCGAAGGGCGCATGGAACACCTCGCGCCCCTGATCTCCCAGGCCGCCCAGATCGCCATCGAGGAAGGCGGCGAAGCCATCACGGAGGACGTCCTCCGCGAAGCCGCGGCGTTCCTCGACACGTGACCGCGCCCCTCGGGTCCGTGATTCCGTTCCCGCGCCGAAGGGCCTGCCCATGAGCACGTGGACGATCACCACCGACCGCCTCCCACTGCCCGACCACACGGCTCCCATGCATCTGCGCGGGCCGTGACAATCGTGCGCGTGACGTATCCGAGCCTTCGCAAGTGCGGGCAGTAAGTGGGGAGAAGCACGCGAATCAGTTGTTCGCCACGGGTGGCCAGTGCCCGCGGGTGTTCTCGCTCATTGCTGCGAAGTCGGTCCCATAAAGGGCCCACTTGCTCCCGCGGGACGAGGCCGTGGACCGGGGCGCAGGCGGTCGTCGCGCATGCCGAGACAGGCAAGGGCGAATCCGTCGATACGTCCGGCGGCAGCCCATTCGTGCAACCTGGTGCGGGCCGCGTCCTGCGCTTCGCGGTGCGTGATCTCGAAGGACCTTGCCATCCGCCCCGGCCGGAAGTGCGGACCGATACGAGCCGGCGCGCCCCGGCCGACGTCGCAAGCGACAACGTAGCGGACGTCGTCATCGACATGCGGGGTGAAGGTCGTTGAGCGGCCCGGCTCGAGCGAGCTTGTACCGAGGTTGTCGTAGACGCCGCCGTCGGTGAGCAGCACGGTGTGGCGGGTCTGCCGTCCTGTGCGTTCGAACGTGTGGGTGCGCTCGATCGCCGGGAGCAGCGTGGGGAAGGCCGCGGATGCGGCGACGGCGGTGGCCACCGACACGGGTTCGGTGATCGTCCCCAGCAGCTGCTCCGGGCGCTGCCGAAGCGCATCGCGTTGCCCGTGACCAGGTCAATGGCAGTCAGGACGGTGTCGAGTCCCGCGTGGCTGGTGTCGGGCATGGTGGCGTCGCGGAAAGCCAGGTAAGCCGTCTCGGCATACCTGCAGGAATCTCATTTCATCTGCAAGATCAACCAGAAACATCCCCATCACCTGCAGAAACAGGGACACTGCATCAAAATCAACCCCAGACAGGGCCCGAAATATCCGTCTCGCCGTATCTGCAGCACTACAGGTCAAAGACCTACAGATCACACAACTTCAACGAGACGGGACACCCGACGGTGGCTCTTCGGCCCGGGGAACAGGTCCAGATCGACACCACGCGCCTCGACGTCCTGGCCCTGTTCGAGGACGGCACGGTGGGGCGACCCGAACTCACGATCGCGGTCGACGTCACCACCCGGGCGATCCTGGCGGCGGTGCTGTGCCCGGGCGGGACCCGGGCGGTGGACGCGGCGCTGCTGCTCGCGGAGATGGCCGTCCCCCATCCCGCCCGGCCCACTTGGCCCGACGCGCCGCGCTTCGCCCACACCCGGCTGCTCTCGCGCGATCGGCTGATGACACTGGACGAACGCCTCGAGAGCGCGGCCGCGCGGCCGGTCGTGGTGCCGGAGACGATCGTCGTGGACCGGGGGAAGGTCTTCATGTCGAAGGCGTTCACGGGCCCGTGCGAGACGCTCGGGATCGGCGTGCAGCCGGCTCCGCCGTTCGCGCCGACGGCGAAGGGCATCGTCGAGCGCACCTTCGGGTCGATCAACTCCCTGTTCTGTCAGCATCTTCCGGGATACACCGGCTCCGACGTCACCCGACGCGGTAGAAACGTCGAAGGCGAAGCGTGCTTCAGTGTCGCCCAGTTGCAGGACCTGCTCGACGAATGGCTCGTGCACTGGCACCAGCGCCCGCACCAGGGGCTGCGACATCCGGTGATGCCGAGGGTCGCGCTGACGCCGAACCAGATGTGGGCCGCACTCGTCGCGGTGGCCGGATACGTGCCGGTACCGCTGACCGGCGGCGACTACCTCGAACTGCTGCCGGTGCGATGGCAGGCCGTCACCGAACGCGGGATCCGCATCGGCCACCGCACCTACGACCACGAGGTCCTGGGCCCGCTTCGCGGGCAGTCCTCCGGGATCGCCGCTCGCGGCGGGAGGTGGGAGGTCCACCACAACCCGCACGACGGCCGCCAGGTGTGGATCCGCCTGCCCGACGGCGAGTCCACGCAGATCCCCTGGATCCACCGCGACCACGCCCACCACCCCTTCGACGAACGCACCCGGCGGTACGTCAAAACGGTCACCGCCCACCACGCGGACCGCGACCGGTACGAGGCCGACCTCGCCGACGCCCTCGACCGGCTCATGCGCCGCGCCCACACCGGACACGCCACCCGCGCCGAACAACGCCTCCTCGCCCGGGGCACACCCACTCGGACTCCCCCACCGGCGCGCTCGGTGCGCAAGCAGTGGGAACAGGACCTCGGCGACACGGTCTGCGGAAAGGACGAGGACAGTCTCGACGAACTCGACGAAAGTCCCGACGCGTCCCCACTGCCGGGGCGGAACGCCGGTGAAGACGATTCCGGCTCCCCCGCCCCGCCGTACCCGGGGTACGGGATCTACGACGCACAGGCGGAGGCCCTGAAATGGTGAGCCCCGATGCGCGATCGGGCGACGACACGTGGGGCGTCGGTGCGGAGACGACGGAACGGTCCCGGCCGGTGACCACCTGGCAGGGTTGGCAGAACTTCGTGGCCGCCGCGCCCCCGGTGCCGCCCGAGCCCGGTGTCCCGCCACGCAGCCGGGAAGAACGCCTGGCCTACCACTCCGCTTTCGTGACCATCCGCACCCCGGCCATCGACGCCCTCGCCACCAGCGTGCACACCCTGATGGTCCTGGGCCGCCACCAACAGACCACCGCCCGACCGTCCCTGATCGTTACCGGGCCCGCCGCGGCCGGGAAGACCACCGCCCTGCACCCGCGTCGGACGCACCTGCCACCTCGCCCACATCCGCCGTGTCCCGGCGCTGCCCGGGCAGGCCCACACCCGCGTGCCGGTCGCGTATGTCCTCGTACCGCCCGGCGCGACCGCGAAGGCCCTCGCCGCCGAGTTCGCCCGCTATCTCGGCGTGCCCGTCACGACCCGCATGACGCAGGCACAGATCACCGAGGCCGTCTGCCACACCTACGACCGAGCGGGCGTCCGTCTGGTCCTCATCGACGAGATCCACCGCCTCAACCCGCGCACCACCACCGGCGCGGAGACCGCCGATTTGCTGAAGGACCTCACCGAACGCATCGGGGCGACGTTCGTGTACGCGGGCATCGACGTGGCCGCCACACCGTTGTTCACGGGGGTGCGCGGGGCGCAACTCGCCGGACGGGCTTCACTCGTCGAGTGCGGGGCGTTCCCCGCGCGGCTCGGCACACGCGAACCGTTCAAAGAGTTGATCGCCGGCGTGGAAGCCGCCCTCGACCCGAAGCGCACACCGCGCCGGGACACTCCCCCGCCTCGCCGCCTACCTCCACCAACGCACCGCCGGACGGATCGGAAGCCTCACCCGCCTCGTACGCCAAGCCGCGATCACCGCCATCCTGGACCCTCTCTGTCAGTGTGTGGTGAGACGCCCGATAGATCCGGGTTAGCCTGAGAGGGTGCGACAGGAGCACCACCTTCATGACCAGCCCGAATCCCGGCGGCGACCCGGCTCCCAAGCCCAAGCGCCGCACCTTCTCCCCGGAGTACAAGCTCCGGATCGTCACCGAGTACGACGGCGCCCCGGATGCCGCCGGACGCGGCGCGATCCTGCGACGCGAGCGGCTGTATCACTCCCACATCCAGGAATGGCGGGCCGCGCGCGACGCCGGCGCCCTGGCGAAGCTCACCGACCGACGCACGAGCCCCGCCCGCCCGAAGAAGCCCGCGGCCGAAGCCGAGAACGAGAAGCTCCGGCGCAAGATCGAGCGCCTGGAGAAGGAGGTGGCCAAGCGCGACGCCGCACTGGAGATCCCGGGAAAAGGGGTCAAGCTCTTGGAGATGCTCTCCGAGAGCGAGGACGGAAACACGCCCTGAACCACCAACTGACACTGATCGTCGACGAGTTGGCCCCTCACATCGGGATCGTGACGGCCTGCCGACTGATCGGCCGCTCCCGCGCAACCCACCACCGCCACCTCCACCCGGTCGCCCCGATGCCTCGAAAGCCCCGCTCCGCGCCCGCCTCGGCGCTCGACGCGGACGAACGTGCCGCGATCCTGGAGTTGATGAACACCGGCGAGTACGCGGAACTGCCGCCCGCGCAGATCTGGGCCCGCGAGTTGGACGCCGGCCGCCATCACTGCTCGATCTCCACGATGTATCGCATTCTGCGCGCGACCGGCCAGGCCGGCGAACGCCGCCGCCAGGCCACGCACCCCGCCAAAACCGTGCCCGAACTCGTGGCCCACGCCCCCTCGCAGGTGTTCACCTGGGACATCACCAAAGTGAGGGGTCCGGCGAAAGGTGTGTGGTTCCACGCCTACGTAATCATCGACATCTTCAGCCGATACGTGGTCGGGCACACCGTCGAGCGCGTCGAATCCGCCGAACGCGCAAGGGAGTTCGTCGCGGACGCCATCGAGCGCAACGGCCTGGTCCCCGAAACCGTCCACGCCGACCGCGGCACGTCGATGACCTCGAGGAAGGTCTCCCAACTCCTGATCGACCGCGGGGTCGTCCGGAGTCATTCCCGGCCGAGGGTCTCCAACGACAACCCCTACAGCGAGGCGAACTTCAAGACCATCAAGTACACAGGCGACTTTCCGGGCTCTTTCGACTCGCTCGCACACGCCCGCGAGTGGTTCGAGGGGTTCGTGGCCTACTACAACCACGAGCATCGACACTCCGGGATCGGCTACCACACGCCCGCCTCGGTGCACTTCGGCACCGCCGGCCAGGTCCGCGACCAGCGCGCGATCACCCTCGCCCGGGCATACACCGCCCATCCCGAACGCTTCGGACGACGCCCCACACCACCCGAGCTCCCCACGACCGCGTGGATCAACGACCCCGCCAAACGAAGGGAACCCGAACCGCACAGTTCATAGGCTCACGAACGTCTCATTGGACTTGAAATCTTCCGCCCCAGGTCACAGCGGCAGCCGCACACCAACAACCACTGCGAAATCACACGTATCGCCTTGTCGGGACCGTGTGGACGGGGCCTGTTGACGTGTGGCGGCAGGCGTTCACGAGGGCATCGTTACCGGGATCGGGCCGGTCGGCGGCGCGGAGTCGGACGGGTCGGGGTGGTCGGGTGGTCGATCAGCGGCGCGGCCCCGCGATCGCGGGGCCGCGCACTGGCGTCCGGTGATCGCACCGCGTAAGCGGTGAAATGCACACTGGGGATGTTATCGAGCGAAACCGTGTTCGGCTCGGCGAATCACTTGTCCGGATGGGCAAGTACCGGTTCGGCCGAGCATCGCGACCGGGCTGCCGTTCGCCCCGGCAATCGCGCGGGCCGGGTCGTGTGCGCGCGTTCGCCGAGGGGGATGTCGCTGCCGGTGGTCCCTCGGATGTGGGGGCGACTTCGACACGGGTGCCGTGTCGGAATCCGGCTCCGACCGGGACGCCGAGGGCGGGCCGGGGATGCGCGCCTGCGGTCCTTGCCCGGATGGGGTTCGGGGCCCGTCCGGGCAAGGACCGCGGTCGGACGGCGGGGGCGGGGTTCGATGCCGGTGCTATGCGGTCTTGAACTTCCAGGTGCCGAGGGAGGACCAGTCGCTCCAGGCGCTGCCGTGGATGGAGTAGGTGTGGGCCATGGTGCCGTCCGCGGCGATCGCGAAGACCTCGGCGCTGCCGGTGCCGGACTCGTAGACGGCGGCGGGGGTGTTGGCGAACTTGGCGCTGCCGAGGACGCTCCAGTCGGCCCAGCCGCCGCCGTTGATGTTGTAGGTGCGGGCGGCGATGCCGTCGGCGCCGATGCCGAACAGTTCGATGGCGCTGGTGGAGGGGTTGTAGACGGCGGTGGGGGTCATGGCGAACCTCCAGGTCCCCAGGATCGACCAGTCGCTCCAGGTTCCGCCGCCGATGCTGTAGGCGTGGGACATGATGCCGTCGGTACCGACCGCGAAGACCTCGGTGGTGTTGATCACGGGGTTGTAGACGGCCTCGGGGCTGCTCGCGAAGGCGAAACCGGGCAGGTCGGCCCAGGCGCTCCACGCGCTGCCGTTCGTGCTGTACGCGTGCCGGACGATGCGGTCCGTTCCCGTCGCGAAGACCTCGGCGGTGCCGGTCCCGGACTCGAAGACCGCGGAGGGCGTACCGGTGAACCTGGTGCTGCCGAGTGTCGCCCAAGCGCTCCAGGCACCGCCGTTGATGCTGTAACTGCGCGCCATCACCCCGTCGGCGCCGATGCCGAACAGCTCGACCGCGCTGGTGGTCGGGTTGTACACGGCGGCAGGGCTGCCCGCGAAGTTCCAGCCGCCGAACGTGGCCCAGTCGCTCCACGCGCCGCCGTTGACACTGTACGCGCGGGCCATGAGCCCGTCGGCACGGATCGCGAACAACTCGGCGGTCTTGGTGACCGGGTTGTACACGGCGGCAGGATTGCCCGCGAACTTGGTCGTGCCCATCGTGGCCCATGTGCCCCAGGCCCCGCCGTTCGTGCTGGACGTGCGGGCCATGATGCCGTCCGCCCCGACGCCGAAGGCCTGCGTGGTACCGGTGTCGGGGTTGTACAGCGTCTGCTGCCCGCCGGCCGCGGAGATCCCGGCGACCGAGGAGGTGGTCAGGGCGCTGACGATGCGTCCCGCGTCTGCGGCCTGCGGCTGGTAGGCGTCCGGGAAGCCCGATATCTGGACCTTTTGGCACACGGCACCGATCTCGGCCGTCATCCAACCGTCGTTCGGATACTTGCTCCGCATCGCGTCGAGGAATTTGTTGGTGGCGTAGACCGGGTCCGTGATCTGCGCCGGGGTGCCCCAGTTTTGCGAGGGACGCTGCTGGTACAGGCCGAGGGAATCGAGGTCGCCGTACGGGAGGTTCGCGATGTCCGATTCGACGATGGCCGTGGTCACCGCGATGACCGCCGCCCGGTCGGGCAGCCCGCGTCCTCGGACCACACTCACGATCGCCCGTGCGCAGGATACCCGGTACGCGTCCAGGCTGCTGTGCATCTTGCCGGTGAGCGTCGGTTTCACCTGGGCGGCGGTCGCGCCGTCGGTGGACAGGATCGGGCCGCAGGAGAGGGGATCGACGGCGTACGCGGGGGTCGAGGCGGCGAGCGAGCCGCCTGCGAGTACGGCCGAGACGACGGCGGCGGAGACCAGAGTGCGGACAGTCTTCATCAAGGCAGGCGCTTTCTGTGCGGCCGAGGTGGGGCCCGGCCCTCCCCCGCGCTGCGCGTTGCGGGTAAAGTTCGGCAGCCGTGGTGGCCGGGCGAACTCAGCCTGGCGCCGCGGTGGTTCCGCGAACAGAACCGCCGCATGGCCGGAACGGGCCTCGTCCGGTTGCGGCCACGCGGCTCGGTCCCGCCCTTTCGCGCCGGGCCGGCACGTCGGCCGGTGATGCTTGAGCGTGTCAGATCCAGCCCTTGTGTACCGCTGCCACGCCGGCCTGGAACCGGCTGCGTGCGCCCAGGGCTTCCATGAGTTCGGCCGCGATACGCCGCGCGGTGCGGGCCGAGACACCGAGCCGGTTGGCGATCGCCTCGTCGGTGAGCCCCTGCGCGAGCAGCCGCAGCGCCTCCGCCTCCTGCCCGGTCAGCCCGCGAACATCGCGGGTCCTGGCTTCGCCGAGCGGGGCGGCGGACTCCCATACGGTGTCGAAGAGCGCGCACAACGCGGCCAGGGTGCCGAGTCCGGTGAGGACGACCGCGCCGTGGGCGGTGTCCCGGGTGTCGATGGGGACGACCGCCGTGGTGCGGTCGACGATGATCATGCGGACGGGGAGCGCGGGGGTGGTTCGGACCTGGCCGCCGCGTTCGGCGAGCCAGTCGGCGTAGGCGATCGAGGGCGGGTTGTTGCGAACGCTGTCGAGGTAGAGCGTCCGCATCCGGACCCCGCGCTTCAGAAGTTCGGCGTCGAGAGGTTTGGCGGCCTCCATGTTGTCCGCGGTTTGCGCACCGCCGGGCGCGAACGTCATTACCTCGGAGGTGACTTCGCGGGTCAGTCCGGTAAGGCGGTCACGTATCGCGTCCAAGCCGATCAACTGCTCCACCCCGGGGGCGCCGGCAGCCGGGCGCAGGTCCGCGCACTCGGCGATCAGCCGGGCCGCTGCGGCGCGGGACGCCTCGATCCGCTGCTGCTGGGCCACGAGTTCGGCCTGCTGCCGGGCGAGGAGGACTTCCATGCCCACCTCCGGGCTGACCGCGTGGAGATGGCCGTCGTGCTCGGCGGACGGGCGCAGTAACGCCAGTTCGCTGAGCCGGTCGAGCGCGGAGCGCACTTGCGTGTCGCTCATTCCCAGCTCTGCGGCCAGGGCGGTCACGCCGTGGCCCGGCCGGGTCAGCATGGCGCGGTACACGGATTCGGCGGCGTCGTCCAAGCCCAGCACGTCCAGCATCGGGTCCCCCCACAGTGCCAATGGTTCGGTTGGGGATCATGCCACGTCGTTCCAACGGCCGCTCGATTGCTTTCGGCGGTGTCCTGTTCCGGCCATGGCTCGTTCCGTCCGCGTCGCGGCGGTGTGCGGGGGTGCTTCGGGTGGGCAGGCTTGGCGGAATGTATCTCCTCCACGCACGCCTGCGCGTCCCGAACGGGTGTGAACTTCCTCCCGAAGCATCGCGGTTCGTGCTGTCGTCGGCGCTGCCCGAGGACGGCTTGGAGCACGTCAGCGTCCATGCTCACGCACCCGGCGGGCCGGTACTCGGATTGTTTCTGATCGCCCCCGACCTCGGGGTCGCCGAGGCCGCCGGGCGTCGGGTGTGCGAACGCGCGCTGGCGGCGGACGGACCGCTGGCCGGCTTCGTCCTGGCGGGTGTCGCGGCGGGGCTGGTGCCGCAGGCGTTCGACCGCTGGCTGTCCTGATCCGGCCGGGCTGGACGGCTTAGGACAGGGCCGGTTCAGGACAGCCCGAGGCTCTGGTTACGCCTCTGACCAGCAGACATGCTCGTACTCAACGGCAGCGATGAGCAGCCGGGGAACCGGGAACTGCCTTACCGCGGAAGGCCCCGGATCCGGGACACACACCACACCCCCGTTCCGAAGGAGAGCTCTGTCATGATCCGCACCCGCATCGCGAAGGCCGCCGCGGTCGCCGCCCTCGCCGTCGCCGCTCCCGTCCTTGCCGTCACCGCCGCCTCCGCGGCCATCCCGGTCCCCGCCGGGCCGCCCGTCGTCCACGCCGACGACACCATGGGCTGGCAGTAGCCCCGGCGCGGACCCGACCGGCGGCTTCGAACGCCGCTCGGCCGCTCTCCCACGCCCGTGCTCCGCCGCCGCGCGTCGGCATCCGGTCCGCGGCCCGACGCCGCGCCGGACCCGCACGTCCCGGGTGACCGCGTGCGCGAGTTGCCCAAATCTCCCGCGCGTCCCGCCGTCCGCACGAAACGTCGGCCCGCTGTCCGCGGGAGCACCGAGCGCGTCGACTGCGCGCCACCCGCCGACCGGCGTCGACGACGACCGCGTTCTCGAACAGGTGCCACCCCGCAACGGGTCTCACCGCATCCCACACCCACTCGACATCGGAGGCACCAATGACGTCACCAACCATCCGGATCGCCGCACGTCCCCGCATGATCGGAATTCTGGCCGCCGGGATCCTCGCCCCCGGGGCCGTGTTCCTCGGCGCGCCCGCCGCGTCGGCGAGCGTCGGGACCTCGATCACGGCCGTCGCCGAGGCGAACCTCTACAAGGGCCCCTGTTCCACGAACTCCGCCGGCACGACCGGCTATTACAGCAGTTGCACCGGAAACGGCGGTCAACCCGAGGCGTGGTGCGCGGACTTCGCGAAATGGGTGTGGGCGCGAAACGGCGTGGACGTCGGAGGGCTGAATCCGGCCGCGGCCAGCTTCGCGACCTACGGCTCGGGCTTCCATTCCGGCCAGCCGAGGGTCGGGGACGCCGTCGTGTTCAACTACGACGGCTCCGGATACGCCCAGCACGTCGCGTTGGTGACCTCCGTCAACGCGGACGGCAGCGTCGGGATCATCGGTGGCAACCAGGGCGGCAAGGGCAGCGCGAACAACCAGGTCACCCGCGGCACCATCAAGGCCGGGGTGTACGGCAGCCAGAGAGTCAGCGGCTATGTATCGCCGAAGGGCGGCACCGACACCACCCCGCTGCCTCCCGCCCCCTCGTTCTCCGGGGACTTCCGCGCTTCCTCCGCCGCCGTGTACAACCCGGCGAGCAAGGCCTACGAGGTCTTCGCCACCGGCTCGGACGGCAACCTGGACCACACCTGGTACACCCCCGGCACCGGCTTCGGCGACTGGACCACGGTCGGCGGCGCCACGATCACCGGCAAGCCCACCGCCGTCTACAACCCCGACAGCGGCTCCTACGACATCTTCGCCCTCGGCACCGACGGCACCCTCAAGCACACCTGGTACACGCCCGGCAGCGGCTTCGGCACCTGGTCGACCGCCGGAACCTGGAAGAACCAGGGCCTGCCCAGCGCCGTGTACAACCCGACCACCAAGAACTTCGACGTGTTCGCCATCGGCACGGACGGCAACCTCAACCACAACCAGTGGTCGTCGACCGGTGGGTTCGGCACATGGAGCACCGTAGGCGGCTGGAGCCTCGCCGGCGCCCCGAGCGCCGTGTACAACCCCGCCACGAACCAGGTCGACGTCTTCGCGGTCGGCACGGACAAGACCCTCAGCCACAACGTGTGGAACACGGTGACCGGGTTCGGCACCTGGGCGGCCGCCTCCCCGTGGCAGGTGACCGGGGCCCCCGCCGTCGCGTACAACGCGGCCGGGGGTTCGTTCGACATCTTCGCAATCGGCACCGACGGAGTCCTCAGCCACACCTGGTACACGCCAGGCAGCGGCTTCGGCACCTGGGCAGCGGCGGCCGGCAGCGCCCAACTCGCGGGCGCACCAAGCGTGACGTGGAATCCCGCCGGAGACGCCTTCGACGTGCTCGCCATCGGCACCGACGGCAACCTCAAGCACACCTGGTGGGCGCCCTCCTCCGGCTTCGGCGGCTGGGCGAACGCAAGCCCGTGGGCGGTAACCGGCGCGCCGGCCATGGCCTTCAACCCCGACAGCAACACCATCGAGGCCTTCACCATCGGCACCGATCGCGTCCTCGGCCACACCTGGTGGGGGCCGTCCAGCGGCTTCGGCAGCTGGGAATCCGCCGACGGGTGGAGGCTCGGCGGCTGAAGCACGGCTGCGGACCCGACCCCACACCGCCGACTGACTCCTTGCGCCCTGCCGGGTTCCGCCCGGCAGGGCGCAAGGCCGCGGAGGCGATCGGCAGCGGGGAAACGTGCGTTCACCGACATCGCCGGCGCCGGCCTCGCCCGGGCCTCTCTGGTGCACTATCAGTGGTCACGCGCGTGGCGGGGTGGTCGTGGACCTGTCGGATGGGGTGATCCCACCGTCACGATGCGGTAGCAGGGCAACGGGCCGAAGCCGTCTCGGGGCACGAAAGCACCCGCAGACGGCGCTACATCATCGACGCGCAGTTGCTTTCAGGCCGGCTTGCTTCGTGGTGCTGCGGTTGTGGCAGTACGTCACGTTCGCTCGGTTCGGTTGCCCGGTGTGGCCCACCTTGCCCACCCGGCCGTCCGGGGTCAGACGCCTGGCCCAACAAACCCCGTTCCCTTGCCTCCCCGTCTACGCTGCTTCGTCGTTGGTGGGCAAGTCGCCCCGGTACCTGACCTCCCCGCATGGCGGCTCGGGAGGCGGGACAGGTGCGGCGGCGCGCCGCGTGGGTGGTGGTCGCGCCGTGATGACACTGCACAAGCTCGGGCCGAACGGGTGGGAGTACCTGGTCGATTCGGTGAGCGTTGCCGACGAAGGGCGTGGGCTCGGGCAGGATCTCGGGGCCTACTACGCCGCCACCGACAATCCGCCCGGGGTGTGGACCGGGGCGCTGGCCGAGGTGTTGGGGGTCGCGGGGACGGAGGCCGATCGCGAGCAGATACGGAATCTGTTCGGGCGGGGGCGGCATCCGATGTTCGTTCGGGAGTACGCGCGTGCGCTCGTTGCGCTGCTCGACGATGGTGGGTCCGCGCAGCGCCTACGCGGCGCTCGCGACCGATCCGCCCGTGCCCGAGCTGGATCCCATGGACCCGGACCCCGAGTTGGACGAGTGGGACGGGTGGCAGGACGACGACCTGGAACTCGCCGACGAACTCGAGGAGGACGAGCACAGCGAGCGCACGGCGTACCAGCCCCTGCCCGTCGGCTACGCCGCATCCATGGACGACGAGCGCCTGTTCGGCAGGGTTTCCTACTCGCTACCGCTCTCGGCGGCGGTGTCCGCAGGGCTGGTAGCGCCCTTTCGCATCCTGGTGTTGGAGGTGCGCGACCCGGACGTCCAGGCCGCCGCCGCGGCGACCGGCAGCAAGCTCGACCGGCACACCACCGACCCGGCAGCGAAGGAGGCGTTCCGGGGCGCACGGATGGCGGCACTCCAGACCGCGATGCTCAAGGCCGCCGCCGAACACGACCTTCGCCGCGTCCTGACCTTCCACTTCCGCACCCTCGAAGCCCAAGCCTTCGCCACCGGCCTGCCCAAAGCACTGCGGCGCCTGCGGGTGAGCAACCCGGCGCAGGGGTGGAGCATGTCCGCCGACTGGATCTGCGGGGAACACGACCCGACGCATCGGCGGCGGGTCCTGGGGCGGTTCGGGGCCGGCGCGGACCGCAACGGCGTGATCGTGGACCGGTCGTTCGTCAGTAATTGCAGGGTTTTGGGGGAGGGTGTGGACGTTCCGGAAATCGACACCTTGGCGATCCTGGACCCCAAAGGATCGATCGTGGAGATCGTGCAGGCCGTGGGACGCGCCATCCGGCCGTCCGAGCGCGGCGACAAGCTCGCCAGCATCGTCATCCCGATCTTCCTGCAACCCGGCGAGCACCGCGACGACATGCTCGTCTCCCCGAGCTGGCGACCGCTCCAGCGGGTGCTCCAGGCCCTACGGGCGCACGACGCGTCCATCTGCGACGTGCTGGCAGTGCCCCAGGTCAACGGAGAGGCCCAGGGCGCGCGCGGCGAGGAGCCCGAAGCCGTCGACGGCGACGACCAGGAGCAGGGCGAGGACGGCGCGGAACGGCCGGAATGGCGGCCCATCCTGCGATTCTCCACCCTGCGCGACCCGGCGCAGATTTCCCGTTTCGTGGAATTGCTTGTGGTGGACCCGCAATCACGGAACTGGATACGTGGATTCGTGGCCGCCGAACGCTACCAGCGGGACCATGGAGACCTCGCCGTGCCCATCGACGCTGTTGACATCGATCACCACGGAATCAAATTCCCGCTCGGACGCTGGATTTCGGAAATGCGCGCCGAATACGCGAAGGGCAATTTGGGGCGGAAACAGATTCAACGGCTCGACGCGCTCGGGATGGTGTGGTCCGTCCACGACCAGGCGTGGGAGGACGGCCTCGCCATAGCGCGTGAATACGCCCGCCGACACGGCACGCTGGCCGCGCCGACCGATGCCGTGGTCGACGGCTACCCGATCGGGACGTGGCTCGCGAACCGCCGCGCCCAGGACCGGCGGGGCGCGTTGTCCGCCGGGCGCGGCGCGGCGCTGGACGCCCTGGTGGAGGGCGAGCCGTGGCACCCGCCGCATTGGCCGGTGGCGTGGCAACGACACCTCACCCACGCGGCCGAATACCTGCGCCAGCAGGCCGAGCAGGCCGGGCGGGGCGCGGGCGGCCGGTTGGACGACGTGGGCCTGGACGTCGTCCACCGCGGGACTTCGATCGGGCGGTGGGTGGCCCGGCAGCGGTCCGGATGGGACGGGCTGAACGAACCGCAACGCGAACAGCTGCTCGCACTCGGACTCACCCCACCCGCGACGGCCGACACTGCGGCCGAGGCCGAGGCGGCGGCGCTGCCGATGCCGGAGGGGCCTCGGCCGAAGCGGACGCGGGAGCAGGCGTGGGCGATCGCGGTGGCCGCGGCGGCGGCGTACCGGGCCCGCGTCGGGCACCTCGAAGTACCGCGCGCCCACGTGGAGACGGTGACCGCGTTCGACGGATGGCCCGAGGACGTACGGCTCGGGGTATGGGTCACCACCACCAGGTCACGGCGGGCGAAACTCCCGGCCGAACGCATCGCCGAACTCAACGCGTTGGGCATGCGCTGGACATGAACCGGATGTGAGATCCGAAGCGAGGTTCGTGTGGGGTTCGGGGGTGGGGTCGTGTCGCCTCGTTCGGGCGAACCGGCCGCGTCCCGGGGGCGGGTTGCTGGCAGGGTGGACGGGTGTCCTTCGCGGGGTCCACACATTCGCCTCGTGGCGTGGTGTGCGGGCTGTGCCCCACGACACCGACACCGGGACGGCCCCGACCACGCGTGCGTGGTCGGGGCCGGGACCGTTCCCCGCGTGGCGACCGCCGCCGCAGCGGCGGTGCGGGACGTCGGTGATGGACGAGCCACCGCACGAACCCGGTGCCGTGACGACGACGGGTGCGCGAGGCCGGTTCGGGGAGGCCGTCGCCCGCCTCGACAGGGGCACGGCGGGTGTCGCGGGCGGTCGGTGTCACGGGCGGGTCACCGTCGGCCCGAGTGGGCTCCGCGGCGGGAGCCGCGGTTGGACGATGGGGGAATGACGGCGAAGACACAGGCGTGGATCGGCGGTGTGGTGGCGGGTACGGCGCTGGTCGGGCTGGCGGTGTACCTCGCCGTGGTCGGGCTGGACGAGGCGGACAAGTGGGCGAGCGTGCTCGGGCTGTTCGTGGCGTTGGCCGGACTGGCGGTGTCCGTGGCCGGGGCACGGCGCGAACGCCCCGCGTCGAATGGGCAGTCGGTGACCGACAGCGCGATCAACGGTGGTGTCACGCAGGTGTCCGGCACCGGCGGGAACGTGCGGATCACCCGCCGCAGCGCCCGGCCGGTCGTCCCGTCCCCGGTCGCCCCGGGTACACCGCCACCCGCAGGCGGTGCGGGGGACGGGCAGCGGGTCCACGGCAGCATCGTCTCCGGTCCGGTCGATCAGGTACAGGGCACCGGTGGGGACGTCGACATCGAGGAGGGCCCGTGACCGGCCCGCGTCGCAGGCCCGGATGGTGGCCCCGCCGCGACACCCCGCCCGCCGCCGGACCCGGGGAGCTACCGGCCGGGGAACGTCCGGCCGGGGCAGGCACCTCGACGCGGAACGCGGGGAAGCGGCCGGGGCAGTGGGTGGCCGGATCGGTGGTGAACGGGCCGGTGACCCAGGTCTCCGATGTCACCGGGGACGTGCACGTCACCACGCACACCGGCGCCGAGCGGGCGCTGTACCGGATCGACGCATTCCCAACGGAGCGTGCGGCGCCGACAGTTGTGCAGGCTCGGGCGCAGCCGGCGCGGCTATTGCAGGCACGGTACGCGTTGGTGGGCTTCACCGGACGTCGGGGCGAGTTGGCGCGGTTGGCCGCGTGGCGCGACGACCGTGCCGCAGGGGTGTCGGTCCTGTTGGTGCACGGGCCGGGTGGGCAGGGCAAGACACGCCTGGCCGCGCGTTTCGCGGCCGACACTCGTGCCGACGGCGGGGGTTGGGGGGTGTTGCAGGCCCGGCACGCCACCGACCCCACTCCTGCGGACGCGAACGCCGCCTCGGGTGCCGGTGGCCTCGGGCGCGGGTCGGATCCGGCCGGGGAAGCGGAGCCGGCGGCGGGGGTGTTGCTGGTGGTCGACTACGCGGAGCGGTGGCCGGTGACCGACCTGGTCACCCTGCTCGCGCACGCCGCCGGGCAGGGGTGTCGGGTGCGGGTGCTGCTGGTCGCGCGTCCGGCCGGGTTGTGGTGGCAGACCCTGGCGCATCGCCTGGACCGCCTCGACGTGGACACCGACGTCCTGCCGCTGCCGCCGCTCACCGACGATCCGAACACCGACCCCCACGCCCTTTTCACTGCGGCCCGCAATCGGTTCGCCGCGGCGCTGGACGTCCCCGACCCGCACCGGGTGGTCGCGCCCGCCGCGTTGGACGATCCTCGGCGGTTCGGGCAGGTGCTGGCCGTACACATGGCCGCGCTGGCCGCCGTCGACGCCCACCGCACCGGAACCGCGACGGACCTGGACGCGCCGGGGCGGATCTCGGGCTACCTCCTGGACCGCGAACGCGACCACTGGCGGGCCTTGCACGAGAACCGGCGCGTCACCGTCACCGCAGAGACCCTCGCCCGCACCACCTACACCGCCGCGCTGACCGGCGTAGTCTCCCACGACGCCGGGCACGCCGTGCTCGTCGCGATCGGCGCCTGCACCGGGGACGGCGTCGACCGGGCACTGACCGACCACGCCGTCGCCTACCCTCCCGCCGACCCGCATGCCGGGACGGTCCTGGAGCCGCTATACCCGGACCGCCTCGCCGAGGACTTCCTCGCCCTCACCACCCCAGGCCACCACCTGGCCCACGCCACCCCCGACCCCTGGACCACCACCGCCCCCACACGCCTACTCCACGACACACCGAAGGCGCATCCCGACACCACCACGAACACCGCGACGGACACCACGGCGTGGGCCGCCGGTCGAGTCCGTACCGCCCTCACCGTGCTGGTCGCCGCCGCCGCCCGCTGGCCCCACCTCGTGCCCATCCAACTCGTGCCTGTGCTCACCGCCCGCCCCGACCTCGCCCTCCACGCCGGCGGCGCCACCCTCACCGCCCTCGCCGCGCTGGACGACCTGCCCATGGAGGTCCTGGAGGCCGTCGACGCCCACCTGCCCGTAGACCGGCACACCGACCTCGACCCGGGCATCGCCGCCCTCACCGCACGCCTCACCCCCCTCCGCCTGGCCGCCACCACCGACCCCGCACAGCACGCCCGCCTCCACAGCGCCCTTGCCAACCGCTACGCAAACGCCGGGCTCCACCAACAGGCCCTCGCCGCCGACCGACACGCACTCGACATCCGGCGCCGCTTGGCGAAAGCCGATCCGGCCGCGTACGAACCGGACCTCGCCGGCTCGTTGAACAACCTGTCGATCCGACTCGGGAAGCTGGGTCGGCGGACCGAAGGCCTGGCGGCGATCGAGGAAACCGTCGCCGTCCGACGCCGCCTAGCAGCGGCCGATCCTGCTGCGTACGAACCGGACCTCGCCGTCTCGTTGAACAACCTGGCGGTCCGACTCGGGGAAGTGGGCCACCGGGCCGAGGGTTTGGCCACGATCGAGGAGGCCGTCGAGGTCTACCGCCGTCTGGCCGCGGCCGATCCTGCCGCGTACGAACCGAACCTCGCCGTCTCGTTGAACAACCTGTCGCTCCGACTCGGGGACGCAGGTCGCCGGACCGAGGGCCTGGCCGCGAGCGAGGAAGCCGTCGAGGTCTGCCGCCGCTTGGCCGGAGCCGATTTCGCCGTGTACGAACCGGACCTCGCCAGCTCGTTGAACAACCTGGCGAACCGACTCGGGGAGATGGGTCGCCAGGCGGAGGGTTTGGCAGCGATCGAGGAAACCGTCACCATCCGGCGCCGCCTGGCAGCGGCGAACCCCGACGCATACGAACCCGACCTCGCCACCTCGTTGAACAACCTGTCGAACCGACTCGGTGCGATGGGCCGGCAAGACGAGGGTCTGGCCGCAATCGAGGAAGCCGTCGCCATCCGGCGCCGCCTGGCAGCGGCGAGCCCCGACGCATACGAACCGAACCTCGCCGGTTCGTTGAACAACCTGTCGATCCGACTCGGGCAAGCGGGCCGGCGGGAAGAAAGCCTGGCCGCGATCGAGGAGGCCGTCGCCATCCGACGCCGCCTGGCCGCGGGCAACCCCGCCGCGTACGAACCGGACCTCGCCGGCTCGTTGAACAACCTGTCGAACCGACTCGGGGGGTTGGGTCGGCGAGACGAGGGCCTGGCCGCAATCGAGGAAGCCGTAGAGGTCTGCCGCCGCTTGGCCGGAGCCGATTTCGCCGCGTACGAACCGAACCTCGCAAGCTCGTTGAACAACCTGGCGGTCCGACTCGGGGAGTTGGGTCGCCGGACCGAGGGCCTGGCCGCGAGCGAGGAAACCGTCACCATCCGACGCCGCGTAGCGGCGGGCAACCCCACCGCGTACGAACCGGACCTCGCCACCTCATTGAACAACCTGGCGGTCGATTACGGGGACGTGGGCCGCCCGGACGAAGGCCTGACCGCGATCGAGGAAGCCATCCGGATCCTCCATCGCCTGGCCTCGGAGACACCCGCGGTGTTCGCCGGGCGCCTGCGGACCGCACAGGCGACACGGGCGGACCTGCTCGAGGAGCTCGGGCGGTCCGAGGAAGCCCGGGACATCCGCCGACGACTCGCCGACAAACCCCTCGGCGACTGACAACGTCCGCCTCCGGTAGCGATGCGGCGCCCCTGAGCTTGATCTTTAACCCCGGCAAGGTTGGTCTTGCCGGGGTTTGTGCGTTTGGCGGACAGCAGTGCGGCCGCCCTGCAAGCTTCGAAATGTCTGG
>NZ_JBHZAE010000039.1:0-29527 GCF_042754105.1 Embleya sp. NPDC059237 | reverse complement strand
CTGACGAGCGAAGCTCGGCGCGTTGCGCCGAGCAAGTGCTGGGCACCCGCGTTGCGGGTGCCGGGGTCCGCGTTGCGGACCCCACAAGACGGCGCAACGCGCCGTCTTGGAAGGCCCTCCGCGTTGCGGAGGGCAGGCCCGCGTTGCGGGCCCGCTGGCAGCGAAGTAGGGGGCGGGGTTTGGCTGTTGGCGTCTGCTCGATGGGTTTGATCTCACCGTCGAAAAATAGCTGACGATCCGTCACATGTGGGCGGGCATCCCGCGTGTGGGGTTCCGCCCCGTCCGGTTTCCCGTCGCCGGCCGCGTCACCCATGATGGCACATGGCAGGCTCGCGCGCCACTCGGAGCTTAGACAACATGCTCCCTACGAATCCCAGGAATCAGGGACCACCTCCAGGGGCGGATCGAGGGTGGTGGCCGGCTCGGATGGGCTCGGGACGCTTGCCGTCCTCGGCTTGTATATGCCGTCTCACCAGTGCGGATGTCGGCCGCCGGCCGCCGGCCGGCGCCTGGAGCAGCCGGCCGAGGCCCTGCGCGCCGTCCTTGGAGTCGGCTCGATCCCCTCGCCGGAGGCTCCCGGGTCGACATGCCTGGTCGCCAGGTATTCCTGGCATTGGAATTGCCTATTCCGAACACGGAATTCGAGGAATTCGTTTTTCGGGTCGGCGGATTTCGCGTCGATATTTCGGTGGGTGTCTAGTCGAGTGCGAACACTCGGCGGGGGTCGGCGCGTACGTCGCCGTGGACGGTGACGGTCAGGTGTCCATCGATGCCAGCGGCGGGTGCGGCCGGGTCGGCGCCGTGGTGTCGGACGGCCTGGACGACGCGTACGGCGTCCAGGCGGTTCGGGTAAGTGTCGTGTCGGTTCGGGCAGCGCACGGTCACGGTGGGCCCGTCCAGGCGCAGGATGAGGTCCTGGTGGGCGCCGCAGGTGTCGCATCGCACGGGCAGGGCGGCGCCGGGGGTGACCCGGCGGATCATGCCGGAGACGAACACGGTGCGCAGCGCGCTTGGTTCGGGCGCCGGGGCGGGCGTGTGGCCGGCTGTCGCGGTGGCGGACCGGGCCAGGGCGGCGCGCAGGGGCGGCAGCGTCTCGCGCAGGACCGAGGGTGCGGGCGGGATGTCGGAGGTGGGCACCTCCGGCAGCCACTGGTGGAGAACATCGCGCCACAGCGCGCCCAGGGGCGTCCAGGCGCCGGTGGTGGGGTCGTGCTGGCCGGCTGCTGCCAGCGCCGCCGTGCCTCGGCGGCGCAGCGGGAGGGGTTCTCGGCCGGCTTCGGCGGCGTCGGTGGCCTCGGCCACCGCGGCGAGGATCGTGGGTGTGTCGGCGGCGGCCGGCTCCTGGTCCAGCGCGAGCACGGCGACGGCCAGGACCAGGAGGCCGACTTCGGCCGGCGGATCGCCGTCGCCCCACGACGGGGCGAGCAGTTGCGCAGCGCGGTCGACTGCGGCCCGCCATCGGGGCGGGGCAGCGTGAGGCAGGAGACGAGCGACGGCATCCGGCAGCACACGCGGCAGGCTCATGTTCGGCATCCTGCCGGCCGGCCACGGGCGGGCGGGGCGTGGTTTGTGCGTTCGGGCCCGCGGCGGCCGGGCGCGCGCCACGCTGGCTTCGGCGGCTTCACGGTTCGGGAGGGGGTTCGCATGGGGTGGTTCTCGCGGCAGGGGTTCGAGCCGGACGTCATCTTTGAGGCGGTGATCGCGGACGGGGTGATCTGGCCGGCGTACACCGACGACGACGGCGTGTTGTGGATCGAGGACGAGGACGAGGACCTGTGGGTCGTCGTGGACGGCGCGATCGTGGACGGGGTGATCTACGACGCGCACGTGGACGACGACGGCCGGATCTGGATCGACATGGACGACTGACCACGCCCACCAGGCACTTCCCGGGGCTGCTCCAGGATTCGGGACCGTGATCCACCTCGGGGATGCCCCGTCACGGGATTTGGTGGCCCTTCCGGGGCCCGCATGGGTCGTTCGGGTACTTGGGGAACCCTGGGCGGCAGGCGGGCCGTGTGGCGGCCTCTGGTGGCTTGGGTTTGGGGCTGGTGTGGCTGGTGGGTGCTGCGGGTCAGCCCCGGATGTCGAAGTCGCAGTAGTCGATGTCGGTGAGTTCGACCGCATCCAGGTCGTCGGCGCGGGTGCCGCCCTCCTGGAAGTACGCCTGGTGGAGGCCGGCGGCCACGATGCGCTCCAGGTCCCTTTCGGGGGCGCCGGCGTGGTGGGCGTCGAACAACTCCCGGGCGCGGTCGGGGGGAAGGGGTTGGGTGATGCGGCGCATGCGCGGGTCGTCGGTGGACCCGGCCGCGGAGGAGAACCCGAACCTGGCCCTGGTCTCGATCACCACCGCGCCGGCCGCCGCCGCCCGCTGCTCGGCCCGGCGGCGCACCTGCGGTTGCCACAGTCGGCGGACCTCGGCGTCGATCCTGGCGTTGACGGGTCCGGGCGGGTTCTTGCGGTCGCCCTTCAGGTAGCGCTCGATAGTGCGTTGGCTGACGCCGAGCAGCTGGGCAACGGCGCGCGTGCGGTTGTGGTTCTTGCTCATCAGGAACCGCACGCGGGCCTTCGTGGACCGGGGCGGTTTCCGGGTGAAGACGTGTTGCGCGGCCTGGTCCAGGCCGTCGCCGATCTTGCCCATGTGGGGGCTTCCTTCGTGGTGGGCCGTGGGCGCCCCGGGGCTTTCCGGGGCGCCCACGGATGCGGCTAGAACGGGGCGGTGGGCGGCTGCGCCGGCATCACCAGTTCGGGGTGCTGCTCCGCGAACCAGGCCCGCAGGCGTGCGGTTTCCTCGGCGTCGGCGGCGGCCTGTGCCCGACGGCGCGCGTCCTCGGCGGCCTGCGCCTGGGCGTGGCGCTCGGCTTCGGCGCGGTCGGCTTCCTCGGCCGCCGCGCGGTCGGCCGCCTCCCGGTCCCACTCGTCTGCGATCGCCTGCATGCGGGCCGCAATCTCGGCTTCCTCGGCCGCGGCCTCGGTTCGGCACGCGGCGCACACACCGTCCTCGGGAACCATGTGGGCGAACGGGGCGCGGCAGTCTGCGCATTCGGGCAGCGGGGCGCGGCCGGCTCCGGTGCGGCCGGTCGGCACGGTTTCGCCGGCGCGGCGGGCGGCGCGGCGCTCCCGGCGGCGCTCGGCGCAGGCCCGGCACGCCACGCGGGTGTCGATCATCTCGCCGTCCTCGCAGGACAGGTCCGGGCAGTACAGGCCGGGCGCGATCAACTCGACCGCCACGCCGATCGGCGACCGCAGCTCTCCGGCGTCGTGGGCCTCGGCGTACCCCCAACCGAGCCACCGCCGGGCCGCGCGCGCGGCCAGCTGCTCCACGGTGCGCGATTCCAGAGCAGCCAGCACCGCCGGCCGGCACCGACCCGGGATGTGCCGGTAGGGCAGGACCGCCAACAGCGCGGCCGGCAGCACCGCCTCAACTGCGTGCACCGCCGCCGTCTCCTCCGGGGTCAGCACCGGCCCGTTCTGCCGGCCGCCCTGGGGGGTGGCGTCACCGGCGACGCCACCCCCGTTGCTTGCCCGAGGTGCCGGCACCGCCGGCTTCACACCCTCCGCCGCTTCCGTCCTGCCCGCCGCGGCGCAGCCGCTTTCGCCCTCGCGCGCGCTACTTACGTCAGTAGTGCTGCGCACGGCACCGGCGCTACGCGCCGTGAGCGGCGCTGATTCTGTGGTGGTTCTTACTGAGGGTTCAAGGGGTGACATCAGTGACACCGGGGGGGGTGACACAGCTGTCACCGGGGGGGGTGACACAGCTGTCACCCCATCTCCATCTGCGGGGATGTCCTTTGTGCCCGCTTCGGCGGCGATTTTTTCGCTCCTCGCGACGGCGGCCTTTCGGCCACGCTCGCTCTTCGATTCCGCCGCCGCCGCCGCCCGAGCGGCGGCCTCGGCGGCGCGCTTCGCGGCGGCCTCGGCCGCCTCCTGGTCGCCCTTGAGCGCGACGGCCGCAGCCGTCCCGTCGCGGAACTCACCCTCGGCCGGCTCCTGGGCCCACAACTCCTCGCGGGCCTTCTTCGGGAGGACGATTTCGGGGAACGGCACGCCGGTGCCGGCGTAGTCGTCCCAGGGGCCATGCAGGATGTACCGGCTCACGGTCTGGGATCCGTTGGCGCGGTACCGGGCGCGGTCGGAGAGCAACCGCAGGTCTCGGAGGTGTTCCAGACCGCGTTGCACGGTCCGCTCGCTTACTTCCAGTTCGGCCGCGATCAGCGCGACGCCGGGGTAGCAGGAGAACCGCTCGTCGGCGCGGTCGGCCAGACGTTCCAGTACGAACTTCGCCGTCATGTTGCCGATCTTGAGGCGGATGACGTAGTTCATCGCTGTGATGCTCATCGGTGCTCGGGATGTCCTCTCGGGACTTGCACCGGGTACGCCACGCCGACCCGATCGGGTGACCTGTCGCCGTGTGGACGGCGATGGGTATCCTGGGTCCAGCAGACGTGACCCCGGGCTTGGACGGCGTGGGGGTTCACACATCGGGCGACAGGCGCGTCAACGCCTTAGCCCAACTTTTCGGCCGGCCCCCAGGGGCCGGCCGTTTTGTTGTGGCGGTCAGTATGGCACCGTCACACAGGGTCAGGGATCTCCTCGTGGTGCGTTGGGACCAGGGGCATTTCAGGGAAGAGGACAGTCCCTGCGGGGCGTTGCCCCAGCCATCCGGAGAGGCGGTGCGACGGGGCTTCGGTCCTGACGTGCCGAAATCCGTGTCGTTTGTAATAGGTGTGCAGATTGGTGTTTGTGCGCCACACATCGAGCCGGACCCAATTCCGCGCTTCAAGCGCAGCAAGTTGACTGGCCCAATCGAGGATCAACCCGCCGATATTCTGGCCAGCCATCCGTCGAGAGACAATTATCTTAGAGAGATAGAGAGCGCTTTCCGGGGAATCTTCGGCTCGCCAGAAATCGCGATCGGCAACGCTTCGGGTGGCGGTTGCAATAATACTGTCAAGCTCGTTGACCACCACCCATGTCATGCCTGAATCGATGTTCTCCTGCCAGCTCTTGAGGGCTCGACTAGCCGTGGCTGCATCGGACCATTGATCGGTCCCGACGGTTTGCAACCATTGTTCGGCCTCGTTTCGCAGAGCCATCAGTTCGACTACATCGGACGGGGCAGCGGGCTTGAGACGGAGCCTCATCGATTAGACCTCCAGTTCGTAAACGAGCACGTGGCGGTCCCCAGGAGCGATGGTCACCATCACCCGGACTGGACGATCGGCAGCGTCGTATCCGGTACGTACGTGCTGTGCCACGGGTGTGCCGATTGGCAGATCGAGCTGATCCTTTTCAGTAGGTGTGGGCATCCGCACGTACAACTCGTCGCGAATGCGCGCCTGGGGGTGGCCAATTGCTTTCAGAATTCCCCCGGGCATTGCGACATCGCCAGCTTGCATCAACGGCGTGCCGCGTGAAATTGACTCAGGAAACCAACTTGTGGAGAGCTGGTATGGCCGGTCGTTGACGTACCGGACGCGCGACCTTCGGACGGCCATTTCTCCCTCCGCGATCCCCAGTGAATCGGCGATTTCCTTCGGAGCCGGCTCAATAGTGACGTTAACCGTTTGCCGAGGCGTGCATCCCTGGGCCGCGACGCCAGCAGCCCAGTCATCCATACCTGTTGCGGCATTGTCCCGACGGGGCCCCCGCTCGAATACGCCGAGGTCCCAACGGAGCTTGATTCCGTCTCGAACGGTCCGGCCCAGCCTTCCCCGCCCCTCGGTGATCAGTCCTTCTTGGGTGAGCCGAGTGAGTGCTGTTCGAACGGTCTGTCGGCTCACTCCGTGGACGCTGGCCAGTTCGATTTCCCCCGGCAGGTGGGCGCCCGGAGGAAGTCGACCGTTCTCGATCTTGTCGCGGAGATCGTCGTACACGACCGCCCATCTGGTGCGGCTATCCGCAGGCACAGCGCCTCCCAAGTTGATCTGTCTGATCTGACCGTACAGAACGATTGACCATCCTGTCATCTGTACGTACAGTACTGACTGTTCGACCAGAACCTACGGTGGAACACCAGACACGTTGTGCGACTGCGCCCGGAGGCACCCGTTGACGGCGGGATCGAAGGAAGCGCGTGTTCCTCAGACAACCGAATCCCGCAGGTCACCCTGCGGATGCCATAACAGGTCACCCGGACCGGAACCACGGGAGGTCGCAGCTGGGCTCTGGGCCCAGGGACCTGCGCAGATGGGGGTCACAGCCCGGACGCCGGAGAACCGCCCCAAAGGCGGAAGCGAAAAATCCAGGAACCCACACACGGTCTGGTGTTGGGCGCGGGAGGGATCTCCCCGCTACCGAGCCGGCCGAGGTGTGCAGTGCGCGACGACCCGGACCCCGGCGAGCCACACACATACGAGATCCGACATCGTGCCCGGCTGCTCCTGGTGAGCGCTGGCGCGAGTCGCGCAACCGAACTTCCTTGTGCAGCCCCCGGTTTCGGCCGCGGTTGCCTGTCGTCCCCGTGCCGATCGTGGCGGGGGCGGCGGGGAGCACCGACCGTCTATCGACTGGAGCCCACCGAGATGACGAACACCACCATCACCGTCACCAGCACCGTTGCCGCGCTGCTCGGCCTGTCCGGGCCGGACGATCCGATCGTCCGGGTCGTCGCGCCGTACATCGAGGTCTTGGAGCGTGCGCAGGCCCGCGCCGAGGCCGAGTACATCGACCTGGAGGCCGGGACGTGGTCCGGCCTGAGCCTGGCCGAGTACGTGGCCCGCGCCATGGCTGCGGCGCAGATCTGACCGGCTGATCGCGCGAGGGACCACGGCGGCCGACACCTACACGGTGCCGGCCCCCGTGGCTGCTCGGCCGAGCAGTCGTACACAGTGCGCGACCCCGGGATAGCAGCCCGAGGCCGCGCCACAGGCACACCAGTGAAGGAAGAAGCCTGTGAGCGACATGATCGCACCAACGAACTTGCCCCGGAAGGGGACTTCCCCGCCGCCGCCCCCGCCGCCGGATCGTCGTCGTGGGGAGGCGGGGCAGATGGACGAGTACCTGCGCCGGGCCCGTTTGGCGACTGCCGGGGCGGCGGGCCGCCGGTCGGGCGGTACGCGATGAACACCACCAGCAGCAACACCCCGACCCCGCCCGAGAGTCCGGGCGACGCGGCCGAGCGCCGCGCCCGGGAACGGCTCGCCGAGGCATGGGCGCGGGCCCGGTCGGGCGGTGGCCGGTGAGCGCCGTCGAAGAGCACCGTCGTATCGAGGCGGCGCGCCAGCAAGCGCAGATGGAGTGGGCCGCAGCGCTGGCGCGGCAGGCGGCGCAGGCCGAGGCCGCCGAGGCCGCGGCGCGGCGGTTGGCCGAGTCGCAGGCGCGGGCGCGGGGTGGCCGATGACCGCCGCCGAGCGTGAGGCCGAGGCCGAGCGCGCCCGCCAGGACCAGGACAAGCAGCAGGCGGCGGCCGATCGTGCGGCGCGCCGCGCGGTCGCCGATGCCCAGTGGGCCGCCGCCGCGCGCGCTGCGGCCCGGCGCTGACCCCGCACGTCGCCCGCGCCCCGAGCAACCCGCCCGGGGCGCGGGCCCGACCGCGATGCGTGCACCCCTATATAGAGGAGAACCGCCATGGACTGGCGTCACGTCGCCGCCTGCCGGAACGAGGACCCGGAACTGTTCTTCCCGATCGGCACCACCGGCCCCGCGCTGCTTCAGATCGAGGAGGCGAAGTCGGTGTGCCGACGCTGCCCCGTGATGGAGCGCTGCTTGGCCTGGTCGCTGGAGTCCAGGCAGGAGGCCGGGGTGTGGGGCGGGTTGAGCGAGGACGAGCGCCGGGCGCTCAAGCGCCGCGCCGCCCGCAACCGGGCCGCCGCCTCCGCCTGATCGGTCCGGTATCGGCCCGGGCCCGGGCCGCCGACCGGCCGCCGCGACCACCGCCCGGTGGCCGGCCCAGTCCCTCCCGGCCGGGTCCGTCCCGGCCGGGAGGCACCCGGCCCCGCCGGCACCCCTGAGCGACACCACCCACAGCAACACGCGCCGGCCCCGACAGGGGCCGGCGGTTGCCCACTGCGCTGCGCCGGTCGACACCCGGCGCAGCGCAGTGGGGAGCCGGCCCGCTCGCGGGCGGCACCGCTGAACGACCGCGGCGGGCCCGGTGATTCGACCACCGGCCCGCCGCTCGGCACCCCCCGACAGATGGAGGAGAACCGTGCACCACATCATGCCCGGATCCGGAGGCGGATCCGGCGATCCCCCCATTCCCGCCTCGGCCGGGTTGGCCGCCCTGCTGGACGTGCCTCTCGTCCTGGTCGACGGCGTGCCCGACGCGCCGGGTCCGGTGACGGACCCGTGCACCGTCCCGCCGCGCGTCGCCCGGCGCGTGTGGCAGCTGGCGCGCGCAATGGTCCCCGGCCCGGCCGGCCTGGACTCGGCCGTGGTGCTGGTGACCACGTCGGGGTGGGGCGCGGACGCGCTCGGCCGGGCCACCTGAGCACGACCGACCCCACGAGGGCGGCCACCCGGATCCCGGGTGGCCGCCCTCTCCTATATAGAGGGAGGACGGCGCTGTGGCCCGTCGCACCACGACGAACACGAACACGAAGAAGGCCGCCGCCTCGGCGGTGCCTCGGTCGCGGACGCGCCCGGCGGACACCCGGCCGCCGGATCATCCGGGCCCGGCCGGTCCGGCCGGTGCCCCGGTGGGTGCGGCCGATGTCGATGTGCTGGCCGCGTGGGTGGACGCGCGCGATCGCGCGGCCGACATCGTGGACTTGGCCCACGCCCGCGCCGAGCAGCTGGTGGCCGACGCCGAGGCGCGGGCCGATCTGCTCCTGGCCGACGCGCGGGAGTTGGCCGCCGTCGACGTCGCCGAGGCCGAACGCGCCGCCCGCGAACACACGGACACCGCGCGGGCCGACGTCGAGGCGGCGCGGGCCGAGGCGGAGACGATCCGCTCCGACGCGCGCCGGGGCGCGGCCGAGATGCTGGCCGCCGCCGAGGCCGAGGCCGGGCAGGCCCGGGAGGCCGCCTCGGTCTCGGCGCGGCGGGTGGTGTCGGCCGCGTCGATCGAGGCCGAGCGCCTGGTGGCCGATGCGCGTGAGCGGGCCGCCGAGGCCGAGGCCCGGTGCACTGCGGCGCAGCGCACGGCCGGGCGGATCGAGGCCGAGGCCGAGCGTGAGGCCGCCGCGGTGCGGGACGCGGGCGAGCGGGCGCGGGTGTTGGCCGAGGCGCAGGTGGCCGATGCGCGCGGTGTCGCGGAGCGGACGGTGGCGGATGCGGTGGCGGCGGCGGATCGGATGCGGGCGGACGCCGCCGCGTACGCCGAGCAGCTGCACACGCGGGCCGAGGAACTGCACGAGCGGGCGCGGGTGGTGGCCGAGGCCGCCGAGGCGTCGGCCACCGACGCGGAGCGCGAGCGGGCCGAACGTGCCGAGCGTCAGGCGGAATCGCTGGCGCGGGTGCGGGATGCGGCCGAGGCCGAGGCGGAGCGGCTGGTGGCCGAGGCCCGGCGGCAGGCCGAGGCGGACGTGGTCGCGGTGATGCAGCGGGCCGAGGCGCAGGTGCGGGAGACGACCCGGGCGGCCGAGGCCGACCGGGAGGCCGCGCGCCGGACGCGGCGCAGGACCGAGGCCGATCGGGCGGTGTTCGTCGCCGAGAGCGCGAAGCGCGAGAAGCAGAAGTCGGTCTTCACGCTCGTGTTGACATGGGCGGCGGTGGCGGCGGGGATCGTGCTCACCGCGAGCGGCGAGTTCCACCTCTACCAGGCGCTCGGGTTCGGCGTGTTCGCGGCGGCTGCGCCGGTGTGCATCGACACCTACGTGATCGCGGCGATCCGTACTCGGCGTGAGGTTCTGTGGGCGGTTTCGGTGATGGTCGCCACCAACGCGATCGCTCATCTGCTTCCGGCGGACCCGGAACCGGGGGTGCGTATCGGCGTCACGGTGGTGGTTTCGGCGTTGGCGCCGATCGTGCTGTGGCGGGTGCATCAACTGATGCACGGACCCGGCCACGACGCTGGTTCCGACGAGCCGGTTCCGACGCTCGTCGGGCCCCCGGTTTCGAGGCCGGTCCCCGCCCCGGCTCAAACGGGGTTTGACCTGCATGGGGATCGCCTCGAAACCACTCCCGCACACCGCCCCGGAGCCGCACTCGGAACCGCCTCGGCGACCGCCGTCGTGGAGCGGGTCGAAACCGCCCCGGTGGCCGCCGTCGGAACCACCCGGCGAACCACCCCCGCGACCACCCGCCGAACCGGGTCCGCGTCCGGCCGCAAAACCGGCGCCGCGAGCGATCGCCGAACCGGTGCCGGTGGTCGGGACGAGCGCACCGACGAGCAGGTGATCGCCGAGGCCGAACGACTGCTCCTCGAACGGGGCGGTGCGGTCAGCGCCCGACTCGCCCGCACGACGTTGAAGGTCGGCCACTACCGCGCGGTGGAGATGGTCGGGATCGCCCGCGAGCGCCTGGCCGACGCAGGCGTGGAACTCGCCCCCGAACCCGACGACGACTGACCAACCACCGCGAGGAGCGGCCCGACGGCGGGTCGCCCCTCGCGTCGTGCCCACCCCGACGACATCGACCAGAGAGAGCAGGCCCCATGTTCGACGACGAGGACGAGTTCGAGGACTCGGCCGCCGCCGCGCACCGGCGGGAGATGGCCGAGATGCACGCCGCGTACGAGGAGATGGAGATGGCCGAACTCGCGGAGTTCATGGCCGAGATGGACGCTCGCGACGCGGCCCGTGCGGCCGAGCGCGAGCGGGACTGACCTGCACAAACACACCGCCGACGTGTTCGCCGGTCCCGGTGCGCGCTCATCGCGTCCCGGGGCTCGGCGTGGGCGCCGCGCGCCGCACCGCCCGTACGACCGCACCGCCCGCGTATCGACCCGAGCGAGGACGAGAACCATGGACATCAACGACCTTTTCACCGAGCAGGGACTGAGAACCTTCACCCAGGAGCGCCGTGACCTGCACCTGAGCGACGCGCGCGAATACGGGCAGCTCGCCCAGGTGCTCCGCCGCCGCCTGGAACAGACCCCGCTGGACGGCGACGGTATGGGCGCCGCGTGGTGGCGTGCGCGGCGGATCTACCGGCACCTGCGGAAGATGGAGAGAGCGTCCGCGCGGGCGGGTGCGCAGGCTGAAGCCCTGTACACCGCCTACGTCCAGCACGTCCTGGAGGAGCCGCAGCGCCGGGCGGTGGAGGACACCCGGCGCGAGGAGCGGCGGACGGCGCGGCTGGACCGCAACGCGGAGCGGCGGCGGGCGGCCGGGGCGGTGGTGGGTGGGTCGTTGGCGCAGTCGGCGCGGGCTCTGCACGCCGAGGGGAGCCGGCAGCGTCACCTGGACGCCGAGCCGCACCTGTACACGGTCGCCGACGAGGACCAGGCGGCGCCCGTCGTGCCGTCGGTCGTGGACTTCTTCCCGCCGAAGCGCGGGGGGCAGCGGTGAAGCGCTCCGAGAAGCGGGCGGCGGCGAATCGTGCGCTGCACTGGAACCGGAAACTCGCCGAGGCGCAGACCCCGGAGCAGCGGGCGACGGTCTGGCTGAACCTCGCCAGATCGGCCGCCGCGCGGGCGGAGCGCGAGGGTGACACGTCGGTGTGGGACGCACTGGCCGAGGTGGCGCAGGAATTTCATACCCGTCACGGAACGTGACTTCATCTTCTTCACTTCACCGGCCGGAGCCCCGTTGGGGCGGGCCCCCTGTGTGTGCGCATGCGCACGCGCGAGGGTCCCCGATCCGGTCACTGTCTGTCAACCCAGAAAGGGGCCGAAATGGCCGACGAGGAGGGTCCCCCGGGGCCCGACGAAGCACCGGACGAGCGGTTGGCGACGGTGTACCCGTTCCCCCGGATCGGCTACACGCCGCCGCCGGTGGACCCCGAGACGGCGCCCGGGGAGCCGGCCGCCCCGGTGGATCCGCTCGCGGGTGTCCCCGCCGAGGACGCGGCCGAGGAGCCCGCGCCGGGGCCGGTGCGGCGGTCGCCGTGGGAGTCGGTGGCCGCGCTGTCCGAGCCGTCGGACGCTCAGGCCCGGACGGCCGTGCCGTTCCCCGACCCCGACCCCGGCGCGGATGCGGACGCGGACCGGGTGGGAGCGGTCGCCGAGCACCCGGCCGACGCCGGCCCGGAGCAGCCGGGCGCGGCCCCGGCGCTGGGGGCGCTGTCGGCCGCCGCGGTGCTGGCCGCGTCCGTGGCGACGCTGCGCGGGATCCACGCGGTCGCCGCGTCCGCGCGCGAGGGCAGGAAGGGCGGGACGAAGGGCTCGTCCGGCACCGGCGGCGGGTCGGGCGGCGGCGGTAGTCGCGGCGGCGGGTCCGGCGGCACGGGCGGCGGACGCGGATCCGGCGGTGGTAGTCGCGGCGGTTCGAGCGGCGGTCGCGGTGGCGGGTCCGGCGGTACGTCGGGCGGCCGACGTTCGGGAGGGACCGGCGGCGGATCGGGCGGCGGACGCGGTTCCGGTCGCGGCGGCGGTTCCGGCGGCGGATCCAAGGGTGGCATCGGTAGTGGGCGCGGCGGCGGCACGGGCGGAGGCGCCGGGCGCGGGTCCGGCGGCGGATCGGGCGGCGGTCGTGGATCCGGCGGCGGCGCCGGGCGCGGTCGAGGGACCGGCGGATCGTCCGGCGGCACGCGCGGTGGCAGCGGCGCGGGCGGGTTCGGCATCGGCCGTCGAAGCGGCGGGGCGGGCGGCGGTCGCGGTGGTGGCCTCGGCGGTGGCGGGCGTGGTGGGGGCGGCGGGTCCGACTCGGGAGGCCGGGGCGGCGGTACCGGCGGCGGCCGTGGTGGCCGGTGGCGCAGCCCGACGACGGGCGGAACGTCCTCGATCCCCAAGGCGCATCGGAAGAAGGCCGCCAAGGCCGCCGCGAAGAACAAGGCGATCAAGGGCGGCGCGGCCGGTGTGCCGGAGCGGGCAGGGGACGATCCGAGCACCCTGCGCGGCGCGCTCCGGCACGAGTCCGCGCGTCGCCTGCGCAAGCGCCTGCGGCAGCGGCGCAAGACGCTGGTCCCGGTCGTGTCGAAGGCGAAGGACGAGCCGGAGCCGGAGGGTACGGCCGAGGTCGGCCGGGACGAGCCGACGGCCGAGCCCACCAAGGACAAGAAGGGCAAGGCCGGCAAGAGCAAGGCCGGCACGGCCGACAAGGGCAAGGCCGGCGAGGTCGGCAAGGACGAGGCCGGCAAGGACGAGGGCAGGGACGGGGGCGTCCGGCGCGGCGCGGCGCGGGTGGAGTCGGCCCGGCGGTTGCATCGCCGGTTGTCGGCCGGGCGCGAGTCGGCGACCCGCGCGGTCCGGCGCGGGGCGGGTCGGGGGTGGGTCGGTGTGCACCGGGTGATCCGGGTCGAGTCGCCGAGGCACCGCCGCCGTGCCGGGCAGCACGCGGCGGCGCCGGTGGCCGGCACCGCCGCCACGACCGCGCCGAGTACGGCGGGTTCGGCGTCGGGTGGTCCGCTCGTCGCGGCGCTCGCCGCCGCGCGTGGGGATGCCCCCCGCGAGGGGCGGCGGCGCAGTCCGTGGGAGTCGGCGGGGATGGCCGCCGCGTCGGCCGCGCCCGCGGAGGCTCCCGTGGTCGAGCGCCTGGACCGCGAGGCCCGGAACGGGCCCCGGACACCCGACCCGGGCCCTGCGCCCGGCTCCCGTTCCGATGCGGGTGCGGGCGCGGGGGGTGCGGATCCGCCGTACACCCCGCCCCCGTCCGCTCCCCCGACACAGACACGAACACCCCAGGATCAGGAGGCGTCGATGGCACGCGGGAACACGATGGCCCGAGGCGGCGGGGACGGCGGGATGGCCGCCGAGCACGCCACGGAGATCACCCTCGATCAGGTGCTGCGGATCGTGGAGCGCACGATGACGCACGCAATGAGCGCGTACGAGGACGCGGCCACCCTGGCCGACCAATGCCGGACGTTGGCGCGCCGGTTGGACCAGTTGCGCGGCCATCTCGCGTCCGCGCACAACGTGATCGGCCCGCGGACGCAGGCCGCGTTCGGGCTGCTGATCGAGCAGACCGACCTGATCGTCCCCCAGGGCCACGACCTGGCGACGCGGGCCCTGTCGGCGGCCGAACACGCAGAAATCGTGGACCAGTCCATGCACGACCGGTACCGGCCGGTGCAGCGGGCCGCCGCCGACGCGGGCCTGTACGCGCCGTCCGCCCGCGCCCACAACATCCAGTAGGAGGAAGACCGACATGGGTGATCTGGTACCGGTCAACACCGGTGAGATGGTGTCCGCCGACGGGGCTTCGTTCCCCGCGATCCAGCGACAACTGGCCGATCTGGCCCACGTGGCCGGCCTCCTGGAGGAGGCCCTGGGTCGGTTGACGCGGCGGATGCAGCACAACGCGGACCTGTCGCGGGTGATGGGCGAACAGGCCGCCGCCGCCGAGGTGGACTCGACGGAAATCGCGCAGATGGAAGAGGTGACCACCGCGCTGTCGGGGGTGGCGACGGTGTCCGCCGCCGTGGCCCGGCGCGCGGACGGCATCCGCACGGCCGCGCTCGCCACCCAGGCCGCGCACGACGCCGAGTACCGAGGCGTCTACGAAGCAGTCCAGGCCGTCGGGACCCAAGCGAAGGCCGGGTTCTACCGCAACACCTGAACCGCCGAGCCCCCACGCACCACACGAGAGGTCCGCGCCCCACCCCGGGGCGCGGACCTCTCGCGCATCCCGACCCCGACCGCCGGCCCCGAACGGAGACCACCACCGTGACCACCAAGACGACCAAGACCCCGAGCACGACCAGGAGCACGGGCACGACCGCGGACACGACCGCGGACACCGAGGCCGACGAGCAGCGGTACGTGTCCCTGGGCGCGCTCCGGCGGCGGATGACCGCCGAGCGCATCGCGTACGTGGCCGGGTCGGTGGGCCTGGTCATCGGACCGCACACCGCCGCCGGTGCGGGCCCGGACGCGGTCCTCGGCTCGTACGGCGCGGCGGGTGCCACCCTCGCGTGGCTGACGCTGCGCGCCGGATCCGACGACCACCACGGACTGCTGCGCACCTGCCACCGGGCGTTGCCCGTGCTGACCGGCGCGGGCCTGTACGCCGCCTCGGTCACCGCGCCGGGCGCCGCCTGGTGGGAATGGATCCTGCCCGCGGCCTGGGGAACGGTGATGGGCTGGATGACCCCGCTCACCCGCTCCACCGACGCGATCGCGATCCCCGACGCCCCGCCCGCCGAGAACGTCCCGGCGCAGCGGTCGTACACCTACCCCGAGGCGCTGGCCGCGATGTGGGAGGCCGCGGCGCTGGCGCCCGGGACGCGGCTGGTCGCGATCCGCCAACTCGCGGAGGACCGGCCCGATTTCGACGCGGTGATCGTGGCCGAGCGCGGCGCGGCCGTTCCCAACCTCAACCCGGTGGCGTTGGCCGCGGTGTTCGACCTGCCCACCGATGCGGTGAGCGTGACGTCGATTCCCGGATCCGGCCCCGGGCGCATGGCGCTGACGGTGGCTCCGACTCTGGGCGGCGCGGCGGGCCCGAGCGACCTGCCCGGTCTGTGGCGGTCGATGGTGTCCGACCCGGGCGGCGCCGCCCCCGGGATGCGCCTGATCGATCACAAAGTGGAGGAGAACCGGATCGTGTTCCGGGTCCAGGCCGAGGCCAGGAAGATGATCAAGCTGCCTCAGGCGGAGATCGCGCGGGCGCTGGGCATGACGGATGCCGAACTGTGCATGGTCGAGACCAACGGCCTCGGCGACGGCCTGGTGTCGGTCTACCGCGAACACCCGCTGCTGGACGTGCGCGAAGCCACCGTCGAGGACCTGACGATGGACGAGCGCGGCCGGATCCGCACCGGCCTGCGCCACGACGGACGCCCCGCCCACCTGGCCCTGTACGACCCGGTCCTGGGCGCGATGACCGACCTGATCGTCGGAGCGCCGGGCGCGGGCAAGAGCGTGACCCTGCACACGATCATGATCGGGGAGCGGATCAGCGGGGTCGTGTCCATCGCCGCCGACGCGCAGAACGGGATGAGCTTGCCCGAGGCGAACCACCGGATCTACCACTTCGGGGCGGGCCGCGCGGCGGTCCTGGCGACGCTCGTCGCCGCCTACGAACTGGCCCAACACCGCGAGAAGGTCAGCTCCGCCAACGGCTGGAGCGGGTTCGCGATCAACGACCCGTGGCCATTGGTCAATTTGACCCTGGACGAACTCAACCTGATCCTGGCCGCCGACGCCGACGTGCCCAAGCTGTTCAAGACCGCCGTGGTCGGGCTCGTCTCCAAATTCCAAAGCACGGGCCGCAAATTCGGGATGGGCATCCGCCTCGCCGCGCAAAGCATCCACCTCGAAGACCTCGGCGACAAGGACAAGATCCGCGCCAACGCCAAGCAGGGCACCGTGTCCCTGGGGCGGACGAACTCCAGCACGACGCAGCACATGGCGGCCGACGGGGTGATCCCGCGCGGCATCTCGATCGAGCCCATCCCGATGTATTTCGGGGGCGGCGGCAACGACATCGACGCCGCGTTCGACGGCCGCGAAGTCGTCACCGGGCCGATCACCGCGGGCATGTCCTGGTACATCCAGGGCGGCACCGTCTACCTGATGCGCAACTGGCGCGCCGTCAAGGAAAACAAGACGTACCCGCACCTGATCTCGTTGTACGAGTCCGCCCCGATGCCCGTCCTCGGCGCGGAGGAACACGAGATCTACCAGCGGGCCTACGCCGAAGCCCTGCCGTGGGCCGAGGCGTTGCTGCTCGGCGACGCCGACGACGGCACCGACCCGGCCGCAACCCCGATCGCCACCCCCGGCGGCACAGCGGACGCCCCGGCCGCCGCCCGGCCCACCGCTCGCCCGGCCACCGTGAAGGACCGCATCCTCGCGCTGCTGGCCGACGGCGGCCGAAAGAGCACCAAGGATTTGCGCGAGGGGATTCCCGACGCGACCCCCACCGGCGTGTCCAACATGCTCAGCGCCCTGCACCGCGAGGGCCGCATCGAGCAGTACTCCCGAGGCGTGTGGCAACTCCCCGCGGCCGAGCCCCAGCCCGACCCGACCGACGCCGAGTAGTTCGTACGACCGCCGTCCCGACCGGCCCGGATCCCCGTCCGGCCCGGCCGGGGCGGGGGCCGCACGAGCGACCCCGACCGGTCACAGGAGAGGAAACCCCATGAGCACGAAGAAGACCTGCGCGGACTGCACGAACCCGGCCACCTACATCGCGATTGCCCCTCCGCGGAGCAACCACGGGACGCACGAGTTCTGCGAAGCCCACGCCGCGGAGATGGAGCGCGAGAGCCGGAAGAAGCACCTCGGCTACCTGGTGCGGCCCCTCGTCTGATCCACCCGGTGCCGACCGCACACCACCGCACCCGACCGCCCCGACCGGCCCGCACCTCGGAGCCGGTCGGGGCGCAGTCGTACGAGCACCCCGACCAGCGAGGAGCCCACACCATGAACACCGACACCATCCGGACCCACGTCGACACCTACACCCAGGCCCGGCGCGCCTACACCGAACGGCTGCGCCGCGTCGGCCCGCGCGACGGCCACGTCATCGTCCACACCCGCATCGACGGCCGCACCTACGCCCCGACCGAGTGCCGGATCAACGCCGCCCGCGCGGCGATCCGCCGCGCCCGCCGCAGCCACACCGTCCACATCCACGACGCCACCGGCCGCGACGGCACCCCGATGCGCGTGGTCCACGTCCGCTACGCCCCCGGCACCTGGGACGGCGTCACCGACCTGGTGGACATCTACGAGATCGCGGTCGACACCCTCACCGCGCTGTAGGCCGATACGCGACCCGCGAGCGCGGCCCCGACCGACCCGCACGCCGGGCCCGGCCGGGGCCGCTCGCACGACACCCCAACCCACCACCGACAGGAGCAACACCCATGCCCACGAACGGACACCACCCGACCCCTGCGCCGGTGGCGCATGATCTCGATCGCCTGATCGTGGCCCAGTACACCCGCGCCGAGATGCGGCGGGAAATCGACCGGCGCACCGTGTGGACGTGGTCCGCGCTCGTGCCCAGCGCCGCCGGGCGCGTGGTGGAGATCGACCCGTACACCAGCCTGACCGAGGCGCAGCGCGAACTGGTGGCGATGTACCGGGAGATCGACCCGGACTCGGCGCTGCGCTGGGCCCCGATCCCGCTGGACGGCGGCCACGTCCTGGAGGCGCGGGCGAGCGCCGCCGCCGCGTGGACCGACACCGCGCACCGGATCGTGCCGTCGGTGCGCAGCCTGCACGGCTCGTGCACCGAGGACGGCCCCACCGACACGACCCCGCCCACCCCCGCCGTGGTCCTGGACACCGCAGACCTGCGCCTGGTGATCCGCGGCCTGCGCGAGGAACTGGACGCGTGGATCCGGTGGCACGGCGAATACGGCCACGAGGCCGAAACGACGTGCACGTCCGGGTGTTTCGGCGGCCGGATCGCGCCCGCCTGCGTGGACTGCATCGACACCGCCGCCGCCGTCGACCGCCTGCCCCACGGCCTATTCGCCGACCCGGCCGCGCCCGTCGACGGCGGCGGCCGGTGACCGAGGTCTACCCCTACCACCACGCCCCCCGACACCTGCGCACCCGCCGACAGCTGCGCGCCGCGGGCCTGCGCCCGGGTGGCCAGGACCCGGTGGCCGAGGTCAGGTGGTGGGGCGGCCTGCGGGTGGCCTATCTGTACGACATCGGCCGCGCCCGCCCGGTCCGGTCGATGACCCCGGGGCGTGAACGCGCCCTCGCCGAGGCGATGCGGGCCCGCCGCACCTGCCCGGCCTGCCTGATCGACACCGGCTACTGCATCCCTCGCCGCTACGGGATCTGCCTCGGCTGCGTCGACGCCGACCGGGCCCGAGAAGACCGGGAGTACGAGGAGCAGCAACCGCCCGAGCACGACTGCGACCACACCTGAAAACGCCCCCGGACGGCCGACACCGCTACCAACGAAGCGGCCGTCCGGGGCCCCAACCCGCCCCCTTGCGGGGGCAGATGGAGCACCCATCGTGTCCGTGTCCACCCACCACCGTCCACCCACCCCCACCGACCCCGACACCGCGAACACGTCCGCCGAGCGATCGGTGTACCGCGAACGCGCCGAACTGATCGCCGATCTCGCCGCGCGGTGGCCGTCCGTCCTGGTGACCTCGGCCCCCGACCTGCCCGAGTACGCGATCGTCCACATCCACCCGCCCACCGGCCCGATGTCCTGGCACATCCACCCCGACGACGTGCCCCTGTTCGACCACGTCCGCCGCGTCGGCGCCGATCACCCGCGCGCGCAGTGGGACGGACACAGCACCGGCGAGAAATACGACCGGCTCCGGGCGCTGCGCCCCGCGCCGTCGACGGCGCCGCGCCCGGTGCCCGGCGCCCGCACCCTCTACCGCGACGGCCGCGGAGACGCGTGGATCACCTCCGCCACCGACTCCGCCCGCATCCGCGCGCTCACCCCCGAAAGCGCGCCGCCCCGCTACGCGACCCCGGCCGCGATCGAGCACGAGACCGGGATGCTGCTCGCCGTCTGCACCGCCCGATGACGTACACCCTCCCCACCACCTGGGAGCGCGGATCGCTGCGCATCGCCACCCCCAGGAGCCGCCTGGACACCGGCCTGGTCTCGTGGCGCTGCAACACCTGCGGCGCCCGCCGGACCCACGCGCTGCGCCGGGCCGAGGACGCCCGCGCGGCGGGCGACGAGTGGCACGCACACACCTGTCCGCCGCTGCCGGCGGGGTGGATGACCGCGCCGGCCGAGATGCCGTGCGACGCCTGCCGGATCCACACCCGTACCCGGTGCCCCCGGGGCCGGCCGCTGCATCCGTCCTGCGTTTCCACCCGCCCCCGCACCACCACGAAGGGACGCACCACATGAGTACGCCACCGATCCGGGTCGTGTCGTTCGGCTACGGCCACGGGCCGGCGCCCGACGCGCACATCACCGTCGACCTGCGCCCCCGGTTCCGCAACCCGCACCACGACCCGAGCATGCGCGAGCGGACCGGCCTGGACGCCGACGTGTACGCGCACGTGCTCGCCACCCCGGGGATTGAGATCCTGATCGCGGGCATCGCCCGCGCGGCCCTGGACATGCACACCGCGATCGGCGGCCCCGTCGTCGTGGCCACCGGATGCGTCGGCGGCCGACACCGCGCCGTCGGCGCCGCCCGCCGCCTCGCCGACCACATCACCGCGGCCGGCATCGCCGTCGACGTCCACCACCGCGACGTTCACCGGCCGGTGCTCACCGGCACCGCACACCGCACCACCTGACCGACGCCGCGGCCACCGACCCCACCCCGGGGCCGGTGGCCGCTCCACGACACCGATCCGAACCGGAGACGACATGAGCGCGCCCACGTGTGCCCGCCGCTGCCCGACGGGTGGCTGACCGCGCCCGCCGACATGCCCTGCGACGCCTGCCGCGCGTACACCCGCGCCCGCCCGCTCGCCGACCCTGACCGACCACGCGGGGCGGCCGACCCGGCCGCCCCGCCCACCGAGAGGAACCCCGATGCCCGACAAGCCCACCGACTCCAAGCTCGCCGCCGCGATCGCGCGCGACGACGCGCGCGAGGCCGGCGGCATGCACAGCGACGACCGGGTCACCTGCTGGACCCATGAGTGCTGGGCCGAGGACTGCGCGGACGACCCGATGCACACCCGCCCCAGCGCCCGCCACCGCCCGCGCCGGGCCTGACCACCCACCGACGACCGACGGACCCACGCGGCCACCGACCCCACCCCGGGGCCGGTGGCCGCCGGCACGGCACCACGCGGACCGGGCCGAGCCTGACGACACCGACACCGACAAAGGCCGGCCCCCGAGGGGGCCGGCCTTTTTTGCGTTCCGGGGTGTCTGATCGGTCTGTCTAAAAAATTAGACATCACGGTGTCCGGCCACGCGGTCTCTGACACCGCGTGATCGGACACGCGATCGTCTCGTCACATCGATGTCCGGACATGCGATGTCCGGCCGCGTTCGCGCTGCGGTGCGCCCTGGTGTGCGCCGCCGCGCCCGGCGGACACTGGGGGCGACAACACCCGCGACACCGACCGATCGAGGACGGACGCCATGGCCGAACACCACGTGCTGCGCACCCACATCGGGGGCGCGCTGGTCGACCTGCCCGGCACCATAGGAGAGATCAGAGCCGGCCTCCCCGAGGACCGGCGCGCCGCGTTCGACGCCGCGATCGACGCCACCCCGCTCCACCTGGTCCCCGCCGTCGCGGCCCGCTGGGGCCTGCCCGCCGAGGCCGTTGCCGAGGACGAAGAGGCATTCCGCCGCCTGGAGTCGGGCGACTACTCGGGCGTGGTCTACGCCGACGACCTCCCGGACTGGCAGGGAGAGGCGTAGGTGAGCCGGTACCGGATCGCGTTCGACCCGATCGCCACCCGCGTCCGCGCGGACATGCCCGCCGACCTGCGCGCCCGGTTCGACCGCGCGCTGTCCTCGCTCGCCTCGGACCCCTACGGCCGCGACACGACCCCGGTATCGCGGTCCGAGCCGGACCGCCGGCAGACCGTCGCGGCCGGCTGCATCACGGTGTACTACGTCGGCCGGGAGATCATCACCATCACGATCGTGCGGATCCAGCCCCCGCCCTGACGCCCGGCCACACGGCCCCGGCTCCGCCGTGGCCGCCGGACACGCCACCGGCAGTGTCCGGCGGCGAGGACGATCCCGCGCCTGATCCTGTCACGGTCGGTAGCCGGCGGCCGGGGTCCCGGGTGCGCCGTGTCCGGCCGGGCGCGGGGCGCGGGATCGTCGTGTCCGGCCATCTCTCCTGTAGGGCACACGAGAAATGGCGCGTCGCCGGCCCCGGACATCTCTCGTGTGCCCTACACGAGTGGTGTCCGATCGGGGCGTCGGTGCTCAGCGCGTCGTCTTCTTCGCCTTCTCCTTCGTCGGCGTTGCCGGTGCCGTGTTCGGGGTGAGGAGTCGTCCATCCCGGGACACGGTCAACCCCAGCGCCGCGGCCACCTGTACGAGGTCGGTCGTCATATCTCGCACCAACCGCGCCGCCTGGTGCGGATGCTCGCCGTGCGCCCGCCGCACGCCGGCCCGGCTCACGTTCCGGGCCACACGCGCCAACCGCTCGCGCGTCGCCGACAAACTCTCGATCGCCGACGCCGCCGACGCCGCGCTCCCGGTTTCCGCCGGCTTCTCCTGCGCCGCCGGGGGGGTGTAGCCGGCCGCGCGGACGGCCTTGCGGATGCCCGCCGCCGTGAGCCGGCCACCGGACGCCTCCCGCGCCGCCGCGATCACCTCCCGCGCCGTCTCGGGCCGCTCCGATGTCAGCACCGGCGCGAGGGCTCGCGCCTGCGCCTCCACGATCGGATCGTCCACCACACGCGCCGCCGCGACCATCAGCGGCGCGGCCGTGATCAGTTGGTAGGCACGCGGCCGGCTGATCCCCCACCGACCCTCGGCGTACCCCTCGAACGTGGCGTGTGTGGCCCGGTACAGGCCGGCCGCGCGGATCGCCTCCAGGGCCATCCCGACCTCCACCACGAACCGGGCCCGCGCCGCCGCCATCGTTCCGCGCGCCGTCTCGTGGGCAGCCTGGATCACCGCCTCGTACACCCGTAGCTGCTCCTCCGGCGTGCCGATCGCCTCGGACGCCGCCACGACCTGCGCCCGGCGCGCGGCCGGCACGGCCGCCGCCGCCACCTCCGCCCCGGTGGAGATCTGGTCCCCGACCAGGATGTTCGTGCTGCCCTCGGCCGGGGCGGACGGCTTGGGCCGCTCCCGCCTCACCGCCGCCTTCCGGGCCGGCTTCCCCGCGCCGGCACTCACGCGGCGGCCTTGATCAGGCGCTCCGCGAGAGCGGCATACAGCGCCCGGACCTCACGGCCCGCACCCGTCCGGATCTCGCTCAACGGCAGCGCGGACTCGTCCGCGTCCTGGATCGCGGTGCGCACCGGGATGGTCGGCTCCCACAGCAGCGGCCCCAAACCCGGTACCTCCGGCAGATTCTCGTGTTGGGCGACGTGCGCGGGCCTGCGCACGTCGAACCCGCTCTCGATCATTCCGATCATCCGGGGCGGCGGAGTCGACATCTCCGGCCCCTTGTCCTTGACGAACTGCATGAAACGCAGGACCGCCTCGATCGAGTACAGCTCCGGTTCGGTGACACCGACCACCAACGGCGCGGCGGCCAGACCCAGTTGTGTCAGGTGGTAGAGCGACGGCGGACAGTCGATCAGCGTGTAGTCGATCCCGTCATCGACACCCCGCAGGGCCAGTTCCAGACGCCGATGGGAGCCGAGGACGCCCGACTCGCTCATCCGGTCCTCCAGTTCCAGCGTCGACGGGCACACCGCGATCCGCGGCGCGTACTCCGCATCCCACCCACACGGCCACATCCGGTCGGCCGCAGCGCCCGCCGTCCCGGCCTGGATCGCCTCGGAGACCGTGCGCCCGCGCGGGTTCGGCACCCCGAGCCGCTTCGACGCGTTGCCCTGCGGGTCCATATCCACCACCAGCACCCGATACCCGCCCACGGCCAGAGCCTCGGCCAGACGCACGGTCGTGCTGGTCTTCCCGACTCCGCCCTTGTTGTTGCCCAGAGCGATCCGTGTCGCCATATCCGCATGCCCGTCTCTCGTCCACCGGCCCCGAGGCCGCCACGGGCACCGTAGCGGGACCACAACCGCAGCCGGGGGTGACATGCCCCAAAGAGTGCAATACCGCCCGCCCGCTCAGCCGCTCGGGCGGGTGTTGCCGGTGGTGGCGCTCATCGCTGTTCCTGCGCGGGTCGGGTACGTCGCGCGTGCGCGGCGGCGCCGGCCCGGATGGTCTCCACCGCTGTGGCGACGTCGCGCAGCACCGCGAGGGTGGTGGCCGGGTCGTCGCCGTCGACCAGGGCGATACCGGCGAGATGATCCAGGATCCGGGAGGCGTGCGCCGCGACCACCGCGTCCGGGTCCGGCGGCGCCGGGTGTTCCACCGGCCCGGCCGGGGGAGCCGTGTCCGGGATCGGTTCCGGCGTGGCCTCGGCCGTGGGGATCGGTGTCTCGTACGCGTCCAACGCCGGCCCCACGTCGTGCCCGGACCCATCGTTCGGTGTGTCGTACGGGTCGATGCGACGTGCCGTCCACGGCCGGCGCGGGCCCGCCGCGCCGGAGCGCCGGGGCTCGCGCAGCCGTGCGGTCACGGCCCGGTCCTCGGCCGGGGTCGGCGGCAGCATCGGAACCACCTCCCGGGGCCGCCACGCGGCCTCGGTCCCCCACTCGTACGCGCACCGGTGGCAGCGCCACATCCCGGGTGCCTCGGGCGTGACGTCCGTCGACCAGCACGAGCCGCACCGCACCGGTGCGCGGCGCGTGCGGCGGCGGGTTCGGCGCAGGTGCCACCTCATGTGATCGCCTCCAGCCCTGTGGGGTGCAGACCGTTGTACACCGCTCACCCACGGGTGTGGAGCGCGCCGCTCCGGATAGGGCGCCCATACTCGGACACATGCACCAAGATCCATCCCCGCAGCCACCCGGGCGCGACGGCATCGCGCCGCCCGGGTGGCCGCGGGGCGTGCGTCCGCCCGGCGAGGCGGGGTGGGAGGAGACCGCCGTGGCGTGGCTGTTCGATCAGGTGCCGCCCGGGTACCGCGATCACCCGGTGCTGCGCGCATACCCGCTGATCCTGGCCCGGATGGCCCGCCAACACGTCGCGGCCACCCTCGCCGCCGCCCGGGACGGCTACGGAACCGCCCGGGTGGATCTGCGCGACGCGATCCCGGTGCACGCGATCGACGGGGTGCTGAGGATGTACGAGTACGAGGGATCCCGCGCCGCCGCGACCGAGCGCGCCGTGGTCCTGGTCGAACGCGCGCTCGCGGGTGAGCGGTGGCCGGCCCGGCCGCCTCGAACGGGGGGCGATTTTTGAAACCGGCGGCCCCGGACCGGGGTTGCCTACCGTGTTGCCGTACCTGTTGCCCACCGTGTTGCGTTTCGTATTGCCCACCGTGTTGCTCACCGTGTTGCTCACCGTGTTGCCTGCGCGTCCGACCCCACGGGACCGTTTCCCCTGGTCACACCCCCCCGAACAGCGGGGGGCGGATGTGGACTTCTTCCCTGGGCGACCCCTGGGCCGGGTCGTCCCGCTCGAACACCGCCCACACCCGGCGCCCCGCTACCACCGACCCGAGCACCCTCCGAGCACCCTCCGAGCACCCTCCGAGCACCCGGGCCGATGGCCGATGCGGAACAGCCCCGACCCGCCCGGCTAGCGGTTCGGGTCGTCCCCGCGCGCCGCGCGCACCGCACGCACCAGCTCGTCCCGCGCGGCCGGCCGAGGCAACACCTCGTCGTCGTCCGGGCCGGCCACGATCCACCGCCCGCCCGACACCTCCGCCGCGACCCGTTCGGCGGCCTGCGCCACGGTCGCGGTGTCGTCGGCGCTGCCGTGCGACCCGATGCCGTGCCACTCCCCCGGATCCCACACCACCAGCACCTCCCCGAGATGCACCGCGCACCCGAACGCGGAGTCCTCGGCGCCGCCGCACGCGGCCACCCACCCCAACAACAGCCGATCCGCGTCGTCGGTCGGCCCGTCGCAGTCGTGCACCGACCGCGCACCCAACGGACACCGCCCCCCACCGCCGCCGCGCGGCTCGTCGTGCTCCTGGTCCTCGATGTGCTCGGCCACCCGGGCCCCTCCCGTAGTCGGAGCCCACATCCTCACCCGACCGACACCGCCGACGCGGAGGCTTCGAGCAATCCGCCGCCGACAGACCCCACGCTGTTCGCCGATCGCGGGCGGACGTCGATGTCGTACCGACCGATGTCCACCCGCGACCCGCCCGATCGACCTCGGGGGATGGGTCGAACCGGCGCGGCCGATCCGGCGACGGGGAGACGCCGAACCACCACACCGGACCCAACGACCGGCGCGCCCCGGGGTGACGCGGCGCCGCGCACCCCCGGACCGTTTACCCGTCGCCTGCCCCGTCGCCTGGGGCGTCGCCTGCCCCGTCGTCCTTGGAAACGACGGGGCCCACGCGGGTGTTCGGGCCGGTCGGGGGCGAATGTGCACCCTCGAAAATGCGCAGGCTGTATAGGGGTTCATCGTGAGTAACCCCAATCCACCCCGGCCGCCCCCGGCTCACGTCCAGCGCATCCCCAACGCGTCCAACTCCGCGATCCGCTCCTCCGAGAGCTTCGCTCGCCTGCTCCTGGTCGTGGTCACCCACACCCCCAGCCGTACGTCCTCGGGCCACCCGTCGAACGCGGTCACCGTCTCCACGTGGGCGCGCGGCACCTCCAAATGCCCGACCCGGGCCCGGTACGCCGCCGCCGCGCCCACCGCGATCGCCCACGCCTGCTCGCGGGTGCGCTTCGGCCGAGGCCCGTCCGGCACCGGCACCGCCGCCCCGGCCTCGGCCGCGACGTCGACCGTCGCGGGTGGGGTGAGGCCGAGCGCGCGCAGCTGTTCGCGCTGCGGCTCGTTTAGCCCGTCCCACCCGGACCGCTGCCGAGCCACCCACCGCCCGATCGCCGTCCCCCGGTGAACGACGTCCAGGCCCACGTCGTCCAGCCGGCCACCCTCGCTCCGCTCGCCCCGCTCGCCCCGCTCGCCCCGCTCGCCCCGCTCGCCCCGCTCGGCCCGCTCGGCCCGCTCGGCCCGCTCGGCCCGCTCGGCCCGCTCGGCCCGCTCGGCCAGGTACTCGGCCGCGTGCGTCAGGTGCCGCTGCCACGCCACCGGCCAATGCGGCGGATGCCACGGCTCACCCTCCACCAACGCGTCCAGCGCCGCGCCGCGCCCGGCAGGCAGTTCGCCGCGCCGGTCCTGCGCGCGGCGGTTCGCGAGCCACGTCCCGATGGGGTAGCCGTCGACCACGGCATCGGTCGGCGCCGCCAACGTGCCGTGCCTGCGCGCGTATTCACGCGCTATGGCCAACCCGTCCTCCCACGCCTGATCGTGCACCGACCACACCATCCCGAGCGATTCCAGCCGTTGAATCTGCCCACGCTCCAAATGATTCCTGGCGTACTCGGCGCGCATCTCGGAAATCCAGCGCCCCAGCGGGAATTTGATTCCGTGGTGATCGATGTCAACAGCATCAATGGGAATGACGAGGTTCCCATGGGCTCGTTGGTAGCGCTCGGCGGCGACGTATCCGCGCAACCAGTTCCGGGACTGCGGATCGACCACACGCAATTCCACGAATTGCGAGATCTGCGCCGGGTCGCGCAGCGCCGAATACCGCAGGATCGGCCGCCACTCGGGCCGCTCCCCCTCACCCTGCGCCCCGTCCTCGGCGTCGGTGTCCTCGGCGGCCGGCTCCTCGAAGCGGTCGCCCTGGGCGTTGCCGTCGACCTGCGGCACCGCCAGCACGTCGCAGATGGACGCGTCGTGCGCACGCAACGCCTGAAGCACCCGCTGGAGGGGTCGCCAGCTGGGGGAGACGAGCATGTCGTCCCGCGTCTCGTCCCGCTCCAGGAAGATCGGGATCACGATGGTCGCCAACTTGGTGCCGGCGGCCGACGGCCTGATGCACCTGCCCACGGCCTGAACAATTTCGACAATGCTCCCCTTGGGGTCCAGGATCGCGATCGAGTCGATTTCGGGCACGTCAACCCCCTCGCCGAGCACCCTGCAATTGCTGACGAAAGCCCTGGTCACGGCCACGCCGTCCGCATCCGCGCCGGCCCCGAACGCCCCCAACACCCGCCGCCGATGCTGCGGGTCGTGCTCCCCCGAGATCCAGTCCGCCGCGATGCTGCCCGGGTACGCCCCCGGCGTGCCCCGACGCAGCCGCTTGAACGCCTCGGGCAGGCCCACCGCGAACGCCTCGGCCTCGATCGTCCGGTGATGGAACGTCAACACCCGGCGCAGATCGTGTTCCCACGCCAGTTTCAGCAGCCCCGTTTGCAGCGCGGCCAACCGCGCTCCCCGATACGCCTCGACATCCGCCGGTCGCGTCGAGAGCCGGTTGAGCCGGCTCCCGCTCGCCGCGGCGGCGGCCTGGACCTCGGGGTCCGTCACCTCCGCCACCACGATCCGAAAAGGCGCAACCAGCCCCGCGGACACCGCCGCCGACAGGGGCAGCGAGTAGGAAACCCTGCCGAACAGCCTCTGATCGTCCATGGACGCGGCGTATCCGACCGGCAGGGGTTGGTAGGCGGTCCGGGCCTCGGGCTCCTCCTCGTCCTCGTCCTCGTCCGGGCCGAATTCCTCGTCACCCCCCTCCCACCCCTCCCACTCGTCCAGTTCGGGGTCCGGGTCCATGGGATCCAGTTCGGGTACGGGCGGGTCCTCGGCCAGCGCCGCGTACGCGCTGCCGGGCGGCGGCTCCCAAATCCGGGGCGTGGCCGTCATGTACAGACGCCGCGCCGCCGGTAACCGCCGGTTGTCGTGCACCGCGGCCCACGCCTTCCCGAGCGCACCGGAGGTTCTGTGCGCCTCATCCACGACCACGAGGTCCAACGGCGCCGGGGGTTCGAGGCCGTACACGCCCCGCTGCGCCCTCAGCAGCACCCGCAGGGAGGCGTAGGTCCCGAACACCGTGAGATGCCGCGTACGGCCCGACCAGAGGGCGTATTGAGGCGCGCTGGTGGTGCACCGGACCCCGGCCGCGTCCAGCGCCGGATCACCCCGCAGGGAACAGACGGCGATCATCGGCCCGGTACGCCCTGCGGCCCGCCACGCGGCCACCGTCTGCGTCAGCAAGTCCAGGGTGGGCACCAGGACCAGGACCCGGCCGTGGGGCGTCAGACGGGCCGCACAGGCCGCCGCGATGCGGGTTTTGCCGGTGCCGGTCGCGGCCACCACCTGCGTTCGCAGACCGGCCCACGGCCCGTCACCCGCACGCAGCGCCGCCATCTCCTCCGGAGGGGAAGCGAATTCACGCGTGACATTTTGAACGGCCTCGCGCTGATGAGGGAAAAGCGTCGCTGTCATTCCATGGGTCCCGTCGTCCGGATCCGTAATGTCGAGTAGAAGTTCCGTGGTTCCGACATGAATTCCACGCGATTTCCTCCGTGGCTTGTGGATTCGACTTCCGGATTCACTACGCGACCGGGTGTGTTGTCCATGGGGTTCGATGGGAGGTCCGGGGTGTGGTGTCGGGTGCGCCTCGGGGGTGCTGCGCCGGGCCTTGACCGGCTGCTCTTGGTCCTCACCGGCGGCCGGGGTTCGTGCTGGTCAGATGGCATGTGAGAGGCGGAGTGGGTCGGTGTTGCGGGTCCGATGCGAGCCGGCCCCGGACCCCGATCCGGCGCTGGGGGTGGTCCTCATTTTCTGGGATCTGTATGGACAGTGTTGTCTAAGCTCTGGAGTGGCGTCAAGGCGCGTGGGTGTGCCATGATGGTGGCTCGGGGACGGGTTCGGCCGAGTGTTCGGGACACGAGACCTGATGGCCCGTCAGGTATATCTGACTGTACGTCAGATGGATTCCGCCGCCACTTCCAATATGGGAAGCGGCGGCCGAACCCCCGCCCCCCGCCCCCTATTTCGCTGCCAGCGGGCCCGCAACGCGGGCCTGCCCTCCGCAACGCGGAGGGCCTTCCAAGACGGCGCAACGCGCCGTCTTGTGGGGTCCGCAACGCGGACCCCGGCACCCGCAACGCGGGTGCCCAGCACTTGCTCGGCGCAACGCGCCGAGCTTCGCTCGTCAG
>NZ_JBHZAE010000038.1:0-31477 GCF_042754105.1 Embleya sp. NPDC059237 | reverse complement strand
GTGTGGCCGTGCCGGCGACGCGCGGCCGAAGCGGGACAAGGCTCCGGCGGATGCTCGTCCACGAGTCCGACGGTGCGCAATCCCCGCATCCCACCGACCTGGACGCGGACTCGGACCGCGTCCGGCACCACTCCCCAGTCGGGACTCGCCCCGGCTGCGCCGCGCGGCACCTCGACACGCGAACGCACGGATCCCGAGCCCGTCATCCGCGGTCGGCCGCTTGCGGTTCACGGTGACGCCGGTTCGACCACCGGTGCGCCCCACGGATCGTCCGCCGGCGACACGACGCGGGGCTTCGGCAACTGGTGGACGGCGATCGCGTCCTCGACGCGCTCCTGTCCGATCAACAGGCGGGCCAGGTGCACGCGGCCGAAGCCGGTTTCGGCGGCGTACTCCCACAGCGCGGCGATCGCCTCCTCGACCCTGCCCTCCGAGTCCAACAGTTGGGCCAACTGCTCGATGCCATGCCGCTCGTCGTCCTTCTCGATCCGGGCGACGACCTCGGCGATCGCCTCCTCACCCCGCCCGACCTCGGACAACAACCACGGCCGCAGGCTCCTAGCGTGCTCCCCGATGTGCGGATTGCGCTCCGCCGTCGCGGTTACCAGCTCCAGCGCCGCGGCCGCGCCGCCAGCGGCGATCAGGGCATCCAGGAACTCGTACAGCAGGCACCCGCAGTCCGCACCGTCCAACGCCGGGCCGACCGCCTCCACCGCCTCGTCGAGGCGACCGACGCGCGCGAGCAGCAACGCCAACGAACCCGCCGCGTAGGGCATTGGTTCCCGGGCGGCGCGGCGCCGCACCTCGATGGCCTCTTCGACGCGGCCCGACTCCTCCAACCGCTGCGCCAGGGACGAGAAGGCCCAGCGGGCGTTCGGGCCGGCGGTGAGCAGCCGCAGATCGTCCAGGCGGTCGTGCCGGGCCAGGATTTCGGTCAACTCCTCGACGTCGTTGACCTGCGTGTGCGACGGGTCGTCGATCCGCGCGCGCAGCACCTCGACGGCCTCGTCCACCCGACCGCCCCGCTCGAACACCCGGGCGAGCATGATCGCGCGATTCCACGGCCCGCCCCCGCCACAGACGCGGCGCAACAGGTCGATCACGCGGGCGTCGCGCCCACGCCCTTCGGAGACCTCGACCAGAGCCTCGAGGTGGTACCAGTCGCACAGGCGCGGACGCAGCGCCTCGATCGCCTCGTCGACGCGGCCGTCGTCGGCCAGGAGCCGGGCCAGGGTGTTCCAGGCGTCGCGTGCGCCACCCTCGGCGTGCGCGCGCATCATCGCGATCGCCTCCCCACCACGCCCGAGGGCGCACAGCACCGGGGCGGCCTCCCGGGCGGCCGACCACCGACCGGTCGCCACGAACGGCGCGATCACCCCCCACGCCGCCCCGGGTTCGCCGCGCGCCAGGAAGTGCTCCACCGCGCCCCGGGCGCACTCCCACTCCCCTTGGCGCGCCGCCTCGACCACCACGTCCACGTGCCCGCGCTCGAGCAGGAAGGTGACGGTGTTCGGTGGCACCCGGTCGAAGAAGTCCTGCTGCGGTTGGGGAGGTTCGATGTCCATCCGCCGCACGCTAGGGGCCGATGCCGACAATCGATCCGGGGCGCCGGTCTGCGCCTCGTGATGCCCGCCCGGTAGCGGGCCTCGGCTTGGGCGAAGCCGGTGAGCACCCGATCGGGCACACCGCGCCGGCCGGGCGGTCGCATCGCCCACGCCTGCGTGCCGGCGGGCGACCGACCGCCCCTGGCGATCAGGCGCACGACCACAAGCACCGGGCGCGGCCGGGCCGGCCCCCGCACGGCCGCACCCGGTCCACGAGCACCACGCCGTCGGGCCCACGAGGACGTCCTCGGGGGCGGACGATCGACATCCTGCACGCGTGGACGACGCCCCCGATCCACACCCTGCCGGTAAATCACGTGCGGCGACCACCCGGAGGCTCCGGCGGACGAGGTCCGAGGTTCGCGCCCGGGCAAGGCATCGGTCGAGCCGTGGCGCGGCAGGGTTCGAGCGCGACACCGTCGAGGAACCGACGGACGGGACCGGTCCGCCCGCCGCCGCGCCGAAGTGCGGCCCGGCCGCGGTGTGTTCGGCGGCCGGGCCGCGGTGTCATCGGCGGATCGGGGCGCGGGTCGTCGGTGTCGGGCGGGTGCGGGTGGCTCACACGCACGCGTGGTCGCGGTCTCGGAGGCCCTCGGTGTGGATCCGGTACACGCCTTCGCCGATGACGTGGGAGCACTCGCGGACGACCGTGCGCGCGGCGGGGTGCCATCGGGTGGCGTCGGTCCACACGACGTTCTCCAATATGTCGAGGTCCGTGAACTTCATCCCGGAAAGGTCCGCGCCCGAGACGTCCACGGTCTCCCGCAGCATCAGGTACATCCGACGTTCGATCGCGCTCATCGCCATGTGGGCGGAGCTGTGCAGCCGGTCGAAGTCCGACCTCGACACGGCCGGATCGGAGCCGTTGCGGCCGCGGACGACGGGCGTTCCCGGAGTGTGGGCCTGTTTCGTCAGGTCCTCGAACAGCTCCCGGGACCACGCGAGGACGTCGCGAAGGTCCGCCTCGCCGTGGGGAACGTCAATGCGAGGGGCGAGGGTCCACAGCGTGTCGAGTTCGTCCGCGCACTGTTGTACGGCCCGCCCGATGTCGGCCTCGGTGTCGAATCGCCTCTCCAGGTCCTCCAGACGGGTGAGGTACGCGTCGATCAGCTTCTTGATCCGGGAGGCGTTCCCGCGGTTGTCCAGGGCCTGGGCCCACGTCACCGGGCGGCGCGCGCCGCCGCCCCTGTGTCCGGACTCCCCGACGGCCGGGACCTCGTCCAGGAGGGCGCGCAGCACGGTCGTGGGATCCACGTGTGCACGCGCGTACGTCAGGAGTTCGGCGTCGGCGCGCGCCAACAGGGCATCGAGGGTGTCGTCGTCGAGCCCGTGGGTGTCGATGCTCACGAGGTCCTCCCGTTGTCCGGCCCGGCCGGGGCGGCGAGTTGCCGGCGCAGGCGTTTGCGAGCCTGCTTGAGCAGGTCCCTGGCCCGTTGGTCGCCCACGCCGAGGATCGCTCCGGTCTCGGCCGAGGTGAGGCCGTCCATTTTCAAGGTGAGGGCGATCGCCTCCTGTCGTGGCAGACCCGCCAACATGGTGACGATCGTCAAGGTCTGCGCCGTCAGCTCCGGGCCGTCGGTCGAGGCCGCACGCGGTTCGGGAATGTCCACTATCGGGATCTCGAGGACACGGCGGCGCCTGCCCTGAGGGCGGTTCAGGCACCGCAGGGCGACCTTGCGGATCCAGCCCCGAGGCTCGTTGACTTCGGACCAGAAGCCGTCCTCGGCCAGGCGCCACGCCTGGATGATCGCTTCCTGGACCGCGTCCTCGGCGTCCGCGACGCAGACGCCCAGGCGCAGCAGGAACCGCAGGACGAAAGGCTGTTCCCGTGTGACGAAGTCGAGGCAGGCGGCTCTTTCGTGGTGCTCGGCCGTCATCTCGTCCGGGTTCGGTGGCGATCGACGCCCCAGGGGAACGCGTCCCTCCCGGGATCCTTCGGACGGGCTCGTCATCGGCTTCCCCGGTCGGTGCCGACATGGAGGACGATGCCCGCGTGCAGATCGATCATCGTGCTGCCCCGGGGCAGGAGGCGCACGTGATGGCGCAGAGTGTGTTCGCGGGCGTGCCGCGCCCGGTAGTGGCCGCGCACGAGGTGCCCGGCGAGGGAGACGACGGCACCGAGTGCGGTGAACGCCAGGACGAACGGGTCCACGAGGTGACCCTCCTTCCGGAGGCGGCTTCGCCCACCGGGGTTGTCCCGGTGGCGGCGCGCCTCACCCTGTCAGTGGGCGTTCGGGACGAGGTTCGGGAACATCGAGTCGGACTTTTTCCGACGGTCCGCGCTTGTGCGCGATCCGCCCGCCGACCATCGACGCCACGAGCGATCCGACGGCGCGGCCCACCCGGGGGAATCGCGCGGAAGCGAAGGCCGGGCGGTTGGTGCCTGTTCGGACCGGAAGGCCGGGAGACACGTCGCTCGCCGAACGCCGGCCTCGCGTCTACGGTGAGGCTGATCGACCTGCGGTACCGACCGTCTCGGGGTCGGTGTTCCCCGATTCGTGGACGATCGCGGCGGGCGCGTCGGTGCGGACGCAGCGCGGACGGCGGTTGGCGGGGCCGGGTCGGGGAGGGATGGGGGATGGGGTTGCGCACGGGTGCCCGCGCGTGGAGCGAACCGGACACCGGTTCGCCGATCTCGCGCCAGGTCATGCGGGGCTTGCCGTCGGCGGTCGGGGCGCAGGCGGCGCGCAGCCCATCAGTTGCGGGCCGCGGGTAGCGCTTCGAGGGCGTCGGCGACGTCCTCGACCGCCAGTCGGCTCGGGTCGCCCCCCTGCGCCGTGAGGTTGGATCGGCCGACGACACGAGTGATCGCCAGGCGCCGACGTGACTTCAAGCCGCACGCGGGTCACGCGTCCTGGTTGTCGACGCGGATTTGTCGCAACAGCTCGCCCAGGTCCCAGTATCCCCGCTCGAACACGATCTTCGCGTTCTCGTCGAAGCGGAAGAGCATGATCGTCCGTACCGTCCCGCGGCTTCCGATCTTGATGCGTTCGGGGACCGAGGGGATCTGGTCGAGCATCACGAAGGTGACGCTGAGCACGGCGGCGGTGTGGCCGTCCCCCTCGAGCAGGGTCTGGAGTTCGACCCGCTCGTGGTGCAGGATGCGTAGCCACATGTCGATGGCTTCGTACAGCGACTTCAAGCCCTGGGCGCCGGCCTGCAGGGGGATGTCGGCGACGTCGGCTTCGGGTGCGTAGCAGGCGACGTACGCGGCGACGTCGTCGCGGTGCAGGGCATCGATCCAGACGCGCAGGGTCTCGGTGTGAGCGGCACGGATACGGTCTTCGGGGGTCTTTGGCACGGTCATTTCGCGTTGCCCAATCTGGTTGCGGAAGGCGCGGTGCGCAGGCGGGTGGGTCCCTGGTCGGCGCAGCGGCCGGCGGATGTGCGGATCGGGATCCGGGGATCTAGCCGAAGGCGCAGGGCAGGTAGGTGATGTCCTGGATGACGCCCTTGGCCCGCCACAGCGGCGGTTTCGTGGCGCGTATGTCCGGGATGCGCGTGAGTAGTTCGGTCAGCAGAATCGTCAGCTCGCGCCGCGCGAGGTAGGCGCCGAGGCAGTGGTGGGTGCTGGGCGTGCCGAACGCCAGATGGGGGTTGGGGGCGCGGCGGATGTCGAAGGACGCGGGCTGATCGAAGACGTGCTCGTCCCAGTTCGCGGCGGCGTAGAACAGGACGACTTTGTCTCCGGGCTCGAAGGTGTGGTTCCGGATCCGGGTTGGCCGGGTGACGGTGCGGCGCATCCACGCTGCCGGTGCGGCGAAGCGCAGGGTCTCTTCGACGGCCGCGGGCAGACGTCCGGGCAGGTCTTCGAGCAGCAGTCGGCGCTGTTGCGGGTACTCGGTGAGCAGGGTGAGGGCTACCGCCAGGGCGGTGCGCACGGTCTCCGTTCCCCCGGAGATCAGAGTGCTCACGAACGTCGTGGCGGCGTGCTCGGTCACGGGTTCCCGGCCGGGGTGAGGTTGGACCAGTGTGGACAGCAGATCCCCGGTCGGGCGGTGGCGGCGCTGTTCGACGAGCGATGAGATGAGAGCGCGGAATTCCTCGACGGCGTCGCGGACCCGTGCCGGTTCGATCCGGCTGTCGGCGTCCCGGATTTGCAGGAGGACCTCGACGTTGTCGATGGCCTGCGCGCGCGACTGCTCGGGGATGCCGATCAGCCGGCAGATGATCTCGTCCGGCAGTGGCCGTGCCACGTGGGCGACGAAGTCGCAGGGGCCGCGGGCCACCAGGCTGTCCACGGTGCGCCGGGCGGTGGCGCGCATCTGCGCGTCGATCCTGTCGATGCTCGCCGGTGACACCGCGTGGTTGGCGATGCGTCGGATGCGGGCGTGGCGCGGGTTGTCGAGGTTGATGATCGACGCGTCGTCGTCGCGCACGTCCGTTCCGGTGTCGTCCAGGCTGACCGAGGTGGGCTTCGAGCTGTAGCACGCGGGGTTGCATCCGGCCGTCATGACATCCTCGTAGCGCACGAGGGCGTGGAAGCCGTCGTCGACCTGCCAGCGCCCACTGGCCGGGCGCCGGTGGTAAACGGGCTCGTCCATGCGGCGCAGGCGTGCGAACACGTCTTGTCGTTCGAGGAGGGGGCGCCGCCAGAACGCCGAAGACAGCGGATTGTCCGTGCCCGTCTGTTCGTGCGGCGCCGGATTCGGGTCCGTCATCGGTGGACCTGCCCGCCTGCGTGCAGGGCCTGGGTGATGCTGTCGTGGTGCAGGCGACGGTGCACGGCGTTGGCCCGTTCCGGGAAGGCGGCGGTGAGCGTCGCGATGATCCGCATGCCCGGTGGGGCCACGATGATCTCCCCCCGATTGCGTTCGACGGCCCGCATGGTGGCGCGGGCGATGTGCTGGGCGCTGCTCGAGCCGCCGGTCCACCAGGGCAGCTTGACCTCGGGCCGGTTCGATTCCGGCGAGCGGATGAATCCGGGAAGGACGGAACTCACTCCGACGTCGAGCGGGCGCAGGTCTTCGCGCAGCGCCCGGCTGAAGCCGCGCAGGCCGAATTTCGCGCAGTTGTACAGGGAGGCTCTGCGGGAGGCGTATTTGGCGGCCAGCGACAGCACGAACACGAAGTGGCCACCGCCGCGGGAGGCCATCTGCTCGGTGGCCAGGTGGGCCAGGTGCACCTGGCAGCGCAGGTTCAGGTCGAGCAGGTAGTCGACCTCGTCGGCGGTGAAGTCGGCGGGCATGAGGCCGAACGGCATCAATGCGGCGTTGGCCACGACGATGTCGACGTCTCCGGCCTGTCGCATGAGGGATTCCACGCCCGCGCGCGTCGCGAGGTCCGCGACGATCGCCTCGCCGCCGAGTTGTCGGGCCAGGTCGTTCAGGTCGTCGCGGCGCCGTGCGGTGAGCAGCAGCCGGGCGTCCCGGGCCGCGAGTTGGTGGGCCAGCTGTCGGCCCAGCAGGCCGGTGGCACCGGTGACGAGGGCGGTTTTCCCCGCGATGTGCATGTGTTCTCCCTTCCGGCCCGTGTCATTCGGCGATGTCGGTGCGGTAGGCCCAGCGGTAGGCGCGTGTGCGCCGCTCTCGGGATGTCGTCTCGTCGAGTTCGTAGTGCTCGTAGCCGGCGCGCCAGGGGAGGATCAGGCGATCGCCGTCGCGGCGCACGAGGTCGGGCGGCGACTCGAGCAGATCCGGCGGGCCGCCGATCAGCACGAAGGGGGTGCCGTGTTCCTCGCTCATCCCGCGCCCACTTGGGTCAGGATCGCGTCGACCAGCGTCGCGACGGTGGGCGAGGTCCACACCACGACCCGGGGTACCGGCGTATCGAGGTCGCGTTCGAGCCGGTTGCGCAGCTCCAGCCCCATGAGCGAGTCCAGTCCCAGGGAGGTCAGCGTGGTGCCGTCGACGATCAGGTCGGCCTCCCACCGCAGGATCGCGGCAAGGTGTCCTGTCACCAGGTCGTGCAGCAGTGCGCGACGCTGTCGGTCGTCGGTGGCCGCACGCAGGGCTGCGAGAACACCGGTCGGGCGCGGTCCGGAATCCCGAGCGTCGCCGTCGAGCAGGCCGCTGAAGAACGAGGTGCCGGCGACGGTGGCGAACGAGGCGAGCCAGTCGGTCAGTTCCGTGCGGTTGTACCCGGTCCGGTGGCGGCCACGGGACAGGATGTACTCGAAGGCGGGCACCCCTTCGGCCGGCGCGATGGCGGCGTAGCGAAGGGCGGCCTCGGCGCCGGCGCCGACCTCACCCCACAGGCCCCACTGGATCGTGGTGGTCTCCGGGTGTCCCTGTGCCGCGCGCCAGGCGAGGAATTCGTCCAGCCAGGCGTTGGCGGCCGCGTAGGGGCCCTGTCCGGGCGAGCCGAACAACGAGGCGGTGCTGGAGAATCCGACCCACCAGTCGGGGCTGTGCTGCTTGGTCGCCTCGTGCAGACGCCATGCGCCGACGGCTTTCGGGAGCCATACCCGGTCGAGCAGGTCCGGGTCGAAACGTTCGGCGGTCGCGTCCTCGACCACCGCGGCGCCGTGCAGGACTCCGCGCAGCGCGAATCCGTTCTCCGCGACCCGCACGAGCCGGTCGGCGGTGTGCGGATCGGCCAGATCGCCGGTCACGACGCTGACGCGGGTCGCGCCGGCGGTGATGCGATCGATGACCTCGCGCGCGTGCGGCCTTGGCTGCCGGCGGCTGTTCAGGACGAGGTGGCCCGCACCTTTGCCGGCCAGGTACTCGGCGAACAGCAGGCCCAGTCCGCCCAGTCCGCCGGTGATGATGTACGCGCCGTCGGGGCGGGCGAGCGGAAACGCGTCGGGCGGACAGACCACGCGAGCCTCGTCGTCGCCCGGCCAGGCCAGCACGATCTTGCCGATGTGCTCGGCGTTGGCCATCGTGCGAAATGCCGTGGACGCGTCGGCGACAGGGAAGGTCGTGCAAGGCAGCACGGCGAGTCGTCCTTCGGCCAGTTCGCGCGCGACCTCCCGCGTCAGCCGCGCGACCAGGTCGGGATCGATCCGCGAGAGCAACGCCATGTCGACGCTGTGGAAGGTGATGTTGCGGCGGAAGGCGTACAGGCCGAGAGGGTTGTCGGCGTAGATGTCCTTCTTGCCGATCTCCACGAAGCGGCCCTGCGGCGCCACCAGATCCAGGCTCGCCCGCTGGGCCTCGCCGGTCAGGCAGTTGAGGACCACGTCCACGCCACGGCCCCCGGTGGCCCGGCGCACCTGGTCGGCGAAGTCCAGACTGCGCGAGTCGAACACGTCCTCGATCCCCAGCGAACGCAGGTGCTTCCGTTTCGCGTCGGTGCCGGCCGTGGCCAGGACACGCGCCCCGCGGAAGCGGGCCAGGTGGATCGCGGCCAGGCCCACCCCGCCGGCAGCGGAGTGGATCAGCACGCTTTCCCCACGGCCGACCCGGGCCAGCCGAACGAGGGAGTACCAGGCCGTGACGTATGCGGTGGGCATGGCGACGGCCGATTCCAGTGGCATGTCCGCGGGCACGGGGTAGGCCCAGTCCGCGCGGACGGTGACGAACGAGGCGAAGCCTCCGCCGAAGCCCGCCAGCGGCACGATCACCCGGTCGCCCGCGCGCCACGCGTCGACGCCTTCGCCGACCGCGACCACGACGCCGCCGCAGTCCATCCCGCCCCACTCCAGGGTGGGCGCACCACCCATCCCAAGGGTCCTGTCGCCCAGCGCCGGGTCCTCCGACGGGTAGATGCCCATGGCCAGGAACACGTCCACGAAATTCAGGCTGTTGGCGAGAACCCTGACCTCGATCTCCCCGGCACCCGGGGCCCTGCGCGGGCGCGGCACGAACTCGAAGGTGCCCAGGTTGCCCGGCGAGCGGATGGCGAGGGCGAAACCGTCCCGCGCGTAGCGGCACAGCCGCCGGCGCCGTTCGTCATCGCGCATGGGGCTTTTGACCAGGCGGGCGCGCAGACGCCGACGGTTCCTCCAGGCGAGTTCGTCGTCGCCCGGGTCCGCGCCCTGCAGTTCGTCGGCCAGGTCCGCCGCGCCGACGAGCAGATCGATGTCGACGCCGGTCGGACGATACTCCGCGTGCTCGTAGCCCAGGACCCGCACCAGGCCGCGCATGCCGGCCTGGTGCGGATCCACGCGATCCGCGGGGTCCACCAGACGGCCGTTGCGGGTGACAACCCACAGCCGGGGCGGCTCGGCGGGAGCAGCGGCCACGAGGGCTCGGGCCAACAGGCCTAGGCGCGTGGTGCGTTGCTGCGCCATACGTGGGGTGTGTTCGTCCACTGTCGTGCGCTCGCGGCCCGGCAGGACCGCGACACCCGTCCAGTCGTCGCGCGTGGCCAGCGCCCGCGCGAGGTGAGCGGTTGCCGCCCGCGGCGCGAGATCGGGCGCGCAGAAGGCGACATGGCATGCGTCGCCGCGTGCACGCAGGTGTGTGGCGAGGTCGGCCGCCAGGGCGTCGTCGGGGGACTCGCCGATCAGCAGCCAGGAGCCGTGCCCGTCGGTCACTTGGTCGGGCAGCGGGGCTTCGAGCCACTGCACCTGCAACAGGCAGCTGTCGAACAGCGTGCTGTGCGCCGGGACTTCCGTGCGCAGGAAGCGAACGCCGCGCGCTTCCGCCAGCAGGTCGCCGTCGTCGCCCAGCCAGCGCACCGTCGCGGTGAAGCCGTCCGCGCCGCCGTCTGTCAACTCGGCCAGGCAGTACCGGCCGCGTGCGGCTCGCCCGCAAACACGCACCGACGCGATGGAGATCGGCACGATCATCCCGGCGCCCGCCAGGCCGCAGCTGTCCCACAGAGCCATCGCGGCCTGCAGGCAGGCGTCGAACAGCACCGGGTGCCAATGCATGCGCGACGCGCCGGCCCGCGCCTGGCCGGGCAGGGCAGGTTCGGCGAGCACAGAGGCTACGTCGCCGTCGTGCCGGTGCATCCGGCGCAGAGCGGCGAAGGAGGGACCGTGTGTGATGCCGCGCCTGGTCAGCGCTTGCTGGAACACGTCCACATCCAGCGGCCGGGTGTGTCGGCTGCGCAGCGAGGCGATGTCCAAACCGTCCGGCCGGGGCTCGTCCCGCACGCGGCGCAGTGTCGCGGTCGCGTGCACGGTCCGGGAGCCGGCCGCGTCCTGCGTGCTGAGCACCCAGGACGCGGTCTCGGACGATCGGCGCGTGGCCGTCGTGGTGATCCGCGGCGAGTCGGCAAGCGGCAGCACTTCGTACAGGACGAGATCTCCGACCTCCACGGCCTCCGGGCCCGCGTCGAACAACGCGCACGCGGCAGCCACCGCGCCCTCGCACATGCCGGTGGCCGGCAGGACCGGCACCTGCTCGAGCGTGTGGTCGGCCAACCAGGGCAGACGCTGCACGCCGACGGTGGTCTGCCACAGGTGTCGGTCGTCGCGCTGCGGGTCGCAAAGGTGGGCTCCCAGCAGCGGGTGCTCCTCGCCCGCGGCCCCGTCCGAACTCCGCACGCGGGTGGGGGCGAGCACGAAGGGCTTGCGGTCCCAGGTCGTGGTCGGCACGTCCGTCAGCCGCCCGGGCGGGTACCGGCGGGACCAGTCCACCGCAGCGCCGAAACAATGCAGGCGCGCCAGCTGCGTCGCGAAGGTGCGTTCCTCGTCCTGATCGCGCCACAAGGTGGGCGTCACGAGCACGGGATCGCTCGTGGCCTGCGCAAGGCACTCGGTGATGGCCGAGGTCAGCAGCGGGTGGGGTGAGACCTCCACGAAAGCCCGGTGGCCGTCGGCGGCGGCCGCCGCCACAGCGGATGCGAAGCGCACCGGCTCGCGCAGGTTGCGCACCCAGTAGTCCGCGTCGAAGGCGGGCACCTCACGCGGATCCGGCAACACCGCGCCGTAGAACGCGGTGTGGGGCACCCGAGGCCGCAGGCCGGACAATTCCGCGCGCAGGTGCGGCAGTACCGGGTCGACGGCCGGCGAGTGCGAGGCGACGTCCACGGCTACCAGGGCGGCGGTGACCCCGGCCGCCTGCCACTGTTCGACCGCCGCCTTCACCTGACCGCGATCACCGGCGATCACCGTCGTGTCCGGCGAAGCCACCACACCGATGCCCACCTGCTCGGCACCCATCCGGCCCAGTTCCTCCAGCACCGTGTCCTGGCCCAGCCGCACCGAGGCCATGGCGCCGCCCGCGGACAAGCGCGCGGCCAGGCGCGAGCGGCGGCACACGATCGCCGCGCCGTCGGCAAGGCTCAGCGCCCCGGCCGCCACGGCGGCCGCGATCTCTCCCGTGGAGTGGCCGATCACTGCGGCCGGCCGCACCCCGTGGGCGCGCCACATAGCCGACAGCGAGACCTGCACGGCGAAGAGCACCGGCTGCACGCGGGCGAAGCCGCTCACCACCGAGACGTCTGCCAGCACGCGGCCGAGCACCGGTCCGCCCTCCGCCTCGATCAGCGGCTCCAGCTCCCGCATCGAGGCGTCGAACGCCTCGTCCTGCTCGAGCAGCGACCGGCCCATACCCGCCCACTGCGACCCCTGCCCGGAGAACACCCACACCGGTCCGCTCTCGACCCCCGCGGACACCCGGCCCGACACCGCCGTGGGCGTCGCCGCCTCTTCGACGTGGGCGCGAAGGCCGACTTCCAGTTCGGCCCGTGATCGCGACACGACCGCCAGCCGATGGGCTCCGTGGCTGCGCCGGACGGCCAGCGTGTACGCCACGTCGGCAAGCGCCGCGTTCGCCTCGTCCCCATCACGCGTCAGCCAGTCCGCGAGGCGTCCGGCCGACGCCGACAGTGCGGCGGCCGAATTCGCGGACAGTGCCACCACCTCGGCCCGTGGGCGCACGCCGGTCCGCTGCGCCACGGTGGCCTCGGGCGGTTGTTCCACGATGACGTGCGCGTTGGTGCCCCCGATGCCGTAGCCGGAGACGGCGGCCAGCCTGGTGCCGTCCACGGGCCAGTCCGTCGTCGTCACCGGGACGAACAGACGTGTGCCTTCGGCGTCCGTGTCCTGATTCCACCGCTGGAAGTGCAGTGTCGGCGGGATCACTCCGTGACGCACGGCGAGGATTGCTTTGAGCAGACCGGCCACCCCCGCAGCCGGCTCGGTGTGCCCGATGTTGCTCTTGATCGACCCCAGGGCGCAGCGCCCCCGGCCCAGCCCGTAGACCGCGGCGGTCGCGGCGAACTCCACCGGGTCGCCCACCGGCGTGCCCGGACCGTGCCCCTCGACCATTCCCACATTCGCGGCCCGCACGTCGGCCGCCTGCAACGCGGCGCGGAACACCTGCTCCTGCGCGTCTTGGGACGGGGCCGTCAGGCGGCTGCTGTGCCCGTCCTGGTTGACCGCCGAACCGCGCAGCACCGCCAGGATCCGGTCACCGTCGCGCTGCGCGTCGGCCAAACGCTTGAGGACCAGCACACCACAGCCCTCGCCGCGCACGAACCCGTCCGCCCCCGCGTCGAACGAACGGCAGCGACCGCGGGGCGAGAGCATCTCCCACCGGGCCGACGCAACCATCTGCTCCGGCGTCTGCACCAGTTGCACGCCACCGGCCAACGTCAGATCCGACTCACCGGTGCGTAGGCTCTGACACGCCAGGTGGACGGCCACCAGACTCGAGGAGCACGCGGTGTCGACGGCCACACTGGGCCCCTGCAGGTTCCACTGGAACGACACCCGGCCCACCATGGTGCTGTGCATGCTCGTCAGCCCGTAGTACGCACTGACCTCCTCCGGGCGCGGCCGGTTGCGCAGCAGGTAGTCGTCGCTGTAGACCCCGGCGAACACGCCGGTCCGCGATCCGCTCAGGTCCACCACCGGAATCCCCGCGTACTCGAACGCCTCCCATGCCACCTCGAGAAACAGCCGGTGCTGCGGGTCCACCCAGGCCGCCTCCTCGGCGCCGATCCCGAACGCCGCCGGGTCGAAGGCCCGGATGTCGGAGTCCAAGTAGCAGCCCCAGCGCATCCGCTCGACCACCGCCGGTTCCACATCGCCGAGCTCCTCGAACGACCAGCGGTCCGGCGGCACCCCCGCCGCCGTGTCGATCCCCGCACACAGCAACCGCCACAGCGACGACGGTGAGTCGACGCCCCCGGGGAACCTGCAGCCCGCACCGATCACCGCGACGGCCTCCCGCCGAGCGGGAGTGGCCGAAGACGGGGCGAGAACCGAAGCCATGGAAACCTCCCACGATGACTGTCCGGGCCGCAGCTGCTCGGCTCGACCACCATCCCGACAGCCCGCGAGTCCGTTGCGCGCGCGGCCCGTACGCGGCGGATGCCTCCAGAAAACACGCCCGGTGCCCCGGCGGCCAGCGATCAACCACGTCGTGGTGTGGAACCCGTGGACCGCTTGTGAAATCGGGCGCAAGGAGGAAACGCGCACGCCCCCTTCGTACTCGGCCCGCGGACGCGGATACTCCAACGCGCCCGCCGCCGACCACCGCACAGGTCAGGGCACAGCGAAGCCGCTGCGCCATGTGCGCCCGCCTCTTGGCGACGCCGCCGAGCACGGCTCCTTCGTGGTCTGCGACAGCATCGTCACGATCCTGAGACGCGCCAGTGCTGCAGGTGAGGCCGTGGCCCGCCGCGTGACCTTCGGCCCGGTCCGGTTCCACACATGACGGCGGTCATGGATGAGACCGGCCATTGACACACACCTGTCGGCGCCACCGGCATCGCCGCGCGGACTGCCCTTCGCTGGTCGACAACGGGCATCGCTTGCTGCCGACGGGGCGAACGCGCCACACCCGGCAGCCCTCCGGTATCGACGATTGTTAGAATTCTGCCCAATTTTGGCTGAATACCAAATATCGTCTCTATTCATCGTGAGCCGAGTACGCCCTCACGCCCGAGATGCCGGCCGGCCCGCAACCGGAGCGAGGCTGACAGACCTCGTCGATCCTTAACCACCCGCTCTTGTATGGGGTCGGAATGTCACGAGCAAGCCCGAACGCCGCTCTGCGCACCCTGATGGCGGAGGCTCGCTGGAGCGGCGCGGACCTCGCGCGCGCCGTGAACGCCGCAGGCACCCGTGAGAGCCTGCGGCTCCACTACGACCGAACGTCGGTGGGCCACTGGCTCAATGGAGCCCACCCCAGGTCTCCGGTACCCGACCTGGTGGCTGCCGTCCTGAGCCAGCGCATCGGACGCAACATCACACCCTGCGATGCAGGGTTGGACCCTGTGCCTCCCACCCATCGGCCGACCCGTGCCCTGGCCGACCTGGCCCGCGCCGACCAGCAGTACCGCGGGGAGCTGTACCGGCCCACTCTCTTCGCCGGAACTCCCAGCCGCGGGAAGAAATCCAAAGTGGCAGCGATCGAGGACATGATTCGTCTGTTCTCCACGTTGCACTGCTCCTACGGCGGCGGACACGCGCGCACGGCGCTGGCGGCCTACATTGCCGACGATGCTCCGGCCGACTGGTCTTTGGGGTTCCTGCTGGCGACGATGACGGCGGACACCCGTTACCAAGGACTCGCGCTGCGCTACTACATGGCTGTCATCAGGCTTGCCGACCACTTCGACCACTATGCGGTCACTCTGCGCGCACTGAGTACGCAGGCCGAACACCTGCAGCACCCGATCGCCGCCGCCTACGCCGAGATGGCCCTGAGTCTCCCGGCCGGCCGCCCTGTCCAGGCCTACCTCTACGCGGGCCGCGCCGCCGCAGGCGCCGGCGAGTCCGCCTTGCGCGACCTCGACCGTGCCGAGAGCGCTCTGGACGACGAAGCATCGTGCGAATGTGAACCTTTCGGCCGGTACCCGCGTGCCAGCTTCGAATACGAGAAGGGCCGCATCCTGCAAAGGTCCGGAGACCTGAAAGGCGCCCGGCGCGCGTTCGAAACCTCCTTACGCCTCAGACCGCCCGCGCACGGCCGCGACAGACTGCTCACCCGAGCTCACCTGGCAGAACTCCACCTCCGCCTCGGTGACTTGGATGCGGCCTGCGCCCACTGGAATCACCTCGCCCGGGACCGGGACACGCGCTCGCTCTACGTTGGCAAGGCACGCGACCGCATGGCCGGACTCTTGCGCCCCTATGCACGCAATCGACAGGCCGCGGACCTGCTGCTGTGTCTCAGAGGGCATTTAATTTAGGCTGCTAGCTTTTTTTGCCCTAGTAGGTGCCTCGCCAGGTTGGCGTGGTCTCGTCCGTTATGCGCTTGGTGAGGTTGTCGATCGAGGCGATGTGGATCATGGCTTCGGAGCTGGCGGTGAGGGTCTCGTAGTCGCGGGCGAGACGTCGGTGCATCATGATCCATCCGATACTCCGCTCCACTACCCAGCGCCTTTTGAGGACATGAAAGCCGCGAACTCCGGGATTTCTGTCGACGACTTCGACGTCGATTCCGAGCTGGGCGCCGTGCTCGACGACGGCTTTCTTGAAGCCGGTGTCCACCCAGCTCTTGGCGATGGTCGGATACGTCTTCTTGGCCTGGTCGAGGAGGTGTATTCCCAGGGCGTTTTCGGAGAGGCTCGCGGCGGTGACGGTCACGGCGAGGATGAGGCCGATCGTGTCGGTGAGGATGCCCCGCTTCCGTCCCACGATCTTCTTTGCGGCGTCCGTTCCTTGGCTGGTCACGGGCACGTTGGTGGAGGTCTTCACGCTCTGGGTGTCGATGACGGAGCCTGTGGGTTCGGGTTTGCGGCCCTCCTCGACGCGGGCCAGTGCGGTCAGGTCGTAGTTGAGCTGGGCGAAGATTCCTTCGTCCAGGGGATTCCGGTGCGGTTGACGTAGAGGATCGCGTTGATTACGTCACGGAGGTCGACTTTGGCCGGCCGGCCGGTGGGTCTGCGGTCGAGCCGGGCTTGTCTCCATGCCGTCAGGGTCGGCTCGATCAGCGCCCATCGGGCGTCGGACAGGTCACTGGGATACGCCTTCCGCTGGCTCACGGAAGAGCTCCTACATGAACAGCGGTGCCGAGGAGGGTATTTGGCTGGTCGGGAGTTTCTGTGACATCGACAAGCTAGACGGAATCCGGGTGCGATGGGCGGATCAAACAGGCGTCCCAGGCTGGAGCTTCGCAGACGCAAGGATGCATGTATGGAGCAAATCATGCTGAACGCCACTGGCAGTCAAGCGACTTAACGCATCAATCCATGCCTAAATCCCCACTCAGACCACCAGCGCAACCCGCACCGCACCGCCGAGGCCTGGACGCTCACCTCGGTGCACGCTGTGTTGAGCAACCCCCGCTACACCGGCCGCCGGGTATGGAACCGGCAGCGCACCGACCACGACCTCGTCGACCCGGCGAACACCACGCTCGGGCATCGCGACGTCATGCGCCGCAACACCCCGGACGCATGGATCATCTCGGAGAAGCCGGCGCACCCGGCACTGGTCAGCGAGGCCGACCTCGTCACCGCGCAGGGCATCCGCGCAGACAAGTCCGCTCCCGAGCACATGTATCAGCGCGCCGGACTGCTGCGCTGCGGCCACTGCCGGAGGCGGATGGAGTCGTGCTGGTCCAACGGACGCGCGGCCTACCGCCGCCGCCACGGGCACTCCAGCGCCACACCTCGTGATCCCGACCGGGAACCCAACGCCTACGTCCGCGAAGACCACGTTCTCGCCGACCTACCAGCACTGCACCTGATGCGCACCGGCGAGACGAGCGTGCCGGACCCAGCACGCGCACTCGCCCGCCTCCGGAAGGACGGCATCACGCTGATCTATGACCAAGCCGGCCGCACCGTGACCGCCGACACCGAGAAGAAGGAGAGGGTCGCCATCGGACGATGACCGCAGCTCCAAGACCGGCACCGGACGGCCGGTCAAAGGGTGAACGACTTACGGGCCGAGACGAGGAGGTGATCGACAGACACAAGCTCGGAAACGACGAACACCCGCCTCGGCCGAGGCCGAACGCGGGTGCCGACTGATGCTGCCTTCGAACGGAAGTTCGTGGGGCAATTATGTGTCCGAAGCGTCCAGCAGTTCCTCGCAATTACAAAAGTAACGCGCGATAAGGCCCGGGTCTACCCCTCGAAAGGGTGGCGAACTGCGGGCGAAATGCTGCCCTGGAATTCCCCGACGGCTGGTCGTCGCCGACGAACGCGACGTCCGCGCCGCTCCACGACGTCGCGTCGACCACTGCAAGTCGGGCTTCATCGTGGAGCGTTGGATGGCGGCCCGCATGCGCTCCGCCCCGACGGCAAGGCGCCTCCAGGGCGTCGAAGCACTCCGCCACAAGCGTCGATCCGCCGCGTCAGAGCCACGAATGACCTCGGCCTCGCCTCGACCAGCACCGGCGGCTGGTTGCTTTTTTTGGACACCGTGCCTCGGGCACCGCGTGGCCGCATCGACGACCGCCGGTTCTCGGAACGAACGGTCGCGGCCGGTGCGGTGGTGAGCCCGAGGACCTCCCGCAGTCACCGGCCGCCCCCGCCGGACGCAGGCAGACGACCGGCAGGGCGGGGCCGGAGGGCGAAGTTCCGGACAGTTGGCGTAGCGATCGAGTCGTGTTGTACCCGTGAGTTCTCACAATCCCCATGTGCTGGTGTCGCGGATGCCAGACTGCCGAAGTCCTGTTGGGGGGCTTTGCACGACGAGGCTCGTGGAAGGGGAACAGTGGCACGTCAAGAATCCCTGCTCAAGGTCTACGGGGACCGTTCGTACCGGCACGTCACCATGGCCCGGCACCAGGGCACGACGATCGCCTTCGCGATGGACGCCGCGCGCCGGATCGTCTACTCGGTGCTGGACTTCTCCGGCCCGCCGACCAAGGGCGCAGTGGACGCCGCGTACTGGAGCGAGAACCCGGCCGAGCTGGTCTTCCCCCGAGAACTGGCCGAGGTGGGGTACGCGGTGGTCGGCGCGACCGCGATGCCGACGGTGAAGCGGGGCGGCGCCGAGGCCGCGCCAGGGGAGCGGCCGGCCGAGGAGGACGTCGATCCGCACTTGTCGTCCACCGGGCGGCTGACCGCGGACGCCCCGTTCCAGGTGGTCTCGGACGGGACGTACGTGGTGGTGCTGCGCCAGTCGGTCGGCGCGGGCGACGCCGGGGCGGTGTACAAGCTGACCGGCGGCGGCTCGTCCGGGGCCGCGTCCCGGCCCGACTACGTGTTGAGCGGCGGCGCGAAGGTGCCGCTGGTGCGGGACACTCTGCTGTGCGACCGGTTCGTGCTGGTGGACGGCAAGCTCAAACCGGTGCTGGAGGCGCGCTTCAAGCGCAGTCGGCACGCCACTCGTCCCGAGTCGGCCAAGGACAGCCTGGGTACCGAGGACATGGAGGGCCGGCCGTTCCACGAGCCGACCCAGGAGCTGTCGTTCCTCCGGAACCTGACGCAGGGCCGGTTCGCGGCGGTGCTGGTGCCCACCGCGGTCGCCAACGTGCAGCGCTGGCAGTTGTTCGCGTACAACGACGCGACCGGGCGGGTCGACGGCTTCAATGTCGAGCAGGGCGAGCAGGGCCTGTTCAACACCCAGGGCACTCGCTTCTACACCAGCCCCGACCCGGCCTACCAGGACGCGGTGTTCGAGCGCTCCCCCGGCCCCTGCCCGTTCACCGGGCACGACCTGGTGCCGGTGACGGGCACCGCCGGCCACGCCGAGACCGCGCTGCGGCTGGACGGCGCCGGCGCGCACGTCGACCTCGGCGACCCCGCGGCGCTGCGTTTCGGCGGCCGGGCCTACTCGGTCGAGGCGTGGGTCAAGCCCGCCGCGCTGGACGGCCCGCTGCTCGGCCGGGCCGGAGAGTACCAACTCTCCGTGGACGCGATCGGCGCGCTGCGGCTGGAGCACGAGGGGGCGCCGTCCGCGCTCGCCTCCACAGCCGCCCTCGCCGCCGACGTCTACACCCACGTCGCCGCGACCTTCGACGGCACCACGGCGCGGCTGTACGTCGACGGCCGGCCGGCGGGCAGCGGCCCACTGCCGTTCACCCCGGTCTCCCGGGCCGCCACCCTGGTCGGCCGGCAGGACACGGGCGGCACGGTCCGCCACTTCACCGGCGACCTCGACGAACTGCGGGTGTGGAACCGGGTGCGCTCGGCAGCCGAGCTCACCGAGGACCTGGGTCACCGGCTGGTCGGCAACGAGCCGGGCCTGACCGCCTATTACCGCTTCGACGAGGGCACCGGCACCACCGCCTACGACCAGAGCGACGACGCCCTGCACGGAAAGATCGAAGGCGCCGCGCAGTGGACCGGCTCGGACGCCCCGATCGGCGACCACCCCGGGGTGCGGCGCGACAGCTTCACCCTCAAGGGCCGCACGGTGGTGTCCGGCATGTCGGCCGTGCTCTACCACCAGCAGGAGAACGTGGTCTCCGGCTACCGCGCCGACCCCAAGCCGGCCAAGCGGCAGGCCCGGGTGCTGCTGGCGTTCGCCGCCAAGTACGGGCAGGAACCGTGCCTGGCGACCCTGGACTTCGCGGTCGCCCGGGACGGGCGGTTGGCCGAGACGCCGGACGTGCTGGACCCGCAGGTGCTGAAGCGGCCGACCAGGGGGCAGGACTCCGAGCAGATCAGCGCCCTGCAGCAGGTGATCCGGCGGCTGGAGCCGGAGATCGCCGCGCTGCCTGTCGAGATCGCCCGCCTGAACACCACGGCGGCCCTGCTGCCGGCACGTCAGGCAGCGCAGGACGCCCTGCAGCCCGAATACGACCGCATGGAGTGGCTGTACAACATCTATGCGCCGCAACCGCAGCTCTGGAACTACACCCTGGAACTCAAGACTCCGCGGGTGATCAACGGCAAGACGGTGCAGTGGGTCTACTTCGATCTCGTGTGGGGGTCGTTGAACGACGGGGTGGGCTTCTCCGGCCCCGACGGCCCCCGGACGGTCTGGACCATGGACGGCGCCTATCCCCCCCAAGCCGCCGGTGGCGTTCCCAGCTACCTGCGCCCCGCCGCGAAATCCAACTACTTCCTGCACGTGAAATACGAGCAACGTGCCGAGGGCAACGAAATAAACCTCCTGCCGTGGGATCCGTTCAAGAGCCTCAACGAAGCGTTCGTCCGGTTCACCCTGGTCCACGAAGGGGACTACGTACGGATCGTGAACTCGGGCAGCGACATGGCCATCGGCCTGCCCGCCGACAGCAAAACGCCCGTACTGCGCCAGGCGGCGGAGTGCCGTACAACCGACGCGGGGCTGTTCCGGATGCACCGGGCGGGCATGATAAACGGCTGGGACACCATGTTCTTCGCCATCAAGGAGCGGATGGACGCCGCGCGTGCCGCGGTCCAGGAATCCCGCGCCTCCGGCAAGCGGGTCGCCGAGCTGCAACTCGTGCTGACCGCCAAGAAGGCCGAACTTGCCGAAGCCCAAGACCAGTTGGCCCGCCTGTCGGCCGCACTGCAGGGCGACGACGACCTCACCGTGCCGATGCCGCTGCTCGCCGTGGACGCCGGCGGCCTGAGCCTGAACGGCGCCCTGCTGGAGTTCGCCCGGGGCGCCGACCGGCCTGCCCTGCTGGACAGCGGAACCGGCAACGTCGTGCTCTATTTCCGCGGCTCGGACGACCAGTTCTCCGCCGTCTACTACGACACCGCCGTGGTCCGCGGCCTCCAGACGCTCGACGGTGACGGCGGCACTCTCGGCTTCGCCGCCCGGGACCCGGCGATCCCGCTGGACGGCTGCACCATCGTGGTCTCCGACGGCGACGCGCCCGGCCGCTGCGACCTGACCGTCACCGTCGGCGCCGACACCGAGACCTGGCGCTCGCTGCCGCGCAAGGCCGGGCCGATGGCGGCGGCGCTGGCCGGCGACCCGGGCCGGCCGGTGACGGTCGGCGCGGTCGCCCGGGTGAACGGCGCCACCGTGGAGCTGACCGAGAGCATCACCGTCGCGCTCCCGGCCAAGGCCCACCTGCAGATCGGCTCGGCAGGCTGCGCCGTGGCCGCCGACACCCCGGTCGGCTCGAAGACCCTGACCCTCACGGGGGACGCCGGCGGCATCAAGCCCGGCGACAAGGTCGGCCTGGTCGGCTACGACTGGGGCCGGGCCTCCTCCAGTCGGCCCGGGGTGCTCCTCTCCGACGGCTCCCGGCTGATCGGGCTGAACCCGGGCGAGGTCGAGTTCGTGCCGAACGGCACCGCCCGGCCCACCATCGCCGGACGCGGCTGCCGCTGGCGGGCCGACATGCCCGGCCGGGCCTTCCAGTTCCACGGCGGCGAGCAGTACCTGACGCTGCCCGCCGGCCGGCACCAGGGCATCACCCCGAGCGGCGACCTGACCCTGGAGGTCTGGGCCAACCCGGAGGCCGGACAGGGCCGGGTCGTCCACGCCCGGACGGACGACTCGGGCTACTCCCTCTCGCTCGTCCCGGCCGGGCTCCCGGTCAAGCAGTTCGCCGGCGCCGAGAAGGTCGAACTGACCTACCAACTCGACCTGGCCGACCGCGATTTCACCATCGAGCTGTGGGCCAAGCGCAACCAGTCCCGGGGCCGCACCGAACCGCTGCTCACCCACGGCACACCGAGCGGCCTGCGCGACCAGTCGCTGCACTTGGCGTTCGACGCCGCCGAGACCTTCCGCTTCGGGCTGTTCGACGACGACCTGGTCACCGCCGAGGCCTACCCGGACCTGGAGTGGCACCACTGGGCGGCGGTGTACAAGAACGCCACCCGCGAGCAGATCCTCTACCGGGACGGCGTCCAGGTCGGCCGCCGCACCGCCACCGGGCCGTACACCGGCAACGGGCCGCTGGTCATCGGGTGCCAGCCGTTCAGCGGGACGTACCTCGACGGCCGCATCGACGAGGTCCGGGTCTTCGACCGGGCCCGCACCCAGCGGGAGATCGCCGCCGACCGCGATCGACGGCTGTCCGGGCGCGAGCCGGGCCTGCTGGGACACTGGACGTTCGAGGGCCCGAGCAGCCCGCCGTCCCCGATCAAGGGCTACCAGGTGGTGGCCCGGGTCGGCGCCCAGGTGGTGAAGTCGGCGGAGCGGTTCCCGTGCAACGAATGGGCGCACCTGGCCGCGACCTACACCCAGTCCTGGGCGCTGCGGTTGGACGACGCGGTGGGCCTGGCGGTCGAGCCGCAGAACGCGCTGGACGTACTCGAAGACCTCACCATCGAGGCATTCGTCCGGATCGACCGGCTCGGCACCCCGATGGGCCTGGTCGCCAAGGGCAGCGCGGTCGACGGCGGGCGGGACGGCGTCCCGTACCAGTTCGGCGTGCTGGCCGACGGGCGGCTGGAGTTCGCGTTCGCCGAGGCCGACGGCAAGGCCGTGCGCTTCACCTCGGACCGGGCCCTGACGACCGGAACGGTGCTGCGGGTGAGTGTGGTGCGCGAGCGCCTCCAGCCCGTGGTCGCCACAGGCCCCCGGCCGACCGAGCCGCCCGAGCCCGAACAGAGCATCCGCTTCTTCATCGGCAACTCCCCCGCCGGCTACCACCTCTACCGCGGGCCCGGCGCGCAGGCCAACGGCAGCGGGCTGGAGATCGGCCGCGGCCTCACCGGCGTGCTGTGCGAGGTGCGGATCTGGACCGCGGCACGGACGTCCGCCCAGGTCGGGCTGCCCGTCACGCCGCGCGAGAAGGGCCTGCTGGCCCGCTGGTCCTTCGACGAGAACGCCGGCAACGTCGCCTTCGACCACTCCGGCTCCTTCCCGGCCAAGCTGCGCGGCGCCTACTGGACCCGCGACCCCGACCCGGCGGCCAGCCCGCTGCGGCTGTACCGCAACGGCGAACCGCTGGCCGAGGGCACCGTCACCGCGCAGGACTTCACGCCCTGGGGCGAGGCCCAACTCACCCTGGGCGCCCGGCTGGAGGGCGGCAAGCCGGCCGACCCGTTCACCGGGACGCTGGAAGAGGTGCGGATCTGGCGCACCGTCCGGACCGCGGAGCAGATCCAGGACAACCTGTTCACCCGGCTGCGCGGCGACAAGCGGGACCTGCTCGGCTACTGGCCGTTCGACCGCGACTCCACCGAGCCCGGCACCACCTCGGTGCGGGACGAGGGCCTGCGCGGCAACGACCTGGACTTCCCGGCAGTCTCGGCAAGGCGGCCCCGGATCCTGCTCTCCACCGCCCCGATCTCCACCGACACCGCCCAGGTGCGCTCGGCCCTCGCCGATGTCCGCACCCCGTTCCACGAAACCATCGGCGGCAGCCCCGGCGCGAGCGAGTACGCCGACCTCCAGTTCGACGCCAAGGGCGAGGCGCTCGGCGTGCTCAAGCGCTGCTACGGCTACGTCCGCGACGACCGCTGGCACCTGGTCACCGGCTACAAGGTCGGCGACCTGACCACCGAGTGGGTCGGCCAGGCCCAGTTCGACCCGCAGCTGGTCGGTTTCGTCGAGGGCGCCCCGCCGGTGCCCTCGGAGAACCTCACGGCCGACTCCGGCGACCACGCCGGGGCGTCCTCGGTGGAGTTCGCCGAGGCCGAGGAGGTGGTGCAGAGCCTCTCCGCCAGCAAGTCCCGGAGCGTCGACGCCGCCTTCAACCTCTCCTTCGGCATCGAGACCGAAGCCGACATCATGACCGTCACCGCCCCGCTCGGCGTCGGCACCGCCACCCCGCTGGCCGAGGGGCAGCTCAAGCTCGGCGTCACCGCCAGCCTGGAGTACTCCAACACCTGGAGCTCGGACACCCAGGTCAGCCAGGGCACCAACACCTCCCGGAAGACCAGGCTGGCGCTCACCGGCTACCCCGAGGACCCGGGCAAACTGGTCAACCCGGCCATCGGCCGCCGCTACGTGCCCGCCAACACCGGCATGGCACTCGTGCAGTCCCAGACCGCCGACGTGTTCGCGCTGCGCCTGGCACACACCGGCGCGCTCATCGCCTACCGGATGCTGCCCAACCCGGACATCCCGCGGGACTGGAACATCATCCACTTCCCGATCAACCCCCGCTACACCAAGCAGGGCACCCTGGACGGCGCGGTCGGATTCGACGAACGCGGCAAGGTCACCGACCCCGACTACCCGGCCGCCACCGCGTACGGCGAGTACAGCTACTTCAAGCCCCGGGACGCGTACGCCCTCAAGCGCCGCATCACCCGCGACCAGCAGCGGTTGCAGGCCTACTACCAGTCGATCTCCACCGAGCCCAACAGCGACAGCAGGAACGACCCGGCCGAGGCCCAGGCCCGGACGGTGCTGCGCTCGATGGGCATGGACGTCGCGCCGCGGGACGACAGCCGCCCCGGCGGCCCGAATCCGACGGCCGACGGCTTCTCGCACCGGGACCTGGTCAATACCTACGTCTGGACGGCGCAGGGCGGCTTCTTCGCCGAGACCACCGAGGCGACCGACGCCGTCAGCGAGACCACCGCCGGCTCGTACAGCTTCCACGGCATGGCAGGCGGCTCCTTCGACCTGTCCTTCGGCGCCCTCGGCCTCGGCTTCGGGATGCACTTGGACGCCTCCGCGGGCGGCGGCTTCAGCACCACCCGGGCCAAGGGCAAGGACGCCTCCCGCTCCTTCGGCCTCGACGTCCAGTGCGCGCCGTCCGGTGACCTGCAACGCCGGGACGCCGACGGCAAGCCGGCGTACGACGCGGCGGGCCGGCCGGTGCTGGTGCCGGGCAAGGTGGACGCCTACCGCTTCCTCACCTTCTACCTCGGCGAGACCAGTGCCAACTTCGACGACTTCTACCGCAAGGTCGTCGACCCGATGTGGCTGCGGGGCAGCAACGCCCCCGACGCCGCCGCCCTGCGCCAGGCCCGGCAGAACTCCGCCAAGCCCCCGTGCTGGCGGATCCTGCACCGGGTCACCTACGTCAGCCGCGTCCTCGCCCCCATCCCACCGCCCGGGGCACCGCCGTTGGAGAAGGCGATGCGGGCCGAGAACATCGACAGCAACTACGAGCTGATCAGGCGCCTGGAACCGTACGTCCGCCCGGCCGCCACCAGCACCGGAGCCCTGTCCGCCGCCACCCGGCAGACACTCGCCGCCCAACTGCCCGAACTCCTGCCGCACGCCGTCGAGATCATCGACTACCTCAGCCGGTACTTCGGCATCGACGCCTGACACCCCGCCCCGGCCCTCCGGCATCCCGGAGGGCCGGGGCGGCTGTCGGCCACCGGCGCGGACCGCGATCACCTGCGAGGTCGGGGGTGCCGAAAACTCGGCCGCGCCCCCCAGCACCGCTGTTCTCGGCGAGAACAGGCCTACATCGCATCAGCAGGCGTGGTGGGAGGCACTCGCCTGTCGCGTGTGCTTCCTCGCGCCGTATCCGTGCACGGCGTGCTGATGCAGGATCGAACGGAACGCGCGACCGCGAATGCCATGAGGACCAAGGATCCGACCGCCGTGCCCGTGCCGAAGAAGGATCTCGTCGAAGAAACCGCGCTGGAATCCTGGGCTACCCGCCGCCCCAGCCCCACGGTGTCGACAGCCACGCGGTCCGGCGCGCGCTTCGCGTTCTACGGCCGGGTGTCAACCGAGGACCACCAGGACCCCGAGACATCGCGAGGCTGGCAGCTGCTCAACGCGCAGGCGTTGACGTCGGGTCACGGCCGGATCGTCGCGGAGTTCTTCGACGTCGGGCACAGCCGTTCGTTGCCGTGGGCCCGCCGGCCGGATGCCGCCGCGTTGGTCGCGGCACTCGCGGACCCCGACCGCGGCTTCGGCGCGATCGTCATCGGGTCGAGCGAGCGCGCCTTACCCACGACACCCACGCCCGTCCGGCGCCGCGCGATCCTTGGCCTCGCGTGGAGGGATGCGCCGACGACCCGCCCTTCTAACAACTGATCGGCGAGCCTGAACGCATGAGCGCAAGGGCCTGCCGAGCGAGGTGGAAGCCTGCCGCCCTTCCGGGACTTCGATCCCCCGTGTCAGACCGGCTCCACCTCGCCCAGCCCTGCCGAGCGGAGACCTTCGGTAGTTCCGGGAGCACAGATCCCTCATCCAAGACGGGTCCCGTCCGGCAGGAGCATCGTCGGCTATCGGCTGCCGCGCGATAGAAGCCGGTGAGCTTCGCCAGGTCATGGACGACCCGCCGCTCCCAATCGTCGTGCCATGGGGTGGTGAACTCGAGTTCCTCCACCAACGCGGTCATGCGCCGCGGGTTCGCGCAGAGCCGGGTTTCGCACGGAGCGCAGCGCAAAGCCTCGGCGGCCGCAGTGACCTGCTCAGGGGTGAGCGTGGTGACGACGGTGTGTTCCTGCACCTCGCCATCGGGGCTGGCCCACAGGTCCGTGCGCGGCTCGCCGCCATGGACGACGAGCTCCGCCGAGACCTGATCGGGACAACACTCCACGAGTACCCGGTCCAGAACCGAGAAGTGGAACTCGACTCCGGTGACCAAGCCCGCGTTCCAGAGTTCGGGCCGTTGATGCCAGTACGGGACGAGTTCCAGCAACTCGTGAGGAGCCGAGCACGAGACCGCTTCGGCCGAGGCACGACGCCAAAAGAAGGACATACTCACGTTTTCACCCCGATGGTTCACCGATAGCGATCCGCGGTCACGACGCCCAGGCCTGGAAGTGTCGGCCGACAGTCTCGTCACGGGCCGGACCGGTCATGCCGATTTTCGGGCTTCACCGACACTGTGGTGCTCGTGATCGGCTACTCGGCGGGTGGTTCGCCGACGGCGGCGATCGTCGGGGAGGGGATGGGAGAGTCCTTCGTGCAGTCCGGCGGCGAGGAGCAGGCCGTGGACGACGAGGTCGTGCGGGAGGTCGAGGCCGAACACGGTTTCGGCCATGCGCAGTTCGCACCCGCGCGTCGGGCTGTCGTCGGGTTGGTTGCCGTCCGGGGTGAGGAGTCCGGCGGCGATCATGTGGGGCAGGAGCCGGTCGGGGTCCGTTCCGATCCGGTCGTCGGGGGTCTCCTCCTCGAAGCCGCACACGATCTCGCCGTTCTCGGCGTGGAGCAGGTATGCGACGGGATTGCTGTCCGCGTACACGAGTACCGCCTCGGTGCCGGTGGAGACCGCGTCCGGGACTCCCTTCTGGAAGCCTCGATTTCCCGTGGTCTCCACGGCGTACGCCCATCCGCGCGAGGTGCCGGCCCGGATGGTCTCCACGCCGGTGTCGAAGTAGGTCTCGGTGGCGTCGACCAATCCCATCGGCACGACCGTGGACGGATTGCACCCCAGACGGATCAGCAGTTCCAGGGGCTCCAGGCCGCGTGCGAACGTCACGCAGTAGTCGGATCCGAACTCGCGGGCCTCGCGCAGCCACGCGATACCGTCCCGGGTACTCATACGCCCACCGTAGGGCCGACATCCGACACCCGGTGCGCGCCGCCCAGTCGCGTTCGACATCCTCGCCCGAGCAGTCGAAATCCCCGCACATGCTCCGGGGCTCTGCGAGCGTGCGGTTTGACTTTCCGCAGCTCAGAAGCCGTCGGAACGACCATGACCGGTGCAACACCTGTGGCGCACGGGTCGCTTCGAGGTTCACCCGGCAGGACTACATCGTCGGATGTCGATCATCGTGTCGCCGTACGCGGACAACGACACGTGCTGCGTTCGCCACGGCTTCTTGGGCTCTCTGTCGGCGGTCTGCTGAATGATGAGGGGTTGTGGGTCGGGAAGACAGTGACGAGGCGTACGTGCTGGGCCTGTGTGACGAGGCCTTGGGTGAAGTGGGCGAGCGTCAACACACGTTCGCCTGGCTGCGGGGAGACCCGGGAAGGTCGGGGTGTCGGGCGAAGTGGCCCGTTGACTCCTACTGGTGCGAGCGCCGCCTGGTGGTGGAGTACCGGGAACTCCAGCACGATCAGCCGACAAGTCGGATCGGCTCACGGTCAGCGGGGAGCAACGGGCACTGTGCGACGCCCCGCGGGGACACCCTGATACCGGCCAACGGACTGAATCTCGTGGTGATTCGCCCGGCAGACCTCGCCGCAAACGTCAGGGGCCGTCTGCGCCGACGGCGCGAAGCGGACCTCGTGGCCGTCCAGGACATCGGTGGGGCAGGGCTGAGGCCGTCGAGGTGTCGGGCGAGGCGTCGGCTGGGCCACGGTGACGAAGGCGTTGGAGCCGGCGTGGCGCAGCCGCGGAAGCGGATGCCACCCCGCCGAAGACGGTCGGACGCTTCGAGTTGGCGATCGACGCGATGTTGCGACCGAGTTGCACGCACCTGGCAAGCAGCGGCACACGGCGGCTGGGATCTTCACCGGCTGTGGGACGAGTAGGGCGCCGAGGGCGTCTCGTATCCGATGGTGTGCCGGTATGTGACGGGGTTGCCCGCAGCGGCCAGGCAGGGTTGCGGACGTGACAGGCGTGAGACCCGGGAACGACGAAGGTCCCGCGAAGCTGCTGTGGTGATGGCCGTTTGTTCCCGGGTTGCAGGACGTATCGGCTGATTCGGCGCGCCGTGTGGGCGCGCCGAATCGGCGTGAAGGGTGCGGGGGTTGCTAGCTGCGCAGGCCGATCCGGTCCAGGTAGGGGACGCCGCCGTTGTAGGTTTCGACGCCGGTTGCCTGGTTGCTCCAGACCGGGCCGATCCGGGATTCGGCGAAGGTCCAGATCGGGAGGTCTGCGGACAGGGCGTGTTGCAGCGCGATGTAGGCGGTCCTGCGGGCGGCGGGGTCCTGGGTGGCGCGCGCCTGGTCGAGTGCCCGGTCGGCTTGGGGGTTGCTCCAGCCGGTGGCGTTGAGGGGGCTTGTGCTGTGGAAGCTCTGGTACATGCCGGGTTCGGGGTCGGGTTGCCAGGTCTGGTCGAACGCGGCTTGGAAGGTGCGGTTGACGCGGACGGTGGTGACGAAGGCGCCGATGTCGAGGGGTTCGATGCTCATGTCGACGTTGCGGTAGCGGGTGAGGCGGCTTTGGAGGAACTCGGCGATCAGTTGGCTCTGCGGGTTCCGCGCGGTCACGAGGGTGAAGTGCAGCGGGTTTCCGGCGGCTGCGAGTTCGTCGAACAGCCGTTGGGCTTCGGCGGGGTCCGCGGCGGGTTGGGCGGCGGTCGGGTCGAAGAACGGTGAGGATCGGGGGAACACCGCGCGGGCGGGGCGGAAGCCCTGGCCGAGTGTTTTGGCGAGTTCGGCGGGGTCGGTGGCGATGGCGATCGCGCGGCGCGCTCGGGGGTCGTCGAAGGGCGGCCGGGTGAGGTTGAAGGTGATGTTCTGGCCGCCGTTGGTGGCCAGGGGCGCGGCGTTGAGTTCTTCGGCGGCTTTTTCGAGGGTGCCCGGGTCGGCCGACACCAGGATCTGGGCGCTGCCGGAGCGGATGGTGTTGTAGGCCTGGTGGATGTCGGTGGCGAGGGCGATGGTGAGTTTGTCCAGGTGCGGCAGGCCGCGGTCGTGCTGCCAATAGGCGGGGTTCCTGGTGAAGTCCATGCGGCTGCCGCGCGTCCAGGTCTGCAGCGTGAACGGGCCGGCTCCGACGGGGTGCGCGCTGTAGGTGGCGGGTCCCTTGGCCAGGGCGGAGGGGGCGGCGATGTAGGTGAGTTCGGTGGCGATGGTCCGATCGAGGTTGGCGTTGGGCGATGGTGGGGTGATGCGCACGGTCAGCGGGCCGGTGGTTTCCAGGCGCAGGCCCGCGGCTGCGGCGCGGTGCAGGGAGCGGATGGCGGGGTCGGCGTGCATGTCCCAGTTGGTGCGTACGGCCTCGGCGTCGAGGGGGGTGCCGTCGCTGAAGCGCACGTTCGGGCGCAGCGCCAGGGTCCAGGTGGTGCCGGCGTCGGTTGTGGTGAGGCTTTCGCCCAGGTGGGGGCGGACCTGGCCGGAGGCGGGGTCGATGACGAACAGCGGGTCGTAGAGCGCGGCCATGCGCGGTTCGTCGACCAGCGCGTTGTAGGTCGCGGTGAACGGGTCGAGGCCCCGGGCGTCGGCGACGGTCAGCAAGGTGAGCGACCCGCCCGCGCGCGGCGGGCCGCCGGAGCCGGTGGGGCCGGCCGGGGGGCCGCCGGTGCATGCGGTGGCCAGGCCCGCGACGGCCGCCGCGAGAGCGACGAGGCGCTTGTGTCCGCGTCTGAATCCGAATGTCATGACGGGCCTTTCAGTGGCGGTTGCGCAGGTGGGCGGCGCGGCGTCGGCGGCGTAGTTGCTCGGTGCGCTCCTTTGGGGTGACGTGTGCGGTGGCGGCGGGCAGGTGGTCGCGGACACGGTCGAGCGGCACGACGCGCAGCGTGGGCGCCGGCAGGCCGTCGGCGAGCAGCAGGCGGCCGTTGACGGTGCCGTGGGTGTGGCCGCCGGTGTCGAGCCAGTTGGGCACGCCCGGGTCGCGGTGGGAGATGACCGCGCGGAACGTCCCGTCCGCGTCGAGGCGGGCCTGGTGGTTGTTGAGGGACGACTGGCGGCAGAACCAGTTGACGGTCTCCCAGTACCAGTTGCCCAGGCCGAAGCTCCAGTAGTGCGCCGTGGGCGGGGTGTACTCCAGGATCACGGCTTCGTCGGGCCGGCAGCGGAAGTTGCCCATGCCGTACGCCTGGTTCTGGAAGCCGCCCCACGCGGACTCGGCCAGCGGGGTGAACCGCATGGTGTTGGGCTCGGAGTTCAGCGACAGCTTGCACATGTGGTCCCAGTACGTGCCGGCCTTGTCCAGCCAGCGCACCAGCCGTTCGCCGCGGGCGCGCACGTCCGCCTCGCTCAGCGGGGACAGTGGCGGGTAGGGCGCGTCGACGCGTTCGATGACAAGGTTGGCCGGCCGCTCGTTCTCCCAGTCCAGGAAGACCTGGCGCACGCACAGCGATTCGGCGTCCGGGTCGATGTACAGCCAGTTTCCCTCGTGGGGCTCGGCGCCGAGGATCAGCTCGAAGGCCCCGTCGCCGTCGCAGGTCAGGGTGCGGCTGTCGATGTTGGAGTTGATGCGGTAGTCGGGCGCCTCGCAAAAGTGCGGCGAGTGCACCTGGATGTCGAGGTAGTGGGCGCTGCCGCGGTCGCCGCTGACCCGGTAGGTCGCGTCGCCGCGGATGGCGGCGAGCGTGTAGATCACGTCGGGGTTGTCGATGCCCCAGCTGTTGGTGGTGTCCGCCCAGCGGCCGAACTCCGGGTAGTCCGGGTCCGCCAGCTCCATGCTGAGCAGCGTCCCGGCGGCCAGGTACTGAGATTTTCGGTTTGGGGTGACGGTGGGGCGGGTTGTGGGTGTATGCCGGTGTCATGCGGTATCCCGACGGGGGCGGCCTGACCGCGAAAC
>NZ_JBHZAE010000037.1:0-35175 GCF_042754105.1 Embleya sp. NPDC059237 | reverse complement strand
CACACGGCGCAGCACGGACGATCGCCGGAGCCGGGCCCGGCCGGGACGAGAACGAGGACGGCACAGCGGAACACGGCACAGCGAACGGCGACACGAGGGCCGGAGACGGCACCCTCGGCACCCTTGGCGTGGCGGCCGGCGAGGCGGCGGTGAGCGGCCCGGTCGGCGGGCCGTCCGGGACCGGCGCGGGCGGCACCGTGGACGAGGCCGCGGGTCGTGGGGCCGGGCACGGGAGCGGCGTCCCGGACGCGGCGGGCGGCGGCGGCGAAGGCGGTCCGGGCGGTGGGGTGGGCGTGGCCGTCGGTGGTGCCGAGACCGACGACGGCACGAACGGCCCCCGCGGCGCAGCGGGCGCCGGTGCTGTCGGGGTCGGCACGAGTGGGGTTGTGCGGGGGCCTGAAGGGGTCGTGGAGGGCGTAACAGGACCTGCGGGCACTGCTGGTCCGGAGGTGGAGACGCGGCCTCTCCTGCGGTTCTCCAGCCCGCGGGACCCGGTGGTGGTGGCGGACTTCGTGCGGTTGCGGGTGATCGACCCGGACGAACGCGACTGGGTCCGCGGGTATCTCGCCGCGCGGCGGTTCCTGCGTGCGCACGGGCACATGAGGATTCCGCTCGACGCGCGCGACGAACAGGATCATGACTATCCGGTCGGGCAGTGGGCCGCGGTGCAGCGCAGGGAGTACGCCGCCGGGCGGCTCGACGCCGGGCGGGTGCGGAAACTCGTGATGCTGGGGATGGTGTGGTCGCATCCCGACGCCGCGTTCGAGGACGGGCTCGCCGTCGCCAGGCGGTATGTCGAACGCGTCGGACATCTCGCCGCGCCACAGGGCGCCGTCCAGGACGGCGTGCGCATCGGGCAGTGGCTCGCCAACCAGCGGCGTGCCGGGGTTCTCGACGCGCACCCCGAACGCCGCCGGGCCCTGGAGGAGTTGGACCCGTGGTGGCGACCCGACGGATGGACCATCGCCTGGCAGAGAGCCGCCAACGAAGTACGACTGCACCTGCGGCGGGGCGGGTCTTCGGAGGAGCTGACGCCCGGATGGATCGCCGGCGGCCAGGACATCGGCGCCTGGGCGCAGCGGCAGACCAGGCCCGCCGTGTGGGCCAAGCTCAGGCCCGGACAACTCGAGCAACTCCACGCACTCGGCATCACACCCCTTCCCGAGCACGGCGCAGCGGCGGGCGAGGGTGGTGCGGCGGGCGGTGACGGCGTCGAAGACGGCGTGGCGGTGACTGCGGGTGTTGGTGGCGCGGGAGGTCGTGGCGGGAGGGCCGGCGGCGGGAGCGGCGCGCGGGAGGGCGGCGCGGGCGCGGCCGGCGGCGCCGTCGGGGCTCGGGCGCCGAGGCGCGGGCGGGGCGCGTGGGAGACCGCGTTTGCCGCGGCCGTCGCCTACCGCCAACGCGAGGGCGACTTGGACGTGCCCAGGGCGCACGTCGAAGCTGTGGCGTCGGTCGGGCCGGGCGCGGCGGGCGGCGGCGCGGCCGTCGAGGTGCGGTTGGGCAAGTGGGTCAACAACCAACGCACCCGGCGGAGTTCGTTGAGCGAGGAGCGGGTGCGGCTGCTCACCGAACTCGGCATGCGCTGGTGAGGTGGGGTGTCGGGCGGGGGTGTTCGTGTTCGGTGGGTGTGAGGTTCGCAGTGGGATCGAGGGGGGTGTCGGTGGAGGTGGCTGGGTCTAGGTGCCGGAGCCGAGACGGCTGAAGGCCCAGCGGAGTATTTCCTGGTCGACGTGGGTGCGGCCGGTGCGTTCGAGGGCGGTGTGGGTGTGGGCGGTCAGGCGGGCCCAGTTGCGGAAGTTGCCGTGCGCGGCGTGACTGTCGGCGAAGGCGATGTCGTGCGGGTCGGCGTCGGCCCAGACGGGGTGGTAGAGCGGGATGACGTCCAGGACCTCCTCGGGGGTGAGACGGGTGAAGCGCTGCCAGATGAAGATCCGGGAGGACAGCATCGGCTCCTTGCGCAGGGTCTGGTGGCAGCCTTCTCCTCCCACAAAAACGATCGCGACCTGGGTGTACGGGTCATCCCAGATGTAGCGGACGTATTCCAGTTGGTCGCTGGAGAGCCACTGTGCCTCGTCGAGGACGAGGGTGCGGGGGTGGGTGGCGAGTTCACTCTTGAGGAGGTGGTCGAACTCGCCGGCGTAGCGCGGGGGCCGGCCCGGCAGCCCGAGGCTGGTGAACAACTCGTGGCGCACCGCGCGGGTGGTGGGACGGGCGTGGAAGGTGATGCGGTGGATGTCCTCACCGGGTTCGAGTTCGCGCAGACAGCTGGTGACCGCCACCGTCTTGCCGAAGCCGGCACCGCCGTAGATACACGTCATCGCGCGGGCGGCGATCGTGTCGGCGAGGTTCTCCCGCACGGTGAGGAGCGCGCGCGTGGTCACCAGACGCGCGTCGGGCAGGCAGACGTACTGGTCGGTGGGCGCGGGCGGCAGGCGAGGGGTCATCGGGGGTCCTCTTGGGCGGGGGTGGGTGCCGGGTCGATGGGCCGGACGCGGGCTTTGAGCGTGTCGGGGGTGGCCCAGTCGGCCGGTGGCGGTGCGGGCGGGATCAGGTCGGGCAACGCCAGCGCGGTCAGGTCGCCTTCGTGGTGGCGGGCCAGTTCCCGGGCGGCCTCGGCCGCGGTCAGGGCGTCCAGGCGCTGTGCGTCGGCAGGGGTGGACGTGGCGGCGAAGCGGTCGTGGCGGAGCTGTTCGGCGGCTTTGGCCTCGGCCCGCAGGCGGCGGGCGCGGGCCGCCCGGGCGCGGCGCAGTGCGGCGCGTTGTTCGTCGGTGGCCTGGTCGGCGAGGTGCGCGGTGCCCAGGCGGCGGCCGTCGGGGGTGCAGACCTCGATCTCGTGGGTGTGGTGGGGCATGAACCGCACCCTGACCTCGCGGCCGGCCTGTCCGGTCATCCAGTCGGCGATGTAGTCGCGGTTGCGGAAGGCCACACCGTGGCTGGTGATCACACGGGGGCGGGCGTCGTCCTCGAGCGTGAAGGACCACACGTCCGCGGCCGGGACGTCGTTGAGCGGGGTCGGGTCAGCGCTCCAGGCTTGGAGCGGGGTACGGCCGTTCAGGGCGGCGGGGTGGTGCTCGGTGTTCCACCAGGTCACCCAGGCCAGCAGTTGCTCGGTGAAGTCGCGGAAGGACAGTGTCGGGCCGGCGGGGGTGCGGTCGGGTCGTCGGCGGGGTTGTTTGGGGGTGTGGCCGGGCAGGGCTGCGAACAGCATCCGCTCGACACAGTGGTTGAGGTTCTCGACGGTGCCCTTCAGGTGCGGGGTGTAGGGCGGGAGCACGGTGATGTCGGCGTCCAGGGCGGTGAGGGCGGTGGTCACGGTGCGGGAGAGGAAGTCCCTGCCCCGGTCGAAGCGCACGTGCTCGGGCAGGCCGCCGAACGGGCCGTAGGGGTCGGTGCGCACGATCGCGGAACGCAACGCGGCCAGGACCGAGGCCCGCGTGGGGTGGCCGGGGGTGACGGCGACGCCGGTGATCGCCTTGGTCGCGCAGTCGATGAACCACGTGATGTAGGGGTGGACGAGGTCGCCGTCGGCGGTCACCCGCAGGGAGGCTTGGACGTGGTCGGCCTCCCAGGTGTGGTTGCGCCAGGTCCGGGGGCGTTTGGCGAATACGTCCAGCGCGCGGGCGGCTTCCGGGCCCTTGCGGTGGCCGGCACGCTCCCCCGCGGTCAGGTCCCGGCGGAGCGCGCGCAGGAACGTCGACAACGACGGCATCGGATCCAGCAGCGGGACGACGGCCGGCGGCGCGCCACCCGGGAGCGACATGCCACCCGACGGGGGTGGTGGCGAGGCGGTCGAAGCAGGCAAGGCGGGGTCGCCGGCCGGCGTACCCGGACCGGCGGCCGCACGGGCGCGGACGACGAGCTCACGGTGGACCGCGGAGGCGTTGCCGCGCCAAAAGGCCAGCAACACCCGAATGCCCGGGGTGATCTCGAACCGGTCGCCGCGGCGGGCGCCCGGGGAGGCGGCGGTGTCGGGTGTGGCGGTGGCATCGGCCAGCCAGCGCCACACCGTGCGCTCCGACGCTCCCAGGCATTGCGCCGTGGTGTGGACGTGCACGCGGGTGAGGCGGGGCTGGGCTCCATACGGATCGGAAACGGGTGGCGGGATCCGCGTCGGGGGTGGGGGAAGTCGCGGAATCCGCTCTGTAGCGCGTCTATAGTGATGCTATGACATCAACGACGATCCAGGTGCCGAGAGAGACCCGCGACCATCTCGCCGAACTCGCCAGGGAACGCGGACTGAGCATCGGCCAACTGGTCGAGGCGTTGGCCGCCGAGCAGCCCACCGCCGCCCAGCGGGCCGAGCGCCTGGCCGCCGACCGGGAGACGGTGCGCTCGGTGATCGGCGTCCCGATCACCGACGAGGAATTCGACGGCGCGCCCGACATCCTCGCCAACATCCACCGCATCGCCGCCGACAAGGCCCGGAAGACCCACGCGTGATCATCCTGGACACCGGCGCCGTCAAGGCACTCGCCACCGGCCATAAGACCCTGGGCCTGCTCGCCGGCAACATGGCCCGCACCCCCGGCGACCACCTCGTCGTCCCCGCACTGTGCCTCGTGCAGGCCGAGGCCGACGCACAGGGTGTGGCCCATCGGGTCCTGGCACTGTCAAGTGTGAGTGTCGATCCCCTGGAGACGGTGGCGTCGGTGGCGGTGGGGACGATGATCCGCGACGGCCTCGGCGGACCGGACACCTGCCACGCGCTGTACTGCGCCCTGCCCCGGGCCGAGTTCACCGGCATGTCCATCCTCCTCACCACCCGCGAGGACGCCTACCCACCCGGCATCGTCACCGTCGACATCGACTCCCCCGGCATGCTCGGCTTCGGGTAACGACGACGATCCCCTCGGACCCGCCGGCCGCAGCCGAGGCCGCATCGGCGGGGAATCCGTCGGCACCCACGTCGAGCGCGCGCCGAGGCGCCGCGTGCGGCCGGGACAAGCAATCGAGGCGTGGCACGGCCGGCACGGCGAGCACGCGGAGAAACTCGCGGATTTATTCAGCGAGGACCTCGCGTGAGGCCCGCGCACGGCCAGGCCCGGAGGATCCCCCGCGCGCCTGCAGTCGGCGTGGAGCAGGTCCTCGTCGTTCGCGACGTCCCACCGGGAATGCAACAGCCTCGGCACGCACGCGACTTGGGACGTGTCCAGAGGCGGCACCTGCTGCCAGGTCAGGACGCGGGAGGCCAGGGCGGGGGCCCGGGCGAGGGTGCGTTCGGCGCCCGCTCCGCACAGCACCAGGCTGGTGTGGGTGGTGGGGGCGTCCGCCAACAGGCGCAGGTAGTCCGGTTCGGGGCCGGCGATGCGTTGGACGTCGTCGATCACGAGCACGCCCGGGGGGGTTCGAGGGCGTCGAGGAGTGCGTGGTCGGCCGCGTCGGTGCGGTTCGTCAGGGAGGTGGCTGGCAGGCCGAACGCGGTGAGCAGCGCGGCGCGCAGTTGGGGCAGGGCGGGTTTCACCGCGACCAGGGCGCGGTGTATCGGGACGCGGCGCGGGAGTAGGCGCAGGGCCTGGTGGAGTGCGATCGTCTTGCCGTGGCCGGGGTCGCCGTACATGCACAGGATCCCGTGGGCGGCGACGGTGTGGACGAGGGCTTCGGTGACCTTGCCGAGTTGGCGCGTCGACACCGGGTGCGCGCCGGGTGTGTACAGGCGGGCGCCGTGCGTTAACGGCGACGGCCGGGTCGCGGCGGGGCCGGCCTCGGTCACGGCCGGGGTGTGCTCGCCGGTGGACGACAGGGTCTCGCCGGTGGACGGCAGGGTGCTCCGGCCGGCTTCGTCGACCGTGCCCGGGAGGGCGAGTTCTGCAGTCCACGAACACGACCGGGTAGACGCGGTCGAGCGGCCGGTTCTGCCACTCGGCCATGCCGTCGAGGACCTTGTCGGTGATCGTGGAGATCGTCTGCCGCGACACGTCGGCCCCGTAGACCTCGGCCAGGTGGGCCCGGACCTCGCCGGTGGTCAGGCCCTTCGCGGACAGCGAGATCACCATCTCGTCCACCCCCGACAGACGCCGCTGCCGCTTGCGGACGATCCGCGGCTCGAACGACCCCTCGCGGTCCCTCGGCACCGATATCTCCACCGGGCCCACATCGGTCAGCACCGTTTTCGCGCGGGTGCCGTTGCGCGAGTTCCCGCTGTTGTCCCCGGCCGGATCGTGCTTCTCATACCCGAGGTGGTCCGTGATCTCACCCTCGAGGGCGGACTCGAGGATCCGCTTGGTCAGCTGCTGAAGCAGCCCACCCTCACCCACCAGATCCAGGCCCTGAGCACGGGCCCGACCCACCAGCTCGTCGATCAACCGGCCGTCCACAGCGTCATCGGCGACACTCTCAACCGGGCTGTCCTGCACAGGCTCTGACATCACGTCAGTCATCTCTCGGCGTCACTTTCATGATCAAGTTCCACCGTTAGTTTGGCCCTGTCTCACATTCGGTGGTGACGGAGTGTGTCGCTATCCGAGGAGGATGCGGTGGCGGAGGAGAGTGAAGCCTGCTCGTCCGTGCATCTGGCGCGCGATCCGCTTGGTTTTGGTGTTGACGCCCTCGGTGGGGCCGTTGCTGTACGGAAGTGTGAGCGCGGCGATCACGGCGTCGCGGTCTCGGTCCAGGCCCCGGGCGAAAGAGTGCAGATGGGGCAGATCGGTCGCGCGAGCCTGGACGATCCAGCGTGAGAGCCCGTCGGCGTTTCCTTCGTGAGGCGTCAGGAGTTGGGCGAAGTCCGTGATGTGAGCAGCCAGTTGGGTCATCTCGGGGCAGGCGGCGGTAAGCCGTGCCAGGAGGTCGTGATGTTCGGGCTTGAGGTTGTCGGGCCTGGTGAGGAGCATCCTGGCGAGCCGGCGTGGGGAGATGTGGCTGCGGTCGGCGTCCGCGCGGCCTTGGTTGATGTACTTGTGCAGGAGGTTGACGCAGCCTTCGTAGCCGAGGGCCTTGATCTCTTCGAAGAGGTGCCTCACGGGGACGGCGGGGTCCTCAACCCGGCGTTTGCGCAGGTGCTCGCGGTAGGGGTCGACGAGGCTGGCGCGGTATTTGGGGACGCGGAGCATCCGCTCGGGCCGGTCGGCTCGTGCGTAGCGTTTGACGGTGTTCAGGGCCAGTTGCAGACGGCGGGCGCATTCGAGCAGACCCACGCCCTGATTGAGCAGGTCATGGACTTGGTGCCAGCGTTCCAGGGTGGTTCGGGCGCGTGGCCCGTCGTAGATGGGTGCGTCCAGTACGGTGGCCCAGCAGGTGCTGTGTGCCTTCACCTCGCTGAGGGCGGCTTCGCACAGGTTGTGCCACAGATGCCACCTGTCCGCGACCTGGACCGCGTCGGGCAGGGCGCGGCGGATGGCCTCGGCGTAGGTGGCTGAGCCGTCGCGACACACGACCTCGACACCCGGATGCTCGCGCAGCCACGCTTCCAGCGTGTCGGCCGTGCGGTCAGGCAGCACGTCGATCCGCTCATGGGTCTCGGCGTCGATCACCACGGTGGCATAGCGGTGCCGCCGGCGAAGTGCGAAATCGTCGACGCCGATCACGCGGGGCACCCGCCCGGTCGGCAACGGGATGCGCAGCAGGGTGCGCAGGGCCGTGTGACGGGACAGGCCCACCGCGAGTATCGCCAGCAGACGTGATCCCGCCCGGCCCGCTAACTCTTTGACCACGGCCTTGACCTGCCTGCTCAGACGAGCGGTGCGTCGTTGGTAGCGATCCAGTACGCCGGGCACCTGTTCACGGAAGGTGTGGCGGCAGCCCCGCGTGGGGCACACCAGACGCCGCACCCGCACACGGACCACCACCCGTCGCACGTCGACCGGAATGTCGGCCACCGTCCGCCAGTGATAGCCGTGCACCCGTCCCGACGAGGCCCCGCATACCGGGCAGACCGCGGTGTCCAGCGGCGTCCGGGCCCGCACCACGATCCGCTCACCCTCGTCGGCCACATCCTCCACGACCAGCGGGGAAAGACCCGAAAACACCGTCTGCACAAGCTCGTTGACATCCATCACATGAAGGTCAACGACCCACACAACTCTCTGTCACCACCGAATGTGAGACAGGGCCGTTAGTTTTACAGTCCCGCGGTCGGGGAAGCACTTCGGAGCGCGTTTCGAGTGCTCGCCGGATTCTCCCGTCGTATCGGCTACCCATAGTGGGCATGCAAGGAGTCGATAACGCGGCGGTTGCTGAAGCGAATCCTTTTCGCACCGATAAGCCTTGGATCGGCGGGCCGACTGGTGGTGGAGATGATGAACTGACATCCCTGTTGGGTCAAGTGGCCCATCCTTTCATACAGTCCCTTCGCCCGCTCCCGCTTGGATTCCCGCGCCCAATACGTCATTGACGTTGGCTCGTCAAGAAGAAACAGGCGATACTGCAACGGCTTATCCAATACTTTATCCAGAATAGAACTTCCATGAGCAGGGTCGTCGGGTCCCAGGTAGAAACACTCCTCCGGCGCCAGGGTCTCATGCCAAAGCAGGTCGAGGCTTTTCGCAACATCCAAAGCCAGAGGTCGCCCGCCGCGCATCGTCCGACCTTCTCCTTTCGGAAGGCATCCTATCCGTCGAGCCAATGCCTCCAATAGAATTGTCTTACCCGTGGCATTGTCTCCCGATATAACGGTGATTCCAGATTCGAAACCAATCCCTCGGCGCAATGCAGAGACAGCCTGAAGGGGCCTTTCCGTTTTGAAATCACGGGGGATGCGGGCAGCGATCAGGAGGCTATCGCCGCGCAGGACAGCAGGCTGCTCGGGCTTGGATGTTTGGTGGCCAGAAAGTCCGGGGTCGCCATACCCTCCTTGAGGTCCGCGTCCCATGAATCCGGTTTGCGGATCTCCTTCGGGGTTTAATGCGAGACCCAAGCCTCGTTGGACGGCCCAACGGACCGTGGGCGCGGCGTCGTGCAGCGAGGCGTTAAGACCCCTCTGCACAATTGGATCACCAGGCCAATGAGCACCGAGGCCTTCCGCAGCGACTTCCCGCCTGGCAATCTCGTCCGAGCGAAGAAGCTCGAGAAGGGTGTCTCGGATCGCGGGGTCGCCCGGCCATCCTTCCGTGAGTACCTCGATGGCCGTCTCCCACACGCCTTGCACACTGTCGTGAGCGAGGCGCAACAGGGTGTTCCGAGCAGCCACGTCACCGCGCCACCCCTTGGCAAGCCCTTCGGCAGCAATCTCTCGAGCCGCTTCAGACCCGTCATCAGCAAGTGCGATCAGGGCGTCGCGAACGACAGTATCGCTCGACCACCCTTGGGTCAGCCCCCATACAGCGACCGCCCGAGCCTTTGGATCATGGTCACAGGTCACCGCGATGAGGGCTTCCCGTGCTGCGGCGTCACCGGGCCATGCCTGCGTCAGACCCTGGATCGCGCTGATCCTGATCTCCAGTTGCTCGTCGAGCGTCAGCCGCACGAGAGCATCCCGAGTCTCATGGCTCTGCGCCCATTGTCTGACGAGGGTCCGCAGAGCCATTCTCCGATTGTCGGCATCGGTCAACTGCGTGGCTGCAATCAAGACGGCGTGTTCATCCGTGGGCTGTAAATCAGTAACGGGAATGAAGTTCTGCTGCCATTCACGGATTTCGCTCTCTCCCGTTGCATTGATCTCTTGGGCCTTCCGAAGGGCCAGGGCGATATCCGCGAGCGCCGGTTGGGCCGATAGCGCAGCCGGGCGAAGCTCCGGCGGTGGTACAGGGGGACCTGCCGGAAGGCTCCCGAAATCCGCCACGCCGGGGTGCAGAGACAAGCGATTGATATCGTCGCGAGCCCGCTCCCATAGGGCATCCAGCAATACATGACGTTCGTTGACCCGTGCGAGTTGCGTTTCCGCTTCGGCTTTGTGCGTACGTGCTTCGAGCCGCTGTTTCGCGGTGGAGTCCGTTACGCCTGGGTCGGCACCCGTACCAAGCAGCCGAACATATTCGGTATCGAGGTCCGTGATGATATCCCGCAGCGCCCTGATGATGTGAAGCAGCGTGGACACCAGCAATTGGGCATCGCTCAACGCCCACCGAAGCCCGTCACTGGCGCGGTGAGCGCGTTCCAGTTCGAGCTGGGCCTGCAGAGTGGTCACAGCCACGCAGACAGGGGCCTCGGGTTTCGGCACCGCTTCCGTCGCGCGCCGACCTCGACGGTGTCGGAAAGCCGCACTCAGTAATTCGTCCGCAGCGCGACGCAACTCCGCGTGGCGATCGGGATGAACCCCGGCGGCGCTGCTGGTGATCTCCAGGAATACTCTGACGAACCGTTTCGAGGGTAGGGAGGCGCTTCCTTTGAAGAGCCGATCAAGGTGCGATTTGGAGAAGTTCATGCCGCTCACCGGATCGGCTGGTGAGCCCTCTCCGGCCTCTGCTCGGGCCCATTCCGCCTCAGCGCGGCGACGAAAACTCTGCTCGAGGTCTCGTGTACTCAGGCATGCCATCCGACTTTGGTTGTGAAGAAACCGCCCCAGCGCCACATACGGCTCCTCACTGCGACGCACCGACCCTGACATGTCCGTCCCCTGATTCTGCTTCGTGTCCCTCGTACGTCCCCGGGACGCCCCTGGGACAACGAGCATCGCCCCAGGTCCAACTCCCGAAGCACTCGTCGTGTCCCAAGCCGTCCCCCAGCGAGTTGGGGACGCCCCACTCCAGCACGATTCTCGCCTCAGCGGTCTCGGAAGTCCCGAGTTCCGCAGACGCACCGAGGATGAGCAATGAATACCCACGCCAACGCCGTCGCGCACTTGGACAGCGTCTTCCTAAGCGGCCAAGTCAACGACATCGAGCATCTGCTCCTGCCGGCTGTACCGGAGTTCATCGGTGCGCTCGCGGCTACCCTCGTGACCGCTGTCGCGACGCGCGCTCTTCGGAAATGGCGCCGCCGCGCCACATCCGAGACCGCTGACGACAACTCGCCTGGCTGAGCGAACTCAACGCGCCACTCTCCGAGCACCCGATCGTGGCCGGGAGCGGCGATACGGTTCCGATCGCGCAGTTGGGTTGCGGCACGGCCACCGCAAACCGCCTCCCGCGCCACAGGGGAAGCGAACGGGTCGTCTCGATCGAGATCGTTCCCGCAGCTTCGCGTACCCCCCGCAGTGGCGGGCCTGGCCGGTCCAGAAAACGGCGCGCCGACCGCCAGCGGGATCGTCGAGGTCCGGCTTGGCACGTGGATCAACAACCAAGGCGAGGTCCGCCAGGCTCCGCGCAAACACCAGCTGCGGACTCACCCGCCGTCGTATCCGTCCGGCCTGCACGGCAGTTCACGCACACGGCGGCTGGCATCCAGCCAAACAACAAAGCAACGTTGCATACGCCGGTGTCGGTCAGGTTCGGGGCAGGTCACACTCAGGACCGGAGTGACAATGCCGGAACAGCGAGGTGAGGACCCGACCAGGAACGTCCAAGCGAACGTGCGGGCACAACTCAACCCCGGACACGTGCGGCAGCTCGACAAACCCTGCATCCGGAAACGAGCCGCGGCGCAGCGACGGCAATCGGCACAGCAGCGGGCGAGAGCCTGGGACGCGAAATTCCCGAGGCGAAACCGAGCCGATGGGGGCACGTTCCCGGAGCGGGCGCGGGGCGGTCCCCGAATGAGTCTGGGGGTGTACGCCGGTGGCGGTCCCCGAGGATGCCGTGAGGTCGACCTCGGCGGGTCTGTCCGAGTCGGGTCATGGGCTGCGGTCGGATGGGGATGGCTGGTCGGCTGCGTCGTCGGATTCGCGTTCCGGCCCGGCCTTGCCGGGCCCGGTCGCGTTCGTCGGGGTCGTGGACGAGTGGCGTCGTCTACCGATCACGTGGGACGGGATGTCACTCTGGAGCGGTCGTGCGGTTGAGAGGGAGAGAGTCGTTCATGGCCGAGGGGTACACCACCGTCGTACGCGGCGAGCGCGTCGAGTTGCCGAACACCCTCGCCGGAATCCGGGCCGCGCTGCCCGAGGACCGGCGTGCCGCGTTCGACGCCGACATGTACGCGACTCCTTTGGACCAGATCAAACGACGTGCCCTTCTGGACTGGGCGTTGCCCGAGGAGGCGCACGTCGAGGACGACGAGGCCGCCGAACGGGCACGCGCGGGCGAGAGGTTCGGGTTCTTCGACCACGAGGGAAAACCACGCGAACTGGGGGACTGACAATGGCGTATCTCGTGCAGTACGCGGACCACGCCGAGGCGGAATTGTCCAAACTCTCCGTCGCGCGTCAACGCGAACTGCGATCGACCGTGGATGGCACCATCGGCCGCGACCCCTACGGACACGGCTCCTCGCCCGTGCGCGGGGAACGCGACCGCCGCGATGTCGACCTCGCCGGGGCCGTCCTGCGCTACGAAGTCAGCCGCGGCGTCCTGGTCGTCACCGTCCTGCGCCTGGTCGCACCCTTCGGCTGAACCCCGGCCCCACGTCAGGCGCCCTCGACGCCCGAGAGTTCGAGCGGGAGTGTTCGCGTCGTTCGGGTGAACCGTCCTCGCCGGGGCGTGAGTTGCCGGCAGGGCGGGCGGGTGCCCCTCGCAGGGTCCACACATTTGCAGGTCATCCGACCCTTCCACGAGGGGCAATCCCGACACCACACATAGAAGTCCCAGGTCACAAAGCACAGACCAACGTTCTCAACCGGTGCCGCTCCCACGTCGCGGCCCCGCACCCTCAACACGCCGCCGAGACGGCTGAACCAAGATGGCAAATCGCCCGCCGGGTGAGTCGACAGACGTCCATCCTGGGGGCATGACGCAGTCCGCCGCCTCCCGACGCCATGACCGTGCTTCTCCTACGGGCACAGCACGGCCGTTGTTCGATCTGCGGAGGGCTCCTACTGCACGCCGACCACCCGCCACAAAGCCCGGAAGAACGGGAAGCGTGGCGGATTGTCATCCGGAAGGCGATCTCCAAGCAATACATTTCCTTCCCGGACAGGAACACGCCGGACGGTCGACGACTCCGTCTCCTTCACACCCATTGTCAGCGGCGGAATGGAGCCGCCGCGACAACGAGTTCAGTACTTTTGCTTGCTGGCGAGCCTTTGGGGCTTGCTTGAGCCGTGTGCGGTAAAGGCTGCTTGCACGGTTCTGAGGGGGCGGGGATGCAGTAATGCGTCCCCGCTACCCGACTCCTCCTCGGACGCGGCCTGACACAGGTCGCCACCGTCGTCGAGCGCTCCACCCGCTTCACGGTCCTGGTCCGGCTCGACGGTCGGGACATGGCCACCGTCACGAAACGGCTCTCCGCCAAGATGCTCGAACTGCCCGCCGAACTCAGGAAGTCCCTCACCTGGGACCGCGGCATGGAACTGGCCGGGCACAAGGACGTCACCGTCGCGACCGGACTCAGCGTGTACTTCGCCGACCCGCAGAGCCCATGGCAGCGCGGCACCAACGAGAACACAAACCGCCTGCTGCGTCAGTACATGCCCAAGGGCACCGGCATGGGACACCTGACACAGGACGACCTCGACACGATCGCCGTGAAGCTCAACACCCGCCCCCGCAAGACTCTCAACTTCGACACACCCGCCGATAGGCTGGAAGCCCTGTTGCGCTGACGGGTTGAGTGCACCACGGCTTTTTTCAGGAACGAGTTTTCCATCTCCAGCTCGCGATTGCGGCGTTCGAGTTCCTTCAACCTGGCGCGCTCGTCAACGGAGGACGCCTCGTCGGCGCTCTCGTGCTTGCGTTTGTACTCCCGGACCCAGTTGCGGAGCGGTCTCCGGGTGCACATCGAGTTCTCGCGCGGTCTGCGCGATCGGCCGAGGAGCGGACTTCAGCGCCAGTTGAACCGCTTCCTCGCGGAACTCCGGCGTGTACGAACTGGGACGTGCCATGTGCTGCTTTCCTCGGTTCCTTACAGGTCAACCTTATTGGATCTCTGTCCGAAACCTTCGAGGCACCCCACTCTCCCCTGCCCGAAACCGCCTGGACCGGCCGCCTCCCACTCCTGTGCGCACACCACCCCGTCTGGGCCTTCGCCCCACAACCCCCCGCACGAAACCGGAACACGTAGCGTTTCACGGTCCGAAAGTTCCTCGACCGGCTCCACGACACCCGCGCCGCAGTCCGCGCGGCCTGGTCGCGTAGGGCCCGAGTCTGCGCAAGGACGGCCGGCAACGAACGCGCCCTTCTGCCTTGCCCGAGTTCCATGGGCGCATCGCGTTTGCCGTCGCGCCACTCGGGTGTCAGTCCTTGGGAATGTACGTGAGGCAGGTCGAGAACGGCTGGTCGCGGACACACGTGAACAGCACCTTCCACGTGCCGGTGTTTTCGCGGCCTGCTTTGAGCAGCGTGGCCGCGCACGCGTCGTCGGAGAGGCCCCACAGGGATCCGTCCGGCCAACCGACCTGGGCGGTACGGCGGTCGATCACGTCGAGGCAGGCCGCGGGCGGGTTGTACTTCTTGACCTCGGTGAGGAACTCCGGGTACTTGGAGTTCTGTGGCGCGCCGGGCGGCGCAACGGGCGGCGCGTTGGGCGGCGCGTTGGGCGGAGTGCCGCTTTGCGCGGCGGCCGGCGCACTGGTCAGTGAGACCAGCTTCTGTTGCGCCGCGGTCCGCTCTTCCGGGGAGGCCTGCGGGTCCTGGAGGGTTGCCGACGCCTGTCCGGCCTCCCCTGCGATCTTTTCCAAAGCCTTCGTGATCGCTTCCCTGTCCTGCGCGTTCTTCGGTGCCGTCTGCGGGTTCAGGCCGGCCAGGAATCCGGCGGCCAGGGATTCGGCGAATTTGATGAGGATCGCCCGGTCCACCGTGTCGGTCCTCGGCTCCTGAAGGGCCGACAGGTTCGTGGCCAGACTGATCATCAGGAACCTGTGCACACTCTTGTTCTGGGACGTCGTGCCGGGATCGAGGGATATGGCCATTGCTTCGCTGATCGCGTGCACGATCGTCGAGTATGTGGCCCGGTCTTGTGGCGGCGTGACCCGATCCGCGATCACTTTGAGCGTGTCGCCGACAATGCTCACGACCCGCAGTTGCTCATCCCGGTCCGAGGGCGTCGTCTTCGAGTCCTGGGCATCCTGCACGGCACTGGCGAGAGTCGACGCGACCTTCTCGTACATGGCCTTTTCCGCCGGCGTCGCGCCCTGGGCCTGGCTCAGTTTCAACGCCACGTTGATCCCGTCCACGGCCTTTTCGAACGCGGCCTTGTCGGCCGGTTTGGTCGCCGAGTCGTTGATTGCGGCGATCGCCTTGGCCAGCCCGTCCCTGAGCTTTTGTTTCTCCGCTTCCGGCACGCCGAGGGCCGCTATCCGGTCCTCCGTCTCCCTCTGTGTGTTCGGCCCGAACTGCTGCGGGCCCGGGGACTTCGCCGCGTCCGACGACGCGGGCGCGCCCGGCTGTTCGGGCGTACCGGCGCCGGGCTTCGACTCGGGGAGCTGTGGCTGCTTGTACGTGGGCGCGCCCGGCTGTTCGGGCGTGGAGGTGGCCGGTGGTGCCGAGTTCGGCGGTGGCCCGGACGTGGCCGGCGGTGCGGACGTGCCCGGCCCCGGTCCGGGCGTGCCCGGGGACTGGGGCGCGGGGGGACTGCTTGCGGCAGGCACGGTATTCGGGCCTTGGGCAACGGCGGCGGGTGCGGCCGGGGAAATGGCGGGCAGTGCGATCGCGGTCACCAGGCAGGGCGTGCCGACGATGCGGAAGACGAGTCGCCGTGCGGGCTTGGGCATGGTGAAATCCCGGTGCTTATCGTGGAGTTGCCGTGTGCCGGCCGCGCGGACGTGCCCGCTGCGCGGCCTGGAGTCACCGGAGATCGCGAGTTCGACGGTGCGAACGAATGACAAGATCCACTTTTCTCCTATCGTCGACCCGCTGCAACCCGAGCCCCCGGGGCCGCCGCAGCCTTCGGCGGCGAGGTGGAGCGTGTTCGTGGCGTACCCGGGTGCGGGAGGCGCTGGAGTGTGCCGATCGACACTGGCGGGTGGCGTTCGAGAGCGACATTCCGGCCGGTGTGCTCGCTGCGGTGCGGGCCGGACGCGGCGTCGCGGCGCTGATGCCGGCGATCGCGCTGCGGCGCACGGTCCGGGTCGCGTGGCGGGCGGGTGACGCGCGTGGGGTCGAGCGGGGCGAATCGGGAAACCGTCGTGGGGTGATCTCGGTCGGGCGCGCGGGCTTTCGTTCCCAGGCGGCTCGGACGAGATGCTGCGCGCGGCCCGGGACCACCACCCGGCCAAAGCTCCGGCCGACGCCGACCACCTTTGCGAAATCACACCTGTGGTCGATCAGTCGCTTTCGACTTCGAAGGTCGGGAAGAGGTACACCGCGGGAATGGATCCGTCGGGTTGCCGGGCCGCTTCCGGGAAATCGCTCGGGTCCCCGATGAATATGCGGCCGGCGATCGAGTCGAGCGGGCTGTAGGTGTTGCCCATGGGGTCGAAGGCCAGGATGACCGGCGTCTCGTCCGGGAGTTCCTCCATGTCGGCAATGGCCTGGCGGAGAGCCTTGAGCGTGTGCCTGTCCTTGTCGTCCATGGTCGGCCCTTCTGGAGGTCGGGATCGGGACGGGACGGGTGTCGATCGTGGAGATTATCCAAGCACTTGGCGATGTCACAAGTCGAGGGACACGGGGCGGCGGGGTCCCGACGGCCGCGCCCCGATTTCGCATCCTGCCCTCCACACCCGGGGCGACGGGCAGCGGGAAGGCGTGGTTGCCGAATTCTGCGTGCCGGAGAATGTCGACGCGTTTTCTGCGGTCTCCCGAGCGATCGCACGTCGGGCGCGACGGTCCCACGCCGTCGCTCCGGGCGTGGCCGATCACGATTCCCGTGCTGCGCGAAGGCGCCCGGTGGCGGGGACGCCGGGCCGCTATCGGCCGAGTCGTCCCGCGCCACCGGGCGAATGGAGCGGCACCGTCTCGAAGCGTCGACACCCGCACGTCCCGACGCGTCGACTCCGTGTCGACCGTCCCAAGCCCGCTCGGCCAACTCAGGCTCAGCGTGAGCGACCCCGAGTAGGTACCCGGGCGGACGAACGCCGGGGTCGTCAACGTCAGGGCGGCGTCCGCCGAAACGCTGCCGCCCGTGGCTCGACCCTCGATCGGCGTCCGCGTGCGCAACTGGGCCCGGGTCGCCCCGAGCGGCCCCGGTGTGCCGGGGGTGACCGTTCCGGGCGCGCCATCGGCCGCCTCGCAGCTCCGTCACCCCGTGTACCGATCCCCGCGAACACATCGCCCGACGCGTGCAACCGGCTACCCGCCCGGTTCCTCGCCCGCCTCCACGTACATCTCAGGGTGGCGTATCCGCGACGACGCGATCGGGCGATTCCGCAGCGGCGAGGACCGGGACCACCTCGTTTCCCGCCGACACCCCCGTCTGCGCGCACCGTCACCGCGTCGCCCGGCGACCCGGCGGGGTCGCGCAGCGCCTCACCCTGGGCAACGGGACCGGGACTGCCTCGGCGGCCGGATCGGCATCGGGCGTGCGCAGACGACGACTCCCTCTACCTCGGGAATCTCATCCCATCCGCCACTCGTGCGTCGACAACGGCCCCGACGACGGATCCCCGGCCGTCGCCGCCCACTCGCGGGCCACGAACACCGGCCGGGTCAGCAGTACGTCACCGGTCCGCTCGACCCTCATCACGACGCCGAACTCCTCGAGCGCCAGACCATCCGGCGAGTAACGGAAGTCCACGACACCGTGCGACGTCGCGTGGACCCTGAGCCGCTCCTCCACCACGGAGGGCACACCACCGACGAGATCCACGCCCTCCCAGGTGACCTGCGGGCCGCGCCGGGCGCTGATCGCGACCCCACACACGCGCCCGGCGTCTCCGTAGTGGGCGGTCACCTGGGTCTCCGGCCACAGGTCCCCCTGCGGCGCCACCTGCCAGAAATCCGCGCAACGACCGATGCGTTGGGAGCCCGCCGGCCCGATCGCCGCCACGACCTGCTCGTGGTCCATGCCGAACCGCAACGGCCCCACCCTCACGAACGGCACGAAATCCCAGCGCACACGGTCGGTTTCCTCCATCGCGATCCCCCAGGGACCGTCCCTCAACGTCGACATGCCATCCCGTCCCTCGACAACCGCACCGGAAGCCTCCCTCCCGAATCGCACGGTTGTAGCACCTCGGAGCGACACCGGCCGGAGCACCCGTCGCGCGCCGCCGCGGCCCGGGCGTACCGCGATCACGACGCACCGGGAGCATCGAGGGCACGAGTTCCCATCCGGAACCGACCGGCGTGGGCGGGCCGGACGGACGTCGTGCAGGCGGCGGGCGCGTTCACCGCCCTGGAACGCGGCACGTCGGCCGGTGTCGACGTCCCGGCGCACCGCGCGCTGCAGGGTGGCCGGCGAACGAACGGGTACTTGCCCCACCGACACACCGAACCGGCCTTCCACAGCTACCACAGACCACCCCCGGCGGTACCCAGGAACCCTTCGACAAGCTGCCCGGGACAAGCTCTTGCGGCCCTCACGCCCAAACTCGCCACCATCCACCCATCCATCACCACAACGCCGCACAGCGCCATCGACAGGCCAGACACCCAATCAACAACCCGACCCGAAAGTCGTAAGGAAACCGAGCAGGTATCCCGGACGAGGCCGCGACGGAAGTATTCGCGATGTGCGTGGTCTTCTCGCCCGGTACGGTGTGCTGCCGATCGTCCGGGGGATGGGTGGGGTGTCGTGGCGGGGTTGCGTGTGACGGTGTGTCTGCCTGCGGAGGCAGGGGGCGGCGGAGATCGGCGCGGCGATGGCTCCGTTCGAGGAGGACCACACCTCGGACGAGGCGCGCGACATCTGGGACTGGTGGATCGTTCGCGGCGGCAGCGACGGCTGCGGCTACTTCGTCGTCCCCGGCCATGCCGACGACCCGTATCTGGTCCACGACACGCCGTGGTCCGACGGGGAGGAACTGCCGAGTCTGCCGGGCATGTCGGCCGGAGGCCCCCGGGAGGCGCTCGATTTCACGGAGCCGCGGACCAGGGCGAGGGCGGTTCTCGGCGCCGGGTGGGATCTGTGGCGTCGGATCAGCGCGGACGGGCGGCCCGTTCGGCCGCTGTCCTGGTTCAAGTCCCGGTACGCATCGGAACACGGGGCGTATTCCGGCCCGGAAGCCTTTTGGGACTACCGTACCCAACCGAAGGTCGGCGAGTTCTACGACCACTGGGACCGGACGACACGCATCCCCGGCATGCTCAACTTCGGGTACTCCACCATCAGGGATCTGGATTCCTGGTTCGCGGGCGACCGCGAGGAGTTTGTCGAACGCGAAGCCCCCAGGGCGCTCCGGCACTTCGGGGACCTCCTCACTCTCGACGGCTGGTGGATCGAGGCGGGAAGAAGCGACGCAGGCGTCCACGGCCCCTGTGGCGAACCGGTGCCGTGCGAGCACGCACCGGACGACTCCCTGTGCCTGACCGACCCGGTCACCTACCTGGAAACACTCCCCGACGACACACTCCTCGTCACACTCAAGTGCCACGTCTGAACCCCACCCAACACGCGATGGCCACCACCCACCCCGGACCGCCGTCATCCTCGCGAGGTCGGCGCAGAACGAGAGCAACCACCCACAGATTTTCCCAATGGAACCGACCATCCGTCCCGGATCCCGCAAAACCGCAGGTCACAAGCCGGACAAAGTCGAACAAGACAGCAAAACCACAGGTCACTCAGTCACGATCCCAAGTCCCAGATTCTGCAAATCCACTGGTCAACACCTGGGCGATCGACAAGATCTTTCAAAGCAGCCGGGACGGAGCACGCGGGAGCCGGGTTGAGACTGGGCCCACCTGTTGTATTCGGACCACTTCGTAGAGGCCGCTTCGGCGCGAGCGTAGTCTGCGGCGTAGCTCTGGGCCCACCTGTTGTATTCGGACCATCGCTGTGCCTGCGCCCGCTCGTAGGCGCTCGCCCCACCCGATGACGATCCGTAACTGGTGGCGGCGTTCCATGTCTTCTCGCAGTAGGCGATGCATCCGAGGACTCCGACCGGGATAACTCCGACCATCGGATTGACGCCGCCGAGGTGGCGGCCTGCTTCGGTCGACCTCTGGCGCTCCTGGAGGGGGTGCGGCGGCTCGGGGATCCCGTGGCCGTGTGGCCGGCCGTCCACCACGCGTTGTGGAGCGGGGTGTTGCGCGCGGCCCTGGATCGACCCCTGCACGAGCGGACCATCGCCCGGGGCGACGCAACACGCGTGGTGACGCTTTGAAGGGCAACACACTCGCCGTCGGGGACCGGGTCCGTCTGGAGGGGCGGGAGTGGACGGTCGTGGTCCTGGCGGGGAGTTCGGCGCGACTCCTGGACGAGGCCGGGGCCGTCGCGGCCGTGTCGCTGCCCCACGTGTTCGCCGACCCGGGCTTCGAGGTCGTGGGGGCCGCGCCGCCCGTGGTGCCGCCGTTCGCGCTCCTGGACGCGCTCCCCGAGGACGTCCGCAACCGGGCCCTGGCGTGGGAACGCCACGTACGCGAGGTCGAGTCGGGCCTCGCGGACCCGCGGGGAGGGACTCCGCGGGCGCAGTACGACCCGGCGCTGCGGAATCTGACGCAGCGGGAGAAGGCCAAGGCCGCGGAACTGACGGACGCGGGGACGCCGACGAGTGTGGCGACCGTACGCAGGATGCGGGCGCGGTACCGGAGCAAGGGCGTGTGGGGGCTGGTCGATCAGCGGGTGGTGCGCCCCGGGTCGCCGGTGGGGCGGGCCGATCCGCGGGTGGTGGAGGCGGTGTCGGCGGTGCTGCGGGAGCAGCGGGAGCGGTCGACGGGCACGCTGACCGCGATGCGGGTGCGGGTGGGGTGGCTCCTGGAGGACCGGTTCGGGCCGGGTGCGCCGGCGGTGCCGCCCCCGTCGACGTTCAACCGGCTGGTGCACGCGCTCGGCGACGGCCAGGGGCTTTTGGGAAGTGCCGTGCGGCGGCGTGCTCACGCCTGTCGTCCCGAGCCGCCGTTTCGCGTGACGGTGGCCTTGCGGCCGGGCGAGTTGGTGATGATGGACAGCACGTCGTTGGACGTGTTCGCGGTGATGGCGGACGGGGTGCTCGATCGCCCGGAGTTGACGATCGCGATCGACGTGGCGACCCGGGCGATCTGCGCCGCGGTGCTGCGGCCGCCGGGCAGTAGCGCGGTGGACGCGGCGGTGTTGCTCGCGGAGATGGTCGCGCCGATGCGGATGCGCCCGGGCTGGGACGCGAACCTGGCGATGCGGCGGTCGATCGTGCCCTACGAGCGGCTGGTGGGCCTGGACAAGCGGCTGGAGGGGGCGGCCGCTTGGCCGGTGATCGTTCCCGAGCCGGTGGTCGTCGCCCAGGGGAAGGTGTTCGTGTCCTCCTCGTTCGTGGCCGCGTGCGAGAGCCTGGGGGTGTCGCTGCAGCCGGTGCCGCCGGCGAACGGCCCGGCGAAGGGTCACGTGGAGCGCACGTTCGACGAAAGACATAGCGGCACCCCGACCAGCACGGAATCACCCACGCCACACTCCGACGCCACTGACGACCAACCACCGCCACCCAATCACTCACACCGCGGCAGGCGCCCGGGCGGGTGGCTGACAGCACACCACACACTCACATATTGAATGGTCTGAATCGGGCACCCGGACGAGGCCATGACCTGTCCACAAAGGAAGGGCGCTCCGAAGAATGCTGGAAGCATCGAACGAGATATTCGGTGAACGTTCCGTCAGTTTTGAACCATTCTCCAGCCTCGCTGGTGATCACAATTTTCCAATCAGAGGCGTCTGGTGCGGACGGGAGGAAGAAATAGCTGTTCGAATGCTGGTCCGAACCCCATTCAATCAAGCCATTTCGATCCGGAGCGAAAGCGTACGGGTAAGCATCAGGACGGGACTCCCTTGCCCTCACCCACGACGCCAGGGACCAAAACTCCACAACCTCTTCGGATGACGGCCCTTCAGGGAGATCCAATAGCAGATACTCATCCAACAGACCCGGGCCGTAGAAATCCATAAATTGTTTATAATCTGACGGCAACCGAAGCCCCAGATATTCTTCGCTCGCAATCCATACATCGGAATTTGAACGAACCCACCAGTCCGGATCCCCCAGCAGTGAACGCAAAGATTCGAAACTCGACATATGTGCAAACTCCATTCACCGGATCGTGCGCCCATCTACGGGCGACTACGGAACGCCGCCTCTGTTGGCGCAACTATCCCACGAATCGACTTGGCACCCACCAACGCAGGCACGTTCACTCGCCCCTGCTCTGCGAACACTCCCCGTCAACACCATCACACTCGACCAACCAACGTCGCCCGTACCCGCCGCGCCCCGTCTTCGGCGATATGCGCGCAGATCAACGCAAAGATGCCAGCGATGTTGACCCTTCCCGAGAGGAAACAAGCGGGGCATCATTTTCTGTAGTCCTGCGAGCTGCAGATCGGCGCCTGCGGATTTTGCACGTTCTGAACATAGCAATCGACATTCATGCCCCGATTGCCATTGGCCGTCAAGTGCATGTAATCGGGCCTTGCCCCCGCACCCGGCGAATATACCGGCCGTACTTCGTACACGACTTTCTGCCCATTCTTGATCTCTCCGGCGATTGCATTTTCGATCGTGCTCATTTCCGGACTATTCGCCCTCTTCCACAAGGGGACAAGGTTTCTGAGATCGGTACCCGATCCACCGAATTGCCTGCCCATGATATGGCCACGAGCTCGCTTGTTCTCCGGAATTTCCCAGAAACCAGGAGGTTGAACCATTCCGGATTCGAATGTTTTATTCCATGCGGTGGGAGTGCCATCTTCGAGATCCAGAGGGCTATTGAACCTGCCTATGGCTCCCGTGGCCCGGCACCCGTCTCTTCCTGGCCGGAAACGCTCGCGAGGGTAGTAGGTTATATTTCCATGAAGATTCTGACCAGGACCGTCGTCGCATCTATCCGAGTCGGCAGAATCACCTCCGGGATTTCTGGCTTCGGGTGCAACCAAGAAGGCATTCTCCTCCTCAGAACGGGACAGAGTTTCATCTTGAGAATTGAAAGCGGTTTCAGGGCTCCCCAATGGATTTTGAATATTATCCAGCGTCCGGCTTCCGTCCAGAAAACCTCTAATGATGGCCACCAGCGGGTCAACAATCGGTGTTGCGGCAGTCGGGGGCCGGTTCTTGGGGGCAGTCGGGCGGTGTGGGGGCTTCGGCTTGGGCTTGATGGGAGGCTTACTCGATGGGCCCTTGCCGGGGCCCTTACCGCCTCCACCTCGGCATCCCACGACGCAGCGACCCGGTCCGCCGGAACCGCCGGGGCCGGTGGTGCTTCCGGGGCTCTTACCAGGGCCGCCGCTGGATCCGCAGGCGCCGTAAGTTCGGCATGCCCAGGCGTTGAGGTCGCCTGCCCGCGTCCCGGCTGCCGCCGCGCTGGAGGCGGCGCTACTGGCAGTGGTGGGGTGAGCTATCCACCAACTGGCCACTGCACCAGCGCCGGCCGTTGCTCCCCCGCTTCCGGTCCACGAGTTCCACTTGTTTTTGATCTTGGATCCGAGGCTTTGAGCGCCGGACCATGTGTTCGACAGGCCGTTGGCCAAACCCTGCGCCAGGGACTGGCACTTGGCTATGCATGCGGCACCGACGGCAAGGGCCCCTGCGGCAGCCCAATAGACCGCAGATCCCTCTACCACGCAGCCATCCCATAGGCAATGTCCAGAGGGGTCGGTGTTCCCCATGGGATCGCTTCCGCCGTATGCATATCGGTTGGCATTGGCTGAGGGGCTTGGGTTGAGGGTCCAGGTGTCTCGGGAGTCGAAGCCGCCGGTTGATGGGTCGTACCAGCGGCTGGACATGTTGACTTGGCCGGTGGTGGGGTCGGTCCAGGCGCCCTGGTAGCCGAGGCCGGGCTTGGGGCCGGTCTGGGTGGTGACCTGGCCGAAGGGGTCGTATGTGGTGGAGCTTGTGCGGTTGAGGGTGGTGGGGTCGATCGCTGCGGTGACGTCGCCGTGTTGGTCGGTGATGGCAAGGGTGCCGGTGGTGCCGTTGCCGGTGGCGATCAGGTCGCCGCCCGCGCCTCGGGTGAATTTGGTGGTGCCGTCGGCGACGAGGTTGTTGGTGGTGCCGTCGTAGGCGAAGCCGGATTGGGCGTTGCGGGTGATCATGCGGCCCTGGGCGTCGTAGCCGTATGTGGCGTTGTCCTGGGCGAGTTGTTCGAACGCGTCGAATTGCAGCGACTTGGTCAGGCCGGGGACGGTGATCGTGGAGCGGGTGCCGCGTGGGGTGTAGGTGTAGGTGGTGTCGCCTGCGGTGAGCAGGCGGTTGCGTTCGTCGTAGGTGGCGGTCTTGGGGCCGGCGGTGGTGCGGTTGCCGGCGGCGTCCCAGGTGTAGGGGGTGGCTGTGGTGCCGTCGTTCCACTGGGTGAGGCGGCCGGCCAGGTCGTAGGTGTAGGTGTTGTCGCGGCCGCCGGTGGTGGAGTCGTCCTTGCCGGTCATGTGGTCGTCGGCGTCGTAGGTGTAGGAGGTGGAGATCCTCGGCAGGTCGTCCCCTCCTCGTACTTCGTCCGTCGTCAGTCGGCCGAGGTCGTCGTAGGCGAATGCGCGGTCGGCTCGGACGGCGGAGCGGGCCGCTGCCGTGTTGGTTTGTGGCCATTCGATGATGGGCCAGTGGTCCCAGTACTTCTGCCCCACGACGTTGCCGGAGCCGTCGTAGGCGTATTCCACGGTGTGGCCGGTCTGCGGATCCGATGCGAGGTAGGGGCGTCCCTGGTGGTTGTACGCGAAGCGGGCGGTGCCGGCCGCGTCCGTGCGTTCGGCCATCTGGCCTTCGGCGTCCCAGGTGTAGTGCGAGGTGCCCGAGGTGCCGGCGGTGGTCAGCAGGAGGCCGCGGTCGTTGTAGGTGTAGGTGTTCGTGGACTTAGGTGCCGCCGCGCCGAGGGTTTGTGCCTTGGTCAGGCGTCCGGAGTCGTCGTAGGCGAACACGCGTTTGTCGGTGGTGGCTTCGGCGCCGGTGCCGGTTTGTTCGATCAGGCGGCCGAGGTGGTCGTAGGCGTTGTCGGAGCGCACGCCGCCCGGTGCCGATTGGATCGTGGCCTGGCCCACGGCGTCGTACGTGGTGGTCCAGGTGCGGTCGGCGGGGTTCGGGTGTGCGGTGGTGGCGGGCTCGATCACGCTCTCGGGCTGGTCCCAGGCCGTGTGGGTGTAGATCGTGGCGTTGCCCTTGCCGTCGGTGAAGCGCGTACGGTTGCCCACCGCGTCGTACCCGAAGGAGGAGACGATCGACTCCGTCGCGTTGATCTTCTCGGTCTGGCGGATCAGGCGACCGGCGGCGTCGTAGGCCAGGTCGGTGCGACCACCGGCGGGGGTCACGGTCGAGGTCTGGTTGCCGTTGGGGTCGTACGACTGGGACGACGTGCGCAGGGATGCCTCGCCCAGGACGTCGCCGTTGTAGCGCATGACGATGTCCTCGACCTTGTCCGCCCGGCCCAGCGGGCTGTAGGTCCATCGGTTGCCCCGCCCCTGCCCGTCATAGGCGCGGACCTCGCGACCCAACCCGTCGTAGTCGACGGTGACTTCGTCGGTGTCGCCCCATCGGCGCGTCGGCTGTCCCGCCGGGTTGTAGACCTGGAATGCCTCGCGGCCCGTCGGCGACGTGGTCGCGACCACGCGGCCCGCGTCGTCGTAGGTCATCGTGGTGGTGAAGTTGTTGGCCGTCGGGAAGCGTTCGACCCGGGTGGCGGTGAGTTGGCGGCCGAGTTGGTCGTAGGTCGCCTCGGTGCGGGCGCCTTCGGGGTCGACCGCGGACAGTTGGCGGCCGTTGGCGTCGTAGGTGTAGTGCCAGGTGGGGGGCGTGGGTGGGGTGTCCGTGAAGGTCTGGTTCAGCAGCGGGCCCCGGTTGATGCCCGGGGCGGCCAACACGCTCGGCTGGGTGGGTGCCTGGGGGGCCGTCTTCTCGACGACGTTGCCCATCCGGTCGTAGCGCACCTTGCTGGTCCGGCCCAGCGGGTCGGTCGACTCGATGGCGCGGCCGGCCTTGTCGTAGCGGACCTGGGAGGTGGCGGTGATCGGCTGGGTCGCACCCGCGGGGGTGTACGGAGGCAGGGTCGTGGCGGTGGTGCGGCCCGTGCGGTCGGTGACGCTCGTGGTCACCCGGCCGTTCGCGTCGCGGGAGACGACCGGCTCGCCGAAGGTGTTGTAGCCGACTGTCGTGGTCGGGCGGATGTTCGTCGGCGGGGCGCCGGCCACCGTGACCTCGACGGTCGGGGACGCCGCGGAGATCTCCCGGCCCAAAACGTCGTAGGTGTGGGTGGTCGTGTGCGCGCTCGGCGTCGCACCGGTGGCGTTGCCGTTGGGTGAGACCTCCTCCAAGACCAGGCCGCGTTGGTCGCGCTTCCAGGTGCCGACGAGCACGTCGTCGACGCGTGGGGCGGCGGCCTCGTTGTGGGCGGTCTGGCGCAGGACGCGTCCGGCCTTGTCGTAGGTGAAGTCGGTGGCTTCGGTGGTGGTGATGCCGGGGCCGGTGCGCAGGGTGCGGGCAACGAAGCCGGCGGTGTCGTATTGCGTGGTGCTTTCGCGGTTCAGGCCGCCGGGGTCCAGGACGGTCCGGGTCGGGCGGTTCAGTGCGTCGTAGGCGATCTCGGTGATCGTGGTGCCGCCGGTGGTGCTGCGTGTGACGTTGCCGGCGCCGTCGTAGCCGAGGCGCTCCAGGACGATGTCTCGGGTTGTGCCGTTGGGTTGCCGGACGGCGCGGGCGATGGTCTCGGCCTTGGTGTCGTCGTCGTAGTAGGTGTACGAGGTGGTGGCGCCCATGGCGTCGGTGATCGAGGCGAGGCGGCCGGCGGGGTCGTAGGCGCGGGACTGTACGACGAGGTCGCGTGGGGTTCCTGAGGGGTCGCCGTCCCAGCCGATCAGGGTGGTCTCGGCGGGTTGTCCGCCCGGTGTGTAGGTGTGGCGGGTTTCGGTGCCGACCGGGTCGGTGGTGGAGGTCAGGCGTCCAAAGGCGTCGTAGGCGGTGCGGGTCACTCCGCCCTCGGGGTCGGTGGCGGTTTCGGGGCGGCCCTTGGCGTTGTAGGTGTAGGTGGTGGTGCGGGTGGCGTCGCCGCCGGTGAGGTCGGCGGTCGACTGTTCGACGACGCGGCCGTCGACGTCGTACACGGTGGTGCCGCGGATCGTGTGGGTGATGCCGGTGATCTCGTTGCGGACGCCCGGCCCGGTCGCGGTCGTCGGCCGCGACGCGTAGTCGTAGGAAGTGGTCGTGGTAACGCCGGTGGGGACACTGTCCGAGACCTCGGTGGTGGTGATCCTGCGGCCGAGTCCGTCGTAGGTCTGGCGGGTGATCAGGCCGACCGGGTCGGTCGTGGAGGCCAGGTCGCCGTTGACGTAGTAGGCGAAGGTGGTGATGCGGTCGCCGGGTTCGGTGGTGGAGGCGAGGAGGCCGGCCGGGACGGTGCCGCCGCCGACCGCGGCCTCCGTGCCGGTGGTGTAGGCGCGTTGGGTGGTGGATCCGTCGGGTCGTGTCTCGCCAGTGGGGTGGCCGGTGGGGGTGTACGTGTATGTGGTCTTGTACGTGTTGTCGCCGACGTCGGCGGTGCGCGGGTCGCGGATCGCGACGAGTTGGTCGTTGCGCGGGTCGAGCGGGTCGTTCTTGTTGAGATGGAACTCTTGGTACCCGGTCCAGCATTGGGTGGTGGTGCGGCAGGTGGTGCGGGATATCTCGTTGCCGCGCGTGTCGTGGCCGCTGATGACCGAGTTGCCGTTGGCGTCGGTGACGGTGTGTCGGAAGCCGCCGCTGTCGTAGCCGTAGGTGGTGGTGGCGCCCTCGACGTCGGTGACGCTGAGCGCGCGGCCGCGGAACGAGTCGTAGGTGCGCGTTTCCTGGCGGTTGTTCGGGTCGGTGACGGTGGTCGTGGTGGTGAGCGTGGCCGGGTCGGTGGTGGAGCCGCTCGCGTAGTGCGTGCCGATGGTGTCCGCGTCGAGTGCCTGGTGGTAGATCGCCACTTCGTCGATGGCGCCCTTGAAGTAGCCCTTGATGTCGGTGGGCTTGGCCGGCCAGGCGAGGTTGTTCACCGGGCCGGCGCCGATGGTGATGTAGGGGTCGACGATTATCGAGGATGCGTCCAGCGGGGCACCGACGAGGTTGCCGTCGAGGTAGAGCTTCTGGACCTTGCCGGGGGCGTCCACGCTGAGCGCGGCGTGGTGCCACCGGCCGTCGAGCACCGAGTCGGGCGAAGTGATCGGGGCGGGCATGCCGTTCCAGACCTCGCCGCGCAATTGGCCGTCGGTACCCACATAGAGCATGGGTGTCGCCGGTGTGTCCGCGTCCGTGTACGGCAAGTCCTGGGTGGAGGCGCCCATCAGCACGCCCGGCCCCTGGGCCTGGAACCACAGTTCGGCGGTGAATTGTGAAACGCCGCCGAGTTGATCCTTGGGCAGTCGGATGTGTGAGGAGGTGCCGTCGAAGCCGGCCGCCCGGTCGCCGCTGGCGCCGAACGCGCCCACGACGCCCTGCCGGACGTTCCAGGCGCCGGCCGCGTCGGTGGCCGGTCCGGGCACCAGGTCGATCGGTGCGCCGGCGCTGTCGGTGGCGGTCAGCGGCCAGTATCCGGTGGGGCCGGCCGCGAGGATACGCGCGCGGTAGTCCGCCGCCGGGCTGCCCGCCGCGGCGGCGTGTGCGGCTGCGGTGGCCGCGTCCATGGTCTTGCGGTAGACGGCGACCTCGTCGATGCGGCCGTCGAACCAGCCGTTGCCGGCGGGTGCCTTCTCGTAGCCGGCGGAGGCTCCGGCGCCGACGAAGCTGCGCATGCTCTTCTCGTGGAAGACCGCGCCGCTGATCGTGCCCGCCGCGACACCGTCGAGGTAGAGGGTGTGGACGATGCCGTCGGTGGTGAGGACGACGTGATGCCATCTGTCGTCGTTCACCGACGCGGTGGAGACGATCTGCGGCTGCGGTGGGCCGCCGGTCACGAAGAACTTGCCGCGCAGCTTCCCATCGGTGTCCACGTACAGCGCCGGCGTGTACGTGGTCTGGGACTCCTCGATTCCGGCGGACTGGTAGCCGAACAGCATTCCCGGCTTGGAGGTGCGGAAGGACAATTCGATGGTGGCTTGGGAGGAGCCGTGCACCAGCCCCGAGGGCAACTCGATGTAGGAACCGGTGCCGTTGAAGACGGCGGATCCGTCGCCGCCGGTGACGCCTTCGGTGGAGCCGATGGTGGACACCGCGCGTCCTGCGCCGTAGGTCCCTCGAGCGCCCTGTTGCGATGCGACCTGTGCTCCGGACGTCTCGTTCAGCCGGTAGTACGACCAGGGACCGGCGGCGGTGACGGCGGCCCGGTAGGCGGGTCCCGCGTTGGGTACCACCGCGCTGCGGGCGGCGAAGTGCTCGGCCACGGCCGTGGCGTCGATCGCGCGGTCGTAGACGGCGACTTCGTCGATGGAGCCGTCGAAGTGACTGACGCCGCCGGGTGCGTCGGCCCAGAAGGTGGAGAAGCCGGCGCCGAGGTAGACCCGGCTCGCGTTCTCGTTGTTGATCGCGCCGTTGATGCTGCCGGTCTTGGCGCCGTCCACGTAGAGCGTCTGCGCGGTGCCGTCGGAGGTGATCACGGCCTGGTGCCAGCGGCTGTCCGTCACCGTCGTGGCGGAGCGCATGGGTATTTCCCGTCCGCCGTCGGCCTGGAGGAACTTGCCGCGCAGGTTTCCGTTGACGTCGACGTAGAGCGGGAGTGTCCAGTCGCCGCCGACTCCGGCGGGGTCGTCGATCGGGTTGGACTGATGGCCGAGGATCACTCCGGGCTTGTCGGTCTTGAACCACACCTCGACGGAGAGTCGGGGCAGCGTCCGCAGCAGGTTCTGCGGCAGTTCGACGTGGGAGGTGGTGCCGTTGAACTCGACAGCCGTGTCGTCGCCGCCCGCGAACGCGCCCGCGCGGCCGGGGATCACCTCGTGGTACGTGCCCGCCGCCGCGCTCCCGGAGGCGTTGTTCGCGACGGTCCCGCCCTGCTCGCCCAGGCGATAGTAGGCAACCGGCGCGGACGCGACGATCGCACTCGCGTAGCCCGTCGAGGAGGCGGAGTAGGTCGGCTGACCCAGCTTCCACGCGCCGCCGTTGACGTCGGTGACCTGGGTGACGCGGTCGGTGCGGGCGTCGTAGGCGACCTCGGCGTGGGTGCGGCCGGACGGGAGCGTGACCTTGGTCAGCTGGGTGGCCGCGGCGCGCGCCGCGTAGTGCTCGGCCACGCCGGTGGCGCCCAGTGGGCGTTCGTACAGGGCGACGTCGTCGATGCTGCCGGTGAAGTACGAGATGTTCCCGGGCGATTGGGGCGCGCCCTGGGCGAAGCCGGCGCCGATGAGGGTGTTGCTTGCGGCGGGGTGGTAGACCTCGCCTTGGAGGGCGCCGACGGCCTGACCGTCGAGGTAGAGCGTTTGGGCGGTTCCGGTGGCGGACAGGACGGCGTGGTGCCACTGGTCGTCGGTGACGTTCGTGGTGGAGGTGATGGGGTCGGGGGTGGTGCCTCGGGTGAGGAAGCGGCCGCGGAGTTTGCCGTTGGTGTCGATGTACAGGGCGGGGTTGAAGTCGCCGCCGACGCCCGCGGGGTCGTCGAGGGTGCGGGTCTGTTGGCTGAACAGGACTCCGGGGCGGGTGGTCTTGAACCACATCTCGATGCTGAGGAACGTGGACTTGCCGACGATGTCCGCGGGGAGTCGGATGTGGGAGGAGGTGCCGTCGAATCCGGCGGCCTGGTCGGGGGATCCGGCGAGCGCGCCGGGCCGGCCGAGGGTGACGTTGCGGTATTCGGCGCCCTCGCGGGCGGTCGCGGTGGGCACGCTGTCGGCCGCGGTGGTGGTCGGGCCCGCGTCGCCGAGCCGCCAGTAGGAGCGGGGGGCGGCGTCCATCACGACGGAGCGGTAGTGCGATCCGGTGGTGTAGTCGTAGCGGGTGCACGGCGCGGCCGGGCCGCCGGCGGGGGCGGGCGGGCAGACGGTGGTCAGCCGGTCGCCGTCGTAGCCGTACGTCCACACCGGGCCGGGCGTGTTCGCGTCGATCGGGTTGGTACCGGCCTGGGTGACGTGGGCGCCGGTCCAGGTGAAGGTCAGGTAGCGGCCCGAGGTGACGTCGGTGGCGCGGGAGATGCGGCCGTCGGCGCCATGGGTGATCTGTTGGGTACGGCCGGCGTAGTCGGCGACGGAGAGCAGGCGGCCGTTCGTGTCGAAGACCTGGCGGGTACCGGACTTGTCGGCGAGTTGCCAGCCGCCGCCGGGCACGGCGGTGAAGGTGGCGAAGCCGCCGGAGGGTGCGGCGTAGGTGCCGTCGGGGTTGCGGCCGAAGCGGACCTGTCCGCCGGTGGCGAGCACCACGACGACGTTGCCGGAGCCGTCGTTGTCGGGGATCGCGCGCATGTCCCAGCGCGACGCCCAGCCGGCGCCGAAGGCGGTGTCGGTGCGCGGGTCAAGCGAGTTGTAGGTGCGCGAGACGGTCAGGTCGGGGCCGACCGCGCTCACCGAGGCGTCGGTGGCGGCGGTGGTGTAGTTGCCGACCTGTTCGTTGAACTCCTTGCCGGCCGAACCCGCCGAGAGCCGGCTGGTGATCGCCGGCTGGGGCACCTGGGTGGAGAACATGGCGGCGCGTGCGAAGGTGCCGTCGGCGCCGGCGGCATCGCCCACGGTGCCGTACCAGGCGTAGGTCTTGCCCCAGGTGAGGTTCCACTCCTTGGGCACCGTCCACGGCGACTGCGGTTGCCAGTCCGAGGTGTGGCAGTCCTTGCGAGTGTTCGCGCCGTCGACCTCGCAGACCTCGAACTTGTAGCGCAGCGGCTGGTTCGCGGGCCACGCGTCGCGGTCGTGCCCGGTGACGTGGAGCATCGGGGTCAGCGTCGAGAACGTGTAGCCGCTCGGCGGCCAGGCGGTGTCGACGGCCGGTGGGCGGTTGGGGATGGTGAACACGGCCGGGTTGGGCCGCACCGACGGGCTCTCGCCGTCGCCGATGTAGGCGTACCAGGCGTACTTGCCGCCCTTGGCCAGTCCCCAGCTCGGCGGGACGGTGAACGACGCGGACGTCTGCCAGGGCGTGTTCTTGCAGTCCTTGCGGTAGTCCTGGCCGTCGACCGTGCAGACCTCGAAGTAGTAGTCGAGGGACGGGCGGGGGTAGTTGTCGGGGTCGTTGCCCGCGACGGTGAACGTGGGGGTGGTGGTGTCGGACTCGTAGCCGTTGCCGGGGGTCATCGAGGTGATGACGGGCCATTTGTTGGCGGTGCCGAGTGCCATCGGCAGGGGCGGGACGCCCATCTGGGAGAACTTGGGAATGTTGCTGCCGTCCATGTCCCAGGCGAGGGTGTACGTGCCGGGGGGCAGTTTGGCGATGGCCGCGTCGAGGGTGACCGACTGGCCCGGCGGAACGTCGTTGGGCAGTGCGGTCCAGCGGATCTTGTCGCCGCCGAGTTCGGTGCCGCCGGCGTCGAACAGGCGGTAGTGGAGGGAGTGGATGCCCTTGGTCCAGCCGACGGTGCCGTTGTTGGTGACGGTGACGTTGGCGATGCCGTCCTGGGTCGCGGTCACCTCGCGCACGAGGTTGTTGAACCTGTACGCGGCCCGGTAGGGCGTGTAGTCGATGTCGAGCTTGACGCCGCCGTTGGGTGCGGTGTCGAACTTCTTCCAGGTCTTCGGGTCGCCCTCGGCGGTACGCACGGTCAGGCCGTTGTTCGCCGCTCCGGTGACCCAGCCCTGGATGAGGTCGCGCCCGCCCGAGCCGAGGTCGACGACGCCCCAGCCGTCGTTGCAGCCGTCCGACTCGTTGCCGAGCGCGAACGAGGCCGAACCGAGGGCGGGGCCGTAGGAGGGGCCCGGCCAGCGCACCGAACTCGGGTTCCAGGCGGCGGTGTTGCCGTGTACCGACACCGCGCGCGGCGCCTGGCAGTCCCACGAGTGCACATTCCACAGCGCGAGGCGGGCGCCGGTGATCGTGTTGTTCTGCAACTGGGCGGAGACCGCCGAGGTGTTGAGCAGGATCGCGGCGTTGGCGCAGCCGCTGTCGCAGTTGTAGCCGAGGCGGTAGACGTCGGTCTGGAAGAAGTTGCGACCCTGGACGATGCTCACCGAGTTCGACGCGGGCGTGACCGCGACGGTGGGGTCGACCTTGACCGGGTACACGCGGGCGGGGTCGTTCAGCCAGGCCCGGTCGAGTTTGACCCGCAGGACGCGGGTGCCGTCGTCGCGGGTGAGGAGCTCATAGGTCACGCCGCCCGACGTGGCGCCCTCGCCGGAGGCGGGGGTGACGGCGGAGTCCATCATCCACCCGTGCGGGACCATCGCCTGGACCGCGCCCGCGGCGTCGGTCAACGCCACATTGCCGTGCTCGTCCAACGTGGGGGTCAGGCCCGCCAGGTGCAGCGGGAAGTCCCACGTGTCGGGCGCGGACGACGAGTTGAGGAGGATCGTCTCCTTGATCTCGCCGTCGCCAGCCTTGAGGTTGACGTCCGACTGGGGGCGGGCTCCGGTGAAGGTGATGCTGTCGGAGACGGTGCGGCCGACTGTGGGGGTCGCGTTGTCGAGGCCGAAGCCGACACTGGTTCCGTTCCCCGTGTGGAGGGTCGCCAGACGCGCCGCGTCGGCCTTGGTGGCGACGTCGACCGGGTTGGCTGCGGCGCGGGTGCGCCACCATGCCGGGTCGGCGGGGTTGCCGCCCATCGGGGCGAGGGTGTTGTCGACCTTCGCCCATGTCCCGTCCGGGAGACGGTAGTTGACCGGGTCCTGGGAGACCTTGAGCGTGCGACTGCCGTCGACGTTCTCGTAGACACTGGTGTGCGAGTCGCGCTCGGCCGGGAGTTCGCGGCTGGTCCGCTCGTCGAAGGAGGAGCCCGCGGCCGGCTTGGTGGGTTCCGTCGGGGCGGCGGTGATCGTGGTGCCGCCGGCCTGCGGCGGCGACTGGACCTGCTGCGTGGCGGCGCCCGCGAGCGGCCGCTCCGGTGTGGACTCGACCGGGAGCGGCGTCAACGGCCCCTGATCGGGGCCGAGTTCACCGGGGGCCTTGCCGGCCGGGCGCCCACTGCCGTCCGATCCCGCGCGCGTCGCCGCCGTGTCGACCTGGTGCGACCGGCCGGCGGCCGATCCCCACTCCTGGGTGGGCTTGCCGTACCTCGTCTCGCCCGGGGTGGCGGCGGAGACGGCGGTCGCCCCGCCGACGACGAGACCCACGGTCATCGCCATCGCGGCGACGATCGCGGTCGGACGCTGCGCACGCAGCCACAACAGCCCACCGAACACGGGACTGCTCCCCCGGGATATAGAGAAATGACAGGCGCACATCCAAACGGCTGGTGAAATCCCACGGCAATGTATGTAGATACTTGTCGATAGATGATTCACGTCATACGAAACCCCTACAACCTTGGAACCCGCTCAGGAGTCGGGAACACGAACAGGCTGCAGACGTGGGTATTTGGCCTGATTACGACCCCCGATGAGAGGCAGCAGACGCCCAAGCATCCCCATACGCGGCATGCAGGACCTCCAGGCGAGCACGGCCGACCCGCTCCTCGGGGAGCGGCTCTTCGCCGGCAACTCTCCGCCACCGCGAGGCTGATCGCCGGTATCACCGGGGACGGTGGTCCCGGTGTGCTCAGCATCCACGCAGAATGATCCCGCCGTCCTTCACGCACACGTGGAGGAGCGGTACCACGACAAGGCTCGCCGCCTATCCGAAGCAGAGCCGAGGGCCGATCGTCACTCTGCCCGTTACCCGCGCTCCTGCCCCTGGCGGCGATCCTCACCGAGGAGGGCTACGCACGCACCGGTGGCTGCTCCTCAAGTCGTTGATCCTGATGTTCGTCCACGACAGGCGGGCGCACCCGCTGACCGCGCAAGGCGTGATCGAAGTCGTCCCGGACGACGGCCCACCCGCACACGGTCGAGCGCGGGCGCGGCGACGGTGCTCCGGCCCCCGGCGTCGGACGTTCGGTACCACCCGGGCCCGTCGGCGCTCCTTTGGAGTGTCCGGCGGGCCCGGTCGTTCATCGATCTCGGGCGTGGTCGGGCCCGTGCCGGAGTAGGCGCGAAGCCAGCCGTGCCTTACGCGTAACCGGTCTCCCAATCGCTGCACGGGTCGAACCAGGCATCCTCGACGCAGACCCGAATCTCGCGTTCATGAAACTCCGCCGCCAACGCCCCGACCGCCGCCACTACGGCGCAGCGGTGTTCCCCCACGACTGGGCCACCATCGGGACGGAGCAACCGGTATCGAAATGTCGGACGCGTCGTATCAGGTTGTCGGCGTACACCTGTATGTGCCCGGGGAGGTACAGCCGAACATGCTCGCCATGTTCGGCGTTGGGTCCGGCCTGGTGGTGGGCCGGGCGTAAA
>NZ_JBHZAE010000036.1:0-35888 GCF_042754105.1 Embleya sp. NPDC059237 | reverse complement strand
CGGGTCGGGTTCGCCGGGCGTGCGTTCCCGAATGGGCCGGGTTCTTCCGGCGCGCGTTGCGCTTGTGGTTGCGGGTGGCTGGTGCGGGGCTGGTCAGGGTCGGTGGTGGGCCGCCGCCGGCGTGCGGGGCTCCGAGGCTGAGGGCTCCTGACGAGACAGCTGCGTTGGTCGGCGAAAACCGGCCGGCAGTGGCGGGGCGGGAGGGTGCTCGGGTCGAGTCTGCCGGGGCGCCGTCCTGAGTGGGTCAGGGCACTTTGGAGGTGTTGGGGCGGGGCTGGGGTTCGAAACCGGATCTCGGCGGGTGGTTGTGGGCTTGGAGCTTCGGTGACCTGCGGTTTTGCGTGGTCGGGGTGGAAAGTCGGGTGTCGAGTGCCGGTTTCGTGTGCACCGGCCCCCTCAACGCCGGTGTGAAGGCCAAAAGGGCCCGGTCGCAGCCGACTTCGGGCGCGGCGACCTCACAGAGCCGTCGAGGAGTCCGAAAGTGCCCAGTGGATGCCGGAACCGGATTCCGAGGCGGTCGAAACGGCTCCTCTTCGCACTGACCTGCGGTTTTCTCTCCCGCCGAGGCTCCGGCACCCCACGCCGTCCAGGTTTGTGAACCCTCGTCACCCAAATGCCCACCGCACACCGAAAACACCCAACCCACTCGGGAAAGCCCCCGGCAAACCGACCCGACCCCTCCCCTTCCCGCCGCTGCCGGCCGGTTTTCGCCGACCAACGCAGCTGTCTCGTCGGGGCCCTCAGTCTCGGACCCCCGCACGCCGGCGGCGGCCCACCACCGACCCTGACCAGCCCCGCGCCAGCCACCCGCAACCCAAGGCGCGAGTCTCGCCGCCAACACCCGACCCACCCGGAAACGCACGCCCGGCGAACCCGACCCGAGCACCCACCCCGCCCGCCGCTGCCGGCCGCTTTCAAGCCGACCAACACACCCGCCCCGCCGGAAACCCCAAGTCTCGAAGCCCCGCACGCCCGCGGCGGCCCACCACCGACCCTGACCAGCCCCGCGCCAGCCACCCGCAACCACAAGCGCAACGCACGCCAAAAACACCCGACCCACCCGGAAACGCACGCCCGGCGAACCCCACCCGAGCACCCACCCCGCCCGCCGCTGCCGGCCGCTTTCAAGCCGACCAACACACCCGCCCCGCCGCAAGCCCCACATCTCGGCCCCCCGCACGCCGGCGGCGGCCCGGCCACCCGCAGCCACTCGACCCCGGGTGCCGGGTGGCCTGGGTTGGGTCAGGTGTGTGCCGTGGGCTTGGGGAGTTGGTGGGGCTTGGGGTCGTGGTGGTGGTGGGTTGTTGCTGCCGCCGTCAGGGCCAGGAGCATGAGGGCTGCGCTGGTTGCCAGGGGGGCTCGGTAGCCGAGGTTGGCGTCGATCGTCAGGCCGCCGAGCCAGGGGCCCAGGGTGCCGCCGATGTTGAAGGCGGAGGTGGCCAGGGCGCCGGACAGGCCGGAGGTGTCCTGGGAGAGGCGAAGTACGCGGGCGATCAAGGCCGTTCCGGTCGCAAAGGCGAGCATGCCCTGGATTGCGACCAGGGTGATCGCCGCCCACGGGGTGCCCGCTGTGTACGCGAACAGGGCCCAGCCGACGGCCGAGGCCGCCATCCCCCATCCGATCACCTGGGTCGGTCGTCGGTCGACGATCCGGCCCGCGATGGTGACGCCGACGAACGAGCCGACTCCGAACAGGGCCAGGGCGATCGGGACCCAGCCGTCGGCCAGGCCGGTGACCTGGGTGATCACCGGCTCGAAGTAGGAGAACGCGCAGAAGGTGGCGCCCTGGACGAGGGCCATCACCGACAGGGTCGACAGCAGCGGCCGGGTGAGCAGGGCGCGCAGTTCGCGACGGGTGTTTGCCGACGGGTCCGGGTGCGCCGGTGGTGCGTGGTTCGGGATGGTTCGGGCGATGGCGAGTACGGCCGGCAGCGACACCAGGGCCACCGCCCAGAACGCCGCGCGCCAGCCCCACCGGTCGCCCAGGAGCGCGCCGGCCGGTACGCCGACCACGCACGCGATGGTGACGCCGCCGACCACCACCGAGGTGGCGCGGGCCCGCTGTTCGGGTCGGACCAGGTCGATCGCGGTCACCAGGGCGACCGCCCAGAAGCCGGCGTTGGCCAGTGCGCCGAAGACGCGAGTGGCCAGCAGGACCGGGTAGTTCGGGGTGAGCGCGCCCACCACGTGCGCGGCGATGAACACGCACAGGAAGAACAGCAGTGCACGGCGGCGTGGTTGTCGGCGCCCGACCAGCGCCATCGCGGGCGCGCCCACCACCATCCCGACGGCGAACGCCGAGGTGAGCAGTCCGGCAGTGGGAATGGACACGTGCAGATCGTCGGCGATGCCCGAGAGCAGGCCGGAGAGCATGAACTCCGAGGTGCCCTGGGCAAAGACCGCGAGCCCGAGCACGTATACGGCGAATGGCATGACGAAACCCCATGGACGTCCGATGGATTACCTCACGGCTCGACACCGGCGACACCGGTGGCGGCCATGTCCGAGGACGCCCGCGGCCATTGCGGCCACGCGGCTTCAGCTCATCGACAGGGGATCGGCCACCGGCTCACCGGCGGCCGTCGTCTGTCCGACTCGGGGTTGCTCACGGGAGCGAAGCTACCAGCCCCGTTCACGGCACCTCCACCGGGTTTTCGCCCTCACCGGGCACCGGCACCCGGCGCCGAGGACCGAACATCGAACACCGAACACCGAGCACCGGTGGTGGCTGCCGGAAAATGGGCCGCCGTTTCCGTCTCGATCGTGCATGATGATGCCGCATCAGGCATATTCATGCATCTTCATCAGGCCACGAAATCGAGGTCATCCATGGGGTTTTCCGCCCTCAAGGGCCGCAACCTGCTCTCGCTCCTGGACGTGAGCGCCGCAGAGATCGGTGAGTTGTTGGATCGGGCCGGGGATCTGAAGGAGCGGGCCGCGTTCGGGGAGCGGGTGCCGGTGCTGGCGGGGCGCAATATCGCGTTGATATTTCTCAAGCCCTCGTGCCGCACTCGCGTCTCGTTCGTCGTCGCGGCGACGCAGTCCGGTGCGCATCCGGAGGTCTTCGGTCGCGAGGACATCCGATTCGGGATCAAGGAGTCCGTGCGCGATATCGCCCGGGTGTTCGGGCGGGTCTTCGACGGGGTGATGTTCCGCGGCTTCGAGCATACGACCGTCGCCGAGTTCGCCGCACACGCGGGGGTGCCGGTGTGGAACGGGCTGTGCGACACCTACCATCCGACCCAGGTGCTCGCCGATCTGCTCACGCTGCGGGAGAACTTCGGCGAACTCCGCGGCCTGCCCATCACATACGTCGGCGACGGCCGCAACAACGTGGCCCGTACCCTGGCCGTCGCCGCCGTCAAGCTCGGCCTCGACCTGCGCGTCCTGGCCCCGAAGCCGCTGCACCCGGACCCCGCGTCGATCGCCGAACTGCTCGCCGGGGCCGAGTCGTCGCAGGCCGCGATCACCCTCACCGCGTCGCCGGAGGAGGCACTGGCCGGTTCGGCCGCGGTGTACGGCGACGTGTGGGTGTCCATGGGCGAGGAGGCGGAGACCGACCGTCGAATCGAGCTGCTGCGCGACCTGAAGGTCACGCCCGAGCTGATGGCCCGCACCGGCCGCGCCGACACCGTCTACCTGCACTGCCTGCCCGCGTTCCACGACTTGGAGACCGAGACTGCGCGGGCCCGTCCCGACCTCCGCGAGGTGGTGGACGAGGTTTTCGAGGGCCCGCGCAGCCGGGTGTTCGACCAGTCGGAAAACCGCATGCACACCGCCAAGGCCCTGATGCAACTCACCATCGCGGGCTGAACGGTCGCGATTCGCGCGGTCGCGCCCGACGACGGCGCCCACGAACGCCGGGCCCCGGCGGGTGGCACCGCCGGGGCCCGTGATCGACTCGCCTCCCCCGGCGATGTCGATCAGATCCGCTGCCAAAGAGCCGGCACGTTCGGCGGCTCCCATCCCGAAATTGCCGTATGCCCCTGCAGGCAGCGGTAGTTCTGACCGCCGTAGGACACCGTGGCGCCGGCGGCGTAGTTGGTGCCCGCCCGCCAGGTGCCGCCCGGCGGGTTCGTCGGCGGCTCGCTCGTGGGCGGCTGGCTCGTCGGCGGCTGGCTCGTCGGGGGAACCCCGGCGATGTTGAGGACGAAGTCGAAGGTCGCCTCCTTGCCGGGGTTGCCGTTGCGTACGTTCATCAACAGCCGCGCGTCGAAGATCGTGTCGGTGTTGTTGCGCGGCTCGCCCGGGAAGTAGGTCTGCGTGGTCAGGATCCCCCGGTTGGGCGCCTGGACCTTCACGTGCAGGTGCCGGGTGCGGCCCGGGTACAGACCCGGTACCACCGTGGTCAGTTTGTACGCGCCCTGCGCGTTGGTGAACTGGTGGCCGCGGAAGGTGTATCCGACGTTGTCGTACTCGCCGTTGGTGTCCGCCTGCCAAAAGTCGAGCAGCACGTTGGCCAGTGGCTGACACGCGCGGTTGAACACGAAGCCGGACACCACCAGTGGGGTACCGGCGCCGGTGAGCACCGACCGCTCCGGGGAGTTGGGCTTGAAGTACGGTCCTTCGGTCTGGTCGATGGTGGGCGCGTCGCCGTCGTGGCAGAACGGCGTCGGGGCCAACGGCCCGCCGCTGTTGCGCTGCGCCCGGGCCAGCGCGGGCACGCCGCCGATCAGCAGCGGCAGCGGAGCGGCGATCAGCGCCGCCTTGAGCAGATTCTTGCGGGTGATGCCGCGCGCGGCGGGCTCGTCCTGATCGGTGATCTCGGGGTCCATGTCGACTCCTCGGCGAGGGGACGGGCGGGCAAGGTCGACGAATCGATCCGCCCGCTCGCGATTGGTCTGAACCTATGCTCGCCGGGTGCGGGCGTCGATGGACAAAGCACGGCTCTCGTGGTGCTTCGCGTTGATCTCGCGGCGGTACTCCCCCGGGGTGCTCCCGGTCTCCCGACGAAAGAACCGGCAGAAGTACGCGGGGTCCGCGAAACCCACCCTGTCCGCGACTTGACGCACTGTCAGATCACTGCCGGCGAGCAGCCGTTTGGCCTCCACCACCTGCGCCTGGCGGATGATCCGGCCGGGGGTGCGCCCGGTGGCGGTCTTCACCGCGTGGTTGAGATGGCCCACCGAGACGCCGAGGCGGTCGGCGTACGCACCGACCGTACGCTCGACCGGATCCGGATCCGGCGGGCCGTCCAGGAGCCGGGCGAAGCGCTGGGCGAGCGCCGCGGTCGGCCCCGGATCGGGCTGTCCCGGATCCGACCGCCCCGCATCCCGCCGGGAGTCGGGGCCGTCCCATATCGCCAGTCGGGCCGCACGCAGGATCAGCACATGCAGATACGCCTGGAGCACCGGGATGAATCCCACGCCCTGTTCGGCGTATTCGCGGCGCAACTCGGCCACCACGCCGAGCAGTCCGGGTGCCGCCTCCGGCGTGGGCCGCAGCCGCGCACAGCCGGCCAGGTCGCGGACGGTGTCCCGGTCCTCGGGGTGGGCGAACAGGAAGTCGTCGTTGAACAGCACGACCCAGCCGGTGAGTTCGTGCATGCGATGCCAGAAGTGCACCTGGCCGGGGGCAATGAAGAACAACTGCGGCGGAGACACCGACCGGGGCACCAGATCCACTACGTGGGTACCGCGCCCACCGGTGACGATGGCGATCTCGTAGAAGGTGTGCCGGTGCGGGAAATCGGCCCGGGACAGCGGGCCGATGCTGTCGAACGAGCCGACGGCGAACGGCAGGACGGTCGGCGCGGGCACCTCGAGGCGGTGCAGCGGAACCGCCGGGCGGAGCTGGGTGGACGCGGTCATCGGCGCCTCCCGGCGCCGCTGCGGCGGGTTGGTCGCGGGTGGGTGTTGCGTGCCATGTCGGCCCCCTGGCGGTTCTCGGACGATGCGGCCGGCGCTCGATCAGCGGTTCAGGTTAGGCCGTTCCGAGCCGACTGTCGGGCGGGTCGCGCGCAACGGCACGAACTGGCAAACCAAACCGTGTGCGACCTGCCACGGCGGCCGACCGGGAACGGTTCGCGCCCCGGCCGACCGGAGCCGCCGTCGGGTCCGCTCAGCCCGCCCGCACCCGTACCCGGGCGAGCAGGAAGACACCGCACCAAAAACCACGATCGGCGGGAACCGACTCGGGCCGGCGCCGCTCATCCGGCAGGGCGCCACGCCGTCCGGATAGGGCCGGGCGGACTGGCCGGCGGGCCCGGCAGGGCGCCACTCCGCCCGGAAGATCGGGCGTCTGGCTCGGAACGGGGCAGCGCGGGCAGCCCGGCGGCACCCGGTCCACTCGCCCGCCATCCGCGCCTGGCATACGGCAACCGGGCGCCGGCTCACGGTGGGGTCGCGAGCCGGCGTCCGGGCTTCGGGGGCGATCGCAGCGGTGTCGGGGGGTCCCGTGCATCCGGCGGGATGCGCGGGACCGCCCCGGCACCATGGCCTCAGCTGATCGCGAAGTCGTCGCCGTATACCGAGCCCTGCCCGTACCAGCCGTGCAGGTAGACCGTCACGCTGCCGGACGCACCGACCGTGAACGGAACGGTCAGCTTGGCCCACGTGGTCCCGGGCGAGGCCCAGGTGCTTCCCGTCGCGCCCCCGCTCACGCCCAGGTAGGCGTAGTTGCCGCGAACCCAAGCGGTGAGGGTGTGGGTCGAGTTGGGGGCGAGTTGCAGCGTCTGCTTGCATTCCCCGGTCTGCGCCGCGCCGGCCGCGACCTCCAGGGCGTGCGTGCCGCCGTGTGTGGGCGTGGAGACCACCGCGCCGCCGGGCTGGCAGGTCCACGGAGCGAGCGAGCCGCTTTCCAGGTCGGCGTTGAGCAGGCCGCCGGAGGAGCCGTTGACGGTGAGCGTGTACACCGTGCTGTGCGTGGCCGACGGGCTGGTGCCGGTGACGGTGATCGGATACGTGCCGGGGAGCAGGGCCGCGGTGGTGGAGATGTTCAGCGTCGCGGATCCGCCCGTGGTGACCGAGGCCGGAGTGACCGTGGCATTGAGGCCGTTGCCGGTGCCGGACACCGTCAGTGCGATGGTTTCCGCCGCGCCGGCGGCGATCCCGGTGGTGAGCGTCGACGAGGTGCTGCCGCCCTGCGTGACGCTGCCCGACGCGGGACCGGCGAACAGGGTGAAGTCGTTGGTGACCGGCCCGGAGGTGACGGTCAGCGAGTAGGTCGCGCTGTGCGTCGCGGACGCGCCGACGCCGGTGACGGTGAGCGGGTAGGTGCCCGGGGTCGCCGTCGCGGAGGCGCTGACGTTCAGCGTCGCGGATCCGCCCGCGGTGACCGTGCCGGGCGTGATGGACGCGCTCACCCCGCTGGGGGCGCCGGTCACGGTGAGCGCGACGTTCTGCGCACTGCCCTGGGTGACCGCGGTGGTGATCGTCGACGAGGTGGTGCCGCTGCGCGCAACCGAGCCGGTGGTCGGGTTCAGGGTGAGCGCGAAGTCGTTGGTGACCGGTCCGCCGCCGCCGGTGAACGGTGCGAAGGTGTGGGTGAACTGCCATTGCTCCTGCGGGATTCCGGAGCAGTTGTCCTGCGCCGTACCCCCCGGGCAGGAGCCGTTGTCGCGCTGGAGGGCCCACATCGACAGGGTGCTGATCCCCTGCGTCTTGGCCCAGTCGACGACGGTGACCGCATCGGCCGTGGTGAACGTCTCGGCGGCGCCGAAGTCGTCTACGCCGGGCATCACGGTGACGCCGACCATGGCCCACAGTTCGGCCTGGGTCTTGTTCGGGTACAGCTGGCCGAGTTGGTTCTTCAGGCCGGTCGCGGCGCTCTTCGCGTCGTTGGCCATCTGGTGCGGCTGGTTGTCGTAGTAGTCGAACGTCATGATGTTGACGACGTCGACCTTGGTGCCGTTGCTCACCGCGTTCCGCAACACCGCCAGGCCGCTGTCGGCCAGGCCCGAGGTCGTGGTCGGCAGGGTGTACTGGATCTGCAACGAGCGGTTGTTGCTCGCCGCCCACGCCTGGACCTGCTTGAGCGCCTTGTTGCGGCGGTCGATTCCGGCCGTGTTGGTCAGCGAGTTGTCCTCGATGTCGAGGCAGATGCGGCTGATGTCGTAGGTGGAGATCACGTTCTCGATCGCCGTCGCGATGGAGTTGACGTTGGTGCAACTGTCCGCGATCTCGGTGCCGGTGTTGTCCGCGGTGTAGCCGCCGAACGACGGGATCACGTCGCCGCCGGCCGCGCGGATCCTGGCGATGTCTGCGCCGAACGTGGACTGGGCGATGGGCATTCCGGTATCGCCGTTCCAATACGGCGTACACGAGCCCTTGCTCGGGGTCTGGATGAAGGCCATGGTCAGGTACTTCGCGCCGGACTGGGCGGACAGCGTCGCCGGGTTCTCCCCCGTCCACGCCTCGAAGTACGGCGCGAACACGCGGGTGGGCAGCGGTGTGGCGGCCTGCGCGCTCGCCTGTCCTGCCGTGGCGGGCGCCGCTGCCGTCGTCTGCGCGGTGGTCGGCGTGGTTTCCGCAGCGGCGTTCGCGGCGCCGCCCGAGGTCAGCACGAGGCCCAGCGACGCGGCGGCGGTGGCCACCACGGTCGCCAGGGTGCGGAGCGGACTTGGTCGTCGCATGGGTACTCCCGCTTTCTGAGGACGAGAAAGGGACTTGCGGAGCACGTGCGGGGCGGGACGGTGGGTGCGGGGTAGGCGCGGAGGGGGTGGAGCCGCGGGAGGACCGGTCGGGGGAGACGGGTTTTCGGTCGGGCGTCGCGCGGTCGGGACGGGCCACGCGGGGTGGTTCGGGCCGGCGCGGTGGGGACGGCCGCGCCGGCGGATCGGGTGGAGGGATCGGGTGGTGCGGAGGGGCCGGCCCCGGGACCGGGCCGGTGCGAAGAGGGGTGCCGGCCCCCCGGGGACGTGGGGGGCGGCGCGGCGGGCGTGGTTTGGCCCACCTCCGGCCCGGCGGCGGTCGTCGGGTTGGTCGGGCCCGACGACTTCGTCCGGACCGGAGGTGGCATCTGTGGGGCGCCGGGCGCGGGTTCAGCGCCGGGCGCGGGCCTCCCGACGCCGGTTGGTCAGCACGACGGCGCCACCGCCGACGATGATCAACGCACCCGCGCCGGCCGCGCCGACCGTGGCCGCGCGCGGCACGCCCGCCGGGCCCTGGTCCGGCACGGCCGCGGCCACCGGGGCCTCGTGGATGCTCTCGTGGGTACGCCCGGCGGGTTCGATGTACGGCGCGCCGGTCTCGTGCGCGAGTGGAGCGGTCGCCGCCGTCACCCGCTCGGCGGCGGCCGGTGCGGCGGCGGCGCCGAAGACCACGTCCGAGCAGGAGTAGAACGCCTCGGGGCTGTCGGAGCGTTGATAGATCACATAGACCAGGTGGCGCCCGGTCTTGCCCTGCGGCATCCGGCCGTTCATCACGAACGAGCCGTTGTCCAGCGGCGGATCGGTCTGGGTCAGGAACGGCGTGGCCTCCAGGTCGGACCAACGCAGCGGCACGGTGGGGTCGTAGCCGTCGCGGGTCACGAAGAACTGGAACGTGCCGCGGTGCGGGGAGGTGGCCCGGAACAGGAAGTTGAAGGTGCTGCCGGGGGAGACCGCGGTCGCGGGCCAGTCGGCGCGCGCCTGGTCGAAGCCCTTGTACTTGTCCCGCCCGGCGCTGCACAACTTGCCGTCCGGGATCAGCTGGTGGTGCCGACCGGCGACGTCCGCGAGGTTGACCTCGTTCCAGTCGTACACCGGCTGCGTGCCGCCGATGGCCACCGCGGCCTTGCACGCGGCGGACGTCGGGTTCTCCGGGTTCTCGGCGCGACACGTGCCGGTACGGCTGAGCGGGTTGCTGAGTGTGCCGTGCGCCTGTGCGGTTCCGGTGGCCAGCGCGGCGATCGTCAAGGGTGCCAGGCAGCAGGCCGCGGCGAATGCCGCGACCTTGCGGGGAGACTTCATGAAGCCCTCCGGGTAAGGGAGTTGCCGATTGCGGGGACGCACGAAGACCGCATGGACGTCATACGGGAGCCCTCGAACGCGGGTGGGACGGTCGGCGCGGTTGGGACCTGTCGGCACTGGTGGGACGGTCGGCGCGGGTGGGACGGGGATCCGAGGTGGCCGCGACGGATCCCGGTATTCCGGCGTACGGGTGCCGCCGCCTGCGGTCCGGCGGGACAGGTATAGACCAATGACTGCGGCGCTACACAGATTCGTCGTGCTCGTCCGGTCGCGCAAGAGCGCGGAGCGGGTCTTTCCGATTCGATCGTGCCGTCGAGGGTTCATTACTCCCCAACCGAGGCGTTGCAAAAGCCCGCGAAAAGTCGGGCCGGCCTGCACGACCTTGTTTCTGACGAGGCATCAGATGTGTCGTCATTGTGCCGAGGAAAAATTTTCCTCGATCCGCGGCGGCCTTGCCAATACTTGCCGGGCGCGCCGAAAAAGTGCCCGCGACCCTATGGACGAGACCCAGGTTGGTATAGACCATTGCACCAGACACATCTCGAAGCGCAGTACGATCCGGCACACCGCCCGGCCGCGAGCGGTGGAGTGCGCCAACCGGCGGCGCACGCACGGCGGATCGCGCACCACCCTCGTCCCCCGACTCGTGTCCCAGACGTGTCCAGGAGCCGGCTCGATGAACCCTGAGTTCCCCGCCCCGTTCCCCTCCCCGCGCCGCGATCCCCGGTCCGGCGCCCCCCGGCCCGGTAACTCCCGTTCCCGGCAAGCCCGTTCCACCTCCACCGGACCGGTTCGGCGCCGGCTGCGCGCACTCGCCCGCGCCGTCGCCGTCACCGTTCTCGCCCCCATCGCGTTGGTGGTCCTGCCCGCCGGCGCCGCACACGCCGCCTCCCCCGAGGCGACGTTCGCCAAGGCGTCCGACTGGGGCTCCGGCTTCACCGGGCAGTACACCGTCCGCAACCAGGGCACCGGCACGCTCACCGGTTGGAAGGTCGAGTTCGACCTGCCCGCCGGCACCACGGTCGGCTCCTACTGGGACGCGCTGCAAAGCGGTTCCGGCAGCGGCGGCCACTACGTCTTCACCAACCGCGAGTACAACGGCACCCTCGCACCGGGCGCCTCGACCACGTTCGGCTTCCTCGGCGCCGGGTCCGGAACTCCCACCGGCTGCAAGCTCAACGGCAATCCGTGCACCGGACCGGCCACGCCGGACACCACCCCGCCGAGCACACCGACGAACCTGCGGGTGTCCACGGCCGGTTCCTCCTCGTTGACCCTGGCCTGGACCGCGTCCACCGACAACGACCGGGTCACCGGCTACGACGTGTACGTCGACGGCGTCGCCCGCGCCGGCACGGCCGACCCCGGCGCGACGCTGACCGGACTCACCCCGGACACCGCGTACCGGATCAAGGTCCGGGCGAAGGACGCCTCGGGCAACGTGTCCTCGTTCACCCCCGAGCTGATCGGCACCACCACGACGGGCGGCGGCAATCCGCCCGCGGGCTCCGTGCGCAGCGTCCCATACATCGACATCACCGCGCCCACCCCGACCCTGACCGACGTGGCCGCGGCCACCGGCCAGAAGTTGTTCACGCTCGCCTTCGTTCTGGGCAGCAACAGTGGTTGCGACCCCAAGTGGGGTGGCACGATCGCCCTCGACGAGCCGCGAATCCTCAACCAGATCGCGGCGCTTCGGGCCCAGGGCGGCGACATCGTGGTCGCCTTCGGCGGCGCGGCCGGACCCTACCTGGAGGCGTCCTGCGGCAGCGCCGACGCGCTCGCCGCCGCGTACACCAAGGTGATCGACACGCTGGGGGCCAAGCACCTCGACATCGACATCGAGGCGTCCATCCCGATCGACACGATGAACAAGGCGCTGGCGAAGGTGCAGCGGGATCGGCCGGCCACCACGGTGAGCTTCACGCTGATGGTCCAGGGCGACGACTACGGTCTGACCCCGGCGCTGGGCGTGGACCTGCTGAAGAGCGCGCGGGACAATGGGGTTCGCGTCGACATCGTCAACCCGATGGCGATGGAGTTCGGCACGTCGCGCCCGGTGTGGGGCGACGCGGTGATCGCCGCCGCGGAATCGACGCTGCGTCAGATGAGGGAGATCTGGCCCGCCAAGTCCGACGCCGAACTCCGGGGCATGCTCGCGGTCACGCCGATGATCGGCCGCAACTTCAACGGCAAGATCTTCGTCCAGTCGGACGCGACCAAGCTGGTCTCCTGGGCCAACACCAACCACATCGGCCGACTGGCGTTTTGGTCGGTGGGTCGGGACAACGGCTCCTGCCCGGGCGGCGGGGTCTCCGCGACGTGCAGCAGCATCAGCCAGTCGCCCTATGAATTCACCAATCTCTTCAAGGGTTTCACCGGCTGAACCCCCTTCGGGATCCGTCCGGATCCCACCCGAATCCCCACCCGAATCCCACCCGAGGAAGAACCCGTGCCCGGCATCGATCGACCCCCTTTCGGTCGATGCCTCCCGAGCCCGGCGGCGACCACGCGACGCCGCCGGGCCATCCTCGTTCACGGGTCGCGGGTCGCGGGTCGCGGGTCGTCCGTCGGAGTCGCCGGTCAGGGGTTGTTGAACCGGATTTCCGGGTTCGCAGGGGTCGGGCCGTCGAGCAGCGGTCGGGGCAGATGCCTCAGGTGGCGGTCGACGAAGGCGGCAAGGTAGGTACGGGTCAGGTCCAGCCCCCGCGCACCCGGCAGGGTCGTCGCCGATCCGCCGCCGGGCAGGCCGAGTTGGTCGAGGAAGACGGGAAAGTCGCTGAAGCTGAAGTGGGTGGCGTTCGCCACGGTCAACCACCGCTTCCAGCCGTCCAGTCGGGTCCACGCCTGGTCCCAGCTCGGGTCGTCGCCGCCCGGACGGTGGGTGTCGTCGTCGGTGCCAAACAGCAGGAACGGCCGTTTGCCCCAGCCGGTTTCGGGCACGGCGGAGTGGAAGGCGCCGTCCATGTTCACGCCCGCCCGGATCCGGGTGTCGCCGGCCATCGCCGCCGCCGCGCCCGCGCCGCCGATCGAGTGGCCGGCCGCGCCGATCCGGTGCCGGTCGATGAGGTCGGCGTACCGCCAGGCCGGGTCGGCCCCGGTGAGGCGATCCACCACGAACGACATGTCCCGGCCCCGGCCGGAAGTGGCCGCGACGAAGTCCTCCTCGGTGCGCACCTTCGTACAGGCCACGCAGGTGAGCATCCGGCCGCCGGGGAACGCGGTGCCCACCGACTCGTACGCGTGGTCGATCGCGGCCACCACGTAGCCCCGGCTCGCCAGATCCTCGGCGAGGCCGGTGAGGGTGAACACGGAATAGCCGAATCCCGGGGAGAGCACCACCAGCGGATACCGGCCGGGCGCGGGGCGGGCGTCGGCCCGCACGTCGGTGGCGGTCGTGCTCAACACCTCCGCGGGGAATACGTCCCCCATCCCGATGTCGGCCAACATCAGCCGCGCCTCGTCGACCGTGGCGTAGCGCGTGGGTGTGCCGGTCCCGCGGCGGGCGGGGTAGTACATCCCGACCATCAGTTCACGCGCCCCCGCCTCGGGCACCCACGGATCGGTCCGACTCGGGTCGACCAGGTGGAGGGATTGTCGGCCGACCCCGTAGGGCCCGGTCGGGTGCGGCAGCGAGGTACGCGGTCCGCCCGGCACGGGATCGGTGGCGAGCACGGTCCGCGCGGGCGGGGGCGAGGCGGCGGCGGGCAGGGCCACCGCGATCGGCAACACCAGCGCGAGCGCCGGTGGCAGCAGTCTGCGAAGCAGTGAGAATGCGGGCATACCCCGAACACTGGCCGCCGCCCCGCTCCGGCGCATCACCCTTCGGTCGCAGTCGGTGACCGCGCACGCCTACATCCTGCGGCGCACCGGTCCGCCGCGCGGTTCGATCGGCCGATCGGACCACTCCCGGGTGGTTCGGCGGGGTGCTTCGGCGTGGCGCGGGAGCAGAGTGCCGGTGTCGCGGGGCGCGCCGGCGGATAGTGGAACGCAGGCGATCCCCCGGGCATCCGGTCACGTCCGCGACCGATGCCGCCCCACCTGGGAGAAGGCTCCGTGTCCGACACGCAGTTCGACTACGTCATCTACATCCGCGCCACCCCCGAGGTGTTGTGGCGCGCGCTCACCGAACGGGCCGAGATCGAGCGCTGGTTCGACGGCTCCGGGCCGGAGTCGGACTGGGCCGTCGGCTCGACCGTACGCTGGTCGATGTCCCCCCGGACGGCCCCGCGCGACGCCGGCCAGGTGGTCCTGGAGGCCGAGGCGCCACGACGGCTGGCGTACACCTGGCACAACTACGAACCCGAGATCGCCGAGATGTTCGGGTGGAGCGCGGAGCAGTTGGCCGAGCTTCGACTGGAGCCGGTGTCCAAGGTCGCGTTCGACCTGGTGCCGGTCGGCGAGGCGGTGGCGCTGCGCGTCCTGCACGATGGGTTCGCGCCCGGCTCGGAGATGTTGGCGAGCATTCGGGAAGGGTGGCCGATGATCCTGTCCAACCTCAAGACGGTGCTGGAGACCGACGAACCGCTGCGGTTCGGCGCGTAGCGCGAGGCGGCGTTTCGGGGTTCAGGGCGCCGGGCGGCGGGCGTCCGGGGCGGCGAGGAAGGATCGGACCACCTCGGTGAACGCGTGCGGTTCGGCGGCGTGCACCAGGTGGCCGACCGGGATGGTGACGACGCGCACGTCGGGGAGTCGGCGGCTCCATTCGGCGATGCGCTCCTGGGGGATGTGGCTGCCCGATCCGCCGCCGACGACGAGGGTGGGGGCGGTGATCAGGCCGAGGCGGTCCCACCAGGCGGGGTCGGGGCTGTCGATCTGCTTGCGGATGGCGATCACCATGTCCCAGTCGAAGCCGAGTTCGCCCTCCGGCCGCGTTGGCGCGACCGCCTCGCGCGGCACCGGGACGGAGACGTCCTCCAGGACCAACCGCCTGATCCGGTCCGGGTGTTCCTGGGCGAAGAGGTAGGCCACGATGCCGCCCATCGAATGGCCGATCAGGTCCACCCGAGCCAAGCCCAGCGCGTCCAGGCAGCCGAGGAGATCGTCTCGCATGAGTTCGAGCGAGTAGCTGCCGGGCCGGTCGCTGCGCCCGTGTCCGCGCAGTTCGACGACGTACACCCGCCAGGTGTCGGCCAGGCGGCGCGCTATCTCGTCCCAGTCCGCGGCGTCCTCCCCGAGCGCGTGCAACAACACGATCGGCGGAGCCGCGGGATCCCCCCAGACCTCATGAACCAGCTGCACCCCGTCGACCTCGACCACGCCGACCACACCACTCGATTCACCCATATTCGGACCATACCGAGGACCCACACACCAACGGAACAGCCCACAAAGCCCAAGCCGAACGCCGAGCGCGAAGCGCGGGGCAAACGCAAAGCGGACGGCGGCGACGGAACGCGGGCGGACGCGAAGCACGGAGCGGACGCGAAGCGGGCGGGTGTGCGGGGGTGGGCGCGTGGCGGGGTGGAGGGGTTGGGGCTTGCGGAGGTAGGGGCTGGGCTGTGATCAGGGCCGGGGGTTTGGCTCGGTGGGACCGGCAGGTGTGGGGGCTTCGGGTGTGGGGTTGGTGGGGGTGATGCCTTCGAGGTGGAGGAGGTTGGGTAGGAGGCCTGGGAAGCGGGCGTTGAATTCTTCCGCGCGCAGGCGCAGGGTCATGCCCGTGCCGGTGTTGCGCTGGACGATCAGGCCGGCTTCCCGCAGCACCTTCCAGTGGTACGAGCGGGTGGACTTCGAGCCGGGTACGGACAGCGCCGTGCACGGCAGTTCGCGATCCGGATCGGCGGCCAGTGTGACCACCACGCCGCGTCGGTGGTCGTCGGACAACGCGGCGAAGACCGCACTCAGCGCCACCTCGTCGAGTGACGGGTGGGGCATCTGAACAGGCATCCCGAATCCCACTCCTCGGTCCGATCCCGGTTGCCGGCGTATGCCGTCGGTGTCTACGGTACCGAGGTACGAAGATTTTCGAACCACCCCACGGGGAGTGCACTCATGACGAACACCCGTCCGACCATCGCCGTGCTGGGCACCGGCATCATCGGTGCCGCCCTCGCCCGCAACCTGGCGCGCGCCGGGTTTGCCGTGCGGGCCTGGAACCGCAGTCCGGAGAAGGCGGCGGCACTGGTCGCCGACGGGGTGACCGCGGCCGAGACCCCGGCCGACGCGGTCACCGGCGCCGACTTCGTGCTCACCGCGCTCAACGACGGCCCGCGCGTGCTCGACGCGATGCGCGCGGCGACCCCGGGCCTGCGCAAGGGCACGACGTGGGTGCAGGTCAGCACGGTCGGCGTGGACGCGTTCGACGAGCTGGCCGAATTCGCCCGCGCCCAGGGCCTGTTCCTCGTGGACGCCCCCGTCCAGGGCACCCGCGGACCGGCCGAGCAGGGGAAGCTGGTGATCCTGGCGGCGGGCGAGCCGGGCATTCGGGACCGGGTGCAGCCGCTGTTCGACACGATCGGACAGCGCACCATGTGGGTGGGCGAGGACGGTACGTCCGGCACCGCGAGCCGGCTCAAGCTCGTCCTGAACACCTGGGTCCTGGCGCTGACCCACGGCGTGGGCGAGACATTGGCGCTGGCCAAGGGCCTGGATGTGGACCCGAAGCTGGTCTTCGACGCGATCACCGGCGGCCCGCTGGACAACCCGTACTTCCACCTGAAGGGCGGCGCCATCCTCGCGAACGAATACACCCCGTCCTTCACCGTGGACAACGCGGAGAAGGACGCCCGACTGGTCCTGCAGGCCGCGGAGCACGCGGGCGTCCGCGTGGACGTCGTCGCGGCCGGCGCCGAACGCCTCCACCGCGCCTCCGAACAGGGCCACGGCGACAAGGACATGGCCGCCACATATCTCGCCTCCTTCGACGACTGACGGCCACGGCCACGACCACGCCCCCCGGGGTGCCGCTGCCCCACCGGGTTCAGGCTCGGGGGGCGCGGTCGGCGTCCGCCAGGCGGCGGGTGACGGTCGGGACGACCACGGCCGCGGCCACCAGGTGGGCGCCGCACAACATGAGCTTGGTCGAGATCGCGGTGTCGCCGGCCAGGATCGGGCTGATCATGGACAGCGCGGTCAGGGCGACGGTGGTGCGCAGGTACGTCCGCGCCGGACGGGCCGCTCGGCGCGCGATCAACACGGCCAGCAGCGTGCCGACGCTCATGGCCACCGCCACGCCCATGGCGAACATCCCCACGGTGATCGGCTCCGCCGTCGCCGCGCCGATGTTCCCGGCCCGCATCGGCGAACCGAGCTCGCGCGCGATCAGGCCGTACACCTCGGTGGCGACCGCCGCGACCGCCCCGGCGGCCACGCTGACCAGCCACACCGGCCGGGTCGAGATGAAGGCCGGGGTCGAACGGTCGTGGGCGGCGGGGCGGGTGAAGGTCTGGGCCATGGCGATCTCCTCGGGCGGTCGTTTCGTTGTCGTCACCGGGAAGTCGGAGCCGCCCCCGGGTTCTCGACGCCCCGCGCACAAACTTTTCCGCGCGACTTCGAGGCGACCCGAACCCCCGCCTCCCGTACGGGCGTAGGGTCGGTGCCATGGGTGAGTTGGTGGGATTCGCGCTGGTCGCCGGCAGCCTCGCCGCCGCGGTGGGTGTGTGCCTGTGGCTCGCCGCCCGCGTACGCCGCAGGGGCACCGGCGGCGCGGCCATTCGCGCCGCCATGTCCGCCTATGACGAGGCCCTGCACGGAACGGCGAACGACGCCTACGTGGAGATCCAGGTCCAGGCGCGGCGCAAGGTGCCGGTGCGGTCGCCCGACGATCCCTGGCGCTCGTCCCGATTCGACCCCACCCGGCGCGACGACGACCACACCGCGCCGCCGCCCCGAGCCCGCGCGCCCCGCACGGCGGTACGCGGCCGACTTCGGCGGTTGTGGTCGAGGCGCACTCCGGCGGATCGGGCCCCGGGCGGGACACTCCGACGGGTGACCGCCGAGGCGACGAGCCCGCGAGCCGGTCGCCGGTTCACCGCACGATCGCCGCGCGCAAGCCGGTCCGGCCCGCGTACGCCGATCTTCGGACCCGCGACGATCCCGGTCGGGTAGTTCGGCCCGGCCCTTCTCGGCGTGACGCCGTCGCCCTTCGCACGACACCGTCCACGCCCTCTTCGCCGGGCACTTCGCCACCTGCCGCCGGCCCGCGCACGGTAGCCCCGGCCCGACCGGGCGATCCCCGCCGCCCCGACACCGCCGACCAACCGGTCCTGCCGGCCACGGACCCGCCCCACACCACATCGCCGCGCCCGCACGCCCCCCACCGCCGACGCCACGAAAAGTTGCCTCACCCGCCCGAATGCCCAGGCCGGGGCCCTCGAACGCACCCTCCGCGTCCCTAAGTTGTGGCTCGGAACTTAATTTCCCCCCACGTGAGGTCTGGCGGACACCCCGTGCGGCTATTACGTTGTCGCCCACAACATTTACGGCGCGGTCGCCGCCCGACTGTCGACCGCTCACCCCTGCGCACAGCTCCGCACGCCGCACCACCCCGTGCCGCCATCACGTCCCCCCGCCGGCCCCACCGGCGCGTGCCCGAAGGGATCCACCATGCGCAAGAGGTTCCTCGTGTCCGTCTCCGCCTGTGTGCTGGTCGCCGCCGGCACCCTGTCCGCCTGTTCGGACACCTCCGGCTCCGGGTCCGGGTCCTCCGGTGCCCCCGGCGCGTCCGGTGCCCCCGGCGGCAACGGCAAGAAGGCGAAGATCGGCGTGATCCTCCCGGACAGCAAGACCTCGGGTCGCTGGGAGACCAACGACCGCAAGTACCTGACCGAGGCGTTCAAGGCCGCCGGCGTCGACTACGACATCCAGAACGCCCAGGGCGACAAGTCCCAGTTCCAAACGCTCGCCGACCAGATGATCACCAACGGCGCCACCGTCCTGATCATCGTCAACCTGGACAGCGGCACCGGGAAGGCCGTACTGGACAAGGCGAAGTCGCAGGGCGTGGCGACCATCGACTACGACCGGCTGACCCTGGGCGGCAGCGCCCAGTACTACGTCAGCTTCGACAACGTGAAGGTCGGCACGCTGATGGGCCAGGGCATCGAGAAGTGCCTGTCCGCCGCCGGTGCGCAAAAGCCGACCATCGCGATGCTCAACGGCTCGGCCACCGACAACAACGCGACGCTGCTCAAGCAGGGCTACGACGGGGTGCTCAAGCCGAAGTTCGACTCGGGCGAGTACGTGAAGGGCCCGGACCAGGCCGTCCCGGACTGGAACAACACCGAGGGCGCCAACATGTTCGAGCAGATGCTCACCCAGTCGCCGAACATCTCCGGTGTGGTGGCCGCCAACGACGGCCTGGGCAACGCGGCGATCTCGATCCTGAAGAAGCAGAAACTCAACGGCCGGGTGCCGGTCACCGGGCAGGACGCGGAGACCACCGCGCTGCAGAACATCCTGGTCGGCGACCAGTGCATGACCGTCTACAAGGCGATCAAGAAGGAGGCCGACGCGGTCTCCGGCCTGGCCGTGGCGCTGGCCAAGGGCCAAAAGCCCAGCGTGCCCGCCACCGTGCGCGACCCCGAGGGCAAGCGCGACGTGCCGTCCGTACTCCTGGAGCCGCTGGCGATCTACAAGGAGAACGTCAAGGACGTCGTCGCCGACGGCTACGTCACCAAGGACACGCTGTGCACCGGCGCCTACGCCGCCAAGTGCACCGAGTTCGGCATCAACTGACCGTTCGGGCCCCGCGATCGTGCCGGAACCGACACCCACGAGGGTCGGTTCCGGTCGGCGCGTCCCACCCCTGCCGCCCCCAAGCGAGGAGCCCGCATCGTGGCCCTGTCCCCCACCCCCGCCCCGCCGCCCGCGTCGAATCCGGTGCTCGAACTGCGCGGCGTCAACAAGAGCTTCGGCGCCGTCCACGTGCTGCGCGACGTCGACCTGTCCGTATACGAGGGCCAGGTGACCGCGCTCGTCGGCGACAACGGCGCGGGCAAGTCGACCCTGGTCAAGTGCATCGGCGGGATCCACACCGCCGACTCCGGCGAATACTTCTTCGACGGTGCTCCGGTCACCGTGCACAGCCCGCGCGACGCTTCCGACCTGGGCGTGGAGATCGTCTACCAGGACCTCGCCCTGTGCGACAACCTCGACATCGTGCAGAACATGTTCCTCGGTCGCGAACGCCGGCGCGGCTGGGTGCTCGACGAGGACAGCATGGAGCAGATCGCCGAGGAGACCCTGGCGGGCCTGTCCGTGCGTACCGTCTCCTCGATCCGCCAGCGCGTCTCCAGCCTCTCCGGCGGTCAGCGCCAGACCGTGGCCATCGCCAAGGCGGTGTTGTGGAACAGCAAGGTCGTGGTGCTGGACGAACCCACCGCCGCGCTGGGCGTGTCGCAGACCGCGCAGGTGCTCGAACTGGTCCGCCGGCTCGCCGACAACGGCCTGGCCGTCGTGCTCATCTCGCACAACATGAACGACGTGTTCGCGGTCGCCGACCGGATCGCGGTGCTCTACCTGGGCCGGACCGCCGCCCAGGTCAACGCGGGTGAGATCACCCATTCCCAGATCGTCGAACTCATCACGTCGGGACAGACCGAGGCATTCGGTCCCGGTGCCGGTCGAAACGGAGTGAACCGATGACGAGCAGCGCCCTGCCTCTCGCCGACGGCAACAGCGGGACCGGTGCCCCCGAATCACCGGTGGTCGCCCACGTGAAGGACTACCTCGCCCGGCTGCGCGGCGGCGACACCGGCGCCATGCCCGCGGTGCTCGGCCTGGTCGTGCTGTGCACGGTATTCGCCATCATGCGCCCCAAGTTCCTGAGCGCGGGCAACTTCGCCAACCTGTTCACCCAGGGCGCCGCGGTCACCGTGATCGCGATGGGACTGATCTTCGTCCTGGTCCTGGGCGAGATCGACCTGTCCGCAGGCTTCGCCAGCGGAGTGTGCGCGGCGGTGCTCGCCGTGCTGCTCACCGAACACGACTGGCCCTGGTACGCCGCGGTGCTCGCCGCGCTGGTCGTGGGCATGGTGATCGGCCTGGTCCTGGGCGTGCTGGTGGCCAAGGTCGGCATCCCGTCCTTCGTGGTCACCCTCGGCGCGTTCCTGGCCTTCCAGGGTGTCTCGCTGCTGCTGGTCAAGGGCGGCACCAACGTGCCGGTGCGCGACTCGACCATCCTGGCCATCTCCAACCGCAACCTCGCCCCGATCGTCGGCTGGCTGCTGGCCGCCGCCGCGGTCGCCGGGTACGGGGTGGTGCACGTGCGCCGCAACCGCAGCCGGGCGCGCCGCGGGCTGAGCGCCGAGCCGATCGCGATCACCGGCCTGCGGATCGGCGTGCTCGCCGTGCTGGTCGGCCTCGCCGTGTACGTGCTCAACCAGGAGCGCAGCCGCAACACGGTGATCTCCTCGCTGCGCGGTGTGCCGATCGTGGTACCGGTCCTGGTGATCCTGCTCCTGGTCGGCACGTTCGTGCTGCGCCGCACCCCGTACGGGCTGAGCCTGTACGCGGTCGGCGGCAACCGCGAGGCGGCCCGGCGGGCCGGGATCAATGTGGACCGGGTGCGCATCTCGGCGTTCGTGATCTGCTCCACGATGGCCGCGATCGGCGGCATCGTTGCCGCCTCCCGGGCCAACTCGGTCGACTCCAACACCGGCGGCAGCAACGTGCTGTTGTATGCCGTGGGCGCCGCGGTGATCGGCGGCACCAGCCTGTTCGGCGGCAAGGGACGGGTGCTGGACGCGGTGCTCGGCGGCGCGGTGGTCGCGGTGATCGACAACGGCATGGGGCTCATGGGGTACAGCGCCGGCGTCAAGTACGTTGTGACCGGCGTCGTGCTGCTCCTCGCCGCCGGGGTCGACGCCCTGTCGCGGCGGCGGGCCGAAGCCGCCGGGCTGCGGTGACGCCGCCCTCCCCCTCGATCGACGCCACGGATGAGAAAGGCAGGGTCCGCAGCCCGATGCGCGCAGCGCCCACCCAGGAGGACATCCGCAGGCAGAACCTGGGGGCGCTGCTGCGCCACGTGCACGTACTCGGCCCCACCTCCCGGGCCCGGTTGACCGCCGGCATGGGCCTGAACCGCAGCACGATCGGCGCGCTGACCACGGAACTCGCGGCGGCCGGGCTGATCGTCGAGGAGGCGCCGCGCGACACCTCCGGCGGCGGGCGGGGCCGGCCCTCGCTGGTGGTGCGGGCCCAGTCGCAGCGGGTGTACGTGTACGCCTTCACGATCGGCGTGGACCGGCTGGTCGCGGCCCGGGTCGGGCTCGGCGGGGTGATCCTGGATCGCCGCGAACTCCAGCGCCCGGGCAGCGGGTTCTCGCCGAAGGAGGTGGCCGAGGCGCTCGGCGGGTTCGTCGCCCAGATGCGGCTGAGCGCGCCGCACGACGGGGTGTGCGTGGGCGCGGGCGTGGCGGTGTGCGCGATGGTGCGCGGCTCGGACGGCACGATTCCCGAGGGGCCCACCCAGGATTGGCGCAACGAACCGCTGGGGGAGCGGCTTTCGACCGCGATCGGGATGGTGGTCATGGTCGGCAACGACGCCGACCTGGGGGTGGTGGCCGAGCACACCCGGGGTGCGGCGGTGGGCTGCGACGACGTGATCTACCTGCACGGCGACGTGTGCATCGGCGGCGGCATCCTGTCCGCCGGGCGGCCGGTGGCCGGCGGCGACGGGTACGCGGGCGAGGTCGGGCACATGGTGGTCAATCCGGACGGGCGGCCGTGTCGGTGCGGGGCGCGCGGGTGCTGGGAGGCGGAGATCGGCGAGTTCGCGCTCACCCGGGGCACCGCGAAGCACGCCATCGGCGGTCTGGCGGACGCGGCGGCGCGCGGCGACCACGACGCGGAGGAGGGGATGCGCCGGGTCGGCGACTGGCTCGGCCTGGGCGTGGCCAACCTGGTGAACATCCTCAACCCGCAGATGGTGGTGTTCGGCGGCACGCTGCGCGAGGTGTACCTGGCCACCGCCGCGCAGGTGCGCAGTCGGCTCAACCGCACCAGCCTGTCGGTCACCCGCGAACACCTCAAACTGCGCACGGCGGCCCTCGGCGACGACGCCCCGCTGTACGGCGCCGCCGAACTGGCCTTCGCCCGCCTGCTGGACAACCCCCTGGAATCGGGGCTGACGCCGGCGGCGGGATAGGCGGTCGGCAGGCGGTCGGCGGCGGGACAGGTGGTCGGCGGCGCGATAGGCGGTCGGCGGCGCGCCCACGATCGGGTGGACTCGGCGCGTCGAATCCGCCGTCCGGGTGACCTTTCGGGGCGCCCGGCGTGGCGCGCCCTGTTTCATGGTCCTCGTGCGGGCCGCCGAGTCCGGAGGGTGCATCGCGCCCGAGCATCCCCCGAACCCGGCGGCCGACACTCCGAAGCCCCTGCCGCCCCATCGGCGTTCACCGCCGGCGCCGCGCCCGTCCGACGCGGGTCCGCCGCATCCGATCCCGGGCAGCGGCCGACGGAGCAGCGATCCACGAGCAGCACCGGGAGTCGGCATGGCCACGAGCACCCTCCGCGACCGGGTCGCCCTGGTCGCCGGAGCCACCCGAGGCGCCGGACGCGGCGTCGCGGTCGAGCTCGGTGCGGCCGGCGCGACCGTATACGTCACCGGCCGCAGCACCCGCGGGCAACGCTCCGAGTACGACCGCCCGGAGACCATCGAGGACACCGCCGACCTGGTCACCGCCGCCGGCGGCCACGGCATCGCGGTACCCACCGACCACCTGGAGCCGGCCCGGGTCCGAGCGCTGATCGAGCGGATCGACGCCGAGCAGGGCCGCCTCGACGTGCTGGTCAACGACATCTGGGGCGGCGAGAAGTTGTTCGCCTGGGACACCCCGATGTGGGAACACGACCTGGACGACGGGCTGCGGATCCTGCGCCTCGCCGTGGACACGCACGCGATCACCGGCCATCACGCCCTGCCGCTGCTGCTGCGCACCCCCGGCGGCCTGGTGGTGGAGATGACCGACGGCACCAACGAGTACAACCGCGACAACTACCGGGTGTCCTTCTTCTACGACCTGGCCAAGTCGGCGGTGTTGCGGATGGCCTTCGCACTCGGCCACGAACTCGGCCCGCGCGGCGCCACCGCCGTCGCCCTCACCCCGGGGTGGCTGCGCTCGGAGATGATGCTCGACGCGTACAAGGTGACCGAGGCGAACTGGCGCGACGCCCTGAAGGTGCAGCCGCACTTCGGCATCTCCGAGTCCCCGGCGTACGTGGGCCGGGCCGTGGCGGCGCTGGCCGCCGACCCCGACGTGGCCCGCTGGAACGGCCAGTCCCTCTCCAGCGGGCAACTCGCCGGCGTCTACGGCTTCACCGACACGGACGGCAGCCGCCCCGACGCCTGGCGCTACCTGGTCGAGGTCCAGGACCGCGACCTCCCCGCCGACCAGACCGGTTACCGCTGAGCCGCGCCCGGGCGCGCCGGGCTGTACCGCAAACGTCCCGACCCCGCCCGATGCCCCGGTCACCCCGACCCGGATACCGTTGAAACCCACCTGCCGTCGAAACCCAACTCCCTTGCCCCCGAAGGCATTCCGCCCCCGCCGGGGGCGACCGCGCGGTCCGCGACGGCGCTGTGGTCCCGGACGGCCGTCCACCGTGTGGCGTAGCTGGGGGTGGGGTGGACCGGGAAGGGGTTCCGAGGGGCATCGCCCCCGGTGGTCGACCGATTACCGATCCACTCCGGGTGTCCCGCGCGGTGCCCGCCCGACGCAGGACGGTGCCCAGCCGATGAGTGAAGCCGCGCTGGTCGAGGTGGAGCGCGGGCCGGCGCTGCGGCGGGTGATCCCGCTGCTTCCGGCGCTGCTCTACATCACCATCGTGGCCGTCGACTTCGGCACGCCGGACGAGTTCCGGACCGACACGATGTTGTGCCTGGTGCCGATGACCGCGTCCGCGCTGATCCCGGTGCGTCCGACCGTGGTGTACGCGATCCTCGCCACGGTGACGTTCCTGATCCTGGACCCGTGGCTGGCGCCGATGGGGTACGAACACGACTGGGCCGGGTTCGTGGTGGTCGTGCTGGGCGGGGCGATCGCGGTGACGACGGTGTGGCTCCGGACCCGATTGCAGGATCGGGTCTCGCGCCTGGGCAACGTGGTCGAACACGTCCAGCGCGCACTGCTGCCGCCGGTGCCGCCGGTGGTGGGCGGAGTCCGGGTCGAGCGCAGCTATCTGGCCGCCGAACGGGACGCGGAGGTCGGCGGCGACGTCTACGACGTGGTGGACACCCCGCATGGGACGCGCGCGTTCATCGCCGACGTGCAGGGCAAGGGGCTGACCGCGGTGGGCGCGAGCGCGGCGCTGGTCGGCACGTTCGACGAGGCGGCCCACGCCGAGCCGGACCTGTGGCGGGTCGGGCGGCGCATGGGCGCGGGGTTGGAGCGCTTCGGCCGCAACCAGGTGCTGCTCGGCGAGCCGGACACGGACTGGTTCGCCACCGCGCTGATCGTCGGCTTCGACGGGGACGGCCGGGTCGAGCTGACCAACCACGGGCACGAGGCACCGGCGGTGATCGGCCCGTCCGGGGTGCGCTGGTTGCAGGTGCCGCCGGAGTTGCCGCTGGGTCTGGCCGGACTGGTGCCGGCCGAGGACCGGGCGCCGACGTACCGGTTCCGAATGACCCCGGACGAATCGTTGCTGCTGTACACCGACGGCACCACCGAGGCGCGGGACGCCGCCGGCCGGTTCTTCCCGCTGCGCGACTGGGTCGCCCGGCACGCGGATCCGAACCGGTCCGCGGCCGAGTTGTTGGCCGGTCTGCAGAAGGCGCTGCTCGCGCACGTGGGCGGGCGGCTCACCGACGACGCGGCGCTGATGGTGCTGCGCCCGGTGGGACCGGAGCCGGCGGGCCCGTAGGGGTGGCGGTCCCTCGGGCGCCGCGAGAAAACGCTGCGGTCGGTTGGGCATCGGGACTACCGTCGGCACAGCGACACGAACGCACAACACGGCCGATGCGGGCCGGGGATGCGACGGGGGCAGGTCGTGCGAAATCGGATGCGGGGGTGGGCGCGCGTCCTGGTGGTGCTCGTCCTGCTGGGCGCGGGCACCACGCAGTGCGCGCGGGGACCGGGTGGGCGGCCGGTGGTCGAGGTGGACGCGCCGACGGCGCTGGTGGACCGGGCGGTGCACATGCGGATCGGCGGGCTGACGGCCGGGGAGAAGGTCGGCGTCGATCTTCGGGCGGTGGATGTCGAGGGGAAACCGTGGCGCGGTCACGCCACGTTTCGGGCGAACTCCCACGGGGTGGTCGATGTGGACACGGCGGCACCCCTTTCCGGCACCTACCGGAGGCCGGACGGTATGGGGTTGTTCTGGTCGATGAACCCGAGGTCGGGCGATCCGGAACAGGCGTACTTCCGCCCGCCGTACCGAGGAAAGAGCGGCTTCGACCTCACCCTCACGGCCACGGCCAACGGCCGTCGCCCCGTCTCCCGGACGCTGACCAGGAAGTGGACGGAAGCCGGCGTGAGTGCCCGGGATCTCACCCTCGCCGCCGATGCAGTGGTGGGCTCGCTCTTCCTGCCCGCCGCCGCTACCCCTCGACGCCCGGCCGTGCTCGTCTTCGGCGGTTCGGAAGGAGGACCAGGTCCGGCGGCCGACGCCGCACTGTTCGCCGCACACGGCTACCCGGCCCTGGCGCTCGGCTACTTCCACGCCCCGGGCCTGCCCGACACTCTGGCGAACATCCCACTGGAGTACTTCCGTGCCGCCGTGCGCATCCTGGCCGGCCAACCGGGCGTCGATCCCGATCACATTGTGGCCCAGGGCTACTCGCGCGGCAGCGAGGCCGCCCTGCTGCTCGCCCAGCACTACCCCGATGTCGTGCACGGCGCAATCGTGTATTCCCCGTCCGACATGGCCAACGGCGGGTTCCCGAACTTCGGGCAGCCCGCCTGGACCAAGGACGGCAGGGCTCTCGCCGGGGGACACATCCGCCTCGACCACGTCGCCGGCCCGGTCCTGGCCATCGCCGGCGCCGACGATCGACTGTGGCCGTCGGCGGATGCGGCCCGCGCGATCGTCAAGGAACTCGATGATCGCGGCAACCCCCACCCGCACCGGGCCCTGGTCTTCCCCGATGCCGGGCACGGCGTCGGCACCTTTCCCTATCTCGCCGCCGGCACCCGGTATACCCACCCGTTGACCAACGAGGTACTCGACGTTGGCGGCACCCGGGCCGCCAACGCCGCCGCCCAGGAGCAGGGTTGGCCCCAGGTCCTCGCCCTGCTCGCGTCCCTGACCCGCTGAGCGGCGACGACCCGAGTCCGGCGCCGGCCACGACCGACCGCTCAGCGGATGCGCAGCACCAGCTTGCCCGTGTTCGCCCCGGTGAACAGGCGCAGCAGGGTCTCCGGGAAGGCCGTGACGTCGCCCTCGACCACGTCCTCGCGCGCGCGGAGTCGGCCGTCCGCGAGCCACCCGGCCAGCTCCGCCGTCGCCTCGGGGTAGCGGTCGGCGTAGTCGAAGACCACCATGCCGGTCATCGACGCCCGATTGACCAGCAGGGAAAGGTAGTTGCTGGGCCCCGGGCCGGGTTCGGTGTTGTTGTACTGGGAGATCGCGCCGCACACGATCACCCGCGCGCCCCGGGCCAGCCGGGTCAGCGCGGCGTCCAGGATCGTGCCGCCGACGTTGTCGAAGAACACGTCCACGCCGTCGGGGCAGTGCTTGCGCAGCGCGGCGGGCACGTCGTCGTTCTTGTAGTCGACGGCCGCGTCGAAGCCGAACTCCTCGGTCAGCGTGCGGCACTTGTCCGGCCCGCCGGCGATGCCCACCGCCCGGCAGCCCTTCAACGTGGCCAGCTGGCCGACCACGCTGCCCACCGCACCGGCCGCGCCGGACACGAGTACGGTCTGCCCCGGCTGCGGACGGCCGATGTCGAACAGGCCGAAGTACGCGGTCAGTCCGGTGGCGCCGAGGACGCCCAGGTGGGTCTCGGGCGGGGCGATGCCCAGGTCCACCCGACGCACCCCCTCGCCGTCGGTCTCCGCGTACTCCTGCACGCCGAACCGGCCGAACACGTGGTCCCCGACCGCGAAGTCCGGATGCCGCGAGGCGAGCACGCGGCCGATGCCGCCGGCGCGCATCACCTCGCCGATCCGCACCGGCGGGATGTACGAGCGCACGTCGTTCATCCAGCCGCGCATCGCCGGGTCGAGCGAGATGTGCGAGACCTCGACCAGGAGGCGCCCGTCGGCCGGTTCGGCCACCGGTTCGGTGGTCGGCTCCCAGTCGGTGGGCACGGGCAGGCCGGACGGGCGCGCGGCCAGCCGGATCTGACGGTTCGTGGCGGCGGGCGTGGTCATACGGGACGCAACTCCTTGGTCGTGGGCGGGCGGTCGGACGGGACCTCGTGCGCGGTACGGATGCCGGACGGTCAGGGGACGAGCAGGGAGAGCGTGTCCGCGACGCACGCCGGCTTTGCGACGCCCTCGATCTCGATGGTGTGCCGCACCGTCAGCCGCACGCCCTGCGCGGTCCGTACCGCGTCGACCAGGACGGCGTGGTCGCGGATCCGCGCGCCGACCGGCACCGGGGCCGGGAAACGCACCTTGTCCGAGCCGTAGTTGACGCCCATCCGCACCTCGCGCACGGTGAACAGGTCGGCGGCCAGGACGGGGATCAGCGACAGGGTGAGATAGCCGTGCGCAATGGTGGTGCCGAAGGGGCCCTCCTTGGCCCGTTCGGGGTCGACGTGGATCCACTGATGGTCGCCGGTCGCGTCGGCGAAGGTGTCGATACGTTCCTGGTCGACGGTCAACCAGTCACCGGTACCCAGTGGTTCGCCCTTGGCCGCGAACACCTCGTCGACGTTCTCGAACACACGCATGGTGGATGCTCCTTCGGGATGGACCCGGGCCGGGGGTGGCCGGCCCGGGCGCCTGGGTGGTGTGCCCCGCGGTCAGCAGAGCGGGCCGCCGGCGACGTAGATCACCTGGCCCGAGACGAAGCCCGCGTCCTCGCCGGTCAGGAACGCGATGGTGTTGGCGATGTCCTCGGGGCGGCCGACCCGGCGGACCGGGATCTGCGCGGCCGCGGCCTCTTGGAACGCCTCGAACTCCATGCCGACGCGGGCCGCGGTGGCCGCGGTCATGTCGGTGACGATGAAGCCCGGCGCCACCGCGTTGGCGGTCACCCCGAACTTGCCCAGTTCGAAGGCGAGGGTCTTGGTGAAGCCCTGGAGTCCGGCCTTGGCCGCCGAGTAGTTGGCCTGCCCCCGGTTGCCCAGCGCGGACGAGCTGGAGAGGTTGACGATCCGGCCCCAGCCGGCGGCGGTCATGTGCGCCTGGACCGCGCGGCTCATCAGGAACGCGCCGCGCAGGTGTACATCGATGACCGTGTCCCAGTCGCTGTCGGACATCTTGAACAGCAGGTTGTCCCGGATCACGCCGGCGTTGTTGACCAGCACGGTCGGCGCGCCGAGGGTGTCGGCCACGCGCGCGACGGCGGCGTCCACCTGGTCGCCGACGGTGACGTCGGCGCCGACCGCGAGCGCCGTGCCGCCGGCCGCGACGATCGCGGCGACCGTGTCGGCACAGGCGGCCTCGTCCAGGTCGAGCACGGCCACGGCCCTGCCCTCGGCGGCGAGTCGGCGGGCGGTGGCCGCGCCGATGCCGCGCGCGGCGCCGGTGACGATGGCCACGCGCGGGGTGGTCGAGGTCGCGGTCGCGGGGGTGTTCTCGGTCATGGGTGCGGGGTCCTCCGGGTCGTCGCCGGCACGGGAGGGCCGGCGAATACGGCGCTTCCGACCGCCCCTTGGGCGACCCGCGCCCGTCCGGGCGAAGGCGCCGACCGGGCGATGCTCGCGGGTCTCGGAGCGTGGAGTAGCGGGATTCTGCTGTGCGGTAACGGTACCGACCGGTCGGTATCAAGGCTAGAGCGCGCCACGAACTCGTTCGGGTCGAACAGGCGCCGGGGGTGCGGGCGCCGGGAGGCGCGGGCCTGGGCCGGGGGGTGTCAACCGTGGCGCAGTACCGCGAGTTCTCGGCCGAAGGCGACGACGACACGGCCGCCGGGGGCCACGGTCAGAGCGCCGACCGGGAGGGGGAACAGGAGGCGGGGGCCGATGGGGGTGTGGGTGGTCAGGTCCCAGACCTGTACCGTGCCGCGCTCCTCGGTCGGGGCGGTCGGGGCCGTCGGGGCGGTCTCGGCGATCGGGGCCGTCGCGGCGGTCGCGCCCGTGGAGCCCCCGGCGACCACGATCGGGCGGCCGGCGAGTAGGCCGGTCGCGACGGCGCAGACGTCGGCGGCGAGCGGTGCGCCGATCGGCTCGCGGGTGACCAGGTCCCAGACCCGCGCCGCCTGCCGGCTGCCGGTGACCGCGACCGGGCGGCCGTGCACGACGGCGGTGGCCACGTCCGTCACCGCGCAGGAGTGTCCGGTCAGCGGTGCGCCGAACTCGGCTCCGGTGGCCAGGTCGATCACCCGTACCGCATTGTCCGCGTCGCCGTTCCGGGCCGTCTCGGGGCCCACGATCGCCACCGGACGCCCGTCCAGTTCGGCCGTCGCCACCGCCCGCACCGATCCGATCAGCGGTTCGCCGATCGGCAGACCCGTGGCCGGGTCCCACACCCGTACACCGGCCGAATCCCCGGTGACCGCCACCGGGCGGCCGGCCACGGTGGCCCGCGCGGCGCCCACCCACGCGGTCCGGCCGACCAGGGGCCGGCACACCTGGCGGCCGCAGTCCAGGTCGAACACCCGTACCGTGGCGCCCCACCCGGCCGTCCCGGCGACCACCACCGGCCGGCCGCCGACCAGCGCGGTCGTCACCGCGGCCACCCGTGCGTCGTGCCCGACCAGGGGTTCGCCGGCGGATCGTTCGGGGACCAGGTCGCAGATCCACACCCCCTCGGGCCCGCCGTCGGCCCGGCCGGTCGTCCGCGCCGGCGGGTCGGTCGCCGTCCAGGGGCCCGTCACCCAGTCCGGCCGCCAGCGCGAAGGCGGTTCGCGGTCGGCCGGAGGGGAGGTCGCCGACGTGTCGTCGTCGATCGTCGCGAGCCAAGAAATATCGCCCTGCGCAACGTTGGACATATCACCATTGTGCCCATCGGCACCCGCCACGTGCACGGCCTCCGGCCCGCTGCGCGGGCCGAAAACCGGCGCCACCGAAGGGGTGTGACCGCGACCGGAACGGCGGCGCTCAGGCCCCGACCGTCAACACCACCTTGCCGTCCGTCGCGCGGGATTCCAGTGCGGCGTGCGCGGCCGCGGCCTCGGCCAACGGGAAGGCGGTGATGGTCGGCACCATCGTGCCGTCGGCGGCGGCGTTCAGGGCGCGGGCGGTCAATTCCGGCCAACCGCCCGCCGGGACCATGTTCGGCCCGATCGCCCACGTCGCGGTCAGTTGCCGCTCGACCAGGTCGCGCGTGGTGATCTCGGTCGGCTCGCCCGCGGCCCAGCCGTACAGGAGGAACCGGCCGCCGGGGCCCAGGAGTTCGAGGGCCTGCCGGCCAAGGGCGCCGCCGACGCCGTCGAGCACGGCGGTGGGTTCGCGGCCGGCCGACGCGGCCCGTACCCGCTCGGGCCAGTCCGCGTCGCGGTAGTCCACCGCGATGTGGGCGCCCAGCGCACGTACCTTGGCCACCTTCGCCGGGCCGCCCGCGACCCCCACCACGAGCGCCCCGGCGGCCCGCGCGGCCCGGACGAACAGGCTGCCCAGGCCGCCGGCGGCGGACATCACCAGCACCACGTCCCGGGCGTCGATCCGGGCCACTCCGAGCACGCCCTGCGCGGTGGTGCCGGTGGTGATCGCCGCGACCGCCTCGGCCGCACCCAGGCCGTCGGGGATCGGGTGCACCGCGGCCAGGTCGGCGACCGCCCGCTCGGCGTACCCGCCGCCGTCGCCGAGCTGCGCCACGACCCGACGGCCCAGCCACTGTGCGGCCACCCCGGGCCCCACCGCCCCGACCACGCCGGCCACCTCGCCGCCGGGGGTGGTCGGCAACACCGGCGGCCGGTGCGGGCCGACCGTCTCCCCGCGCCGCAGCCGGGCCTCGATCAGATGCACACCGGCGACCTCGACGTCGATGCGCACCTGCCCCTCGCCGACCTGAGGGTCCGGAACCTCTTCGAACCGCAGATTCTCGGCCGGGCCGAACGTATGCAGTCGGATCGCGCGCATGGGGTGACTCCCGAGTTCGAAGTGGGCGCCCACGGTCCGAAGGACCGTCGTGCGCCGCGTACGGAAGCCACCATGAAAGATGAAGCCGACTTGAGGTCAACTCGCCCGTGAAGCACACCCGAGGGCGCACCCGGGGCGCGGCGGGCGGGTCGCGCCGACGCCGACAGGCGTGGACGCCGTGCACAGGGTCGCCACCGCCAAGAGATGATCTTCATATGGATCAGATCATCTTGATGTCCGACCCGCTCGTGGCCGCCATCTCCGTCCGCGATCGTGGCGAGCCGCTGGTGGATGTGCGCGCGGACGGGTCGTTGCCGGTGGATCCGCGCCAGGCGGAGTGGGCCGCCGCGTACACCTTCCTGCGCGTCGGCGTGCTCGACCGGCTGATCAGGGCGCAGGCGGCGCTGCCCGACGGGCTGCGCCTGCTGTTCGTCGAGGGATACCGGCCGCCGGCGCTGCAACGTCGATACTTCGAGGAGTACGCCGCCGAACTGCGCGCCGCGCACCCCGACTGGGACGCCGACCGTGTCCACGTCGCGGCCAGCCGGTACGTCTCCCCGCCCGAGATCGCCCCGCACAGCGCCGGCGCCGCGGTCGACGTGACCCTCGTCGACCCGACCGGCCGCGAACTCGACCTGGGCACCCCGATGAACGCGAGCCCCGAGGAAAGCGCCGGCGCGTGCTACACCGCCGCCGAGAACATCACCCCGCAGGCCCGCGCCAACCGCGCCATCCTGAGCACCGCCCTGACCGAGGCCGGCCTGGTCAACTACCCGACCGAGTGGTGGCACTGGTCCTACGGCGACCGCTACTGGGCCCTGCTCACCAACACCGAAGCCGCCCTCTACGGCTCCCACGAACTACCCTGACCCACCCCCGCCGGACCCGAAGCGCGAACGTATCCCGCCACTTCGGTCGGAATGCGCGGTTCGGACATGGGAACGGACATTCGGGTGTACGCGACACGTCATCTGTTCTTCGCCCCTTGGTTCCCCCCGGGCTGATGGACTCGGCATCGTCGGCAACGCGTCGACCTCGAAGGAGGAAAAATGCCGGATCTGCGTTTGTCCCGTCGTCATCTCGCGTGGGGGGCAGCCGCCGTGTTGGCCGCCGGCGTCGCCGTGCCCAGCGCGGCGTCGGCGTTCGGTCAGGCGGATCAAGCCCGGCACGCGATCAAGGACGGTCAGGCCAAGAACGTCATCATGCTGCTCGGTGACGGGATGGGCGACTCCGAGATCACCTTGGCCCGGAACTACTCGGTCGGCGCGGCCGGTCGACTGAACATGGACGGGTTCCCGCTCACCGGCGCGTACACCACGTACGCCGTCGACAAGGACAAGCGCCCGGACTACGTCACCGACTCGGCCGCGAGCGGCACCGGGTGGGCGACGGGGCAAAAGACGGTCAACGGCCGCATCTCCAAGACCCCGGACACCAACAAGGCGCTGCCGACGATCCTGGAGCTGGCCAAGAAGAACGGCTACGCCACGGGCAGCGTCACCACGGCCGAGCTGACCGACGCCACCCCGGCGGTCCTCCAGGCGCACGCCACGGACCGCAGCTGCCAGGGCCCGGCGGACATGGCCAAGTGCCCGACCGACACGATCGCCGCCGGCGGCCCCGGCTCGATCGCCGAGCAGAGCGTCGCGGGCAAGTTCGACGTGCTGCTCGGCGGCGGCAAGGCCCGCTTCGACCAGACCATCACGCAGGGCCCGTTCGCGGGCAAGACCGTGCTCCAGCAGGCGCAGGAGTCGGGCTACCAGATCGCCACCGACGCCGACTCGCTCAAGGCCGCGCGGGCCGGCAAGCCGGTGCTCGGCCTGTTCGCCCCGGTCAACGTTCCGGTCGAGTGGACCGGCAAGGCCGCCGCGGTCGGCGGTACCGAGCCGCAGCGCTGCGTCACCTCGAACCCGAACCGCCCGGCCGGCACGCCGACCCTGGTGCAGCAGACCGCCAAGGCGATCGAGCTGCTGGAGGCCAAGCAGTCCGGCCGCGGCCACGACCGCGGCAAGGGCTTCTTCCTCCAAGTCGAGGGTGCCTCGATCGACAAGCAGGACCACGCCGCCGACCCGTGCGGTCAGATCGGCGAGACCGTCGCGTTCGACCAGGCGGTCAAGCTCGCCCGCGAGTACGCGGCCAAGCACCCCGACACGCTCGTGGTGACCACCGCGGACCACGCGCACACCAGCCAGATCGTGCCGCTGGACGCCACCCCTCCGGGTCTGTCCTCGACGCTGGTCACCAACGAGGGTGTGCAGCTCAAGGTCAACTATTCGACCAACACCCCCGGCAAGTCGCAGGAGCACACCGGCACCGAGGTGCGCATCGCGGCCCAGGGCCCGCAGGCGTTCCGCGTGCTCGGCGTGACCGACCAGACGGAACTGTTCAACACGTTCCGGGCGGCACTGCGACTGCGCTGACGCGCGGCGCCACCGACAGGAACGGATGTGACAGCGCGCGGCCCGCAGGCTCTCCCGCCTGCGGGCCGCGCCGCGTTCGTGCCCGTGCGCCCCCGATAACGTTTCGATCTTCCGACGCATCGACAGGAAGAGGTGGCGCATGGTCGACATCGGCAGGCTGACCCCGGCGGATCGAGCCGACTGGCAGGCCCTGTTCGAGGGGTACAACACCTTATACGAACGCACCCTCGCCCCCGAGATGTTCGACCGCGCCTGGAACGCGTTTCGCGAGGACACCCGGATGCACGCGCTGGGTGCCAAGGTGGACGGGAAGCTGGTCGGCATCACGCACTTCCTGGTGCACGCGAGTACCACCGCGCCCGACGTCTGCTACCTCCAGGATCTGTTCACCGCGCCCGAGGCCCGCGGTCGGGGTGTGGCCCGCGCACTGATCGGCGCGGTGACCGAGTGGGCTCGCGAACACGAGTGTTCCCGGGTGTACTGGTCGACCCACCGGGACAACACCACCGCCCGCCGGCTCTACGACCGGGTGGCGCTGAACCGCGGATTCGTGCTGTATCAGATCAACCTCTGAGCCGCGTCGCGAGCGCGCCCCGGGTTACCCGTCGAACCGGCCGGCGGCGGCCAGTTGCCCGGCGAGCACCGCGGGGGCCGCCGCCAACGACGGGCCGTACCAGGTGAGATGGCGCCCGTCGACCAGTGCGACCGGAAGGCCGGGGAACGCTTCCGGGCCGTCCTCGGCGGTGAACCGGTAGGGCTCGTCCGGGAGCACCACCACATCGGGCTCGGCGGCACGGAGTTCGTCGAGGGAGACCTTCGGCCAACGTTCCGCGTGCCGCACGAACACGTTCGTCAGGCCGAATCGGGTCAGCACGTCGGCGGCGAAGGTGTCCCGGCCGGCGACCATCCACGGCCGCCGCCACACCGGGACGATCGCCCGACGCGGCGGGGCCGCCGGCAGTCCCGCCCACGCGGCTCGGCACGCGGCGAGCCAGGGCGGCGCCGGCAGTCGGCAGCCGAGCACGAGCATGCGCTCCAGCGCGGTGAAGGCCTCGTCCAGGCCGCGAACCCGGGTGACCCACACGGCGATTCCGGCCGCCCGCAGCGCGGCCAGGTCGGCCGGGCGGTTCTCCTCCTCATTGGCCAGGACCAGATCCGGGGCGAGGGCGCCGATGGCGTCCAGGTCCGGATTCTTGGTGCCCCGGATCCGGACCACGTCCAGGTCGGCGGGATGCGTGCACCAGTCGGTGGCGCCGACCAGCAGGCCGGGCGCGCTCATCGCGACCGCCTCGGTGAGCGAGGGCACCAGCGAGACCACCCGCCGCACCTCGTCGGGCACCGGCACGGGCAGATCGAGATCGTCACGCATGCCTCGACCCTACGGGGACCGACGGCCGGTTCGGGAGCAGCGCCTAGGGCGTGTCTTCAATCTCCCGTCGGGCTCCGCGGCGTGAGCGCAGCGAGGAGCCCGAAGGGCGGATGCCGTGCATCGGCGTGCCGGAGAAGC
>NZ_JBHZAE010000035.1:13617-36427 GCF_042754105.1 Embleya sp. NPDC059237 | reverse complement strand
TGAACTGCTGTGTATATCTCTTCGGCACGTGCTTTCTCTTTCCGGTTTCCTACAACCCTACGCGGGTCGCTGTCCGGAAGATCAAGGGCACCTCAGTCGGGAGCTCCGGCGCATCCGCCTCACCGAGCCCACCGCATGGCCCCCCGACCCGAAGGTCTCGGCGGGTGCAGTCGCGGCACCCCCTGGGGTGGGTGGGGTCCTGGGCCGGCAAAGGCCAAGGCAAAGGCCGGCCCGGCGCCGGCCCGAGGTCGCCAATGGCCCGATGACCCCCGTTGCCGCCGGCCTCGACGCCCTGCCCAAATGGCACCGGGGCCGCGGCGGGGCGGTCGGTCAGGCACCTGGGCTGCGGCGGCGCCGGCGGTCGGTCATCAGGGCCGCAGCCGCGCCGCCGGTCAGTGGCCGGGCGCCGCGCCCGTGCTGGATCTGATGACCAGTTCTGCGTCCACGTCCACCGTGCGTGGGGTGACCGTTGGGCCGGTGAGGATCATGTGCATGGCCTGGGTGCCGATGTCGGCCAGGGGGAGACGGATCGTGGTCAGGGGTGGGTTGAGGTCGGCGGCGAAGGGGACGTCGTCGAAGCCCACGACCGAGACCTGGTCCGGTACGCGCAGGCCCAGGTCCTCCCGCAGGGCGGCCAGCACTCCGGCGGCCATCACGTCGTTGAGGACGACGAGCGCGGTCGGTGCGGACGGGCCGGCCAGCAGGGCGCGGGCGGCGGTTCGGGCCTGCTCTCGGGTGAACCCGCCGTCGACCACCTGATCGGGCGTCAGGGGAAGCCCCAGCGACCGGAGTTGCCGCCGGGCCCCGTCCAGGCGATCCCGGACCGTGGTCAGCGCGCGCGGGCCGGAGACGATGCCGAAGCGCCGGTGGCCGAGGTCGTACAGGTGGCGCACGGCGAGGGCGGCGCCGGCGCGGTTCGCCGGGCGTACGGTGTCGGCCGCGATCCCGTGTGAGCCGACCGCGATCACGTGGCCGCCGTCGGCACGGTAGGCGTCCACCTCGGCGGCCAGCCGTCGGGTGAACTCGCGGTCGGCGAAACCGCTGCCGGCCAGCACCACCGCACGGGCGCGCTGGGCACGCAGCCGGGCCAGGTAGTCGAGTTCCAGCTCGGGGTCGCGAAACGTCGCGGCGAGCATCACCAGCAGCCCGTGTTCGCGAGCGACGCCCATCGCGCCGGCCGCGATCGCCGCGAAGTACGGGTCGGCGACGTCGTGCACCACCACACCCACCACACTCGTCGTGGAGCGGGCCAGCGCCTGCGCGGGGGCGTTGGAGACGTACCTCAGTTCGCGGGCGGCGTCGAGCACACGCTTGCGCAGTTCCTCCCCCACGATCCGGGTCCCGTTGCTGCCGTGCAGGGCACGGGAGGCGGTGGCGGAGGAGACCCCGGCGCGCGCGGCCACCTGCTGGAGGGTGACGGGGCCCGGCGGGCGGGCCGCAGGCGCGTCGGAGGTCGGAGTCGGCATGGGCACAGAGTAGCGATTGGAAAGCGCATACCCAAGTGGATGCCGGGAGCGATATGTGGGCGGTGCGCCTCAGGCCCGACATCCCTTGACCTTGACGGCCCCGCGCCCTAGCTTACGGGAAAGCGCTTTCCCGTTCCGGTTCACCCGCCTACCGAGAGGCCCCCATGACCACCACCCACACCCTCGGCGTCGTGATGAACGGCGTCACCGGCCGCATGGGCTACCGCCAGCACCTGGTCCGCTCGATCCTGGCCATCCGCGAGCAGGGCGGCGTGGCGCTGGCCGACGGGTCGCGGGTCGTGCTCGAGCCGGTGCTGGTCGGGCGTGACGCGGACAAGCTGCGCGCGATGGCCGACCGGCACGGCATCGCCGCCTGGACGACCAACCTGGACACCGCGCTCGCCGACCCCGCGAACACGATCTACTTCGACGCGCAGGTGACCACGGCGCGCGAGAAGGCGATCCACGCGGCGATCGCGGCGGGCAAGCACATCTACACCGAGAAGCCCACCGCCGAGACCCTGACCGGCGCGCTGGACCTGGCCCGGGCCGCCGACGCCGCCGGGGTCAAGCATGGGGTGGTGCAGGACAAGCTGTTCCTGCCCGGACTGCTCAAGCTCCGCCGGTTGATCGAGGGCGGCTTCTTCGGCCGAATCCTGTCCGTGCGCGGTGAGTTCGGCTACTGGGTGTTCGAGGGCGACTGGCAGGCAGCACAGCGGCCGAGCTGGAACTACCGGGCCGAGGATGGCGGCGGCATCGTCGTGGACATGTTCTGCCACTGGTCGTATGTCCTGGAGAACCTGTTCGGTCGGGTCGAGGCGGTCACCGCCAAGGCCGTCACGCACATCCCCACCCGCTGGGACGAGCAGGGCCGGGAATACCCGGCGACCGCCGACGACGCGGCCTACGGCATCTTCGAACTCGCGGGCGGGGTGGTCGCGCAGATCAACTCGTCCTGGGCGGTGCGGGTGAACCGGGACGAACTGGTGGAGTTCCAGGTCGACGGCACCGAGGGCAGCGCGGTTGCCGGACTGCGTCGATGCCGCGTCCAGCACCGTTCGGCGACGCCGACTCCGGTGTGGAACCCGGACCTTCCGGTCACCGAGTCCTTCCGGGACCAGTGGCAGGAGATCCCCGACAACGCGGGCGACAGCGGCTTCGACAACGGATTCAAGGTCCAGTGGGAGGACTTCGTCCGGCACGTGGTGGACGACGCGCCGTTCGCGTTCGACTTCCTCGCGGGCGCGCGGGGCGTACAGCTGGCCGAGTGCGGCCTGCGCTCCTCGGCCGAGGGCCGTCGGATCGAGCTGCCCGTGCTCGACGGGAAGTCCGCATGACCGCCCGCCTGTTGCTGCCCACGACGACGGGCACGGTCGAGCCGTACGAACTCACCGGCGTACACCTGGGCGCGGCCCCCGGCGGCCCGGCCTTCCGCGAACGCACGGCGTACGCCGCCGCGCACGTGGTGGCCGACCCGCTCGCCGACAACACCCCGGGCCGGTCGGCAGCACCCGACTGGGACGCCACGCTCGCCTTCCGGCGCCACCTGTGGTCGCACGGCTTCGCCGTCGCCGACGCGATGGACACCGCGCAGCGCAACATGGGCCTGGACTGGGCCGCCACCGCCGAGTTGATCCGCCGCAGCGCCGCCGAGGCGGCCACGATCGGCGACCCGTACGCGCTGATCGCCTGCGGCGCGGGCACGGACCACGCCGGCGTCGGGCTGACCGTGGATCAGGTGATCGCCGCCTATACGGAACAGATCGCGGTGGTCGAGGAATCGGGCGCCAAGGTCGTGCTGATGGCGAGCCGGCAACTGGCCGCGGCGGCGCAGGGGCCGGAAGACTATCGGCGGGTGTACGACGCGCTGTTGCGCCAGGTGCGACGACCGGTCGTACTGCACTGGTTGGGCGAGGTGTTCGACCCGGCGCTGGCCGGCTACTGGGGCTCCGCCGATGTCGATGCGGCGACGGAGACGTTCCTGGACCTGGTGCGCGAGCACGCGGATCGGGTCGACGGGGTCAAGGTCTCGCTGCTCGACCGTGACCACGAGGTCCGGCTGCGCGCGCAACTCCCCGCCGGGGTACGCCTGTACACCGGGGACGACTTCCACTACCCGGAGCTGATCCGGGGCGACGGGCGGCACTTCAGCCACGCCCTGCTCGGCATCTTCGACGCGATCGCCCCGGTCGCGGCAGGCGCGCTGCGGGCGTTGGACGCGGGTGACACGGATCGGTACGAGGCCCTGATGGCGCCGACGGTGCCGCTGTCCCGGCATCTGTTCGCAGCGCCGACCTACCACTACAAGACCGGCATCGTCTTCCTGGCCTGGCTGACCGGCCGCCAGTCCGCGTTCACGATGGTGGCGGGCGCACAATCGGCCCGCTCCGTACCGCACTTGGCCGAGGCCTTCCGATTGGCCGACGCGGCGGGCCTGTTCCCGGATCCGGAGTTGGCGGCATCCCGGATGCGGGCGCTGCTGACGGTGGCGGGGGTGGCGTCGTGAGCGCGAACGAGGCGACGGGCTCGCAGGCGCGGGACGTGACGGCGGCGGCAGCGGAACCCACAACGGAGCCCGCGTCGGAACCCACGTCGGCAGCAGACTCCGCAACGACCCCGGCAGCAAGCCAAACCGCCTCCGACCCGACAACGGTGGACGTCCCGAGCGGGCGACCCGCCGGCGTGCCCACGCCCGCGGTCGGCGACGCGCGGTTGGCGCGGCTCGCGCTGAACCAGTGGACGACGCGGGAGTGGTCGCTGCGCGAGGCGGTCGAGGGGTGTGTGCGAGCGGGCCTGCCGGCGATCGGGTTGTGGCGGGACAAGGTCGCCGACGCGGGGCTCGCCGAGTCGGCGAAGCTCGTGCGCGAGGCCGGGTTGCGCGTCTCGTCGTTGTGCCGAGGCGGGTTCCTGACCGCGCGCGAACCGGCCGCGCGGGCCGAGGCGATCGCGGACAACCGTCGCGCGATCGAGGAGGCCGCGGCGTTGGAGGCGGCCTGTCTGGTCCTGGTCGTCGGCGGACTGCCCGCCGAGGAACGGGACTTGCCGGGGGCACGGGAGCGGGTCGCCGAGGCGCTGGCCGAACTCGCGCCGTACGCCGGGGAGCACGGGGTTCGGCTCGCGTTGGAGCCGCTGCACCCGATGTACTGCGCGGACCGCGCGGTGCTCTCCACCCTGGACCAGGCGCTGGACCTGGCCGAGCCGCATCCGGTCGAGCAGGTCGGCGTGGTCGTGGACGCGTTCCACGTGTGGTGGGACCCGTACCTCCCGGCGGCCATCCGTCGGGCCGGCGCGCGGATCGCCTCGTTCCAGATCTGCGACTGGGTGCTTCCGCTGCCCGCCGACGCCCTCCTCGCCCGAGGCATGATGGGCGATGGCATGATCGACTTCCGCGCGATGGCGACGATGGTCGAGGCGGCCGGCTACCGAGGCGACATCGAGGTGGAGATCTTCAACGCCGACGTCTGGTCCGCCGACCCGAACGCGGTCCTGGCCACGCTGAAACGCCGATACGTGACGGAACTCCTGGGCTGAGCCCACGAGTCGGCGGTTCGGTAGGGCAACCCGTCAACCGGCTCGCGGATCGACCAGGGTCCGCACCCGGTCGGCCTCGGGGTCGAAGCCGAGCACCGGGTGTCCATGGTCGCCTTCCGCGTCCATGAACACGGCCTTGCCGAGCCGCCGTCCGAGCCTGCCGAGGAACGCGCAGAAGGCGTCGAGCCGTTCCTGCCCCTGCAGCTCGCGCAGGTCGACATCGAAGTCGATCTCGATCTCGGCATGGAAGCGGAAGATCGCCACGGCGTCGGGGAACGGCGACACCCGCAGCTGCGGAGACTCGGCGTCGGCGGGGCGGGCGAGGATGGTCTCGGCCCGAGGCAGTGGCCTGGAGTCGAGACCTTCCGAGTATTCGTACGGCCACCCGTCGGCCACGACCACATCGAGCACCGCCTGCCAGTCCTCGACCGAGGTGTCGGGGATCCTCAGGTCCGGCAAAGCACCCATCAGGGCCGGGTCGAAGAGGTCCTCGACCTCGCTCCAGAGCAGTTCGGGCATCGGGCCATCCTGCCCGAGGCACGCCGGCCCGGACGAAGCGTTTTTCGGCGCACGTCGCCGTACCGATACGAGAGTGGACCCGTCTTCATGCGCATCGTGCTTGCTCCCGACTCGTTCAAGGGGACCGTCGAGGCTTCGGTGGTGGCCGAGGTGTGGGCGGAGGGGTGGTTGCGGGGGCGGCCGGGGGACGAGGTGGTGTCGGTGCCGTTGGCGGATGGGGGTGAGGGCACGCTCGATGCGGTGGCGCGGGCCGTGCCGGGGGCCGTGCGGGTGCCGGTGGGGCCGGTGCCCGGGCCCGATGGGCGGCCCGTGGACGGCGTGTGGTTGCGGTTGCCGGACGGTACGGGCGTGGTCGAACTCGCCGCCGTGTCGGGGCTGCCGTTGATGGCCGCGCCCGATCCGGCCGGGGCGCATACCGCCGGCCTCGGCGTGGTCGTCGGCGCGGCGCTGCGGGCCGGCGTGTCCGCCCTGGTGGTCGCGGTGGGCGGTTCGGCCTCGACCGACGGCGGCACCGGCGCCCTGGCCGCGCTCGGCGCCCGCTTCCGCGATGGCGACGTCCGGGAACTGCCCTACGGCGGCGGCCCCTTGGCCCGCCTCGCCGGCATCGACACGAGCGCGCTCGCGGCGCCTCCGCCCGGCGGCGTACATATTCTCACCGACGTCACCAATCCCCTGCTCGGCCCGACCGGCGCGGCGGCCGTGTTCGGCCCGCAGAAGGGCGCGTCCCCGGCCGACGTCGCGGCCCTGGACGCCGCCCTCGCCCGCTTGGCCGCCCTCCTCGGCGGCAGCCCGACCACCCCCGGCGCCGGTGCGGCGGGCGGCACCGCGTACGGCTTCGCCGCCGCCTGGAACGCCTCGATCGTGCCCGGCGCCCTCCGCGTCGCCGAACTCGCGGGCCTGCCGGACGCCCTCGTCGGCGCCGACCTCGTGATCACCGGCGAGGGCCGCTTCGACGCCACCTCTTCGCAGGGCAAGGTGGTCGGCACGGTCCTCGACCTGGCCCACCACGGCGCCGGCGTCCCCGTGGCCCTGATCGCCGGCTCGATCGCCGCCCCCCTGCCTCCGGGTGTGCCGACCGCCACCGACCTGACCGCCCTGTCGGGCTCCCCCGCCGAGGCCCGAACCAACCCCACCCACTGGCTCCGCGAGGCCGCCACCCGCCTGGCCGGCGAATTCCACCCCACGGCCGCAACCTGACCGCCCCACGGCCGACTTCGGCACGGCGGCGGTGGCGGTGACGGTGGCGGTCGATCCAACCGAGCGGTCCACCGGCCGACCCCGGCCCCGACCCCGACCCCGACCTCGACCCCGACCTCGACCCCGACCTCGACCCCGCCCGCGAGCCCGCCGCATGGCCCCGGGCAGCCGATGCGGGCGGCTAGGGTGAGGGGATAATGAATTGGTTTTCTGCGCCTTCGGGCGAGTTCGAGCTCGGCCGGTATCCCGAGGATCCCCGTGATCTGCTGCGCGCCTGGGATGCCGCCGACGAGTACGTACTGCGCCACCTCGCCGGCATCGACGACGCCGAACCGACGGATCTGTCCGGCTCCGTCGTGATCGTGGGCGACCGATGGGGCGCGCTGGCGACCGCGCTGGCCGAGTCCCGGCCGGTACAGATCAGCGACTCGTTCCTCGGCCAGGAGGCCACGCGGACGAACCTGGCGCGCAACGACGCCGACCCGAAGTGGGTGCGGCTGCTCTCCACGCAGGACGCGCCGCCGGAGCGGATCGACGTACTGATCGTCCGCGTCCCGAAGAACCTGGCCCTGCTGGAGGACCAGCTGCACCGGCTCGCGCCCGGGGTGCACGCCGACACCGTGGTGGTCGGCACCGGGATGACCACCGAGATCCACACGTCCACGCTCAAGCTGTTCGAGCGGATCATCGGCCCGACCCGGACCTCGCTCGCGGTGAAGAAGGCCCGGCTGATCTTCGCCACGCCCGACCCCGCGCTGCCGCGTACCCCGAGCCCGTGGCCGCACGGCTACACGGTGCCGGACGGCCTGGGCGCGGCGTCCGGGATCGTGACCGTCAACCACGCGGGCATCTTCTGCGCGGACCGGCTCGACATCGGTACCCGCTTCCTGCTGCGCAACCTGCCGCGTCGTGTCGGCCGCGACCGGGTGGTGGACCTGGGCTGCGGCAACGGCGTGGTGGGTACGGCGGCGATGCTGGCCAACCCGCGCTCGGAGGTGTTGTTCGTCGACGAGTCGCACCAGGCGGTGGCGTCGGCGCGGGCCACCTTCGCGGCGAACCTCGGAACCGACGCGGGCGCCGAGTTCGTGGTGGGCGACGGGGTGACCGACGTGGCGCCCGAGAGTGTCGACCTGATCCTGAACAATCCGCCGTTCCACACCCACCGGGCCACCACCGAGGGCATCTCGTGGCGGATGTTCGCCGGTTCGCGCGCGGCGTTGCGCTCCGGCGGCGAACTGTGGGTGATCGGCAATCGGCATCTGGGTTACCACGTGAAGCTGCGCCGGTTGTTCGGCAACTGCGAGATCGTGGCGAGTGACCCGAAGTTCGTCGTGCTGCGGGCCGTAAAGAAGTAGGGGTCGGGCCCGTGGGGCGGGATACCGGGCCGGAGCCACCGCCCGCCCCGGTCCGCTCCTGCCCGACCCGGACCGTGCCCCGGCCCGCACCCTGCCCCGGCCCCGACCCCGACCCGGCCCAGCCCCAGCCCCCGCTCAGTCCTCGTTCTCCACCCGCAACAACATCCGCTTCAGCAGCGCGTTCAGTACATCCCGATCCGCCTCGTCGAGCGGCCCGACCATCGCCCGCTCGGCCCGGTCGAGCAGTTTCATCGCGGCCGTCCAGCGCTCCCGGCCGGTGTCGGTCAGTTCCACGTCGACCCGGCGGCGGTCCTCGGTGCCCCGGATGCGGCGGATCAGGCCGGCCTTCTCCAGGGTGTCGAGCCGCCCGGTGATGCCGGCCGGCGACACCATCAGCTCGCCGGCCAGTTCGGACGGCGTGGCCCGGTACGGCGCGCCGCGCGAGGACAGTCGGTGCAGCGTCTCGAACTCGAAGCCCTGGAGTCCCAGCTCGGCGAGCGCACGTTCCTTGACCTGCCGCACGTGCCTGTTCAGCATCTGGATGCGGGTGACGATGCCCTCCACCCGCTCGTCGAAGGGCGCCTTGTCCCGCCAGCGCGCGATGTGCCGATCGACCGAGTCGTCGGTCTCGGGCGGCCTGGGCTCCCCGCGCTCGCCGCCCCGCGTCCGCCGATCCTGGTTCGATGTCCGGTCCCGACGCTCACCTTGCATCCGGTCATTATGCTATGCGGGTCGTTAATTTGCTGGCGAAAGATTCGCTGACGAATTATATTGCGATCATGACGTCCTCGACCCGACGGCTGATCCTCGGCCGCTCCTTCGCGGCCTTCGCGACCGCGCTGATCCCGACCACGCTGACCCTGGCGCTCGTACACACCGGCTCCAACGGCGATCTGGGCCTGGTCCTGGCATGCGAGCTGATCCCGATGTTGCTGCTACTGCCGGTGGCCGGGGTGATGGCGGACCGTTTCCCTCCGCACCGGGTGGTACTGATCGCCGACCTGGTACGCGCCGCCGCCCAGTTGGCGATCGGCGTCGAACTGCTCTCGGCCCCGCCCCGGATGCCCGACCTGGCCGTACTGTCCGCGCTCACCGGCGCCGCCGTCGCGTTCGGTACGTCGGCGATCCATACCCTCGTGGTGTCGGTGGTGCCCGAACCGGAGCGGATGCGGACCAACTCCCGCCTCGGCGTGGTCCAGGGCCTGGCCCAGATGGCGGCCCCCGCGGCGGCCGGCGGACTGATGCTGGCGGTCGGCGCCGGCTGGTCCTCGCTGCTCACCGGGCTGCTGTTCGTCGGATCGGCCGCCACGTTCGGCGGTCTGCGTCCCGAGCGGGTCGTGCGTCGGGCCGAACCGGGCCCGTTCCTGGGCGAGTTGCGGGCCGGGTGGGAGGAGACCAAGCGCCATCCCTGGTTCCTGGCGAGCGTGATCACGCACGGCGTCTGGCACCTGGCGGCCGGCTTTCTGCTCACCCTCGGGCCGATCATCGCCGTGGACCGGCTCGGGGGCGACCGGTCCTGGGTGATCATCGCTCAAGTCGGCACCGTGGGGCTGCTGTTCGGCGTGTGGGTCTCCTCCCGCCTGCCGATTCGCCGTCCCCTGGTGGCCACCACGTTCGGCGCCGCGCTCTACGCGGTCCCGCTCACCACCCTGGCCCTGCACGCCCCGATGCCGGTCGTCGCGGCCGGCTACTTCGTCGCCATGCTCGGTCTGGGCATCCTCAGCCCGCTGTGGGAGACCACGATGCAGCGCCGGATCCCGGCAAAGGCGCTGGGCCGGGTCGGCTCGTTCGACACGCTGATCTCCTTCGCGGCGCGGCCGCTCGGCCTGGCCGTGGCGGCTCCGGTTGCGGCGGCGATCGGCAGTACCACGCCACTGCTGGTGGCCGCCGTACTCGTATTGGCCTCGAATCTGGCGCTGTTGCTGTTGCCGGACGTTCGGATGACCACGAATGCGGCGGAGGACGCGGCGAAAGGCGCCGCAACGGACGCGCCCGTCGCGGCGGAGCCCGCGACCGAGTCCGCCCCCGCCAGGCAGGCTTGACCGACCCGGGGCGGACCGAGCCCCGCCGCGAATACGATTGAGGCGGACCGAGCCCCGCCGCTAATCCGATTGTTCCGCCCTCGTCTGCGCCTCTACCCTGGGCCCGCAACGACAACGGCGTGTAGCTCAGCAGTAGAGCACCGGGCTTCGGACCCGGAGGGCGCGGGGGCGGAACCCGCCATGCCGGCTATGAACGACAACGAAGAGCAGCGACGGGGGCCCACGCCCGAGAGCGCCGACGGTACCTACATCGGCGGGCAACTGGCCCGGGCCCTCCGCACGGCCGCGACCCACGAGGACGCGGACACCCGCCGCCGTGCCGAACTCCGGCTCGGGCGTTGGCGCCAAGTGCTGCATGGCCTGCGCGACGGCTCGTTGCGGATCGGCTCGCGCACGCCCGTCGCCGAGTTCCCGGCCTGGGTGACGCCCGAGGTGGTGCGCGGCGGGTTTGCCACCGGGGCGGCGAGCGCGGGCGGCCCGCTGCTGCCGCACGAGGTCGAACTCGCGCGCCGTGTGGGCGTACCGGCCGATCGGCGCGCCCTGTTCGAGTATCACCTGAGCGATGCGGGTCTGGCCGAACTCACCACGATGCTCGACAGCGGGCACTACGAGGTGACCGTGCCGGAGGAAGCCGCGCTGCTCGCGGTGGCCTGGTCGGCCCGGGCGGGCGAGCAGGCCGCGGCGCTCGAACTCCTGGAGGTGATCGCGCCGTTCGCGGACCGCCTGCGCTTCGCGCCGCGCCCGACGTCCGCCCCCGCGCCCGACCCCTCGACGGCGTACCGGCGTACGGTCGGCGAGGCCCGCGCCGAGGTGGCTCGGCGACCGCCGAAGCGCGCGATCGAGGCGATGCGCGAGGCCCTTGCCGTCTGGAACCCGTTCACGGACGAACTGCTCACGCTCTGGCTGGACGTCACCGACGTCGACACCGGCCATGTGCTTACTCGCAGCCCGGACCCGGGCTGGCGGCTGCGCGGACGCGAACTGCTGGACCGGTACGAGGTGTTGGCGGCCGAGCATCGTCTGTGCGGCAAACACCGCGACCCGAAGCAGAATCAGAGCATCCTGCGCACCGCGCTCGCGGATGTCCTCGCCGGACGCCCGCTCGACGCGCGCCGGCTCGGACTGGTCCGGCACACGATCGTGTCGATGGTGGGTCGGCGCGGAATCCCCGGATCGGCCGAGCACACACGGCTGCGCGAGCGGCAGGCGGACGATGCGAAGCGGCCGATGCACCACGAGCTGGCCCGCGTGGTGGTGCGGCGGTTGGGCGACCTGCCGCAGGATGCCGGGACGACCGACACCGGTGCGCTGCTCGGGCCGGTCACGACGGCCGAGCAGGAGGCGACCGGTGTGCCGGCACACGCGGAGATCCCGGTGGCGATTCGGCAGTTGGTCGAGCGGGCGCTGAGTGCGCCGATCGGGACGCTGATCGAACGCGGCATCGTGCCGTCGGCCGAGGTACTGGCCGAGTTGGTACCGCAGTTGGTTGCCTCGACGACGGCACAGGCATACCCCGAGGCGTCGTTGCGGGCGCTGATGAGCGCGCACCACCGGGCGTTCGGCAATCGTCGCTCGTTGTTGCTGGTGAATCTGCAGCATCAGGTCCGGGCCGAGGAACTGCCGTGGGTGGCCGCGGTGTCCGGTCGGCGCGAGCACGGCGTCGAGGCCCGGGAGCAGGCCCGGACGGTATTGACCCGCCTCGGCGAACTGGCCCTGACCGGCTTCCCGGCGACGATCCTGCCCAACCCGATGATCGCCCAGCTGTCCGCGCTCACCGCCGGCGCGGGGGTGCGGGTGCCGTGGGTGGAGGAGTTGGCGGCGGACATCTTCATGGGCCGGTTCTCCCGGAAGTTCCTGGGCGCGGCGGTGCTGGCCGGCGAGGTCCTGGAAGGGTCGTTGTACGAGCGGTACTTCGACATCGATTACGCAGCGATGGCGGAATGGGTGAACGGGGACCCGGACTGGCGTGCCTACTCCGACGCGTCGCTCGCCCGGTTCGGCGAGATGTGCCGGTCTCGGGGCGGGGTCGGGACGGGGTGGTCCGTGGCCTCGAACGGCGTGGTGCTCGAACATGCGCAGATCCTGACCACGCACAACCTGGCGGCGCTCGCCGGACCGGTCCGGGTCGAGCCGAACTGGGCCGACCTGGCCCGGCGTTCGTTCACCGCGGTATGCCGGTTGACGGCGCGCACACAGGGCAACCCGCGGCCGCTGGGCATGGTGAAGGACGCGGCGTACGCGTGGCGGCAGATGGTGTTCCACCTGTCGCTGTGCGGCGAGGCGGAGCGGGCCGCGGTGGAGTCCTGGTTGGACGACGAGACCGCCCGGTATCCCGACCACGTGGGCCGACGGCTGGCACCGGCGGTGTTCGGGCTGCGCGCGGTCGCCACCGGCGCACGCTTCAACGCTCGGGGCACGCTCGACGACGGCGCGGGCCGACGGCTGGTGGGGTGGACGACGAGCCGGCATTGGTTGTTGGAGTCGCGGTAGGGGCTTGGGCCGGTTTCTACAGGTCCGGCCATCCTTGGCGCAGGTGGGTGAACACTACGTCCAGCGCCCGGCGGGGTTCGGGTTCCCCGCCGGCCAGGTCGGGGGTCTCCAACACGTAGCGGGCCAGGACGCGCAGCGACAGGTCGTCGGGGTCGCGGCCGGTCTCCTCGGCGATCACCCGGACCAGGGCCGCCTCGCAGCCGATCCACAACGATCTGGCGTACGCGCGCAACGCCGGGGTGGCCACCACGAGTTCGGCCCGACGGCGGAACTCGGGATCCGGGTCGGGTCGGAACGGCCCCCGCCGGGTCAGGAACGTGTGCAGGGCGGTGAGGATCGAGCTGCCTTCGGGGCGTTCGCGGACCGCCGCGATCAGGGCCGCCTCGCGCTCGTCGCCGTCGTTCAGGATCAACGCTTCCTTGCCGCCCGGGAAGTGCGCGAAGAGCGTGGTCACGGCGGTGTCCGCGGCCTCGGCGATCTCGGCGACGGTCACCTCGGTGAAGCCGCGCTCCAGGAACAGGCGTAGCGCGGCGTCGGAGAGGGCCTTGCGGGTGGCGGCCTTCTTGCGCTCGCGGCGGCCGAGGGGTTCGGAGGGGGCGGGCGTTGCGGCGGCGGCCGGGGTCTCCGACGCGGGTCGGGATTTCGCCGCGGGTTGCCGGCGGCGGCTCGCGGGAGGCTGCGCGGGTGTCTGCGGCCGACTGTCGGTCATGGGGAGATCCTAGCAAAGTCGCAGGTACTACGGATCTGTAGTGATGTTGTAGTCGTAGTGTCAAGGATTTCATTGTGACTATGAATCCGTAGTGATTGTGGTTTTGTAGTGAGTGTGGTCCTCTGGAAGGGCGCTCGCCCCGTTCGCGCGGCTCGCCCGGCTCGCCTTGCTCGCTTGTCGCCGTACGCACCGTGTACGCCGAGCCCGTGCTGCGCTCGCCCGGCCCACCCCCGTTCCGCCCCTGATGCCGACCTGCCTCCGGAGTCCGCCATGTCCGTCCTCACCGAACCCGCCCCAACGCCGGCGCAGGCGTCACCCTCACGAACCGTCCTGTGGCTGATCCTCGGCCTCGTCCTGGTGGCCGACGCCCTGGACATGATCGACTCGACGGTGACCAACATCGCCGCGCCCACGATCGTGGACGACGTCGGCGGCGGCGAGACGCTGATCAAGTGGCTCGGCTCGGCGTACGCGCTGGCCATGGGTGTACTGCTGGTGGTCGGCGGTCGCCTGGGCGACAAGTTCGGTCAGCGCCGGCTGTTCCTGATCGGCATGATCGGCTTCACGGCGGCCTCGGCCGGCTGCGGACTGGCGCCGGATCCGGTGCTGCTCGTGGTCGCCCGGGTGGTCCAGGGCGCCTTCGGGGCGCTGCTCCTCCCGCAGGGCATGGCGATCATGACCAGGACGTTTCCGCGCGAGATGTTGGCCAAGGCGTTCAACCTGTTCGGCCCGCTGCTCGGCCTGGCCACGGTCGGCGGGCCGGTCCTGGCCGGTTTCGTCATCGACGCCGATGTGGCCGGGCTGTCCTGGCGGCCGATCTTCCTGGTCAACCTGATCCTGGGCGGTATCGGCGTCATCGCCGCGCTGCGCCTGCTCCCGCACGACGACGGGGATCGCTCGCTCACCGTGGACGGGCCCGGCGCCGGCTACCTGGGCGTGACCATGTTCGGGCTGATGTTCGGCCTCATCGAGGGCTCCGGCAACGGCTGGGACGCCCTGCCGATCGGCTCCCTCGCGGTGGGCCTGGTCGCGCTGGCCCTGTTCGCGCGGCGCCGGCGAACCGCCGCGAACCCGCTGATCAAGCCGTCACTGCTGAGCAATCGCGGCTTCACGGCCGGGCTGATCGTCGGCCTGCTGTTCTTCGCCGTGACCAGCGGATCGACCTATGTGGTCTCGCTCTTCATGCAGCAGGCCCTGAACGCCGGCCCCCGCGACGCGGCCCTCGGCCTGCTGCCGCTGACCATCGGGATCATCATCGCCGCCGGCGCGTGCATGGCCCTCACCCGGCGACTCGGCCGCACACTCATCCTGATCGGCATGCTGATCACACTGGTCGGCACCGGATGGCTGCTCGCCCTCGTCGTCGCGCACGGTACCGACCTGAGCCTGTGGGCCCTGGCCCCGGCGGTGCTGGTCACCGGCCTCGGGATGGGTACGTGCTTCGGCACCATCTTCGACATCGCCCTCGGCGACATCGCGCCCGACGAGGCGGGCAGCGCCGGCGGGGCGCTCACCGCGATCCAACAACTGGCCGCCGGCATCGGTTCGGCGACGGTGACCACGATCTACTTCCACGCCGGCGCCCCCGCGCACGCGATGACGGTCAGCCTGGTCACGGTGCTCGTGGTCACCGTGGTGTGCCTGCCGGCCGTACTGCTGTTGCCCCGCAACGCACCTGCGGAGCAGGCTCGTTGACGGCGGCCTCGCAGTGTCAGGTGGGCGGGTTGGCCTCGGTCAGGGCGGTGCGGGCCTCCTCGATCGAGGCGGTGATGCCCTTCGCGTCGGCCGCCTCGGCGAGGGCGCTCGCCTCCTCGATCAGCGCGAGGGCGTCGTCGCAGCGGTCCTGGCCGGCGGCGATGTAGGCCAGGCCGACCAGGTTGGCCGCGACCCCGGCGGGGAAGTCGAGTTCGCGGCGCAGTCGGGTCGACCACTCCAACCGCTCCCGCGCCTGGTCGAGCCGGCCGGCCCGGTGTTCGGCGATGCCCAGGTACCGGAGCGCGTACGACATCGTGCGCCGCGCCGAAGGTGAAGGTGCGCGGTACGGACGTCGCGGGTGTCGTCGAGGCGGTCGGCCCGAAGGTGATGCGATTCCGGCCCGGGGACCAGGTGTTCGGCACGTGCCGAGGCGCCTTCGCCGAGTACGCGTGCGCGGCGGAGGACAGGCTCGCGGTGAAACCGGCGAGTCTCGACTTCGAACAGGCTGCGGCCGTCGCGGTATCCGGCTACACCGCGCTCCAGGCACTTCGGGACGCGGGGCGGGTGCGGTCCGGGCAGGCGGTGCTGATCGTCGGCGCGGCGGGCGGCATCGGAACGTACGCGGTCGGGTCGGCGAAGGCGGCGCGCGGGTCACCGGCGTGTGCGGCACCGGCAAGGCGGACCTGATGCGCTCGCTCGGCGCGGACGAGGTGATCGACTACCCGCGCGAGGATTTCACCGACGGAACACGCCACTGGGACCTGATCGTCGACACCGCGGGCCACCGCCGGCTGACGGACCTGCGCCGCGCGCTCACTCCCCGGGGCACCCTCGTACTCGTCGGCAGCGAGACCGGGGGTCGATGGCTCGGCGGCATCGACCGCACCCTCCGAGCCCTGCTCCTGAGCCCCTTCATCCGCCATCACCTTCGCGGCCTGGTCTCCACCGAACGCCCGGACGATCTGCGCTTCCTCCGCGAAACAATCGAGAGCGGCCGGCTGACCCCGGTACTCGACCGCACCCTCCCTTTCACCGAACTCCCAGAGGCTGTGCGGTACATCCACGCCGGCCATGCACGGGGCAAGGTCGTGGTGACGATCCCGTAGCACGCGGGGCGCCCGTCGGCCGCGCCGAAGAAGCGTTCGCGATCATCCGTGCGGAGGATGTCTCGGAGCGACCGTCTCGATCCGGTGGGTGAGACCGGCTGATGGTCGAACTTCTCTGTCATGCAAGCTAGGCGTCCCGCCCCCAGCCGCCCTCCAACAATGCGACCCAAGTCGGGGGCGGCCATCCACCGTCACCCTCCGGTCGGGCGAATTCGTGCGCCCGGGAGCGCACTCGGCTCAGCCCTGCGAGCGATCCACAAGTCCGTCGCCTGCTGCGATCTTGGTCCGCGTACGGATCGACCCACGTCGGCCCATCGAACACGGGGACCCCCACATGCAGCCGCTGCACCACACCGAATCACGAGACGGTCGCCCCTCCACCTCCACCACCGCCCGCCCGGGTCGACTTCGCACCGCGTGGCACGCCGCCCACGAACCCGTGCCCGGCGTGTCGCGCCGTGTACAACTCATCGCCTACGCCGTCCCGTTCACCGTTCTACCGGCCGGCCTCTGGCGGCTCGCGGCGGTCTTCGACAACAACATCGGCATCGGCGAGCGGTGCTACATCGTCTTCCTGTCCGCCTTCTCCGAGGCCGTCGCCTTCACCGCGGTCGGCCTGATCGCCGGCTGGGGCGAGGTCTTCCCGCGTCGGATCCCCATCCTCGGCGGCCGTCGAGTCCCCCCGAAGCCGGTCACGATCGTCGCCGCCCTCGGCGCCACGTTCCTGACCCTCCTGTGGACGGTCCTGACCCTGGCCACCGAAATCATGGGCACCACCATCCGCGGCGACGACCTGCCCGACGACTTCCCGAGCCGGGCGGGCGGCTGGGAAGCCGCCTCCTTCTACATCTGCTACGCCCCGTTGATCCTGTGGGGCCCACTACTCGCGATCCTCACCATCGCCTACCACAACCGCCGAAAGTGACCCGAACACGGGCGGCGCTACCTGTCAGTCGGCGTCCGGCCAAGCCCGAACGGGGCCGGTCTTGGCCAGATACGCCTCGGTCTCGGCCCGGGTCAGCACCGCCTCCAAGGTGAGGTCGCCGGGCAGGGCCGGGTAGAACCGGCCGGCGGTCCAAGTGCGGCCGTACGTCGGCGGATCCAGCACCAACAGGCGCTCGCCGTCGACGAGCGGGATGTCCGCCGGGCAGCCCTCGTTCCAGATCCACGAGCCGTCCGCCGCGCACAGGTTGAACGCGCCGGTCGTCTGCAGTTCCCCATCGAGCGCGGCATCCCGGGCCGCGGCCACCGCCTCGGCCGACGGCGCCTCACCGGCGATATGACCGCCTCCGACGAGGAGATGCGCCAGGAGCGTGTGCAGTTGGAAGTTGTCCCCGATCCGACTCACCCGCATCCGGTATCCCGTCCCGGAGGGACGGTGCAGAACGACCAAGGGCTCGTCGTCGAACATCTTGAGCAGGTAGCGCAGGCACTTCAGGTCCGCATCCCCGCGCGCGGCCTCCTCGACCAGCGCGACCAACGTCCCGTCGGCCTGCACCGCCCGGCGTATCTCGGCGTGGAGGAGCACCGCGACCCCGGCCATCTCCCACAGCGGCAACTGCATCCACGCGGACACCGCCCCGAACTTCCGCCCGTCCATGCCACCGACCGCCGCGATCCGCTCCACCACCTCGCCCAGCATCAGGTGGTCGCGTTCCGGCAGTTCGCCCCCGACCGTCTCCTCCCACAGCGCCGGAAACGCCATCACATCACGCATGGCCTCGCCCACCCCGGCCAGGATCGGCCCCGAACAGGCCTCCGGATCGGCCCCGTGCTCCACACAGGCCCCGACCATCACGGCAAGAATCCCCTCGGCCCCCATCGGAACCCGCGGCAACAACGCCGCCATCCGCGGCCCCGCCTCCACACAACTCGCCGGCTTCGCCCCTTGCACCGCGCCGCTCAACGCATGAAATGCCTCATTGAGCAACACTTCATCCTGCTCCCCCAAGGCCCGCTCAAGCTGGTCAACCGCCTTGGACAAAGCACGCTCACGAAAGATCATGCGCGCAACATAGCCACCCCCACTGCCACTTCCCCCGACCGGTCGCGTCACTCAGTAGTCGCAACCCCAGTCGATACAACGCAGCGGAGAACCAACATCGGACAACCCTACCCGGTGCACGTTTTCCACACCGCGCAGGTGAAGCAGCCGATGCTCGGGGAGCAATCGCGCCCTTTCGGGAGTGGCGTCGCCAACGATGAACCATGAGGTAGCACCCAACTTCGGCGTCAACCAGCCGCATTCGCGGTGCGGCCACTCGGCGGCAAGCGCCGCGACAATGGCAAGCCCGCGCCCCTCTTCGAACACACGGCGGGGCGGGGGCCAACCGCAACCGACCTCGCGGAACACCACAGCCAGGACCGGCCCCCGGTCGCCCACCCCACCCGTAACATCGAGCGTGTACGAGGTCACCACAGAGCCTTCCCGCAGCGCCTCCACCACCAACTCGGTAACCATCAAACCGACATCGGCACGCCGATCACCATCAACACCGATCCGGTCACACACCCCCCACACAACATGCCGCGCAACCCACGCCGACCCGGGAACAGCCGGAAGCGACCTGGCCACACCCACGGAAGCCGCCGACGCGACCGGCAAGGGCGGCGTCACGACCTCCCCGAACGACCTTGCGATCACCCCGACGGAGTCCAGGCGCGCCCGGGTCATTCAGGCCCCCTTGGGGCAGCCGCGCTGCCGAGAGCGCCGGTCAGGCTCGTGTGCAGCAACTCGGCCTGCACTGCGTTGAGCAAGAGTTTGATCCGACCCACTGGTACCGCGTCGGCATCACACAGTAGGAGCGGGATCGTGATGATCTCGGTGATCCCGTCGCGGTCGACAGGACAGTCGGGATCGATGGCGGTGAAGCGAATGGCAGTCATGAGTCACCTGACAACAGCGTAGGTAATGCCTGACGTCTCACCTCAAAGGCAACCCTGATCAGAGCCGACTGCGCCAACGATCACCCACTGGACGCATACGAACATGCACGCAGCGCATACATTTGGTGGGCTGGACCCGAGTTTCTGCCTAACCTGCCCACGCTGAGGAGGTAGTCGATGAACGGAGAGCCGTGGGCAACCTCGGCGGTGCGCGGTGCTTCCGCGTCCAAGGACTTCGGACGTGTCATCAGGCTCGTGCGTGAGTTCCGGCGTATCGGGCAAGCCCAGCTCGGTGAAGCCTGCGGGCTGACCCAATCATCGATCTCCCGTATGGAGAAGCGAGGCGTGGGCACGTACGACATGCAGATTCTGGCGAAAGCCGCAGCCCATTTGCAGATTCCTCCAGAGCTGGTCGGCCTCGCCGACAGTGCGACCCCCGCCTCCGCGCGAAAGGAGGACGAACAAGTGTTGCGCCGTAACTTCCTGGCCGGAGCAGTGGCGGCGGTCGCGCCCCTGAACGTTGGTCCCGGCTCTCTTACGACGATCGATGGGCAGGCGGCCAGTCTGCGGGTAGTCACAGCCGGGTTCCGGCGGTTGGACGGAACCGTCCCGGCACGGCAGTTGATCGACCCGGTGCGTGCCCACCTACGCCTCGTACAGGAGTTGGCCCACGGAGTCCGCGACCGGGAGCAGCGTGGACGTCTGGCTGCAGCGGGCAGTGAACTCGCCTCCTTTGCAGCGTGGTTGTCCTGGGACATGGCAGATCAGGGATCAGCTCGCGTTTGGTACGGAACAGCAATAGGCAGTGCACGCAGGGCCGGGGATCCCATGCTGTCCGCCTACCAGGCCGGGAGCCTGGCACAACTCGAACTGTCTTCGGGGAACCCGGCCGAGGCCACGGCGCTCCTGCGCGGAGCCCGACGGTCTCTCGGGCCGGGGCTGTCCGGCATCGCAGATGCCTGGCTCGCCTCGTTGGAGGCCCAGGCATTCGCGGCATCGGGAAACGAGGTCGAGTCGGGCCGTGCGCTCGCAGCCTCCGCTTCCGCCATCGAAAGGATCCCCGGCGAAGAGCCTGCCCCATGGCCCTGGGTATTCACCTTCAACGAGGCCAAGGTCGCCGCGGCTCGCATCGCCTGTGGTGTGCACTTGAGGCGCCCGGATTGGGTGTTCGACGCACTTCGGGCAGCCGAGCCGGCAATTCGCTCCGGACATGCGAAGCAACGCGCGCTGATCATGCTCGATATCGCGGACGCGCACCTGGAGAACGGCCACGTGGACACGGCTTTCGCGTTCGCGAACCAAGCAATCGAGACGGGCCTCGAGTATCGCTCCGGTCGCGTCATCGATCGCGCCCGCAGGTTGCGACGACGCGTCTCCACGGCAACGCCACCCCGTGCCGTCCGCCGGTTCGACGATCGTCTGCATGGCATCTACATCTGACACAAAGGAGATCGGATGCGTATCGGAGTCACCGGCCACCGTGGGTTGACCGGCAATCTGGCCGAGCAGGTGCAAGACCGCTTGCGTAAACTCGTGGACGGCCGGCGGTCTGCCGAGCTTGTCGGGATCTCGTGTATCGCCGATGGACCGGATGCGTGGTTTGCGCGAGCCGTCCTGGACGTCGGAGGACGGATTGAGGTTGTCATCCCCGCATCCGACTACAAAGCCGGTCTACCGGAATGGCACCACAACGAATACGAAGCGCTGTTGGGCTCTGCATCACAGGTCTACGAAACGGGTTTCCGGGACTCGGACGAGAAGGCACACATGGCGGGAAGCGAAATTCTCGTCGGCATGGCCGAGCACTTGATCGCGGTGTGGGACGGACAACCCGCCCGCGGGTACGGAGGCACGGCCGACGTCGTCGATTACGCACGACAGATGGGTGTCCCGGTTCAGATCGTGTGGCCGGAAGGCGCTACTCGCGACTGAAGCGACGAAGAGTGCCCCGGCTGTCAAGGCGAGGCGCTCTTCACTACCGCTGAACCACTACCCCTCTGAAGTGGCATCCAGTCCCGGCCGCTCGTCCCGCACGGTCCGCACTTTCAGCAGGACCACGGGAATCGAGCGCGCACAAACCGGGGGCGGGGCGTGAGGAGCACCGCACCGTGATCTTGGATCAAGGGCACGTGACGTGCTCGACAGAGCGCATCGTCGCGAGGTTTCGAAGGCTTTGGCGCCACCTGCGGTGGAGACGCGCGGCGTGGGGGAAGGATTGCGGGCACGGATCCGCCAGCAGCCCGAGTTCGCGCTGCCGGTGGACGATGGGGAGCTTCCCGTTATCCGGCGCGAGCGCTGCGGCCCGCTCATCTCGTCGGGCGAGCCCGGCGCGGCCGGATGTCCGTCACGTTCGTCGTGTCGGGTGCCGGCTTGCCGCTTCGCGCCCCGACGGTGGAGACCACCCAAGGCGCCGACCGCCCTGGGTTCTCGGGGCGCCTGGGCTTCCGGGTCCAGCGGCGCCTGTTGGGGGGCGTCGGTCCCGACTGCCTTGGTCCTCTCGTGCGGGCCCGTCGGGGTGTTGTGGCACCATCCCCGTTGTGGATCACAGTGCGGATAACGTGGACTGGTCCGGCTTGTTCCATGCCTCCGGCCCCGCCGGCGACACGCCGGGGCGCCTGGCAGCTCTCCTCGGTGAGGATGCGTGGGCATTCGTCGACGGGTACTCGCACCTGTGGTCGGAGACGCTCCGCCGCGAGGGTAAGGCATGGCCTGCGACGGCGCCCGCCGCGATGCTTGTCGCCGAGCTCTTGGACAACCCACTACTGGGGCCCGATGATCCCTCGCTGCCCGATGCCATGCTCGCCTATCTGTACGCGATCGGCGTCGCCGCCGACCTCGGCGACCGGGCCGCGGAGACCCGTGCGCGGGTCGAGGACCGCACACCGGAGCTGCGGGCGTGGACTGCCGAGTACGTGTCGGCCGATGCGGATGGCAGGGAGCGGATGTGGCGGGACGGCACGGGGCTGGGTGAACTCGTCCTCGATCAGGCGGCGCTCGCCTGCTTCGACGTGGTTCCCGAACTCCTGCGCCGCGTACTGCCCCACCTCGCGTCGGAACGTGCCAGGCGCAGGACCTGCGCCGCCGCGGCTGTCGGGTCACTGGCGCGGCATCCCGCGGCCACCGCGCAACGTCCGGGGCTGCTCGGCCTGTTGACGTCGATGGCCCGGGCCGCCGATTCCTCGCACGACCTGGCGACGATTGTGATCGCCATCGGACACCTCGGCGGCGACACACGCCCCTGGCTGACCAGCGCACATGCAGGCGTTCGAACCTGCGCGGCGCTCGCGCCCGACCTGGTCGGTGACGACGCGGCAGCGCGGGTGCTTCTGGAGCCGGAGCGGTCGTCGCGGGCGTTCGGGGAGACCTTTGGTGACCTGGCTCCGCCCTTGCAGCTCCATGTCACGTTGAACCGGGATCTGGCGCCGGGGCTTCGTGGGATTTGATGCCTGGCGTTCGCGAGGGGTTTCGATCGCGGGTTGGGGTCCGGTGTGGGCGTCCGTCGGCGAGATCCCGCGAGAGCGGGACGCGTGTCGTCGCGGGTGGTGACCGTGGTCTTGCTGCGGCGCAGGTGAACGTTCCCGATTCTTCCGGGAGTTCGATTCCCGGATATCGACCCGACGCGGTGCCGGACCACCGGTCGCGCGATGAGGCGACTCGGTCGGTCGGATCGGAAGAAGCGGGAGGGAGGCCGTCGAGGGGGCGGGCGGGGGGGGGGGGGCCCGGCGGGGGGGGGGGCGGGGGGGTGGGGCCGGGGGGGGGGGGGGGGGGCACCACCGCGTAAACACGGGGGGGCGCCGGCCGGGGGGCGCGCGGC
>NZ_JBHZAE010000035.1:0-13607 GCF_042754105.1 Embleya sp. NPDC059237 | reverse complement strand
CCCCGGCCCGGGCCCGCCCCCGGGGGGCCGCGGCGCGGGGGGGGGGGCGGGCGGGCGGGTGGCGGGGGGGGGCGCGGGGCGGGGGGGGGGGGCGCCGCCCCCCCCCCCCCGCCCGGGGGCGATCCCGGAGGGATGCCGGAGTGGTCCGGATCGGCGTCACGGACGGCTTCACCGGGTGGCTCCGGCTCCGGGGTCCGGCGCGGCGAGCCCGAAGGCCCGCCTCGTCACATGTTGATCATGTGGCCGGCGAGGCCGTGGATGGCTTCCTTGACGGCTTCGCCGAGGGTCGGGTGGGCGTGGACGTTGCGGGCCACCTCGTGGACGGTGAGGTCCCACTGTTGGGCCAGGGTGAGTTCGGGGAGGAGTTCGGTGACCTCGGGGCCGATCAGGTGGGCGCCCAGGAGTTCGCCGTGGGTGCCGTCGCTGATCACCTTGACGAAGCCGACCGGGTCGCCCAGGCCGTGCGCCTTGCCGTTGGCCGTGAACGGGAACTTGGCAACCTGTACGTCGAAGCCCTTCTCCCGCGCCTGCGCCTCCGTCCAGCCGAAGCTGGCGATCTGCGGCTGGCAGTAGGTGGCGCGCGGGATCATCGGGAAGTCGAGTTCCATCGTCTCGGCGCCCGCGATCGTCTCGGCGGCGATCACCGCCATCGACTCGGCCGCGTGCGCGAGCATCAGCTTCGCGGTGACGTCGCCGATCGCGTAGATGTGCGGGACGTTGGTCCGGCCGCGGCCGTCCACGTCGATCGCGCCGCGCTCGGTGAGGGCGACGCCGGTGTTCTCCAGGCCGTATCCGCTCACGCGCGGCGCGAAGCCGATCGCCTGCAGGACCTTGTCCGCCTCCAGCACCTGCTGCTGCCCGTCGCGGGTCACGGTGACCCGGACCTTGGCGTTCGGGTCACCGTCGTCGATCGACTCGACCCGCGTGGAGGTCAGGATCTCGATGCCCAACCGCCGGTAGCGCTTGGCGAGTTCGGTGGAGACCTCGACGTCCTCGAGCGGCACGACCCGGTCGAGGAACTCGACGATGGTCACCTTCACGCCGTAGTTGTGCAGGACGTACGCGAACTCCACGCCGATCGCGCCGGCGCCCGCGATGATGATGCTCTCCGGCAGCCGGTCGGTGAGGATCTGCTCCTCGTAGGTGACCACACGCTCGCTGAGCGAGGTGCCCGGCAGCAGCCGGGTGGTGGCGCCGGCCGCGATGATGCAGTGGTCGAAGGTGACGGTCTGGACGCCGCCCGCGGTGAGCGATACGTCCAGGGTGTGCGTGTCGACGAACGTGCCGAGCCCGTCGAACTCGGTGATGCCGTTCTTCTTCATCAGGTAGTGCACGCCGTTGACCCGGCCGTCGGCCACCTTGCGGCTGCGCTTGAACGCGGCCTCGTAGTCGAACGTGACCGAGCCCTCGACACGGATCCCGAAGGTCTTGGCCTCCTGCGTGAAGATGTGCGCCAGCTCCGCGTTGCGCAGCAGCGCCTTGGACGGGATGCAGCCGACGTTCAGGCAGACACCTCCCCAGTACTTCTGCTCGACGACCGCGACGCGCAGTCCGAGCTGCGCGCTGCGAACCGCCGCGGTGTATCCGCCGGGACCGGCACCCAGGACGACGACGTCAAAGTGATTGCTCATGATCCATACGATATGCGGCCGGCGTCGGGCCCGGGACGGCCGGGGCGCCCTCGCGGGCACGTGTTCCGGACGCCCCGGCGGACGCCGCCGCACCCGCCCCGCCACGCCCGCTACGCCTCCCCCGCCGGCGGTCGCACCCGCCGCCCCGTCATGCGCTCGGCGCGGATCCGGATGCACACGTCGCGGCGCCCGGCCGGCCACGGTCCCTCGTCCGGCCCCGGCATGTCGGCGGGGTCGTCGTCGGGCTCCGCCGTGCCCCGGATCAGGACGCTCCAGCCGATCCGCGCCGCGTCGACGATGTCGTCCACCTCGAACAGCACCGGGCCCGCGACGCGCGCCAGGGACGAGTCGGCAGCGGTACAGAACACCACGTCGCGGCCGAGCAGCACGTAGTTGACCGGCAGCACGAACGGATCGGGCGCATCCAGCGCGGCCACCCGGCCGACCAGTTGCAGGGCGACCCGGGCCAGACACTCCTCCTCCGTCATCACCACCACCTCCCGCTCCGGGGCCGCCTCCCGACCCGGCGGCGCGGGCGCGATCCGGTGCGTGAAGGCCGCGGACGAGGGGGCCAGCAGATCGTCGACGGTGGTTTCGAGCGCGTCGGCGAGTCGGGACAGGGCCGGCGCCGACGGCGCGGTCGAACCGGACTCGACGGAGTGCACCCACCCGCCGGGCAGCCCCGTACGGCGGGCGATGTCCGGTACGGACAACCCGAGTTCGCGTCGCCGGGCGGCCACCCGCCCGGGCAACGCGTCGGTGGATGGACGGACGGTACCCGCAGTCTCCTCGGTCATCACCCCAGCCCACTCCCCAAGACCCGGTTCGACCGGGCATTGCGCCGATCGGTGGCGCGCCCCCTCCGGAGGCGGGCGAACACCACGCGTCGATCCCTACAGACATCCCGCACCCGCCGCGCTACCGTGCCCGAACCCCGGGTCGAAGCGCGTGGGAACACCGCCGGATCGGGTCGTGATCGGTCGCATCGAGGCAACGATCGGGAGGCACGAATGGGCACATTCGCGGACGGGCGGCCGGCGGCCGAGGTGCTGGCGGAGTTGACCACGCTGCACGCCGGGGACGAGCCCGGGCGCGGGCGGCCCGGGGTGGCCAATACCTTCGACTCCGGTTCGGCCACGGTCGAGGACGTCGCGGTCCGCGCATTCGAACTGTATCTGCACGTCAACGGCCTGTATCCGACCTCCTTCCCGAGCGTGGCCACGCTGGAGCACGAGGTCGTCGCGATCGTCGGCGAGCAGCTGCACGCCCCGCCGGGCGCCGCCGGGAGCTGGACCAGCGGCGGCACCGAGAGCTGCCTGCTCGCGGCGAAGGCGGCCCGGGACGCGCGCCCCGACGTGGCCCGCCCGCGCATCGTGTTCGCCCGCTCGGCGCACGCGGCCTGGGCCAAGGCCGCCGGATACTTCGGCCTCGACCCCTTCATCGTGGACATCGACCCCGTCACGATGACCGCCGACGTCGCCGCGATCGAGCGGGCGATCGACGACGACACCGTCCTGGTGGTCACCTCGGCACCCTCCTACGGCCACGGCGTCGTCGACCCCATCCCCGAGATCGCCGCGATCTGCACTCGGCGCGGCGTGCGCTGCCACGTGGACGCGTGCATCGGCGGCTGGGTACTGCCGTTCGCCGAACAACTCGGACACCCCGTCCCAGCCTGGGACTTCCGCGTCCCCGGCGTGGACTCGATCTCGGTGGACCTGCACAAGTACGGCTACACGCCCAAGGGTTGCTCGATCCTGCTCTACCGCACCGCGTCGCTGCGCCGGACCCAATACTTCGTCGGGTCCGACTGGACCGGCTATCCGGTGGTCAATCCGACCATGCAGAGTTCGAAGTCGGGCGGACTGATCGCCGCAGCGTGGGCGGTGCTGCGCCACCTCGGGGCGGACGGATACCGGGAGTTGGTCACCCGCACACTGACCGCCACTCGCGAACTGGTCGACGGCGTCGGGGAGATCCCGGAACTTCGCGTCCTGGGCACTCCCGCCGCCAGTCTGGTCGCGGTGTCCACGAACGGCGTCGACTTCTTCGCCTTCCTGGACGAACTGGAGCGCCTGGGTTGGGCCGTGCAGCCCCAGCTGTCGCAGCCGAACGTACCGCCGACGATCCATCTGACCATGACCGCGACCCACGGCCCCCACGTCCCGGATCTGCTCCACGCGCTCCGCACCGCCGCCCGCACCGCAGCCGACCGCGAACCGCTGCCCACCGCCGAGCAGTTGCGTGCGGTCGACCGGCTCACCGCGCTCGCCGCCGCCGACGGCGGGGTGTCGCCCGACGCACTGACCGAACTCATGGCAGAGACCGGCCTGTTGATCGATGGCCGGCTCGCCCCGGTACACGCGCTCCTGGACCACCTGCCGCCCGCTCTGCGCGAGGCCGTGTTACTCGCCTTCTTCGAGGGCCTGAATCCGCCGCTGTAGGCCCGGCCTGCCCGACACCCACCCCAACACCCACCCCGGCGCCCGCGCGGTGCCCGGCCGCCACGCCCGGCCGAACCGCCGCCGGCCTGGTCGTCACGGCGATTCGCCATGCTACGCCACCCGCGCCGCGCCGATTGTGTCCTACCGCCGGAACCTGGGCGCCGACTAGCGTTTCCTCCGGTACGACAGGAGCCGATGCCGTCGATCGGCGGCCTCGGAGCCCGGTCGACGGGCCGCCCCGGAACATCCCCGCCGTCGGCCGCCACGCCCGTGTCCGTGTACCGCCCCTCTCCCCGTCCGGGACGCATCCATGACCCGCCAAGGAGTTACGCCATGTCCGTCAACGCCGCTCTTCTGGACGAGATCGTCGATCAGACCGCCCGACTCATCTCTCTCGACGTGACCCGAATCGATCCCGACGACACCTTCGCCGAACTGGGCGTGGACGCGACCCTCGCGGTCGAGTTCGCGGAGGTGCTCGGCAAGCGGTACGGCATCTCCGTCGCGCCGGCGGCGATCCTGGCGCGGGTCACGCCCAGCGGACTGGCCGAGTTCGTCGACCAAGTGCGCGCGGGCGGCACGGCCTGATCGCCTGCGGCGGGCGACCGGCGATCGCCCGCCGCAGGCGATCACCCACCGCGCTCGGCCCGCGCGGACACGCCGTTGCGCCCGGACAGGAAGGCCCGGAGCACGGCCAGGGACCGTTCCGGCGCCTCCCGGAAGGCCCCGTGACCGGCGTCCGGCAGTACGTGCAGCCGGGTCTCGGCGTTGACCAGACCGGCCGCCAGGCGCCGCGCCGCGCTCGCGGTGGTCACCGGGTCGTGTTCGCCGGCCAGGACCAGCGTCGGGCAGGTGACCGCGTCGAGCCCGATCCACTCCTCGAAGTGGTCGGCGAGGTGGTACCGGAACCGCTCCACGACGTCGTGGTTCCACCGGATCCGGCGCGCGCGGTCCACGGCGTCGGGGTCGCCGTCCGGACGTCGCGAGTACAGCGGTACGCAGTCCTGCTCCCAACCCCGCCGTATCTCGTCGGAACGCTCGCCCTGCCAGTAGCGCCGGGCGATCTCCCGTACCCGCACGCCACCGAGGCGTTCGAACACGTCGAGTCGCTCGTCGGTACGGCCGGGCAACACGCTGTCCAGTACGAGCCGGCCGACCCGCCCCGGATGCCGAATGGCCGCGGTGAGCGCAACCCGCCCGCCGCTCGCGGTGCCCACCAGGATCGGCGCGGAAATGTCCACGATGTCACAGAACGCAACCACGTCGTCGGCCCAGCGTTCCCACGTCCACAACGCGGGATCGCCCCGCTCGGACCGTCCGCTGCCCCGCTGGTCGAGGTAGACGACTTGGGCGAACCGCGCGGCGGCGTACATCGCGGGCTTGAACCCGGAGTGGTCGGCGCCGGGACCACCGTGCAGCAGCACCAGGGTCGGCCGCTCGACCATGATCGGGCCGTACGGAACGACTTTGGGCCCATCAATATCGAAATAGAGCCGGATGTCACCTATGGACACACGCATATCAACATCGTGACAGAGCGGACGCACATCGGCCGGATGCCGATGCGCGGGGTCACGACCCACCGGGCATCACGACACCGCCGACTCGTCCCCCCGCTCGCCCCGCGCACCGGCCGCCCGGGCCCCGAGCGCCGCGTCGACCTCGATCAGCCAGTCCAGATTGCCGTTCGGGTCGGGACAGTGTTGGAGCCGGGTCAGGATGCGATGCCAGGTGCCGTCGTTGCCCCACACGGTGTACCGGTGATAGACGGTCCGCCACGGCCCGAACCGCTCCGGCAGTTCCCACCACGCACACCGGCGCTCGTGTTTCCAGGCCACCGCGTCGATCACGGCCCGCCGATCGAGCGACCGGCCGCCCCGTCGCCGCCGCGCCCGTTCCGGCAGCAGAGGCTCCACCAGCGCCCACTGACCATCCGTCAGCCCATCCCAACGACCCACACCCCACCAACGACGCACCCACCCATCCGACACGGCACCGGTGTGGGGATCTCCGACCGGGCGGCGTGTTCGGTGGGGGTGAGCATGGAAGTTGGTTAAAGTTGCTGGGGCAACTTGCGCCATTTTGCCAGCTTTTGCCAACCTCCAGGCTCATGGGCGAAGGATGATGCGATGCACAGGCAGGACATCGGACCGCGAATGTTCGGCGATCGACTCGGCTACAACCGGGCCGTCTCGGTGGACCGCCCCGATCGGTGGCTGGTGTTGGCCGGTCACGAATCCCGCGGGCCCGACGGTGCGATCGTGCATGTACGGGATCTGCGCGGCCAGATCGAGACCACCTTCGACCGAATCGCCGAAACACTGGAGGAGGCCGGCTTCACCTTCACGGACGTCGTGCAACTGCGCTACTTCGCGCTCGACGTCGCCGCCGTCACCAGCCACTTCGACGTGATCACCGCCCGCCTGGAACGAGAGAACTGCCGCCCGGCCACGGTCCTGGTCGGCGTCACCGCCCTCTCCGACCCGGACATGCTGATCGAAATCGAGGGCCTGGCCGTCCGGTAGGGCCGGGCCCGGCCCGGGAGCCGAACGACTCCCGGACCGAACCCGACCACCGCCGTTCACCGTCACCCGTACAGGGCGCCCGCCTCCTCGAAGTCCGCGACACCCTCGGCCGCCCGACCCACCGTGGCCAGCAGCAGGGCATGGTCGGTGAGGGCACGAACCAGCAACGGCGTACCGACGTCCGGATCGGCGACGGCGAACACCCGCGCGTGCTCGACGGCCTTGGCGAAGGCCGGCAACAACCGATCGATCACGTCCGCCCGGGGCATGTACGCGAACGCGGCCCGGACGTTGAGCCGACGTTCGAGCACCAGGCGTTCGGCGGCGCCGGCCCTCGGCGCGTCGAGCGCGCCACGAAGCGCGGTTTCGGCGTGGACGTACCGATCCAGGCGCGTCGGCGACCAGTGGTCGCGAGTCGTGGCGTGCGCGACATCCGCCGGCTCGTCGGCGGCGCCGAAGACAGCCAGGTGGTAGGCGAGTTGGTCGTGGCGCAGGCCGTGCACCGAACCGCGGAACGGGCCACGAACCGGACCCCGAACCAGGCCCTGATCGACACCTCGGCGATACACCTCGACGGCACGCGCGAACACCGCCCTCCCCTCCGCGCGCCGTTGCGCGGCGGCCAGCAGGTGGGCGCCGTAGAGCAGGATCGGCACCCGACGGTCGTCCGGCATGGCGTCGACAGCGACGGCAAGGACGTTGCCGTCGCCATTGCCGTCGCCGAGCAGTGGGGCGTACACCTCCGCCGCCTCGGCAAAGCGGCCGCGCGTGACGAGGTGGCCCGCGTAGGCGGTGACGTACCAGTGCCGGTCGGCCGCCAACCGGTAGTCCCGCCGCAGCCCCGCCGTGACCGCGACCGCCTCGGCGAACAACGACTCGGCCTCGTCGTCCCGTCCGTCCTCGACCAGTCCGACGGCCAACTCCAGGATCGCCTCGGCCAGGGCCCAGCGGTCGCCCCCTCCGGCGCGGGCGAGCGCGACGAGTTCGCGTCGAACGGCAAGTGCCTCCCGCCGCCGCCCGTAGCGGTACAGCGCCCATTGGTGAGTAGCCTGCATCCCCCGCAACACCGCATCCCGGTCCCGGTGTTCGGTCGAGTCCAACCCTCGGCACAGCTCGATCGCCTCGGTCAGCCGCCCGAGAGTGAGACCCATGTCGGCCCCGTGCCGGGCGAAGACGTGCCCGGTCGTGTGCAACGCCACGGCCAACCGTCGCGCGTAGTGCCGCGGCCCGTCGACCTCCCCCAACACCCGGTAGATCCCGACCAATCGCTCCGCCGACAACCGCTCGACGTCGAACAGCGCGACTCGCGCACGAGCCACCACATCGGCATTCGCCACATGCACCCCTGTAATTCGTGTCCACCCCGTCGCGCCACTCGACACGACGCCACAACGCACCCCGGAAACGCGCATGCCGCCGAAACCCCCGGACTCCCCCGGCGGCTCGATCGATCCGACATGTACGAACACCCGATGCCGCGCCCGTCCCCGGCGGCTCGTTGTCGCGGAACCGTACAGCGAGCGATGTGCCTTCAGGCTGTACGCAAATTCCCATAAGGTAAGGGCGTATTAACCTCCGGGCCCGGTCCCGAGACTCCGACTCTCGGCTGTCAACCGGTAGCCGGCGGCGTCAGGGCACCTGGCGGAGGTAGAGCGCGCCGCACGTGTGGCAGACGGGGTGGATGGTGCCCCATTCGAGATCCGACCTGGTTTCGGCGTGCGGCCGGAGGGCGCGGCCACACAGGGCATCGGTGCCGGCATTGCGGATCATGTGCCAGAGCTTGACCGGGGCGGCGGTGTCGTCCCCGGCGGCTCCGGCCGATTCGACGTACTCGGCGCACAGTTCGTAGACCACGAGCATGATCGCACCACCTCTGCTGGGTTCGGTCGGATGAGACATCGCACCCTTTCGTCCACTTTTGCACATAGTGACCCGGCGGACGACCAAGAGCTGTTCATGTTTCCGATGGGGCGTCAAAAAAGGCCTCTGACCTGGGACTTGCATGGCGAGCTGCAACAGAAGCTGCATGAAGGCATGTTCGGGGAAGTGCAGCGACACTCACAACGCACGCTGCGACGACGCATATAGCGGCACTTGCAACGCCGCCCGCAACGGCAACGGCAACGGCGGTTCGACGAACGCTGGTTCAAGTGAGGCGCAACAGCTCGTACGCCCGATATACCACGAACCAACCGTACTGAGGTAGGAATCGTGGTATCTGGCGCAATCCGTTGCGAATCCTGGTGGGGTACGGGCCAACAGGTCGCGTGCGCCGACGCGACGGGGGGACATCCGGCCCTCCCGGGGCCATCTGGCGACCTGCGGAGGCTGGTCTGATGAGAAAGACGTCCTGGTATCTCGGTGCCGCCGCCACATTGCTGGTGACGGCGAGTGCGGTGACCCGGTTCGCCGTACTGCCCGCCGTGCACCAGGTGCCCGACGACGCCGACTTCACGATGCACTTCGCCGGCGGCATGACCATGTTGGATCCCCAGGCGTTGCAGGCAGGCAATCTGTCCGGGGCCATCGTGCGCGACCTGCCGGTGAAGGTGGACCGGCACGTGCACGCCGTGCACACTTCCGGTTCGACGATCGTGCTGAGCGACCGGACCGTGGTGTCCGGTCCGCAGAAGCAGACCCTGACCGATGTGGACAACCGCTGGGCGGTGGACCGCAAGACGCTGCTGGAGCGGTCCATTCCCAAGGGTGCCCGCGCCAATCCGCACAAGGGTCTGACGGCGGGCTTCCCGTTGGAGCCGAAGAAGAAGAACTATCCGTTCTGGGACTCGCCGACCCGGACCACCGTCCCGGCCACGTACATCCGCACCGAACAACGCGCCGGCCGCGAGACGTACGTGTTCTCGATCCGCACGAGCGGCCCGCTCGCCGACCCGGACACGCTGCGCTCGCTGCCGCCCGCGATGCCCAAGGCGGCCGTGCAGGCCCTGGCCGGTGTCGCGTTCCCGAATCGGCCCGCCGATCTGACCGGCGGGGCCGATCCCACGCCCCTCGCGTACACGTCGACCACCGACCTCACCGGCTGGGTCGACAGCGAAACGGGCACCACGGTGGACCTCGAATCCACCCAGTCGGTCACCGCGACCGCCGTGACCGCGAACGGCACCCCGACCGAGGTCTTCCCGGTGGTGCAGCTCAAGATGACCACCACGCCGGCCTCGCGCGCGGAGTTGGCCGACATCGCCGCCGACGGCGCGCAGGCCCTGTGGCTGCTCGGCGTGGTGGGTCCGCTGGTCGCGCTGCTCCTCGGCCTGGCACTGCTCGGCCTGGCCGGGTACCTCGAATTCCGGGCCCGGCGGGCGCAGCCCGACCCGACCATCCCGGGGCCGCGCACCGAGGCCGCTCCCGAGCCGTCACCGGATCCGGCGACGGTTGGGGCCGCGCCCGGAACCGCGACCGGGACCGCAGCCGGAGCCGGAGCCACGGAATCGACCACGAAGGCGGACACCAACACCGCCTCGTCGGTCCCGGCAGCCGGTTCCGATGCCGAAGCGGGGGCCGATGCCGACTCGGATGCCGGAACCAACCACAAAACCAACAACGCCTCGACCACCTGAACCACGCCCCCACGAGCGGCCCGACCCCAGGGAACCCCACCCCGGCGGCCGGGCCGCGGCCCGTCCCATCACCCCTCGGCCAACACCCCCGCCGCCGCGCGGCCCAGTTCCGCCAGCAACGCGGCCGTGGGCGCCGGATCGGGCGCGGCGCCGTGTACCGCCGCGTCGACCAGGCGTACCTGATCGGCCAGCCGCACCGTCCGCACCGCCGCATTGCGCTGCGCGGCCAGGGCCAGGCCCGGCAGCGTGGTGACCCCCAGGCCGGCGGCAACCAGTGCCTGGACGGCGACGTAGTCGTCGGTGGTGAACGCGATGTCGGGGACGAACCCGGCCGCCGCGCACGAGCGGACCAACTGCGTACGGCAACGTTCGCAGCCGGTGATCCAGCGCCGCTCGGCGTGGTCCGCGACCCGGTCACCGGCCACGGCGAGCGGCGTGACCAAATGAATCGGCTCGACCAACAGCCGGGTGCGGCGCAGCCCGTCGTCGTCCGCCGACACCGTGCCCGGATGCGCGAACAGCACCGCCACGTCCACTTCACCGGCCCGCAACAGCCTTACCGCTTCCGGCGGTTCGGCCTCGATGAGGCGCAGTTCGACCCCCGGGTGGGCGGCATCGAACGCGGCGGCGGCGCGCGGGACGAAGGTGCCGAGCGCGGAGGGGAACGCGGCCAGGCGCACCCGGCCCGCGCGCAGCCCGGTATGGGCGGCCAACTCCGCCTCGGCCGCGTCGAGCCGACCCAGGATCTCCTCGGCCCGCTCGGCCAGCATGCGCCCGGCGTCGGTCAACCGGATCCCGCGCCCCACCCGCTGGATCAGCCGACTGCCGGTCTCCGCCTCCAGGCGCGACAGGTGATGGCTGATCGAGGGCTGCGCGTACCCGAGCGCCCGGGCCGCGTCGGTGACCGACCCGTATCGGGCGACGGCGGCGAGCACACGCAATCGGGTGACGTCGAGCATGCGGCCAATATATCGATGCCATCGATGGATGACCCATAAAAATGGCATTGGACCAATGAATCGGCAACACCGGAGGATGACCCCATGACCGCCGACCCGACCGTTCCCCCTCCGGCCCTCACTCCCCGACCCACGCCCCCACCCCCGCCCACCTTCGCCGACATCCTCACCGCCAGCGATCTCCTCGCCGGCCATCTCCCACCGACCCCGATGTGGTCCTATCCCGCGCTCGACGCGGCCACCGGCGCCGAGGTGTACGTCAAACACGAGAACGTGCAGCCGGTCGGCGCCTTCAAGGTGCGGGGCGGTCTGACCCTGCTCGCCGGCCTGGACCCGGCGGAACGGGCCCGCGGCCTGGTCACCTACTCGACGGGCAATCACGCGCAGTCGATCGCCTACGCGTGTGCCGCCTTCGGCGTGACCGGCACCGTGGTGATGCCCGCCGGCGCGAACCCGGCCAAGGTGCGGGCGGTGCGCGCGCTCGGGGCGAGCGTGGTGCTGCACGGCGCGGACATGGCCGGCGCACAGGGGCGGGCCGAGCAGTACGCGGACGAGACCGGCGCGCTCCTCGTCAGCCCCGGCGACACCCCGTCCCTGGTGGCCGGCGTCGGCACCGCGTACCTGGAGATCTGCACCGCCCGACCCGACCTGGATGCGATCGTGGTCCCGATCGGCAGTGGCACCGGCGCCGCGGCCGCCGTCCTCGTGGCCGCCGAACTCGCCCCGAACTGCCGGGTGATCGGCGTACAGTCCGCCGCCGCGCCGGCCGCGCACGACTCCTGGCGCGCCGGCACGTGCGTCACGCGCACCAACACCACCGTCGTGGACGGACTGGCCACCGGCCGCGGATTCGCCCTGCCACAACGGCTGTTGCGGCAGGGGCTGGCCGACTTCCTGCTGGTCTCCGACGCGGACATCGCGGTCGCCCAGCGGCTGTTCGCCACCCACGCCCACACCCTGGCCGAGGGCGCGGGGGCCGCGGCACTGGCCGCCGTACTGACCCATCCGGCCGAGTTCACCGGGCGTCGGATCGCGGTGATGTGCTCCGGGGGCAATGCGTCGCCCGCCGAGATCGCGGCGCTCGGCGAAGGGCACGCTTGAGCGATCCCGAACGCCCCGACGTATGGCGACGCGATCTCCGGGACCAGCCTGCGGAGTACGCCGGAAGATCGGACGGCTGACGGGGTCCCGGTGCGGTACACCACCCCGGACAGCGACCGGATCGCGGCGCTGCCGCCCCTCCGTAGCCGGTTTCCCCGCTCCGGTGGTGCCGCGGGTCAGCCCCGCGCCCCACCCGATTCGACCCTCCCCGGTCCCGGTCCCGCGCGTGCCGGCCGGCGGCCCTGTCCATGTACGGGCCGACCCGCCATACTGGGGAGTCATCGGATCTCTGGAAGGGTCATCGGCGTGGCGGTCACAGACGAAGCCATCGACAAGATCAAGGGCATGATCGTCTCCGGGGAGCTTCAGCCGGGCGAGAAGCTGCCCAAGGAGGCCGACCTGGCCGCGAAGCTCGGCCTGTCCCGGAATTCGCTGCGTGAGGCGGTCAAGGCGCTGTCGCTGATCCAGATCCTCGACGTGCGCCAGGGTGACGGCACCTACGTGACGAGCCTGGAGCCCAATCTGCTCCTCGGCGCGATCTCCTTCGTGGTCGACTTCCACCACGACAAGAGCGTGCTCGACTTCCTCCAGGTACGCCGGATCCTGGAGCCGGCGGCGACCGCGCTGGCCGCCGAGCGGATCGACGCGGAGGGCATCGCCAAGCTGCGGGCGCTCGCGGACGCGCCGAGCCCGGACGCGGGACACGAGGCGCTGATCGAGCAGGATCTGCGCTTCCATCACGAAATCGCCGTGTTCAGCGGCAACCAGGTGTTGTGCTCGCTCCTCGAGACGTTGTCGAGCCCGACCACACGTGCCCGGATCTGGCGCGGGCTGACCGAGGACGACTCGTGGCTGCGCACGATCCGCGAGCACCACTCGATCGTGGACGCCCTGGAGAACCACGACGCGGCGGCGGCGCACGCGTGGTCGACGGTGCACACGAGCGGGGTCGAGCAGTGGCTGCGGCGGATGGCCTGAGTTCCGAAGGCGCGGACAGCCTGCGGGGCGGGCGGTCGGGGCGGCGCGGGCGGCCGGCGAGGCGGCAGGACGAGGGGCCCGGGTCCGGGGTGTGTCGGATGCGCCGGATGCGCCGGGGCCGCGTCGAGCCGTATCCGGCCGGGCGTCGACCCGGCGTCGATGCGGGAGGCGGCGGGTCATTCGGAGCGATCGGCGCCTTTGCCCTCCCGGCGAGCATCATTAACCCGATGTATCAGACCTCTTCAAGGAAAATTGCACCGGAAACCCGGCATTTCTCGGCCAGTCCTCCGATGAATCGGAGACGAGCGACCGGAAACGGGGTATACATCGGATGTCTGATCGTCCTTCACCCCGCTCGGGCGCATTCCCGTTCCCGTGTTCGGCGATCGGGTCG
>NZ_JBHZAE010000034.1:0-39183 GCF_042754105.1 Embleya sp. NPDC059237 | reverse complement strand
CCTGATGCGACGCCTGTCCGCGTTGCCCGAGATGTCCCGGCGGTTGAGGCATCAATGGAGGAGGGCTCTCGAAGGGACCGAGGTCGAGCATGAAAACCGGTCCGGGAACCCGAGGAAGCCACCCTCGTGACAACGCAAGCCTGAACGTGCGAGCGACATCCGACGGCGGAACCGGGCACCGAGGTGGCGACCGTTGTCCAAGGTGCGCTGCTGCGTTGTGAGAGCACTGCCCCCGGCGGCTACGAGGATGCCGCAACGGCGGCGCTTCCTTCCGACGGCGACCGGCACCCCGTTACACCGGGACCCGTGACGCGGTCCCGGTGGCAGCCCCGTGTCCGGTGCACACGGCCGGTCGAAGTTGCCCGAGACGGCGAACTCCCACGACGTTGTGTCACCCCCGTCCCGACACAACCCGCGCCGACGGAACGTGGATCCTCCACCCACGGCAGGGATCCGCTTGCTCGTCCGTTCGACCGCGGCATCACCGCGCCCGGAAGGCAACAGCCCCGGGCGGTCGATGTGTGGCCGTGCCGGCGACGCGCGGCCGAAGCGGGACAAGGCTCCGGCGGATGCTCGTCCACGAGTCCGACGGTGCGCAATCCCCGCATCCCACCACCCCGGACGCGGACTCGGACCGCGTCCGGCACCCGTTCCCGAGTCGGGACTCGCCCCGGCTGCGCCGCACGGCACCTCGACACGCGAACACCCAGGCCCCGGGCCCGGAGTATCGTCCGCGGTGGGCTCCTGCGGTTCACGGTGACGCGGGTTCGACCACGGGCGCGCCCCACGGATCGTTTGGCGGCGACACGATGCGGGGCTTCGGCAGCCGGTGCATCGCGATCGCGTCCTCGACGCGCCCCTGTGCGATCAACATGCGGGCCAGGTGCACGCGGCCGAAGCCGGTTTCGACGGCGTATTCCCACAGCGCGGCGATCGCCTCCTCGACTCTGCCCTCCGAGTCCAACAGTTGGGCCAACTGCTCGATGCCATGCCGCTCGTCGTCCTGCTCGATCCGGGCGACGACCTCGGCGATCGCCTCCTCCCCACGCCTGGCCTCGGACAACAACCACGGCCGCAGACTCCTCGCGTGCTCCGCGACGTGTGGATTGCGCTCCGCCGCTGCGGCCAGCAGGTCCAGCGCTGCGGCCGCGCCGCCGCCGGTGACCAGGACGTCCAGGAACTCGTACAGCAGGCATCCGCAGTCCGCACCGTCCAACGCCGGGCGGACCGCCTCCACCGCCTCGCCCGGGCGACCGAGGCGCGCGAGCAGCAACGCCAACGAACCCGCCGCGTAGGGCATTCGTTCCCGGGCGGCGCGGCGCCGCACCTCGATCGCCTCGTCGACGCGGCCCGACTCCTCCAACCGCTGCGCCAGGGACGAGAAGGCCCAGCGGGCGTGCGGGCCGGCGGTGAGCAGCCGCAGTTCGTCCAGGCGGTCGTGCCGGGCCAGGACCGCGGTCAACTCCTCGACGTCGTTGACCTGCGTGTGCGACGGGTCGTCGATCCGCGCGCGCAGCACCTCCACGGCCTCGTCCACCCGACCGCCCCGCTCGAACACCCGGGCGAGCATGATCGCCCGATTCCACGGCCCGCCCCCACCACAGACGCGGCGCAACAGGTCGATCACGCGGGCATCACGCCCACGACCCTCGGAGACCTCGACCAGCGCCTCGAGGTGGTACCAGTCGCACAGGCGCGGGCGCAGCGCCTCGATCGCCTCGTCGATACGGTCGTCGTCGGCCAGGAGCTCGGCGAGGGTGTTCCAGGCGTCGTGTTGGCCGCCCTCGGCGTGGGCGCGCACCATCGCGATCGCCTCCCGGCCGTGCCCGAGGGCGCGCAGGACCGGGGCGGCCTCCCGGACGGCCGACCACCGACCGGTCGCCACGAACGGCGCGATCACCTTCCATGCCGCCTCGGGTTCGTCGCGCGCCAGGAAGTGCTCGACCGCGCCGCGGGCGCACTCCCACTCCCCTTGGCGCGCCGCCTCGACGACCGCGTTCACGTGTCCGCGCTCGAGCAGGAAGGTGACGGTGTTCGGTGGCACCCGGTCGAAGAAGTCCTGGTGCGGGTGGGGGAGTTCGATGTCCATCCGCCGCACCGTAGGGGCCGGTGCCGACAATCGATCCCGCGCGTGCGCGCCGCAGCCGGCGGCCGGACGGGACCCGACGGCGCGGGCGGGCTGGACGGCGCCCCGCCCGCCGGAGTGTGGACGATCCCGGGGCGGGGGTGTGGTGGAGGGTGAGGGTCGGTCCGGGGCCTCACGGGCTTGGTGTGCCCGGCGGACGACGCCCGCCCCCGGCTGCGAGAACCCGATCAGTCCAGGCTTCCGGCATGCCTGGTCCGACGTCGGTGATCGAGTTGGCGGAGCCGCTCTCCCCGGCTGCGCTGCGGGAGTTCCGTGCGTTGATGGTGGGGCTTTCGTCGCATTTCGCCGAGAAGCGGCGCGGGGTTTTCGATGTCAACGTGCCCGCGGAGCGCCTGGGTGTCGAGGGCGGGAGGGAGGAGGGCCGGCGAAAGTCGTTCCCGCTTCCGCTCCTCGGCAACGCCTCCGCGGATCAGGAGCTCACGGCCGTGGTGGGCTGCGATCCGCAGCGGGAGGACCGGTGTCGGCCCTTCCTGGTCTACGTGATGGGGCCGGGTGTCGGCGACGAGAGCATCTTCGAGGCCGAGCACGCGGACGAGCCGGAGGTGGAGGCCATCCTCGGCTTCGGGTCGACCCATGCCGTCAATGTCAGCGCCGGCTGCAATCGCGGGATCGACCACGTGGCCACGGCCCTGCTGACCGCCGCTGTCATGGACGTCATCGGGGGCGTGGCCAAAGCCGAGATGCCGGACGGTCAGGCGCCGGTCGTCGCCGGCCTTCCGGGGGTGCTGGGGATCGCGGACGATGACCGGATGGCGCTGGGAACGGCGGAGTTCCTGCGGGCCTGGGTCGGGCATCCCGCCTTCCGGCTGGTCAAGTAGTCCCGACGGGTCCGCGGCGGAGGTGGTGCGGTGACCCGGAGGCCCGTGCGCCATGTTGCGTGATCATGCGGCGAGAGCGGGTCGGCCGCCCCGGCGGAGGCGGCCCACGGTTCAGCGCATCCCTCGCCGCTCGCGGTCCGCTGTCGCTGCCCAGCGGCGGATGTGTGGATCGGGGTGGGCCCGGGCGGATGCGAGTGTGTGTTCGCGTGGTTCGTGCAGGGACGGCGGGTACGCCGTGGGGGACGTGGGCAGGTTCGGCAGGACACGGTGGCGCATCCGCGGGTCGGTGGTGTCCGCGAACACCCGCATGGATGCCTCTAGCCACGCGGTCCGGGCTTCCTGTGCCTCGTCCGGGGCGGGCTCGCGTACCCCGCCGGGTCCGTAGGCCGGAGAGTGATCCGCGCGCAGGGGAACATGGGCCATGTACCAGGCCCGCACGGCACCGGCCCGCTCGGCATCCGTGCCATCCCGCAGGTAGTCGACCAGTGCCGCCATGACGCGGCGGCGCCCGAACGCGTAGACGGCCGGTTCGACGAACCAGCGGCAGAAGCTGGGGTCGGGGTCGTGGACGGCCGCCGCCATCAGCGGAGCGAACAATTCGTCGGGAAGGCTCGCGCGTTCGAGCAGGGGCTTGCGCACCGCGAGGGCGAGGCGACGGGCCTGATCGTTCGACGTCGTGGCGACGTCTGCGACGCCCAGCAGCCGAGCCACCTCCCTTACGCATGTCGGGAAGGAACGCGGTTTCGTGCAACTGTGCTCGTCTTCGGCCATGACCGCATTGTGGACCGGCCACGTCGGCAGGAGCGGCGCCGGTGTCCATCGATGTTCGCGCGAGGACATCCACTTGACCCCGGCCGCGATGTTGATGCGCCCCTGGGCGCACCGGACCCGAGGGTACGGAACCGCCGCAGGGGCCACGCCCCGGCGGCGGTTGCGGCTTGCGCCGGGTCACCGTCTGCCCCCGCCGCCTGGTCGAGGCGCTGCAGTCGGCGACTTCACCCCGTTCGCCGATGCGGTGCTGTACCCGACGGCGCGGGTGGCGCCGTGTCGGACGTCGATGCGCGACCGCAGGGGCCGGCAGTCGCGCCGGCCGGGTATGGAGCTTGCGCGGGTGTTCTACGGGGTCATGGGTCGGCCGTCGAGTTCGACGAGCCGGAGTTTTCCGGGCCGGTCTCCGTCGGGGAGTGTGACCAGCTCGTAGACCCAGGTGTGGTGTGCGGTGGTGACTGGGTTGAGCGAGCCGAGTTCGTCGGTGGTGTATGGGTTGGTCCGGCCGGCCATCGGGCCGTCGAGGAAGACTGCCGTGCAGATGTGGAATCGGGGTGTGGGCAGGCGCTCCACCTTGTCCAGGCCGTGACGGGCGGCGAGTTCGACGAGGTCTTCCTAGGTCGGCGCCGGGTCCACGAACACCGCGTCGTGTTCGGGCCGGGTCAACGCGTGACGGCCGTCCGCGCAGACGGGGGTTGCGCTGAGATCTCCGATGGGTGGGGGCATGGTCCATTCTCCCGCCCGACGTCGCGAACACGAAGCGAACCGGTGACGAGATTTCCCCCGCCCCTCGTACGGTTTGCGGTTCCTCGAAGGGCGGGTCCGGTGGGCGCCCACCGAACTCCGCATCCAGGTGTCGAACCCCTTTGAAGAGCAGGGGAAAAGACTCCTGTTCGTGTGTATCGCGGCCGTTGAGAAGGTGCCGCAGTCGATCGATGACGAGACCGGCGCGATCGAGCACTACGAGCGCCTGCGGGAGATGGCCGCGTCGGCGGTCGGAATCGGGGGCGGTGGAACGCCCGGCCGCGTACACCCGACCCGACCGACCAGCGGTCCGGGTCGTCCCCGCGCACCGCGCCCACCGCCCACGCCGGCTCGTCCCGACTCGCCGGCCGAGGCAACGCCTCGGCGTCTTCCGGGCCGGCCACATCCACCGCCCGTCCGAGACCTCGGCCGCGACTCGCTCGGCCGCCCATGCCACCGCCGCGGTGTCGTCGGTCGTCCCGGGCGAGGCGATGCCGCGCCACTCGCCAGGATCCGGTTTGCTCGATTCGCCACGGCGCCGACTTCCGCGACCCGCCATGGCCTTGGCACACGATCGTCGCCGGGACGTGGAGCGGCAGAGCCACGGGCCGGGCAATGGCGGCGCCGGACAATGACCGTCGGCCGGCGGGTGTCGCCGTCACCTGGCCACCTGTCGCAGAACCGGCCACCCCCGCCCGGCTCGAAGCCGGCCAGGACACCGTGATGCACGGATTCTCGAATCCCTCGGGATCGTTTCGACGGCGTGGTCCGGCCGTGGTCGGCGGCGGGCCGCGGCGTCGGTCGGCGCGGGCGTGCGTGGCGGGCGGGCGTCACACGCATGCGAGGTCGCGATCTCGCAGGCCTTCGGTGTGGATGCGGTAGACGCCTTCGTCGATGGCGTGGGAGTACTCGCGGACGACGTCGCGGGCGGCGGGGTGCCATCGGGTGCCGTCGGTCCACACGACGTTCTCCAGGACCTCACGCCTGCGCCCGTCCCCTGTGGCCTGCGCGTCCGCGTGGTCGGGGGCGCGTGAGAGTGTGGATTCGTCGGTGACGGACGGGAGTTCGGGGGAACGGATGCACAGTCGGGCGAGACGAGTGGGTGCGGCGGTGATCGCTCTGGCTTCGGTCGGGGCCGCGGCGGGGTGCTCGTCGGGGGGCGGGTCGGGCAGGCCGGCCGTGCCCAGCGCATCGGTCGTGGCACCGGTACCCGATCCTGCGGTGATCTCCGAGGCCGAGGCCCGAGCGGTCCTGGAGCGCTACGACACCGAGAACAACACGGCGAACGCGACACTCGACGGCGACCGCCTCGCCGGGGTCGAGGGCGGCGAACTGCTGGAGGGGTCACTGGCATCGTACCGCGCCGACCGGGCACGCCCGGACCGGGACCCGTACAAGCCGTTCACCCACCTCGACCCGCAGTTCTGGATACCCCGGGCGAGCGGCCATCCCCGCACGTTCGTCGCCCTCGCCGCCACCGGTGCCGACAGCGAGGACAAGGCCGTCGTCCACTTCGTCCAGGACACGCCCGGCGCGCCGTGGAAGGCCGTGTTCACCGCCCACGCCCGGGTGGGCGACCCACCGGCCACCGCGAGCCCCGAACGCCTGGCCCGCCCCACACTCGACGACGTCGCCCGCGACGCCTCCGGCTCCGCGCGCACCACGACCGCGGGCGACGCCGCGGCGGTGTGCGGGCGATACGCCGCCGCAATGTCGGTGCCCGCCGGCCCCGGCGCGGCCGAGGCCCGCCTCGCGCCGGGCAGTTACACCACCGACCTGCGCAAGCGGATCGAGGACGACGCCCACCGGGACGAGCGGATGTCGCAGACCACCACCGTCACCGCCCGCCCCGTCGTCCGGCAGACGTTCCGGACCGCCACCGGCGACCGCCTGGTCCCCTGCGTCCTGGACAAGACGATCGAGGCCAAGGCCCTGATACCCCAGGCACACCTGACCGCCACCGCCCCCACGACCATCGCGTTCCTGGGCCGGAGCGGGCCCTTCACCACCGTCAAGGAAACATTCCTCGCCTGCGTCCTGATCCGGGTCCCCGCCGCACCCGACGCACCGGCCACCGTCCTCACCGGCGGACTGGCCCAATCACACCCCCTCGACGCCACCGGAACCTAGACGCGAATACCGGCCGCCACGCTCGCGCCTCGGCCGAATCCGGAAGGACGACCTCGTGACGACGGACCCCGCCGGCTACGCCACCCCCTGGTATTTCGCCCCGGCCCCGGACCAACCGTGGGACCTCGCCGTCGAGCAGGTCATCGCCTCCCTCGAACAACGACCCGACGCCCGCTGGAGGGCCGGGGTGGGCTTTCGCGGAGAGTCTCTCCTCGAGGTGTGGTTCCCCATCGGACCGTGGCTGTTCCAGGGCTCCTACACCCCGCGTCCGCCGTCGCTGAGCATCCGCATCTGCGACGCCCGCGCCGCCGCCCAGGCGTGGACCACCTGGTTCCTTCCACAACTCCCCGCACACATCACGAGCGTCGTCTTCAACACCGAGGACGGAGTCGAGAACGGCTACGCCGACGTCGACTTCACCCTTTTGTGCCGTGACGGCCGCGACGTCGTCGTCGACACGCTCACCGACCACCTCCGGCACGTGTGGCGCGCCGGCGGCACATCCCCGCCGCCCCGCGCCGACGATTGAGCGCAGGGCACGACGGGTGAGCCGCCGCCGGCGGCGGCGCCCAGGAATACGTCCACCGAGCACCTCGACCGCGATTGTCCGCGGTCGTCCGCGACCGTCCGCGACCGTCCGCGACCCTCCCGGGCGCGCCGCGTGGCCCGTGAGGGTTCCCCACCTGCGCTCGCAGTGAGGCATGATCTCGAACATGGACGCATCGGAGCCGGGCCTGCTTTCGCGGCTGTGGGACGAGCACCTGCGCGCGTCGTTCCCACCCCATGTTCGCGGCCGGGAGTTCGAGCACGAAGGCAGACTGTTCGACATGGTGCTGCTGGACGCGGACATCGCCGGTTGTGTCTCCTCGTCGCTTTCGGGCCCCCTTGACGAGCAGAGGCAAGGACTCCTGCTCGTGTGTCTCGCGGCCGTCGAGAAGGTCCTGCCGTCGATCGATGACGAGGCCGGCGCGATCGAGTACTACGAGCGCTTGCGGGAGATGGCCGCTTTGGCGGTCGGAATCGGGCACGTCGATGCCCTGTAGTCGTCCGGTTGTGGGCGGTGGATCAGTCGAGAGCTTGCTGTTCGGCGTGGGTACGGGTGGCGGCGACAATCCTCGGGTGCCTTGGTGAACTTGAACCCCTTGACCCCGGTCACGGTGACCGTGGCATCGGCAACCGCCGCCCGGAGGCGGGAAATCCGCTGCGTTCGTCGGATCCGCGCCCTACAGTGCCAGGTTCCGCCGAACACTCACGCACAGGAGAAACCCCATGGGTACCCCGAGCAGCCCGCCCGACACCGAATGGCCGTTACCCCCGGCGGGTGACGTCGCGCCGAAACCGCCGTACAACCTGCTCGCCGTCCTCGCCCCCATCGTCGGGTTCTTCTGTTCGTTCCTGCCCGTCGGGCTGGCCCTGGGTGTCGTCGCCCTCCAACGCATCAAACACACCCGCGAACGCGGCCGGTGGCTCGCCTGGGTCGGCATCGTGATGAACTCCGCGCTGGTCGTGCTGTTCGTCGTCGTCCTGATCGTGACGGCCCTGCGCGACGACGACGAACCCGCCCGCGAGGCACCCGCCGCGATCCCCGGCAAGGGCGACTGCTTCGCTGCCGACGACCCCGCCGGCGCACCACCGACCCGTCTCGACGCCGTCCACACCGTCGCCTGCACGCGGGTCCACACCGGCGAGATCTACGCCGTGTTCACCCTCGACTCCCAGGCGCCCACCGTCGATGCCGAGTCCCTGAACGCCGTGGCCACCACCCGATGCGTCGCCCTGGCAAGCGAGTTCATCCCCTCCTCCGGCGTCGCTCCGCGACCCGGCGACGTACGCTTCCTCCTTCCCGATCCGCAGCAGTGGGCCGCGGGCGGGCACACGATCGCCTGTTACGCGCGGGACACCGGACTGCGTTTGACGCCCCCGTCCGAACGCTGAGTACGAGGCGACGTTCGGCGGGGCGTTGTGGCGTCGCCGTGCGTTCGTCGAGTTGGGCGATGGGTTCGCCGAACAACGTCGCCACGTCCCGAAACGGTGTGGTGCGACCCCGATGTGTCCGGCCGGCTGCGCCGGTCCGGGTCGGGACCGACGATGTGCGGAGCGATCCCGTCCGCGCGCACGTCCGGCGCCGGCGAGGTGCGGGTGCGGGGCCCGCCACAGGGCCACGCGCAGCGCCGTGTCGTCCGGCGTCGTGATGCGTTCGTCGTAAGGCATGACTCGCTCCGTTCGGTCGGCCGGCGCCGACAGGGTCCACTCCCGCTCGTCGGGGCCGCGGACGGTCGTCTCCCCGCTCCCGCGGTCGGTGTCCTCGAACGGGGAGAGCACATCGAGCCCGTCGGCGGGCCGGAACGCGGGCCGCCGTGGCCCCGATGACAACCTCGCTGCGGCGACGCTCCGGCTTCCTGGAGTGATTCGGGTGGTCGGGTCAGAACGGAAAGGCGTACGGGGCGGTTCGGACGCGGTCGTGGATCGCGCGCAACCATGGCAGGCGGACGGCGGGCAGGCCGACGAGGGTGCGCAGGAACAGGCGGCCGGAGGGGCGGAATCGACTCCACGGATGGCGCGGCAGCGGGTCGTCGCGGAGCACGCCCTCGGGCATGCCGCCACTCGCCGGAATCGGCGGACGGTCGCACTGGTGGCGGCGGTCGTGGCGGTCCTGGTGGAAGGCCAGGTACATCCACACCTCGGCGGCCAGGGGCACAGCGGCGACGGGGGCGAGCGACCGCCATGCCTCACCCGTCTGCGGGTGGCTGGGAACCAGGAGGATGTCGGCATCGTCGTCGTGATCGGGCAGGCCCGGGCCGGCCAGGACCAGGCGTTTCGCCGGCGGCCCCGGCGGCAGCAGGATGTCGAGCGAGCGGCCGAAGGTCTCGGTGAGCAGACCGTCGGGCACGGTCACGGGAGCGCCGGCCGATGCCGCCACCACGTGGGCCAGGGCCACTCCGACCGCCGCCTCCCACCGGGGGTTCCACCAACCCTGCGGCTCGATCGGCTCGGTGGCCGAGCGCTCGTTCGCCAACGTGGCCCAGTCGAGCGGCGGGGGTTCGCGGTCGTCGCCGGCGAGGATGCTTACGGCCTGCGGGTCGAATCGCACCTCCTGCCAGGCCCCACAGTCGTCGATCCGGGTGGCCACCGGCCGGCCGCACCCGGTGCAGGCCAGGTTCGGGCCGGCCCTGCCGTCCACTCCGTAGCAGGAGCCCTCGCATCGGTCCGGAATCAGGGCGGTGTTGCGGGCGTCGCCGGGTCTGACGACCACGGTTCCGGGCGTGCCGAAGCACACGGCGTGCGTGGGCGCGAACAGGCCCCGGGTCGCCGCTTGTGCCGGCCCCACCTCGTCCCACGGTCGCCAAGGCGGCCCGAAGGGTGCGGGGTCGATGGCGTAGGTCCCGGATTCCATGAGCGGGGGAAGCAGTTCGTGGCCGACATCGTGGCCGGCGTGGACGGGAAGTGCCACCCGCGACACGGGGGCTGACAACACCGTGTCGCACTCGGCGCACGCGAACCGGGCCATGCCTCCCCTTACTTCGGTCACGGGGATTGTCCCGGCTCGGTCGTCGACGGCCAACGGGTTTTTCGGTGGCGGTGGCGTTGTCGGCGGCCAAGGCGTTCGCGGCTCCTCGGTACGTTGCCAGCCGAGGGGGCCCAGCACCTGGTCGGGTCCCGGAAGTCGGGGTTCAGTACATCGCGGCGAGGAGTTCGCCGAACTCGACGTCCCGGCGGGGCAGTGTGATGCCGAACTCGGTGTGCATCATGCGGTGGGCGAGGCGTTGTCGTTCGTCGATGCCGAGGTCGGGTTGCGTTCCGTCGGGGAGCAGCAGGCCCGCGCGGGTCAGGTGGGGAACCAGTCGATCCGGGTCGGAACCCCAGCGGTCCTGGGGCCGGTCGAACCCGCACACCACGTCCCCGGCGTCCGCGTAGTGGAACATCGTGAGCGCGTTGATGTTCTCGAAGGTGCTCAGGGCCACCGTGCCGGCCGACACGGCGGCGAGGACGTCGTGGTGGGTGCCGCGGGTGCCGGCGTCCTCGACGGCGAAGGCCCACCCGTCGGCCTCGCCGGCCCGGATCACCCTCTCCCTGCCCGCGACCGCCCGAGGGCCTAACTCCTCGGCGACGTCCTCGATCCAGTGGTTCGCGTCGATCACGCTCTTGCGGGCCGCGCGCGTCACATCGCAGCCCATGCACTCCAGCAACTCCATCGCCGACAGCCCGCGCGCGAACGTCACGCAGTACCCGAACTCGACAAAATAGGAGTCCTGCAGCCACTCGACCGTGTCGCCACTCACGGCTCGACTCCTTCGAATATTTCGACCGTCGCGGGGACTCGGCAAGCTACCCGGGCGACCCGACACGCCCTCCCTCCTCCCGGCGGCCGGGGCGCACGATGTCCGCGGCCGGGAACGGCACGCCGTGTCGGGTGAATTCCCTTCCGCGCCCGGCCCGCCTCGGCCGGTATCCGCCGCAGGACTCCGCGTGCGCTTCAGGAGAAGCTGTTCCATTCGTCGGCGGGGATGCGGCTCTGCGTCGAGTCCGCGCATCGGGGTGCCCATTCCCGGGCGACGAGGACCGGCCGGGTCAGGACGCGGTCCCCGGCGCGTTGGACACGCATCACGACGCCGAGTTCGGGCGCGCACAGGTTCGCCTCCAGGGAGAACACCGCTGCGATGCCGTCCGCGACGAGACGGTCGAGCAACGCGTCCTCCAGGACGGACGGCACCCGACCCACCAGCGGGATCCCGCCGAAGTCCACCTGCGGACCGTTCCGCGCGTCGACGACGATCGCGGCCAGGCCGAACGCCCGGTCGTAGTACAGGTGCACCCCGGCCCCCGCGCCGTGGTGGACGGGCCACATGTCGGCCCGCGACACCCACCCGGTGCCGTCCCCCTGCGATCCGATGGTCTCCAGGACCCCGTCGACCGCGGCCGCCGCCCGCTCGTGCGTCATGCCGAACCTCAGCGGGCCCACCTGCTCGAACGGCGTGAACGACCACACCGCGCGCCGCGACTCCTCCACCACGTCCCACACACCCGCCACACCGAACCCCCGCCGCTCGTCCGTCGACCCCGCGGCGCGCGGCCGATGCGCGCCGGACGTGGGGGAGGCTACGGGCACGGGACGACAACCTGCCCGAAGCGCGGCGGCCCCACACCCACGAACCGCCCCGGCATCCACCTCCTCACCCGGCCGGTCTTCCACCCCGCACAGACACTCGGCGACCTCGTCCGGCCGGCTGCCGAGACGAACATGGGCGATCCACGACCGGGCGCGGCGGTGCGCCGTGTCCGCGAGAATCGACGGGTGATCCCCTACAGGCGCGGCAGCGTCGTCCCGGCGGTCGTGGACACCCACCCGCCGTACGGGGTGATGGTGCGTCTGCCCAACGGCGAACGCGCCCTCCTCGAGCGGCGATACCTCGAACCCGACCCGCAGGATCCGCACGGCCGGCCCGCGAAGGGCACACGTGCGGACGCCGTGGTCCGGGCTACCGGTCCAGGCGGGTGCCGATGGCTCCTGCGCCCATGGTGAGTGCCCTGCCCGAGCACCCCCGACCCGGCGGGATCAGCGCGACCGTCGAGCCGCACCTTCCGTAGACCTTCCCGCCGGGTCACCACCGACCACCGCGCCACGGCGCCGCGCCACCGCGCACATGGCTCGACCATGTCTGCCACGACCGGTGCGGAGGTCCGCCGGTGTTGTCACGAGGTCACGGGCCGGCCGTCGAGTTCGACGAGTCGGAGCTGTCCGGGCCGGTCCCCGTCGGGGAGTGCGACCAGCTCGTAGACCCCGGTGTGGGTGTGGCCTGCGGTGGCGAACGTATTGAGCGAGCCGAGCTCGTCGGTGGTGTAGGGGTTCGTTTGGCCGGCCGGCGGACCGTCGAGGTAGACCGCCGTACACAGGCGAAATCGGAATGGGGGCAGGCGCTCCACCTTGTCCAGGCCGTGACGGGCGGCGAGTTCGACGAGGTCCTCCTCGGTCGGCGCCGGGTCCACGAACACCGCGTCGAGTCCGGGCCCGGTCAACGCCTGACGGCCGTCCGCGCAGACGGGGGACGGGCCGAGATATCCGATGAGTTGGGGCATGGTCCATTCTCCCGCCCGACGTCGCGAACACGAAGCGAACCGGTGACGAGAAATCCCCGATACCCCGTACGGACCACTCTTCCCCGAAGGCAAGGTCCGGTGGGCAGGTGCCGGTTACGCTCCGGACACCTGTGGGGTTCAGCCGAAGGGTGCGACGGCGCGGGCGATGGTGACGACCAGGATTCCGGGGCCGACTTGCGCGGTTACGTATTCGTGGGCCATCGGGGTCCGGTGTCCGGGTGGTGGGCCCACACGTATTGAGTGTCGGGCGTGACGGTCATGCCGTGGTCGTACAGCCCCGGGCCGCCCTGCGCGATCCACCGGTCCCAGGCCGCCTCGAGTTCGTCGCCCAGCCGCCGCGCTCCGCCCTGGTACAGCGTGGTTCCGATGCCCGACGAGGCGGAGTACACGGCCCAGGAGGTGTCGCCGTCGTGGATCCAGGCGTTGACGCCGTCGGCGTCGCGCGCGGCGTGCACGCGCACCTCGGGCAGCGCGACGCGCAGCGCGAACAGCAGGTGGGCGTCGTCGCACAGCGGCGCCAGGTCCCGGAACACGCCGCGTTCGTCCTCGGCCGGCGCGTCGCCGCGGACGTCGGTGAAGCGGGGTTCGGGCGGGGTGCCGCGGGCGGGCATGAACGTGGCGAGCCCCTGGACCCAGCCGGACGCGGACAGCCCGTCGTCGGCGACGGTCAATGCGACATGTCCCAGCCGTCCCCACGGGGTGACCAGGCGGCCTCCGGGGCGGGTGTGCGCGATCCACGCCCACGGCACCCGCTCGACCGCGTACGTCGAGATCACCCGATCCCACGCCGGCTGCGCCGGGAGACCGCCCGCCCCGTCCCCGACCTCGACCCGTACGTCCACCCCCGCCGCAGCGAGCGCCTTGCGGGCCGCCTCGGCCAGGTCGGGATCGACCTCGACACTGACGACGCCGCCGGCTCCGGCGCGGCGGGCGAGCAGAGCCGCGTTCCATCCGGTCCCGGTGCCCAACTCCAGGACCCGCTGCCCGGGTTCCAGGAGCAGGGAGTCGAGCATGTCCACCACCACCGCCTGGCACGACAGGCTCGACGTGGGCACCGCGTCGACGACCTGCGTCACCGCGGCGTAGTCCGGCCCGGCGTACACCAACGACACCCACGCGTCCTCGTCGACCGCCCGGTCCACCGGCACATACGCCGCGCCGTCCCAGCGCCACAGCCGATCGGGCGCGAACGCGTCCCGAGGCGTGGCCTCCACAGCGCTACGGATCCACGGCGCGCGCACGGGCCAGTCGCCACGCCGTTCCATCTCGTCCGCCAATCGCGACCGCGCCTCGACCACGTTCACGGAGGCCTACTCGTCCTTCTTGTGTCGGCCGTTCGACGGCGGGGGAGGGGGCACGCGCCCGTCGGAGTTGTCCGGCGGAGGATTGCCCTTCGACGGATCCGGCGGCGGCTTCTCGTGCTGGCCCATGAACGCCTCCTCGGTCACGCAGAGAAACCCCATGATGACGCAGCACCGCGTCCGGACGGAAGACGCACCGTACGGCGGGGTTCGGGACACCACCAACTCGACGATCGATTGACATCCGTACCCCACGGCTCCACACCGGTACGCGGCGACCGGGACCGCCGCCAGGCCACCCTCGCCCACCCCTTCCTGCGCCACGAGGCCGGCGGGGCGGGTTGTAGCTGCGTCCGAGGGGGCGGATGCGGGACGGAGGTGCGGTGGCGCCGTGGACACGTGCGGTGGTGTGGGCGAGGGCTTGTTCGAACCAGTCGTCGGTGAGTGCGTCGGATTCGTCGCACGCCGATCAGGGTCTGTTGACCACGGGGCCGTTCAGATGCATGTTTCGCAGGTTCGCGCCGGGCAGTTTCGCGCCGGCCAGGTCCGCGCCGCGGAGGTCCGCGCCGGTCAGGTCCACGCCGGCCAGGTCCACGTTGCGCAGGTCCGCGCCGCGGAGGTTCGCGCGGTTCAGGTTTGCGCCGGGCAGTTTCGCGTCGGTCAGGTTCGCGCCGCTCAGGTTCGCGCCGCTCAGGTCCGCGTCGGTCAGGTTCGCGCCGGGCAATTTCGCGTCGGTCAGGTTCGCACCGGCCAGGTTCACGGCGGGCAGGTTCGCGCCGGTCAGGTCCGCGCTGGTCAGGTGCGCGCCGGTCAGCTTCGCCTTGCGCAGTCGTGCGTTGGGCAGGCTCGCGCCGATCAGGTGCGCGCCGCACAGGTCCGCGCTGCGCAGGCACGCGCCGATCAGGTTCGCGTGGCTCAGGTCCGCGCGGCTCAGGTCCGCGCCGCTCAGGTCCGCGCCGGTCAGGTTGGCGCTGGTCAGGTCCGCGCCGCCCAGGTTCGCGTCGATCAGGTTCGCGTTGATCGCAACTGCGCCGCGCAGGTGCGCGTCGGTCAGGTTCGCGCAGAACAGGTTCGCATCGAACAGGTCCGCGTCGGTCAGGTCCGCTTTGCGCAGGTGGAGGCCGGAGAGGTTCACCCGTGAACCGGTGGCGGTGGCGGTGGGCCTAAGGAGTGCCAGGGTGGTCAACGCCGTCTGGACGTCGGGGTCCGGGTGGTCGGGCGGGTCGGTGACTCCGACGGCGGGGGCGCGGTCGCGGAGGAATGCGACGAGGATGCGCGCGATGTGGTCCGTCTGTTCCGGGGCGTCCTGGACGATCTGCTCCAGCGCGAAGACCCCGCCGGAGCGCACGTAGGGGTGATCGGACCCCAGGCGTTCCAGCGCGTTGGTGAATCGCTCGGTCACCTGACCACGACGATTGAGCCGGAAGTTCCGGGCCGTGTACAACAGCGCGAGGCCCGCGCCCAGGGCGGCCAATCCCTGGATCGCGGCCAACCGGAACTGTCCCTCGGCCTGCGCACGCGTCGCGTCGTCCAGCCGATCCCACCCCGGACGCGACATCGGCACCACCGCGTGCAGCACCATCGAACCCCACAACCCGACCACCACCGCGGCCACACCGACCCCGCCGGCCCACACCCACCGGCGCCCGACTCCACCCCATCCACGACGTGTCATAGCCACATGGAACAACCCGGCCGGACCGCCGGTACACAAAAACGGGGGATCGATCCGATTCCGAGGGGACTCCCCACACACGTGACAGCACCGGCCCCGAACCGCCCGCCGGCCGCCCCGGCCCGGTTCACGTCCAGCGCATGCCCGATGCGTCCATCTCGGCGACGCGTTCGGCTGAGAGCCTCGCCCGCCTGCTCCCGCTCGTCGTCACCCACACCCCCAACCTGACGTCCTCGGGCCACCCGTCGAACGCCACCACCGACTCCACATGGGCGCGCGGCACCTCCAAATGCCCCACCCGGGCCCGGTACGCCGCCGCCGCGCCGACCGCGATCAACCCAACCCACCGAGACGGCGTACCCGGCACCCGTCGATCTGCGAGCAACGTCCTTGCGAGGGTGGTCTCACCCTGTCTCCCTCGCGAGGCTCGCGGTTGCCGTCGGGAAGAACTCGGGGCGGTGTCGTTGCGATCCCCGTCGGGCAGGACGTCGAGGCCGAAGGTGTCGAAGGCCGGCCGCGCGAATCCGGCAGCGGCCCGCCCCGGTTCGCCGTTCGGGCGGCGCGCCGAAGCCGGGTGTCTCATCGCACCACACCCGCTGCTCCGTGCATCGGGGGTGACGGGTCGGTCGACCCGGGGTGTTGCTGCGCACCGCGATGGAGATCGGGAATGACCCGGGCCGGTCGTGGCGTTTGCGGATCGTAGGGCGAGGGAGTCCGACGAGGGGCTGGGGAACCGATGGCGAACGACTATGCGCGGGGCACGGTGGTGGACGCGGTCGTGGTCCGTCACCGCCCCTTCGGAATGATGGTCGAGATGCCGAACCGCGAGGTCGGGCTGCTGGAGCCGGAGTACGCGGAGCCGGTGTGGCGGGACACGGACGGCTGGTACCCGGACGGGACGCGCCTACGGGTTGTGGTCCTGGGCTACACCACGCCCGGCCCGGCGAGTCCCGTGCCCGCGCAACTGCGTCTGGCCTCCGCCCCGCACATCATCGATGCCATCGGGAACCCGTGAACGCGCCTCGGAGGAGGGTGTCGACGCACACGCGAGCGACCCCTACGAACGCGGGCCGATACCCTCAACGGATCCCGGTGGCGGTAAGAAGGTTGTCGACGCCGATGGCGTGGGGGTGTCGTTCGGCGAGTTCGGTGACGATATGGCGGATGGTGGGTCGGTCGCGGACTTCGCCGGGTGCTTCGTGGTGAGCGGCGGCGAGTGCCGTGGCGGTCTGTTCGGGTTTGCCGAGTTGCCACCAGGCGCGGGCGAGGTCGGTGTGCAGGCGTCCGCGCCGTTCGGGAGTGGGGAACTGCCCGGGGTGGAGGTCGCGTCCGGCGTGCAGGGCGGCGCCGGCGTCGCCGAGGGAGTACAGCACCCCGACCTCGTACAGCCCCACCGACGCCGGGGTCACGGTGAACACCGTCCGGGCCTGCGGCCCGTCCGGTACCCGCAGCACCGCCCGTTTCGCGTCGGCCATCAAGTCCAGAGCGTTCGCCCGGTCCCCGGCTCCGGCACAGGTGTAGGCGGCGGTGCACAGCATCTGCGCGTAGGCGGCGGCCTGTTCCGGGGTGCTCAACCCGGTGGCCTCCACGCCCCCGGCCGCTTCCAGCGTCACGCGCTGCGCGGTGGCCTCCTGCCCCTGGTGACGCAACACGACGGCGAGCATCCGCGCCGACGACGCGGCGGCGAGCGGCGAGCCGGACTGGTGGGCGTACACCGTCGCCCGGTCGGCCGCGGTCCGCGCCCGCTGATACCGGCCGATCTTGGAGAGGGTCTCGGTGGCGAGGTCGTAGCACGCGGCCAGACGCGTGAACGCCAGCGCGTCGCCCGTAGTGTCGGCGTAGGTGTGGCCGGCCGCGAGCAACTCCGGCAGGGCCGCGACCAGTCGGGCGTGATCGCCGCCGTCGTACCACCCGCGAGCCCGCGCCAACAGGGCGAGTACATGGTTGCCGCTGGTGGGGGAGGAGCGGGTGGGGATGGACGCGAGCGCCTGGTCGATCCCGCCGAGCATCGTGGCGGGGACGGCCGCGAGGGAGGCGGTCAGCAGGCGGCGTCGGCGCATCGGATCGTCCTCCTCGTCCCGCCGCGCGGCGGTCCGGCCCACCCTAGCCGGTAGCGGCGCGCTCACGCCCAGTGCCGCGCCCAGCACCCCGACGGGCATGTCCACCGCGGCGGCCAACCTGCGCAACACCGCCACGTCCCGACCCGAACGCGCGCCCGACTCCAGGCGTGAGACGGTCGAGGCGGAGTAGCCGACGATCGAACCCAGGTCGCGCTGCCGCCAGTTCCGCGCCAATCGCCCCAGACGCACCAGGCCCCCGACATCACCACGCGCGGCCAGGACGCTCACCCGCGGCGTATCCCACGGCGGACGGAGCTCGACCATCACGACCCCCTCGGGCGCGCAGACGATGTCCGCCCCCACCGTAGCCGGCGAATCACCCAGCGTCGACGCCATGTGCACAACACGCACACCGATTGCACACCCCGCACACCGCCTTCCCACCCCCGCCCCGACGCGATGTCCTGGAAACGCACGACGGTACGCACCACACACCCCAGGCGATCCGAACCCACGCGAAAGGACCTCCCCGTGACAACTCCGCTGCTCCTGACCCGCCGACTCCCGATACCCGCCCCGACCGGCCGTTCGCTGCCGTTGCCGGAGCACCGCTACGACCCGCTGGTCGGCGCGAACGTCGTCGCCGACGGCCGGCTGCTCGTGGCGGCGGCCGATCCGGCGACGGTGGCGAACTACACCAGCACCCAGGACCAGGGCGGCGTGCGCCGCAAGGACGACCCCAAGTAATGCCCCCTTGCGAAGCCCGCGTGATCGTCGTCGCGGCCGAGGACGACCTCACCGCCGACCTGGTCGTCAGCCGCCTCGGCCCCGACGCGTTCGTTCGCCTGGACCCCGGCCGCCTGCGCGAAACCGTCACCGCCGGCGGCCGGTTCACCGCCGGCACATGGACCACCACGATCGACGACGGCCGGCGGGCCGTGACCGTCGGCCCCACCACCTCGGTGTACTGGCGCAAACCCACCCGCCCCGACACCCACCCCACCCCCGACGAACGATGGCGCGCCGACGAGAACACCACCGCACTCCTGGGCCTGCTCCGCGCCCACCCCGTCCTGTGGATCAACGACCCGCTCGTGGTCGACGCGTCCGAGCACAAACCCACCCAGCTCGCCTCCGCCGCCCGCTGCGGCCTGCGCGTACCGGACACGCTGTTCACCTGCGACCCGCATCGGGCCCGCGCGTTCGTGACCGACCACGACGACAAGGTCGTGGTCAAGGCCCTGACCCAACGCCACACCACCCTGATCCCCACCACCCGCCTCCACGCGTCCGACGACTTCCCCGCCGTCACCGGCACACTGCACTACCTCCAGGCCCTCGTCGAGAACCGCCTGTTCGACGCCCGGGTCACAGTGGTCGGCGACCGCGTGTTCGCCGCGTCGATCACCACCGACGACGCCCTCGACTGGCGCACCGTCCCGGCCGCCGGCTGCCGCCACGCCCCGATCAACCCACCCGCCCCCATCGAACGCGCCTGCGTGGAACACGTGCGCGAACTCGGCCTGCGCTACGCCGCGCTGGACTTCGTCGTCACCGCCGACGGCTGGACCTACCTGGAGACCAACTGCGCGGGCGAGTTCGGCTGGATCGAAGCCCTCACCGGCCTGCCGATCTCCACCGCGATCGCCCGCCTTCTCACCCGCGCAACCCCCGACACCCGGCAATCCGCGGCCACACGCGCGAGGATGTGACGATGGACCCGCTGCTCGCCGCCGCCCTTCACGCCCTCGACGTCGCCGACGAGCCCCACCCCCTGACCGTGCACCACACCCACGCCTGGCGAGCCGGCCGCTGGAAGATCAAGACCACCACCGAACCGGCCACCGCCACCCGGCTGCTCCACGAGGTCCACGCCGTGCGGCTGCTCCACACTCAGGGCCTGCACGCGGCCGACGCCGGACACGGGCGAGTCGGGGACGGTGTGTGGACGGCGGTGGAGTTCCTGCCCGGCGAGGACCTGTGGCACTGGTGCGCCCAAGGCCGCGTCCCCGACCCCCCGCCCGACTTCGCCGCCCGCCTGCTTATCGTCGCCCGTCGCGCGTTCACGGCGCTGGAGCGCCTGAACGCGGCCGGGTGGCGGCACGGCGATCTCCAGCCGTGGAACGTTCTGGTCGGTCCGACCGACGAAGTGGCGTTCGTCGACCACGAATACGCCCACCACCCCGCCCTGCTGCCGTTGCCGCACCCCTATCGCGGCGGCATGGACCACGCCACCACCCCGGACGTCGCCCGCCGCCTGCTGACCACCACCCCCGACACCCACATCCGCCTCACCCCCGCGGACGAACGCCACGCCCTCGCCGCGACCCTGCGCTGGGCCTGGACCGGCACCACACCCCAGACGACCCGCGACGTGGGACCGCACGTCACCCTGACCGACCTCCTCGAGGACATCGCCACCGGCCGACACCGCGTTCCCCTGCCCCGGGAACGCCCGTGGCCGGCACCGGAATTCGAAGCCCTCCTCGAGGACGCGACCCAGCAGCATCCGGCACATCGCACGTGACACCACACCGCACCGGACCGGGCTTCGCAATTGACGGACCCGGGCGGTTGCCCGGTCAGTCTCGTTCGGGTACCGCGTCTTCTGCCTCCGCAGGCCACGGCCGCACGTACAACACGCCCGAGGTGGTGGGCAGGTCGGCGCCGGGCGGCAGGTGTGCCAGCAGCCGCCGCTGCAGTTCCTGTCCGGGGGCCAGGCGAAGACACAACCGTGCCGGGCCTCCCGACGCGATGGCCTCGCGCACCTCGTCGGGGTTCATCAGCCCCTCGACCACGCACGTCTCCGCGCAGGGTCCCAGGGGGAGTTGCCATCCCTCGAAGTCGTAAGCGAACGCCTGCCGGACCACCGCAACCTGGAAGCGCCCCGGCGCGGTCAATCGCTCCAGGGCCCCCGCGCCCGGGTGCAGGCCCTTGATCGTCAGGACGTCCCCGTTCCCCACCGTCACGGCTTCGCCGTCGAGCAGACGCAGGGCGTCCCGGACGTTGCGGACATCGAGACCGGTCATCCGCGCCGGGACGGGAAACGACGCCGCGGTGCGTTCCTGGACGGCGTGCAGGGTCTCCACGGCGCTCGCCCACACGCGGTAGTCGTCGTCCTGGAGGTCCTCGGCGAGCACGACGTCGAGAAAGCGGGTGCGCCCGTCGACAGGCATGCCCAGGCGCAGCGTGTCTCCGGCGCGGGCCGCGGCGAGCAGCCGCAGCATCGGCAGGGCCGCTCCCGGCAGCATCGCCGCCTCCCGTTGGGTCACGTCGAGCGTCCACCCGCGTTCGTCCACCCGCAGCCGCGTCGACCACAGCCCGGTGAGGTCCTCGCCGTGGTACGTCGCGCCCAGTCGGCCCTGTGCGCGCTCGTCGAAGCGCACCGGCACCGAACGCACGGGAATACCCGATCCACCCAGCAGACTCAACGTCGCACACAACGCCGGGCGCAAAGGAACCCGATGCGCCGACAACGTCAGCCGATCAGGCCGGTCCATGGTCTGGGACAACCCCAACTCGGCCGGTGCCCGCACACGCCACCGACGCAAGTGCTCCCCGCCCAACCGCACGTCCCCGCCATACGTCAGCGCCTCCTCCAAATCCCGCCGCGCCGCGTCGCCCACCGCTCCGCGTTCGAACACCACCTCCCCCGACAAGACGATCGGCGGCACCTCGACCGCCCCGCCATCGCGCTTCGCCGACACCGTGGTCACCGTCGCCGACCCGGTCCGCGAGACGGACACGTCGTAGTGGACGGATATCTCACGCGCGCGGCGCTCCAGCGCCTCGTATCGCTCCACCAGATCCGGGATACCGCGATGCATCACGGCATGCTCCGCGTTGAGTTCGGCCAATCGCTCCGCCAGATAGCCGTCCGGCTCCTGGACACTGCGCACCAGATCGGTATGTTTCGACAGCTTCTCGTCCAAGCGGTCGCGGTGCCACATCTTGCGGACGAAGGGGAAGTCCTTGCGCAGGCCGTCGAACCACTCCCACTCGCCGTTCGTGGGCAGAACGGGCACGAGTAGATCCCATGCGTCTGGTTGGTGCTGCGCGGCCGTGATCAGTGAATCCTTGACCTGGCGACGGCGGTCCTTGTCCAACCGGCCCGTGAACGACTTCAGTTCGTAGATGATCAGCCGGTTGTCCTCGTCGTATTCGACGAGGTCTTTCCCCCGGTCTCCCCCGGACCCCTCGATCGACCGCGCTCGGGGCCGCAGTCGCAGGACCAGCATCGACACGAGCGCCCGATACTTCTTCTCGTTGTCACTCAGAGCACGCCACGGCACCGTCACCATGCCGCCCACCGTAGAGCGATCCGGGACGCCCTCCGACGACGAGCGACAAAGCCGCGAGTGCCGGCCATGGTCGGCGTCGTGACGACGGACAAAACGCCGCCGCTCCGCGGGCTTGGTACGGACACGATCCCTGCATGCCGACGCGCGACGCCGCGCTGGAGATCCTGGGAAAAGGGGTCAAGCTCATCGACGCCTTCGCTCGGTGACATCCGTGGAACGAGGTCGACACGCGCGGGGAACTCGTGCGTGACAAGGCCTACGACAGCGACCCGCGTCGCCGAATGCTGCGCGGACGCGGGGTCCTGCGGGTCGTGTCCATCGGTCCGATGGGAAGTCGTCGGTGGTGTCGGTCGGGTGTCGGGGGCGGGGGCTATGGTGCCCGGTCGTGGACGCCAGCGATCTCGACTTCCGGACCCGGACGCGGTCCGGCTGCATCCCGCCGGAGTTGGCCTCGCGGCTGCTCGAACGAGGCCGTGCCGACGTGGTGGAGGCGCAGGCCGGGCGCGGCCAGTGGTTCTGCGCGTTGGCGTGGGCAAAGACGCTGGGTGATCGGGGCCGGGAGGGCGATGCGTGGGAGGTTCTGGCCCCGTATGTGGCAACGGGCTGGTGGACGGCCGTTGTTGGCGCGGCCGGGTTGCTGGAGGGCTGGGGCCGCGTCGACGAGGCTATCGACATCACCCGAAAGCGCATGGAGGCCGGGCACCCCCGAGCCTTGGATGCCTATATGAGGCTGCTCGCCCGGCACGGCCGCGCCGGGGAGGCGTTCGACCTGCTTGTGCCGCATGTCGACGACTGGGTGATCGCCACCGCCCTGGTCGACGTCGCCCATGTCGCGGGCCGCGACGAGGAGGCCGCCGCGCTGCTCGCCGGCCTGATGCGGGCCGACCACCGCTGCGTCGGGCCGTGGTGCTGCCGCGGCCTCGACCCCGACACGGCGCTGAGCCTGCTCGCGACGATCCGCGAACGCCAGGGCCGCATCGACGAGGCCGTCGCCCTGCTCCGCCGCCGGCAGATCGTCTCGGTCAACGGCCGGGACCGACTCGCCGACCTGTTGGCCCGACACGGCCGGGTCGAGGAACTACGCGCCTACGCCGCGCGCGACGGACACGGGGAGGCAGTACGGCAGTTGGCGGAACTGCTGGAGAAGGGCGGCGACGTGGACGGGGCGATCGCCGTGTACGGGCCGGCCGACGGCCCTGCGGCCCGGGACCCGAATTTGGCCTACGATCTCGCGCAGCTTTTGACCCGGCACGGACGGGGAGAGGAGGCGATCGCCGTGATGCGCGCCGGGGCCGACGCCCACCCCGGCGACGACTGGATTCTCCACGCCTTGTCCGAGTTGTGCCTGGGCCAGGGTCGCCCCGCCGAGGGCCTGGCCCACCTCGATGCCCTCCGGGTCCGGCGTGGGGGCGAGGAGGAGTGGGAGTTGTATCGCGTACGGCTGCCGCTGATCGCCGCCTGCGGCGGCGTCGACGAGGCGGTCGAACGCGCCCGCGCCCACCCCGAGGGCGAGACCTGGTACGCGGCGGAGGACATCGCGCGCCTGTTCGCCGGTGTTGGGCGCACCGAGGAGGCCGTCGCCGTCCTCCAGGGGCACGACCGCAGGATCGGCCACGACCTCGCCCACCACCTCGTCGACCTCGGCCGCGTCGAGGAGGCCCTGGACGTCCTGTTGCACACGAGCCCCCGCCACCGCTCGTGACGACGACGTACCCGTGGACCGACGAATAGCCCTGACCGAGGGCCCGTGATGACGGGCCGTCATTCCGGGGGTGGGCGATCGACGTCGAAGCGCACCGCGTCGGTCCCGTCCCCTCGTGTGGTGCTCCTCGGGTTCCCCGCCGAGCTTTTGCGTGCGGTTTCGTGTTCGTTTTCGCACGCCTTCGGGTCGGTCGTCGGTCGGGAGCCTGGTGCACCTACTCAGCCGAGATGCCATGGGCCGGATGAACGAACCTGATCGCGGCGGGGTACTGCGCCTTCGCGAACTCACCGGCCGCGGCATCCTCCTCGAACACCTGCCGACCGGCGGCCTGTTGGAACTGCGCGAGACCTCGCCCGGCTCGACACGCTCCGCCCGCCAGGAGTGGGACCACGAGGTGTTCGTGTCGGACCACTCCGCCATGCGTCATCGCTGTCCCGTGTGGGAGGAAGCGGCCGTGACCCCCGTCGAGGAACGTTCCGCAGACCACTGGCGTCCGACCGCCTGCACCGCGTTGCGCAGCGCGCTGATGGCCCGCGCCGGACTGTGGTGGAACGCCTTCGGATCGCGTGCGCGTCTCGTGCCGCCCCGCCGCAGCAACACCACCCGATGCCTGCGCTGGGACCGCGGCCACGACGGCGAACGCATGGGAACGATCCTCACCACCGGCGCGGTCGCGATCGACGGGGCGGTGCACCTGGCCGGGCGCGACGAGTCGGACGTGAGCGTGTTGCGGCTTGGGGAGGCGGCCGTCGAACTCGGCGGCCCTTCCGGCGCGACCCCGCCCCGGCGGCATGAACCTCGGGCGAGGACACACCTGCGATTCCCGGCGGCGTGTGAGGAATGTTCCCGCGAAGCATGCGGTGAGGAATTACGTATCGGGTCGGTGAAGTCCTGCCGGCTTCCGCGCGCCGACTGCGGCCGAACGCTTCCCTGCCCGCCCGACCGTACGTCATCATGAAACTCCGCACCGTGACGTGACGGGAAAGGGGGCGGGACGTGGGTCAGCACAACAAGCCGGATCCGGATCCGTCGAAGGGCAAGCCACCGCCCGGGAACAAGGACGGTCAGGTCCCGGAGGAGCCGGAGCCGGACGGCCAACACCGGAAGCCCAAGCCGTGACGAACCCCGCCCCCGACCTCGACGGGTTCCGCGGCCGCGCCATGGAGGCGATGGACGCCCGTCGGGCGTGGCCCGGGCACGCGCCGTGGGTGCGCGACGCCGTCGAGGCGCTCCCACGGCACGTGTTCGCGCCGAAACGGCTGTGGGACTGGGACGGCCACGCCTACGTCCCCGTCGACCGCGACGCCGACCCGGACGCCTGGGCGCGGCTGGTGTACGCGGGCCCGTACGACGCGGCGATCACCGAGGTCACCGCGGGCCGCCCGTCGTCGAGTCTGTCGTGCACGTCGGTGGTGGCGGGCATGCTCGACGTCCTCGACGTCGAACCCGGCCACCGCGTCCTGGAGTTGGGCACGGGCACCGGCTGGAATGCCGCCCTGCTCGCGCACAGGGTCGGCCCGACCGGCCACGTCACCACCGTGGAGGCCGCCCCCGACCTCGCCGCGAACGCCCGCGCCACCCTGGCCGGGGCCGGCTTCGGCGACACCACCACCGTCGTCCTCGGCGACGGCGCCCTCGGCCACCCGGACACCGCCCCCCACGACCGCGTGATCGTCACCTACGCCGTCGACCACGTCCCCTGGACATGGATCGAACAACTGCGCCCGGGCGGGGATCTGGTGTTCCCGTGGGGCCGGTTGGGGCATTTCGCCGTGACCGTCGCCGCCGACGGCCGCTCGGCGACGGGGTGGCTGCAGGGCCTGGCCCAGTTCATGCCGGCCCGAGACACCGCCCCCGTCCCGGAGTTCGACGAGATCCGCGCCGGCCGCCCTGCGGAGGACGAGCGCCTGCTCGCCCGCGACGTGGCGCCGCTGCACACCGATCGGGACTTGCTGTGGGCGTTGCGCGTCGCGCTGCCCGACGTCGTGTACACCACCGACACCGACGAGGACGGCGTCAACGCGTGGATCCACGACGGCGCCCGATCGTGGGCGGTACTCACCACGTTGCCCGACGGCCCGATCCGCGCCGGGCAGGGCGGCCCTCGGCGCCTGGTGGACGAGATCGAGACGGCGTGGGACGCGTGGGAGCGCGACGGCCGGATCCGCCGCTGGGACCACGGCGTCACGATCACCGCCGAGGAACAGTTCGTTTGGGCGGGTGATGCCGCGACCGGCCGCCGATGGGCGATTCCCGCTCCGGTGCCGATTACCGGCTGATCGAGACCACCAGGAACCGCACCGCCTGTCGTCGGGAAGGTCCCCGTGGTGGAAGGCGACGCCGTGGCGGGTGCAGTGGACCAGAGGAATGGTGTGCCTGATGTCATCGGGTCGAGCCGGAGCGGTGCGTGTGGCGACGGACTTGCCCGAGAAACCCCCGAGAATGCGGCTCCTGATCCGGCGCGCGATGGAGAACGGTCATATGCCCGCTGCGGCGGCGAGTTGCGTGATGTCGACGGAGGCGATCAAAGGGCTGGGTTTCCATCCGAGTGCTTCCTGGATGAAGCCGCCCTTGGTGGTGCGTTCGTCGTTCCATTGGCCGTCGGCGACCGGGAGCCTGAGCCAGTTGACGCGTTCCCGGGTCCGGGCGTGCGTAGGCCAGGTGAAGAAGGACAGGAAGTCCTCGCGGATGGGGCTGACGGGAGTGGTCTCGAAGGGAGCCGCTTCGAAAGTTCCCTCCCCCCGCCGTCGACGAACCAGCTGATCGCCAGGGTGTCGTTCTTCGCGTAACGGCGGCGCCATTCGCGGAAGAGTGTGAGGGCATCGATTTCGGCGGGGTCGTATTCGTCGGACATCGCTGACCAGTCCACTTCCCAGACGAGACGTAGGGAGCTGGTTCGGACGGTGGCCTGATGGCGCAGGTTGCGATACGTCCACTGTGTATCGAGGGCGTAGGCGGTGACGGCGGGCATGTCGTGAGCTCCATTCTCAGGGGGCGGGGTCGCAGAAATCGTCTCGATGGTCCGACGCCGACGCCGACGCCGACGCGGGTGTTGGGCGGCACTTGCCGTTGGCCTCACGTATGACATGGTCGATGGACCGTTGCATTCGATCCGCTTCTTTCCACGCACAGTTCCTCCACTGCGGATCGGAGGGCCAGCTGTGCGTCCGAGGTCTGCTCCCCGCTCAGAAGCGATCTCTTCGCTTGCCGTTCTGGAACTGCTCCCGAGTGATGTGACCCTCTCGGAAAGCCGTCTCCCACATCGCCTCAACGTGGTCCTCGTTGGGATCTTCCGCCCGGAAGCCCGTTTCCCATTCGTACGGATCCTCGTAAGGCTCCGGTTCCGACCACGGATCGGACGCGTACGGTGTGCCATGGTTCGAGGGTTCGGGCTTGTCTTGTTCTCCCTGTCCCGTCCCCGGCACCGTCGTCGTTCTTTGGCACCCGTGGTGCAGGGAGTCGAAGAACGCCGCGCTGGTGGTGGCCGGATCGTCGACCGTCGGGCCGATGATGTGCTCGCGCAGGAGGCGACGCGCGGCGACGACGGTGGCGAGGACTGCCGAACGATCACCGATGAGCGGCATTAGATCGTCGAACATTCGCAACAGGTTGGATGCGTCTGTCGCCAGCAGCGCATCCTCGCTGCGGGTGCCGTCGTGCTGTGCGTTGCCCTCCAGTACGTCGACCAGCGCCTCCAGGTATCGCCGGAAGTCGGCTCCTTCCCAGGCACCCTGATTCTCGACGAACCAGGTGAGGGCCTTCGCCTCGTCGTCGGCGGGAGGGAGGTCACCCCAGGGATCGTCATCGATCGGTCCGCGCTGGGTGGGCAGCGCCGCCGGCGGAGGCAGCGCCTCGGCGACGGCGACGGCACTGGTGGTGTAGGGGTCGCTGTCCAAAACCGTCAGGAAGACCGTGCGGGTCAGCGCGGCCGCCTCCGGCCGCCACGAGGCCGGCTTGACGCGGTGCTCGGGGTCGGCGACGGCCTTTTGGACGTCGGACTCGAAACGGTTGACGGCGTGCACGGTCATGTTCGCGATCGGCGCGTGTTGGTGGGCCTGGGCGGCCACGGCGCCTTTCTGGACCGCGATCCACGCCAGCATCAGCAGCCCGGCCAAGGGGCGGACGGAGGCTCCGCGGGTGGCGGCGTCACGCAGACGGATCCGGTGGTTCTCGGGTACGCCCGGAAGGTTGTGTCGGGCCAGCTCGGAGGCGAAGTATCGCAGGACCTCGTCGGTGATCACCTCGACGACCAGTAGCCACGAGCTCCCCTTGGCGGGGCGCGATCATCCCGGCCGGTTCCAGACGCGCGACCAGATGCGCGTCCAAGCGGGCGGCTGCGGCGCCCAGGCCAGCCCCATAGGGGCTGTAGTGCGTCGCGGAGGCCGCGCGATATCGGTTCAGCAGCTCCGGCGGCTTCACGGCGTGGTGAAGCCCTTCCGCCTCGCGCAGGCCTTGGTCGAATGACGTCGGCTCCCACACGAATGTGTCGAGTGACGTTTGCGGATGGATACGCAGAAGACCCCCGCGAACCGTCGACGCCACCGCCTCCGACTGCCCGTCCCCGCTTGCCGAGAGCGGGGTGGACCATTCACACAGGGGAGCGATGACCTCGGACCCCGGCGCGTACCGGAGCATCGCCAAGGCGACGGCCTCGGTCCGCACGTCGACCTCGGGGATGTCGTCCTCGGTCAGTTCGACGCGGTAGGCGTCACTGATGCGGGCGCTCCGCGCCGACTCCCATGCCTGCCTGAAGCCCGCCTCAATCTCTCGCACCGCAGCGGCGCGGGTGGCCTCGATACGACGTGCCTGTCGCTTGGGCTCCGCGAATCGGGCCAACTGAACCTGGGTGGACTCGTCACACCCCGCGCAGGACTCCTCGGCTCCGTTCGCCAGTCGATAGACCCGGTCGAACGCAGCTCGTGAGGACAGGACCAGAGGCCCATCACATCGCGCGCAGGCCATTCCCGGCACGGTGAGCGTCGCCGACGTCAAAGCGATCGAACGCGCGTCGGTGGCAATGCTGTTGACTGCCTCACTCCATAGGGTCGATTCACCGTGGCCGTACGCGTTCCACTGCCAATACCGGCAGGCAACCTCGATGTTCTCCGCCGATGCGCCAACGATGGGCGTGAGGACGGGCTCATCGATCGCCGCCTCGACCGCAGACTGGACAGGCGGGGCGATCGTCGCCGGTGCCGGGGGTTCATCCCCCCGAGGAGGCGGTTCTTCCGAGGGCTGCGATGAGCTGCCTCGTTGTTCACGATGGACGCGCTCGCGGCGAGCCTGCTTGTCCCGCGCTCTGGTGTTCTTGCGTTTCCGAGCCATTCAACCCTGCCTTCGCGAGCTCCGGCCCCGAATCTCGCACGCGCGCGTTCCCTCCCGCAGGCATTTCTCCAATCACGACCGACCCCGCGGCCGTACCGCCGCAGACCGGTCGACCATGCCAACTCGCCCCGGCGGCCGGTGAAGCCCGCCAGCGCGTAGCGGGCCTGCAGGAACCGCGCCGGCTACGCCCGCGTCTGCCCAACCGTCGGCGCCGCCCGCACCACCGGGAACGCGTCCACCCGGTACAGTGCCCGCTCCCTGTTGCGTTGAGAACTCGCGGGTGTGTTGCACATACCTTCTCCGTCTGAAGGCCCGGATCGTGTGTGCTGGTCACCGCGTTTCGGGCGGGATTGCGGGGGAGGGGGCGGCGGTCTACCGCCCGTGTGTGTGGCCGGGTGGTGGGGCGGCGGCGTGATCGAGGCGGATCGCGTCGAGGCTGGTGCTGGTGATGCGTTCGGTGTCGTCGTCGATCGCGGTGGTGGCGGCCCGGCGTACGAGGTGGGTGAGGCTGTCGATCCGGCTCTCGCCCGCACCGTCATGTGTCGTTGGGTGGTGGGTCGTCGGCGTCGAGGCCGTATCGCAGCCAAGCTCGCCACCGTCGGCCCCGCGCGTGGTCTCCCGCGTTCTCGGCCAGCCGGGCGAGGGGCATGGTGTTTCCGGCGTCGGCGGCCTCAAGGGCGGCACGTTCGGCCCCGATGTGATCGCCCGCCCTGCTGCGTAGTTCGGCCACCTCGCCCAGAGCGTGGGCGGGTTCGGCGCTGACGGCCGCGCGGTACAGGCGTTCGGCTCCGTCGAGGTCTCCGGTTCTCTCCCGCAACCGGGCCAGTATGGGCAGCGCCGGAGCGTATCCGGCGTCGAGGGCTTCACGGTAGAGGCGTTCGGCGTTGTCGAGGTCGCCCGTCTGTTCACGCAGCCTCGCCTGCAACGGCAGTGCCGGGGTGTATCCGGCGTCGACGGCTCGCCGGAACAGCCGCTCGGCGCCGGCGGCGTCCCGCTTGTCCATACGCGCCTGGGCCAATCGCGCGAGAATGTAGAGGTCTCCCGTCTCGTCGGCGATTTCGCGGGCGACGCGTTCGGCTGCGTCGTGGTCTCCGGCCCGTTCGAGGGAGAGCGCCAACGATGTCGACGCGCGAGCGCTTCCGGCGTCGGCGGCTCGGCGGTACATGCGTCGGGCCGCGCCGTGTTGTCCGGCTTCGTCGCGTGCGTCGGCCAACCGCATCAGGGCGTGTGGGTCTCCGGCGTCGACGGCCTCCCTGCACAGGCGTTCGGCTCCGTCGTGGTCCCCCGCATGTTCTCGCAACTCGGCAAGCCGCTTCAGCGGGTAGGTGTTTCCGGTGCCGGCGGCTCGGCGGGCCGCACGTTCGGCGCCGGCGTCGTCACCCGCCCGGATCCGCCGCCAGGTCATCCGAGTCAGAGCGTGGCGGGATCCGGCGTCCGCGGCCCGGTTGTACCAGAGTTCGCCCTCGTCGTGGTCTCCCGCGTTCTCGGCCGCCTCGGCCAGCCACGCAAGGGCGTCTGCGCTCCCGGCGTCGGCGGCCTCGCGGAACAGGCGTTCGGCGTCGGCATGGTCTCCCGCCCGCTCCCGCATCCCGGCAAGACGGGCCAGGACATCGGGCCTTCCGGCGACGGCGGCCTTTCGGGCCAAACGTTCGGCGCCGCCGCCGTCCCCGACCTGGTGGCGCAACTCGACCAGCCGCCTCGGTGCGCCGGGCACGCCGGCGTCTGCGGCCTCACGGTAGAGGCGTTCGGCGTCGTCTTGCCGTCCGGATCTCTCATGCATCCAAGCCGACCGCATCAACGCGTCGGTACTCCCGGCGTCGGCGGCGTGGCGATAAAGGCGTTCGGCGTCGGCACGCCGTCCCGCCCGTGCGCGCCAGTCGGCCAGCAGGGCCAGCGCGTCGGAATCACCCGCTTCGGTCGCCTTGCGGGCAAGGAATGCGGTGTCATGGTGTCCCGTGCGCACCAGCAGTTCGACCAGCCGAGCCAGCGCATCGTCGTTTCCGGCGTCGACGGCCATGCGGTAGGCGCGCTCGGCCCCGGTGTCGTCTCCCGCGTGCTCCCTCAGATCGCCCAGTCGCGTGAACGCGCGTGTGTTCCCGGCGTCGACGGCCGCGCGGCACACCCGTTCCGCGGCGTCGTGATCTCCCGCCTGCTCCCGCAACTCGGCCAACCACAACAAGGAAATGGCATTGCCAGCGCCACGAGCAGCGCCGTCGCTCCCGCCGTGTGCCCCCGTCCCGTTCCGCGAGCCAGCCGAAGCGGCGGGAGTGCGTGGCGCGCCGAGGTCCGAAGCCCTTGCGTAGAGGCGTTCGGCGTGCCGCAGCCGCAGCCGGTCTTTGGCGGCGTGGGCGAGGTTGAAGGTGTCGTCGGTGGTGTGTGCGTGGTCGTGGGCGGCGGTCCAGAAGGAGGTGCTGGGGCAGTGGGCGGCGCGTGTGTGGCGTGCGTGTTGTTCGAGGTAGTCGGCGAGGCGATAGGTGGGCCCGTCGCCCGTGGCCGGATTGCGGCTGCGTCGTCGTGGACGGATGCGGGTCAGGGGTGCGACCGCCCCGTGGACTCGTTCTGTGGTGTAGGCGAGGGCTTGTTCGAACCAGTCGTCGGCCAGGGCGTCGGACTCGTCGTCGGTGAGGTACGCGTCGGCGGCGTCCTCGAGGAACGCCTGGCGTAGGACGGGGCCGTGGCCGAGGCGGCGGGCGTCCATGGCGGCTTCGAGTACCGCCCGTGCGTGGGCCGGGGCGAGGTCGAGGCGTTTGAGCAGTGCGAGGGCGCCCGCCAGGAATTGGGCCACGCGCCTGTCGGTCCCACTGGCGAGGGCGTGTGCCAACCGCGGGTCCTCGCTCGCTGTGGCGCGCAGGGTTTCCAGGTCGGTGCCGGTGAACGTCTCGGGTACTCGCACATTGGTACTGCCGGTGAGCAGCGCCCGTGCCTGCGCGTGCGGATCCGGCGCCCCGGCCGCAGGTGTGGTGGTCAGGGAGTTCCAGTACGGGTCGGGCCACAGCGTCGCCAGGACGAGCACCGGAGCGCGGGCACGATCACGTAGGAGTTCGCGCAACTCCGCCGCGACGCGCTCGCCGACCCCGGCCGGTTCCAGGTAGAACTGGGCCTCGTTGAGCCACACGACCGTCCGCGGCCCCACCGCGGACAACTCGGCCAGGACGGCTTCGGGGCGTCCGGGGGCGATGGGGTGCCACAACCGCCACCCGTCCGGCACGCCTTGGAGGGCTTCCCAGCAGGCGCGGGTCTTGCCGGTGGAGGACCCGGCAACCAACGTGATCATCGTGCTCTCCCCGCCCGCCGCGCGTTCCACCGCCGCGCGCAGCACCCGGTCGTGGGCGCGGAGTACGTACACCGGCAGTACCGGCAGCCCCGCTCGCGCGTGTTCGGGTCCCTCGATCGCGCGATGCACCTCCAACGCGAACGGATCTGTGAACTCCCGGACCGGCCTGCCCACGAAACTCCCGCCCTCGGTCGCAGGTTCGGCGGTGCGCGTCGCGTGGGGTCGTCCGGCGGGGCGGCGTTCACGCTCGGCTTCGCTGCGCAGGCGTTCCCATGCCGCGACGGGCATCGGGACGTGGGTGCGGTCCAGGCGAGTCGCCTCGTGCCCGAGCCAGGTCACCAGGAACGCGAACCGGCGCGGATCGGCGGGCACACCGCGCCCGTTGAGCCAGTCGCTGAGCACACCGGGGTTCAACTCCACCGCCGGTCGTTGCCCGGCGCCCTGACGGACAACTTTCGCGTATGTGGGTGATCCTGCCTGTTCCCACAACTCCCTCAGCGAATAAGCCAGTTCCGCCGCCTTGCCGCCCGCACCTCCCGCCACGATCCCGACCCTCTCGACCCGTCCGGTCCGGATCCGGACCGGACCCCCACCGGAAAACCCGCGCCCCCGGACCCAGCAGCCTAAAGACACACGACCGGCCCGGGAGCGATCGCCGGAAAATCCTCCGCCGGCGCCTGATGAGGCGAGACGAACCCGCCCGGGGTTCGCGCCCACTCGGGGAGATCACCATGAACGACGACCAGGCCACCACCCCCACCCACACTCCCACCCGTACGGTCCGTGGTCGTTTGGCCCGTGCCGGCCGAGTCCTCGTCACGAGCGCCGCCCGGGGCCTGGCCACCGGCACCGGCACCGCCGCCGGCACATGGGCCGTGTGGTGGATCACCCACCGATGAATCCCCGCAACGCCGCCGATCTGGCGGCGCCGGGGTTCGAGCAATCCGCCCGCCGACCGCCCCGCTGATCGCCGATCGCGGGCGGACGCCGGTGTCGTGCCGATCGGCGCCCGCCCACCGACCGAGTCGGCCTCGGGGGATGGGCCGATGCAGCAACTCGAGGTAGTCCTTGCCGGTCAGTGGCACCGGCACGTACCCGCAGGTCGCGACCAGCGCGGCCCACATCCGGTTTGGCGTCGACGCGACCCTCGGCATCACCGGATGCCGCAGTCCTTCGTGGGGACGCTGGTGCCGGTGCACGAGCTCATTCGTCGAGCGGGTCCTGCAACCGGGCGACGCTGAAGCACGCCTCGCGTTCGACATCCGTGCCGCGCCGGCCGGCGTCGGAGCCGGTGTACCCGGGAAGGTGTCGGCGGAACAGGGTGTTGATCGACCCCGCCGCCGTCGGGCCCGTCGGCCCGGCCGCACTCCACCTCGCGGATGTGCCGTTGCCACGCCAACGCCCTCTCCCGCGCCGCGGCCGGGGCGGTCTCGAACAGCCCCCACCGCGGCACCGCCCGCGACCCGACCTCCGCGCCCAGGACCGCGAAGTCCGGATGGGCGAACAGGTGCCCGGCCAACACCACTCGTCCACCACATCGTCACCTCCGCTCCCGTCGACCAGGCGGAAGCATTGTCCGGCCAGCGCGACGACTTGCCACCGCGCTTCGCGGAGCCCCACATGTGCCCCACCGCGACCACCGGCCGTCCATCCAGCCGTGCCCCGCTCACCCCGCCTCCCCACACGCGGTGGCGCCCTCGGCGCGCGCCACCGAGTACGCACCAGGACGCGTTCGTGCAACGGCTCGTCCGGGGACGCGGACAGGTGCGTGTGCCACGGGGCGCGAAGTCTCGGGGGACTTCGATCGGGTCGCCGACCGCTTCGACGTCCTCGAGCAGCGGCCGCGCCTGTGTGAACGCCTTGGGCACCGGGAACATCGGGTCGGGTTGCCCAACTGGGGTGGCGGTTGTCGGTCGGCGGGCGGGTGGGTTCGCCGTCGGCATCGGATCCGGCGGCTTCGGTCGCCGTTGTGTCCAGCCGACCTGCGCGCGCGTCCGGGCCGTCACCGCCGCGGCTTTCGACGCCCGCTGTCGGTGGGCGCGTCCTACACGCCCCAGGCCCCGCGGACGGCGCGCAGACGCTCTCGTGCGTGTTCGATCCACGAACCGTCCACGGAGCGGAGGTCGAGCGGGATGCGTACGCGGACACCGGATTGCGTCGGGTCGCCGACCTCGACGTGGACGGGATCGTCACCGATGACGGTCAGCCAGGGCTGACGGCCCGAGTTCGACCAGTACACGGACACCGCAGGGCCGTACTCGTCACGCTCGCCTTCCTGGAGAAGATCCAGACATTCGGCCCAGTCGTCGAAATCCTCGCTACACACGAAGAGCCTTGCGCGCACGTGCGCAAAACTGCTCTCGACCGCCAGTTCCGCCTCGAAGTCGCCATGCGCGGACGGCGGCTCTCCGGTCAGGCGGACGGTCACGCTGCCCGATCGGTCTTCCAGACGGATGAGTTCACGTGCCGCAATCGTATTCATGACGTCCCTGATCGACTTCGCGATGAGTGCGTCACTCTTGCCGAGGCCACCGACACACGGTCCCTCGCGCGAGCCTGTGCCGCACCATGAACGCCCCGGCCCGCGTGAACCGCGTATCGGAGTGCATCGCCGGAAAGCCGAGCGAACGGGCGCCACGAGCGGGGAATCAAGGGTTGCCTCGAGCGGGCCGCGAAGCAGCGGGCCGTGCTCGCGGCGACGACCGCGTCGGCCCGATCGCGACCGTGCGCGCCCGACCGGCACCGGCCACCTCCTCACGCCCACCCGTCCGACGTACGCGCAGTTCGTCGACACTCTCGTGCACGGTCGGCGGGCATGCGGGGCGAGGGCGATCCAGGAGTGACTCCGCCTGGTCGACACGTTGTCGCCCCCCGTTCGTGCCCGCCGGCCGTCCGCCCGCCGCGTCATGGCGGACCGCCGATCCCGACAGCCCCGAACTCTTGTCGACGGGACCGACGGGCAGGCGGGTCCTCGCCACACAAGGAAGGACCGCCGGTGTCGAGTCCTTCGGACCCCCGGAACCGATTGCCCGACCGGGGACGTGCATCCGATGGCGTACGCGAACCCCGGATCGTCGCCTCGCCAGCGCTCGACGCCGCCGCGCCATCCGCCGTGCCGCGGCCTGCCGTGCTCGCGCAACCGCATCCGGACGACGTGTCGCAGGCGTTCATCGACCGCGTCACCGCTATCGCCTACGCGGACCAACACGCGGCCCACGGCAACTTCCGCAACTGGGCCCGACTGACCGCCCACACCCACACCGCCCTCGAACGCACCGGCCGCACCCACGTCGACCAGGACGTGCTCCGCTGGACCTTCAGCCGCCTCAGCTCCGGCAACTAGACCCGGCCGCCACCTCCACCAACCCCCTCGATCTGACTTCGAATCTCACATCCACCGAACCCGAACACCCGCCCCGATACCGCCCCTTCACCAGCGCATGCCGAGTTCGGTGAGGAGCCGCACCCGTCCCTCGCCGAGCGAACTCCGCCGGGTGCGTTGGTTGTTGACCCATTTGCCGAGCCGCACCTCGATACCCTCGCCACCCTCGCCCGCGCCACCCTCGGACCCGGCCGCGGTCTCCGTCACCACGGTCTCGACATGCGCACGGGGCACTTCGAGGTGTCCTTCGCGTTGGCGGTAGGCGACGGCCGCGGCGAACGCCGTCTCCCACGCGCCCCGCCCGCGCCTCGGTGCCCGAGCCCCGCCAACATCGCCGCCCACCGACGCACCGCCCGCCACCACGCCGTTCCCGACGCCACCGCCCCCCTCACCACCACTGTCGCCCGCGGCCACCGCCACGCCGTCCTCGACGCCGCCGCCTCGCGCCGCGTCACCTTCACCCGCCGCCGCGCCGCCATCGTCCGCCGCTGCGCCGTGTTCGGGTCGGATGCCGAGTTCGTCGAGCTGTTCGATCTGTCCGGGCCTGAGCCTGGCCCACACGGCCGGCCGGGCCTGCCGCTGCGCCCAGGTGCCGATGTCCTGTCCGCCGGCGACGTGCCCGGGCGCCAGTTCGTCGAGACTGCCGCCACGTGATGATCTGCGGTGGGGTGTTGGTGAGGTTCGGCAGGGTTGTGTCAGTGGGGTGGGGTTGGTGTTTCGTGTGGTGGGCGGGGCGGGAGCTGGGTGGTTCGTCGACGGTGGGCGCCGATTTTCTGCTGACGTTTTTGACGGATCGTCGGGTCGGTTGAATGCAGATCGGTATAACCGGTGGTGTTGGTCCAGGTCACAGGCCGGGTTTCGTGTCCGTGGTGTGAGTTCTCGGGTTTCTTCGTGGGCCCGGGCTGTCCGGTTCCGAGCCGGGAGGCTGTGGCGTGGGCACCCGCGGTGGCGTGGTTCGGCAGGAAATGCCGGGTGTATCGCGGGAATCCCCATGGATTCTGTGGTGTCCGAGCAGAGGACCGTGCCGTGCGCCGTGGTGCGACGGCGCGGCGTGGTGTCGCGGGGGCATCCACACGGGTCGGCCCCGGCACCGCCGGAGCCGACCCGACGAGGCGCCTCACGCCGGGGACGATATTCGAAACCGGCCGACATCGGCCCGAACGACCGCGGCGCCGGCCAGGCGCCGCGTGATCGAGCCCGGACACGCCCGGGGCGTCGATCGGACACCGATCGACGCCCCGAACCCCACACGAACCCCACTCCGGATCTACTCGCCTCACGTTGCGCATGCCGAGCGCTCTGGTCGCCGACCTGGCGGGTCTGGGCCTGACCGGCGAGCAGCCGTGCGTTGCGCACCGCCAGGTGGTTGCGGCCGCCGCCGCGGTGCGTGCCCTGGCCGGCCTGCGGGCGCTCGCCCGCCTGGTCCCGCCCGGCGACACCGACCGGCCGAGGCCCCGCCCGTCCCGCCTACCGTCCTCGACGAGCCGTGCCCGGCGCCGGCGGCCGAGGTCGCCCCGGCACCGGTCGAGGACCCGCCACCGATGCCCGACCCGACGCCGGCCCCGGGGCCGAAGGCGAAGCCGGCCGCGCGGAAGTCCGCGTCGCTCACGTTCCGGGCCATCCTGGTCCAGACCGGCTCGGAGTCCTACCGGCTGTGGGCCATCGAAGCCGAACACGTCGCCGAAGCAGCCCGGAACGAGCTCCGATGAAGACTGACGGGAGGCCCGATGCGACACTGATCACGACTCGACGACAGGGGAGCGGTCATGAGTGGTGATCAGGTTGTCTGGCTCGTGCTGGCGGTCGTGTCGACCGGGTTCGTGGGAACGTTCGCCGTCGCGCTGGGGCGCGGCTGGGTACCTCGGTCGAACCCCCGGATCAACGCTCGGCGGACGATCGCCGGGCTACTGATCGCCGAGGTGGGGATGCTCGTCAGCAGTATCCCGCTGATTGCCGGAGCATCAGACGACACGACCGTTCGGTACGTCAACGTCGGCTTCGGCATCGCGGTGTTCGCCGGTGTGGTGTCGATCGCGGGTGGTTTTTGGGACAAGTTCCGTTCGCAGAGCCGCGCCTGACACTCCGTCGGCGAACACGGCCCGGTACCCCCGGGCGGCGCATCGTGCCGGAGACCCCGGCTCGGACACGCTGCACGAGAGGAGCGGCTTCGCTTGGCGGGCGGGGCACATCCGCCCGCCGGTGAGGCGACGTGTGCTCGGCAAGGACCGGACGGTGCGCGGCACGCCCGGCCGATGCCCTGCTACGCGTGCTCCTGGACGGCGTCCGGGCAAGGATCGGGCCGTGCGCCGCGGCGGTGCGGTTCGGTGTTCCGGGACCTCGACACCGGCCGACGCCGGCCCGAACGACCGTCGGACCGGCCCCGGCGCAGCGTGATCGGGCTCGGACATGTCCGGGGCGCCGACCGGTCACCGGTCGGCGCTTCGGACCCCGCACACCCGACCCCACGCGAACCTCACCCCGGATCTCACTTCCGGTTCATGTCCAGCGCATGCCCAAGGCGTCCAGTTCGGCGATGCGTTCGGCGGAGAGCTTGGCCCGCCGCGACCTGGTGGTGGTCACCCACACCCCGAGCCGGACGTCCTCCGGCCACCCGTCGGCGGCCACCACCGACTCCACGTGGGCGCGCGGTACCTCCAGGTGCCCCACCCGGGTCCGGTAGGCCGCCGCCGCGGCCACCGCGATTGCCCACGCCTGCTCGCGCGTGCGCTTGGGCCGTGGCCCGTCCGGCACCGCCGCCGCCTCGGTCTCGGCCGCCGCGTCGACCGTCGCGGGCGGGGTGAGTCCGAGCGCGCGCAGTTGTTCGCGTTGCGCTGTGTTCAGTCCGTCCCATCCGGACCGTTGTCGGGCGACCCACCGTCCGATCGACGTCCCGCGGTGGACGACGTTCAGGCCCACGTCGTCCAACCGCGCCCCATCGCCGCCTCGTTCGGCCTGTTTGGTGAGGTAGTCGGTGGCGTGGGTGAGGTGGCGTTGCCAGGCGACCGGCCAGTGCGGCGGGTGCCACGGCTCGCCGTCGACCAGGGCGTCCAGTGCCGCGCTGCGTTCGGCTGCTCCGTCCCAGCTGCTTTGAAAGTTTTTGTCGATTGATCATGTGTTGACCAGTGGATTTGCAGGATCCGGGACATTGGATCTTGACTGCGCGGCCTGGGTTTTGCTGTCTTTTTCGGCTTTGTCTGCCTGTGGCCTGTGGTTTTGCAGGATTTGGGACGGATGTTCAGTTCCGTTGGGAAAACCTGTAAAGGGGGGGTGAGGTTGCCTTTCGGTGGCCGTTCGTGTCGTTTCTGATCGGTGTCCTTCCAAGTGTCGGCGTACTCGTCAATGTGCCCAACCAAGTACACGTGAACGGGCTCTGTCGCTGATCTTGTGACGTTGGAGCCGTTCGATCGTTTCTGGTGGGTGTGCTGTTCTGGGGGATGGCAGCGGATTCTGCCTCATTTGAC
>NZ_JBHZAE010000033.1:9196-54943 GCF_042754105.1 Embleya sp. NPDC059237 | reverse complement strand
CACACCACTCGAAGCTCTGCGCGACCACGACGGACTCGGACTCGCGGCATAGAAGGACAGCAAACAAGGCGTCCGGAAAACGCGGGGCCCCTCAGTCTGCCCCGCCACTGCGAGCGCGTTCAACACCCGCCCCGGCGCGGGCCGGGCGAGGCGTTCGGACTGCCGGCGCACCATCGTCATCGCCGCCGGATAGGCCGCCGACGTACCCAGTCCGAGCACCACACGCGCGACCACGAGCATGCCGATCGACGTACCCACGAAACCGATCAGCCCGCCGAGCGCGACCAGCGCCATGCCGGCGAGGTACACCCGCCTGGGCCCGAACAGATCCGCGAGCCGCCCGGCCGTCGGCTGCCCGATCGCGGTGGCCAGGTACAACGCCGACACCAGCCACGTCGTGGCCCCCGCGTCCACACCGAACGCCCGGCCGATCGACACCAGCGCGATCGCGATGATCGACGAGTTGATCGGATTCAGGACCGATCCGATGGCGGCGGCCGCGGTGAATCGGGCCCCGAATCCGGCTTGTTCGGGGGCGGGGCCGGCGAATCGGCGGCGCGAGGGCGAGGGTATCGGGTGCGGAAGCGGGTCGGTCGGGGGCATGGCGGCGGGCACGTCCGTTCTGCGGGCGTCGGGTCGGGGGCCGGACCCGGGGCGGCGCTGTCAGCCTTGCGCGTGCGTGGGTCGCCATGAAGGCCGTGTCATTCGCGCCAATGGCGAGTGCGGTGCCGGGACTGATGGCGGCACGGTCGTCCCCGTGCCGGTGCCGCCCGCCGTGCCTGTCCCCGTGGGGGACACGCACCGAGACCCCGGCTTTGTGACAATCGAGAGGTGACGTCACCACATCCACTCGGAGAGTTCCTGCAGGCCCGCCGCGCCCGTCTCCAGCCCGGCGACGTCGGGCTGCCCGCCGGCACCGGACTCCGTCGTACCCAGGGGCTGCGCAGGGAGGAGCTGGCCGCGTTGGCGGGGCTGAGCATCCAGTACTACACGCGCCTGGAGCAGGGCCGCGAAAACAATCCCGGCGGCGCGGTCCTGGACGGGATCGCGAGCGCGCTGCGGTTGAACGAGGAGGAGCACGCGCACCTGTACGCCCTGGCCAACCACGCGGCGGAGCGGCTGCCGGCCGGCGGCGCGCCCGCCGATCGGGAGGTACGGCCGGGGATCCGCGCGCTCCTGGAGCGGGTCCGACCCTGGCCCGCGTACCTGCTCGGTCGGACCAGCGACATCCTGGCCGCCAACCCAGAGGTGTTCGCGCTGCTGCCCGGACTGGCCGACTGGGCGCCGGAGCGGCGCAACAGCATCCGATACCTGTTCCTGCACCCGACGGCACGGGAGTTGTTCGCCGACTGGGAGCGGGCCGCGCTCAGCACCACCGCGCAACTGCGCTCGCTGCTCGCCGCCGACCCCAGGGACCGGGAGTTGGCCGCTCTCGTGGACGAACTCACTGAGGGGAGCCCCGAGTTCGCGGTGCAGTGGCAGCGGTACGACGTGCGCCGGCGGCGTAGCGACCAGGAGACGTACCGGCATCCGCAACTCGGCGAGATCACGCTTGCGTTCGAGGTGCTGCGGATGGAAGGCGGCCAGCGGATCACCATCTACCAGCCGCAGGAGCCGGACGAGGAGGGCCGCCGGGTGTTGCGGGGCCTGTCCGAACTGGCCACGAGGGTCCGGCCGGAGGCCACGGCGTAGGGGGGCCGGCGGCCCGGGGAGGGTCTTGCGTGTGCGGCCTGCGGGGCTTGGCGCTCAGCTGCCCAGTTGCTCAACTGCTCAGTTGCTCAGCCGCTCGGGTCGTCAGCCGCTCGGGTTCTCAGCCGCTCAGCTACTTGGCTGTTCAGGCATTCGGCTGGTCGGTATCCGGCCGTCGTGTCGGCTTCGTTTGGAGTGGCGGGCCCCGAGCGGGTGCCGAGTTCGGCCGTGTTGGCTTCCGCCGTGTTGGCTTCGGCGGTGGGCTCCGGCTCCGCTATCGGATTGGCCTCGGCAGGCCCCTCGACCTCCGCCACCACTTCGGCCCCAGCCGCAGCCGCAGCGGCCTCGGCTTCGGTAAGCGCGCGGCGCATGTCCTCGGCATGGCGGCGGGCCATCTCCCGGATCTCCGGAGTGAGGTATGGACGGTCGGCGACCGCCGCGGCCTCGGCCGACTCGGTCCAGGCACGCATGACGTCGAGGGGGCGCTGATGTCCGCACGACACCTCGGCCCCCGATTCGTCGTGCACGGTCGCCTCGTAGGCGCCATTGACCCAGACGCTGACGCCCTCCTCGTGAAAAACGACATCGAAGGGCACATCGTCGGGATCCGGTTCGGGACCGTCACCGGTTAGGAGCGTGAACTTCTCGTGTGGCCGCATCCAGTGGTCGGTGCCCCACGGCTCGACCCAGATCGCCAGCATCGCAGCGGTGTCATTGTTCAGTCTGATCGATGGCATGGCCCAGGGTATTCAGCCCACGCCCGGCCCGCTCCGGTTCGCCGGCCCGGCACGCAAGCGCCCCCCACGGAGGCCCTACAGGCAGGCAACATGCACCCATCCCCACCATCACGCCGCGCGCCGAGCCGAGGCGGGACGGGGTACGCGCGAGGAGGACGGTGTGCCGCCTCGGTCGCAGAGCGGTCGGGTCGTCCGCCGAAAGGGTTTCCCGAGTGGGTCGGCCGTGGTCGGCCGTTTCCAGCGAGAGTTGTGCTCTTGGTTGCGGGTACTGGGCCGGGGTTTATTCGGATCATGGCGGTGGGCCGCCGTCAGCCTGCGGGGCTCAGAGGGGGTGGCCTGCGTTTTCCGGACGCCTGCGTCGTTCGTTCATGGCGCGAGTCCGAATTCATCGTGCTTGCGCAGTGTTTCGAGCGGCGTGCTGTATCCCGGGCCCAAGTGGAGCCGTTGGCGTGTGTGCGCGCTGGGTTGCGACGGTCTTTACGAACACGGGCGCATCGTGGTGGACCCGGGTGGCGTGATCGCGGTCGGTCCTCAGGCCGCGGCCATTACCGAGTCGTTCGACATGTGACCGATTCTTCGTGAACTGCACCGTCACTTGGTGGAACGAGGAGCGTGAGCCCTTTTTGTCGAGTGGCATCGTGGGCAAACGCTCCGGGCGGCGCCGGTCGAGCGAGTTCGACGGGAGCTCCCGGGCCGGCCATGCTCGTGTGCGTAGGGCTCCGACAACCGCGAGTCCCGGCTGTCGGCGCGACGAGCCGGGGGAACGGCAAAGCTGCGGAGAACACGCAGGTCGGCAGGAAAAAGTCGCGGCGCAGGCGCGGGTGTGGTTGGTAGCGGTGGGGAGAGTGAGGCGTTGGGCCGAGTTCGTCGGAGGGGCTTTCGAGAAGACGGGTGTGCTCGGCGCGAGTTGCGGTTCGGCTGGGTGCGGGCAGCCGGCTGTCAGCGGGGTGAGGCGAAGGTGTTCACCCATTGGGCTGCGGCTGGGAGGACCTCGTCGAGGTTGGGGATTTCCGGGTACCAGGCTTTTTCCCATTCGAGGGAGATCCAGCCTTGCCAGGCTTGGTTTTGCAGGGTGGTGCCGATGGTGGTCAGTGGTACTGCTCCGGTGCCCAGGGGGACCGGGGTGGTGTCGATCGTCGAGGCTGCGTCCTTGATTTGGACGTAGTGCAGGAAGCCCGCCAGGGCTTCTGCGGTTTCGGGCGGTTGTTCGCCGTGGCGCCAGGGGTGCAGGGCGTCCCAGATTGCGCCGACCGCGCCGGCGAAGGGGCGGATCAGGGTTGCGACGGCTGTGCCCGTGGGGTGGGAGTCGTGGGTTTCGATGAGCATGGTGACGCCGCGAGCTCGGGCGTCGGGGAGGAGGGCGGCCAGTCTGCGTTTGGCGCGTTCGGTGTCGCCGTCGCCGGTGCCGCCGGGGAAGATGCGGACGGCCGATGCGCCCAGGTCGTAGGCCAGGTCGAGGAGGCGGTCGATGGCGGACAGGACGACCGGGTCGGGGGTGGGTGCGCAGATGCCCGCGTAGCCGGCCAGGCACGGTACGGCCAGGCCGGCGTCGGTGATTTGGGCGCGGATGGCCCGGCGCTCGGCCGGGGGCAGGTCCACGTGTACGAACTCGTCCTGGTGGACCCGGAGTTCGAGGCCGGTGCAGCCGTGTCGAAGCGCGCGGACGAGGTGTTCGTGCACCGGCCGGCCGGGGGCGCCGAGGGTGCTGAAGGCCCACCTCGGATGCTCGGGTGTGCTCACGTGTCCTCGAATCTTTCGCCCCGTGGGCGGCACGGTCGAATGGAAAGCGCTTTCCCGCTTCTGTTTCGGAGCGTAGGTCGCCGTCGCCCCCGGGTCAAGGCGACACCGGCGCGTCGAGGTGCCCCCTGTGCCCTGCCCCGGGAGCGGGATGTCAGCCGAGTGTGTAGTCCAGGACGTACGTGTGAGTGCCGTCCTCGGTTCGTGTGATGTCCAGGGAGCCGGTGATCCCGGCGAGTTCGTCCGTCCCGGTACCCGCGACCACCCGGATCGCCAGTTCCTCACCCGCGGTGCCCGGTGCGCAGTGCAGGAAGACGAAGGAGCCCTTGCGGCCCGTCAGTTCGCCGGTGAAGCGTTCCACCGCGACATAGGCGGCGGGGGTGCCTTCGACGTCCATGACCGACGACATGTGCACCGTGCTCTCGCCGGCCAGGTCGCCGGTGAACACCTTGGTGATGGTGACCCGGCCGAGTGCGGCGCCCGGGGCCTCGTCGATCGCCTCCGGTTGGAAGGAGGTGAGGTCGAACGTCCCGGTGGCGGTCGTGCCCATGCCCATTGCGCAGTCCTCGTTTCTGGGGGGATGAGGATGAGGATTCCGTATCCCGTTGATCGCACGCAGCTTTGCACACGGCGCCGACATCCGGGGAGGGCCCGGCGCCGGCGGGTCAGGCCCGCCGCCCCACCACCACCGTCATCACCGCGCACAGCGCCGCCGGCAGCAGCAGGGCCCAGGCCAGGTCGTGGGTGCCCGTCGCGCCGTCGACGCCGACGAACGCGCCCATCGCCGCGACCCCGACCGTGGCGCCGATCTGGCGGACCGCGTTGAGCAGGCCGCCGGCCGCGCCGGCCGTGCCCTCCGGTGCCGTGGCGATCACCGTGCCGACCAGGGCGGGCAGCGCGAAGGACACCCCGAAGCCGGTACACACCAGCCCGATCGCCAGCACCGGATACCCGAAGCCGGCAAGCACTGCGACGGCGAACACCACGCAGCCCGAGGTCAGCAGTCCCAGCCCGGCCAGCATCGGGGCCCGCGGCCCGGACCGCGCCACGATCCGGCCGGTGAGCAGCGGGTTCACCGCGAACGGCAGCGTCATCGGCAGGAACGCAACCCCGGTCCGCATCGGCGACATGTGCAGGTTTTGCCGGAACAGCAGCGGCAGGACGAACAGCAGTCCCGTCATCGCGAAGTTGACCGCCGCCCCGGCGAGCAGCGCCGACCTCGTGGCGCGCGAGCGCAACACCGCGGCCGGCAGCACCGGGTGCGGGCTGCGCCGTTCGGCCCGGACGAACAGCAGTGCGGCGAGCACTGCCGCCGCCCCCGAACCGGCCGCGTGCGTCCCGGACCCGGACCCGGCCGCGATCAGCGCGTCGGTGGCCAGGCCCAGTGCCACGCACACGACGAATTGGGATGCCCGGTCGATCGGCCGCTCGCCCCGGGGGCACCGCACCGCGCGGCCGGCGGTCAGCGCCAGGGTGAGGGCAGCGATCGGGACGTTGATCAGGAAGATGGAGCGCCAGCCGTACGCGTCCACGAGCAGGCCGCCGGCGAGCGGACCGACCGCGAGGGCCGCCCCGCTGAGCGCCGCCCACACCGACACCGCCCTGGCCCGCTCGGCGGGGATCGGGAACAGCCGGGTGATCATCGCCATCGACGCCGGTACGCAGGCGGCCGCAGCCACCCCGAGCAGCCCGCGCAGCGCCACCAGCGTCCACAGGTTCGGCGCCGCCGCGCTCAGCAGCGAACCGACGCCGAACCCGACGATGCCGACCCGGAACGCCCGGTGCGCGCCGAACCGATCGGCCACCGCCCCCGCGGTCAGGAGCAGTGCGCCGAAGACGACCGTGTACCCGGACACCGTCCACTGCAGCCCCGCCACCGAGCCGCCCAGCGACCGGGCCAGGTCCGGCTCGGCCACGGACAGCACGGTCATGTCGAGCAACACCATGAAGTAGCCGAGCGAGATACCGATAAGGGCTCGGGTGCGCGACCTCGAGGTGATGGCGGGTGGGGTTGCGACGGGTGGGTCGAGGAGTGTCATCGAGAGTCTCCGAGAGTGGAGCGACGGTGGGGGAGCGACCCCAAGGAGGCCCAAGGAGGCCCAAGGAAGCCAAAGAGGCCCAAAAAGGCCCAAAGAGACCCGGGGGCGACCCCGGAACGGGCCCGGGAACGACCCGGGAGAGCCCGAGGATCGCGCTGCACCACTGTCCGTCGACCGCGGCTCTCGACTCGACCGGCCCGACCGTATGCTCCGTTCGGAATATCCGAATGCTCGAAGGAGGTTGCACGGCCCATGGAACTTCGCCGGCTCCGCACCTTCGAGGCGGTTGCCCGGCTCGGCACGGTCACCGCGGCCGCCAACGCGCTCGGCATCGCGCCGTCGTCGGTCTCCGAGCAGATCCGGGTCCTGGAGAAGTCCGTGGGCGTACTCCTGTTCGACCGAGGTCCCCGGGGCATGACGCCGACCGCTGCCGGGGAGCGCATGCGGGAGTGGGCGCACCGGCTGCTCGACCAGGCCGAACAGGCCCGCCGCGAGGTGGCCGCCGCGGCGCCGCTGCTGCGGCTGGGGGCGTTGGAGAGCATCGCCGTGACCCACGTGCCCTCGGTGCTCGGCCGGCTCGCCGCCCGCCGGCCCGATCTGCGGGTCCAGGTGGTCTCGGACAGTGATCGAAGCGAACTCCTGGCCGCCGTGGTGGCCGGTCGGCTGGACGTGGCGCTGCTCCTGGACACCGGCACCTGGCTCGGCGAGCTGGGGTTCGAACCACCGCCGGCCGCACTGGCGTTCGTCGACCTGGAACCCGTCGGGCTGGCACTGGTCGCCGCCCCGGGGCATGCGCTGGGCGACCGGGACCGGATCACCGACGCCGACCTGCGCGAGGAGCGGCTGCTGGTCAATGGGGCGTCGGCCTGCTCGTTCCGGCTGGCCGGCGACCGGTTGCTCGGCGTCGAGGTGGAGCGGGTCCGGGCCGGCGGTGTCGCGGTCACCCGGGCCTGGGCCGAACAGGGGCTGGGCGTCGCGCTGTTGCCGCACTTCGCGGTCGCCGACCAACTCGCCGCCGGCACCCTGGTCAGGCTTCCGCTGGACACCCCCGACCTCACCCTGCGCCTGGTCTGGCGCCCGGACCGCGAGACGCTGCCCGGACTGCGCGAAGTGCTGTACGCGGCGGCGGCGCCCGGCGAGCACGCCGAGGCCGGCGCGCCGATCCGGGCGGGCTCGCCACAGGGCTGAGCCGCCCCCCAGCCGGCCATACAACCGACCCCACAACCAGCCACACAGCCGCCCCCACAACCGGCCCAACCCCCGCCCCGCCGACGCGCGTGTCGATCGTGCGCCGACTACGCTCGAAAACCGACCATCACGCTACGTGACGACAGCGCACCGGCCCACGCCCGCTCGCCGGCCCGGCCGGTCGACGGACGGGAGCAGGACGATGCCGGACACCACTGCGCCCCGCACGGCCGACGGGTGGTCGCCATGGACCCGGTGACCACCTCCCTGGCCGAGCTGCACGACCGGCTGAGTTCGCTCGCCGACGGCGAAGTCGCCGACTACATCCCACAGTTGGCCTCCGCCGACCCCCGTACCTTCGGCCTCGCGCTGGTCAGCATGTCCGGCAACCGCTACCACGCCGGCGACACCGACGACCTGTTCAGCATCCAGTCGGTGTCCAAGCCGTTCGTCTACGCACTCGCCGTGTCCGAACTCGGCCCGGCAGCGGTGGCCCGCCGGGTCGGCGCCGAGCCCAGCGGCGAGGCGTTCAACGCGATCAGCCTGGAGCAGGGCACCGGCCGACCGGCGAACCCGATGGTCAACGCGGGCGCGATCGTCACCACCTCGCTGGTTCCGGCGGCCGACGCGAGCGACCGCTTCGAACGCATCCGCGCGTGCCTGTCCGCCTTCGCGGGCCGATCCCTGGACGTCGACGAGGACGTCTACCGCTCCGAGGCGGCGAGCGGGGACCGCAACCGGGCGCTGGCCTACCTGATGCGCGGCGCGGGTTCGTTGGCCGGCGATGTGGACGAGACCGTACGCACCTACTTCCGCCAGTGCTCGATCCGGGTCGGGGTGGCCGACCTGGCGGTGATGGCGGCCACGCTGGCCAACGGCGGCGTCAACCCCGTCACCGGCGACCGGGTGATCGCCGAACCGGTGGCGGTGCGGGCGTTGGCGGTGATGGCGACCTGCGGGATGTACGACAGCGCGGGCGAATGGCTGCTGCGGGTGGGACTGCCGGCCAAGAGCGGGGTGTCCGGCGGCCTGATCGCATGCAGCCCGGCGCGGTTCGGCATCGCGGTACACAGCCCGCCGCTGGATCGGGCCGGCAACCCCGTGCGGGGTGTGGTCGCGCTGACCGAGTTGTCCGAACGTTTCGCGCTGCACCTGATGCACCAGCCCGGTCGGCACATCGCCACCGTCACCGAGGTCACCACCGCGCTCGACCACCCGTCCTACCGGGCCCGGACACCCGCGCAGCGGGCGGTCCTGGACCGCGAAGGGCATCGTGTCGTCATCATCCGGGCGCAGGGGGCGTTGGAGTTCACCGAGACGGAGCACCTGCTCCACGCGCTGCGTCAGTCCGAGCCGAGCCCGCCGGGGTGGATCGTGCTCGACCTGGACCGGGTGACCCGGATCGCGCTCGGCTCGGCCACGATGCTCGGCGCCGTGCTGGCCGACCTGGTCGCCGCCGGCCACGAGATCGCCATCGCCGCCCGGGAACCGCTGCTCGACCCGATCGGCGACGGGCCGGCGCCGTGGACGGCGTTCGTCAGCCGGGATGAGGCCGTCGCGTGGGGCGAGGACCGGCTGCTGGCGACGACGACCGAGCCGACCGGATAGACACGACCCCGCGCATCCGGCCGCCCGCCCCCCGCGCCCCGCACCGCTCCGGAAAAACTCCACCGGACCGGTCACACTCCTCCGCCCGCGCGGGTCACCTCCTCGACGGACCGACAACGGACCCGGACCCACGAAGGCGAAAGCCCCGACGCCGACCCGCACCCGGACCCCGAACCCGGACGCCGGCCGGCCCTCCCGAGGAGCGCAGCATGACCACAGGCATCAAGACGGTGATCTACCCCGTGCGGGATCTCGCCAAGGCCAAGGAGTTGTACAGCCGGATCCTCGGCGTCGATCCGGTGATGGACGAGTCGTACTACGTCGGCTATCACCTCGACGGCCAGGACATCGGCCTGGACCCGCACGGCCACGCCAAGTGGGAGCACGGCCCGATCTCCTACTGGCACGTCGCGGACATCGAGGCGACCTTCGCGTCGCTGGTCGAGGCCGGCGCGGAGCCCGTCCACGAGGTCAAGGACGTCGGCGGCGGCAAGCGCACCGCCGTGCTCAAGGACGCCGACGACAACCCGATCGGTCTCATCCAGGAGGCCTGAGCCCGGAGCGTCGTGGGCCCGGGAACTCGCGGAGTCCGGGCCGGGGTACGCCGAACCCCGGCCATGACTCCCGAGACCGGACTCCCGGGCCCGCGCGGGGCAGAGCGCCCGAGCCGATCTCCCCCGGCCGGAACCCGGCCCCACCATGGCGGGGATCCTCGCCCCGCGAACCGCCGACGGCGCGGCCGACACCCCCCGTGGGTGTCGGACGCGCCGTCGGTATGTGCGCTCCCGGGCTCTCGGCCGCGCTCCCGGACCTGCGTCCACCCCCGCTCGGGCCCGCGGTCCTACCCCTGCTCCGGACGCTCGTAGCTGCCGTACGTGGGTGCGCCCCGGCGCTCGTAGGACGTGATCACCACGCCCTTCCCGGTGACCTCCGAGCCGGTGAGCGCGAACGCGGTCGGCAGTACACCCGGCTCGAACAGGCGCTTGCCCGTGCCGAGCGCGACCGGGAACGTCAGCAGGTGCATCGTGTCGATCAGGCCGAGCCGCAGCAGCGCCCCGGCAAGCGCGCCGCTGCCGTGGATCTGGAGTTCGCCGCCGTCCTGCTTCCGGAGCGCGCCGACCTCCTCCGCCAGGTCGCCGTGCAGCAGCCGGCTGTTGTGCCAATCGGCCGACGTGAGGGTGTTGGTGGGCACGTACTTGGGCAGCGTGTTCAGCGGCCCGGCGATCGGGTCGGCCGGGTCGGTGATCGCGGGCCAGTAGGACGCGAAGATGTCGTACGTCCGCCGCCCGAGCAGGAACGCCTCCGCACGGCCGATCACCCCGACCATGAACCGGCCGAAGTCGTCGTCCCCGTACGGCGCCGACCAGCCGCCGTGTTCGAAGCCGCCTCCGGGGTCCTCCTCCGGGCCGCCCGGGGCCTGGTAGACCCCGTCGATGGTGAGGAAGGTGGTGAGGGTGATCTTCATGGCGCTGCCCTTCGTTGCGGTGTCGCCGTGGTGGTCCCGTGGTTTTCGAGCCGACACATGCTTCGACTGCGCGTCCACCGGAAACTCATCGGTCCGGGAGCGATCCCTCGATCGATCCCCGACGATTCCCGCCCCGATCCACCCGCATGCGTCACCACCACACGCGATACGACCCTGCCTCACGTCCGACGAGGAGCCCGCGATGTCCTTCCCCGACGTCCCCGACGATCCGCAGAGCCTCGGCTACCCCGGGACCCGCTACCGCGGCGACTCCGGCGAGGTCAACGCCCGGTTCCGCCCCGCCGAGCATCCGCCCGAGCTGATCACCGCCGGTGCGACCTACCACTACCTGGCCACCACCGACTCCACCGACGGCGAGTACGGCCTGTACCGGGTCGACATGCACGCGGTGCCCAGCGGGCCCGGCACCCACTTCCACCGAACCATCTCCGAGTCGTTCTTCGTGCTCTCCGGCACGATCCGGCTGTTCGACGGCCGGGACTGGCGCGACGCCAGGGCCGGGGACTTCCTGTACGTCCCGGTCGGCGGTCTGCACGCGTTCCGGAACGAATCCGGCGAGCCGGCCTCGATGCTGCTCCAGTTCGCCCCCGGGGCGCCCCGGGAGGCCTACTTCGAGGGCATCCCCGAGCTGGAACACCTCACCGACAAGGAACGCGCCCGGTTCTTCCTCCGCCACGACAACCACTGGGTCGATCTCGGCGGGTAGGCGCGCGCTCAACCCCTCGTCGGCGGCGGTACCGCCGAGCGGCGGCGGATCCGGCAACCCGGTGCGGTGACGATCAGGCTCCCGGCGTGGCCGGTGAGCGTGCGGCAGGTGTCGGACGGGGCCGATTCGCCGGGCAGCGGGACGAACGCGGCCGGCCCCACGATCGGCAGCCGGGTGCGCAGCCGGCCGGTACCGTCGGCGGCGTACAGCCGGCCGTTCATCGCGGCGAGGGCGATCACGCCACCCGCCGGGCCGAGTACGCGCCAGGGCGCCGGCGCCTCGGGGTCGGCGGGCAGCTCGGTCGCGTACACGTGGTGCAGTGTGTCCGCGGCGTCCACCACGAAGACGCCGCCGTCGCACAGCGCCAGCGCGAGGGTGCCCTCGGGCAGTCGGGCGACCGGGGTCCACGGCGCGGGCCGAGTCACCGGCCGCCGGCGCAGCAGCCGATCGTCGGCGCCTACCGCGTACACCTCCAGCGGCAGCGCACCGGCCGCCTCCCGCGCCGCGGCCAGGGCACGCACCGCCGGCGCGGCGCCGATCGCCCGCCAGGGCAGGTTCTGCCCGCCGGTGTCGCGGCAGAGCAGCGCCCCCTCGACGTCCACCGCGAACAGCACGTCCTCACAGGCGGTGAGTGCGCGGATGTCGGCGGCGGGGCCGATCACCTCCCACTGCGGCTGTGTGGCGGCGCCGAGCCGGTCCAGCACGTTGCGGGTGACCCGGTCGACCACCGGATCGGCCAGCGCACTGCCCCAGTTGATGGTGCCCGCGTTGAACACCGTGCCCGCGCCGAGCCGGAACGTGCCCATCACCGCGTCGCCGCCCTGCCCGTAGCGCGCCCAGTGCCGCAGATCGGCGGTGGCGAGCACGACGAACGACGGCGGGGTGCCGTCGCGGCCGGTGGCGCGGGGGACACCCGTGCTCCAGTCCAGTTCGGCCGCGTCCGTCTCGTAGCCGAGCGCGCCCTGGGCGAACTTGTCGCCGTCCGCGAGACCGGTGCCGGTGAACACCCAGTGGTCGGTGAACCGGGCGATGTACGCCTCCTCGCGGATCACCTTCATCCCCTCGCCCCACGCACCCGCGCCCCGCCGGAAACTGAGCCCGGTCATCGTGTTCTCCGGCCGGTGCACCGGCGCGCTGGACCACTCCACGGTGACCCGCTCGGGATCGATCGCCGCCATCGGGTCGGCGATCGCGTCCCGATGGCAGACCATGGTGCGGCCGTCGTCCTCCAGGCGCATCTGCCACCACGCGGTGTTCCCGGCGAAGATGGCCAGGTTGCCGCCGCGCCGCACGAATCCCTCGACGGTGTCGCGCTGTTCCCGCGACCAGTACTCGTCGTGCCCGTTGATCACCAACAGCCGGTAGTGCGACAGGAGTTCGGTCCCGCCGTGCAGATCCAGGCCGGAGCAGAACTCGACCGGCCGGCCGGTGGCCCGCAACCAGCGCAGCAGGCCCTCCTCCCAGCGCTCCGGCGGGGGCCCGCCACCGGGTCGGTCGAACGTGACCCGGGCGGCCCGGTCCGGCTGTTCGGCGTAGTACAGCCCCCGCCCGGGCACACCGGAGCGGTTGTACGCCTGCCAGGTGGCGAACGGCACCGACACCAGGATCGGCGCGGCCACCCCGGGCTGCGCCGAGCGGACCACGAACCAGACCTCGTGGTCGAGGGGTTCGTCCCCGGCGAGCGGGGTGCCGTCGTCGAACACGGCCCGGTACAGCGAGCTGGGCCAGTCCGGTGGGACGGCCAACTCCCAGTGTTCGCCACTCACTCGGGCCCGGGCCAGGACGTGGTCGGTGGTCGCGTCGACGATCGTGACCTCGCCGCGCACCGGGCCGTCGTCGGTCGAGGCCAGGTGGAAGCGCAGCCGGTCACCCGCCGCGACGGACGTGGCACCGGCATACGCCAGGACGCTCATGCGACCGGCTCCGCCACCCGCTCCGCGAAGCCGGTCAGCGCGCCGATCGGCACCTCCCGCCCGGCGGCGGCGCGTACCAGCAGATCCTCCAGCGCGACCAGATGCGCCTCCAGCGCGTGTACGGGCAGATAGGCGGTGTCGCCGGTGACGCTGACCACCAGCGCGTCGCCCTCGGTGACCACGTGCATGCAGTACCGGCAGGCGATGAACTCGTGTCCGCCCGCCGGTTCCACCCGACTGCGCGTGCGCGCCACGTCCAGTTCGGCGGCGGTCGGCTCGGGCCCCGGCTCCGGCGGCCGGTCCACCAGGCGCATGTCGTTGAAGCAGCAGAACGGCCGGATGGGCGTGCCGCGTTCGGCGGTGATCCTGGACATCAGCGCGTTCCACCGGTCGGGGTCGTAGCCCGCGCTGCGATACGCGCGCAGCGACGCCTGCCATGCGGCGGGCAGCAGGTCGGTGAAGCGCGCGGCGAGGTCCAGGTCGAGCACGAACAGCCCTTCCTGGGAGAGCGTGGTGACCAGATCGCGGCTGTCCGCCCGGAAACGGTTGGCGACGATCGGCAACATCACCGCGGTGTCCCGCCCGCCCGCTCGCGCCGCCAACACGGCCGCGCCCGCGAGCAACACCGCCGACGGGCTGACCCGATGGCGCAGCGCGACCGCGTCGGCGGCCCGGGCCAGCGCGGGGGAGACCAGGCGCACGGTGCGAAAACGCGGCGCCGCCGGTTCGGCGATCACGTCGGCGAACACCGTCGGCGCGATCCGCCGATAGTGCGTCTCCCAGTGCGCGAGCGCCGATTCGCCCCGGCGCAGGCCCGTGGTCGTGGACTGCTCGTGGGCCAGGTCCAGCGGCCCACCCGCCGCCGGGCCGCCCGCCGACCCGCGCCGGATCAGCAACCGCAGGTCACGGACCAGGACTTCGACGCCGTGCCCGTCGGTGGCCACGTGACACAGGGCCAGCGCGATGTAGCGGACCCGGCCGCCGTGCACCACCAGGCCGACCCGGATCGGCCAGGCGTCGAAGTAGTCGAAGCGGGTGGCGCCGAGGCGTTCGGCCACCGCCGCCGCGACCGTGTCCGCGTCCTCGATCAACGCCGCCTCGAACACCTCCACCGGCAGCGTGCCCACCGAGTGGCGGGCCTGCCGGGGCTCGCCGTCGGTGCGCACGAGACGGGTGCGCAACGCGTCGTGACGCTCCATCAGCCGGCCGAGCGCGGCGCTCGCCCGGGTCACGTCCACCGGCCGGCCGCGGTCGGCGATCGGCAATACGCGGGTCATGTTGAAGTAGTGGTCGCTGGGCGCGGTGCGCCGGATGGCCTGCCAGATGGCCCGCTGACCCCACGTCAGCGGCGCTCGGACCGGGTCGTCGGCGGAGACCGCGAAGGGCGCCGGCACCTCGTAGGGGGCCGCGACCGGCGCCTCGGCCGCGACCCGGGCTCTCGCCGACTCGTCCTCAACCATCGCCCACCGCCACGCCTTGCCGGGTCAGGTGCGCCACCAGCGAGTCCAGGTCCTCGACGAAGTCCAGGTCGGCGTCCAGGTCGAAGAACACGTCGAATTCGCCCTCCAGGGCGTCGATCAGGCGCAGGAAGGTCAGCGAACTCACCCCTGACGCGGTCAGCGAGCCGGTCGATTCCAACACCTCGTGCGCGCTCACCTCGCCGCCGCTCACGTCGGCGATCAGCGTGGCCACCCGTTCGCGCAGCGGGTCCGCCCTCATGCCGCGTCCCCCGCCAGTCGCCGACGCAGGCTCAGCGGCCGGATGTCCGGCCAGACCCGGTCGATGTGCGCGGTGCACTCCTCGCGGGTGCCGACGAATCCGGTGGGCACCCAGCCGGCGGGCGGGTCGGTGCGCAGCGGCCACAACGAGTGTTGTTCCTCGTCGTTGACAACCACGCGGTAGGTCTCCTGGTCGGTCTCGGGGTCGGTGGTTTCGGGATCGTTGCGCATCACGGCTCCTGGAGGTCGCGGACGGCGTCGGTCACGCCGCCGACGGTGGGTGTGTCGAAGAAGACGTCGAGCGGGACCTCGACGCCGAGGCGTTTGCGGATCCGGGCGGCGATCTGGGTGATGGTGAGCGAGTGGCCGCCGAGGTCGAACAGGTCCTCGTCCACGCCGATGTCGTCCAGGCGCAACACCTCGGCCCAGATCGCCCGCACGGTCTCGGTGAGTTCGTCGGCCGGGCCGCCGGCGGCACCGGACGGGTCGGCGGACTGGCCCGGTTCGGGCCGGGTGGGTGCCGGTTCGGGCAGGCGGGCCCGGTCCAGCTTGCCGTTGGGGGTCAGCGGGAAGGCGTTCAGGACCAGGAAGCCGGCAGGCACCATGGCACTCGGCAGAGTGCGGGCGAGGAAGGCACGCAACTCGTCCGGCGCAATGGGGGGTTGTCCGGGCTCGGGAACCACATAGCCGATCAGGCGGGCGTGTTCGCCGTCCGGGTCGAGCAGTCGGATCGCCGCTTGGGCGATGCCGGGGTGTGCGGCGAGCCGGCTCTCGATCTCGCCGAGTTCGATCCGGTGTCCGCGCAGTTTGACCTGCGCGTCGGTACGCCCGACGTAGTCGAGGCCGCCGCCGGGCGCGTGCCGGACCAGATCGCCGGTGCGGTACAGGCGGGCGCCGGGCGGCCCGAACGGGTCGGCCACGAAACGCTCGGCGGTCAGCCCCGGGCGGCCCAGGTAGCCGTGCGCGACGCCGTCCCCGCCCAGGAACAACTCGCCCACCAGGCCCTCGGGGACCGGATGCAGCCGGCCGTCGAGTACGTACGCGCGGGTGTTGGCCAGGGGCCGGCCGATTCCGGGCGCGGCCTCGGAGTCGACCTCGGCGTAGGTGGACCACACCGTGGTCTCGGTGGGCCCGTACACGTTGAGCAACCGGCCCACCGCGTCGCGCAGTTCGGCGGCCAGCGGGGCCGGCAGCGCCTCGCCGCCGGTGATCGCGGTCAGCCCCGGACGGTGCAGGCCGGCCGCGAGCAGCACCCGCCAGCCGCTCGGGGTGGCCTGGACGTGCGAGACGGCGTGTCGCTCCAGCAGGGCCAGTTGCGCCGGTCCGTCCCGGTGCCGGTCGTCGGGCACCAGCACCACCCGGGCGCCGGTGGTCAGCGGCAGCAGGAGTTCGACCGTGGAGATGTCGAAGGACAGCGAGGTCAACCCGAGCCAGCGGTCGCCGGGCCCGGCGCCGAGCCGGTCGCGCATGCTCGCGAGCAGATTGGCCAGCGCGTGGTGCGGTACCTGGACGCCCTTGGGCCGACCGGTCGAGCCGGACGTGTAGATCACGTACGCCGGATCGCTCGGCGCGGGCCGGGTGGGCGGCCGGACCCGTCCGGGCTCGGTTCCGAACAGGTCGGGCCCGTTCAGGTCGGGGGCGGCCAGGACGAGCGGTTCGACGGGGGTGACGAGGCGGAGCCGGGCCGGTGCGGCGGGGGCATCGGGGATCGGCGGTTCGGCGGGGGCGAGGAGGTGGAGCCGGGCCGACTCCCCGGACACGTCCGGAACGTGGTCGGGCGTGAAGTCCGCGCCGGGGCCGCCCGGTTCACCGCCCTGCGCATTCTCGTCCCGTACGATCGCCGCGATGCGCGCGTCCGACCGGATGAACGCCAGCCGTTCGGCCGGATAACCCGGGTCGAGCGGCAGATACGCGGCGCCCGCGGCGAGCACGCCGAGGACGGCGGCGACCTGTTCGCCGGTGCGCGACAGTTCGATCGCCACCAGGTCGCCCGCGCCGATCCCGGCCCGGTGCAGGCGTTCGGCGAATACGTAGGCGGCCGAGGCCACCTGGCGGTAGGTCAGGAACCGGCCCGAGCACACGACGGCGACCGTGTCGGGTGCGGCCGCGGCGCGCGCAGCGAACAACTCGACCACGGTTTCCTCGGCCGGATACGGCGTGTCGGTGGCGTTGTCGGTGTGCAGGACCCTGACCAGTTCCTGCTCGGACAACAACGGCAGGTCGCCGAGCGGCAGTTCGGGGTCGGCCAGCGCGGTGTTCAGCAGGGTGGCGAAGTGGCCCGGGATACGCGCGGCCACCTCCGGGACGAAGCCGTCCGTCGGTACGTGCAGCGCGCCGTCGATCCGGTCCCGGCCCTCGACCAGTTGCAGATGCGCGGTGTTGCGCGCGGTCGGCGGCAACACGATCCACTCGACCCGGGTCTCCACCCCGGGGAAGACCGGCTCGACCACGCGCGTGCGCCGCCGATAGCTCACGGTCAGCTCGGTCAGCGCGGTCCTGGGCCCGAGACCGCGCACGGTGTGGCTGTACGGCACGTCGCGGAAGGCGTAGATCGCCCGCAGTTCGGCGCGCAGTGCCCGGACGAACGTGCCGAATCCCTGTCCCGCGCGCGGTCGGGAGGAGACCGGCAGCTCATTGACGTAGAGCCCGACCCGGCGTGCCTCGACCGGGGTGCGGGTGGTGAGTTCGAGCGCGGTGCGCACCCGCGCGTTGCCGTAGCGGAACAGCAGCGTGTGCCAGGCGGCCAGCAGCAGTTCGAAGTGGGTGACGCCGAGTCGTACGGCCGTCTCGTGCAGTGCGTCGACCGTCTCGGGCCCGAGGGTGAACGGGATCGTGGTGCCCGGCGCCGGTTCGCCGCCGGCGCGCGTGGTGGGCAGCAGCCCCGGCAGGATCGCCCGACCGTGTTCCTCGCGGTGCCGGGCCCAGACGCCGGTGGGGTCGGGATGATCGGCCGACGCCGGTCCGGCCCGGAACACGTCGGTCGATCCCGGGCCGTCCGATGCCGGCGTCGCGGGAGTCCCGCCCTCGCGGGCCGCGCGGTAGGCCCGGGCCAGGGCGGCCACCACGATCTCCTTGGACGTGCCGTCGAAGATCACGTGGTGCGCGGTCACCAGGAGCGTGTGCCGGTCCGGCGCGAGGGAGAACAGGGTGAAGCGGGCGAGCGGACCGGCGTACAGGTCGAAGGGGCGGCCCAGTTCGGCCCGGATCAGCGCATCCAGGTCCGCCTCGTCGGCCGGCACCCGGCGCATCGGCGCGGGCGTCGTGGGCACCAGGCCCGGCGTGCCGTCCGCCTCGCCGACCGCCGCGGCCAGTATCGGGTGCCGCTCGATCGTGGCCGCGCACGCGCGGGCCAGCGCGTCCGGGTCGAGCGGGCCGTCGAAGCGCAGCAGCACCGAGAGGTGGTAGGCGGACTCGGCGGGCAACGTGCGCTCGGTCACCCACACGCCCAACTGGGCAGCGGACAACGGCGCGAAGGCCGGCGTGTCGAGCCCCGCCCCGGGCTCGGCTTCGACGTGGGCGCTCGCGGCCGTCGGGGTCGGATGATCGTTCGGCGGAATACGATCGTTCCAGGGGATCTGATCGTTCGTCACAGTCATGGTCGGACCTCGTCGTCCAGGAGCCGGCGCAGCTCGCGCTTGAGGATCTTGCCGCCCTCGTTGCGTGGCAGGGATTCCCGGAACACCACGTGTCCGGGCAGTTCGTGAGCGGCGAGCCGTTCCATCAGGAACACCCGCAGCTCGGTCGCGGTCAGTTCGCCCCGGGGCACCACGACGGCCGCGACGGTCATCCCGAGCACGGGGTGCGGTACGCCGAACGCGGCCGCGTCCAGCACGCCCGGGTGTTCGTGCAGGGCGTCCTCGACCTGCAACGTGGAGACCTTGTACGCACCGGACTTGATCACGTCCCGCTCGCGGTCGACCAGGTACAGGAAACCCTCGGCGTCCAGGTAGCCGAGGTCGCCCATGCGCACCCAACGCCCGGAGAACACCCTAGAGTCGGCCTTCTCGTTGTAGTACGAGCGGGGCGTGGTCGGGGTGCGCAGCCAGACCTCTCCGGTCTCCCCGACCGGCAACACCCGCCCGCGGTCGTCGGTCACCCGCAGGTCGCGCAACGACGCGGGTCGGCCGGGCGAGCCGGGGTGTTCGGGGTCGAACAACATCGTGGTCTGCGCGGGCGCGGCCTCGGTGGAGGTGTAGTAGTTGACGATCTGCGCCTGGGGGAACAGCCGGGCCAGGCCCACTGCGACCCGGCGCGGCAGGGCGGCGGCCGTGGAGCCGAGCAGTCGCACGCTGGACAGGTCGTGGCGGTGTGCCTGGTCCGCGCCGAGCAGTTCGACGGCCATCGCCGGCACCACGAACACGCTCCCCACCGCGTGCCGTTCGATCAGCCGGGCGAAGTGTCCCGGGGTGAAGCGCGGGGCGGCGATGGCGGTCGCCTTCGCGTCCAGCGCGTTGATCAGCATGGTCTGCCCGGCGTTGGTGCCCACCGGATACGCGTGCAGGAAGTGCGCCGAGTGGCCGAGCGGGCGGCGGCGCGCGTCCAGCGTGCAGCCGTACGCCAGGTTGGCATGCGTCGCGGCAACACCCTTGGGGGTGCCGGTGGTTCCGGAGGTGTACAGGATCTGCGCGAGGTCGCCGGGGGCCGGGGTCGGCAGGCCGCCGGCGGGGTAGGTCTCGATGTCCTCGACCGGCGCGGTCCAGGCGCCGGTGCCGGCGTCCGGCGGGACCAACTCGGCGCGGTGCAGTACGGCCGCCGCGCCGCTGTGCGCGAGCAGGTGCCGCACCTCGGCGGGGGCGAGCCGGTCCGACATCGGCACCGCGACCGCGCCGGTGCGCTGTACGCCCAGGTAGGCGGTCGCGTAGTCGATCCAGTCGCCGTTGCCGTACAGGAGCGCGACCCGATCGCCCGCGCCGATGCCGCGCTCGGCGAGCCCGGCGGCCACCGCGTCCGCGCGGTAGTGCCAGGAACCGAACGTCAACTTCTCGCGTCCGCTGAGGATCGCGGGTTGCTCCGGCTCGATCTCGGCGCGATGCGCGAGCAGCGCGGACAGGGTCTCCGGTGCGCGGCGGCCGGCGGGTGTCGGCCGGGGTCGGGTTCCGATGCTCATCTCGACACCTCCGCGAGGGCGGGCGCCGACCCGGCGGCCCGGGCCCGGATCCGGCGTTCGCGTTCCTGGATGCCGACCTCGTCGTCGGCGGGAGCGTCCGGGACATCCCGGTCGAAGTGGGCAAGTACCGGCAGCCGCAAGCCGATCAGCACGAGGGCGAGCATTGCGGCGCCGAACACCAGGTAGAGCAGGCCGATGCCGCGTCCCTCGCCGTGTCCGATCAGCCGGCCCATCGAGCTCGCGAGCGGCCCGTCGTCGGTCATCAGCGGCTCGAACAGCTTGGCGCCGAGCGGCGCGATGATGCCGTGTCCGATCGGCAGCGTGGACCAGGCGACCAGGGTGTTCAGCGCGAATACCCGGCCGTGGAACCGCTGGGGCACCTTGACCTGGACGATGGTCGTGTAGACGCCGTTGACCAGGGACAGTGCGCAGGACATGCCGAAGGCGCCGATCCCGACCACCCACAGGCTCGCGTGCAGTCCGGTGAACGCGGACGCCCCGGCCAGGGCGGCGGCCAGCCACAACATGCCGCGCAGCCGTTGCCGGCGCGGACCGCCCCAAAAGCCCATCGCGATGCCGCCCACGATCACCCCGGCACCGGCCGCCATGGATACCCGGGCGGCGCCGCCGAGCGAGTCGAAGGACAACACCAGCGGCGTGGTGAGCAGGAACAGCGGGGACAGGAACAGGTTCAGCACGGCGAACCAGAGCAGCATGGCCCGGAAGCCGCGATGGCGCCACGAGTAGGTGAACCCGTGCTTGATCTCGGCGGTGAGCGACTCGCGCCGCCGCCAGGGGAGGGTGCGCGGGAACTTCACGAAGGCGATGATGGTGATCGCGATCGTGTAGCTGATCACGTCCAGGATCAGGATGCCGCGCAGGCCGATGCCGGCCATCAGCCCCACCGCGATCAGCGGGACGACGAACTGGGCGACCCCGCCCGCCAGTTGCACGATGCCGTTGGCGTGACCGAGGTATTGCTTGGGCACCAGTTGCGGCACCGCCGAGGCGTAGGCCAGGCGTTGGAAGGTGAGCGCGACGGACAGCGCGCCCAACAGCACGTAGATGTGCCACGGATGCAGCGAGCCCGAGACCAGGAGCAACAACAGCACCCCCTGGGTGCCGCCGGCCGTCAGGTCGCCGAGCAGCATCACCCTGCGCCGGTCCATCCGGTCCACGATCGCCCCGGCGAGCGGGCCGATCAGGATGCCCGGCAACATGCCGATCACCGCGTAGAGCGCGAAGCGGCCCATCGAGCCGGTCTGGAGGTAGATCCAGATCGGCAACGCGAATTCGGTCAGCGCGGAGCCGGTGATCGAGACCAGTTGGCTGAACGCCACCAGGAGGAACCGGCCCATGCCGGGTTGGGGTTCGCGGCCTCGCGAAGCGGCGGTCCCGGTGCGGTCCGGTCCGGGGTCGTCGTCCGGTGGTCCGGCGGTGCCGTGGAACCACCACGGGCCGTCCGCCTCGCGGGTGGGCAGCGCGTCGGTGCGGCCCGCGGCCACCGCCGGATGTACGCGCGTGATCACCTCGGCCAGGTCGTTCGCGCGGTGCTTGAGGAAGAAGTGGCCCGCCTCGTCCAGCATCACCAGCGCCACCCGGTCGGCGATGGTGCGCCACTCGCGGAAGCGTTCCTGGTAGAAGTCGGCGGCCGGGTCCCGGTCGCCCATCACCGAGACGATCGGCGCACGCAGCCGGGGGCGGTTGTCGGACAGCGCCTCCGTGAAGTACTCCTCGGCCGCCACCGAGTCGCGTCTCATGTTGCCGATGATGAACTTCATCTGGTCGCCGTCCAGGTCCGCCATGTCGGCGCCCATCGAGGTCAACCAGTTGGCGTACACCCGGTCGCCGAGCAGCGGTTCGAGCGCGGCCACCTTGCTCAGCGTGGACAACACCCGCCCGCGAGGGCGGGCGAACGGGAACTGGGCGCCGATGTACACCGCATCCAACTCACGGCCGGCCGCCTCCAGTTGCCGCGCCACGGCGACGATCAACGCGCTGCCGACGCCGCAGTGGCCGTAGAGCGCGATCGGTCCCTCGACCCGTTCCTGGACCTCGGCGACGATCCGCCGCGCGAGTTCCTCGAAGGGCAGCCGCTCCTGGGTCACGCCCACGTCGTGTCCGGGGATGGCCACCGACCACAGGTCGTGGGTGTCCGGCAGCGCGTCGGCCAGTGGTTGGTACACCACCGCGCTGCCGCCACCGTAGGGCACACAGACCAGGGACAGGGTGCGCCGCGCCACCGGGACGGGTTTGCTCAGCCGGTACAGCAGTCGCGCCGGGCCGCGTTCGGCCTCGGACAGCGTGGACAGGGCGGCGATCTCGCGGATCGTCTTGTGTGTGAAGACGTCCATCACGCTGACCGCCCGACCGCCGATCTCCGGGAGCTGTTTGCGCGCTCGCGCGACCACCTGGGTGGCCAGCAGGGAGTGGCCGCCCAGGTCGAAGAAGTCGTCGTCGACGCCGACTTCGGGCAGCGTGAGTACGTCGCACCAGATCCGGGCGAACAGCAGCTCCGCCGGGGTGGTCGGCGGCGCGGCGGCGGCACCCTTGGAGCGGCGCGCGGCGGGCGCGGGCAAAGCCTTGCGGTCGAGCTTGCCGCTGGGGGTCAGGGGCAGCGCCGGCAGCGCGACGAACGCGGCGGGGACCATGTAGTCGGGCAGGGTGCGTTTGAGCGCGGCCCGGATGTCGTCGGCGTCGAAGTCTTCGGTGCCGCGATCCGGGTCGGGGTCCGTGACGACCGTGTTTGGGTCGTGGTCCGCGCCTCCCGTGCCCGAGTCGGAGTTCGTGGCCCCGGTGCTCGGGTCGAGGCCGGCGACCTCGACGGTGGAACCCGAGCCCGGTCTCTCGGCCTTGCCGGCGGCACCCACGGCCCGCCCTGGGGCGGTGGGTACCACGTACGCGGTGATGCGCTTGTCCCCGGGGGTGTCCTCGCGGACTACCACCGCGGCCTCGTCCACCTCCGGGCGGGCGCGCAACGCGGCCTCGATCTCGCCGAGTTCGATCCGCAGGCCGCGCAGCTTGACCTGACCGTCGATCCGGCCCAGGAAGTCGAGGGTGCCGTCGGGTCGCCATCGGGCGAGGTCGCCGGTGCGGTACAGCCGGGCGCCCGGCGCGCCGAACGGATCCGGGACGAAACGTTCCCCGGTCAGGCCGGGCCGCCGGTGGTAGCCGAGCGCGACCTGGACCCCGCCCAGATACAGCTCGCCCGGCGTGCCGAGCGGCGCGGGTCGCATCGCCTCGTCGAGTACGTACACCCGGGTGTTGTGGATCGGCGCGCCGATCGGCACGGTGGCGAGCGGGCCCGCGCACTCCCACGCGGTGACGTCCACGGCCGCCTCGGTCGGCCCGTACAGGTTCGCCAGCGCACAATTCGGCAGCCGCTCGCGGAAGGCGCGGGCGTTGTCCGGAGCCAACTCCTCGCCGCTGCACACCACTCGGCGCAGCGTCGTGCAGCGCTCGACGCCCTCTTCGGCCAGGAACACGGTCAGCATCGCGGGCACGAAGTGCGTCACTGTCACGCCCTGTTCGGCGATCACGTCGCGCAGATATCCGGCGTCCTTGTGCCCGCCCGGGCGGGCCAGGACCAGTCGGGCGCCCGCGGTCAGCGGCCAGAAGAACTCCCAGACCGACACGTCGAAGCTCGCCGGGGTCTTCTGCAACACCGCGTCGTCGGGGCCCAGTCGGTAGGTGTCCTGCATCCACGCGATCCGGTTCACGATGCCGCGGTGGGTGTTCGGCACACCCTTGGGCCGGCCGGTGGAGCCGGAGGTGTAGATCATGTACGCGACGTCGTCGGGCGTCGGTGCGGCGACATCGGCGCGAGCGTCGGTGCCGGGTGCCGGGTCGGGCCAGTCGGCGAGGTCGTCCAGGGCGATCACCGTGGCCGCGCAGTCGGCGGGCATCGGCAGTCGCCGGTGGCTGAGCAATACCCGCGCGCCCGAGTCGGCCAGCATGAACGCCAGCCGTTCGGCGGGGTATTCGGGGTCCAGCGGGGTGTACCCGGCGCCGGTGCGCAGCACGCCGAGCAGGGCGGCGACCAGCTCGGGGGAGCGTTCCGCGCCGACCGCGACCAGGTCGCCGGGGCGGACCCCCTCGGCGCGGAGGCGGTGGGCGACCCGATCGGCGGCGGCGTCGAGTTCGCGATAGGTCAGGGTGTGTTCGTCCAGGACCACGGCGGTGGCGTCGGGGGTGCGGGCGATGCGGTCGGCGATCAGGTCGACCAGTGTTGACCGTTCCGGGACCGGCGCGGCGGTGTCGTTCCAGCGAATCAGGACCAGGTCGCGTTCGTCGGGGTCGAGGCCGTCGAGGGTGGACACCGGTACGTCGGGCCGGTCGGCGAGTACCGCGAGCAGCCGACCCAGATGCCGGCCCAGGCGGGCGATGGTCGTCTCGTCGAACAGGTCGGTGTTGTAGTTGAAGGCGCCGTACAGGCCGTCCGGCCACTCCATCAGGAACAGTTCCAGGTCGAACCGGGTGCCGCCGGCCTCGAGGCCGAACGCCTCGGCGGTCAATCCGGACCCGGCGTCGGGGGCGTTCGCCGTGGCGTAGTTCTGCACCGCGAGCACCGCCTGGAACACCGGCGACCGGGACACGTCGCGCGCCACGTTCAGCTCGGTGACCAGCTGGGCGAACGGCAACTCCTGGTGTGCGTACGCCTCCAGGCAGGTCTCCCGGGTGCGGTCGAGCAGTTCGGCGAAGGTCGGATCGCCCCCGGTGCGGGCGCGCAGTGCCACCACGTTGACGAACATCCCGACCAGGTTCTCCACCTCGGGATGCGGGCGACCGGCCACCGGCGAGCCGACCGCGAACTCGCGCTGCCCGCTGTGCCGGGCGAGCATGAGTTGGAAGGCGGCGAGCAGCACCATGTACAGGGTGGCGCCGCGCTCGCGGGCCAACGCGGCGAGCCGGTCCAGAAGTTCGCGGTCGACCTCGAAGGCGTGGCCGGCGCCGGCGAAGGTCTGTCGGGCCGGGCGTGGTCCGCGAGTGGGCAGTTCGAGTGGTTCGACGCCGGCCAGCTCGGTCCGCCAGTACGCGGTCTCGCGCAGCAGTGTCTCGCCGGTCAGCCGCTCCCGCTGCCAGATGGCGAAGTCGCCATAGGAGACCGCCAATTCGGGAAGTCGCGGCGCGCTGCCGGCGGCGTGCGCGGCGTAGCCGGCCAGTACCTCGCGGACCATGATCTCGCTGGACCATCCGTCGCTGACGCTGTGGTGCACGGTCAGCAGCAACACGTGGTCGGTGTCGGTCAGGCGGATCAGCAGGGCCCGGATCAGGGGTCCCTCGGCCAGGTCGAAGGACGCCGCGGCGCCCGCGTTGACCAGTCGCTCCGCCTCGGCCCGGTCGGCCGCCTCGACGCGTGTGAGCACCGACGGCAGGGTCGCGGCGATGTCCAGGCGGGGCTGTCCGTCCTCGTCCACGAGGTAGCGCGAGCGCAGGGTTTCGTGGCGGGCGACGAGGTCGGCCAGGGCGCGTTCCAGGGCGTCGACGTCGAGCGCACCGCGCAGCCGGCGGGCGACCGGGATGGTGTACGCGGCCGTGCCGGGCGCGAACTGCTCCATGAACCAGACGCGTTCCTGAGCGTAGGACAGCGGCGGCACGGTGCCCTCCGGCCGGCGCGGAATGACCGGGCCGGTCGGCACGCGGCGGCGCAGCCGGCGTTCCAGGAGTTCGCGTTTGGTCGCGGACAGCGGCGTGTCGCGCGCGGGGGACTCGGTGCTCATGGCTGCGAACGGTTCCTCTCGGCGGAGAGCAGCTGCTCGGCGGTGTCGTCGTCGAGCGCGGCCAGGTCGGCGACCAGAAGTTCCTCGACCGCGGCGGCGAATCCGGCGAGGGTGCGGTGGGTGAACAGGGTGCGCAGCGGTACGACGAGGTCGGTGGCGGCGGCGATCCGCGCGACCACGCGGGTGGCCAGGAGCGAGTGGCCGCCGAGTTCGAAGAAGTCGTCGAGCACGCCGGCCTTGTCCAGGCCGAGCACGTCGATCCAGATCTCGGCGACCAGTTCCTCGGCGTCGGTGCGGGGCGCGAGGTAGCCGTGGGTCTGTTCGGCGCGTCGGTCGGGGGCGGGCAGGGCGCGGTGGTCGAGTTTGCCGTTCGGGGTCAGGGGGAGCCGGTCCAGCCGGACCAGTGCGCCGGGCAACAGGTGCGTGGGCAGTCGGCTGGCGAGGTCGGCGCGCAGTTCGGGCACGGACAGGTCGGCGGTGGTGACCACGTAGCCCACCAGTGCCTCGTCCCGGGCGACCACGGCGGCCTGGAGTACGCCGGGGTGGGCCAGGAGCGCGACCTCCACCTCGCCCGGCTCGATCCGGTAGCCGCGCACCTTGACCTGGGCGTCGAGCCGGCCGAGGAATTCCAACCGCCCGTCGGCGCGCAGCCGCACCCGGTCCCCGGTGTGGTAGCGGCGGGCGCCGGGCGGGCCGTCGGGGTCGGGCCGGAAGGCGGCGGCGGTGGCGCCGGGGCGGCCGAGGTAGCCGTGGGCGACGCCGGCGCCGCCGATCAGCAGTTCGCCGGGCACGCCGGGCGGCACGGGGTTGCCGTGCGCGTCGGCGACCACGGTGTGCGTGGCGTCGATCGTGGTGCCGATCGGCGGGCGTGCGGTGGCGTCGGCGGGGCCGAGGTCGGCGGTGGTGGCGATGACGGTGGTCTCGGTCGGCCCGTAGGAGTTGACCAGGCGGACCCGGTCGCCGAAGCGGGCGCGCCAGGCGGCGACCGCGCCGGGGCGAACCTGGTCGGCGCCGAGGATGAGCAGGCGCAGCGCGGGCGGCCAGGCGATGGTGTCGGCGCCGGTCTCGACGAGCTCGTGCCAGTAGGGGGTGGGCAGGTCGAGCACGGTGACGTCGGCTGCGTCGCCGGCGGCGAGTACGTCGGGCAGGGTGGCGTCGGGCGCGGGCAGGACCAGCGTGGCGCCGGCGGCCAGGGTCGGATATAGCTCCTCGACATGGGTGTCGAAGCTGAGCGAGGCGGTCTGCAGGACCCGGTCGCTCGGCTCGATCCGGTAGCCGGTGCGCATCCAGCGCACCCGGGCGGCGAGTGCGCCGTGCGGGACCAGGACACCCTTGGGGGTGCCCGTGGAGCCGGAGGTGTAGATCAGGTACGCGGGGGACTGGGCGGTGGGTTCGAGGGGAGTGAAGGGTGCGCTCTCCGGCGCCGCGTCGGCGAATACCGGGGTGACCGTCGCGGGCAGCCCTTCGGCGTGCGCGGCATCGGTGACCACCACTTGGGTCTCGCTGTCCGCGAGCATGAACTCCAGGCGTCTGAAAGGGTATTTGGGGTCCAGGGGCAGATACGCGGCGCCCGCGCGCCAGGTGGCGAGCATGGCCACGACGGCGTTTGTGCCGCGTGGGCACAACACCCCGACGACGGCGCCGGGTTCGACCCCTGCGCTGCGGAGTCGGGCGGCCAGGGCGTCGGCGCGCAAGGCGAGTTCGCGGTAGGTGACGGAGCCGTCGGGGGAGCGCAGGGCGATACGGTCGCCCGGGACCCCGGCGATGGCCGCCAGGACCGATTCGGCGGGCTCGTCGACGGGTTCGGGTCGGATGCCCAGACGGTCCCGGTCGGCGTCGGTCAGCAGTGGCAGCAGGTGTACCGGGGTGTCCGGCTCGGCGAGGGCACCGCGCAGCAGGGTTTCCAGGCGGGCTGCCAAGGAGATTGCGGTCGCCTCGTCGAACAGCGCGGTGCGGTAGCCGAAGACCGCCTCCAGGTCGTCGCCGTCGCGTCGGATGTCCAGGGAGAGGTCGAACTTGCCCGCGCGGTGGCCGCCGTCCACCTCGCGGGCCGCCAGGTCGGCGAAGCGGCGGGTGGGTCCGGTGTCCGCGTCCTGGGTGTGCACCGTGAGCAGGGTCTGGAACAGCGGCGCGGGCGCCGCCGGATCGCGGTCCACCCGCAGTTCGGCGAGCAGTCGCTCGAAGGGGATGCGGTCGTGGCCGTACGCGCCGAGCGCGGTCCGTCGGGTGCGGCGCAGCAGTTCGCCGAAGGTCGGCTCCCCGCGCAGGTCGGCGCGCAACACCAGGGTGTTGGAGAAGTAGCCGATCAGGCCCTCGTGTTCGACCTCACCACGACCGGCGATCGGTGCGCCCACGGCGAAGTCGCGCTGCCCGCCGTGCCGATGCAGCAGTGCCTGGTAGCCGGCGAGCAGGACCATGAACGGGGTACAGCGTCGGGTCCGCGCGACGTGGTCCAGGGCGGGGCCGATGCCGGTCAGGCGTCGGGTGTGGAACGCGGTCGCGGAGGACGGCGCGGCGGTGCGCGGGCGGTCGAGTGGGAGGTCGAGCCTGGGCAGGTCGGTGAGTTGCCGGCGCCAGTAGTCGACGGCCCGTTCGGTGTCCGGGTCGTGCTCCCGCTGCCGGGCGGCGTGGTCGAGGTAGGAGGGCAGTTCGGCGAAGAGGGGTCGTACGCCGTCGCGGTGCGCGCTGTAGCGCAGTTCCAGTTCGCGGCGGAGCAGATTGAGCGACCAGCCGTCGGCCAGGATGTGGTGGAGCACCACGCACAGCACGTGTTCACGGTCGTCGAGCCGGACCAGAGTCACCCGCAGCGGCGGTGTGGCGGCGAGGTCGAAGCCGGCGTTGACCCGCTCGGCGAGGATGCGGTCGGCTGCGTCGGCACTCGGCCCGGCCGGGTCCACGATCTCGATCGGGACCGGGCCGGGCGGTGCCACCACGGCGACGGGGCGTCCCTCGTCGTCGGGGAATCGGGTGCGCAGCGCGTCGTGTCGGGCGACGACGCCCGCGAAGGCGACACGCAGCGCCTCGATGTCCAGCGGGCCGGACAGGCGCAACAACCACGGGATGTTCCAGGCGGCGTCGCCCGGTGCGAAGCGGTCGAGGAACCACAGGCGTTCCTGGCCGAAGGACAACCCGCCGACCCGCTCCCCGGCGCGCGGCTCGGCGGCCCCGGTCGGCTCGATCCGCTCCCGGGAACCGGTTCGGGAAAGCGTGTGTTCGTCGTCCATGTCGACCCCCTCGCCACCATCGCCCGAGGGACGTCACGCGCCGACCGAACGGCCGTGCCGTCATCCCGTTTCCGCGATCCGACGCGGGCGTCGGCTCGCGGCACGGCGGCGCGTCGGACGACCTGTCGTCGCCCGATCGAAGTCCGCCCCCGTGGCGTGCGTCGGCAACGCTAGGAGTGCCATCGAGGCAGTGTCAATGGTCTATACCAAACCGACTATTGGTCCAGACCTCGAATCAAGCGGAACGGAAGGGACCGGCCCGGATACCAACCGGGTGTTAACGATCGGGATGGTCGAACAGGCAGTCGGGCAACGGGATTCGGGGGTGTCGAGTCGAGCCGGGCGCGGCTTTGCGCATCCGGGCCGGGCTCCGCGCATTCGGGATCGACCGCGCGGATCCTGGGTCGGCTCGGATCTGGGATCGAGGAGGCGGATCCGGGCCCGACTCAGCCGCGAAGCAGGTCGATCAGCCCCGTCCCGCTCTCGTGCCCGTGCCCGTCGGCGACCCGACGCTCCATCAGGGCCAGATAGGGCAGCAGCAGTTCGGGACTGACCCCCTGCTCGGCGGCGGTACGCAGGAGGGTCGGCGCGCCCGCGAGTTGCATCGTGAGCGGGGAGGCCACCCCCGACACGTAGTCGCCGGCCGCCAGTTGGGCCGCCGTGCGGTGCGCCGTGGATGCCATCGCGGTCAGCCATTCGGCCAGCAGCGGGGCGAAGGCGGTCGGTGCGATCGCCTCGTCGCGCACCAGTGCGAAGGCGTGGGTGATGCCGCCGAACATCCCGGTCATCGCGCTGAGCAGGGCCACGTCGTACAGCGCGGCGAAACCGGCGTCGGCGCCCACGTAGCGGCCGGCCGCCGGCACGGCCAGGGTGTCGCCGTGGGTGTCGAAGACCTCCCGGGAGCCGCTGTAGAAGACGTAGCCGCCGGCCCCGGGTACGCCGATCATCGGCGGGATCGCCATCACCCCGCCCGCCAGGAAGCGGGCCCCACGCTCGGCGGCCCGGGCGGCGGCGGTGCGGGCCTCGGCGGGGGTGGTCGTGGTGAGGTCGACCAGGTCCCGACCGGCGAGGTCGACACCGACCAGGGTCTCCTCGACCGCGGCGTGGTCGAGCAGGCACACCACGACCAACTCGGCCGCGGCCACCGCCTCGGCGGCGCTCGCGGCGACGGTCGCGCCTGCGGCGGCGAACGGCGCGGCCCGACCCGGGGTGCGGTTCCAGACGGTCGGTGGGTGCCCGGCGGCGAGCCAGGCGCGGGCCAGTGCGCCGCCCATGGCGCCCAGGCCGAGTACGGCGAGCGGGGGCTTGGGGGTGGATGCGGGCATGGTGGGATCGGTCGTTCGGGTGTCGGGTTCCATGCCGATTAGGCTGGTCACCGGCGTCCGGGCGGACAAGTACGCACTTGTAAGTGGGTACTCGCGCGACCCCGGCCGCCGGTACGGCCCGAGCGGCACCGCAGCGGGGGCGGAACGTGGGCGGCACGTGGGCGGTGCACGGGCGACGAGCGGGCGGAGGACGGACATGACGGGCACGGGAACGGGAACTGGCACGGGCAGGAGCAGGGGCAGGCCGGGGGCGTACGTCTGCGGGATCGACGCGGCCATGGGGGTGGTCGGCGGGAAGTGGAAGGTGCTCATCCTGTGGGCGCTGAACGAGCACCCGTGCCGCTTCGGCGAGCTGCGCCGGTTGGTACCCGGGATCACCGAGAAGGTACTGGCCTCGCATCTGCGGGAGTTGGAACTGGACGGCATCGTGCATCGTGAGCAGTTCGACGAACTGCCGTTGCGGGTCGAGTATTCGCTCACTCCGCTGGGCACGTCGCTGAACGAGGCACTGCGACCGCTCGGCGCGTGGGGGCGGGCGAACCTCCTGGGCGACACGTCCGGGTACAGCGCCGACACGGACCGGTTGATCACCCTGTCCGTGGTCGCCGATCGCACCGAACTCACCGACCGGGAATGGGCGTTGCTCGCACCGCTCTGGCCGGCGTCCGGGTCTTTTGCCGACCGGGGGCCGGGTCTGCGACAGGTCGTCGACGGTGTGCTGTACCGGATGCGGACCGGTGTGCGCTGGGCCGACCTGCCGCCCCGGTTCGGGCCGTGGCGGACGGTCGCCGCGTGCCGGCGCCGCTGGGTTGCCGACGGCACGTGGGCGGCGGCCGTCCGGGTATTGCAGGACCGCCTTCAGACGGCCGGCGGGGACGACGCGGAGGTGCTGCGCGGTCTGATCGGCCGGCTGGGCGAGGTGGCCCGCCAACCGCGACCGCTGGTCGTCGGCCCGAGCTGACGCCGGCGTCCGTCAGCCCTGGCCCATCGTGTGGTGGGTGAAGACACGGTCACGGGCGGTGGCGACGGCCGTGGCCACCGCGCCGAGCAGGACCGCCTCCTCGCCGAGGCCGCTCGCGGCCACCCGCGGGCGCAGCGGGGTCAACTCGTGCAGTTCGGCGGTCATCGGGCCGAGCAGCAGGTCCGCGTTGGCGCCGATCCCGCCGCCGAGGACCACCAGTTCCGGATCGAGCACGGCGGCGACCGAGGCCACCACGTGGGCGAGCCGCTGCGCCTCGTGCCGGACCGCGCTCGCGGCCGGCTCCTCCGCGCGGCGGGCGGCGTCGAAGACGGCCTTCGCGGTGAGCGGCCCGGTCATCCCCAGCGCCCGCGCGCCGCGCACGACCGCGTCGGCGGACACCGCGTCCTCCAGCATGCCGCGTCGCGGCACCGGGCCGCTCGCGCCGTGCCCGACCCGGTCCGACGGGCGCGGGGACAGCGGCAGGAAGCCGATCTCGCCCGCCGCGCCACCCGCGCCCGGGAACAGCCGCCCGTCGGCGACGATGCCCATGCCCAGGCCGGTGCCGACGGTGACGTACACGAACAGCGGGCAGCCCGCGCCGGCACCGCCGTGGTATTCGCCGAGCGCGGCCAGGTTGGCGTCGTTGACGATGTCCACGGTGGTGCCCAGCGCCGCCTCCATCCGGCCGCGCAGGCCCGGGCGGCCCCATCCGGGCAGGTTGACCGCGTACCGGATCCGGTCGGCCGCGCGGTCGTACACGCCCGGGCAGCCGATCACGGTGTGCACCACGGCGGTCGGCTCCAGACCGGCGTCGGCGACCACGGTCTGCGCCAGGTCGGTGGCGGTGGCCAGCATGGTGGCCGAGGTACGGGCCCGGTTGTGCCGGTCCTGCCGGGCCAGCAGCCGGCCGTCCAGGTCGGCGACCGCGACCCGGATCCAGGACCGCCCGACGTCGATCCCCACCACGTAGCCCGCCGTCGGATCGGGCTCGTACAGCAGCGCGGCCCGGCCCCGCGCGCCGGTTTCCAGGCCCACCGGTCGCACCAGCCCCGCGCGTTCCAGCGCCTCCAGGGCGGTGGACACCGTCGGTTTGGACAGGCCGGTGTCGCGGGCGAGTTGGGCGCGCGAGATGGGCGCGGCGGCGCGGACCCGATCCAGGAGTACCCGCTCGTTGTGACTGCGCAGTACGCCCCGGTTCCAGTGCGCCACGGCGGGCGCGTCGGGTTCCGGCGGGATACCTCCTGGGGTCATCGGCTCTCCGTCAGCGGCATCGAAGGTAGTCGCGCCACTGTAACCGCCACGGAAGGGCAAAGATGTGGCCTCGATCCCCGGGCGCTCTTGACGAGGATTAGTTAAGGAATTTTACTTAACAAACCGACGGCCCCGAGCACTCGGCCGCTGTCCGAAGTCCCTTTCTCCGCACCATCGTTCCGACCCCCGGCGTTCCCCCGGGGGTACCCCTCTGCAGGAGGTCCACGATGAGCGCCGGCCCGAGAACGACCACGCCGGACGGCGGATTCGTCCGCCGGATCGGCCTGTTCCAGGCGACCGCGATCAACATGAGCCAGATGTGCGGCATCGGACCGTTCGTCACGATTCCGCTGATGGTCGGCACCTTCGGCGGTCCGCAGGCCATCCTCGGCTTCCTCGCCGGCGCGCTGCTCGCCCTCGCCGACGGCCTGATCTGGGCCGAACTCGGCGCCGCGATGCCGGGCGCGGGCGGCACGTACATCTATCTGCGCGAGGCGTTCCAATACCGCACGGGTCGGCTGATGCCGTTCCTGTTCGTCTGGACGGCCATCCTGTTCATCCCGCTGATCATGTCCACCGGCGTGCTGGGCATGGTGCAGTACCTGCAATACCTGTGGCCCTCGATGTCGCAGACCGAGGGCGACGTCGTCGGCGTCGGTGTGGTGGTGCTCGTGGTGCTGCTGCTGTGGCGCCGGATCGAGTCGATCGGGCTGCTCAGCACCATCATGTGGGTGGTCATGCTGATCAGCGTGGGTGCGGTGATCATCGCGTGCTACACCAACTTCGACGCCGACCTGGCCTTCACCTACCCCGACGGCGCGTTCGACATGGGCACCACGGCCTTCTGGCTGGCGTTCGTCGGCGGCCTGAACATCGGCATCTACGACTACCTCGGGTACAACACCACCGCCTACCTCGGCGCCGAGATCAAGAACCCCGGCCGGGTACTGCCGCGTTCGATCGTCTACTCGATCGTGGGCATCATGGGGATCTACCTGATCATGCAGATCGGCGTACTGGGGGTGACCGACACCGACACCATCTCCGGTTCCTCGTCGATCGGTTCGCTGGTCCTGGAGAAGGCGTGGGGCAAGGGCGCGGCACAGACCGTGACCGTGCTGATCCTGATCACCGCCTTCGCGTCGGTGTTCGCCGGCCTGCTCGGCGGTTCCCGGGTGCCCTTCGACGCGGCCCGTGACCGGGTGTTCTTCAAGCAGTTCGCCCGGCTGCACCCGCGCCACCGGTTCCCGACCGTGGGCCTGGTCACCATGGGCGTGGTGACCGCGGCCGGTTTCCTGATCGGAAACCACACCGACTTCAACACGATCATCGTGCTGCTGACCGCGGTGATGGTGATCGTTCAGGCGGTGTCCCAGGTCGCCGCGCTGATCGTGCTGCGCCGCCGGCAACCCGGGCTGCGTCGGCCCTACCGGATGTGGCTCTACCCGGTACCGGCCGTGGTCTCCTTGGTCGGTTGGATAGCGATCTTCTGCTACGCGGACAAGAATTCGCCCGACCGGCATCCGATCGAGTGGTCGCTGGCGTGGGTGGCGCTGGGGTGTCTGGCGTTCCTGATCTGGGCGAAGGTGGAGCGGACCTGGCCGTTCGGGCCGAGGGAGATCGACGAGGTGTACTTGAACCGGAACGAGGCGGATGTGGACGGCAAGGTCGATGGTGAGCCGGCACCGGCCGGTGCGGCGGCGAGCGAGGTCGGGCCGGGTGGAGCCGGTGCGGCCGGCGGCGGCGTCGCGGAGCCCGCATGAAGGCGGTCGGCGGTGATCGAAATCCCGCTGCCGCCGAGGGATTCGGCGCTCCGGAAGCTCCCGCCGCCCTTCCCGCGCCGGAGCGGGTGTTCGCCCGCTTCGGCGCGGGGGTGGGGGAGTCGTTCGTGTGTGGCATTGACTTCGGTGGCACCAAGATCGCGGTGGCGACCGCGCGGCCGGACGGCACGGTGCTGGCCGGCGAACGGCTGGAAACCGACGCCCGCGAGGGCGCCGAGCAGGCGGTGCGGCGTGCGATGCACGCGGCGCGCGACCTGGTCGCACGGACCGCGGCCGATACCGGCGGGCACTGCTCGGCGGTGGGCGCGGTCAGCCCCGGAATCGTGCTGCCCGACCGGGTGTTGCTCGCGCCCAACGTGCCCGGTTGGCAGGATCTGGCGCTCGCGGCCACCTTGGCCGAGGGTTTCGACCTGGACCCCGAGCGGGTAGCGGTCGGCAACGACGGAAAGGCGGCGGCGCTGGCCGAGTCCCGCTGGGGCGCGCTGCGCGGCGCGGATCCGGCGATCCTGCTCACCCTCGGCACCGGGATCGCCGCGGCGATCGTGCTCGGCGGGCGGGTCCTGGCCGGGGCGAACGGCGCGGCGGGCGAGATCGGTTACCTGCTTCGAGATCGCGCGGACGTCGGATTCGGCGCCGGGCGCGCGCCGTTGGAGGAGCACACCGCCGGCAGCGGCCTGGGCAGGCGCGGCGGCGAACTGCTCGGCCGTGAGGTGGACGCCGCCGCGCTGTTCACCGACCCGGATCCGCGCGTACGGGCCCTGGTCGACGAGGCGCTGGACGAACTCGCGGTCCACATCGCGAATCTGGCGATCACGATCGACGCCGAACGCATCGCGATCACCGGCGGCCTGATGCGTTCCGCGCCGCGTGTGCTGGCCGCGCTGCGCGCCCGGATCCGCACCGCCGTGCCCTTCCCGCCGGTGGTCGTCCCGGCCCGCTTCCTCCAGGACGCCTCCCTGCGGGGCGCCCTCTCGCTCGCCGCCGAATTGCCCCGCCTGCCGACGGCCACCGCCGGGGCGACCTCCAATGCCGGGCGACCGTAAGGGGTCGCCTCGGCTCGATACGTGCTCGACGTGCCCGGAATCGGCCCGAACGACGGGGGAATTGCGGACCGGATCGGTCCGGCACGCGGGCCGGGAGCGCACCGAGTGCGCTCGCAATCCGCCCGGTACCCGTTCCGAATGCGCCCGGACTGCATTCGGAACGTGTACCGGGTTCGCCTGCCCCAATTCGACACCGGATCCGAATTCGGGCGCGGCACGCGCGATATGCGCGTCGGAATTCGTCCCCACCCGGACAACGACCGCTCCGAATTCGCCCCGGCGGGTGTGCGATTGCGGCCGACGCCGGGCGACTTCCGCCGGCTCCCGACAACGCGCGCCGCACGCCGGCGTTCGCATCCCGATCGAAATGATCGACCGATAAGACCCTTTCGTCTTGACAAGATGTGCACCCCACCCGCACCATGCACACGCATACGCGCGCCATGGTCACCGCCTGTGTGCGCAACGGTCGGCGTGTGGCGGCCCATTCGGTGTGCGGGGGTAGGTGCGGATGGCCATCACGGTGGGCGACTACCTGATCGACGAAACGATGCACGACCGGGTCGAGGACCCGCGTACGCTGCCCGACCTGTTCGCCGAGGCCGCCGCCGCGTGGGCCGACGCACCCGCGGTGTCCGACGGGGAACACACCCGGACCTGGCGCGAATGGCGGGCCGAGTCACACGCGTTGGCCGCCGGACTCCAGGACCTCGGCGTGCGCCCCGGCGACCCCGTGGCGGTACGGCTGGCCAACTCCTGGGAGTTCCTGCTCGCGCATGTCGCGATCGCCGACCTGGGTGCGGTGATGGTGCCGCTGCATCTGGCCCTGGGCCCGCGCGAACAGCGGTCGTTACTGGAACGGGTGACGCCCCGGGTCCTCGTGCTGCCGGCCGCGTGGCACGGTCGGGACGAACTCGGTGACGCACGTCGAATATCGGCGGGACTGGCCGTCCCCACCCGCCTGTTGGTGACCGGTGAGGTCACCGAAACGCCCGACGTGCGATCGTTCGCGGGGCTGCTGCGCGCATACGCCGGCCGCCGACCACGCCCGGTTCCGGTGCGCCCGGAGCAGCCGTTCGTCCTGCTGCCCTCCTCCGGAACCACCTCCACCCGGCCCAAACTCTGCCTGCACAGCCATGCCGGGCTGCTCGCGAACGCCGCGACGGTGGCCCGGGAGGGGCGGATCCGGGCGGACGACACGATCGTCAGCGCAAGTGCGTTCACCCACCTGTTCGGCCTGTTGTCGGTCCACCTGTCGGTGCTGGTCGGCCATCGTCAGGCGCTGCTCCCCGCCTGGGACGTCGAGACCTTCGCCGATCTGGCCGCCCGGGTCGACGCCACCGTGCTGTTCGCCGTCCCGGCACAACTGCGCGACGTGGTGGGCCGGACCGGGACACACCCACCGATCCGGCTGCGCGAGGTCCGCACCGGCGGCGCCGCCGTGCCGGGCCGGCTGGTCGCGGAACTGCGCCGCGTCGCCGGGGCCCGCACGATCGTCCAGTGGGGCATGTCCGAACTCGGGGCCGGCACGTACACCCTCCCGGACGATCCACCCGAGGTTGCCGCGCGCAGCATCGGCCGCCCGATACAGGACGCCCGGGTACGGGTGCTGGACGAGAGCGGTGCGCCGTGCGTGCCCGGCGAGGTGGGCGAACTCCAGTACCGGGGGCCGCATGTGTTCCGGGGCTACCTCGGCGACCCGGAACTCACCCGCGCGGCGATGACCGCCGACGGCTGGTTGCGTACCGGGGACCGGGCCGCGCTCGCCGAGGACGGCACCGTGGTCTTCCACGGCCGGCACGCCGAGTCGATCAACGTCGGCGGGCTGAAGTTCGGCGCCGCCGAGGTCGAGGCGGTGCTCGACGAATTGCCGCAGTTCGCCACCGTCGCGATCGGCGCGCGCCCGGACGCCCGGCTGGGCGAATACCCCTGCGCGGTCGCCGCGTTGCGCCCGGGCGCCACGATCGACCTGGACGGGATCCGGGCGCACCTGGCCCGCCGGGAAGTCGCCGAGTACAAGTGGCCGTTGGCGCTGATCGTGGTCGATGAGGTGCCGGTCACCCCGACCGGCAAGATCGCGCGCGGCCGGCTGGCGGAGCTGCTGGCGAGCCGGACGGGGGCCACCGACCCGGACCGGCCGATCGCGGCGGTGGCCGATCCGGAACACCCGGCCGACTCGGGCGACTTGACCGACTCGATGGAGCCCGCTCATTCAGTCGGTCCAGCCGACCCGCCCGACTCGGTCGGCCCTACCGATTCGGTCGGCCCAACCGACCCCGCGACTCGGGCGCCGCGATCAGCCGACGCGCTCGCCCTGGTCCTCGACCTCACCACGGACGCGGTCGATGCCGACCCGGCCGAACCCATCGCGCCCGACGCCACGTTCGGCTCGCTCGGCCTGCATTCGGCGGCTGCGGTGCGGCTGGCCCTGCGGCTGTCGGACGCGGTCGGGATCCCGCTGCCCAGCACGGTGGTCTACGACCACCCGACCCCGCGCGCGCTGGCCCGACACCTGGCCGCCCTCGGCGGCGAGGCACAACCGGACGACACCGCCGGGCCGCAGCCGGCCGCCGCAGACGACGACGAACCCCTGGTGATCGTCGGGATGGGCTGCCGCCTCCCCGGCGGGACCGTTTCCCCGGCCGACCTGTGGCGCGTGCTCGACGAGGGCCGCGACACGATCACCGAATTCCCCACCGATCGCGGCTGGGACGCGGCGCGGCTGTACCACCCCGACCCCGACCACCCGGGCACCTCCTACGTGCGACACGGCGGATTCGTCGCCGACGCCGCCGACTTCGACGCCCGCTTCTTCGGCATCGGCCCCGGCGAGGCTCTGGCCATGGATCCGCAGCAGCGGCTGCTCCTGGAAACCACGTGGGAGGCGCTGGAGCGGGCCGGCATCGACCCCGCGACCCTGCGCGGCACACCCACCGGCGTCTACGTCGGCATGATGGCCGCGGACTACGCGCCGCGCGTCGGCGAGGCCCCGGAGCGCTTCGACGGTCGGCTGCTCACCGGCAACGCCGCGAGTGTGGCGTCCGGCCGGATCGCCTACCAGCTGGGCCTGACCGGTCCCGCGCTCACCGTGGACACCGCCTGCTCGTCGTCGCTGGTCGCCTTGCACCTGGCCGGTCAGGCGCTGCGCCGCCGCGAGTGCACGCTGGCCGTGGTGGGCGGGGTGACCGTGATGGCCGGCCCCGGCTCGTTCGTCGAGTTCAGCCGGCAGCGCGCGCTGGCCGCCGACGGCCGCTGCAAGGCGTTCGCGGCGGCGGCGGACGGCGCCGGCTGGGCCGAGGGCGCGGGCGTACTGATCCTGGAACGACGCTCCGACGCCCGGCGCCTGGGCCATGCCATCCTCGCCGAGTTGCGCGGCTCCGCGGTCAACCAGGACGGCGCGAGCAACGGGCTGACCGCGCCCCACGGCGGCGCCCAGGAGCAGGTGATCCGCCAGGCCCTGGCCGACGCCGGGTTGACCGCCGACCAGGTGGACGCGGTCGAGGCACACGGCACCGGAACCCCCTTGGGCGACCCGATCGAGGCCCGCGCGATCCTGGCCGGTTACGGCACCGGGCGCCGCGCGCCCGCACCGCTGTGGCTGGGCTCGATCAAGTCGAACCTGGGCCATACCCAGGCCGCCGCCGGGATCGCCGGGGTGATCAAGACGGTACTGGCGCTGCGTCACGGCGTACTGCCCCGCACACTCCACGTGGACGCGCCGACCCCCCACGTCGACTGGACGAGCGACACGGTTCGGCTGCTGACCGCCGCGACCCCGTGGCCGAGGTCCCCCGACCGCCCCCGCATCGCGGGTGTATCGGCGTTCGGAATCAGCGGCACCAACGCCCATGTGCTGGTGGCGGAGGCGGACGCGGCCGACGACGCGCCGCACGCACGACCCGCCGCGCCGGGCCGGCCCGTGCCCTGGGTCCTGTCCGCGAAGACCCCGGCAGCGCTGCGGGTAATCGCCGAACGGCTGGCCGATCACCCCACCGTCCGGGCCGACTGCGTGCCGGCCGCCGTCGGCCACACCCTTGCCCGTACCCGGACCGGCTTCGAGCACCGCGCCGTCGTGGTCGCCGACGAACCGGCCGCCTACCGCGCCGCGTTGCGCGCGTTCGCCGCCGGAGAGGACACGCCGGACCTGGTCGGCGGGATCGCCGGGCCGGTCGGCGAGGCCGTGTTCGTGTTCCCCGGCCAGGGGTCGCAGTGGGCCGGCATGGTCGACGGACTGCTCGCCGAGTCATCGGAGTTCGCCCGCTCGATGGCCGCCTGCGATGCGGCCCTGGCCGAACACCTGCACTGGTCCCCGCTCGACGTCCTGCGCGGCGCCGCCGACGGTCCGCCGGCGGACGGGGTCGAGGTGATCCAGGCGGTGTTGTTCGCCACGCAGGTCTCGCTGGCCGAACTCTGGCGCGCGTACGGCGTACGACCCGCCGCCGTGGTCGGACACAGCCAGGGTGAGGTGGCCGCCGCGTACATATGCGGAGCATTGTCGCTCGCCGACGCCGCCCGGGTGGTCGCCGTACGGGCGCGGGTGGTGCGCGAACTCGCGGGTGGCGCGATGGCCTCCGTCGCGCTGTCCGCCGACGAACTCCGGGCCCGCGCGGCGCTTCGGGACGGCCGGGTGAGCATCGCCGCCGTCAATGCGCCGCGTTCGGTGGTACTCGCCGGGGACGCCCCCGAGGTGGACGCGCTGCTGGCCGAACTGCGGGCCGAGGACGTCCGGGTGGCCCGACTCCCCGTCGACTACGCCTCGCACTCGGCACACGTGGCCGAAGCCGAACACCGCCTGCGCGCCGAACTCGCCGGGATCACCCCGCGCGCCGGGCACATCCCGCTCTACTCCACGGTCGACCCCGGCCGGTTGGACACGCGGAGGATGAACGCCGAGTACTGGTACCGCAATCTGCGCCTGCCGGTCGCGTTCGACACCACCGTCGGCAAGCTGCTGGCCGACGGCCACCGCTGCTTCGTCGAACCCAGTCCGCATCCGCTGCTCACCCACGCCGTACACGAGAGCGCGGAGGCGGCCGGACGGGACGTGGTGGCCGTGGGCAGCCTGCGCCGAGGCGACGGCGGAATGCGTCGGTTCCTGCTGTCGATGGCCGACGCGTACGTCCAGGGTGTGTCCGTCGATTGGCGATCGGTCTGCCCCGGGCAGGCGCGGGACCTGGTCGAGTTGCCCACCTACCCGTTCCGGCGGGAGCGGTACTGGTTGCCCGACACGTCCACGCCCGCCGGCCCGCTGCCGCCCACGCCCGACCGACCCGCCGACGCCGACACCGCCGAAACCGCCGACCGTATTCGCGCCCTCCCGGAAGCCGAGGGCCGGATCGCCGTGTCGGACCTGGTCCGGCGGATCGCCGCCGACGTGATCGGATATCCCGACGCCGACGAGATCCCGGCCGATCGTGCCTTCCAGGAACACGGGTTCGACTCGCTCGCCGCAGCCCGCCTGCGCCGCCGGCTGACCGATCTGCTCGGTGTCCGGCTGCCTGCCGCAGTCGTGTTCGACCTCCCCACCCCGACCCGACTCGCCGGCTACGTCTGGACCCGGGTCGTGGCCGCCGCTCCGCCTGCCGTGGCCTCCGCCGAACTGCCGGACGGGCTGGACGGGTTGGTGCGCCGAGCGTGCGCGGACGGACAGGCTGCCGTCGCCCTTGACATCCTCGCGAGCGCTTCGCGACTGCGACCCGCCTTCGACGCCTTTGGCGCGCCCGCGCACGCCTCGATCGGCCGCACCCGGGCCCGGGGCGAGGCGCACCCGGAACTGATCTGGCTGCCCTCGGTGTTGCCGATGAGCGGGCCGCACGAGTACGCCCGCCTCGTGGCCCACTGGGCCGGCGTGCGTACCGTCCACGTCCTGTCCCAACCGGGCTTCCTGGCCGGCGAACCGCTGCCGCGCGACCTGGACGCCCTCGTCGCGGCACACGTCGCCGGTTTGGAACGCCGCGACGGTTCGGCGCCGTTCGTGGTGTGCGGCCACTCCTCCGGCGGGCTGATCGCCCACGCGGTGGCGGGCCGCCTGGAGGCGCTCGGCCGGCAGGCCGCGGGGGTGGTCCTGCTCGACACCTCGCGACCGGATCCCGACCTCCTCGCCACGGCGCTGCCGACGATCCTTGCCGCGCCCCGGGCCGGGTCCGGGACGGAAGCCGGCCCCGGGACCGACGCCCGCTCCGAGGCCGCCGACCCGATCGACGCCGGCCCGACCCGGCTCACCGCGACCGGCGCCTACCTCCGCATCCTGACCACCCGGCAACCGGAGCCGATCGGCACGCCCACGCTGCTGCTCCGGGCCGAACGACCGCTCGTCGGGGCCGCCGACTGGGCGCTTCCGCACACCCGCGTGGACGTGCCCGGCGACCACTTCTCGGTGCTCGACGCGCATTCCGCACCGGTGGTCGCGGCGGTCGAATCCTGGCTGCTCCGGCTCCCGTTCGACGCGGCAGATCGGTGACCACCCCCGTCCGCACCCCGTCCGCCCGTCGTACCACCGCACCGCCGGCTCCCGGCGTCGTGCGGCCACCCCTTGTGTCAGGAGCCACCCGGATGACCGAGCCCACCCGGCGAACAGCCGTGGGACACGCCCCCGTTCCGCCCACCGAGCCCGCCTTCCCCGACCCCGCCAAGTTGTTCGCCGACGTGCTCTTCGATCCGCCGGCGGGGCCCGACGCGGCGATCGCCGGGCCGGTCCGGGACGCGCTGACCTATCGTCGGGTGCGGTGGCTGCACGAGCGCATATCCGGCGAGGATCCGCTCCTGCGCCATCCCGCGTACCTGCGCGAACTGCTCGAACTCGCCGCGATGGTCGACCCGAGCGTGTTCCACGTGATGTTCCTGCACCACTGCATGACCCTTGGCCCCGCGCTGGACTTCGGGGCGAGCCCCCGGGACATCGCCGAACTGGCCCTCGGCCCCTCGATCGGCGCCGCGCTGATGACCGAGGTGGGCCGGGGCAACAGCTCCGCCGGCATCCGCACCGAGGCGGTCTGGGACCCGGCCGGCGAGGCGTTCGACCTGCACACCCCGGACGCCGAGGCGAGCAAGTACCCGCCCAACGTGGGCCTTTCCGGTGTGCCCCGAGTGGCGGTCGTCGGCGCGCGGATCGTGGTGGACGGCATCGGCCGGGGCACCGGGCTGTTCCTGGTGCCGCTGCGGGACGAGGTCGGCCCGTGCCCGGGGGTGGTGATCACGCCGCGACCGCCGACCGGTCTGTTGCCGCTGGACTACGCGGCCGTACGCTTCGAGCACGTTCGGGTTCCCGCCGACCGCTGGTTGCGCGACGGGGCCACGATCACCGCACCGGAGGGCCATCAGGACCCGCTCGACCCGGCGGCCCGCAGCCGGCGCAGCCAGGGCCAGAGCAGGTTCGCGTGGGGAGCGATCGCGACCGGGATGGCCGCCGTCACGCGCGCCGCGACCGCGATCGCCCTTGCCCATGCCCACCGGCGCCGCACGGTCGGCCGCTTCGATCCGGAAACCCCCGCGCTGGCCCACCGCAACCAGCAGCGCGCACTGTTCGGCGCCCACGCGGCGGCCTTGACCGCGACGGTGCTGGCCCGCCGGGCGACCGACCTGTGCTGGCGGTTGCCGGTGCACCGGGGGGCCGATCGGGGTCTGCCCCCGGCCACGATGCGCACCGCCTCGCTGCTCAAGGTGACCACCGATCGACTCGCCGAACAGGCCGTGTCGCGCTGTCGGCGGGCGTGCGGCGCGTTCGGCTTCTTCGCGGAGAACCGGCTGATCGACTACCAGGGCCTGGCGATGGCCTTCAACGCGGCGGGCGGCGACAACCAGTTGATCCTCCTCGACGCGGGCTGGTCGATGGCGACCGGCGTCGACTACGAGCCCCCGGCCGCGCCCGACGCACCCCACGACCCCGACGCCCCGGGCCCCTCCACCGCGCCCCTCGAACGCGGCGGCTGGGCGGGCCTGTTCCGCGCCCGCGAGCGACTTCTGCACGAAGAACTCGTCGAGCGGCTGCGGATCGGCGCCGAGCGAGGGACCGACCCCTTCGTCCTGCGCAACGACTGCGCCGATGCCGCCGAGCGCCTGGGCGAGGCGTACGCGGCGCGGATCACCGTCGAGGCGCTGATCCACGACGCCCGCCCGATGTTCGGGCACCGGGTGGCCGAGCCGGTGCTCGACGACCTGTGCCTGGTCCGGGTCCTGGAGGAAGTCGCGGCGCACGACGGCCGGCTCCTGGCCGCCGGTCTGCTCACCGCCGACGAGGTACGCACCCTGTCGGCCCGCATCGACGCCGCGTGCGCCCGACTGGCGCCGCACGCCCGGGCGTTGGTCGACCTGCTGGACGTACCGCCGGGCCTGGTCCGGGGCGCCCTGGCCGGGGACGACCCGATCGGCGACCTGACGACGTGACGCCCCGCCGCCCCCGGATCGGCCTCTCCGGGCACCCCTCTGACTCCTCATACCTCCACAGGGCGCCCCGCCCCGACCCGCGCACCCCCGCCGGGCCGTTCGGGACGCGCGCGCACCACCCCTCGGACCACGGACAAACGGAGCTTCGATGAACCCTGCACCTTCGACGGCCGTCCCGACCGGGATCGCCCCCGAGCACCTGTCCGATCCGGACGCCGACCGTATCCGCGCGTTGATCGACCACGTGTGCGGACACGGCGCGGCGGACATTCTCCGCGCCGCGCTGCCGCCGGGAGTTCCCGACGCGGTCGTGGACATGGTGTCCCGGCACTGCCGCTTCGACCACGCCGCGCTGCTCGTCTTCCCGGAGCGGCTCGGCGACCTGCTCGACCGACTGCCGCACTGGGGATTACGGACCACCGAGGTCGTGCCCAGCACCGTCGTTCGCGACCGCATCGCCGAACGCCTGGGCCTGCGCGCGGATTCGGTCGAGGTACACATCGTGCGATGCTCGCTGCCCGGCGACGGGGTCGCCGCCTGCGAGGGCCGCAACCTCGAACTGTTCGCCGTGGCACCGGTCCCGGGAGCCGACTTCGCCCGACTACGGGCCGAGGAGCGCGCCCGCAACGGCGAGACACACTTCGCCTTCCGCGTGGTCGAGCCGACCCCGGTCACCCTCCTGGATCTGCACGACCTGCTGGTGTCCCGGGACGAGGTGCTGCGGGACGGCGGCGGCTTCAATCCGCACGAGGACACCTTCGTGCTGTACTTCCGCAGCACCGGCGAACCGGCCTCGGACCGCTGGCCGCGCCGCCTGGAGATCCTGGCCACCGGTTCGTATCCCGAGGTACTGCGGCGCCATGCGGCTCCGAACCCGGCGGCCGGTCGAGTCGGTTCGCCGGTGCACGAGGATCCGCCGGGCGAGGACCCGATCCGGGAGATGTTGCACCTGGTCACCGGCGCGTGGGTGACCCAGGCGATCGGTGTCGCGGCGCGGCTGGGCCTGGCCGACCACCTCGGCGACGGGTCCCGGTCGGTGGCCGCGCTGGCCGAGGCGGCGGGCGCCGAACCGGACCGCCTGGGGCGGCTGTTGCGCCTGCTGGCCGGGCACGGGGTGTTCCGGGCCGAGGCGGACGGGCACTATCGGCTCACCGAGCGCGGTGCGCTGCTGCGCACCGATCGGGACGGATCGTTGGCCGCGCTGGCGGACCTGTACAGCGGTCTGTTCTTCACGTCGTATCTCGGGCTGGAGCACACGGTGCGCACCGGCGAGGACGCGTTCACCCGGGTGCACGGCCGCGAGTCGTTCGAATATTTCGCGGAACACCCGGACGACGCCCGGCTGTTTCGGGAGGCGATGGCGTTCGGCACGATCGTCTTCGACGCGGTGCCGGCCGCCCTGGATCTGCCGCCGGCCGCGACGGTGGTCGATGTCGGGGGCGGCGACGGGGAGTTGCTGCTACGCGTGTTGCGCGAGCATCCGACCGCACGCGGGGTGCTCTTCGAGCGGGGGCATGTGGTCGACGCCGCCCGGGAGTTGCTCGCCGCATCGGCCGCCAAGGACCGGTGCGACCCGGTGGTCGGCGACTTCTTCGTCGATCCGCTGCCCGGCGGCGGAGACGTGTACCTGCTGGCCCGGATCCTGCACGACTGGGCGGACGCCGAGTGCCTGGTCGTGTTGCGGGCCCTGGCCCGGGCGATGCCGGTCGACGCACGCCTGGCGATCGTCGAACGGCCGATCGTCGAGGCGGGCGAATCGGTGTTGCCGCTGCGCTTCGACATCCAGATGATGACCAACGCCCGAGGTCGCGAGCGCACGGTGGCGGAGTACCGCGCGTTGCTGGCCGAGGGCGGCTTCGAACTGCTCGACCTGCGACCGCTGCCGCTGGACATGGCGGTACTCACCGCGCGACCGCGCCCCACGCAGGAGTAGGCACCGGACGCGCACGTAGACACCGGGCACACGTGCGGGCACCGGGCACACGTGGGCACCGGACATGCGGCGGCGGGGGGGGCCCCCCCCCCCCGGGGGGGGGGGGGCCCCGCCCCCCCCCGCCCGCCCCCCCCCCGGGGATGTGGTTGGCGCCGGGGGCCCGCGGCGCGGGGGCGCCCGATCATGGGGGGGGGGGCGC
>NZ_JBHZAE010000033.1:0-9186 GCF_042754105.1 Embleya sp. NPDC059237 | reverse complement strand
CACCCCGCGACGCCCCCCCACCCAGGCGTCGGCACCGCCCGCGCCCGTACACCCCGGCCACACGGGCGGCCCGCGGCCCCCCGGGGGGGGGGGGCGGGGGGGGGCGCGGGCCCCCCCCCCCGGGGGGGGGCCACGGCGCAGAGCCACTGCTGTCACTGCCACCGCTGTGCGATGGTCACCCGGGCGCCGCCGCGGCCGGGCCGCGCGATCAGTTCGGGCGGGTCGCGCCGGCGATCGGCATGGTGTTGATCGAGGCGATCTCCACCGGCTTGCGCGAGTTGGCGGCGTGCACCATCTTGCCGTCGCCGATGTAGATGCCGACGTGGCTGATGCCCGAGTAGAAGAACACCAGGTCGCCGGGCTGCAGGTTGGCGATCGACACGTGCGGGTCGGCGGCGAACTGGTCGTTGGTCACGCGCGGCAGCGAGATGCCCGCCGCCTTGTACGCGGCCTGGACCAGACCCGAGCAGTCGTACGCGTTCGGGCCGGTGGCGCCGTACACGTACGGCTTGCCGACCTGCGCCTTGGCGAAGGCGACGGCCTGAAGGGCCTTGCTCGACGCGTTCGAGGAACCGCCGGTGGGCGCCTGGTTGCCCTTCGAGCCACCGGTGGCGGGCTTGGCGGCGGGCTTGGCGGCGACGTCGACCGACGGCTTGCTCGTCGGCTTCGGCGCGGTCTTGCCGGTGACCGTGGTCTTCGGCTGGACCTGGATGCTCGGCTTGGCCGGGGCCTCCGCCTTGGGCTGCGCGGGCGCCGAGCCGGTCAGCCGCAGGGTCTGGCCGATCTCGATCAGGTCCGGGCCGGACAGGAGCACGTCGCGGTTGAGCTGGTACAGGCTCTGCCAGCCGCCGGAGACCTTGTTGGTCAGCGCGAGCTGGGACAGCGTGTCACCGGCCTGGACCAGGTAGCGGGCCTTCTCCGCGGCCGTGGCGGCCGCGGGCGCGGCGACCTCGGCCTGGACCGGGGCACTGTCGACCGCGGCGGTCGGCGTGGCCGACAGCACGGCGGAGGCGCCGGTGGGGGCCTGGTCGGTGGTGGGGACCTGCGCGTGGGCCGCACCGGCGCCGGCGACCGGGATGACGGCTCCCATGCCGGCGATGCCCACCGCCGCGACGAAGCGGCGGACGTTGGCGGGGCGGGCGGCTCGGTGGCGAGCGTTTGCGGACAGCATGAAATGGGGTCCTCTCCTGTCGCCTACGAGGTGAGCTGTCGGATTCGGACTGGAGCAGCCCGGTCGCTTCACGCGACTTCACCCCTAGCCGTCACCGGAACGATCCCGGCCACGGCGATTCACCTGGTTCCCCCGCTCCCGTCGGATTCTTCGCTGTAGACATCCCGCTGCCGGCGACGGGATTCGGCGTACCGGCGGCAGGGTTCACCCGAAAGGTGAATCGGCGAGAAAGGTAGGCAATGCGATGGGGAGATCACAACCGAATCGCAGAGTTTGCCCGGAGCGTAAAGGCGGAATAAAGGCGACATCTCGGCCGGCTTCGGTCGGAAGCACCCGCGATGACGAGGGCATATCTCGGAGAGTGGCGTGACGGAGCGGTAACGGAAAATAGTCGAGATCCGTCACCGGTCACCGGAAATGAATTGCAACCCGAAGTCGGCTATATAATTTATGTCCGTTTTATCCATGCGGGCTACATCACATTCCGGGCATCGGGCCGGCCGCACCCCGCCCCCACGTCCCGGCATCATGTGAACAAGTTGTTTAACACGAATCATGCGACATGATCTGTTGACATCGATCCGTGTGTCTCGACATGCTGTGACCATGCCTTCGACTCCGGACATGCCCGCGACCCCCGAATCCCACGATCCCTTCAGCCCGCCCGACCCCGAACAGGCGCGGGCCCGGCGCGTACACGCCTCCCTGTTCCGGATCGCCGAGCGGCACGCGGCCACCGACGAGCAGCGCGCGCGGCAGGTGCATCCGTACATGCTCGGCCCGCACGAGGCGATCCGGCTGGTGTCGTTCCTGCTCAGCGGTATCGCGCAGCCCGCCGACGGCGAGCCGGCGGTCGACCACGCCGACATCACCGCCGCGCTGAGCCTGATCCCGATGGCCCGGGGCGAGATGGACGACCTGGAGGCGGGGCTGCTCCGGATGGCCCGGGGGCGCGAGATGACCTGGCAGGAGATCGCCTTCGGCCTGGGCCTGGGCACCCCGCAGGCGGCCCGCCAGCGCTACGAACGCCTGCTCGGCCGCACCACCCCCGAGTCGGAGGACGACCCGGCCGCCCGGGCCTGAACGCCCGCCGGGTCAACCCGCGAAGACCTCGACCAGGGACCAGATCGCCAGGCCGAGCATGCACACCCCGCCGATCCGCTGCACGGTCTGCAACGGCATGCGCTTGGCGATGAACCGCCCGGCGAGCAGCGCCAGCGCGGACACCGACATCAGCGCCGCGACCGAGCCGATCGCGGTGGACCAGGTGCCGTTGGTGGCGGCCAGGTTGGCGGTGGTGATCTGGGTCAGGTCGCCCCACTCGCTGATGAACACGGCCATGAAGGCGGTCGAGAACACCGCCCGGAACCCGGTGATCCGCGCACCGCCGCCGTCCGCGTCCTCGTCGTCGGCGCCACCGCGCAGCAGCATGAACGCGCCGAAGCCGAAGAGCGCCGCGGAGACGAGCTTGACGATCCAACCGGGGAGCAGCCCGAGCAGACCGCCCGCGCCCACGGCGAGCGCGACGTGCACGGCGAACGCGGTCGAGGTACCGAACCAGACGTAGAGCGGGCGCATGCGGGTGCCCATGGCGAGCGACGCGAACATGGTCTTGTCCGGTAGCTCGGCGAGGAAGATCAGCCCGAAGGCGGTCAGGATCGCCAGAAGGTCGAGGTGCATTCCGAGTGGCTTTCTGCGAGAGCCGGGCCCCGGGTCTTCACGAAGCGCCGCTCGGCGGATTGGAGGACCACTCGGCCCGGCACGACGGGGTGCGTCCGCGAGATTCGCGGACGCGTCGTTGCCTGGCCGAAGGTCTCGCCCACCCGTGATGATCGGGCCCGGCCACCGGGAGCCCGAGGGCTCCAGCATGTCGACGACCGGTTCGCGGGGCTACTCCCCTTCGCTGGTCTGTGACCTTACCGCATGCGTACGACCCGCCCGAGCATCGCCGCGTCGGCCCGGGGCCGGCTCACGATGTCAGACAGCGGGCCAGCGACCAGCGCAGTTGCTCCTCGTCCAGCGGCGTGCCCAGGGTCAGTACCTGCAACATCGTGCCGTCCAGGAGCGTGACCGCCGCCGCGGCGGCGGGCGGTCCGAACCGGTCGGCCAGGAAGCCGCCGATCCCCTCGACCCACGCCCGCGCGAAACCGCGCAACTCGGGGCTGCGCGCCGCCGCCAGATACAACTCGTACTCGACCAGCGCCCGAGGGCGGTCCGCGAGGTATTCGGCGGTGAGCGTGGTGAGCACGCCGGGCACGTCGTCGCTGCCCCGGATCCGCGCCGCCCAGTCGTCCACCATCCGCACCGTCTCCGCCGAGGCGTACTCCAGCGCCGCGGCGACCAGGTCGTCGAGCGACGCGAAGTAGTACGTGGTCGCCCCCAGCGGGACCTCGGCCCGCGCCGCGACCAGGCGGTGCGTGGTGTTGCCGACACCCACCTCGGCGATGGCCTGGACGGCACCGCGGACGATCCGCAACCGGCGGCCCTCCGGATCCCGGGTCGCGGTCAATGCGCACCGCCCAGGTTCAGCACCACCACGCCCGCGATCACCAGGGCCATCCCGAACGCCTTGAGCAGCGTCATCGGCTCGTTCAGGAACACCGCGCCGACCAGGGCGATCGCCACCGTCCCGAGCCCCGACCAGATCGCGTACGCCGTGCCCACCTGCAACTGGCGCAGCGAGAGCGTCAGGAGATAGAAGGCGCCGGCATAGCCGCCCAGGCAGGCCAGCGTCGGCCACAGCCGGGTGAAGCCGTCGGTGCTCTTGAGCAGACTGGTCGCGATCACCTCACACGAGATCGCCAACCCCAGGAACAACCAGGCCATGCGCCCTCCCCTCCGAGTTGTACAGATGTACAAGTACAAATGTACTGGACCGGGGTGTGCGGTCGCCGGCCCCCGGCGGGCCTGGTCGTGGTGGTGGGTAGGCTGCGCCGATGCCCACCGAACGGCCCGAACGGCTCGATCCGCGCCGGTGTGTGACGGCCGCCCGATTGGCCGCGTGTGCCGTGGCGCTCCGGCCGTCCGTCGGCCGAACCCGGTTGATCGTGGTGGACGGGATCGGCGGCTCGGGCAAGACCACGTTCGCCGACACGCTCGCCGCGCACCTGCCCGGCGCGCCCGTGGTGCGGTTGGACGACTTCGCCCGGCCCGGCGACTTCTTCGGCTGGTTGCCGCGGTTGCGCGAGCAGTTGCTGGCGCCGCTGGCCCGGCACGAGGCGGCGCGGTGCGACATCTACGACTGGCCCGCCTATCGGATCGGCGGGTACCGGGAGATACCGGCCGCCCCGGTGGTGATCCTGGAGGGCGTCGGCGCGGCCCGCCGGGAACTCGATACGGTCACCGCGCTGCGCATCCTGGTCGACACCCCGGCCGAGGTCGCCGCCGCCCGCACGCTGGAGCGCGACGGGCCGGGACTCGCCTGGTTCTGGCGCTTGTGGCGCGTCGCCGAGGCCGCGCACCTGGCTGCCGACCGTCCCTGGGACCGCCCCCACGTGCGCGTCGACGGCACGAGTGGCCGGCTCGTGCCGCCCGGATCGCCCGCCTCACCAGCCGAGGCCGTTGCCGGACCCGGGTGAGCCCGCCGCCCGGGGGAGTGGGCGGCGGGCTCGATCGGGCTACTTGCGGGCGAGCCGGCGGGCGGCGGTGTCCATCGCCTGGGCCCGGCGGTCCTCGGCCAGGTCGGCGATCTCCTCCGCACTGGTGGTGTTCGCCCGCGCATACTCCTCGGCCATCGCCTGCGAACTCGACCAGCCGCTCCAGTAGTTCTCCGTCCGGCTGAGCCCGGAGCCGTGTTCGAGGGCGGCGGTGTCGGCGGCCAAGGCGTGGGCCGTGTAGATGTCCATCATCCGGCCGGCGGGCACGCCGACGTGCGGGATGTAGCTCAGGATCTGCGCACTCGCGAGGGTCTGGTACTTGCGGTTCCAGGTCGCCTCGGTGACCCCCGCCTCGCGCGCCGCCACGATCGACTCGTCGCGCAGACCGTCCATCGTGCCCAGCGCGTTGAACGCCTGCCGGGCCTCGACGTCCATCGCCGGCAGTGCCCCCGGCGCCTTGACCACCGGGTGTGCGGCCAGCACGCCGGCGGCGTGCTCGACGGTGGCGCCGTGCATCACCGCGAACGCCTCGGGGTCGTTGCCCGCGCCGGTGATCACCCGCATCAGGTCCCGGTCGTGGAACATCGCCCCGTTCTGCCCGTCCTTGGCGACCAGTTGGTCGTACACGCCGTCGCCCATATAGGACGCGACCATGTTGCCGACGCTGTCCCGCAGGTTGGCCGCGAACTTGCCGCGCAGGCCGTCGTCGCCGCCGAGCGTGGCGACCGTGTCCCGCATGATCTGCCGCATCGTCTCGTCGTGCGGGGGATGCGGGCCGCCGGGCAGCCCGTAGCCGCCGCCGGGCGTTTGTCCGGTGGCGGCGGCCTCCAACGCCCGGCCCAACTGGTCGAGTCCGGGCGGGTTGTACCCCTCCGGGATCGGGCCCGCGCCGGCCCAGTCCGGCAACCAGTGCCGCTTGAGCATGTAGCCGACCTCGCCGGGGTGCTTGGCGGGGTCGAAGAACTCCTTCGACGCCTCGGGGTTGTTGCCGAAGGCGGCCATCAGGCCGGTCATCGGGTCCAGCCCCGCCCCATGTCCGTCGGCGATGTCGAGTCGGAACCCGTTGTACATCGCGCCCGACGGGGTGTTCTTCATCCATACGGCGGGATCGTCCCGCTCCATGGCGCGCATGTCCTGGCCGATCAGGCGCAGGAAATCGGTGTCCTGATGCCCGGTGTCGAGCAGGGTGCCAAGGAGTTGATATCCGTAGGGCCGAAACGAATACAGCCCGATGTCGGTCTTCTCCCGGCCGGCCCGCATGAGTTCGTCGACCCACGCCCGATCGACGTGTGGCCCGGGGCCCTTTCCGGTACCGGCGGCCAGCACCCGACCGAGGTCGGCCTGGATCGCCCTCAGGTCCTCCTGTAAGCCCTTGGGTACATCGCCGCCGCCGAGCTTGGCGATCATCCCCGCCAGCCAGAGCGTGCCGCGCGGACCCTGTTGGTTCAGGAACGGGGTACTGAACGCCGGATCGTCGGCGTTGGCGGCGAGCAGGTTGCGCAGTTCGCCGCGCTCGGCCGGGCTGAGCATCATCAGCCGATCGGCCAGGTCGGTCGCGCGGCGTGCGTCCTGGGCCGGGCCCGCGCCGACCGCCTTGCCGTTGAACCTCTTCGGATCGTCGCCGCGCGTGTCCGCGTTCAGCGCGAAGGCGGCGCGCTGGTCGGCGGCGGTGGCCTCGGTCAGCGCCCTGCCGATCCGGTCCGCGATGCCCTGCGCCGCCTCCTTGAGCGGTTTGGTTACCGCGTCGTAGTCGTCGGGGGGCAGGTTGCGCGCGTACGACGGCGCGGTCCAGTGCACGCCGCCGTTGTCGTCCACGGTCAACTTCTGGTCGGCCGCGTCGGCGATCGCCTTGGTCAGGTGCTCCTTGGCGGTCCTCAGGTCGCTCGCCGCGTCGAGCAGTACCGTGCGCAGCGCCGTCGCCTCGGTGTGCGCGTCCTCCATCTGGCCGGACATGGCCCGGAGTTCGCCGATCGCGGCGGTGGCCTCGGCGCCCTTCCAGGCGCCGCCGGTGAGCGGGGAGACCACGTCGCGGTCCACGTCGCCGTGCTGGGTGTGCATGCGGTCGGGCAGCGTGGCCCACACCTCGGCCGCGGTGACGAGCGTGCCCAGGTCGACGTCGCGCAGGTGGATGAAATCGACCACGTCAGCCTCCGAAGGTCGTGCAGACGGATCCCTCGGTGTTGCGCCATGTGGTCGCCGCGGTGTTCAGGTTCCCGGCCCGGCCGGCGAGGGTGTCGGCGACCGCGATGGTGCGGTCGTGCCACGCGGTGTGCGCGGCGTCCACCGCCTTGGCCAGCTCGAAGCCGTCGAGCGCCTTGGTCACCGGTTCGAGTGCGGTGACGCCCTTGAGGCCGGTGGTGCGGAAGTCCCCCGCGATCTCCCGCAGTCGGCCGGCGGCGGTGTCCAATGTGCCCGGCTCGACATGTACGTCGGGTGCCTGCGGTGCGCAACCCGGGCGCGGGTCGGGCCTGTTCGTGGCGGCGAACGTACTGCCGTCCACCTTCACCCGGGGCAGCCCCGGATTGAGTATCGAGTCGAAATCGGTCGTCATGCCGCAACCCCCGAGTCACCGATGCGATACGCGCCATACATGCGCGATACACGGCCATCCAAGACCACCGGCTCGCCGTGATCAACCGATCCGTGGACATCGCGAGGGACGATGCCGGATCGGGACCGCGGGCGGGGAGTCGGCCGGCGCCGGTGTTGCGCCGAGCGGGTGGGTCGGGGCGCGGCGGTGGGCGAGGTGCGGGGGAATATGCCGTCCCGGGGTGATCGGATGCGAGAGGCCGGCGCCGGGACGTCCCGGATCGTCCGCCGCGCCGGCCGGCGTCACCCCCGTTCACCGCCGTCGAGACAAGAGATACGAGACACGAGACAAGAGGAGCCTTCGATGCCCGACTTCGGACCACCGCCCGCGCGTTACGACGACCTGCGAGCGCTGTTCGTGAACTGCACCCTCAAACGTTCCCCGGAGGTCAGCAACACCCAGGGCCTGGTGGACATCAGCCGCGGCATCATGACCCGACACGGGGTCGCGGTCGACGAGTTCCGGGCGGTGGACCACGAGATCGCCACCGGGGTCTGGCCGAACATGCGCGAGCGCGGGTGGCCGAGCGACGAGTGGCCGGAGTTGTACGAGCGGGTGATGGACGCGGACATCCTGGTCCTGGCCGGGCCGATCTGGCTCGGCGACAACAGCTCGGTGCTCAAGCGGGTGGTGGAGCGACTGTACGCGTGTTCGAGCCTGCTCAACGAGGCCGGGCAGTACGCCTATTACGGGCGGGTCGGCGGTTGTCTGATCACCGGGAACGAGGACGGCGTCAAACACTGCGCGATGAACGTGCTGTACAGCCTTCAGCATCTCGGCTACACCATCCCGCCGCAGGCGGACGCGGGGTGGATGGGCGAGGCCGGGCCGGGGCCGTCGTATCTGGATCCCGGGTCGGGCGGTCCGGACAACGACTTCACCAACCGCAACACCACCTTCATGACCTGGAATCTGCTGCACCTGGCCCGGCTGCTCAAGGACGCGGGCGGGGTGCCGGCGTACGGCAATCAGCGGGCGGGGTGGGACGCCGGGTGCCGCTACGACTTCGAGAATCCGGACTATCGCTGAGGGACGGTCAGCCCGGCGGGCGGGGCGGGTTCGGCGGGTCCGGTGGGCTCGGCAGTACGGCGATCGTGTCCTCGGTCCAGGTACCGGCCGCGCCCGGGCAGCCGGCGAGGTAGCGGGCGGCGCGCCGGCGGGACCAGCCGTGCGCCTCGCCGAGACCGGCGCTCAGGTGGTGCAGATATGCGGCGGCGGGGGCGTTCCACGGCACGTCGGCGCTGCGGGACGGCGTGGTCAGGGTGAGTATCGGCAGGCCGTCGGCCGTACCGACGCGGACCACCGTCTCGTAGCGGCCCGGGCCGAGGGTCACCCGCCCGGTGGTCGCCATGTCGTCGAGGTCGAGGTCGAGGTCGAGCCCGGGGGCGCGGTGCATCTCCTGCGCGGCGAGGTCGGCGAACTGCCCGAGGGTCAGCAGGTAGGCCCGGCCGGGTGTGCGACCCGGGTCCAGCGGGTCGTACAGGGCCATTCCGCCGGTCCATACCTTCGACTCGAGGGCGAAGTACATCCGGCCCGGTATCACCACCGGCCGCGTCGCGCGCGGTGCGGCCGGATCCCGGCATCCCGGATAGTTCCGGACGCCGCCGGGGGGCCGGCCGCCGCGCAGGTAACAGTCGAGCCGGGCGGCGTGCATGTTGGACCCGTACGCGACATACCACACCAGATCGGAACACACGTCCGGCAGCCTAGCGCGTGTCTTCAAACCCCCGCCGAGCTCCACGACGCCCGGCACCGCACCTCGCCGCCCCGGAGAAACAGGCGAATGGAACCACTGTGCACCTGCTTCTCCGGCACGCCGATGCACGGCA
>NZ_JBHZAE010000032.1:0-72592 GCF_042754105.1 Embleya sp. NPDC059237 | reverse complement strand
CCAGACATTTCGAAGCTTGCAGGGCGGCCGCACTGCTGTCCGCCAAACGCACAAACCCCGGCAAGACCAACCTTGCCGGGGTTAAAGATCAAGCTTAGGCGCGGCCGGAAATATTTCAGTGAACGGGCCGTACCGCCTACCCGCTCGGTTGTTGGTTCCGCTCGTGGCTGTCGTTGAGACTTCCATGCGACTGCGGAACGAAGCCACGCTGGAGGATTCTCTCGTCACAACGATCTGGAGTGTCACCCGCGTTGTGGCAGCGGTTGCCGTTCTTGCGCTGGCAACCCATGAGGTACTCGTCCGTCGGCGTCAACGGTCGACCAAGGAAGTTCATACGCGATGATTGGCGGCCAGGAACTGCTTTCCCGATCTGGCGGGTTCAGTTCGCGCCACGCCCCAGGCGCCGTGGGCCCACCACCCCCTGGGCAGGCCTGCCCAATGCAATGCACCCGTCGGGGTGCATTGCATTGGCCATTTGTGTACGCGGCCGAGGACCTCCTCAAGCCCACCAGCGGGCGTCTTGCTCGACGCAAGCAGATCAAGGAGGCGGCCGACCGGCTGCCATTGCCCTGAGCCACCTGAACCCGGTGGCGCGCAAAACACATGCTCCGGCCCCGCCACGAAGCGCCGCGATACGTCCACGACGAAGCCGAGCCCGTCGGCACCGAGGACTGAGCAGCATCCTGCCCGCGGCCGACCGACCGGTCAGCCGCGGGGGTCGGCGAAACTCGATCGGGTAGGTGGCTGCCGCGCTGCACCACGCACTTCTCCGGGACCGTGTGGCCGCTCGCGTTGTGCGACATGCTCGGATCGGGCCGGAAGAGGGCGGATGGGGGTATGCGATGGTGGCGAAGGCCGGAGCACACGGGCGGGAGCCGCTGGATCAGGTCGTGTACCGCTGGAGCCACGCGGACTTACTGGGCCGCAAGGGCATGGGGCCGGTCGCCGGCTCGCTGAATGCGGACCGGCTCAAGGAGTGGGACCACGGTCTCTACAGCCACGTCTCGATGGATCGTTCGCCGGCGGAGACACCCGCGTGGAGCGTGTCCCGGGTGAGCCTGGAGGACTGGCACGCGCTGATCCTGCGGGAATCCACGACCTACGACGGCAATCGGCCCGGCAACAACGCGCATGTGCTGCTGGACCCCGAGCGCCGGGTCGACGGGCACACCATGCTGGCGGTCGCGTGGTTGCACGGGCAACGCGAAGGCGGGCTGGTGGGCTACCGGCTCGGCGACGCGCCGGGCCGCAGGTGGATGTATCCCGCCTCGATCCGCCCGGACGCGTTCGATCCGGACCTGCCAACGCCGATCCGCGAGCAGGCACGGCACCACGCCGACCTGGTCGAGATCGTGCTCGCGGCGGTACTGCGCAACCATCGGCGGCAGTTCACGCTCCATATGAACGACGTCGGCCCGGACGTCGTGCCGCTCCTGTGGGGGGTGTTCGACTTGGCGCAACACGTTGCGCCAGGTCAGTGGACCTTCTCCACCTACGAGACCAGCGACGCGGCGGTCAAACCGCGCTTCGTACTGGTTCCCCGATGGCCCAACGCACCGGAACCTGCCAACCGACTGCGGATCGACTTCGGCACCGAACCCCGACCGGGACACGACGTATTCCGCGACGCCGCGGGAATCCTGGTCCGGGAGTACTGCACGCGGCCGTGGGAGGACGTGCGGCACCTGCTGGTGAAGGTCGGCGAGGCAATCCCTCCCGGCGCGTCGTTCCTGGACCGTGCCAACCTGCTGTGCGAACTCGACCCGGTGCCACGCGAGAACCCGGCGGGCGGGAGAGGCGAGCCGGGAGCCCCGGACCCGGGACGGGGCTCGACGCACCCGGGCGGTGCGCCCGCGTCGTGGAGCGGCCCGGGCCGACCCGCGCCCCCGGCCGATCCGCCCCGAACCGCCGAGGAACACCCGGCCCGGTCCGTACAGGGCAGGTGGAACTGGGACGCATGGGACCGTCTGGGGGCGACCGCAGAAGGCTTGACGGCACTCCGGAAGGCCACCGAACCGATGGCCCAGGGCGGCGGCCGGGAAACGCAAAGGGTCGGCAGGGAGATCGAGCGGGCCGACCCCGGCACTCTCGCGGCGGCACTGCTGCTGCTCGAGTCGCCACTGCTCGAAGCGGTGATCCGGCGCCTGGCCGTGCTGGTCGATCGCGAGTACGCGAATCCGCGGCGTGAATGGCGCTCCCTGCGCGCCTACGCGGAGGTGCTCGGCCGACTGCACGAGGGCATCGCCACCCTCGCCGACTGCGGGGTGCAGGACGAGTTGTTGTACACCCTGCTGGGGAAGATGACCCGGATGGTCGCCGAGAACGGCGACCGCTTCCCATGCTTCGCCGCCGATGTCGCGGGCACGATCACGCAACTTCGCAGGTCCAACGGACGTTGGCAGCGGTGCCAGCGCGTCCTTGTGGAAGCGATCTCAACTACCGCCTCCTACCCGCAGTTTCAGCGCGAGTGCGGTCGGCTTCTGATCGAGGAATACGGCGTCACACCATACGGGACAGGCTCGCAGCCATGACTGAGGCACCCCGTCTCGAAACGATCGGTTCTCGCCACGCGAGATGGATAGGACCGGCCCCGATACTCCGCACCCTCCCGGAGCGCATCGGGCAGCGCACCGCGACCCGATCGCGTTCGCCGCGCAGCAACGCGGCACGGATGCCGAAGTCGAACCACTCGCCGCGTGCGCGGTAGCGGCGAAGTACGCGTGGAGGGCCGCTTCGAGGCCCTGTCCGCCGGGGGTCTTCCACAACAGGTGGAGCGCCACCGGGGAACCGACTTGCAGGTCCGCCAGGCGTGCGTCGGGGTCGTTGCTGACTCCGATCTTGACGGTGCGCAGGGCGGGTGAACCGATCAGGTACACCCAACGCTTGGACTTCTTACCGCTCATGCGGTCCTTCCTCGAACCCGCGAGGGGTCGGCGGGCCCGGCCGATGGTCAGGGACGGGGGTCTCGGACCGTGAAGTTCGGCCCGAGTTGTTGGCGTTCGCCGCTGAGGTCGACGGTGAGGTCGAGGCGTTCGCCGGGTTCGCCTTCGCGGGGTTGGCAGTCGTCGGGGCAGAGGTAGAAGGCGACCAAGTTCACCGACACGAGCAGGGCGTGGGGGCGTGTGGGTCCTAGCCCGGACCGGTGCCGGTGGCGGCGTCGAGTGCGTACACCTTCGTGCTGGGGGAGTCCCCATCGGTGGAGAGGGAAACGACGATGTACACCACCCCGCCGACCTCCACCGGCGACGAGTAGTCAGCGCCTTTGGCGGTGTAGGCCCATTTCTTGGTGCCGGTGGCGGCGTCGAGCGCGTACACGCTGTCGCTGCCGCCCGTGTACACCACCCCACCCACCAGCAACAAGAAGTAGACGACGCTGTTGGTGGTGTAAGCCCATTTCCTGGTGCCGGTGGCGGCGTTGAGCGCGTACACGCTGTGGTCGAGGCTGCCGAAGTACACCACCCCGCCGACCACCGTCGGCGAGCACCTGACGGCGTCTCCGGTGGTGAAGGCCCATCTCTTGGTGCCGGTGGCGGCGTCGAGCGCACACACGTTCTTGTCCTCGCTGCCGACGTACACCACCCCGCCGACCACCGTCGGCGACGAGTCGACGGACCATTTGTTGGCGTAGGCCCATTTCTCGGTGCCGGTGGCGGCGTCGAGCGCGTACACGCTGTCGCTGCCACCGGTGTACACCACCCCGTCGACCACCACCGGAAACGAGAAGACGAACCCGTCGGTGGTGTGGGCCCATTTCTTCGTGCCGGTGGCGGCGTCGAGCGCGTACACGTTCTTGTCGTTGCCGCCGATGTACACCACCCCGCCGACCACCGTCGGCGACGAGTGGACTTGCCATTCCGTGGTGTAGGCCCATTTCTTGGTGCCGGTGGCGGCGTCGAGCGCGTACACGTTCTTGTCGAGGCCGCCGATGTACACCACCCCGCCGACCACCGTCGGCGAGCAGTAGAGGACGCCGTCGGTGGTGTAGGTCCATTTCTTGGTGCCGGTGGCGGCGTCGAGCGCGTACACGTTCTTGTTGTTGCTGCCGAGGTACACCACCCCATCCACCACCACCGGAAACGAGGAGACGCCGTCGTTGATGGTGTAGGCCCAGGGTTTTGTGGGTCGTGGGTCGGACGATTCGGGCTGCGGCTGTGGCTCTTCGAGTAAGTCCGTGAGAGTGAGGGCTGCGATGGTGCCGCCCGCGATCGCGGTCGCGGCGGCCAGCCACAGGAACCGGCGGCGCCCCGGGGCCGCGGGAACAGGCGGGCCCTCGTCGGAGCCGGCTCCCGCCGTACCGGCCCCGTCGGGCTCCCGGACGGGGCCGCCGGTCGGCAGGTCATGGATCGGTCCCGGCCCACGCGAGGACAAGGACGACCCGACCGGTCCGGTGTCGGTAGCCGTGCGTCGCGGGCGCCGTCGTCGGCCGCGGCCCGCGTGTGGGGCGCGGCAGCGCGGGTGTCGCCGGGGCGGGGCCGACGGCGGCGAGCAGGCGTCGGTACACCTCGTCGGCGGTGGCGGGCCGGTCCCGCGGGTCCTTCGCGAGCAACCTCAGGACGAGGTCGTCGAGTTCGGCGGACACGCCCGGGCGTTGCGCCCCGGGGCGGGCGGGGGTTTTGCGCAGGTGGGCATTCATCATCGGGATCGGACCGGTGGCCTGGAACGGCGCCTTGCCGGTGAGGAGTTCGTGGAGGACGCAGCCGAGTGAGTACAGGTCCGAGCGGGCGTCCGCGGGCCGCTCGTCGAAGCGTTCGGGCGGCATGTACGCGAGGGTGCCCATCACGTTGCCGGAGAGGTTCGTGGCGTCCACGAACCGGGCGATCCCGAAGTCGAGGATCTTCACCCGCCGTCCGTCGGCCGTGAGCATCAGATTCGCCGGCTTCAGGTCCCGATGGACGATCCCCGCGGCATGCGCGCGGCCCAGCGCCTCGGCGGCCTGCGCCGCCCACTCCACCGCAGTGTCCACGGGCGGTGGCCCGTCCTCGCGCAACACCGCCGCCAGGTCGCGGCCCTCGACGAACTCCATGACCAGGAACAGCGCGCCGTCCCCCTCGTCCCGACCGAGATCGTGCACCGTGACCACACTCGGATGATGCAACGCCCCCGCCGTACGCGCCTCACGCAGGAACAACGCCGCCCCGGAGGCATCCGCCCTCGCGCGCGGCAACAGCTTGACCGCGACCCGCCGCTCGATCACCAGGTCCCGCCCCTCCCACACCTCCCCCATCCCGCCCCGCCCCACGAACCGAACCAACTCGTACCGACCGGCCAACACCCGCACAGCCCAACCCCCTCGCACAGCCCGCCCCCGACACCGGCCGCAACTGGCCGACTCTGTACCGCGCCCCAAGGTCACACCCCCGAACAAGCCCGCACCAGCCCGGTGACCCAATCGTTGCCAGGCCGATCCCGCCGGAATCCGCACCCGGCCCCCACCCCCGCCCCGGCCCGTCGGCGGGTCGACCCTGCCCCGCCCCGCCAACCGACACCCGCTCCCTGGAGCCCGCAGCTCGTCACCCCCACTGACACGAACTCCGCCGAAGCACTGACAGGTCGCACGACGAGACGACACGCGGCGCCTATGAGCTTCGCCGACCCACACCTCGTCCGGGGGAGGAATGGTTCAGGCGCCGTGAATCGCAACTTTCAAGCACAGCAGCTGTGTGTCGTCGAGGGCGCGAGTCGAATAGATTTCCTGTCCCGGATATTGCTTAGGGCAGTCGCTGACGGTGCTGGACCCGGGTTTGACCGCGATGATCTGCAACAGGAAATTGTTCGGCTTGTCCAAGTTCAACAGGACGCTGCAGCCGCGACCCTTCACTACGTAGGAGCCCGTCGGCTTGTCGTCACCTTTGCCGAGAAAACACTGCCCCGCCTGGAAGAATCGGTCAACGCAGAGCGTGACATTGGAACGCCCAGGCCCGGAGTTGGGCCATTCACCGCGCCCGTCGCTGGTCTTTGGGCACACGCCATAGGTTGAAGGACGATGAATGTCGGTCACCTTGTAGTAGGCGCGAGAAGACGTGCAGGGTACGACCTCCGGCCCTCTTCCATCCCCATCCAGTGCGTAACCGTCGAGCAGGTCGTAGATGGTGTCGAAACAGTCACCCACGTTAACCTCCTCAAATTTCTTGTCCCAGCTTCTAATCGAAGGGCTCGGGCTCGTGCTTGTGGGGCGAACACTCTCGCCTCCACCGGAACGGAGTGGTCCACTGGACGTGGCGGCCGGGGAATTGTTCGGGGATCCCGCGCCCCGACCCGGTGCGCCAAAGGATGTATTGAGTACGACTGCGAGTACTCCACCGAGAAGTATGCAGGAGAGGGCAATCACAGCCGGAATGACCCAGGACCGACGAGACCGGCGTTTACGCTCATCATCGATTGCGGGTCTGGTGGGCGCGGTCGCTGCGGACACCACGGTGCGTCGGCGGATTCCTCCCCGGGCCGGTGGTGTCTTCGGCTGCTCGTCGGGGGCTCCGTGTGGTTCCGGGCGGGTTACGCGTGTGGCGTGGTCGGACGCTCGGGGTCGGGGTGCCGGTGTCGGGGGTTCGGCGGCCGTGTTCTTGGCCACCGGGCATTTGTCGGCGGTGTCGGTGCCGCGCTGGTTGGGTTGGGGGAGGTTGCGGGCGATCAGCCTGTGTCTCAGGTGGGGATACAGCTCCGCGAAGGTGAGTACGGGCGGTCCGCCGGCGATTCCCGTGCCGATCAGGTCGAGCAGTTCCCCAGTGAAGGGGGTACGGGTGTTGGCCTGTCCGGCGTGCGCGGCACGGTCGGCCGCGGTGAGGGTGTAGGCGCCGCGTACGTCGGTGATGTCGGCCAGGTGACCTTGTTCCCCGGCGAGGACGTCGATGACGCGGCCGGAGTAGCAGCAGTCCAGCACGACGGCCGTGACCCGGGCGGGGCTGTCGCGGAGAACGCTCCGGACCTTGGAGTACTCCAGCCCCGTGACATCCGGCTGGTCCGCCAGGGTGTCGCTCACGGCGAGGACGAGATCCCCGTTCGGGGTGACGGTGCCGTGCCCCACGAAGTACAGCAGCAGCACGCCGGTGGTGTTCTGGGCGTGCAGGCGCAGGCTGCTCATCACGCGGCGGCAGTCGATCGGGGGGAGGACGAAGACCTGGCCGTCGGGCCAGCCGCCCAGTTCCTCGTCGACGAGCATCCGGCGCATCGCCCGCAGACTGTTGCCCGCGGCGGGGACGTCCGGGAAGTCCGGGTCCCGGTATCTGGGGACACCGATGAGCACGGCACGGGAGCCGGACCGGTCGATGCGGTCACTCCCCGGGGGCATCGTCGCCTTCCAGCACCCGGGTGATCAGGGCCGTGGGATCGCTGACGCGCCGGGCGTCGACCTCGACCGTGCGGCCGTTGGCGGTGAACCTCACCCTGACGTCCGCGCGCCGGGTACGCAGCCACGCGGACAGCGACTGGGCCAACGCCACGCCGACACCGCCGGAACCGACGGCCACGCTGATCACGTCGAGCCCGCCGCCCAGTTCCCCCTCGGCGATGTCCTTGCGCACGACCCGAACCGAGCCCTGCAGATCGCGCTCCGCGCGGAGCCAGCCGACGAGCGCGGCCAACTCCCCGATCTCGTCGTCACCGCTGATACCGATCACGGCATCGATGGCCGTCATCACTTCCTCCTGACGCGAGCCCACAAGGCGCGGCCGTTGACGACCGCCTCGGTGCCGGGGCGTTGACTCCCGGGGCACGGAACCCTAGCCGAAGGAACAGGCGGGGGAGGGCGGAACCGGCTCACGCTCGTCGACGACCGGAGTGATGTCCGGTGTGCAGTCTCAATCGAGGCTGGCTTGGGCACGCGGTTCGGCGAACAACCCGACGCGACCCGGGGGTTGTGAGACTTGTAAGACCACCCTCGCGGGCGTACGCGCGCGAGGCCCCGACCCCGCCCCCACCAGGGGCGAAGCGGGGTGGGCGCCGGCTGGCGAAGGGCGCGGGACGCGGCCGGTTTGTTCCCCATTGCCGGCGCCGTGTGCCCGACGACCCATCCCTTGAGGTCGTCGGGCCGCATCCTCTCCCCGGCCGCGCTCGCCGGGCGCCGCAAGGCCCGGAGGCATTCCTGGTGGGGAACACCGCCGGGCCCCGCAGTGCTACTTCGTGATGCCGACGACGGTGGAGACGCCGTCGGTCACCAAGTGGTGGCCGGTCTCCTCACCGACGCCCATCAGCACGGCCAACGCGAGGGTGCCGAGCGCGGTGCCCGCGCGGCGCCGCCAACGCGAACGCGAACGCGGGCTGACCGCAGGCGGTTCGTCGTGACAGCATGGGGCCGGTTCGTCGTTACTAGGTAAATTACTGCGTAAGTTACTGGGCAATCCCTGCCTCCTGGTTCGACGGATCTGCGAATTGGCGGCTCCCGGTTGCACCCGGGGGCCGTCGCCGTTTCCGGCGACGACCCGCTGAGCCGTACCGGCAGACTAGGCCGGCCGCGCGACCCCTCGCGCAGCATCTCCGCCCTTCCCCGGGCGCTCTGACCTGGGACGGGGACCTCGAAACGGCTTCGAGAAATCGATACCAAACTCTGGGTTGGATCTCGTTCGTGAACGAGGCGTCTGTGGGGGTCCTGTCCTCGATCCCGTCACCTGCGCAGATCGTTCCCGAACGCCGACTTGGGGCGTGGACAGCCGTGACCCGGATCCGGGACGGCGGCCGGAGCGGTCCCCTCCGGAAGGGCTCCGAAAAAATCTTGAAAAAGTTGCTCGCGCGTGCGCACGCGCGAGGCAACCTTTCGTCCCGGTTCGGGAGTTCGTGGTGATCTTTCGGCATACACCTCTCGAAGGTGGAGCGCGCCGCGGCCCGATGGACTGGATGCGGGCGACGACCGGTGCGCTTCGGGTATCGAGGGACCACCGGGACGGCACCCGGGGTCATGAGGCGGCGGGCTCTATGTCGTCCAGGGCGAAGGCCAAAAGGACTTGGTCGTCCGCGTTGTATTCGTGTTCCCAGTGCGCCAGCAGCGTGTCGCAGACGGCCGGAGGCGGGCCGGTGGACGCGGAGAAGCGATCCAGGAGGCGCGTGAGTCCCTGGTCGAAGTGCAGGGAGCGTTGGTCGAGTAGGCCGTTTGTGTACAGCAGGCACATGGCGCCCAACGGCAACGCCACGGTCGTCGCCCGATAGTTGGGGTCGTCCGCGACCCCGAGGGCCAAGCCCCAGCTCCCCCACGCGATACCGCTCGCACCGTTTTGCGCGCGCAGGAGAGGTGGTAGATGCCCGGCCGAGGAGAAGGTGAAGCACCGGGCGTCCGGATCGACGATCCCGTATACGCCGGTTGCGATCCACGACGCCCCCGCGATGCCCAGCATGAGGTTGTTCGAGCGTTCCATCACCTCCCGGGGCGGCAGACCCATCGACGCGAAGGCGCGCATGCCCGCGCGCAGTTGCCCCATCAGGGCGACTGCGCTCGGTCCGCTGCCCATGACGTCGCCCACGGCGACGCCGGTCCTTCCGTCGGGCAGCGGGACGACGTCGTAGAAGTCCCCACCCATGTGCCAGTACATGGCGGGTCGGTACCGGGTGGCGATGGTGACGCCCGGGGTGTCCGCCGTGTCGGCGTGCAGCATTGCCCACTGCAGATGGAGAAGGGCCTCCCAATCCCTTCGCTCCCGTTCGATTTGTTGCTGGACTGCGTTGGCGCTGTCGGCGATCACACGTGCCGTGTCCACCGACGCGGCTTGCGTCCCGTCCCCGACGGCGCCGTTGCCCGGCTTCGCGTCGGACGCGGCCGTCCACAACTCGAGAAACCGCGGGATCTGGTGCTCCGGCGTGGTGCTGCGCGCCCGTGTGCCCAGAATCTCGACCAGCGTCTCGACCGTGTCCCACCGGGGCAGGCGCGCCTGGGTGAAGGCCGCGTGAAGCGTGCTGCGCGAGATCCGCCACTCGCAGAACCCGCTCATCTGGTCCAGCGAGGGCATCCCCGCCCACAGATGCAGATGGTGCAGTGCCTCGTTTAGGTCCCTCAACGGACCCGCCGGAAGGGCCGGGCGCCCGAACCTGCCCGCGTTGCCCACGTGTTGCCCCGTTCGTCGTGGTGGTGTCGCAGGAGAGTCTTGGGCACGGGAGTCGGACATCGGACACTTCTGGACGGCGATGGACCCCCATTCCTCGTAAACAAGGCCAACAGGGTTGGCATCGCGTCGGATAAGCTCCCCTTATCCGATGCAACGCAACACTTCGGGCGTTCTACGGCGGGGTGCCGTTTGACGACGGGCCCGGGTTGTCGTCGAACGCCCCGCTCGAAGAGGAGCGCCCGGGAGGACCGCCGGAATTCACGACGATCACCACGTCGTTGTTGCGTGGCGTGCGCGCAAGGAATGCCGTCAGGCCCGACGAGAGCGTCGTGATGCAAAGTTCTACGAGGCCCAGGCCGGAGTTGAAGGCGACTGTGCCCGTGGCCTCCAAGACGGCGAGAGTGCCGGCGATGGTGGCGATGATCGCCGGATACAGTGCCGTCCGCAGCAACGACGAGATCCTTGACCGCACTTTCGCGAGGCGGAGCTTCGGCGCCCCGGCCGGCCGACACAGGGCCCGCGTTCGTACGACGCCGAAGACCAGGATCGACAACGCCCCGGCCAACTTCGTCTAGCCGAGACGGCGTTCGCCCAGCCCGGCGAGCCATTCCTCCTCGAACCGCTCCGCGTTGCCCTCACCGGGCAGCCGACGGGCGGACCACCGCACGATGCGGGCCGCTGTGGCCGAGAGGATCGGCGTGCACTCCAGGACGACCATCCCGAGTGATACGAGCAGCAGGGGCACCCCCATCGTCATGGTTGATCACGTCCTTCGCCGGACCGACGGCGGCGGATCAGGGTGGAGATCCGGAGCAGCAGGAGACAGCCGGCCATCGTGACGATCGCAAGGCCCGCCCGAGTCTCCCACCCCACGACCAGGCTCATGGCCACGTCCGTTACCGCGACGCTCGGAAGCACATAGTCGGGCAGCGGCGACGACAGAGCGGCCCAGACGCGGCGCAGACGCGAGACGTGCGGTTTCGGCCGAGCCAGCTTCCGGACCCGGTGCGCTCCCAGCGTCACGATGCCCAGCGCGCTCACGAGCTTGAGGAGCTTGCCGGGGCGGCGTTCGATCACGCCGAGCCACTCCTCCTCGAAGCGCGTCGCGAGTTTCGGGTCGGGGATGCGCCGCGCCGCGGAGCGCACCATCCGGGCCGCGAGCCAGGGGCATACGTCGACCATCTCGGCCAGGATCAACGCGAGCAGGGCGCCGATCAGCATCATGGTCATCAGACGGTCCCCGGGATCCCGTCGAAGCCCGAGGCGAGCCCGGGACGAGGAGACGACGACGTCTGGGGAAGTCTTCCGCGGCGTTCCAGGACGACGGCCCGGGCGCTGGGCAGGCCCACCCCGGACAGGCGGTAGAACCGCCGCCGCGGCTTGCCCTCCTCGGGGTGTTCGGTCTCCCAGCGGCTCTCGACCCAGCCCGCGTTCTCCAACCGGAGCAGGATCGGGTAGACGCTGCCGGTTGCCTTGCCGGCGGCTCGCGCGATTGCGAACCCGTGCAGTTCATCACCCTGGGCAAGTAGGACCTCAAGGACGTCCAATGTGGCCCCGGTGATCTTGAATGGCGTCTTCATGCCCTCAATGCTACATGACTAGAGTTAGTTCTCTGTATAGCTAGAGTTGGGATCGTGCCGCTTCTGCGGAGGCGGGTTACCAGCGGGTGGCCAGCGTCAAGTCGTCCGGGAAACCGGGCTTCCTGCTCGACTGTTGGATGTCGCCCGAGGTGTACGTGCCCGTGTTCGTCGCCGGTCGGCTGCGTCGACGTTCGCAGCCCACGATTCGGATCCACGTGCGGTGACAAGGCAGCCTTGTCACCGCACGTTCGATCACCGCTGTTTGTGCTGCAGCAGGAGCTTGAGCACCTCCCGCGCGTCCAGACGCTTGCCGGGATCGTCCGAGCGCGCCGCGACCAACGCGACCAACGAGGTCACCAGTACATCGGGTCCCGGTAGGAACGGAACGGAAAACCGGCGTTGGTGTCAAAACATTTGACACCAACGGTCAATGTTGGGTCCGATCTTCGGCCGGGGACAGCTAGGCTCGTTGTGCAATCAGGCGTTGCCGCAGGTCGACTTCCTCGGGTGTCGGAGGTGCGTCGGGACTTGCGATACGAGCTCGGATGGGTCGGGGGATGTCGTCGCCGTCGGCTTGGTGGGCGAAGTCGGCGTGGGCCTGTTCGACGGCTTCGGGGTAGGCCGCGGCCTTGGCGTGTTCGGCGAGGGCGCGGTAGACGCTGGCGAGGCTGGGGCTTCGTCCCTTGCGTTTGCCGGTGGGGATGATCAGGTCCGGTCGGATCGCTTCGACCGATTCGCCGGCGGCCTTGCGGCGGAGCACGGTGTGCAGCATGTCGTCGGTGATGACCGCAGGGCGTCCGCCGTGTTTGCCCTTGCGGGCGGCGGCGTCGAGTCCTTCGAGGGTGGCCTCGCGGACGTTCTCGCGTTCGGTCTCCGCCATCGCGGCGAAGAACCCGAACAGGATGCGCCCGGGGCCGGTGGGGTCGTAGATCCCGGGCAGCGGTCCGGCGAGCATCTCCAGCACCAGGCCGTGCGCGGTCAAGTGGTCGGCCAGGGCCGTGAGTTCGGCCGCGTCGCGCCCCAGCCGCTTCATCTCGTACACCGTCAGGATCACCCGGCAGTGCGGCGCGTGGGCCTTGATCTCGCGGGCCAGCGCGAGGGCGGCCTCGAACCGCGGGCGCACCCGCACCCGGGTGCTGATCTTCTCCGAGAAGACCTTGTCCCGGGGGATGCCGTGCGCGGCGAGCGCGTCCAACTGCGACTGGAGTTCCTGCGTGAGCGTCGAGCAACGGGCGTACCCGATGCGGATGTCGGCGCTCGGGGTGTCGGGCGCGATCGCGGACGGGGCCGGGGTACCCGGTCGCCAGGACGCGCCGGGGCCACGATCGGCGGGGGTGGGGACCCGCAGGAGTTTCGCGAGTCGGGGCACCTTGGTGAACCGGCCGGTGTGGTAGGCGCCGGCGACCGCGCCGGAGCGCGAGCGGCACGGCGACCCGGCCGCGACCGCGCACCGCGGGCACGGGTGGCGCTCGACGTCGTCGGCGTCGCTCCGGTCGGACTCTTCGGGCAGCGTCATGATCCGAGATGCTGTCACAAACATTTCTCACAAGGGGGTGGATCCCACTTTTGAGTGAGAACGGGTTGTGAGAACGATTCCGGGCTCGGGGCCGGTTCTGTTGTCAGCTTCCGAAGTCGGCTGCACGCATGACTGAAGTCGCGTGCGCGGGGGCAGTTCACCGGTTGCTCGGCGGCGGGTTCGGACGGGGCGGTAGCCTCCGCGAAGGAGCGAGCGGTCGGGGGCCCGGGGAATGGCTGAGCGCATGCCTGTAGAGAGCACGGCGAAGCTTGCAGTCCTGATCGACGCAGACAACGCCCAGCCGTCGGCGGTGGTCGAACTGCTTGCGGAAGTCGCGAAGTTCGGGACCGCCCACGTCAAGCGCGCGTACGGCGACTGGACGGGCACCCGGCTGTCGGGCTGGAAGGCGCACCTGCTCGCGCAGTCGATCCAGCCGGTGCAGCAGTTCGCCTACACCACCGGCAAGAACGCCACCGACGCCGCGATGGTCATCGACGCAATGGACCTGCTGTACACCGGGCGCTTCGACGGATTCTGCATCGTCTCCAGCGACAGCGACTTCACCCGCCTTGCGGCCCGCATCCGCGAATCCGGCTTGACGGTGTACGGCTTCGGCGAACGCAAGACTCCCGCGCCGTTCGTTGCCGCCTGCGACAAGTTCATCTACATCGAAAATCTCGGAGCCGTCGGTGCGCCCGTCGAGGCCAAGCAGGCCTCGCGGAACGTGATCACCCAGCTCAGGGGCGACACCGCCCTGGTCAACCTGCTCCGCCGTGCCGTGGAGGCGGCCTCGGACGACGAGGGCTGGGCTCACCTCGCGAACGTCGGCAACATCATCACCAAGCAGCGCCCGGACTTCGACGCCCGGACCTGGGGATACACCAAACTCAGCGATCTCATCGACGCGACCGCCCTGTTCGAGGTGCGCCGTCGCATCCCCGGCGACGGGAAGCCGGCCGTCGTCTACGCCCGCGACAAGCGCCGCGCCGGCGAGACCCCGAGGCAGGCGGCCGCAGAGCAGTGAGCCGCGACGACCGGTTCCGGTTTCGAAGTCGTCTGCGCAGGTATCCGAAGCTCCCAGGGGCCTCCGCCCCGGTTGGTTACAGCCGGGGGACGTCTACGAACGTGGAGCCCTTCTGTACTGCCGAGAGCAGGTCGTCCAATAGGACGTGACGGACTTTGCGCAGCGCCGGTTTCGCGCCGTTGGCGCTTAGGGCGAATCCGAGTGGCAGGCCGAGGGGGACCGGCGGACCGAGTTCCACCAGTGTGGCCGGTCCCGGCCAGTTGTCGTTCAGGTCCGGCTCCGCCATGACGGCGGCAAGGTTCACGATGCCGGTCATCGGTATGGCCTGCGCCGAACCGAGGCGCCACATGCCGGTGATCGGCCGCACTGCTTCGAGGGTTCCGTCCTTCGAGTAGCCGAGGTACTTCGCACTCAGCCGAATCTGCCCGTGCAACAGGGCGTCTCGGATGTAGACGCCGTGGCTCAGGAAACGGCGTCCGACGTCCTGGCTCATGGCCACGAGCGCGACGACGTCGCGCGGGCCGAGCGGTGCGATCTGCACGGCCTCCGTCGGTGCCAGCGCACGAGGCGAGGTAATTTGGAGGTGCTTGCGGGCCGTGTAGTCGGTCAACCCGACCTCCTTGAGGTCGAGGCGGCTTGCGCCGCACTCTTCGATCAGCCGACGGATGGCCCGGTCGGGCGCCGCGAGTGCTTCGAGAACATCGTCCATGCCGCCATCATAACTGGATGGTGTTGAAACAGTCATGGATTCGTTGAGGTGATGTTCGCATGACAGGGTGCGGTCCGAGTAGCCAGGGGCGCAATCGGTCGATTACGCCCCCGCGGCCGATCCAATGGGCGGGAAGCTGAAAAATCTGGGCAAATCAGCTGGTGATCCAATGCGAGATGATGCGCAGTTCCGCCCCCCGTTTTCGCCCCTGTAGAGTCGCGGTCCGGCAGTCGTCGGACGTGATGAAGGGTGCGATGAGTGACGGATCGCCTGTATCTGCGGCATTCCACCGACAAGCAGACCAACGCCCGCCAGCTGCACGCACTCGCGGCGCTGATCGCGTCCGGCGCCCCGCGTTACGAGGACCCGGCCACCTCCTCGCGCGTGTTCGCGGTCGACCGGCCCGGGTTCCGCGCCTTGTTGGATGCGGCCGCGGTCGGGGACACCATCCGCATCGCGGACGCCGCGCGCCTGTTCCGGTCGACTTGGGACGTCCTGCAGATCCGCGACGTCCTCAGACGGCGCGGGCTGCACCTCTATATCGCGACGGGCGCATGGTCCGGCTTCGACCTGGCCGCCGACGACCCGCAGACCAAGCTGTTCGTCACCATGCTCGCCGGCGTGCTGGAGTTCCAGCGCGACATGATCTCCGAGAACACCCGCGAAGGCGTCGCCGCCGCGGCCGCCGCCGGAAAGACCCTCGGACGCCCTGCCGTGCTCGGTGAGGGCGACGCGGCGGACGTCGTCGAGGCGTACGCCGACGGCGCCGCGGTCAAGGCCCTCGCCCGGCAGTACAAGGTCGCGCCCCGGACCATCCGCCGCGTCCTGGACGCGGCGGGCGCCCGCCGAGCCGAGGCTGCCCCCGAGGAGCCCGAAACCGCCACCCCCACCCCGCGGCAGCCCGAACCGTCGGCGGACCGGCGGTGCGCGATCGACGTGCCCGGCCTGCTCGCCGACTACCTGGAGGCCACCGCCGACACCGGCCCCGCCCAGCTCCGCGAGGCGCTCCGGGAAGGCTGGGTGATCCGCCGCGGCCGCGGCCACTCGCTGCGCGTGACGGCCCCCCTCGCGCTGCACCGCGCCGCGCTGGCCCGGTGCGCGGTCCTGGCCGGCCCCGGAGGGGCGGCGGCCGCGCGCAAGGCCCACCGCGCGTACGCCGACCGCATCGCCGCCGCGCGGCCGTAAGGCCCTGTCGTTGCTACCCGGTACGGTCCCTGCCGGTCCGGCCGAACGGCGGGACCGGTGGCAACAGACAAGGGGACGAACGCGGATGTCGGATGCGATGTGGCCGGTGCTGACCGAGGCCGAGCGCGACCAGTGGGACGCTGTCCCGCTGGTCGGGGTCGGGCCGCTGCTGTTCGGCATGACCCGCGGCCAGGTCGGCGCCGCCTTGGACTACCTGCCCGCCGTGAGCAGCGGCGACTCCGCCTCGTACGGCTCACCCGGGATCTGGGGGCACAGGCTCACGGCGTACTTCCGGCCCGCAACTGAGGACGACGTACCCCCGGATGCGCCCGGTCGTGCCGTCCCGGGCCAGATCGACGATGGCCATGAGTACTTCCCCGGGCAGAGGTTCGGCGGGGTGCTCGCCGCGGTTGCGATCGATGCCCGGGTCGGGCCTCAGGTGCGGTGGGACGGGTTGGCGCTGACTGGGCAGGTGCCGTCCGCGACCGACGATGCTATGTACGCCCGGGTCAAGGAACGGGGCTTCGACCAGGAGATCCGCATCTCGCAGAACGGCGACTACAGCTACGGGGACGTTGGGATCCTCCTGCGTGTTCAGCGCGCCGGGGACATCCTCCTCACCCGGCCGGTGTTCGCCGCCCCGGCGTGGACCGATCGCCTCGGCGACACCTCCGAAGGACCGCTCCCGACCCAGGAATGGCACACCCACGCGTAGCGTTCCGGGAGCCACACACGACGTTCCGCGCTTACGCCGACCGCATGACCGCCTGCCTCGGACCCCTGCATACGAGGTCGAGGCGGCCGAGTTCGCGGGCGGTGGGCAGGAATTCGGCGGGGACGCCATGGCGGCGCAGGTAGGTGCGTTCCCGCTCGAAGGCTTCCAGGGTGCGGCAGCGGTTGGTGAGCAGCCCCAGCAACTGCCGTGCTGCTCCGGGGTCGGCGCACGCCCAGGCGAGCGCTTCCTGCACCGCGGTGGCGAAGTCCTGCGGCCTGCGGTGCGGCAAAGGCGGCTTGTCACCGTCGTAGACGTAGCCGCGCGGCGGGGCCTGGAGTGCGGAGCCGAGGCGGCCGCGGGCGGTGATCGCGCCGTCGGCGGCCAACTGGACCGCCGCGGCTGCGGCGTCCAGCATCGCCTCCCGCATGTCGTCGTCCATCTCCTCGTAGGGCCGCCACACGTTCAGGCCGGCGCGCTCCCGGTGGTCGGTGGCCTGCCAGATCTGCCGCAGCACGGCCTTGGTGTCCGCGGTCTGGGAGCCGGGCGCGAGGGCCACCTCGTGCAGGAGGGAGCGCAGCATCCGGAACCACATCCCGGCGTGCACCTCGCGCCCGGGCAGGGCGACGCGTCCGGTGGTGAGCCGCTGGTGGGTGTAGCGGTCCAGCGCGGCGCGCGGCTCGTCCAGGGGTTCCACGCGCGCGGGTTCGCCCAGGAGCAGCGAGGTCCGTACGTGGACGACGTCCTGGAGGCGGCAGCCGTGTTCGGCGCAGCTGGTCATCAGGGCGAGGCGCCAGACCAGGGCGGTGCCGCGGTCCGGGTCTTCGGCGCAGACCGGGCAGACCCGCGGCACGGTGGGGCGGGTGAGCAGCCACGGCCCCGCCCAGTCCCGCCGCCGGTAGCCCAGCACGTGATGACCGGCGGCGCTTCGCGCAAGCAGGACCGAGTTGTCGCGAACGTACGTGTCGAACACCTGCTGCGCGTGGTGGGGCGGTACCGGGAGCATGTCGAAGAGCCAGGGGACGTGTCCGGCCAGGGTCATCGCCCGCAGCCGGTCGGGGTGGACGCCGGTGCGGTCGGCGAGTGTGGCGAGCAGCTCGGTGGGCGGGTCGGCGTCGAGGTCGGGCGGGACCGCCGGGTTGAGGTGGCCGAGGTTGCGGAGCAGTTCGACCACCGGCATCTCGTACAACTCGGCCAGCCGGCCCAGCCACGACGACAAGGACTCCAGCGGTCCGGGCTGCGGGTGCAGCGGCCAGAGCCGCCCGCCGGTCACGTCAGTTCGCGTTCGAACAGCCGGCGCCGCTCGCTGGGCCCGGCGTACGGCGCGAGCAGCAGGGTCCGGTCGTTGATCGCCTCCTCGCCGGACTCGATCGCCGCCACCGCGGCGTCGGTCAGTAGCAGGGCCAGCTCGCCGATCGTGCCCTCGCTACGGGCGAACAGGTAGCCGGCCATCTCGGGGGTGGCGATCGGCGAGGGGCGGCGCAGCGGGAACGACGCGGCGAAGCTGGCCAGCAGCGAGCAGGCGTCCGCGTCCGCTTCCCAGCGCGGCAGGACCAGCGGCGCGAACCGGTTTTCCAGCTGGCCATCGGCGCGGATGGCCAGGTAGGCGTCGTGGATGCCGACGCCGACCAGCGGGATCCGCAGCTCGTTGCCGAGGTAGCGCAGCAGGTTCAAGAACTCGCGGCGTCGGTCGCCGCGCCCGCCGAGCACGTTGTGCAGCTCGTCGACCACCAGCATCCGCACGCTCGCCGCACGCAGCAGCCGCAAGGTCAACTGCTCAACGTCGGCGAGGCGGTAGCGGGCGCGGAGCGGGGCGCCGAGGGCGGCGAGCACGGCGGTGTAGAACCGGATCACGGTCGGCTCGGACGGCATCTGCACGACCAGGACCGGGACTTCCTCCCGGTCGGGATGCGACGTGGCGGGGTGCGAGCGGCGGAACTTCTCCACGATCATCGACTTGCCGTTGTTGGTCGGCCCGATCAGCAAGAGGTTTGGCATCCGCAGCCGGGTCGGCCAGGACAGCAGCGTCTCCAACTGCGCGAGCGCGGCGTTCGCACGCGGGTACCCGATCCACCTGTCGGCACGTACGTACCGCAGCCGCTCCGCGTCCGGCAGCCGGGCGATCCGCCGCGCGGACGGATGCAGGTGCGCCAGGTCGAGGGAACCGTCCTGCGCCGCCTTCAGCGGGTTCACCACTGCTCGATCACCTCGAACGGCACAGCCGCGGCCGCCGGCTCCGTGCCAGCGAGCAGAGGGGGCAGGGCAGGTACCGGCGCTCGTCTGGGCGGCGGGTCGGTGCGGCGCTGGCGGTCCCGGCGGGCCTTGCGGGTGGCCGCCACTGCGGTGTCGGTGATCACGCGCATCTGCTCGACCATCGCGAACAACGCGTTCTCGTCGACCTCGACGCGGCCGAGCTTGCGCAGCCGTCGGACGGCAGCCTGCTGCTCCCACGCGCTGATCGGCGGCCGCGACAGCGTCCGGTACGGCACCTCCAGGTAGATGTCGCCGTCCGGGTCCAGGGCCCAGACCCGACTGATGTCGCGCGGGTCGCGGCGCAGCACGAACCGGCCAAGCCGCTCGCGGCGGGCGATCCACGGCTTCAGCGCGTCGCAGTAGTACTGCACGTGGTCGACCACGAACCCCGACCGGGTCAGGGTGCGGCGCACCACCGGCAGGAAGTCCACCAGGAACGCAGACGCATTGCCCACCGTCACCGGCCGCTCCGTCGCGGCAAGGTCGGCCCACACCCTGGCCGGGATGCGGCCGAGGCTCTCGTGCACCTGGCCGTGGTACGAGGCCACCGCCAGCGCGAACCACTTCTCCAGCTCCCGCAGCGTCAGCACCGCCCGCGCATCGCTGTCGTACGCGCCGCGCTCCGTGGTGTTCGAGAACGTCGTGCCCGGCAACTCGTGAACCAGCGTCATCATCGTGCCGATCAAGCGCTCCACGATCCCGCCGAAGTGCGGCAGCCCGAGCGGCCGGTAGCCCAGCTTGATGCCGTGCTGGTCGCAGCCGCGACGCAGCGCCTCGCTCTTGAACTCCGCAGCATTGTCCACGTACAGCGCGTGCGGCTTGCCGCTCATCGGCCACACCGCGTCCACCCCGATCCGCTCCAGCCACGGCCGCTTGTCGACCGCCGCGTGCGCCAGGCACAGCCCGACCGAAGTCGCCGACGGCGCCTCCAGCGTCACCACCAGGCCCACCACGCACCGGCTCGCCACGTCGATCGCCGCGGTCAGGTACGGCCGTCCGACCGGCAACCGGTGCCGCTCGTCCACCACGATCACATCCACCGGCGTGTGGTCGACCTGCACTTGCTCCAACAACCCGGTCACCGTCGGCGGCTCTCCGCCCGCCGACCGCAGCGGACGCGCCGCCTCACCGCCCTCCCGCGCCGTCACCGCAGTGACTGGATCCAACTGCGCGATCCGGCGTACCACCGCACCACGCGACGGAACCGAAAGACCCCGGACACGGCACCGGCGTGCGACCTCCCGGCACACGACCGCCACCGAACGGCGCTGCCGCGTCAAGTACCGGGCCCGCAGCACCTCCGCGACGATCGCCTCGACCTCGTCGGGAAGGCGTCCGCCGCCGCGGCCGCCGCTGGAACGGGCCGGCAACAGGTCCGACACCACGCCCTCGCCCGCCCGCCACCGCCCGAGAAGTACGTACACCTGACGACGGGAAACCCCCAACGCGAGGGCTGCGGCGTCCGCGTCCGCCAGGCCCACCGTGTCCCGCGCCGCAAGCGGCCGGACCACCTCCGCCTGCCGCACCGCCGTCGCCCACACGTCGGCTGGCGCGGTCAGCACCCCGCGCTCGGTCACCGGCCCGTCCGTCATCCCGGCACCTCCCGCCGCGCACGCGACTACGGCCAAAACGACCGTAATGCACGCGACTTCGGACTGTCCGGGGATTCACAGTCCCCTGCATCCGGCAGCGAAGACGCAGCCCACCCGTGCACACGACTACGGAAATCGACAAGGTACATGGGACCTCGCCGTAGCAATACGAGCGTCGGGCCGGGTGCCATGTCGGTCCGACGACGGCCTGGCGTTCGAATCCGATGACGGTGAAGTCCTTTGCGTAGATCGCGTCTACGTAGACGACAACTACGTAGAAGGCAACTACAAAGTCGCAAGCTGGCAATCAGGTCGGAGGGGTCATCGGCTGAAAACCGACATGCCGCTAACCTGCCGAAATGATCATCGATTCGAAGGCCGCTGTCGTTCCGCCCCGATACGAGAGCCGGGACCTGCGAACCTGGATGGGCGACAGGATCGGCAAGGCCGCACCCGACGATCTCCTCGCCGCCTGGCTTCTCGTCTCCGAGAGCTCCTTCGTACGAGCGATCCACGGCCACCTCGACCAACACGTCGCACGCCTGCGCCACGAGCACTCCGAGATCCTGCGCCGACTCGAACACGATGGCACGGACGGGGACGGTACGTCCTTCACGCAGCAGTGGCGTGAGACCTCCCGAGCATGGGCATATTTCCTGGAGACCGAACTCCGGGCGGCCCGTATCAGAACCGACGAGGCCAGGCACGTCTGGAGTCGACTCACCGAGGACTTCGGTGTCGACCCGGTCTCCCTTTACGGCGGGGCAACGCCTCGATCGGGATCCACCGCCGTGGTCGAAGAGGGCCCAGCCCTGTTCCAGGCATACGAACGAGCGGAGCGTCGACTCGCACGCCGTCGAACGGAATATCACGACGCGATACATGAGCTCGCCCTGGCCGAGGACCTGCGGATGACCCGTGTCCACAAGGGCGAGGTCGTGGCGCTCGCCGACATCGACCGCATGGCACACCACGAGTTCGAACGCCTCGCGGCGGTCCTCATGCGACGAGACGGCTACCGCGTGGAGCGTGCCGGGGGAGGACCGGGCGATCTCGGAGCCGACATCGTGGCAACGGACCCCGACGGGAGGATCGTCGTGATCCAGTGCAAACACACACGCCGTCAAGCATCCGTCGGATCACCCGAGTTGCAGCGTCTCAACGGCACGGCACGGCCCGTTCACGGGGCGGAGACGGTGATCGCCCTCACGAACGGTTCCTTTTCCCGGCCTGCGATTGCCTTCGCCCGAAACCAACACATACACCTCATGCGCCGCGACGAACTACGGCGCTGGGCGAGTCACGGGGAACCCCTCGACACCATCCTCGGGAGGAAGTGACTACTCACGAAGGCCCTTCCACCGGTCCTTGAGAGCCATTCCCGGTGGTACGAGCGTCCGCTGGATCAATGATGAGCGTACCTATTATAGGTACGCTCATCATTGATCCAGCGGATCGGCCCTCCCGTTCACCGCAGGAGGTCGGAAGGTTTCGGGCTGCCGAATGGACGTGGTCGCCGACGGCGTTCCCGATCGATCGAGTCACCGGTGATCAGGACGCCACCCCGGGGAAGTCGCGAGTCGTCGTGTCGCCCCTTCGCGACCGACCGGCAACGGCTCGTGGGGGTACTCGCCCCGGTGAAACCGGAAAGGTACGACATGACCCGGCGGCGAGCCCGGCGTCGGCGAGAACCGCAGACCCGGACAAGCGGCGGAATGCCCGCTACCAACGCCGAGTTCTTGACCTACACGGACCCGACGGTCGTGCCCGCATTGATCATGACCTACTACGCCATCCTCTTTCGCTGACCCGGTCACCAGGGAGCACCCGACGATCTCGATCGTCTCCGAAGGAATCGAGACGATCGAGATCGTCCACGCATCGCTGACCGAACTCGGCCCGCCTGCAGCGGTGTCGATGAGGCACTCCACCACGTTCATTCGACAGGCCGTCCGGTAGCCGGCCACCGGACGGCACCTGAACCCGGCCAAGTTGCAGTTGCCGACGCACCGCTTGGCGCGCGAGGTCGGCCTTGCATGCGGGAGCCCGACAGCGCCGTAGGGAAGGCCGTCCGGGCCCGCGTCACCGAGCGTCGTGGTCTCGGACGTGCGGGTGGTGATCGCGCAGTCCCTGGGGTCCGTCGTGGCCTACGAAGCCCTGTGGGAACAGCCCGACCGGCCCATCGACTTGCTGATCACCCTCGGTTCACCTCTGGCTCTGCCCTGCGTCGGGCTTGCCTTCTCGATGTCGACCCGAGACCACCTGGGCGTCGCTCCTGGCCGCTGGTTCGCTGCGAATCGTTCGAGGGTCGACTATTCGGACTCGTGATTCGTCCGGGCTCGAAAGATTCATGGAACTCTTCTGTTTGGTTGTGATAACTGCAGTTATGATAACTGGACTTATGACTCGTCGATGGCTTGCTTCCCGGGCCCGTGTTCGGAGTTGTGGAGTCTCGAGGCGCGCTCGAGGCAATCCCGTCCGGTGGGTGCCCGCGGAGTGTGAGAGCTCCGACCCGGGGCTTCTGAAAATTCGGCCGGCAGGGCCCGGCGCCTGTGGCCGTCGAAGGTGCCACATTGATGCCAGGCGTAGTGACGGGACAGGCGCGGGGAGCGGTACTTCCTCGCCACGACTGCCTTCGAGGCTGATCGGTTGCCCGGTTCGCGAGATGAGACGAGGCGGCTCGTTGGGGTCGATGGCCGACGAGGGGGAGCTGGAGGAGAGGACAGTCTGGGCCCTGCTCAACACGACTGCCGCGATCAACGCCACGCCCTGGTATGACTGTCCTCGCACACGTTGGGGCCAGGGGTGGACCTCGAGAACGCTCGACGCGGGCAGGGGTGCAGATCTCGATGGCGTGGGGTCGGGTTAGTTGCCGGGTGGCGTGCGGGAGAGGAGTACACGGCCGCGTCCTCGACTCCCGGAACCACACGGCGAGGCCGACCGGGCGTAGTCGTTGTGTCGATTGTACGAAGACTGGGTTCGTCACTGGTGCGCGATGGCGTACAGCCTCTTGTCGCGGCTCGTGACGTAGACGCCTTCGCGGGTGACCGCGGGCGCGGAGACGATGGAGCCCCGGGTCTTGAACGTCCACTCCTTGATGCCGGCCGTGATCTCGATGCCGTAGAGCCTGCCGTCCCGACTGCCGATGTAGACGAGGCCATTGGCGAGCGTCGCAGAACCGACGAAGTCGGGGGCGGCCCACGCCCAACGCCTGGTTCCGGGGGCCCGGTTGACTGCGTGGACGTACTTCCCGCTGTCGACAACAAGGATGTCGCCTTCGACGGCAAGGGAGCCCGCCGGGCCGCCGATTCCGTAGGCCCATCGCATGGTCCCCGAGGCGGCGTCGATCGCGTACACGTTGGCGTCGTAACTGGCCGCGTAGACGGCCCCGTCCACCGTCAGGGTGTTTTGGACGGCACCGCCGGTCCTGAACGCCCAACGCTGCCGGCCGGTGGCCGCGTCGAGCGCGTACACATTGCCGTCCAAGCACCCGAGATACACGACGCCGTTCACCACTGCGGGGCGGTCGTAGAACCCGCCGTCGGCTTCGAAGCGCCAACGCTCGGCGCCGGTGCGGGCGTCCAGGGCATGGTATCGACCGGTGTACCCGGTGCGGCCGGCGCCGGTCGGCGTGACGGCGCCGCTGGTGTAGCAGACGTCGTCGACCACGGTGGGGGCGCCGCCATACGACGCGAAGGGGATGGACCACACGGCGGTTCCGTGTTTTGTCTCCACGGCATGCAGAGTGCCCGCCTGGTTGCTGGCCTCGAGGGGATTGCTTTGGACGTAGACGATTCCGTCGGTCACGTCGAGATTGGTCAGTCGCTTGCCGCCGGTTCGGTACACCCAGCGCCTGGCCCCGGAGGCAGCGTCGACCGCGTAGAGGTTTCCGTCCTGGCTGGCGACGTAGACCGTGTCGTCGACCGCCGCGGGTGCGGTCGTGATTTCACCGCCGGTGGTGAACTCCCACCGCCTGCGCAGCGAGGATTCGTCGTCGGCGTCCGAGCCTTGGAAGCGGACGGCGAGCGCGGTGCCTGCGGCTGTGGCCGTGCCGAGCGCCAGCAACACCGCGCCTCGGCGGGAGAGCCCGCGTGGCGGTCGCGGGTCCTGCAGGCGTGTGTCCCGCTCGTGCGCTGGACCGGTGTGGTCGACGAGCGTGCCGGCGGGAGCGGCCGCGTCGAGGTTCCATGGAGCGAGCGCTTCATAGGGGCTGACTACCACGGCGGCTTCATTGACGGGCCCCGCGGTGGGATCGGGTGCGATCGAGGACCTGTCCGGTCGATCCGCCGGCCCGGTCAGGGCGTGCAGTCGCCGGTGGACCTCGCGCGCGGTGGCGGGGCGGTGCGTGGGGTCCTTGGCGAGCAGCTCCGTGACCAGCAGTTCCACGCCGGGCGGCAGATTCGCGCGGTGGGCGCCGAGCGGGGCCGGATCCTGGTGTAGGTGCGCGTACATCAGCGCCATCGGGTCCGGTGCCGTGAACGGCGGTTGGCCGCTTATGAGTTCGTAGAGTATGCAGCCCAGCGCGTACAGGTCGACCCGCGCGTCACCGGGTTGGCCGGTGAAGCGTTCGGGGGCGATGTACGCCGGGGTTCCGACGACCTGGCTCGAGCGGGTCGTGGCCGCCGTGTATCGGGCGATGCCGAAGTCCAGGACCTTGATCGTGCCTGCGGGCGTCAGCAAGACGTTCGCAGGCTTCAGGTCACGGTGCACGATGCCCGCCTCATGCGCCGCGACCAGTGCGTACGCGCACTGCCCGGACCAGTCGATCGCGTCGCGTACCGTGACCGGCCCGTCCTTCCGGAGCACGCGCGCCAAGTCCTTCCCGGCGACGAGTTCCATGACTACGAACACTGTGCCGTCGGGTTCGTGTCCGAGGTCGTGGACGGTGACAACGCCCGGATGATTAAGCGCGCCGGCGACGCGAGCCTCGCGTAAGAGCCTCTGAGGATTGCCTCCGCCGCCCGACGACAGGAGCTTCACCGCCACGCGTCGAGCCATGCGCGCATCGACCGCCGCCCACACCTCGCCCATGCCGCCCCGGCCCAGTAGCCCCGTGAGCTCGTAACGCCCAGCCAGCACGCGCCCGATCGTCAAACCCGCCCCCGTGTCCGTTCCCGACGAGCCGGGTGCCTTGTCCACCTCTGTCGGAACGCACCGGCGCCCTCGACCCTAGTCGGGCCTGCGGCGTCCCGACCACCGGTCCGACGTCGCGGCAACACGGAGGCGGTTATGTCGAACCCGCAGATCAAATTGCCACCACGATGCCTCATGTCGTCGGCTCCCTGAAATGGGGCGTCCATGTGGGACGTCTCCACGCGCGGCTTCGACGCCAGCGAGCGGGCGTTCCCGGGGTGCCCCGGGCACAGGTGTCTCCCTTGGGGACGTACTCACAACGGACACGGGGCGTCCCCGGTGCCTCGAAACCGGCCTGCGCCGGCGCTCCGATCGTCGTCGAGCACTGTCGGAGGCGACGAACGGGATGTGGCTCCCCGATGGTACGGCGCGGGACGAGGCGTACCCCGGCCCATTCGGACGGCAGGCTGGAGCAGCAGAATCTCTTCGGGTCATCTCTCCGTGACGACGATTTCCCGGCCGTGCGCCACGACCAAGTGCTTCAGGCGCGCGTTCAGGTCTCCGTATTGGTCCTGATCGGGAATGGAGCGCATTTTCCGGCGAGATCCGACCCGTTGACGCGGGCGATGGGGTACTGGTCCTCGACCATCTCGAGCTGTGCCGCCTCCGAGTGGTACCGGGTGGTGACGAAGATGCCGATCCATCCTCGACGCAGGCGTGCCACGACGCGGGCGATCTGCTCCGCGCTGATGGATGTATCGGGTTTCACGCACTTGGCCTGTCCCAAGACCACGAGACTGGTTCCCGCCAAGCCCCTGCCGGCGTCCAAGCGGCCGACGAAGTCGGCGCCACCATCGCCCGACCGGCGAGTCGACCAGTCCTCCCGATACGACGCGCCCACTCCGAGGAGGGGTGCCGCGATGGTGGCGGCGACCGACTCGAAGTCGTGCTTGCGTCCGTCGAAGTGGCGATAGCCGTCCGGGTCTTCGGGTGCCCGGATCGGTCTGCGGTCATCGGCTCCGGGCGTAGTGCGCTCGGGCCTTGGCGCGGTTGCCGCATTCGGCCATCGAACACCACCGCCGTCGTCCGTTCTTGGACATGTCCGCGAACCAGAGTGTGCATTCCGGGTTCGCGCAGCGCCTGATTCGGTCCGGATCGGCCGTGTGGAGCAACTCCAGGTAGGCGCGCGCCGCTTCCCAGGCCGGTCGCCATGCCGGGTCGGCGATGTCCACTTGCTCGGTCGGGCCCTGTGCGCGGAGTCCGAGGCGGATCGTCCCGCGTGCGAGGACCGCGTCCAGGTCCTGGTACGCGCCTTCCTCCAGTGCGGCGCGGATCGCCTCCCGGGTGGCGACGAGTGCGTTGCGTACCGCGTCGAGGTCCGTCTCGGGCGTGGTGTCGGGGCGTTTGTCCAAGGCGTGTTCGGTCAGCCAGGCCCGCAGTGGGGCCGGGTCGTCCAGGTGGTCGTGCATGGCGCCGTGTAGGAGCCAGCGCGTGTTCGCGAGGTCCAGGGCCAGGGGTTCTCCGGTCAGCGGGCGGATGTCCATGCCGATCAATCTAACCGATGAATGTGTGTTGACAGGTTAGATCCCGGCTGTCTAATGTTTAGGCATCGAGCTACACGTTAGAAATGAGGGGGTGGCCGTAGTGCCGCGCATCGGCAGTACCGGGGCAGGACTGGCGGCCATGACCGTGTCGTTCGGTCTCAATTTCTCCGCCGGGGTGTTCTTCGCACCGGTCGCGGAGGACTACGGCGTCGGCGCCGGCACCCTCGCGGTCGCGGCGGCCCTTTCCACGGCGGTCACCGGCGCCGCCCAGCCGCTGGTCGGCGTCCTGCTCGACCGGAACGGCGCGAAGCGGGTGATCGTCGCGGCGCTCCTGCTGCTGTCGGCGAGCTACCTGGCGCTCGGCGCGGCGCGCGGCGCCGGGCAGTTCGTGGCGGCGTACGTGGTGCTCGGCGGCCTCGGCTTCGCGGGTTCCTCCAGCCTCGCCGTCAGCACCCTGATCGCCCGGGCCGAAGGCGACCGTGCGGCACCGGCGTTGGCCCGCGCCGCGATCGGTATCAACCTCGGACAGCTGGTCGTCCCGTGGGCGGCGGCCGGGCTGTTCGGGCCGTTGGGGACGCGCGGTACGTACGTGGCGATCGGTGCGGCGGGACTGGCCGCCACCGCGGTGCTCGCGGCAACGGTCCCGACGGACCGTCAGGTGGCAGCCGTACCAGGGGCTTCCGGGCCTTCCGGCGCTTCCAAGGCTTCCGGCGTTTCCCTCGCGGCCGGGGGAGCGGGGCCGGGTCTGCCGAAGCGGCAATCGCTGCGCGGCCGTGGGCGCATCCTCGCCGCGTTCGGGCTGCATGCCGCGACCTTGTACGCGATGGTCCTGCTGCTCCCCAAGCACGCCGTCGAACTGGGCTGGTCGGCCGCGGCCGGCGGCAGCCTGGTCGCGGTGGCCGCCGCCGCTGCGGCGGTGTCGTCCGCGGTGAGCGCGCGCCTGGTCGGTCGCACCGCGCCCGAACGCCTGCTGCCCGTCATGCACGTGCTGCGTGCCACCTCCCTCGTGCTCGCGGCGGCGGCTCCCGACGCGTGGTTGCTCGTCGTCGCCGCCGTGCTGTTCGGTGCGGCATCGTTCACGGTGATCCCACTGACCATGGCGATCGTCACCCGCGGCCTCGACCCGGCCCGCCTGGGCCGAACGCTCGCCCCCGCCTGGATCGTCCACCAAGGCTCGGCCGGACTCGGCCTCGCCCTGGCCGCCGCCGGACATGCCGCCACCGGCGGCTACCGCGCCTACTTCGCGGCCGGCGTCGGGCTCAGCCTGCTCGCCGCCGTCCTGACCTCGACCACCGAGAGCGCGACGCGTACCGCCGCGCGCACCACCGCCTCAACCGCACCTCTCGCATCCACCGCATCCATCTCGTGACCCGGAAAGGGACGATCCCCATGAACGCCATCACCACCCCCGCCGCCTCCGCCGACCGCGCCATCCGCCACGCCACCGTGCAGATCGACGGACTGAACGTCTTCTACCGCGAGGCCGGCGACCCGGTGAACCCCACGCTGCTCCTGCTGCACGGCTTCCCGTCCAGCTCCGCGATGTACCGCGACCTGATCGGCGAACTCGCCGACGCGTACCACCTGGTGGCCCCCGACCACATCGGTTTCGGGCAATCGGACGCGCCGGCCGTGGACGCCTTCCCGTACAGCTTCGACAAGTTGACCGAGGTCACCCTCAAACTCGTCGATCACCTTGGCCTGGACCGGTTCGCGCTGTACATCCAGGACTACGGCGCCCCCATCGGCCTGCGGATCGCCGCCGCGCACCCCGAGCGGGTCACCGCGCTGATCAGCCAGAGCGGCAACGCCTACCTGGAGGGCTTCACCCCGTTCTGGGACGTCCTGTTCGCGCACGCCAAGGACCGCCAGACGCACGAGCCCGCGGTGCGCGAGCTGTTGACCGCCGAGGCCACGAAGTGGCAGCACACGCACGGCATCCCGGCGGACCGCCTGGCCCGAGTGGCCCCCGACGCCTGGGTCCTGGACCAGGCGTACCTGGACCGGCCCGGCAACAAGGAAATCCAGCTGCAGCTGTTCTGGGACTACCAGTTCAACCTCGATGGCTACCCGACCTTCCAGGAGTACTTCCGCACCCACCGCCCGCCGACGCTGGTCGCGTGGGGCGCGGGCGACGAGATCTTTGGCCCGGACGGGGCCCGCGCGTTCGCCCGCGACCTGCCCGACGCGGAGATCCACCTGCTCGACGCCGGGCACTTCGCCCTCGCCACCCACACCCCGGAAATCGCCGCGCTGATCCGCGACTTCCTGAGCCACAACGTCTCCTGACCGCCACGCACACACGCACCCACGCATGCGGCGCCGCACGCGGCCACTCGGCCGGATGCGGCGCCGCGTCGTGCCGGGTCGCGTCCGGGGGACTTTGGCGCCACTCACGGCTGCACGACCGCTGGGTGTGGTGATCACGTACACGTCCCAGCGCGAGGCGGACCAGAACGGCGACGTCGCACGGGTGGGGCGGCGCAGGCGATCCCGTACAGGACGCCGGTGGTGTCGGGTGTGGTCAGGCGGGTAGTTCGACGAGTCGGGCGAAGCGCCGCAAGGCCCATCACCGCGATGGTGGGGTCGACTTCGTCGTGTGCGGGATCTGCGCTCTGCGGTGCGCGCCGCCCGCAGTACCTGCCCGACCCGCTGTGGCGTGACGCCGACCACGCTGGCCATCCACACGTGGGGGACGTCGACCCGGCCCCCTCGACGATCGCCGTCCGCGTGGGATCGTCGAGCCGGCCCGGCTGCTGCACCACGGCGGCGATCGCCGCGAGGGCGTCGTCGTGCCGTGGGGGTGTGGGTAGCTGGGACACGACTTCGAAGTGCTCATCGCCCGCACCCTCAGCGCCCTCACTCCGGACGAACGCCACGTCCTGGGCGCGGTCACTCTCCTCGACGGCTGGGACCTGACCCTCGCCACCCGCACGGCCGGCACCACCCACCAGGCCCCGCCCCCGGCGAGGCGGCCGGCCGGCTCTTCGAACGGCCCCTGTACCAGTGAACCCGGATCTCGGGCAGGTGCCCCCTGATGCCCGAGGGCGTGCCGGAGCAGGGCCGTTCTTCGGGCGCCGCAGCATGCGCTGGAAGCGCTCCAAGACCGGGAACACGTACGCGCACCGGTCCGCGCATCCCGGCATCGGGCCAGGCGCGCAACGTTGGAAGCCGCCACGACTCGGACAATGGGTTCGTGTCGATCTCGGACTGGGCGACCTTGCGGCGGCCGACGGCTTCGGCAGAGCCTTCAAGGCGACCGGCGCAGGGGATGCGCCGTTCCCGCTACGCCCACGCGTGGCAACCCGTCAGGTCGACAGCTTGACGTCGGGAACTCGGGTGCCTCCGGGGGTGTGTTCGGTTGCGCGATCGGCCGGGGGTGCTCAGAATCCCGGTGGGCGGCGGAATCCGCCGATCACCTTCGCGAGACATTGCGCGAACCGGACCGCCGTGCGGTCGTGCAGGTAGGGCGCGATCACCTGTATGCCGACCGGGAGTCCGTCCCGGGTCGCCCCGATGGGCGCCACCGCCGCGGGCAGGTGGTTGACCGCCGAAGGCGCCATCCAGGTGAGCATTTCGCGGTACGGTCGGTCGGCGCCGTCGACGCGCAGGGTTCGGACCGACCAGGTGGGGTCGGGGCGATGGTCGTGCGGGAAGGCGGCCGTCGGGCTCACCGGGCACAGGAGTACGTCGACGTCGCGGAAGAACTCGGCCCAGCGGCGGCGGGAGTGCTGCCGGCGTTCGTCGAGCGCGTGCCAGTCCCGGAAGCGGAGCGTCAGGTCCGACGCGAACCCGCCCGCCGTACCTTCCGTCGCGGCGAGTTCCACGAGCCCGGCATACGACTCGTCGGACTCGACCAACCCGCTCTGCGCCATCAGCAACGGCTGATACAGGGCCATCGTCTCCTCCAGCCCGACCGGCCCCTCGCCCTCTACCACGGCGGCGCCCTCGGCCCGCACCGCTTCCACCGCCGCTCGCATGATGGCGACCAACTCGCTGTCGACGGGGCAGAACGGGTCGTCGAGCCAGGCCGCGACGCGGAATTCCCGCAGCGTGCGGGCCCTGGCGGCGGGCAGCTCCAGCCGCCAGGCCGGGGCGCGTTCGTGGTCGGCCCCCGCGAGGACGTCGAGACCCAGGTCGAGGTCGTCGGCGTGCCTGGCGAGCGGGCCGAGTACCGCCATGTCGAAGTCCGCCAGTGTCCCGGGGGCGTGTCCCGAGACGCTGCCGTGCCTCGGCACGATCCCGTACGACGGGCGCAGTCCGTAGATGCCGCAGAAGTGGGCGGGTACCCGGATCGAGCCCGCCGTGTCGCCGCCGAGTTCCAGGCCGGTCAGCCCCGCGGCCACCGCCGCGGCGGACCCGCCGGACGAACCGCCGGCTCCGCGGGCCGGGTCCCACGGATTGTTCGTCGTTCCGTAGATCTCGTTGTGGGTCTGCCAGTCCCGGGCGTCGGCCGGCAGGTTCGACTTGCCGAACACGATCGCTCCCGCGTTCCTGAGCCGCGCGACCGACTCGGCGTCGTGCGTCGAGACGTGATGTCCCCAGCGGGTCGAACCCCCGGTGGTCCGCATGCCCGCGACTTCGAGACTGTCCTTGATCGTCACGGGCACGCCGTGCAGCCGGCCGAGCGGCTCGCCGCGCGAGACCGCGCGGTCGGCCGCCAGCGCCGCGGCTCGCGCGCCCTCCTCGTCCCGGGCGACGATGGCGTTGACCTTCGGGCCGAACCGCTCCAGCCGGTCGAGGTAGTGGTCGAGCAGCTCGACGCTCGACACCTCCTTCGCCGCGACGGCGGCGGCGAGTCGGCCTGCGGAATGAAATGCCACATCGGTCATGCGAACCTCCAAAAAAACCCGAACCGCAGCGATCACACCACTGCGGCCGACACAAAAGCCCAGGTCAGGGCCGGTCAAGGCCGAGACTAACGTGCGTAGGCGATCAAATCGGCGTGTGGCCTTGGTCACTTCTGTCGGCAGCTTCGTCCCGCACTCAAGGGGCGCCAACCGGAGGCCGACGGCCACGAAACGACCACCACACGAGACGTGCGCAAGCAGCCGACCCGGCAGACGTCCCACGCCCACCGAGCACCCTCGCGCGCCCAGGACTGCTCGGCCTCGTCGAGCACAGGAACGCCCACACCACACCGCACGCGTATCCCACGCACATGTCCGCGGTCGGGCGCTCGTCCAGGATCGGCGCCGAGTCGACGCCGCCTCGTTCCCGTCTCGTTCCCGCCTCGTCGCCGACGGCAGCGCGCCCGGCCCGTCCCGGCGCGCGGTGCCGGCGGGGCGTCGGCGATGCTGTGCGTGTGGAGTACGTGTCCCAAGTGCCGCAGCCGCCGCTGGACGGGCTGATCGACGACCTCTACTACCTGGAGGGTGCGCCGCCGTACGCCCGGCTGACGCTGCCGGCGATGCCGGCGGCGCTGCTGATCGTCAACCTCGGGGCGCCGTTTCGCATCCGCGCCGGCACCGACGTCGCGACGGCCGAGTACGCCGACGGCTGCGTGGTCACCACGCCCACCCGCGCGTTGGAGTTCGGCTACCCGCCCCGGACCCGGTCCGTCGGCGTGCACTTCAAGCCGTGGGGGCCGGCGTCGTTCCTGCCGATGCCCGCGGCCGAACTGCGCGACCGGCCGGTGACGTTGGAGCAGGTCTGGGGCCGGCCCGCCGTCGCCGAGCTGCGCGAGCGGCTGGCCGCAGCCGACGGACCGCACGCGATGCTGACGCTCCTCGAAGAGGACCTGACGCGTCGGCTGCGCGAGCGGGCCGGCCTGGGACTGGTCCGCCACACGGGCGGCGTCATCGCGGCGACCGGCGGGGCGGTGGCGATTGGCGACCTGAGCCTGGCGGCCGGTGTCAGCGGTACCCATCTGGCGCAGCGGTTCAAGGAACTCGTCGGCATCACGCCGAAGCGGCTGGCCCGCACCCACCGCTTCACCGCCGCCGTGTTCGCGATCGACCCCGCCGGACCGATCGACTGGAGTGAACTCGCCGGTGGCGCGGGCTACTTCGACCAGGCCCACTTCGGCCACGAGTTCCGGGCGTTCACCGGACTCACACCGACCCGATACCTCGACATCCGACGGCGGTTCCTGCGCGAACATCCCGGCCACACGCTGGACGGGTGGCCGCTGCCGGCCGATTGATTTCCTACAAGAGCGACGGCTCACGACCCGCTAATTTGGGGCACCCGAAAGCAGAGGAGAGCCCCGTGGGCAAGGTGGTCATGTACGGCTCGGTGTCGGTGGACGGCTTCGTCGCGGACGAGAACGACCAGCCCGGACCGCTGTTCGACTGGTTGTCCGGCGGCGACGTCCCATTGGACGAGAGCGGCGAGGTGAAAGTGTCGCGGACGTCCTACGACTACACCCGGCGGTACTGGGACCAGATCGGGGTGACGGTCGCCGGCCGCCACGTCTTCGACATGACGGACGGCTGGGACGGGAAACCTCCGAGCGGGATCGACCACGTGGTCGTCGTGACGCACCGGCCGGCGCCCGAAGGCTGGGACCCCCGGGCGCCGTTCCACTTCGTCGACGGCGTCGAGGCAGCCATCGCCAAGGCGCAGGAGCTTGCGGGCGACCGCATCGTCGAGGTCGCCGCCGGCGACGTCGGCGGCCAAGTGCTTGCCGCGGGCCTGGTCGACGAGGTGCGCATGGACGTCGTGCCCGTCGTGTTCGGGTCCGGCAAACGCTACTTCGGGTCACTCGACGCGCAACACCTATTGGAGGACCCCGACGTGGTGATCCAGGGCGACCGGGTGCTCCACCTGCGCTACCGCGTGCGCCGTTGACCGATCCGAGCGGGAATACGAAGCAGTCCACTACAAGCGAATTCCAGTGAGAGCAAGGAGCCGCGGTGTCCAAGGCCGAGGTCGAGGCCGGGGTTGTGGACGAGGACCGTTGGGCGCACTGGCCGGAGCCGTGGGTGGGCACCGAGTGCGACGTGCGTACCGTGGTGAGCGCCCTCCCGCGCCACGCCAAGGACGGGTTCCGGTACGACGCGATCCCGTGGCGGCGCTTCCCGCACTTCTACGGCCGGGGCGAAGAGATCCCCGAACTCCTCACGACGCTCGCCACCACCGACGCCGAAGCCGCCGAACGGGCCCTGGACCAGCTGTGGAAAAGCCTGCACCACCAGGGCGGCACCATCGAGGCGGCAGCCCTGGCGGTGCCGTTCCTGCTCCGGATCGCGGCCACCGGATTCCCGGGCCTGCGCGCGACGACGCTTACCCTGGTCGCCGCGAGCGGACGCGGCCAACACCTCGGCGACGCAACCCGCGAAGGCCTCCTCCACGTCGCCGAAGAGCCGCTGATGATCGGCCCCGTGGACTGCCCGGTGGACTGGACGATCCAGGCCGCCCGCGACGCCATCACCGCGGACGTGCACCTGCTGCTGCCACTCCTGGCGGACCCCGATCCGGAGGTCAGGTCGGCGGCCACCTTCGTCCTGGCGTTGGCGACCGCCTAGACGACCCGCATCACCGCGGCTCTGCACGACCGACTGGCCACGGACGACGACCCCGCGGTCCAGGCGAGCCTGGTTCTGGCGATCGCCCAACTCGGCCGTGAACACCACGACGCACACGTCGCCGGATGGGCCCGCGACCTGTGGTCGGCACCGGATCGTCCCCGGCACATCCGCATCGGCGCCGGCATCGCCTGGCTGTGCCTCGTCGAGGACCCCGCTCCCGACGACCTCCGTGCCCTCCTCACCCACCCCGACACCGCCCGAGCCGGCGACCTGTTCCAGCGGGTGCCATGGTTCCCATGGGCCGACTCCACCAGCGGTCTGCGCCGCTGCGTCCACGAAATGCTCGCACCGCAAACGGCCCGGGACGCTTCGGCATGGACACGGCCCCCCGACTGACGGCCCACCGGCGCCGTGGCGTGACGCCGTCCCCTGACGCCCCGGACGGCCGTACTACCACCGATCCGCCGCCGCACTCACGGCGTTGACGCGCTGGGCACCGATCCGAGGTGCCCGCGTATTGCGAGCGCCACACGGTTCATCTCCGCGGTCGACACCCGCTCCGCCTCGGTCGGATTCAACAGGGCGAACACGCCCGGCCCGCGCAACTCGGGAGCCAGGCCCGCCATACGGGGCACCACGTGGAAGTGCACGTGCTCGAACCCCGGTTTCTCGGCGAACTGCGCCACGTAGGTCTTGGCGCAGCCGGTCACCGCCTGCAGCGCCCGCGATACATGGACCTGCAACAGCCCCAGACCGGCGGCCTCGTCCTCGGTCAGGTCCGCGATCGAGGTCACATGGCGCCGAGGGACCAGAACCAGCCAGCCCGGCATGCTCGTACGGACCGCGTGCGTCACCCTCCACAGCGCGTCGGAAACGATGCGTTCGCGGGGCGGGAGGGTGTCGTACGAGGCGCCCTGCCGACAGGAGTAGCAGTCTTCGGAAGGTGTTGTCATGCCCACGAGCGTAGGCAGCATGTAAAACCACGCGGGGGAAGTCTCTTTCCCGGCCCGGCTGGTGCGATGTCGGGCCAACACCGCGAAGGAGAGGAACCGCGACGCGGAAGGCGTCGTCGCCAAGCGCTGGACCCCCGCCGCCACCCGGACCCTGGGACGTGGTGGCCGCGAACCACGGCCAGGTGATCAAGTACGCGACCGCGATCCGTACCGGCACCGCCTCGACCGAGGCGGTGCCGTCGCGGTTTACCCGTGCCGCGGCGCATCCGGCCTGTCAGTCGTCCCCCCTCGGCGGGGACGCCCTCGCCGCGGAGGAGGCGATCGAAACGCTGGTTGACGCGCCGTGGACCGGCCATGATCTCGCTCAACAACAACGGCTCGTGTGGGAACATGCGCATCCTCCGATCCCGAACCGGTCCCGTACCGGCGTCATATCCACAACGCCGCTGCGCCCGACCCGACACGGATCCGCCCCGCACTCGCGGAGACGACGCGGACCGGCTTCCAACCCGGCTGCGACAGCCCCGCCTCTTCCCGGCTGCCGGCGCCCCTTCAGGTCGGTTCCCGCGTGTGTGCTTTATCGCCGCCGTACAGCTCGGTTCAGTCTTTCCGCGGTTACGCTGTCGGGTGGTCCCAGGTTCGTGTGGAGTCTAGAGGGCGTCTGAGAAGGGTTTTTCAGGGGTGTGCTCTTGCTGCGGTTCGGTGAAGCAGAAGCATGATGGTGGCGAGGTAGACGGCACTCTCGGAACTGCCGGCAATACTCGTAGTCCTTGGACAGCCGCCGGTACCGTCCCAGCCAGGCGAAGGTTCTCTCGACCACCCACCGGCGGGGGACCAGGGCGAACAGGGGTACCTCTCGTGGCGGGGCCCCGGCCGGGGCCCAGGTGCTTCGGAAGCCGCCGTCCCGGCGTTGGACGACCCCGAGGGTGATCCCGTGGGTTTCGCGGATGCCGTCCACGAAGTCCCGGCCGCGGTAACCCTGGTCGGCCCACAGGTACCGAAGTCGCGGGAACTTGCCGGCGGCGCGGGCGAGAAGGACTTCGGCGCCGTCGCGGTCGTCGACGTTCGCGGGACTGCTGCAGACCGCCAGGACCAGCCCGAGCGTGTCGACCAGGAGGTGACGCTTGACGCCCATCACCTTCTTCCCGCCGTCGTATCCGTGCCATCCGCCCCGTTCCGTGCCCTTGACGCTCCGGCTGTCCACGATCCCGGCGCTCGGTGTGGGATCACGGCCCTGACGGACGCGTTCCCGCTCGCGGAGCGTGGCCAGGATCGCCTCCCACCGGCCCTCGATCCGCCACGTTCGCCAGTAGTGGTAGACCGTCTGATACGGCGGGAAGTCGTGCGGAAGCAGGCGCCACGCGCAGCCGGCCCGAAGCCAATACGACAAAGCGTTGAGGATCTCGCGTCGAGGGTGCTTGGGCGGTCGACCACCCGGCCTCGGCGGCGGCACGAGGGGAGCCAGGACCTCCCATTCCACATCGAACAGATCCGTCCCATACACAGCACGTGGCCCGACCATGACCCGCATCCCCCGAGAGAAGCGACTACCAAGTCAGCTTCCCTGAAAAACCCTTCTCAGACGCCCTCTAGGATGTCGACGAGGTGGTTGCCCCAGGTTGCCCAACGACGCAACTCGTGGGAAGGCGCCGTTGGTCAGGGCTATGACCGTGTCGGCTCGGTGGACGGGGCGTCCCGTTCCGCTGAGTCGTTGCATGTCGCCGGAAGCGATCGAGGAGATTCGGGTGGTGTGCTTGCACTGGAGCACGACCCGACCCCGGGTCCGGTGGGAGGCAATGATGTCGGCGCAGAGGTCGCCGGCGCCGCCTCCGGAGCGTTCCACCCGGTATCCGTCGCGGTACCGCCGACCCGCCGGGCCCTCGCTGCGAAGATCCCCCGTCAACGGACATCCGGCAATCATCCCCAACCGGCCGTGCGCTGAGAAGAGTTCGCGCCGACGTCCGCAGCGGGACTGTAAAACTAACGGGTCTGCCTCACATTCGGTGGTAGCTCTGCGTGAGCGTTATGGGAGAAGGATGCGGTGGCGGAGGAGGTCGAATCCGGCACGTCCGTGCATTTGCCTCATGATGCGTTTGGTTCGGGTGTTGACGCCTTCGGTGCGTCCGTTGTGGTGGGGCGTGGTGAGTGCGGCGTCGACTGCTGCGCGGTCGAGTTCGAGGCCGTTCGCAAAGGCGTGCAGGTGGGGCAGTTCGGAGGCGCGGACGGCTGCGATCCATGTCGTGAGCCTGGCGTCGTTCCCTGGGCCGGGGGTCAGCAGTGAGGCGAACTCCCCGATAAAGACGTTCAGTTGCGTCATCTCGGGGCATGCGGCGGCGAGGTCTCGGATCAGGTCGGCGTCCTTCTCGCGGCGGTTGTCCGGCCGGGTGAGGAGAAGGCGGGCGAAGCGTCTGGGGGTGGTCACGGGCCGGTCGCCCTCGGCCCGGCCCTGGGTGATGTAGCGGTAGAGGAGGTTGAAGCTGCCTGTGTAGCCGAGTTCCTTGATCTCGCGGAAGAGCTGGGGCACGGGCACGGCCGGGTCGACCGCGCGGCGCGCGCGCAGGTGGTCCCGGTAGGGGTCCACCAGCGTCGGCCGGTAGCGCGGCGCGCGTCGCAGCGTGTCGGGTTCGCGTGTGCGCGCGTAGCGTTTGACGGTGTTCAGGGACACATCCAGCCGGCGGGCGCATTCGAGGAGGCTGACGCCTTGGCCGAGCAGGTCGTGGACTTGGTGCCAACGCTCGCGTGTGGTCTGTTCGTGGACGCCGCCTGTTCAGGGCCGACCGCCTCCGGCCGACGCGGCCGGGCGCCGATACGAACGGTACGAGAGCCGACGCCGTGAACGGGCCCGGGAACGACGCGCAGCCGCTTCCGAGCCGGTACGCCCTTGGGTTCCCGGTCCGTTGCCGCCGGCGCGGCCGGTGCCCCGGGCGATGAACGCGGGGCCGGCTGCGAGGTCTGCCACCGGCCGCTTGCCGAGGCCCCGGTGCCCCGTGGACGACACATCCTGTGCTGAGGCGGTGCCGACGCGTTCGAGTACGGCCGGCGCCGGTTCCGTGCCCGGGGGCGCCGGGAAGGTATCGACCGGAGGGGCGACGACGAGGGGGAACGTGGGCACGCGTGAGGAGTTGTTCGAGAGGTATCGCAAGAACGCGGGGACGCTGGCGAAACGCGCGTGGGACGACAGCGACCAGAGCCCGGAGGAGGCCGCGGCGCTCGCACAGGTCTATGCCACGCTCGCCCTGGCCGTCGCCGTCGAGCACCACACCGCCAAGGACCGGTCGGGTGTGCTGATCGACACGCTGGAACGGCTGCGATTTGCCCTGGGCAAGCTCACCGCCCAGGTGGCGGGCCGCAGATAGTGCCCGCGGTCGACGTGGCGGAGGACCAGACGCGGGCGGCCGAACTCCTGGCTCGGCGCGCCCACGAGGTGGGGCACGTGTCCGGACGGGACCCGTGGCGCGCGGTGCTGTGGTGGATCAGCCGGGGCCGCGGCGGGGCCGGCCGCAGGCCTGGGTAGTCGTCCCCCGGCTGAATACCTTGCGGCAGGACACGGAGGAACGCCAAGCCTTATCGAGGGATGACGTGTGCTTGTCGATCAGTCACGAGTGCGCGCCATCGGTTCCGGGTTTGGATCTCGCCGTCGATCCACTGTGCCGACGAAGGAGCGGGAAGGGGCAGGTCGGCCATGTAGTACGCGATGTCTGCATAGTAGGTGTGGGAACCGTTGCGAGCGAGGTCATCCAAGCGGCGGATTGAGGCGGTGACTCTGGGGAGGTCGGCTAGGACTGCGTAGTGGAAGCACACCGCGAGTTCGAGTGTGGGGTGTGCGGAGGCCAGGCCTGCAATGCCAATTTCGGTCCGCAGCCTGAGGGCATGGTCTTCGATGTCGGCAGCCGTTCCGGCATCGCGAACGAGGGCGGCGATACGGGTGGTGAGCGTCGTGGCTCGCAGATCGAGCCCGGCGAGGAGTTGTCGGGCCAGGACGAGTTCGTCGTCCGCGAGAACGGGGTCGGTGAAGGCGAGGACAAAGGCGCGTTGGGCCTGGGCTGTTGCGCGCTCTCCTGCGACGCCGTGTTGTTCCGCTTCGGTGCGGGCGGCCTCGTACGCCGCGGCAGCGGCGTTCATGTCGCCCTGGATCCATCGGACGTCGCCTTCGACGCGTCGGTGGCGTCCGTTCCAGCCGAGCGCAGAAGCCGTAGCGAGTGCGGTGGGGAAGTCTCCGGAGAGGCGGGCGAGGTGTGCCAGGCCGCGGCGCGCGGCGGGAGCGAGTCGACTTCCGCCGTTGGCAACGCGTTCCATGCCCTGACGCGAGGCGGCGGACCGGCCGAGGTCGCGTTGGGCCTTCGCCAGGTAGTAGATGGTCATCTCGTGCAGATCCGTGGGCAGTAGACCGCCGGTGGCGACGGCGGCGAGGCGGTCGGCGGTTCGCTCGCGGTGCTCGTGTTGGCGGCGGGCGAGTGTGTTGAGCAATTCGATCAAGGCGTCAGCGGGGGTGCCGAGTGACTGTCCGCGCGCGCTGGGGAGGCCCGGTGGTGGTGCAAGAGGTTCCCACACCGAGTCGCCGACGTAGCGCCAGGCGGCCTCGGCGAGCCAACCGAGGTCGAGTACGAAGTCCGCGGCCAGGCGCAGACCTTGACGTAGGCAGTCGACGAGCAGTGGGCGGTCGTGTGCGGGGCCGGCGGCCCATTGGTCGCCGAGTGCTTCGAGGGCGCGTTCCGCGGCAGCCTTCCAGTCCTGGGATGACCAGCGGTCGTCGGTGCGGTCGTCGGCGGTGCGGAGTGTGGAGCGGATGAGGGAGTGCACGTGATAGGGCCGCAGGGCGAGGGGATCTTCGCGGACAAAGGGTCGTTCGATCAGGCGTTGAGCCGGTGCCTGGTGTGTCATGCCTGCGGTGCGGGTGGCCAGGGACAGATCGAAGGCGTCGAGGAGGGTCACCGCTCGCAGGACGTGGCGTTCGTCGGGAGTCAGGTCACTGAGGGTGCGGGCAACGAGGGCGGCGAAGTCGTGTGAGAAGTCTTCGGGTTGGGGGTGTCCACCGTTGCGGCGGATCTCGAGGAATCGCATGACCGCCAGGTCGAGGTAGAGCGGCAGACCGTGGGAGCGGGCGGTGATGACTCCGCGCAGGGTCGAGTCGATGAGGGGTTGGCCGTCGCGGGAGAGTCGACGGGCGAGATGGTCGTTGCAGTCCTCGGGGGAGAGGTCTCCGATGAGGATCTGCCGTCCGTGGGGCTCGTTCGTGGAGGTTCGGGTGTCGTGCGTGGCCAGGCCGGGCCAGGCTGCCGGACCTGTGTGGTCGAGTTGGCCTTGCAGGGCGTGGTCGGCCCACTGGAGCCGGCTGCGCCCGGTGATGACGAAGAAAGCGGTGGGCATCAGCCATACCACGCGCTGAAGTAGGCGTTCGAGATCGCGATGGGTACGGTCGCCGATCTCCTCCCAGGTGTCGAACAGGATCACCGGAGTGACCCGTTCATCGGCCGGGAATCTGGCAAGTTCCCAAGCGAGCAGATGGGGAAAGAAGGACAGCGTGTCTGGGTCGGGTTCGGCTTCCAGGAGGTCGGCGAGTCGGCGGCATCCGGCGAGGGCGCGCACGGTGCGGCGACGCTCACGCAGGGCGCGCACCAGGGAGGTGGTCACCTGGCCGATTGCGGATCCGACCGCGCCGGGGAGCAGGAGTGCCTGGGCCACCTCCGACAGCGCTGCCTGCATCTGTTGGGGCAGAGTTCTAGCGGCCCTGCCTGCAAGACCTCGCCGCTGCAGGTACTCCTCGAGGGGCTCACCGGGATGGGCATGTTCCCAGTAGCGACGCAGCGCGATGTCGAAGGCGGGCAGGGGGCGATTGACCTTGTCGGCCAAGGCCAAGCGGATCGTGAGGAGGACGTGTTCGAAGTCGGTGCCGGCCGAGCGGGCGAGGTCGATGCGTATAGGCAGGAGTTGGTCACCGGCGTCGGGTGTCCAGGGAGGTTCGCCCCATTGGGCTGGTCGGCGCTTGTGGCCGGGGAGAGATGCCTCGACCTTGCGCGAAAGAGTGGACTTGCCCACGCCGCCCACGCCGTGGAAAACAATCAGGTTGTTCCGAGGCGCCTCCAGGTCTTCGACGTCGACGTCTGCGGTGACACGTAGGTGTTCCGCGAGTGCGGCTCCGACGAGCGACCACTGCTCCTGGCGGTTGACGAACGCCTCGTCGGTGTCCAGGCCCGGCTCGTTCGTAGCGAACACTGCTCTCAGATCCCGCCGACCTGTCACATCCACCCCCAGCTAATGGCCGCCGAACGCCAACCTAGCGGCCGACGTATGGTGACACCCCCCTCTTCCCAGCCAGTTGTCGGCGGGGCGGGTGGCACGACGTGTGGAACCATCGACGTGACACAGAATGATGTTTGTTGTGTGTTTCTGCCCCGTCGAAAGGTGGCCTTCGTGGAGTTTCGCTCTGGATCCTGCGGTGCACCGCGCGTATTCGGCGCGGTGGCATCGAGTGGTCTCAAGGAGGGTGATTACGAGCGCGTATTCGCGCTGATGGAGCAAGTGATCGGCTGGTACACCACGCGGATTCTCGCTGAGGCCAGGGCCCGCACGCCGAACGCCGATGTCCTGGTGCGGCTGCGAATCGAGAGGCAGGCGTGTGTGGCGGATCGACAAGCGTTGGAGACGGCGCCTCCGGAACAGGTGGTAGTGGTCGCGGCCGCCTACGATGCGCGCTTCGTGGAACTCGCCGGACCGTAGTGGGTGTCCGGAAGCGTGCGTGGCACCGGCAGCTCGGCCAGTGTCCGTGGCGCGACGAGGGACGGCGGTCGCATTGACGAGGGCATCAAGGGTGCGGCGAGTCCCGCGATGTCCGCCAGTTCGTGCCGGTGCTGGGGCAACGCCTGCCACAACCACCTCTGGACGGTGAGGAACTCGGCTGCTTCGCATGCCGTGTACGGACGGCACTGCTCGCGTAGCAGTGCCCACGCGGCACCGGTCGCGCGAACCCACCGTCCGTCCGGGCCCCGCTCGTTGCGATAGACCGCGGTCTGGTCCCGCCGCATGATGATCACCGAGTCCACGAGTGCATCGCGCTCGGCGACCTCGAGAGCTTCGAACACCGCGCGGAGACAGCGATTGTGACCTGCCACGGTAGTGAAACGGGCCGGGCCGGATTGGTCGGCTTGCGCATATCGGGCGGCGGTTCCCTGGCGGCTGTCGGCGGGACGTGCGGCAACGACCACCAGTTCGATCCGGTAGCCGGCCTGTCGAGTCAGGATTGCGTCGCGGGTGAATGCAGCGGCGCTGCCGGGGGCGATCTCGACGATCATGTCGCCGCGGCGGGTGCGGACGTGGGCCTTGGCCTCTTCGCGCCAGGCCTGGTAGTCGGCGCGGATGCGTTTGCAAGCGCTGCGTGGGCACTCTTGGAGCAGTTGCAGGTAGTCGGGATGACAGATTTTGAAGTTCTCGGCGACGATACGGGTGGGGTGGCGCTGGTGGAGGGCACGGTGGACCAGGCGGGCGGCACGTGTCTTCCCGGAACCGGGTTGGCCCATGACGTAGTACATATTCGGATGTTCGTGTGCCGTGATTTCGCCGAGGTCGGGAACGATCAATTCTTCGAAGATCCACGTGTGTTCGGCGGTGGTCAGTCGGTGGTAGTCGACACCGGGCGGCTCGATGACGGCCCGGGCGATCCGCCTTACCGGTTCGGCGAGGGCGAGAGCGCGTTTGCCGTCGCGTCGGGCGGTGAGTTGCTGGTCGCCGCCCGACGGCTCGCGATGGACACGGTCGTGGGTGTCGGCCAGGTTCGCGCAAAAGAACACGGTCTCCCGTGCGGTCCATGGTCGGGTCCGCTCTCCCAGGACTGCCCGGTCTGCTGCCGGAGAGCGAATCCAGGACCCGTCGGCGTCCAATTCGTTCGTATATAGAAGGGTTGTATCGCGGCGTACCACTGTGAGGCGGTCCGCGAGGGATTCCGTCTCGATCATCGCGAGCACCTGGGGCAGGGCCCGTGCGCAGTGGTCGTGATTGTCCCAGGAGACGTAGCGGCCGCAGCTGTCGGCGGCCCCGGTGATATAGCGGTCCAGTACTCCGAGTTGACTCCATGCCTCCGATGTCGCCAATGCGAGGACTTCCACCCGGAATCCGGCGGATCGGAACATCCCTGCATCCGTGCGAAACGCGTCGCCGTCGGCGAGGGACGTTTCGACCACCGCATCGAATCCCTGCGTGCGAACGTATGCCTCGAGTTCGGCCTGCCAACCGCGGGTGTCCGCGCGTACTTTCGCACCTGCGGTACGGGCATCCCGAACCAGCGATTCGGCGTAGCGTCGATGGAAGGTCTTGTAGAGGTCGGCGCCGATTCGCACCGAGCCGCCGCGGTGATCGAGGGCCGCCTGGATCAGATCGGCAATCGCCGTCTTGCCGGCGCCGGGTTGACCTGCGACGAACACGACCACCGGGTGGTTCTGGGCGATGGCACCATGGGTCGACGTCGGCAGGATGGTCCGGGCCATCACATTGCGGTGCTCCTCGTCGCCCGGGTCGGCTTCACGTCCTGGTCGGAACGCACGGGGCGAGGGTGGTTCGTGGGTGGTCACCGATCTCCATCCGTGGAGCGGACACGAAAGCCGCTGTGTCCGGTGGTTGGTGGGGTTGCCGCCGGATGCGTTCGGGCGGTGGGACAGGACGGCCAACGGCTACGTTGTCCTCTGGGTGGGGGCGACTTCACGGCGTAGGACCTACTGCTGCGTCGAATTGGCGCCGCGGTGATCCGGCGAGCGGCATCGCCGGGTCGTGTCCTTTGGTATCTGGATGTGGCGGCGCGGCATGCGCTGCGGTCGCGGGGAAGGTTCGCCGACGATGGCTGCGGCTGTCGCGACCGACGGGCCGCGGATCAGACGCGGCGAGTCGGCTCCGCCTCGACGTCGATGGCTCGCGGCCGAAGTGCATCGACGCACGTGCCGATGCGCTTGGTTCCTGCGGAAGGTGTATGGTCCGCCGCGCGCGGCAGGGCAGGTTGTCGGGTCGGTGCTCCGGCGCCGGTTGTGGCGGTGGGGATCGACGGCGACCGGACCAGGAAGATTCCGCTCTGGTGGGGGCTTTCCTGGGAGTGGGCTTCGAGAGTGTCGATGTCGATCGACGCGGGCCATCGGGTTCCGGTCTTGGACCAGAGCACGCCGGTGAGTTCGTCGGTGGTCAGCGCCAGATCGCGGAGGTCGGAGGTCGTGAAGTCGTGGATCAGGGCTCTCAGCGATCGTTCGTTGAGGCTCAGAGGGAAGCGCCCGAGGACGAGTCCCATTTCGTGACGCGCCTCGGTGAGGGATCGTTGGGCGAGGCGGGCGGCGTATGTGACGGCGGCGGTCAGGGCATGCACAAGGTTTGTGGAGTCCGCCTGGCTCCACATCTGTGTTGGGACCGGTGGCAGCGGCCACGCATTGGGGTCGAGGAGACGTTTGGAGCACTCGAGGGCATCACTGACGGCGTCGATGAGCCTGGTGGTGTTGTTGCGAGTGTCGGCAGTTGTCCAGGCTTGGTCCAGGACGTGGAAGGCCAAGCTCAGGATCTTCTGGTGGATACCGCCGATTCCGCGCAGGGCGTGGTGCTCCCGGGCTTGGGAGCGTACCTGTTCGTCGCTCGGGTCCACGCGAGCTGCGTCCACGAGGTCGTCGAGCAGGTTCGTGGTGTGGCGGCGTGCGTGGCGCAGCTCCCGGGTGATGCGACCCGCGAGCGCGAGATCTCGGAGGGTCGACGTCACCGGTGTTCTGTGGCGGAGGGCCAGTCGTTTTTGAGGATCGACGGATTGCACGAATCGCTCGAGCAGGAGGCGCTGGTCCTGCTCGGTGTCGACGGTGGTTGGGGTTGGTGGGGAGACGACGGGATCGGGCCAGGACTGCGTCAACGGGGAGTATTCCCGAGGTACGATCGCCGCCAGCCCGCCTTCGATGTCGACGACTTCGACGAGGTTGTCGACGAGTGTGGCGTGGCGGGATTGGAGCAGGATCTCGCATAGTCCCGCCTCGACGTCCAGGGCTCGGTCGAGGACGGCTGCAAGGAGGTGTCGGTGTCGGTCGAACTCGCGGATGGCAGTGTCCCGGGTGCGCTGGTTGGTCACTGGTTGTCCTTTCTCGGCTGTACGAACTGCGCCGCTCGTCGTCGCCCCTTCAGTAGGTTCGCGCGCACGGCTTCGCTGGTCAGGCCGAGTTCCCGGGCTATCTCCGCAGGGGTGAAGCCGGCGAGGGTCCAGGCGACCACCTGGCGTTGACGCGGTGGCAGCGTAGTGAGCCATCGCAGGGTGTCCTGGCGGAGTTCCCATTCGAGGAGGGCGTCCGGAGTCGGGAGCAACGATGTCGGCTCCGGTACGTCTTCGACCGGTGCCTCGCGCGTGTTGGCGATTCTTCTGGCCAATGCCCGGGAGGCGGTGGTGTGGACCCACGCCTTCGGGAGACGGATGTCCATCCACTTGCTGTAGGCCAGGGTCATCGTGTCTTGGGCGATGTCCGCAGCCACGGTCACGGACGCGCCTTGACTGATCAGGAATCCGGTCAAAGGTCCCACGGTGGCGCGATAGAACCTTGAGAACTCCTCGTCTACGGTGGCTCGCATTCGGCTTGTGTTGCTGTCGCTTATGGCCGCCCCGGACCAGGGTCCTTCGGAACCGTGAGGAAGGCTTTGCTCGCTCATGCGGCGTCGCCTTCCAGGCATGCGACGGTGCGATCGACTGCCGTCCACGGGAATGCACCCACGGAACCGTGCTGAGCGGATACCGGGGGTGCGCCTCGGGGCCCCACCGGGGTCGTGTCGGCGGCGCGGGTACGGTCTCGTCCCTGACGCGGGTGCTGTGGGGGGAAGGTGCGGGTCCTGATGGTCGAGATCGTGACAGCGGCCATGGCCGAATCCATGCAGAGGTGCCCCTTCTCGTAGTGGCGGGCCGCGTTGCCACGGCCCTCGTAGGTAAGAGGCTGGGAGGGTGTCGGGCGTGAACTCCCCGAGCAAGATCCTTTTTGGGGTGGTGCGGGGGTGAGGCGCGGCCTCGCGCGTGGCCGCGCAATTGCGGAGGTTCGCAGGGCGACTACTCGAGTGGACGTTCGCCTCAAGGGGTCGTTGCCGCGCGGTTCTACCGTGACGGCAGCCTCGGGGGTGAGCGCTTGTGGCGAGCCGGTCGGGCGACCGTCGACATGTGGATGCCGTTGCGGGGTGTCCTCCGGGTGATCCCTTGTCCTGGCCTGGGATCCGGTACATCCGGAGGGGTCACGCAGAAGGTGTGTATCCACGCTGGGGCATGTCCGCGTGCGGGGGTTCCGGCAACGGGTGCCGGAACCACCGCTACTGCCATCGGGTCAGATTCGTCCGGCGAGCATCATGCGGCCGGGGAGCCAGGTGCGTGGAATACAGACCTCTCCGAAGTCGGGATCCTCCACCTCTCGGATCCCGGATTCCGCGTATGTCACGTAGGTTTCCGGATCCGTTGCGGAGCGGTCTGTCGTGTTGGCATTCGGCGCCTGTGCCGGGGAGGCGGGCGAAACGTCGTTGCGGATGTGGGAGGCCCACCGCTTCTCGTCACGGGGTTCGTCGGCCACACGGTGGTGCAGAACGAGGAAGTGCACGGCTTCGTCTTCGTCGGCGCCTGCGGCGAACTTCCACCAGAACGCGGCGGGTTCCGCGCGGCCGGTGAGGTAGAGCAGACACGAGAACACCACGGCTCCGGCGGGAAGGCGTTCGTTGACGAAGGCGGTGAGTAGCCGGCTGGTGCTGGGGCGGCCGATAACCTCGCGACACAGCTGCTCGAGTTCGGTCGCGGCGCGGTCCTGGGCGGTGACGGGATCGGTGAGGATCTTGTCGCTGTCCGGAGGCGGCGCGGGGCAGGATCGGAGGAGAGCGGCTGTCAGGCTTTCCTGGACGATACGCGAGGCCAGGCGCTGCGTGGCAGCGGTGGGGTCGTAGTCCGCGAAGGCCTGGTCGAGGGCTCGGCGTTGCTGTTGGAGAGCGCGGTCGAGGGCGTTCATGCTGTCATTCCCTGGGGAGGGCGAGTCCGGGTCGGATCGAGTGGGACGGTGCCGTCCAAAACCATCACGAGTTGCCTGCGCGCGATGTGCACGTGGGATCGGACCGTGGACACGGTGACCCCCAGGTAGGCGGCGACGTCGGGAATCGGGATCTGCATCACCAGGTGTAGGCGTGCGCAGGCGGCGCGTTTGGGCGGCATTGCGGCGATGGCACCTTCCAGGAAGGCGCGTTCGGGTACGAACCCGGCGGGGTCACCGAGATCGTGCCCGGCGGACGCGACGTCGGGTGCATCGGGGTCGGTGAAGTCGACGTGGATCTCGGTGCGGTGGTGGTGGCGCCTTCGCCAGTCGACGATCTTTCCCTGGAGCATGCGGAAGGCGAGCGCCCGGGGAGGGCTGATGTGGTCGACGAGTGTGTTCCAGCGTTTGTACATCTTGAGCATGACGTCGGAGACGATGTCCTCGGCGTCGTGGAGCGACCCCAGTCGCCGCTGTGCGTATCGGATGAGTTCCGGACGTTCGGTGTATGCGAATTCGACGAAGCCGGGACACGTCGTGTCAGTGGCCTTTTCAGGCGGTTCCGGTGCCGGGTCGCGCTGTGCGGGCACGCGTGGTGCGGGGCGAGCGTCGAGGTGCTCGGCCAGGAGACGAAAGGCGAGTCCGGTGGGTGGGGCCTCGCTGCGAAGCAACTTGTCCCATTGACGGAAAAGGGCAACCAACACGTCCGCGACGGCCCGTTCGGCGTCCTGGACGGACCCGAGATGTTGGAAGGCGTACCGGGTCAGGGTGACCTGGTGGGTGAGGACGAATGCTTGGAAGTCGTTGGGGAGCAGGTCCGAGAGGTCGATGGCGTCGATCGGGTCATGGACCGCATGGTCGGGGAGTTCGGTCATCGTCCCCCGCCTTTCCCGCGCGCGGAGCGCGCCGTGTCGTGGCAATGGTCGGGGGTACCGGTTGTGGTCGCGCGTTGTTTCGGGGCCCGGATGGGCGGATTCAGGACCACGATGAGCACGCCTATGACAAGCCAGATTCCTCTGGTCGTGTCGGGTCCGATGGTGCCGTTCAAGACAGTGGTCCTTCCGGAAACGAGGGGATGCCGCGCTCGTGACGCCGGGGTGGCGTCCGGATTGGGCAGGCACGGGGTGGGCCTTCACCCGTACCCCGAATGGCGGGGCGCTTGTGTCCAATGAGACGGGTGGGAAATTCCGCAGATTCGACAACGGCGACCGATCACCGCGCGGGCATCGTCCGCCCGGCGCGGCGACCTGCGGGAGTATGGAACGGCGCCGCTCCGGGGGTGGGGAACGGCGCCGTGTCGCAGGGCCGGCAGGAGGGGTGCTTCCATGGAGTCATGACCGTGCTTGTGGCCTGATCACTGGCGCCCGGGCGCAGGCGGCCCACGTCAGGGGCCGCGGACCGAGGGCGGGCGCGCGGCCCGTCGTCGGCTGGTGTTCACGCGAACCCGGCCATCGAAAGGCGGCAGTGGAGCCAGGCCCGGGGTGTGCAGATCTCGCCGAGGTCGGGGTGATCGATCGCCTGGATGGCCGACTCCGCCCGGGCAACATAGGTTTCGGCGTTGCCCGGCACAACGGCATCGGAGTCGACCGCCGCAGGAACGGTGGGTGGGGTGTCCTCGAGGATGCGGTCGGTCCAGCAGTCGGCATCGCCCGGCTCGCCCTCGGCACGGTGGTGCAGGACCAGGAACCGCATTGCCTCGCCTTGTTCGGCTCCGGCGGCGAACTTCCACCAGAACACGGCTGGTTCGACCCGTCCGGAGAGGTACAGCAGACATGCGAACACGATCGCGCCGTCCGGAACCCGATGGTTCACGAAGTCGCCCAGAAGGCGATTGGTGTCGGGACGGGCGAGGACGAGGCGACACAGGTGCTCGACCTCGGCCGCGGCCCGGCCGCGGGCCGCGTTCTCCCCGGCGTCGGCTCGCTCTTCCCCCCGGGCCGGGACGGCGTGAGGACGAATCAGCGAGGCTGCGAGCCCTTCCTGGACGATACGTGAGGCCAGACGCCGCGTGGCGGCGGCGGCATCGTAATCGGCGAAAGCGTCGTCGAGGGCACGACGATGCTCACGAAGGGCCTGCTCAAGACGGCTCATATGTTCTCTCCCTGAGGTGGGCGGGGCCGGACGGGATCAAGGGGCACAGTCCCCTCCAAAATGGCTGTGAGCTCCCTGCGAGCGAAGTGCAGATGCGAACGGACGGTGGAGATGGTCACCCCCAAATAGGCGGCAATGTCGGCCGGCGGTACCCGCATCACCAGGCCGAACCAGGCACAGGCACCACGCTCGGGCGGCAGAAGGTCGAACGCCCGGGTGAGCAGATCCCTTTCGGACCCGGACCGGCAAGGATCCCCCTGTATCGAGTCGGAGGGACGCCTCGGGCCGGTGGAGTCAACCGCTACTCCATCCACGGACCCCCGACGACCACGCTGCCTGCTGTCGGCCATCCTCTGGAGAATGCGGTAGGCAAGGACCTGCGGTGGGCTACGGTGCTCGGCGATGAGATCCCACCGCATGTACATGGCGAGCAGGACCTCGGTGACAACGTCCTCGCTGTTTCGGTCCACGACCCCCGGGTGCCTGCTTGCGTAACGGACCAGCGCTGGTCGATGGGCGCGTGAGAACCCAACGAATGCGTCCGCCCACGGACGCGCCGGAACGTTGGGACGTCCGTGCTCCGGGCGATGCGGCGCGATGGCACGTCGGGCACGGGCTCGCCCGCCCGCCCGGTCCTCCAGGATCTCCAGCAGACGACGGAAGACGAACTGCTTTGCTGATTCGGCGAGTTCGTGCCACCGCTGGGACACCTCGACCATCACACGCGATACGGCCTGTTCGGCCTCCTCCCGCGTGTCCACGTAGCGAAACGCAAACTGCGTGAGGCAGAGCATGTGTCTATGGAGGAAGATGCTGAAATCGTCCGGCAGCGCCCTGGTCGGGTCGATCCCGTAGCCGTCGTCCATGTCCCGGGCCTCGGTGTGATCGAATGGCCGCTCGGGATCGGCGAGGTTGAACGCGTCCAGAAGCCGCTCCGGCTCGAAGACGTCGAACGCGTCCAAGACCTCGATCGCGGTGAGGCCCAAGTCGACCATCTCCGCCGCGTCCGTCGGGTCGAACGCCTCGGGGTCTCGCCACTCAGTCGACTCGCTCACCGTAGTCCCTCACCGTTCCCGCACACTCCACGCGCGACTCGGCACCAAGTAACGACAGAGCAGTACGGACGGGCCATCGCGACCGGACGCGATGGGGGGCCGACTACGGGCACACCTATGACAAGCCAGATGTCTCCGGCGTCGTCGGGACCACAGATGCCATTCAAGACGGCGATCCTTCCGATGTGTGGAATTGCGCGCCCCCGGACGCGACCGGCTCGAACCGGGAACGTCTTGAGGCGCGCGAGCTGCCTTCACCGGTATCCCGCACGGAAGACCGTCCGCGTCCAACCGAAACCGCAAGAACTTTCGAGGCACTCGCGAGCGGAGTCCTGCACACCTTCAAACGTGTGCACCGCCGTCCAGTGAGTAGCGCCACTCGACGTCACGTTCACCGACAAGCCCAAGCGACTCTCCGCAGTGTTCGTGGGTGCCTGCGGTTCCGGCGTTTGCGTTTGCGTTCGCCGCCGTTTCGCAAATGCCGACCGAGACACCGGGCGATTGACTTCTGTGGGCCGCATGACGAGCCCGGACGTGGGCGCCGGAAGCCCAGCCGGTTTCGCCGACCGGATCTGCTGTCGTCGCGACCCTGGGAGTGATATCACAATCGACCGGGAACGTGCCGACACCGAGGAACTCATGGCTCCCATGCGCGAGCGCATGAACGAGACCACACAGGCCCGCTCCGCCATCGAACGCAACCTCGACCTCCACGAACGGATCGCACAACTGGAGGAACGCCGCTCCCTCCTGGACGGCGAGACGGCCACACCCACCCGCCGCGCCGCCACATACGTGCCGAACCGGAGCCTGCCGCGTTCGGTACCACACTCCGCGACACCCTGGACTCCTGGAAGGTCCCCTCCGTCGAGTACGCGGAATACGACCAGTACGCCATGGACGTCCGCGCCGAAGGCAGACCCCGCGCGGTTCGAGGCAAGGGCGTGCGATCCGTCCTGCACTCGGCCTTCACCACCGCCCTGGCCCGCTACGGCCTCGCCAACGCGCGACCCCACCCCGGCTTCGTCGTCCTCGACTCACCGGTCGCCACCTAAGACACCATCAGCAACCCCGTGGGCGAGGACGTCGACATGACCTCGACCGTCGTGGACCACTTCTACCGAAGCATGCTCGACTTCCCGGGACAGCCGTCGTCATCGAAAACGGCGACCCGCCGCCGACGCGATCGCCCGCTGCCGCGCCTACCGATTCGCCCGCGCGGACACCGACAGACCCGGATTCTTCCCCGTGTCCCACAGCGACCGCTGACGCCACGGACACGGCGTCGCGGCCGCGGATGCCCAACGGGGCAAAGTTGGGATGATCGCCGTCGAGATCCGACCGCGGTCCGAGTGCGTGCCATGGTGCCGCCATCACCGGATACCGGCTTGTCGGGGCCTGCCCGAGGCTTCGGTGGGGCAGTTCGCCGAGGGTCTTCCACGAAGCAGCGAACACACGTTTGCCACCAGGGGTGCGAAAGCCCCCGTCCATGTACCGAGCATTGACGCACAACCCCCATACAGGGCTGGCCGGACCCGCCGTACTCGACGCCTGCGCACGGCCTTCCCGTCGTGCGCCGCTTGCTCCACGCAGTTGTTCGTGCCCTCGCTGGCCGTGGCCTTGCGCCAGTGCAGTTCGGTGTCGCGTGCCATCAGGAACCCTTCTTGTCGTTGAGCATCTTCCTGAGGAATCGGAGCGATTCCCGAGACGGCAACGCCTTGGTTCGGATGTGTTCGTGCGCGGTTGCGTAGACGTCGACGGTTTCCGGCTCGGGGTAGAGCGTGGCCGTCAGGCTCGTGACGCTCGGGATGAGCGCCAGGCCGTCGATGTCCAGCAGCGAGAACGGACCCTCCATCCCGGCCTATGCGCCTGCATCGTAGGGAAGCACCTGCACGGTGACGTGCGGTAGTTCCGTTGCGAGGTCGAGGATGTGCCGGATCTGCTCGCGCATGACGTCGCTTCCGCCTACGCTTCGCCGAAGTGCGCCCTCGTCGACGACGGCCCACGCGCGCACCGGTTCGGGATCGGTCCGCCGCAGGATGGACTGCCGGGCCAGGCGGATCTCGACTCCGCGATCGATGGCCTCCGGGCTGCTCCAGATGCGATGGGCCGTGATGATCTAGCGGACGTAGGCCTCGGTCTGGAACAGGCCGGGCACCAGGAGCGGTGCGTGCACATAGATCCGCTGCGCGGCGTCCTCGAGGCTGATGTAGTCGAGGTAGATCTCCGGGATCTGCCCGACGTGCGCGTGCCACCACCCGTTCTTGGCCGCGTCGCGGGCGACAACTTCGGCACACACGTGTCACCGCCCCCGAATCCGACGCCCGGGGGGCGGTCGGCGGGCGTCGCGGGTTCGGAGGAACGGGCCCGCAACTATGGGGGCACATGTCGTGGTGGTCCGGCTCGCCGGGCGAGGTCGGTCGTCGATCGTGCGACGGCGGGGTCGCCCTATCCCGCGCCGCCGGAAGGGAGTTCGCCCATCAGGGCGCATCACCGGTGGGGCGTCGGCCACTCGTCGGCACACAGGCTCGGCCGGTGACCCTACTGTCGCCGCCGGCCCACGCGCCCGGCATACACAGCCACCACCCGGCCGAGGCGTGGAATCTGGATCGGGCTGGGCCATGCACGCAAACGGGCGGATCCGCCACGACACACCGACCGAACGGCGCTATCCGCCGCAAATCGTCCCTAATGTACGTGCAACGCGGCCCGCGTCGGCAGAGCGGCCCCGTTCCGGCGGGGAGATCGCATGGCTTCGAGGGTATACACCGGCGGGTGGCCGCGGGTCTGGATCGTGGTACTGGCGATCCTGTTGCTCGGCCTGCCGACGGGTTGCGGGCCGTTTGGTCGGCACCATGAGGGAGGCGAGCCCCCGCCGAGTGCCTGGCAGAAGATCATGGATATGGCCGGTCGCAACGGCGAAGTCTCCAAGGAGATGGCGCTTGCCGCGTTCGCCACAGTCTACGAACCGCTCCCCGGGGTGGCACCGGTCCCGGGCGACCGCCGCGAACTGACTTCGGGGTCGGCCGCGTTGCGTTGGATCAAGTCCGTCTGGGACGAGATCACGCCGGAGCAGCGCGCCGCGATCGATGCCATCCGCACGCCCGACGAGCCGTCCGAGGAAACCGAACCCGGCGGCACGAAGGGCTCGGCCAGACCGCTCGGGACACTCACGGACCTTCCGGCGAACGCCTCCTGTCCGAAGGCGCGCCGAACAATCCGGGCCTTCGCACGCAGCTCGTCGGCTGGTGGATGACAGTCTCGCAAACCATCGGGTTGAACGTTCCCGCGCCGAACTTCGGCGCCTGCGTGTCTGCGACGCCCGCACCATCCGACCCATCGGAAATCATCCTCGCGGATATCCTGGGCTGGTTTACGGGAAAAACCCCGCAGTGCCTGATCCATTTCTATCCGAAGTTCTTCGACACGAGCGACCCGGACCACGACGCCGACGCAGCCATCCTTCACGAAGTCACCCACTGCGCGGCGGGCGTGGCCATCGGGAATCCAAAGGCGTACCTCAACATCCCGTCGTGGGTGGCCGAGGGGCTGGCCGATTGGGTGACCGGCAAGCTGTTCGGCAGGTTCAACCAATCCTCCCTCAAGTGGAACGGCTACCTCAGCCACGCCGGTAGGCCACTCGTCAAGTCGTCGTACGAAGCCATGGGATTCTGGTGGGAGTTGGACTACCGCAGGATCGACGTGTGGAACCGCTTCGTCCCGGTCGTCCGGGCGTCGGCGGATGCGGACACCGGACACAGCGATGCCGAGTTCACCGCCGCGTTGGGCGGCAGCGCCGACGACATCCGACAGAGTTGGCCCGCCAGTTACACACGCGATCCCGCACACGGCCCCGCGTGGACGACGCAGGGGGCGGCCATCACCGGCGCGAAGGAGAAGCTGACCACGTCTCTCCGCGTCGCCGACGGTACCTCCGAGGACATCGATTCGTTGCCACTGGCGGCCGCAGTGACGGCGCTGAACGTCACCGCGGAGGTGCTGCGGTTCACTCCCGGCCCGAACGGCGCGCCCGGCGGCAGATTCGGACCTGGCGACGCGGGCGACTTCGTCTTCCCGGCCGCGCTTTCGACGGTGTTCTGCACGATGGGGGCCGACTGCAAGTGTCCGGAGGACACAGCGGGAGCGGGCACACAATTCCAGCCCATCCCCAAAGGGCGCGCCTACCTCGGCATCAGCGGAGGCGACAAGCCGGGCACCATGACATTCACCGGCATCCGGCTCAATGCCTTCTGCGGCCCCGCGAAGCAAAAGCCGAAGCCCGGCGCCGGCTCGGCACCGTCGGCCCCCGCTCCCGCGCCCATGCCCGGCTGTCGGCCACCGAGCCCCCCGGTGCCGCGGCCACGCCCGGCACCCGCAGGCAACGCGGTACAGGCCGCCCCCGCACGCCCGGTTCTCCCCCGCCGCGAGGGAGAGAGTTGCGCCACGGGCGGCAGCAACGGCGATCCGCACCTGGTGACCTTCGACAACCTGCGCTACGACCTGCAATCCGTGGGCGAGTTCACCCTCGCAGGCTCACAGGCCGACGGGCTGCTCGTGCAGGCGCGCCAGAAGGCCTATCCCGGTTTGACCACGGCGAGCATCAACGGCGCACTGGCCGCGAACGTCGTGGGCGACCGGGTCGGCCTGTATCTGACCGACGGCCCGGAGGTGATCGAGGTTCATCTGAACGGCGCCACGGTCGCCCCGCCGCCGGGTGACACGGCGTTGCCGCACGGCGGGGTGCTGACGAGGCAGGGTGCGGGCGCCGCCACGTTATACAGCGTCGTCTGGCCCGACGGAAGCCGCCTGCACGTGAGCACCATCGGCGCTTTCGGCCTCCGGGCGGACGTGGCGGTGCCATCCGCTCGGCGGGGGCGCATGGAGGGCTTGCTGGGTAACTTCGACGGCCGACCCGATAACGACCTGGACATGGGCGCGGGCAACACGCTCGCCGTCCCCGCCAGGCCCGACGACTTGCACGGCCCGTACGCCGACCGATGGCGCATCACGCAGGAAGCCTCGTTGTTCGACTACGCCCCGGGCCAGTCGACGGCGACGTTCACCAATCACCGATTCCCCACGCCTCCCACCGCCTTGGCCGCACGCGACCGGGCCGACGCGACGTGTCGGGCCGCCGGGGTCACGGATCCCGAACTGGTCGGGGACTGCATCTTCGACGTGGCCTCGACGGGGCGCGAGGAGTTCGCCGCCGCGACCGCGGCGCAGGAGGCGTTCCAAGCGGCCACGCGCCGCACGGCACCGACCGACGAGAAGGCTCCGGGCCGGTCCGAATGTCACGCGGAGGACAACGGCGACGTCACCGCGCGCTTCAGGCTGATCATCGGGGACACCGAACAACTCGGCAGTGCCTTCGCCTGCACGGGCTTCCTCCCGGCGGGAAGCCCGAGGTATGAACTGCGCTTCGTGAGCGAGGTCGGGCAGAAGACGCACTTCAACCACCTGCCGGGGGGTGAATGCCGTTTCCGATGGCGGCTGTACGGGAGCATCGACGACGAACGGAAAGGGGTGGCACCGTTGTTGCCCGCCGTCTCGATCTGCCAGGACCTGAGCGTACTCACCCTCCCGGAAACCTCGACGTACGTCATTGTCGTCGACAAGCCGGACGCGGTTCTCTCGGGCACGTACGGGTTCAGACTCACGACACGCTGAGAGCCGAGGTCGGTGCGGGGGCGGCGACGGCGGCCGGCAGGAGACGGTCTGTCGCAACGCCCCCGGAACGTGACGACGGCAGTTCCGGCCAGGGCGGCGTCAGCCGAGACCAGGACGCTCTTCGTGGACCTCGGCTTTCCCGGTATGGGCCTCAGCGCCTCACCCGACGGAGCGTGAGGCAATGGTTCGTCGGACTTCGTTCTGCATCACGGGACATGCGGCTGGTCCGTGTTTGCGGATTCCCGGTGTTCGGCGGGTGAGGCTGATCGCCGGCCGGCACGCTGGATGTCTGTGGTGAGAGGGCGTGAGTGGGTGCCGGGCGTGCGTTGATCGTGGGGATCGGGCGTTTCGAGGCGGATGCTTCGGGTGGCGAGGTTCCGGTCGGTGGGTCGTCGTGGGCGGATTTGCCGTTCTTGGACGAGGTGGTGCCTCCGGTCGCGGCGGCGCTGGCGCGTCTGGGGTATGCGACCGAGGTGCCCCGGGACGTCGGCTCGGCACGGTTGCGCGCGGCGGTGGCGGACACGATCGGGAGTGCGCGGGTGGTCTATGTGGCCTCCCATGGCAGGGCGAGCGGCGCGAATCCGGGGCGTGTGGACGTGGTGCCGGCGGATGCCCGGGTGGGGCACGGGACAAGCGCCTCGCAATGGGTGGACGATGCACAGGAGTCCGGTACGGCGACGTTGTTTCTGTTCGATCTGTGCCGGTCCGGTCGCGCCGCGGCGCTGCCCCACTTGGTCCACGCGTCGCGCACGCCGGCCAGTGCGTGGGTGATCGCGGCGTCGGGCGGCGGCGAGGACGCGTACGACGGGCGGTTCAGCGTTGCGCTGGCCGAGGTGCTGGAGGAGGTCGCGCGGACCGGGCTGGACACCGACGCTGCGCGGTCCCACGTGCCGTTCTCCAAGGCGGCGCGGCGGGTGCGGCAGCGGGTGGAGCGGATGCCGGGGCCGGTGCAGAGCGTGCAGAGCACCGCGATGGTCCTGGCCGAGGACGAGCCGGCGCTGCCGTTCTTCCCGAACCGCGCCTACGACCCGGCCGCCGCGAGGGTGGCGGATGTGGATCCCGCGCTGCGGGTGTTCCTCGCCCCGGGTGACGCGCGGCACTTCGCCGACAAGGCCGGTGCGCAGTTCACCGGCCGGCGTTCCCAGTTGCGTGCGCTCGCGCCGTGGCTGGACGATATCGAGGCGGGTGGTCTCCGGGTGGTGGTGGGTAATCCCGGGGTGGGCAAGTCGGCGCTGCTGGGCGCGCTCGCGTGTGCCGCGCACCCCGAACTGGTCACGGTGGCGCCGCATGTCCGTGCGCGCCTGGGCCGCGATCCGCTGGGCTGCCCCTCGGTCAACGACAATTTGGCCGCGGTCCACGCCCGCGGTCGTACCGCGGCCGAGGTGTTCGCCTCGATCGCCCGCCAGCTCGACCTGGCGCCCGTACCGGACGCACCGGTCGACGCGCGAGCAGTTCGGTGTCGTGGATGCTCCAGTCGCCGAATCTCCGTACGAGTGTCGCGGTGGGGCGTCGGTGCAGCAGGTTTGTCAGGTCGCGCAGGAGTATGTGGGCGGTGTGGGGTGTCAGGGTGGCGGCGAGTTCGTCGGGGCGGGTGTGGGGGTGGCGTAGCGCGAGCTGTTGGTGGTCGAGGTTGTGGGTGCGGGTGGCGAGTGCGGCCAGGCCCCGGGGTTCGGGGTCGGGGATGTCGGTGAGCAGGTGTTCGTTGCCGAGGAGGCCGAGGGCGAGTTGGGCGCTTTCGGCGTCGGGGGTATCGGCGAGTGCGTGCGGGATGAGGTTGTCGCCGAGGGCGTGGTCGGGGTGGGTGGTGCCGGGCATCCGGCGGATGACGGCCCAGAGCAGGTTGGAGAGTTCCCACGGTGTCGTTGCGTGGGGAAGGGCCGCGGCGAGCAGGGCGAGGGTGTCGTTGTCGCGGTCGCGCCAGTGGGTGGAGAGTTCGTGGGCGCGTCGGGAGCCGCGGTTTTCGACGTCGCCCTGGGCGATCCAGGCGCGGGCCACCTCGGCGGTGGCTTCCGCGTCCTGGGCCAGTACGGCGGCAAAGAGAGTGGGTGGTGCCGACCCCGGGAAAGGGTTGTGAAGCGGGTGAGTGTGAGTTCGCGGTCGCCTCCGGCGTCCGCCGGGACCGCGACCACATCCGCCGGGTAGGGCGCGGCTTCCCGTTCCAGCAGCGCGAGGGCGGCGACCGCGCGGACGGCGGCGACCGGATCCGTCACGGCGTCGCGCAGGCGCCGTACGCGGGCCTGTGGATCGGGGTCGATCCGGGTGAGGACGATCAGGGCCTCCGCCCGCACGGCGGGCACCGGTTCCCTCGCGAACGTCGCGGCCGGTGCACGCGTCGCCGCCTGCAGGGTCTCCGGGTTCGCGCGGCGGGCCACCCGCACCGTGCGGCGGCGCACCCGCGGGTCGTCGTCGGCGAGCAGGTGCAGCAGGCCGGCGACTTCCGTCCCGACCCGCTCGTGTCCGTCCTCGTCGTCCCCGCCCGACGGCTCGGGCCCCCGGCCGCCCGCACCGGCGAGCAATCCGAGCGCACCCGCTCGTCCGTGACGCGCGTGCACGGCGGCGTGAGCGAGGAACGGCACCGCCGCCACCGTCGCCGAATACACCGACCCCTGATGCAACACATGATTGAACAACCAGTCCACGGCGTCGGCGGCGCAATCCTCGTCGGCCGAGTACAAAACCCGAATTCAGTCCGGGACGTCGCCGCCGTCCCCGTAGGCGCGGTACAGCGACGGCCAATCGATCGTGTCGAGTTCCTCGGGTGATCTCACGCCAGCGAAAGGTAGCGTCCCGGACCGTCATCACGAGGAGCGGCGCCATGCTGCCCCGGGCGCAGCAACCCGCCAGTCATCGTGACCGGTTCTTCACCCACAGCATCCAACCGTTCAATAGGATCGCTGCTCACAAGGATGTTCTCGTGCCGCGTCGGGGAACGGCCGCCCGGCCGGCGCTTCGAGAATGCGCCTGGGGCATACGGGGGTTGCGAGTGGGGACTGCGGTTCCGCCGGAACTGGCGGAGGCGTTGGGGTGGACGGGGGTCGAATGGCCGGCCATCGATGCGCAGGCGTGGGACGCGATGGCGGACGCGTACAACGTGTACGCGGGTGAGGTGGACGCGGCGCGGATGGACGCAGACGCGGCGGCCACCGAGGTGGTGAACGCCAACAAGGGCTCGGCGGTGGACACGTTCGCCGGCTACTGGGGGCAGGTCTCCGGAGCGCATCTGGTGGGCGTGTTCAACGCCGCCAAGGAAATGGTCGGGGCGTTCCGGAACGCGGCGATCGAGGTCCGCAACGCCCAGTCCGAGGGGGAGGGGCACCTACGGACCCTGCAGCAGAAGGTCGCCGGGCTCCGGGCGGAGGGTCGGGTGCCGCCGGCGGGACCGCCGGGTGACATCTACGAGGTGTCCTCGGCCCGGGCCGCGCTCGAGCACTGCTTCCAGGCGATGACCGACAAGGTCGGCGCCCTGCTGGGCACGGCCCGCGACAAGGGCGGCCTGGCCGGGCTGACCCACCAGTCGGGCGAACTCGTCGACCGCGACCTGGAAGCCGCCGCTCCCACTGCGCCTGCCTCCGCCGGAGCGTCGCCGGCGGGGCACGCTCCCGCGGCCAGGACGAAGATCGCCGCGACGATGGACCCCGGAGGCGGCCCCTGATGCCGGGCAAACCGCCGCCGAGACCACCGAACCCGCCCAAGCCCAACACGCCCGACATCACCAAACCGGGAGCTTCGGAACCCGCCAAGCCCGGCACCCCACCGAAGGCCACATCGCCGCCCAAGGGCACCAACGCCCCGGGCGCCGAACCCGAGGGACCACGATTCGATCCCCCGGACCAGCCCCAGGGGCCCGACCGCACCCAACCGGGCAACCCGTTCTCCTCCGGGCCCGAAGGCGACCGGCCCGGCGCGCCACCGTCCTCCTCGACGCCCTACATGCCGCGGATCGAAAGCGGCTCGAAACCACCGTGGAAGGCCCCGGCGCCGTCCGCGCCGGGCGCCGACACGGTGACCGTCCCGCAGACCCTCGAGGGCGCCGCCGCGCGCATGGATGCGGCCGGACAGCGCATCGTCGCCGCCCAGGGCGCACTGGACAAGCAACTCGCGGGAGCAACCCCCCTGGGCAACGACCGCTACAGCGCCGCGCTCAAGGCCGGCCAGGAGGCGATCGTCACCGACTTCCGGCGAGGCACGGTTCGAGCGCCGGACATGGTGGCCAAGACGGGAACGAACCTGCGCCGGCAGACCGGCAAGGTGGTGGCCACCGACCAGGAGCAGGCGGACCGGACGAAACGCCTGCCCGGTGGCAAGATCAACCAGCCCCGGAGCGGTGGCGGTGGTGGTTCCGCGCCGGGCGCCGGCGCCGGTGGAGCGGGCCGACCCGGCAGCGCCCGCATACCCGGCGGCGCCCCGGGCGGACCCGGGACCCGGCCGGGCGGCGGAGGCGGTCGCGGCGGTCGCGGTTCGGGCGGGGGAGGGGCCTCGACGCCTTCGCCGCAGTACGGTCCTCCTCCGCAACGGCCGCCCACTCCGGCGTCCATCCGCCATTCGGCGGCCTCGAACACGCACATCCTCACCGGTGACGGAGGCAAGTCCGGCGGCCACCGATCCGGACTCGGCAAGCCCAACAAGACGGAATTCCCCCGGAGTTGGAAGGATTCGGACATCATGGCGGTGACGGAGGACATCGCCCGTTCCGGCGCCCCCGTCAAGGGTCCGTACCCGTCGAGCGGCCCCAACGGCGAGCGCCTGTGGGCCTACGACTACCAGGGCACCCGTCGCGTCGGAGGGAAACCGCCCGACGTCACGGTCACCGTCACCGTCCTGGAGACGGGCGAGATCAGGACGGCCTACCCCCATGCCGGTCCCGGCGTCACGACGAATCCCCCGAGCCCCCCGTACCCCTCCGACGCACCCCAGGGCGTCACACCCAAATACCGGCACCCGGACCTGGGCGGCGACGGCACCTGGACCTACGAGGGCACCAAACGCAACGAACTCATCCGCCAGGAGGTCGACCCCGGCGGAACCACCGTGGCCCGCTACCGTCGGGACCGGGACGGAAACTGGGTACCGCAACGACAGGACCCCCAGGGAAGATGGACCGATGCCTGAGGACACGATGACCGGCCCGCTCTCCGCCCGCGAGGCGCATCTTCGTCTGCTCATGCTCATGTCGGGCCGCGTCAGCGACGACCAACTCGACGTGTCGTGGGGACCCATGATGGGCGGCGAGGACGACTTCGCCCTGACGAACCTGATCGCCGGCCTGATCCACGAGGGCGTGCCCATCACCGAACACGAGGCCGAACTCCTGCACATCGCCGCCGACGGCGAGGACATCGACACCGACGGCGTCGAGATCGTGCCCGACGGCCCACAGGCGGCCTACTACACGTTCACCCCCGAGGGTCCCGACGCGCCCGACGACCTGGACGCGGCAATCACGACCTGGGCGGCCGGCCGCAAGGACGTCCCGTGGATCGGCCGCACACGACGCGTCGCCCCACACCAGGACCCCGGCGACCCGGACACCTGGGTCTACGTCGTCCGACTCGCGCCCGACGGCAACCCGCCCGTCATCAGGGGCACGATCAAGACACTCATGTACGGAACCGGTACGGACTACCCCGTTGAAGTGTTCACCCGCCGCCAATGGCTCCCGCCGTACCAGAAGGCCGCACTCGCCGCCGCCATCGAACTCCCCGCAACCTGACGCGTTTCTCGTTGACGCCCGCGGCGACCGCCCCGGCCGGACGATGCCTCGGCTGGCTGGGGCGAACCGGGTCGCGACGGGCCAGATTTGGGGAACTGCCCGGATGCCGCATGCTCTTCCGTCTGCACAGCGTTCCCGATGGCGGACGTCCGACGTTCCGCTCGGCTGACCACGCCCACCCACTGAAGACGATCCGGTAGAGGGCGGCGTTCGCTTGGCAGTCGTCGCCGCGGTTCGGCCGGCGGCGCTGTCCGGGCCGACTCCGCGGACTTCCAGCAGGCCGGGCGTGCTGACTTCGACGGCCTCGGCTATCCGCTTGTTGAGATCGTCGATCTCCTCGGTCAGGTGCCGGATGCGGCGGGCCAGCAGCCTCAAGGTGTGACGAGCGGCCCCGCCCGGCCCCCTCACGTGCTGGAGATCGAGGTCGGCGCACCGCTTGAACAGGCGCGGGTTGCTCAACCCCGCGAGCGACTCGCGGAGGGCCGAGTCCGCCGAGACCAGGATGCTCTTGAGCTGGTTGATCGCCTGGGTCCTGGACTTGACTGCGGACCCTTTTGCCAGCTTGAACAGCCGGAGCATCTCTACCGGGCCGTCGCCGGTCTTCGCCGCAGCGGTGGCGCGTCCGGTCAGCACGGCGCGGACTGCGGCCTCGGCGTCGATGGCGTCGGTCTTGCCGTGGCGGCGTCGTGCGGCTTGTCGGGCTGGTTGACCTCGGTCACCTCGATGCCCTCGGCGCGCAGATGACGAGTCAAAGCGGCTCCGTAGGAGCCGGGGCGCTCGATTCCGGCCCGGGCCTTCTGCTTGCCGACCTGGGCATCCGAGCACACCGCGAACGCGCGCAGTGGCACCTACGCCCCGTAGGACCACTCACGCAGGGTCTGTGACAGCAAGGCGATGGAGGGCACCAAGAACAGGACGGTGGTGTGCTCGCCCTGGCCAGCCTCGACCCGCTCCTTCTGCAGCCGCTCCACGATCTTCAGGCTGGTGAAGGTCATGCCGGTGCCGCAGGCCATGATGAGCTTCCCGAGGTTGTGCTCGGCGAAGCCATCGAAGACCGCGTTGATGGCCTCACCGAGCCCGTGCCTGTGAATACAACACCAACTACGGAAATCGCATGGGCAGTGCTGCTCTTTGGGTCGATGTCGCGGACTCTGTCATCGGAGACGACATTCTGGAGCCGGCCTGCGGAACCGGGCAGTGGACGCGTTACCCGGTTGACCGAGTGAGCACCCTGACGGCCCTCGACGCGGGCGCCGGAGATGCTGGCTATCGCTCGGGAGCGGGTGGCCGATGCGTCGGTCACCTTCCTTGAGGCCGACGTCTTTCAGTGGGTGCCGCTACGTCGGTACGACACGGTGTTCTTCGCCTTCTGGCTCACTCATGTCCCGAGGAGCCGCTTTGCTGCGTTCTGGGCGATGCTTCGCCAGGCGCCGAAGCCGGGCGGCCGTGTCGTGTTCGTGGATGACGGTCTGCGGAAGGCTGAGATCGAGACGTTGCTGCCGGGCGCCGACCCAACCGTCGTTGGTCGTGAGCTGGTCGACGGGACGGTGTATCGGGCCGTGAAGGTCCTCCACGAGCCGCAGGAGCTGATGGCCGCGTTGGAGGCACTGGGGTGGACCGCGAATGTGCGTGACAGCGGCCCGCACCATGTAATCGGCGAAGCCACCCCCCGAGACGCCGACTGACGGAGACGATTCCTGATCTCTGCGTGTTGATTCGGTGGCTTTCGGTATTCATCGGGGCGGGGCTCGACGCTGTGTTAGCTTTCTGTTACCGCTGGCCCTCGTTGTAGTCGCCGCACGCGCTTGTGGGTCCACGGCCGACCCGCAACCCCTTCATGGAGTAGTGCATCGCATGGCGAGATACCTCATCACGAGCGCCCTCCCGTATATCAACGGGATCAAGCACCTCGGCAATCTCGTCGGCTCCATGTTGCCTGCCGACGTGTACGCGCGGGGTACCTGCGCCAGCGTGGGCACGAGGTCCTGTACGCCTGTACGCCTGTACGCCTGTGCGACGGACGAGCACGGGACCCCGGCCGAACTTGCGGCCAAGGACGCGGGGCTGTCGGTGGCTGAGTTCTGTGCGCAGCAGCACGACCTGCAGGCGCAGATCTACGCGGGCTTCGAGCTCTCCTTCGACCACTTCGGCCGAGCTCCTCCGCGCAGAACCGCGAGCTGACGCAGCACTTCGGCAACCGGCTTGCCGAGCGGGGGCTGATCGAGGAGCGCGTGGTCAAGCAGGTGTACTCGCACGCGGACCAGCGGTTCCTGCCCGACCGCTACGTGATCGGCACATGCCCGCACTGCGGGTACGACGCGGCGCGCGGTGACCAGTGCGAGAACTGCACGCGCCTGCTCGACCCCACGCAGCTCATCGATCCTCGGTCCGCGATCAGCGGCAGCCACGATCTCGAAGTCCGGGACAGCAAGCACCTGTTCTTCCGGCAGTCGCAGCTGGCGCCGCGGCTGCGGGAGTGGATCGAGTCCCGCGAGGGTTGGCCGACGCTGACCACCTCGATCGCCCTGAAGTGGCTGAACGAGGGCCTGGAGGACCGCGGCATCACCCGCGACCTCATGACGGTGCCGTCGGTGGCGGTGGACGGGGTGGTCTCGAAACACCGGGCGGTGATGCTGGCCGGCTGGCGTTCTCCCAGGCCCGGTACAACTGTGCGGCGGTGGCGATGAGCCGTTCGGCGGCCGGTCCGGTGCCGTGGACCGTGGTCGTTTGGACGACGGCGGCGCTGAGGGTGTTCTCGTCGAACAGGCCGATGCTGTCGGTGCCGCGCAGGCCCTCGACACGCACGCAGGTGGTGCGCCCGTCGTGGCCGGCCATGTAGGCGGTCAGGTCGCACAATTGCGCCCATGTGAGTTCGGTGGTGTCGAGCGGGTGGGTGTGCGTGGGGGAGGAGAGACGGATGTCGCGGTTGCGGAGGGTGCCGGGGGTTGTCGCCGTAGAGCGGGCCGGTGGCGCGCATGAAGTCGGCGAACCCGCACAACCGTCCCGTGAGGCGGCCGTCGTCGGTGCTTTGGATGTGGGCGAGGGGGTGGACGCCGCGTGAGCGAGGGGGACCAGGATCGAGCCGCCGGGGGCGAGTTGCTCGAGCGAGTGGGGAGGCACCGATGACGCCGCAGGTGGCGACGATGAGGTCGTTGGGCCCGAGTTCGGGCGGCCCTGGGTATCCGTCGCCGAGGTGCGCGGTGACGCGGCCGGTGTAGTCGGCGCGGGTGAGGGAGGCGCAGGCTTCGTCAACGACGACCTGTGCGGCGTCGAGGGTGTGCACGCTCGCGCCGGTCGGTTCGGCCACCAGCGCGGCATGGAAGCCGGTGCTGGCGCCGATCTCCAGGACGCGGCGGATCGGCGCGCGGGCGGTCTGGCGGGCGATGACGTCGAGGAACGCGGCTATGGCGGACGGCTGGGGGGTAGTCGCACGGGGTCGGTGTCGATGGCTTGGTGGGTGATGTGGCTGGTGTTGCGGACGCGGGGTGTAGGAGCCCCAACGGCACCGACACGCCTCCGAGGCGGGCGGGATCGGCCGCGGAACAGGCTACGTTCCGGTGGCGTCGAGGGGGTGTGATTGGGCCAGTCCGCCGGTGAGGACGGTGGCCGGCGCGTCGGGTGCGGTGGGGACCCGGATCAGGACGCAGGCGAGGAATGTTTCCTTGACGGTGGTGAAGGGGCCGCTCCGGCCCAGGAACGCGATGGTCGTGGGGGCGGTGGCGGTCAGGTGTGCCTGGGGTATCAGGGCCTTGGCCTCGATCGTCTTGTCCAGGACGCAAGGGACCAGGCGGTCGCCGGTGGCGGTCCGGAACGTCTGCCGGACGACGGGGCGGGCGGTGACGGTGGTGGTCTGCGACATCCGCTCGTCCCGGTGGGCGTCGTCCTCGATCCGCTTGCGCAGGTCGGCGGTGTAACTACCCGGCGCGAGGCGGGCCTCGGACGCGCCGGGCCCGGCGGGCACCGACATCACCGCCGCGTATCGCCCGCACACCGTCGCGGCGTCGCCCGCGGTCGTGGTGTGTGCGGAGCCGGAGGCGTCGCGGGCGACGTCGTCGAGTGTGGGGCGAGCCAGGCGTTCGGGGCTCGCGCTCGCCGTCGCCGGTGGGTCGCCCACCCGGGCGTGGGCGGTGAACACGGCCTTCCACGGCGCGCCGGGCGTGTCCTGGACGAAGTGGACGACGGCCTTGTCCTCGCTGTCGGCACCGGTGGCGGCGACGGCGACGAACGTGCGGGGATGGCCGCTCGCCCGGGGGATCCAGAACTGCGGATCGAGGTGGGTGAACGGCTTGTACGGTTCCCGGTCCGGGCGTGCCCGGTCGGCACGGTACGACGCCAGTGACCCCTCCAGCAGTTCGCCGCCCTCCACCCCGGCGAGGCGGTCGCCGTCGAGTGTCGCGTTCGCCGTGTTGTTCTCGGTGTCGTAGTGCTCCAGAACCTGCCGGGCCTCGGCCTCGGAGATCGCCGGCGGGTCGGGGGCCGGGGCCACCGCCGACACGCTCGGCACGGGTCCGGTGTCCCCGCCGCCCGACGAACAACCCGCCACCGCGCATGTCGCCGACACCAGCACGGCCACCGTGGTACCGAGACGTCTCATCCATCCGCGCATACGGTTCCCCCGAACTCCGGTCCATCACCGACCAGTCCACACTCCCACACGCCTGCGACGACGGGCGGGCCGCCGCGGTGCGGACGACGCGCACACCACCGCACGCACGTCGAACCCCGCTGGCGCCGGGGACCGGTTCGCCATGACGCGCGCAACGATCGACCCGATCGCGGGAAACCCGGCATCCCCGGGACCGGCGCGAGCCCCGAGCGGCGATGGACCGGCGTCGTGATCGACCTCACCGACGCGAACGGTGAGGGCCTCCACAAGGAAGTGAGCCTCCAGCAGGTCGAGCACGCGATGGAGCGTCGCCGGGCAGTGTGCGACCGGCCGCTGCACCGGGACGAAACATGGGAAGTGCCGGACGGTCGCGCGAGAAGCCCCTCGACGCGTGTGGCGGGTCCGCCCTACGACCGGGCAGCGGTCCGCGGCGGTTGCGGTACTGCACGGTTGGCCCTTCCTTCGAAGACGGGCGCCGGCGACCGGTATGCGCTCGACGTTCGGCGAACGCACGGCGGCATGTTCCTCAGGTGGCGGCACTGCGTCATGCGTCCGTAAGGTGTGCGTCGATGTAGCGGGCGAGAGTCAGCGCGTCCTGAGGGTTGTCTGCCTGGAAGGTGACCCGGCGGATCAGGCTGACGCCGTTGGGCGTGATGCCCTCGCGGGCGAGGACGAAGAGCAGGGCCAGGAAGGCGGATCGGGCGTTGCCGTCGTCGAACGGATGGAAGAAGCAGACGTCGAGGTAGGCCCGTGCGGCACGCGCGGTGACAGGCGGTACCCGCCCGTCGGCCGCCTGGCTTTCGCTCAGGCAACCGTCGAGGCGCGTACGGGTGTCCGGGCTGATGCCGTAGCGTTCGCGGCCGCCCTTGGCAAAGGCCGGAAGGCTGCGAAACTGCGGCGGCTCGGGTGTGCCCAGGACGTGTTGCTGCCATCTGCGCAGCAGTTCGAAGTCGAGCGGGGCGCCGCGCGCAGCGTCGAGCCGCACCAACTCCAGGGCGGCCAACAGCCCGTCGGCGCGGGCAGGATCGATGGCCCCGTCGAAAGCGCGAATGTCCTCCGTGGCACCGTCGCGCGACACGGCTGCGGGAGCGCCCGTGCCACGGTCCGATGCCTCGTGCCAGGGCACGACCTCCCGGAGCTCCAGCCAGCGCTGGAGGTGGTCGGGCGCGACCACGGCGGGCCGTGCCCCGGTGTCCGGACGGACCGACAGCGCGAGCCGCTCGACGACGTCCTCGATCAGTACCGTGTCGGGCCCGGTCCAACTCTCGAACCGGCCGCCGATGGCCCGCCGGACCATGTCCCGCGCGACGTCGGGAGCCACTCCCCACCGGCTGAGGAACCAGGTCAGCACCTGCTCGCAGTGCCCGTACCAGCCGCTTTCACAGCCGGTGCGATCGACCACGTGCCGGATGAGGTTCCGGGCGGCACATTCCCACAGGATCCGGTGTTCCTCCACGGATTCCGGATCCAGCGGGTACGTCTCGAACCATCCGGCGAGGCTCTCCAGCCACTCCCGCCACTCGCACAGCGCCGTCACCACTTGCGCGAGCGTCTCCGGCGGGGTGGTGATCGAATCGCGCATGCAGCACCAGTTCCCGACCGGCCCACCGTCGAAGTCCCCCTCGCCCTGCGACCATCGCCAACCCACCGCCCAGCGCCCGTAGTACTCGACAAGGGCGTGCGACATGGCGTCCGCCCACGGCCTGGCCACCTCCCAACTCCAGACGTTCATCGCCGAGTCGGCGATGGAGACATCGGGTCGGCTCGGTATGCACCGAGCCGGCCCGAGTGAACGCACCACTTGCGTTGCGGACGCGGGGTTGAACGGATGACGGGCAGGGTCCACCTCGTCCCACATCAGATGGCTAGGAGCCAGGTCGGGGATCATTGCGCAAGCCTGCCATGCCCATCCGGGGTGCACTCAAGCGGATTGCCGCGCCGCTCGGCATCGCCGTGTGGCCTCGCCGTGAGTGTCGGGCCGAGCGTGTTCGGGGCGTGGATCACGTCCGTTCGAGGAACCCCATCTACGGGCCATCGTCGCTTCCCGACGCCGCCTGGATCGGCCGACCTCTCCCTCCTGCGTGCACAACCGCAGCGTTGCCGCTTGTGGCGAGGGCATCCTGGTGTACCCACTCACGGGCAGGGCGCCCGGATTGTAGGCATGGGGGTCTCGGGGCGGGGTCGGTTCGTTGTTCCTCGTCCTCGATCGGTGCGTTGGGAGTACGTTCCGGCCGGAGCGGTCCGGGTTTCGGGAGGCCGCAGGATCCTTGGGGGTTTGCCGTGGTGGACGCACGCACGTATCGACTGTGGGGGGCGTTGGCGTGCCGTGAGGACCTTCCGGAGGCGGCCTTCGCGTCGGTGGTGGACGCGTTGACGGTGCCGTCCCGCGATGCCGAACACACCGACCGGTGGCGTCGGGACGCGTTGGATGCCGCGCTTCCCGTGCTGTTCGCGCGTGTGCGCGAACCCGCGCTGCGTGCGGACCTGATTCGCGCGGTGACCCGCGAGGCGGTCGCGGACCACATTCGGGAAGGCCGGCTCGGCGTCGAGGACTTGCCGATGGTCACCGCGGCCCATCGGGTGTGGCCCGACCTGGTCGTGGCGTTGGCCGGCTCCGGCCACGTACGCGTTGCCGCGGATCTCGTGAACTCCCTGAACGATTGGGACCTGGACTCGGTCGCCTCGTACTGGGACATCCGGCAACGCGGTGAACCCGCGCACCCGATGCCCGACGAACTGCTCGACGCGATCCTGCACCGGTGCCTGGGCCCGTGCGCGTCGGCCCTGGCCGATCCGGGCGCGCCGTCGTGCCCCGTGGACTGGGTGCGGTCGACGGGAGGGTTGTCTTCCTGGCGTGCGGGGGCGTTCCATCCTTCCGCCTGGCGAGTGCTCGAAAGGTGCCCCGACCGATGGCCGGAACTGGTCGACCACCCGCACCTCGGGCGGGCGGTGCGCCACGTCCTGCTCACACACGCCGACACCCAGGCCCTGGACGACGCCATGCTCGAGATCTGCCTGCCTGTGTTGACCTGCCCCGAACTGGCCCGCCTGCCCAGGCCGTCGGTGACCCAGCGCGAGCGTCTGGGTGAGATCGCCGAACGTGTCCGGAGACACCCGCGTGTCCTGGGGATCGCCGCCGCCGAGGTGCACGCCGCCGTGTCGGAGTGCATGCGACGAGGACGCCTGTCAAGCGCGCGGATCCTGTCCGACGACGCCGTTCCCCGGCTCGCCCGCGATCTCGCCACGGTCGGTGACAATGCGCGTGACCTGACAGTGTTGTGCGATCGCCTTGCCCGACTGCCACGCCCCACCGTCGTCGTCCACGCCGAGGAAGGCCGCTACGGACCGGGGCCCGAGCTGGATCGGCACCAAAGCCGACGCATCGACGCCCTCGCCCACCTGGCGACGAACCCGCACACCCCGCGCGACGCCGTGGCCGCCGTCCTGGAGCACCTCCATCCCGCCGAACTACGCGCCCTCGCACGCACCGACACCGCGCCCGGCTGGTTGCGCAGCCTTGCCCACGACGCGCCCGCCGACGACACGACCGTGCGCCTGCTCACCGACGACGAGCTCGACGCCCATCCCGACCCCGCGGCGGTTCTGGCGTCCTGGCTGGACCGGACCGGCGACGACGATCACTTCCACACGGTGCAACACGCGGTGCGACAGTCCCGCCACTGCACGTTGGACCTACTGCTGCGACTGCCCGTCGACGACGTCCTGGGGCAAGGTGCAGCGGACACGACCGCCCCGTTGCTGATCGCCACCTGCGGCGCGGACCCTGCCCGTTGGGCGGAATTGTCCACTGCTCTGGACCGACTTCCTCGTTGCGTTGCCCTCGGCACGTTCCTCGAATCCCTCGCCGTGCCATCCGCCCCGATGTCCTCACCCTGAGACGACTTCTCTTGCGGCGGCCGCGTACGGCCCACGCCGACGACCTCTTGCCGTGTGGTGTCGTGTCGTTCACGCGAGCATCCGTGTCGCTGCGGACCGCAGTCGGGTGTCCGGGGGCAGTTCGGTGGGCGGGGCGAAGATGTCGTCGTTGGGCAGTACACGGCGGTCGGTGGTGGCCCAGTGCAGGAGGTGCGGCCGCAGGTAGGTGGGGTAGGGCGGGCCGATCGCCAGGAGCGTTTCGAGTGCGGGCAGGGGGAGCGTTTCGGCGAGATCGGTCAGGACCGGCACGGCTGTGGAGCGGTCGCCGGTGATGCGCCAGTGGGCTTCGGCGGCATCCAGCCGTGTCCAGTCGTAGTCGGCGGCGAGGAAACCCTCGACCAGTGGAAGCAGTGGTGCGGCCGTCGGCCCCAGGCGGCCCGCCTCCTCCAGGCATTGCCAGTCGCCCTCGAGGCTGCGTGCCAGCAGGTCCAAAGCCGGGGCCGGGTCGGCGCCGAGACGGGCGGCGGTGACCGTTGCGGCGGTGGTGAGTTCGCCGGGGTTGCCGCGGGCGTTGTGGGCGAGCAGGGCGAGCAGTTCGGTGTCCCGGATGCCCCAGTCGCCGAAGCGTCGTAGGAGCGTCACGGTGGGGTGTCGGCGCAGCAGGTCCTTGAGGTCCGGCAGGAGGGTGCGGGCGGAGTGGGGTGTCAGGGTGGTGAGGAGTTCGTCGGGACTCGCGTGGGGGTGGCGCAGCGCGAGCCGTTGATGGTCGACGTTGTGGGTGCGGGTGGCGAGCGCGACCAGTGGCCGGGGTTCGGGGTCGGGGACGGCGATGAGCAGGCGTGCGTCGCCGAGGAGGCCGAGGGCGAGTTCGGCGGTGGTGGTGTCGGCGAGTGCGTGAGGGATGAGGTTGTCGCCGAGTGTGGTGTCGCGGTGGGGGGTGTCGGGCGCCCAGCGGATGACGGCGACGAGCACTTCGGACAGGTCCCAGGGTGTCGCCGTGTGGAGGAGGGCGGCGGCGAGCAGGACGAGGGTGTCGTTCTCGCGGTCGCGCCAATGGGCGGAGAGTTCGTTGGCTCGTCGTGAGCCGCGGCCTTCGACGTCGCCCTGCGCGATCCAGGCGCGGGCCACCGCCGCGGTGGCGTCCGCGTCGTGGGCCAGTACCGCGGCGACGCGGGAGTCGGTGTCGCCGATCCCGGGAAAGAACTCGATCCGGTTGACGGCGAGTTCGCGGCCGCCCCCGGCGTCGGCGAGGACCGCGACCAGGTCCGCCGGGTAGGGGGCGGACTCCCGTTCCAGGAGCGCGAGGGCGGCGACCGCGCGGACGGCGGCGACCGGGTCCGCCAACGCGTCGCGGAGGCGCCGCGTGCGGGCCTGTGGGTCGGGGTCGATGCGGGTGAGAACGATCAGAGCCTCCGCGCGGACGGCCGGGATCGGGTCCGTCGCGTAGGTCACGGCCAGTTCGCGCACCGCCGCCGGCAGGGCTTCCGCGCCGGCGCGGCGCATGACCCGCACGGCTCGACGGCGCACCTCGGGGTCGTCGTCGCCGAGCAGATGCAGCAGGCCGAAGACTTCGGCCCCGACCCGCGTGTGCCCCTTTTCCTGATCGCCGGCCCGCGGCACGGGGCCCTCGCCCCCGGCGCCCGCGAGCAACGCGAGTACTCCCGCCCGTTTGTGAACGGTGTGCACGGCGGCGTGGGCAAGGAACGGCACGGCCGCCACGGTCGCCGGATATACCGACCCCTGATGCAACACATGGTTGAACAACCAGCGCAGGGCTTCGCCGGCGCGATCCTCATGCTCCGAGTACAGGGACCGTATCCGGTCCGGGACGTCGCCGGCGTCCCCGTAGGCGTGGTGCCGCGACGGCTACTGAGATTTTCGGTTTGGGGTGACGGTGGGGCGGGTTGTGGGTGTATGCCGGTGTCATGCGGTATCCCGACGGGGGCGGCCTGACCGCGAAAC
>NZ_JBHZAE010000031.1:0-80656 GCF_042754105.1 Embleya sp. NPDC059237 | reverse complement strand
GCACACCACTCGAAGCTCTGCGCGACCACGACGGACTCGGACTCGCGGCATAGAAGGACAGCAAACAAGGCGTCCGGAAAACGCGGGGCCCCTCACCCCAACTCCACCGCAAACGCCCCCGAATCACCACAACCACCCGGAAACGCAAGCCCGGCGGAACCCAACCCGACCCCCCACCCCGCCACCCGCCGCAGGTCGCTTTTCACCCCGACCCGGGCCCCCACCCCGACACAAGCCCACACCCGAAGCCCACACCGGCAGCGGCCCGCCCCACGACCCGGACCAGCCCCGCACCGGCCGCCCGCAACCCCAAGCGCAACGCACGCCGCCAACTCCCGGCCATCTCGCAAAGCCACCCGGCGAACCGGATCCCGACCAGACCATCCCCCGGTGCCGTCGCCGACGTGCCAGGGGTGGTGTGGCAACTGCCGTGTCAGCTACCGAAGGTGGAGCGCAGGCGCATTGGCCGGGTATGACCGCGGCGCTACCTATGCGTGGGCGCTGCGGCCCAAACCGGGCCGACCGGGCCGAGCCGACCCCGCCCCGGCTCGGAGCTGGCCGACCGCCCCGTCCGTCCGCCACCGGCACCGGCACCCGCACCCGCACCCGCACCCGCAAAGCGCACTCCGCCCAGCCCTCACCCCGCCCTCAGGCCCTCGGGTCCCAAAGCCCGCCCGCTTCGCCCCGTGCCAAGTGGTCGGCGTAGATGCCGACCTTCCAGGTGATCACGGAGCGGCAGTCCTCCAGCGCGCGGATCTGGGCGTCCACGCGCCGGCGGTGGGTGTCGAGCAGGTGTAGGCGTTCCGCCTCGTTGCCCGGGCCCTGGCGGACCAGTTCGGCGAAGCGTTCGAGCTCGGCCAGTGGCATGCCGGATTCGCGGAGCTTGACGCAGATCTGGAGCCAGTCGATGTCGAACGAGGTGTAGCGCCGTCTGCCGCCCGGCGTGCGCAGGACCGGGCCGACCAGCAGGCCCTCTCGCTCGTAGAAGCGCAGGGCGTGCACGCTCAGGCCGGTGCGTTCGGCCACCTCGCCGATGCCGAACGACTGCGTGGTCGGCTCGGTGGTCATGCCGTGCCTCGCTCTCGGACTTGATCTAGACCTCGCTCTAGATCGTAGCGTCGGCAACATGACGATCACCGCTCAGCAACCCCTCGGCTCACCCTTCTCCGCCGCCACCCGCGCCTCGGACATCGTGGCCGACCGCGACCTGTCCGGCATCACCGCCGTGGTGACCGGGGGCTACTCCGGTCTGGGCCTGGAGACCGCCCGGACGCTTGCGGCGGCCGGGGCCAGGGTCATCGTTCCGGCCCGTCGTCCCGATGTGGCCCGGGCCGCGCTTCAGGGGGTACCGGGCTGCGAGGTCGTCGCCATGGACCTGACCGACCTGGACAGCGTGCGGTCCGCCGCCGCGTGGATCGGCGAATCCGTCGATCGGCTCGACCTGCTGATGGCCACCGCCGGGGTCATGGCCACCCCGGAGCGACGCGTCGGGCCCGGCTGGGAAGGGCAGTTCGCGGCCAACCACCTCGGGCACTTCGCCCTCGCGTGCGAGCTGTATCCCCTCCTGGTCGCCGCCGACGGCGCTCGTGTCGTGGTCAACAGCTCCGCCGGACACACCCTGACCGGCATCCGGCGGCACGACCCGCACTTCCGCACCGGCTACGACAAGTGGTTGGCCTACGGTCAGTCCAAGACCGCCAACGCGCTGTTCGCCGTGCACCTCGACGCGCTCGGGCGCGACGACGGCGTCCGAGCGTTCGCGCTGCATCCGGGCAAGATCATCACCGGTCTGCAACGCGAGATGGCGTTGCAGGAGCAGATCGACCGGGGCTGGGTGGACGAGCACGGCAAGGTGATCGGGGCCGGCTTCAAGACCGCCTCCCAGGGCGCCGCCACCGGAGTGTGGGCCGCGACATCCGCGCTGCTCGACGGACGGGGCGGGCTCTACCTCGAAGACTGCGACATCGCCCGCGTCTCCGCTCCCGACGAGGCGATGGACGACGGCGGCGTGCGCGCCTACGCCATCGACCCCGACGAGGCCGCGCGCCTCTGGGACCTCTCCATCGCCGCGACCGGCGCCCCGCCCATCACCCGATGACGTCGCCCGCGCCGCCGGCGAGCGAGGACCGCCCGGGTGGCGGACCTCGCTCGCCGGCGCCGTCCCGGGTCAGCGGGCGATCGGGGTGTCGACCAGGTCGGTCCACCACACGGCCCGGCCCCCGTGCCGGCCGATCATCGCCTCGGCGAGGGTGCGGCGGGCGGCGTGTGGGGTGCGGCGCCACTCCGGGAAGCGCCACATCCAGCGGCGGACCTCGTGGAGATCGTGGTTCGCGCGCAGCAGGTTGGCGCCCACGAAGGCGATCTCCGCCCACCGGGGTCCGATCGCCACCCGGCCCCAGTCGACGACGGAGAGCCGGCCGTCCGGGCGGATGAGCATGTGGCCCGAGATCAGGTCGGTGTGCAGCAGGCGGTTGCCGCACAGCGCGCTCGCCCGGTCCGGAGGCAGGTGTTCACGCAGGCGTCCGACGAGGGTGGGCAATCCGGCGCTGCGACCCGGCTGGATGCGGCCGATGCGGTCGATGGCGCCCACCACTTGCACGAAATCGGGCGAGTCGAGCCGGAACCGGAGCGGCCGGCCCTCGACGTGCTCGAACACGAGTACGCGCCACCCGTCGACGGTGCCGTGTCGAAGCAGCTGCGGCGAAAGCACCCCGGTCACCGCGCTCGCCGCGATCTCGCTGGTCTGGGCCCGGGCGGCAAGCGGCGCGCCGGCCTCCTCGGCGACCTTCACGAACACCCGACCGGTGGGCGTGGTGACGGTCGCGACAAACGAACTCCCGTGCGGCCCGCCACTCCGCGCCACCGACCGCACGGGCCCGGCGAGCGAGTCCACGAACCCCCGCACGTGCGAGGGCAGTTCCACCCAACAAAGGCGCCCGCTCATCCCACCCCCCGCACAAATCCGCACTCGGACACGACCCGCGCCCCGGACTCCCGCGCCGCCGACCCGGCCAACGGCACCGCCTCCACGACCCTCCCGACCCGATCGATGCGCCACAACTCCCGCACCACACCGGCCAGTTCCGCATCGAGGTCGATCGGCACCAAGTGCCCGGTCGGACACAGATACGGCGACTGCCCAACCTCCAGCGGCTGCACCACCGCAACCCGCTCCGAAGCAACCGGAAGCGCCACCACGGTGCCCTCCGGCATCTCGGCATGCCCATCCACATGCCGAACCCGCGACCCGACCCGAAGCGCCAACCGCCCCGCGTCTTCCGGATATTCTTGAATCTCCATCACTGCCTCACAGTGGATCGATGGAGACAGCGGCCGGGTACTTGCCTGGAATCGAGCCACCCGGCCGCTGTCGCTGAAAGGCAGGTGAGCGGAGGCCGCCTCGAATCGGCCGGCCGCCCACCTGCGGGTCATTGGATGCGTTCGGAAAGCCACGCCGGCGAGTCGGGAGTGCGCCGAACCTCGTAGCGATCGACGGTCCATGTCGACGCCCCGTCGGTGGGTTGCACCGTGACGAGACCCGACCCGACATTGATCACCATGCCGGCCGAACACACCTGGCGCTCGCTCTCACGCACGTACTCCATGACGTCCCCGACACGCACCGGCGGTAGACGACTCATCCGATCTCCTGTGCCAGTGCAGGAAGTTGATACAACAGGAGGGGCGAAACCGTCGTGAATCCACGCCCCTGCCGGGGGAGTTGAAGATTTCGTGGGCCGGGGTTCGACCGGATCCGATGCATGGCGATACCTCTTGCCCGGAGGTGACGGTGCGCACGGCTTCCAAGCGCGACCGGTGAAGGTCACGGAGGAGTGAGCACCTGTGACACCATGCACATTGACAGCATCACAAATCTGCATGCAAGTCTCTTCACAAATTTGCACTCTTACGGTGTGCCAACGGGTCGGCACCCACCGGAACGGCCGGCACTATGTACGACGACTGCGAGGGAGGAGCATGGCGACAACTCCGGGCTATCCGGGCCGACGGCTGGGCGCGGCGCTCAAGGCATGGCGCAAACAGAGCAACTTGACACTTGGTCAAGTCGCTACCCGACTCGGGTGGGATGGCAGCAAGGTCAGCCGGATCGAAAACGCCAAAACGGGCCTGCGACGCCTCGATCTCCTCAAGTTGGGTGCGCTGTATGGCATCCCGAGCAGCGACCTTGAAGCCATGGAGGCATGGCTCGAAGATTCATCGAGCGTGCAATGGTGGGCCGGCTACAAGGACATCCTGACGACGATCTACGAAGAACGCATTTCGCTGGAGAGCCAGTCGACGCGGATTGTGACTGCCGCGAGCAGCGCCATCCCGGGACTCCTTCAGGCACCTGGATACGCACGGGCAACATTCGAAATCAGCCCGTTCGTGACAGACCCGGATGACGCGTCCGCGCTCGTGGAGATCCGGTCACGCAGGCAACGCATCTTCATCGATAACGCCCCCGTCACCTACACCGCGCTTCTGGCTGAAGCGCTCCTACATGCGCGGATTGCTTCTCTGGATGTCCACCGCGAACAGTTGGCCCACCTGCTGGAGCTGAGTAGCCTGGGGTCCGTAGAGGTTCGGATTGCCCCGTTCGCGTCCCCGTTCCTCGTAGTTGGAGAGGTTTCGATCCTGGAGTTCAACGGACCCCAAGATCCGAGCGTGGTGTTCGTCGAATATCAAAATGGAGCCCTCTTCAAGGAGACCCCAAGGGATGTGCTCCGTTTTCGACGGCTGTTGGACCGCACAGCAGACGCGTGCCTGTCGGGATCCGCAAGCCGTGACCTGATCAAAGCCAGATTGGAAGAGCTGAAGTGACTGAGACCAACCAGACCCCTTGGCGGACTGCAAGTTACAGCGTGGACAACAACAACTGCGTCGAAGTGGCTCCGCTGCCCTCGTCCACCGGCATACGCGACACCAAGGACCGAGCCCTCGGACACCTCGAAGTCAGGCCGGGCGCCTGGCGCGAACTGCTGTGCGCCATCAAGGAGTAACCGCGTGAGCCTTGAGCCCACCGCGTGGCGCAGGAGCAGCTACAGCGGTGGCACCGGCGGAAACTGCGTCGAATCCGCCACCAACGAGAGCCGGGCCCTCGTTCGTGACAGCAAACTCGACGACAGTCCCGTCCACGTCTTCACCGCTCAAGCTTGGGCCGCCATGACCAACGACCTACGCACCGGGTTCCGAGGCCGTGAGCCTCGCCTGCGCCTGACGTGAACTGGCACGCGCCACCTCGAAGATCTTGAAGAGGTTGGAAGCTCTTTGAGCGTGATCGAGAAATACGCGTGGCGGAAGAGTCGCCGATCGGCGCACAACAACGCGTGCGTCGAAGTCGCACTTTTTGACGTCAAGACGGCAATGCGAGATACCAAGGACCGAGGGCGAGGCCGCCTCGAAGTCGGGCCGGCCGCCTGGCGCGAACTGCTGCGTGTCATCAAGAAGTAGTGGTGGAACTGGTTGTGGATCTCGAAGTGCGTGCGTGGCGCAAGTCAACCCGGTCCAGCACCAATAACGCGTGTGTCGAAGTGGCTCCGCTCCCCGTCTCTACCGGGGTGCGCGACACCAAGGACCGCGGTCGCGGCCACATAGAGGTCAGCGCCGCCTCGTGGGGCGAGCTGCTGCGGGTGATCAAGGGCTGACGGCGTCGCTCGACGGGGCATCGGTTCGGCAGGGGTGGGGAGTCGGCTGAGCGCGGGGGGCGGCCTGCGGGTTGCGCCCAAGGTTGGGCGTGGCCTCGGGCAGTGCTACTCACGTCGCCGCTGAGTATCCACGCTCATGCCCGGGCACCGTGTCCCTCCCTAGCGTCGTCCCCATGCACGAAGCGACAGACGCGAACGCTCCCCGTAAGCCCGGCCGTAGCTCCGTCACCCTCTACGTGATCGCCGTCGTCTGCGCGATGGTCGTCATGGCCCTGGTCGACGTCGCCGCGCTCCTGAGCAATGCCCTCGACGGCGAGAACTGCGGCCAGTCCTGCCCCGCCGACCCGACCGCCCGCGACGACCACCTGGTCCTGTGGGCCAAGCTCAGCGGTGTCGCGGCGCTGGTCAGCATGTTCCTGACCGCGAGCCTGCCTCCCCGCTACCGGTGGCCCGTCGGGCTCCTCTTCCTGGGCGGCGCGTTCGTGCTCCAGGCCGTGGCCCTCACGTCCTGACGACAAGGGCCGGCCGCCCGAGACTCACGCGCACAGCCGGTCCAGCGCCGCCCTGCTCTCGTCGTCGGCGGCCCGGAAGACCAACAGACGCTGGTTCGGGTCCTGCAACGGCACGAGCACCTCGAAGTGCATCGTGAGCATCCCCGCCTCCGGGTGGCGCAGCGCCTTGTGTCCCCGGCCGTTGAGCGCGATGTCCCGCTCGGCCCACAAGCGCGCGAACTCCCCCTCCCCCGCGCGCAATTCCGCGATGAGGGCGGTCAACGCGCGGTCCTCCGGATGTGCGGCCCACGCCGCGCGCAGGTGGGCGACCCCCTCGCGCACCACCCGGTCCCGGTCGACGTACAACTCCCGTACCACCGGATGCATCAGGCACAACCACATCGCATTGCGCCGCGCCGGCGGGAGGGCGGCGAAATCGATCAGCAGCCTGGTCGCCTCCCGATTCCAGGCCAGGACGTCGTAGCGGTGGTTCATCAGCATGGCCGGCAGCGGCGACAGGTCGGCGACCAACCCCGCCAACAACGGCGCGGCGCCCCTCGCCGGCTCGTCGGCCGTGTCGGGGCGTCGGCGGGCCAGGTCGAAGAGGTAGGCCCGTTCGACCGGGGCCAGCCGCAGTGCCCTGGCCAGTGCCTCCACCACGTCGGCCGAGGGCCGCGTGCCGCGACCCTGTTCCAGCCGTACGACGTAGTCCACGCTGACCCCGGCCAGTTCGGCGACCTCCTCGCGGCGCAGCCCGGGGGTCCGTCGGGGCCGCCGACGCGCCGGCAGGCCGAGGTCGTGCGGGTCCAACCGTTCCCGCCTGGCGCGCAGGAACGCGGCCAACTCCTGTGTCGTGTCCACGGTGTGGGTGGTCGTCATGTCCGTGCCGGTCGTCATGTCCGCGCCAACAACCAGCATGGGATCGGCGTTCCCAGGATGTCCTCTCCCTTACCCCCTGTTCGCGGCGGTCACAGGCTGATCCCGGCAACGGATCACTCCCGGTTCACGCGCGGATCACGCTCACAGGAGGACACGATGACAAGGACACTCACCCTCGACACCTACCGGCTGATGGGTCGCTCCGGACTGCGGGTCTCACCCCTGGCGCTGGGCGCGGCGACCTTCGGTACCGATTGGGGCTGGGGATCCGAGCGGGACGAGTCACGCCGGCTGTTCGACACCTACGTCGAGCGCGGCGGCAACTTCATCGACACCGCCGACACCTACACCGACGGCAGTTCCCACCGCCTGCTGGGCGAATTCATCCGCGACAGGCGGGATGGCCTGGTACTGGCGACGAAGTACTCGACGCTCCGCCGCCCCGGCGACCCGAACGCCAACGGCGCACACCGGAAGAACCTGTTCGCGTCCGTGGAAACCAGCCTGCGAGAGCTGAACACCGACTACATCGATCTGCTCTACCTGCACGTGTGGGATTTCCGTACGCCGATCGACGAGATCCTGCGCGGCCTGGACGATCTGGTCCGCCAGGGCAAGGTCCTCTACGTGGGCATCTCCAACGCCCCGGCCTGGCAGGTGTCGCGCATGCAGGCGATCGCCGACCTGCGCGGCTGGTCGCCACTGGTCGCGTTGCAGATCGAATTCAACCTGATCGAGCGCACGGGGGAACGTGACCTGATCCCCATGGCACGCGAGATGGGGCTGGGGATGGTCCCGTATTCACCGCTGGCCGGCGGGGTGCTCACCGGCAAGTACGGCCGCGACGACCTGACCGCGTCGCCGACCGCCGTCGGCGACGGCACCCGCCGGAACCTCGCCCTGGGCACGCTCACCGAACGCAACCTCGCCATCGCCGACGTCGTGAAGGAGGTCGCCACCGAGCTGGACCGCACACCCGCCCAGGTCGCCCTGGCCTGGACCCTGCGCCACCCGCACGTAACCGCACCGATCATCGGCGCCCGCACCGCCGCCCAACTGTCGGACAACCTGGGTGCCCTGGAGGTCGACTTCGCCGCCGCCCACCTGGCCCGCCTCGACGAGGTGAGCACGATCGCACTCGGCTTCCCGCACGACATACTCGCCGGCGACCACATCCGCACCGTGACCACCGGCGACCTGAGAATCGAAACCCGCCGCTGACACCCCGGCGAGCCCCGAGGGCGGCACGGGCCCGCATCGCCGTCCTCGGGGTGACCTCGGCCGATCCCCGAAGCGCGGTCGCACACCCTCCGTCAACTCATCGCCAACGCGAACCACACCCGCTTGCCGCCGGGAAGCGGCGTCACGCCGCATTCGTTGGCCAGGCTCGTCATCAGCGGGATGCCCCGCCCCGACTCCGCGTCCCAGGACGGGCGGCGTCGGCGCGGGGCCGCCGGGATGGCCGCCCCGCCGTCCTCGACGCCGACCACCAACTGCCCGCACGGCACGTCGTGCAGCAGTTCGACCCGGACCACGGTGCCATCCGGCGTATGCCGGACCGCGTTGGACACCAGCTCGCTCGCCAGCAGCTTCGTGGTCTGCGCCGTGTCGGCCGAGGCGCCCGCCCCGATCGCGCACTCGTGGACGAAGTTGCGCACGTGTCGCACCAGTTCGGCCGTACCGACACAGCGGAGTTCGGCGACGGGGGCCAACATGTGATGACCGGCCCGATCGGCCGGCGCGTGAATCCGGGTGGCAGGCATGTCTTCTCCCCAATCCGATGTTGGCCGCCGCTGGGACACCCGTTCTCACCGGGAAGAAAGAAGAAAGCGGCCCACACCGAGCATCGCCGCGCCGCATAAATGCAACCAAGTACTTCGACATAAATAACTCTTTCGGGTGACGCCGACCAAATCCGGTCGCGTTCCATTCAGACCCGGAGCACAATCCCGGACGAAGCCACCCCGGGAGGACCCAGATGCGCAGCTACGCAAGACGCCGATTGGGTACGGAACTGCGGCTGCTCCGCACGGCGTCGGGCCTGTCCGGCGAGGAGGTGGCCGATTCGTGTGGCTGGGATCAATCCAAGATCAGCCGCATCGAGACCGCGAAGGTCGCGGTGTCCCGGCACGATCTGCATCGCCTCTGCGGCATATACGGGGTGTGCGCGACCGACGTCGAACGCCTCGAAGCGCTCCTGATCGAGACGCGCGGGCCGCGCTGGTGGGTTGCCTACTCGGACGTCCTCGACGCCGCCTACGAGGAACTGATCGCGCTGGAGTCGCAGGCCACGGAGATCCGAGCCGCCAACGCCGGGATGATCCTGGGCCTGCTCCAGACCCGCGACTACGCGGCGGCCGTGATCGGCTCCGGGCCGATGATCCCCGACCCCGAACGGGCCGACGCGCTCGTGGAGATCCGGATGCGGCGCCAGCGTGTGCTCACCGGGCAGAATCCGGCCAGGTTCCGCTCCGTGCTCGCCGACGGCGCCCTGCAATGCGAGATCGGCGGTCGCGGCGTACTCACCCGCCAACTCGCCCATCTCCTCGAACTCGGTGAATTGCCCAACATCGACATCCACGTGATACCGACGAGTTCCACCGCGAATGCCTACAACGGCGGCCTGACCATGTTCGATTTCTCCGGCCCGCACGCGCCCAGCGTGCTGTTCGTCGAATACCACGGCGGCATGCTGATCAAGGAGGAGGATCGCGACCTGCGCCGCTATCGCCGCCACCTCGACTACCTGTTCGCCAACGCCCTCTCCACCGACGAGTCCAGAACCCTCATCTCGGCAAGGATGCGATCCCTGTGAACGACACCCCGAAAGCCCCCGCCGCCGCCGTCGCCCCCGACGCGTGGCGCAAGTCCACCCACTCGGGACACCAGGGCGACTGCGTGGAAGTGGCCCCGCGCACCGCCCACCTCACGATCCGCGACAGCAAGCGCCCGACGCACGCCCACCTGCGCCTGCCCCACCACGCCTGGCCCGAGTTTCTGGCCGCGCTGCGACACGGGTGACCCGGCCCGCCGCCGCCGGCGGCGATCGACCGCGCCGAAAATCGGGATGAGCCGTCGACCCACCCGGGCTAGGGTGGTCGGCATGTTCGCCGCCGCATTCACGAGGACTCGCCGCCACTAGCGGCGGGCCGAGGCTTTTTCTCTTCCGGTTCCGCCGCACTTCGGGTCCCTGCCGGTGCGGCCGTTTCGGGCTGCCCGGCTCCGAACTGCCTTGCGGAGCCCTCTCGTGCCCTACCCCACTCATGGCGGACGCCATGAGCTCGGTCAGAACTTCCTCGTCGATCCCGCGGTGATCGACCTCTTCACGGATCTGGTCGGGCGTACGTCCGGACCGGTCGTGGAGATCGGGCCCGGTGACGGTGCCCTCACCCTCCCGCTGAGCCGCACCGGCCGACCGCTCACCGCGGTCGAGCTCGATCCGCGGCGCGCCCGGCGGCTGGCCCGCCGGGTGCCCGGGCACGTCCGGATCGTGGCGGGCGACGTGTTGCGGTACCGGTTTCCCGATCGGCCCTTCACCGTGGCGGGCAACCTGCCCTTCCACCTGACGACTTCGGTGTTGCGTCGGCTGCTCGACACCGGGCATTGGCAATCCGCGGTGCTGCTGGTGCAGTGGGAGGTGGCCCGGCGCCGGGCGGGTGTGGGCGGGGCCTCGATGCTGACGGCGGCCTGGTGGCCGTGGTTCGACTTCGAGGTGCACGCGCGCGTCCCGGCTCGGGCGTTTCGGCCGATGCCGTCGGTGGACGGCGGGCTGTTGTCGATGACGCGCCGGAGTACGCCGCTGGTCGTCGGGGCGCGGGAGCCGTACCAGGAGTTCGTCCGCCACGTGTTCACCGGGCCGGGGCGCGGGCTGCGCGAAATCCTGGATCGCACGGGCCGGTTGCCCGGTGCCGAGGTGCGCGACTGGCTCGTCGCGGCCCGGATCTCCCCCCTCGCGCTGCCCAAGGATGTGACGGCGGGTCAGTGGGCCTCGCTGTGGCGGGCGGTCGAGCGGGGAGAACGCGCGAACGACAGCGGTGTCCGCGCCGGCCGACCGCGCCCCGGGCGGTATCGGTCCCGGCGGTGACGTGCGCGGCGGCCCGCGCTCAAGCCCGCGCGATCGGCTCCTGGAGTTCGGTCACCCACTGCCTCGGGTCCGGTGGGCACTCCAGGTTGACCTCGCGCGGGTAGCCGAGGGAGCGGTGGCCGTTGGCGTCGATCCAGCGGGCCAGGGCCTGTACGCCGGTCATCACGTCGTCCATCGAGCCCCGATGCACGAAGGTGGCGGCCTGCTCGATCGGCGGCAGGTCCACGATTGCGAAGTCGTGTTCGGGGCGCGGGTCGGCCGCGACCGTGATGCCGGCGTTGATGACGATCGTGTCGTCCCGGTCGGGCGAGACCTCGTAGTAGGCGATGCCCGGCCCGGTCGGCGCCACCCCGGCGGCGGCCATCCGGCGGCACAGTTCGTCGTACAGCGGCCCGATGATCGGCCCGATGTCACGCGGCCCGTCGGCGTCGACCGGGGTGGTCGCGGTCAGTACGGCCACCCGGACCCCGGGGATGCGCTTGAGCACGACGTCGTCGTCGGCCATCCGGCCCTCCGCCTCGATGGTGCGGAGCCTCGCCTCGACCTGGGCCAACCGCCGGCCGTCCGCCGCCACCGCCGCGGCGAGCTCGGCCCGGCGCAGCCGCAACATGCCGCGCAGCTCGCCGGCGCTCACCTGCTCGTCCAGGATGCTCCGGACCTGCTGGAGGGTGAAGCCGAGGTCCTTCAGCGCGATCACCCGGTTGAGCCGGGCGAGTTGCTCGGCGCGATAGAAGCGGTAGCCGCTGACCGGGTCGACCCGGTCGGGGCGCAGCAGGCCGATGGCGTCGTAGTGCCGCAACATGCGGACGGACACGTTGCCGTGCCGGGCGAAGTCTCCGATGGTGAACATGACGCCTCCCAGTGCACGGCCTCACACGGTGTCAGGGTCAAGCCGCCGAGCCCGCATCCCGCGCCGCCCTCACTCCACCGGCCCCGCCACGTCCCATCCCGGTGCCTGTACGTGGACGTGCAGGCTGCCCGGCGCCACCTCCTCGCCGCAGCCCCGACACATCAGTGCGGGGTCGAGCGCGTGATCCCCGTGCCGGAAGTCCACCGGCGGCTCGTCGGTCAGCCACCGGTCGCCCCAGGCCGCGAGGGTCTGCAGCACCGGCGCGAGGTCGCGGCCCCGGGCGGTCAGGTGGTACTCGAAGCGCGGCGGCCGGTCCTGGTAGCGCCGCCGCTCCAGGACCCCGGCCGCCTCCAGGGTGCGCAGCCGGGTGGTCAGGATGTCCCGAGGTGCCCCGGTGTTGCGCGCGATCGCGTCGAAGCGGTGGTTGCCGAAGCCCATTTCGCGGATGGCCAGCAGCGCCCACTTCTCGCCGACCACGCCGAGCGTCGAAGCAACCGAACAGGGCCGGCCGACCGGCGCCCGAGCGGCGCGGGACGGCGCGGAAGCACCCGCCGCCTCGGGCGCCCGACCGGAGTCGGCGGAGGAGGCGTTCGAGGAGCCGGAAGACCCAGAGGAACCAGAAGACCCAGAGGACCCGGAGGAACCAAAGGAGCCGGAGGACCCGGAGGACCCGGAGGACCCGGAGGAATCAGCGTTGACGACCACGCCCACAAGGTTGCCATCCCCAACTCACTGACGCTACGTTGACGAGGAGGCAAGTTGGATTTTCCAACCCACACGGTCGAAAGGCGGCTGCCATGAGTAACGAGGCGTACCTCGTCGACGCCATCCGAACTCCCGTGGGCAAGCGCGGCGGGGGCCTGGCCAAGGCACATCCCGCCGACCTGGGCGCGCACATCCTGCGCAGCCTCGTCGACGGCACCGGCATCGACCCGGCCGCCGTCGACGACGTGATCTTCGGCTGTCTCGACGTGATCGGCCCGCAGGCCGGCAACATCGCCCGCACGTCGTGGCTCTCCGCGGGCCTGCCGACGAGCGTCCCGGGCACCACCATCGACCGCCAGTGCGGCTCCTCGCAGCAGGCGGTGCACTTCGCCGCCCAGGCCGTGCTCAGCGGCACCGCCGACGTGGTGATCGCCGGCGGCGTGCAGAACATGAGCGCCGTACCGCTGTCCGCCTCGCTGCGGGCCGGCCGCGAGTACGGCTTCGCGACCCCGTACGAGGGCGCGCGAGGCTGGCACGAGCGCTACGGCGACCAGGAGATCAGCCAGTTCCGCGCGGCCGAACTGATCGCCGAGCGCTGGGGCCTGACCCGCGAGGACATGGAGGCGTTCGCCGTCACCTCGCACGAACGCGCGCTGCGGGCCCGGCGCGAGGGCCGCTTCACCAACGAGATCGTCCCCTACGGCGAGGTCATCCACGACGAGGGCCCGCGCGAGCCGGACCTCGCCAAGATCCGCTCACTGCCGACGCTGCGCCCCGGCGGCCGGATCACCGCCGCGCTGGCCAGTCAGATCTCCGACGGTGCCTCGGCCGCCCTGGTGGTCTCCGAACGTGCCCTGCGGGTACACGGGTTGCGCCCCCGGGCCCGGATCCACCACCTCACCGTGCTCGGCGACGACCCGGTGCTGATGCTCACCGGCCCGATCCCGGCCACCGCCCGTGCCCTGGAGCGCACCGGGCTGAGCCTGGACGACATCGACCGGGTCGAGATCAACGAGGCGTTCGCATCGGTGGTACTCGCCTGGCAGCGAGCCACCGGCGCGGATCCGGAGCGGGTCAACGTCAACGGCGGCGCCATCGCGCTGGGCCATCCACTCGGCGCGAGCGGCACCAAGCTCCTGGCCACGCTGCTCAACGAGCTGGAGCGGATCGACGGCCGCTACGGCCTCCAGACCATGTGCGAGGGCGGCGGCATGGCCAACGTGACCATCATCGAGCGGCTGACCTGAGCCACCGCCCGCTCCCGGCGGTCAGTCGTGGCCGTGGTCGCCGGACTGGGCGAGGGAGCGGGTCACGCCGGCCTCCAGCTCGGTACGGGCGGCCTCGTCGGCGGCGCCGGAGCGGTCGAAGGCCGCCAGTGCGCCGCGCCACAACTCGGCGGCCTCCCGGTAGGCGAAGTGGATCTCCGCGTCCAGCGCGGCCAGGCGGGCGTAGTGGGCGGCCTTCGTCGCCGTCGCGCGCGAGGCGGAGGCCAGGTAGTGGTGCGCCAGCGCGGAGACGTCCCGGGGCCGTACCGCCTCGATCGCCTCGGCCGTGCGCGCGTGCATCCGGGCCCGGCGCAGCTGGGACAGGTCCTCGTACAGGGTGTCCCGCACCAGCGCGTGGGTGAACCGCAGTTGGCCCGCGTCGGGCTCCACGAGCAGTCCGGTCAGCAGCGCCGACTCGACCGCGTCGAGCACCGTGTCCTCGTCCGTGCCGCTCTGCGCGAGCAGGACGTCGACGTCGATGTCCCGGCCGAGCACACACGCCTGCTTGAGCACCTCCTGCGCGGCCTTGGGCAAGCCGGCCACATGCCGGCGGATCACGTCCCGAACCCCGACCGGCACCTCGGACACCGCCGCGTGCGCGCCCTCCGCGGCCAGCACCCGGGCCGTCTCCAGGACGTAGAACGGGTTGCCCGCGGTGCGGTCCACGATGGCCCGTACGGTGTCCTCGTCGATCGCCGCCGAGACCGCGCCGCGGACCAGGTCGCCCACCGCCTCCGGGGCCAGGCCGGTGAGTTCGACACGTTCCGGACCGCAGCGCGCCAGCCGGGCCAGTGCGTCGGCGAGCAGGTCGCCCACCTCGTTGTGCCGATAGGTGACCACGAGCAACACCCGACCGGTCGCGTCCCGGTCGGTGGCCAGGTGGCACAGCAGCGCCAACGTCTCCTCGTCGGCGCGGTGCACGTCGTCCAGCACCAGCAGCCACGGCGTCTCCGCGGTGGCCCGGGCCAGATAGCGCACCACCGCCTGGTGCAACATGAGCTTGGCCGCCGCCTGATCGCCCACCGGGCTGTACGAGTCGGCGAGCAGCGGCGCCAACACGCGCGCGGTGTCCTCGTCCGGCGGGCTCACCGCGGCCAGGGTGCGCAACATCTGGGTCCACGGCCACCCGGCCGGCGCGCCGCCCGATTCGGGGCAGCGCCCCCACGCCGCCCGCCACCCCTCGGCGGCCAGCAACTCCCGGACATGCTCGGTCAACGCGGTCTTGCCCTCGCCCGGATCACCGCTGACCAGCGCCACCGCGAGCCGCCCGTCGGCGCGCTTCGCCGCGTTCAGCAGGTCGGCCGTCTCGTCGGCCCTACCGATCAACGTGGTCGTGCGCGCCACGAACCCGTCCTCCCCCAGCTCGTCGGAAACCCGTACCGGCTCCGCGACTTCCCGATGCGCGGCGGGCACCTCGGACACGGCGGGCGCGGCGGCCGGCGTCGGCGCCGCCGCCGGCGCGTCCAACTCGGCGGAGTGGGCCAGGATGTCCGCCTCCAGGCGCTGCAACCGCGCCCCGGGCTCGACCCCCAACTCCTCGCGCAGCGCCGCCCGTACCCGGCGCAACACCGCGAGCGCGTCGCCTTGGCGGGCACACCGGTACAGCGCCAGCGCCAACAACCGCCAACTCTCCTCCCGCAGCGGGTGCGCCGCCGCGTGTGCCTCCAGGCCGGGCACGATCCCGGACGCCTGCCCGATGGCGAGACCGGCCTCGGCCCGACGCTCCACCGCGACCAGGCGCAACTCCTCCAGCCGCGCCGCCTCGGGCCGGGCCCACGGCTCGTCGGCGAACTGCGCGTACGCGGGCCCGCGCCACAGGTCGAGCGCCGCGGTCAACTCGCGTAGCGCGTCCTGTGCCGCCCCCGCCGCGAGGAGGCCGCCGGCGCGGTGCACCAGGGCCTCGAACCGCCACGCGTCGACCTCGTCCGTACCGACCCGGAACGCGTATCCCGGCGGCGCGGTGACCAGCACCGTCGACGGGGTGCGCGGCGCGCGGTCGGGTTCGAGCGCACGGCGCAGGTGCGACACGAAGGTCTGCACCGACCCGAGCGCGCGATGCGGCGACTCGCCGTGCCACAGGTCCTCGATCAGCCGGTCGACCGGTACGACGTGCCCGCGCGCCAGGACGAGCCGAGCGAGAACGGCCCGATGGCGTGGGCCGCGCAGGTCGGCCCGCCGGTCACCGTCCCACGCTTCGAGCGCTCCCAGAACACGAAACGTCAGCATGGTTAAGAGACCTTACTGATGCGTCACGAGCAGCCGAGCGGCGGCCGGGGCTGAAGTCATCCGGCTGTTGTCCCACACCCGGATCAACACCGACTCGACGCCCGATGAACACGCTTGCCGGGCTCATGTCGGCGGCATGTCGGCGGCATGCCGGGCGCATGGCGCCCCGACGCCGACGCCGACGCCCCGTCCCCCGCTCGGCGTTCGTCGGACACCGGGCGATCCCGGCGTCCGACGAACGAGCTTCGACCAACCACCCGGCCTCCTCAACTCCCGGACTCACCACGCGGGTTGCCCGGGGCCTGCGCCTCGCCCTCGGGGCGCGTCGTGGGTGCGCCCGGGGACACGGCCGGGGGTTGCTGCTGCTGCGCGGTACCGGGAGCCGTGCCCGGGGCGCTACCGGGAGCAGCCCCCGGCGCGGTGCCCGGCGGCGTACTCGGCACCGTGGCGGGCGGGTTGCCCGGCACCCCCGCCGACGGCGGCGTACTCGCCGGCGGCACCTGGCCCGGCCGGACCGGGATCGCGATCGTGAACGGGGCCGTGCCCTCCACGATCCGGCACCCCCGCCCGTCCAGGTTCGGCTCGACCCGGGGCTGGGGGAAGGGCAGTGCCTCCCGGTTCGGCACCATCGGACGGCCGTCGGGCGTGCACGCGTAGTTCGAGAGCCCGCTGTACAAACCGAGTTGCCTACCGTTCTGGTCGAACAGCAGAACGTCCTTGAGCGGCCTTCCCTGTGCGTCGAACGGGTAGATGTTCTGCAGCGGCCTGCCGTCCAACGTGCCCACCAGCCTGCTGCTGTCCAACGGGCGGCCGTCCGAACTGTCGTAGTACATAGGGTGGTTCGATCCGGCGTACTCCACCCGCACGGTTTCGCCCGGCTCGAACTGTCCCCCGCTCACCATGCCGATCCCGAGCCCGACCACCATCGCGTTGAGCGGCACCGCCAGCCAGACCAGTCGGCGGTCGTTTCCCGAGCGCGCGCCCAGCCACAACGACCCGGCCAGGGCCAGGATGCCGACCGCCACCGGCCACCACACCCCGCCCACGATCACCCAGGCGAGCAGGGACACGACCAGCGCCCGCACCACCCACCAGGCGGACCGCAGACCGGCCAGGAACCGCACCGGCTCGGCGAAGCGCCCGGTGCGCAAGGACTCCCCGAGGGCCCTCGCGCGGCGGGTGACCGACAGTGCGGCGACTTCCGGCAGGCCGCGCTCGCGCCCGCGCAGCCACAGCGCGTTCACCGCCTCCACAACCAGTGCGAGCACGCACGGAAAGATCCACCAGCGCTCCTGCGCGTCCCGGTGCGAGCCCAGTGCGATACCCGTCACGAACGCCGATCCGAGCGCCAACAGCAGTCCCAGCATCAGGAGTTCGACCTTGCCGACGCCGCGCAACCGACCGCTGCCGCCGGTCGGCGTCAGCGGCGGATACCCGGCCGCCGCACGCAGTTCGGCGGCGTACTCGTGCGGGGTGCCGAGTCGGGTGCGGAGCGCGTCGGAGGTCACCGCGCCGTCGAGCTCGGCGACCACCTCGCTCAGGTTGACCTCGACATCGTCCAGGATCTCCTCCGCCTCGACGGCGGGCAGATCGGCCAGAATGCGGGCCACCTCGACGCGGTAGTCAGCGGCGACGGGGTGCAGTGCGGTGTCCTTCATCGGGTCTCCCCCACCAGTTCCGACATCGTCCGGGCGAACGAGTTCCACGTGTCGGTGGACTCCCGGAACCGCTGCCGGCCGGGCTCGTTCAGGGCGTAGTACTTGCGGTTCGGGCCTTCGTCGCTCGCCACCACGTAGGACGTGAGGAGTCCGGCGTTGTACAGCCGCCGCAGCGTGCCGTAGACCGACGCGTCGCCGACGTCGTCGAGACCGGCCTTGCGCAACCGGCGCAGCACGTCGTAGCCGTAGCCGTCCTCTTCACGCAGCACGGCGAGTACCGCGAGGTCCAGCACTCCCTTGAGCAGCTGACTCGGATCCATGACACCTCCAGCTCTTATGCGTTGCACGGTACCACGCAATGCACAGTAGTGGACGAGACCGATCCCGGCCGTCGCACAACAGATCGGCTCGACTTCGCGTTTGTAGAGGCAGAGGCCTTCGGCGGGACCCGATCGAGGAGACGTGCACGATGCGGTTCGAGGAGTTCGCGGCGGCGCGGCTGCCGGCCCTGCTGCGCTATGCCGCGTTGTTGTGCGGGGACCGGGAGTTGGCCCGGGACCTCGTGCAGGAGGCGCTGACCAAGGCGTTCGTGCGGTGGAAACGCATCGGCGGCCTGGATCGGCCCGACGCCTACGTCCGCACCATCGTCACCAACGAGTTCCTGTCCCTGCGCCGGCGACGGGCGGTGCGCACGGTGGCGCTGACCCAGGACGCGCTCGACCACTTCGAGGCGGGCGGCGTGCCCGACCCCGCCGGCGACGTGGACACCGGCGAGGACCTGTGGCGCCGGCTGGGCCGACTGCCCCGTCGGCAGCGTGCCGTCCTGGTCCTGCGCTACTACGAGGGCCTCACCGACGACGAGATCGCCGAGACCCTGGACTGCCGGGCCGGCACCGTCCGGGGCTACGCGTCCCGAGCCCTGGCCACGCTGCGCGTGGAGATGGCCGTCGAAACGACCCGCATCCCGTCGATTCCGCAGGGAGAACCGGCATGACCGACATCCGAGACCTCAAGGCGGCGCTGGCCCGGCACGAACACCTGGCCCCACCGCCCGACGGCCTGATCGAGGGGGCATACCTCGGCGCCCGACGCGTGCGTCGACGACGACTGACCGCGAGCGGGCTGGCCGTGGTCACGGTGATCGCGCTCGGCGCGGTCGGCCCCGGGCTCCTCGACCGCCTCGACGACGACGGGCCGGGCCGGGTGGCCGCCCCCGCGGCGACCAAGCCGCCGGCCGCCCCCGTGGCCAAGCCGCCGGCCGTGACCATCGACGTCGACCGGAGCGACGGCTTCTTCCCCCTGGAGCAGGGCTTCTCCGGGACCACCGCGCTGGCCACCATCCGCACGAACAACGTCACCCGCACCGGCGCCGGCGGCGATGTCGGCGTCTACGCACCGGCGGACGTCGACACGGCGGCGATCGAGGCGGGCGAGGCGGTCACCGTGCAGGGACACCCGGCCCGCTATGTCGAGAACTACCTGATCGATCCGGCCGCCTACCATCAGGGCCCGGAGAACATCACCGCGCCCAAACCGGGCGGCCCCGACGAGAACGGGAAGATCGGGTTCCTGCCGCCGAAGGACACGCGAGCGCCGGTGGTCGCGTGGCGCGATGCCTCCGGATCCTGGGTGATCGTCTCCGGCACGAACAAACGCACCGAGCTGCTGCGGGTGGCCGACGCGGTCCGACTCCGGCCCACCGGCGTCACCACCCCCTACCGCCTCAACTACGTGCCGGACACGCTCCGGCTCGACTACGGGGGCTCGTCGACCTACACGCCGAGCGAGTCCAACTCGGTCCTCGTCTTCGGCGCCGCCGCGAATCCCGTGCTGAAGCGGAGCGACCTGCTCGGCCTGACCGAGGTGGGCGCGCTGCGCGTCCAACTCTCGGCGTCGGACAGCGGCCGGCTGGACATCGTCTCCGAGACCGGCCCGCCGACGGTGCTCGCGGGATACGACACCTGGTACTTCACCAAGCCGGGCGCGGGCCTGAGTCCGCCGAAGGGAGGCGCGATCCTCGTCGCCAAGGTGAACGAATGCGAGACGCTGATCACCGTCCAGGACAACAACCTCGTGCCCTACCCGGTATTGCGGAAGATGTTCGAGACGGCGAGCTTCACCACCTGCGCCGCGCCGGACACGTGGGTCGCCCCGCTGTCCTGACCACCAACCCGCCGTTACGCCGAACTCCCTTGCTTGCCACGGGAGTTCGGCGTATGCCCGGACTCAGCCGGCTGCCGCCACCCACGCGTCCAGCTCGGCGATGTACGCGTCCTTGACCTCCTCCGGCAACCACGCGATGGCGAACGCGTTGTATTCGAACCGGGCCACCTCCGCCTCGGTCAGGCCGAGGTCCGCCTGGGTGCGCTCCAGGTTCTCCTGTACGTACGCGTCCATATAGGCGGGGTCGTCGGAGTTGATCGTGACCAGGATGCCCTCGTCCAGCATCCGCCGGATCTCCGCGCCCTTGATCCCGTCCACCACGAAGGAGTTCGACACCGGACACACCGTCAGTCCGAGGCCGCGCTCCTTGATCGCGGCGACCAGCTTCGGGTCCTCCAGCGCGTTCGACCCGTGGTCGATGCGGTCCACGCCGATGTCCTCGATGGCCTGCCGGATGTGCTCGACGCTGTTCTCCTGGTCGACGTCGCAGTGCATCGTCAACCGGTAGCCCTCGGCCCGTGCCCGCGCGTAGACGGCGGCGAACTTGGCCGGCGGGTTGCCGCGCTCGTCCGAATCCAGCCCGATCCCCACGATCCACTCGCGGTACGCCAGCGACTGCACGAGCGTGGCCATCGCGTACTCGGCCTGGAAGTCGCGCAGGAAGCACATGATCAGCTGGGCCCGAATGCCCAGTTCGCGCCGCGCGTCCCCGATCGCCCGGGTGAGTCCGCGCACCACCACGTCGAACGGCACACCCCGGCCGGTATGCGCCTGGGGGTCGAAGAACATCTCGACGTAGCGCACGTTCTGCGAGGCGGCCTTGCGCAGGTAGGCCATCGCCAGGTCGTAGAAGTCCGGCTCGTGCAGCAGGACCCGCATGCCGTCGTAGTAGACGGTCAGGAAGGAGGCGAGACTGTCGAACCGGTACGTCGCCCGCATCTCCTCGACCGAGGCGTACGGCAATTCGATCCCGTTGCGCTCGGCGAGCGCGAACTTCAACTCGGGCTCCAACGTCCCCTCGATGTGCAGATGCAACTCGCACTTCGGCAGCCCGCCGATGAAGTCCCGCATGTCACGCATGAACCGACCCTCCGACTCGAACACCCACTCGCCCGACAATGCCAACCGTATGCCCCGGGACGGGCCGGACCCCGCACCCGGCCCGCCGCGTCGCCGGAACCCCACCGCCGCTCTCTTGCGTGGCCGATTCCACCTGCCCCTTCAGGAACGGCCCGACCGGACGCACACTGTAAGTAGTCAAGTCATGACACACCGAAGGAAGTCCATGGACGAGCAACCCGAAGACGGGCCGGAGCCCGACGGACGAACCTTTTGGACCGTGGTCGACGGCGAACGGATCGAGACGCCGGCCACGATCGCGAGCATCCGCGAAGCCCTTCCGGCCGATCAGCGCGACGAGTTCACCAGGGTGGTCGAGGACACGCCCGCGCGGGACATGCTCCTGATCATGAACCGCTGGTCGCGCCGAACGCGACCGGAAATCGACGAGGCCACCGAGCGCGAGCACGACCGCGTGGAGGCGATCACCCGAGGCGGCCCTGTACTCGCGACACACGAGGGAATCGGGGCTCACATGGCCCGGGGTCAGCGGCGGTAGCAGCCGTAGACGCGTGGGGCTCGGGCGCCGGGAGGGATCGGGAACGGGACGGATTTGGCGGGTGGTGCTCCGTCGGTCGGGTACCAGATGGCGTCGTCCGGCTCCACGGCGGCGATGTCGGCGGTCCACGCGGGACGGGCCGGGTCGAAGGGCTGGACGCGCACCCGGGCGGTGGCCGCGTCGATGTGCTCGATCACGCCGGGAGGGTGGGTGGGTCGCAGACGGCCGTCCCGGTGCTTGACCTTTTGGCCGATCTCGGCGGCTTCGGGCATGGCGGGGTGTGCCTTTCGTGGGCGGGATGGATGGGTGTCGCTTCGTGGCCGACCGGCACGGGGAGTGGTCCGTGCCGGTCGGCTTCGCCCGGCCGCCTCGGGAGGCGTCGGGTGGCGGGGCCGCACCGCCGGCCAGGCCAGTGGGGGCGGTGCGGCCGATCAGGGGGTGGGCGGTCGACTGGGACGCGCGTCGTCGGGCGGCATGCGCCACGTGATCGACCCGTCGCGGAACAGGTGTTGCGCCTTGGTTCGACGCGGCTCGTCCACGAGGGGTTGGGCCGCCACGATCCGGCCGGGCCGAGCCGCCTCCGGCTTCGCCGGTTCGGGCCTGGTGGGCGTGGGCGAGCCGGCCTCGTCGTCCACCACTTCGAGGTGCGCGAGCGGAATGGTGTAGGTCGCCTGGGAGTTGGCGGTGAGCGCCACGACGTAGCCGCCGGCCACGCGGTAAAGCGTCCCCACATACCGACTCCGGGCATCCCGCACCCGCACTTGGCCACCGGCCATGCGGAGCCGCAAGTCCGCTTCGGTGGGCGGTTGTTGTCTCGTCCGGGAGTTGGACATGCCTCTCGCCTCTCGTTGCCGTGGGTGCAGATTCGGCCACTGCCTGACAGCATTGGCCGGCGAAGCTAGGCTCCGAAGCCAAGAAGCGTGTCTGGTTGTTGGCAATGGCAGATGTCACCTGGCGGGCAACATGAGCACAGCAGTCGATCTTGATCCCACCGACTCGGTACTGAAGTTCTTCGCGGCCGAATTGCGACGGCTTCGAGGCACGATGAAACAAGCGGATCTGGCACGGAAAACGCATGTTGCCCGATCGACGCTCAACAAGTACGAGGCCGCAACGAGGGTGCCGAGCAAGGATTTCGCTCACGCGGCCGACGAGGTATTGCAAACCGGCGGCGCACTGACCCGCTTGTGGCCGCTAGTGATCAAGTACGCATACCCGGCTTGGTTCCAGCCGTTCGTTGAACTTGAGTCCGCAGCGCGGATCATCCGCTCATACGAAAACCAAGTTATCCCTGGGTTGCTGCAAACCGAGCCTTACGCCCGTGCACTGTTGGCAGGGGGACGGCATGACAATCTGGATGATCTCGTAACGCTGCGGCTCGAACGGCAACGGCTTCTCGAACGTGAGGATCGCCCTCGTCTCACTGCGCTCATCGACGAACAAGCCCTGCGGAAGAGCATCGGCGGGCGCAACGTCATGCGCGCGCAACTCGAACACCTACTCAAGTCCGCCGCCGCAGCGCGAACGATTGTCTTGATCGTGCCGAGCAGCGTCTCGAACCGCCCGCCCTACCAACCGTTCACCCGCCTTGCGTTCGAACCCGGGACGCAGGATGTTCTGTATGTCGACGGGTTTCATCAGGGGCAACTACTCGCCGACGCGGCTGCCCTCGAGGCTGCCGAATCGGCTTATGATCTCCTGATGGCCGCCGCCCTGTCGCCCGATGCGTCACGGGATCTGATCGCGTCTGTTTCGAAGGAACCTATCCAATGACTTCTGCCCTCCTGGCCACCGCAATATGGCGCAAGAGCACCTACAGCTCCGAGAACGGCGGGAACTGTGTCGAAGTGGTGGACGGCTTCCCGGGCGTCGTCCCCGTCCGCGACTCCAAGGACCCCGGCGTCGGCCACCTGATCATCGGCGCGGCTTCATGGGCGGCGCTCACCGCCTCGTTGCGCGTCTGAGTGCAACGGTGAACCCGGCCCGCCCGAGGTCGGAGCGATAGGCCCTCACCCTACGCATCCGGAGCGAATCGCACGGTAGGGAGTGAGGTGTGGCATTCGACCCTCGCGTGTACACACCAAGGCGTACACTGCCTTCATGACCGAGAGCGCTGTGACCGTACGCGAAGCGCGTGCTCATCTCGCGGACCACATCAGTCGCGCCGAGCACGGCACACCCACAGTGATCACCCGCAATGGTGTGCCGGTGGCCGCAGTGGTGCCGATTGCCGACTTCGAGGCATTGGAGGAAGCTGCCGACGTCCTGCTGGCCCGCGAAGCAGAAGCGGTCCTGGCCGAAGGCGGCCCGACCGTGACAATGGCCGAACTACTGGCGGACCTGTTCACCGAGCACGGTGACGGCGCGGCGTGAAATACGCCTTCCGGTTCACCACCGCGGCGCAGCGACAGTTGCGATCCCTCGAACGCCTTGCAGCGATGCGGATCCTGACCGCACTGACCGCGCTCGGCGAGGATCCCTACCGCGAAGACGCCGACGTCAAAAAGCTCACCGGCCCGTCGGGGCTCTATCGACTTCGGGTGGGCAACTATCGGATCGCCTACCAGGTCCTCGACGGCGAGCTCGTCATTCTGGTCGTCAAGGTCGGGGACCGCCGCGATGTCTACCGCAACATCTGATCGCGTCGGTTGCCCTTCGGTCGGCCGCTCAGGGAGCGGCCGACCGAAGGCGACGACTACGCGGCCGGGGCGATGCGGGCCATGCCGTTGATGATGCGGTCCATCGCGTCGCCGCCCCTGGGGTCGGTCAGATTGGCCAGCATCTTCAGGACGAACTTCATCAGCATCGGGTGCGGCAAACCGTGCTTGGTGGCGAAGTTCATCACCCTCGGGTCGCCGATCAGCTTCACGAAGACCCGGCCGAGCGTGTAGTAGCCGCCGTAGGTCTGCTTGAGGATGCGCGGGTAGTCGTGCAGCGCGCGCTCGCGGCCCTCGGGGGTGAGGCGGGCCACCGCCTGGGTGATCACCTGGGCCGCGATCTCGCCGGACTCCATCGCGTACGCGATGCCCTCGCCGTTGAACGGGTTGACCATCCCGCCCGCGTCGCCGACCAGCAACAGGCCCTTGGTGTAGTGCGGTTGGCGGTTGAAGCCCATCGGCAGCGCCGCGCCGCGGATCGGGCCCTGCTGGTTCTCGTCGGTGTAGCCCCAGTCCTCGGGCATGCCCGAGACCCAGCCCTTGAGCAGGTCGCGGTAGTCGATGTCCTTGAACGCCGCCGAGGTGTTGAGCAGGCCCAGGCCCACGTTCGAGGTGCCGTCGCCCATGCCGAACACCCAGCCGTAGCCGGGCAGCAGCTTCTCCTGGCCGTCGCGGCGGTCCCACAGCTCCAGCCACGACTCCAGGTAGTCGTCGTCGCTGCGCGGGGAGGTGAAGTAGGTGCGGACCGCGACGCCCATCGGGCGGTCCTCGCGCCGGTGCAGGCCCATCGCGAGGGAGAGCCGGGTCGAGTTGCCGTCGGCGGCGACCACGATCGGCGCGCGGAAGACGGTCTCCTCCTTCGAGCCGTTCATCCGCGCGTTGACCCCGACGATGCGGCCGGTGCGCTCGTCCAGGATCGGGCCGGTGACGTTGGCGCGCTCGTACAGCTTCGCGCCCGCGGCCGCCGCCTGGCGGGCCAGGATCTCGTCGAAGTCGGCCCGCTTGCGGACCAGTCCGTGCGCCGGGAAGCTGGCCAGGTCCGGCCAGTCCAGTTCGAGCCGCATGCCGCCGCCGAGGATGCGCAGCCCCTTGTTGGGCAGCCATCCGGCCTCGACCGAGGTGTCCACGCCCATCGCGATCAACTGCTTGACCGCGCGCGGGGTGAGCCCGTCGCCGCAGACCTTCTCGCGGGGGAACGCGGTCTTCTCCAGCAGGATCACGCTCACGCCGGACTTGGCCAGGTGATACGCCGTGGTCGATCCGGCCGGACCGGCCCCGACCACGATGACGTCGGCCTCATGCGTCGAGTCGGCGCGCTTGGTGGTTGTGACGGGCGCTGCGTCGGTCACGGACGACTCCCCTGGAAGTCTCTGCGGCAGTGCCGAAACCGGGACGGTTCCGGCCGGACAAGTCTATGAGCAGCGGGCCGGGGACCGGCCCGTGGTCATCCGGTGGCGGGTCGAAAGCCCCGGTGCAGCGCGACCACGCCGCCGGTGAGGTTGCGCCACGCCGCCCGCTCCCAGCCGGCCCGGCGCACGATCGCGGCCAGTCCGGCCTGGTCGGGCCAGGCGCGGATGGACTCGGCCAGATAGACGTACGCGTCCGGGTTGCTGCTCACGGCGGTGGCCACCGACGGCAGCGCGCGCATCAGGTACTCCACGTAGACCGTCTCGAACGCGGGCCACGTGGGCCGGCTGAACTCGCAGACCACCAGGCGCCCGCCCGGGCGGGTCACCCGCAACATCTCGCGCAGCGCGCCCTCTGTGTCGTTGACGTTGCGCAGCCCGAAGGAGATGGTCACCGCGTCGAACGTGGCGTCCCGGAACGGCAGCCGGGTCGCGTCGCCCGCGGTGAACGGCAATTCGGGGTGGCGGCGCTTGCCCTCGCGCAGCATGCCCACGGAGAAGTCGCACGGGACCACGTCCGCGCCCGCGTCCCGGAAGGGCAGCGAGGAGGTGCCGGTGCCGGCCGCCAGGTCGAGTACGCGCTCACCCGGGCGCGCGTCCACGGCCCGCGCGACGGCTTTGCGCCAGGACCGGTCCTGGCCCATCGACAGCACGGTGTTGGTCAGGTCGTAGCGCGCCGCGACCGCGTCGAACATCGACGCGACTTCACGCGGTTGTTTGTCCAGGGAGGCTCGGGTCACCCGGCCATCATCTCGCGGCCGGGGCCGTGCCCGGGTCAGGGGGCGGGCAACGCACCGGGCGGGTCGCGTGGAGCGTGCGACCCGCCCGGTGGACTCGTGTCGGCGTGCGGCGTTCAGCGACGCGCGGCACGGCCACCGGCACGGCGCCGGCCGACCTTGACCCCGCCGCCGAGCCGGCCGATGCGCACGCCGACACCGACGCCGCCGCCGCGACCGCGACCGCGACCGGTGCGGCGGCGCCTGCGGTGCGGGGTCACGGCATGGACGAGGGACCGGATTCGCGTACCAACGGACATGGTGTGCCTCCTCGTTCCGCACGGGCGGCGCCCGCGTCGGAAGTGGTCGGGAAACCCTGTCTTGTCGACCGGGCGCCTGCCCCGGGTTCGGCCGGTCATGCCTGATCGCGCCCCGAACGATCCCGCGCCGCCGCTCGGGCCGCCGTCAGCGGCGGTGCACGAGCCGGCCGCCGAGCACGGTGGCCACGCACGAGCCGGTGCCGTGGGCGAGCAGGGCCGCGTACGGGTCGCCCTCCGTCGGCACGTCGAACACCGCGAGGTCGGCGAGGCCGCCCGGGCGCAGCGTGCCCGCCCCGTCCAGGCCGCCCATCGCCGCCGCGCCGCCGACCGTGACCGCCTCGACCAGGCGCCGGTCCAGGTCGTCCGCGCGGTATCCCTGGCGCACCGCGACCTCGCGGGCCGCCGCCGCCTCCTCCCACATGTCCAGGGACGGCGAGGAGGCCAGCGAGTCGGTGCCCAGAGCCAGCGGCGAGCCCTCACGCAGGTAGTCCGCCACCGGCGCCTCGCCCGCCGCCAGGATCGCGTTGGAGCGCACGCACAGGGCGACGGCCGTATCGTGCTCGCGCAGCAGCGCCCGGTCGTCCGCCCCCAGGTGCACCCCGTGCGCGACGTGCACGTCCGGCCCGAGCCCGGCGAAGCCGTCCAGGTAGGTCGCGGGGCTGCCGCCGCTGCCGCCGTCGAGCAGTTCCAGGGCCATCCCCGTCGCGCGGTTGGCCTCGGCGAACCGGCCGGTGCCGTGCCGGACGAACTCCACCTCGTGCGAGGTCTCCGCCAGGTGCGGGTGCAGCCGCAGTCCGCGCTCGCGGGCGATCTTCACGCACTCCGCGAATACGGCCGTCCCGACCGTGAACGGGGTGTGCGGCGACACGCCCAACGTGCGCCCGCCGCTCGCCCCGCGCAGCGTGTCGAGGAACGCCTCGCGGCGCCCGCCCGCCCACATCGCGTCGTCCGCGATCACCTCGACATAGCTGATCCCGCGCAGGCCCGACCGGCCCACCGGCACCAGTACGCACGGATCGGTGACCACATCCGCCGCCGCCGTGGTCCCCGAGCGCAACATGTGGTGCACCCCACGGCGCGCGCTCTCCTGCCACATCACCTCGGAGAAGTCGGCCCGCCGCTCGATCAGCACCCGGATCCAGTCCGGGAACGCCAGCCCGGACAACGCGAGATCGCCGAAGTCGGTGTACTGGAGGTGCGCGTGCGCGTTCACCAGCCCCGGGGTGAGCACTCCGCGCCAGACCCGCTCCCGCGCCCCCTCCGCGACCAACTCGGCCCGCGGCCCCACCGCGACGACGCGCTCGTCCTCCACGAGCACGGCACCGTCGCGAATGGGCTCCGCGTCGACCATCGACAGGACAACGGGCGCAACATGCAACGTCAACGACATGCGCCCATCCTGCCAAGCCGGGTTCAGCGCGCGTCGACCACCTTCAGCTGTGTGCGAGGCGGCTCTGGGCGGGCGGTGCCGCCGGGGATGGCGGTGGAGGACAGGTGGGAGATCACCTTGTCGTCGACCGGGTCGTTCGCCGGGTCGTCGTGCACGATCAGGTGGTTGTACGTGGTGTCGCGCTGCGCGGGGACACGCCCGGCGGCGCGGATCAGGTGCAGCAGCTCCATCCGGTTCGAGCGGTGCTTGGCGCCGGCGGAGGAGACCACGTTCTCCTCCAGCATGACCGAGCCCAGGTCGTCCGCGCCGTAGTGCAGGGTCAGCTGGCCGGCCTCCTTGCCCGTGGTCAGCCACGAGCCCTGGATGTGCGCGACGTTGTGCAGGAACAGCCGGGCGACCGCGATCAGGCGCAGGTATTCGAGCAGGGTGGCCTGGGTGCGTCCCTTCAGGTGATTGTTCTCCGGCTGGTAGGTGTACGGGATGAAGGCCCGGAAGCCGCCGGTGCGGTCCTGCACGTCGCGGATCATCCGCAGGTGCTCGATCCGCTCGGCGTTGGTCTCGCCGGTGCCCATCAGCATCGTCGAGGTGGACTCGACGCCCAGGCCGTGCGCGGTCTCCATGATCTCCAGCCAGCGCTCGCCCGACTCCTTGAGCGGGGCGATCGCGGTGCGCGGGCGCTCCGGGAGCAGTTCGGCGCCGGCGCCCGCGAACGAGTCGAGCCCCGCCGCGTGGATCCGCGAGATGGCCTCCTCGATGCCCACCCCGGACACCTTGGCCATGTGCGCGACCTCGGACGCGCCGAGCGAGTGGATCACCAGCTGCGGGAACTCGGCCTTGATCGCTGCGAACGAGCGCTCGTAGTACTCGACGCCGAAGTCGGGGTGGTGCCCGCCCTGGAACATGATCTGGGTGCCGCCGAGTTCGACCGTCTCCGCGCACCGGCGCAGGATGTCGTCGATCTCCCGGACCCAGCCCTTCTCGCTCTTGGGCGGGGCGTAGAAGGCACAGAACTTGCACGCGGTGACGCACACGTTCGTGTAGTTGATGTTGCGCTCGATGATGTACGTCGCGATGTCGACGGTGTCCGCGTAGCGCTTGCGGCGGGCGGCGTCGGCGGCTCGACCCAGCGCGTGCAGCGGCGCGTGGACGTACAGCGCGAGTGCCTCTTCGGGCGTGATCCGCCCACCGTCGGCGGCCCGGTCCAGGACCGGCTGGAGATCGCTGATCACGGGGAAGCCTCCGCATGGAACGAATACGAGTGGAACGACTGCGACTCGCGAACGAGCCTATCCGGCGCGCTCACGAAGCCTGCGGGGCGTCGAGCAGCCGCACCCGGACGTCCGCCGGATACCCGGTGTCGTGCGAGGTACGGCGGGCGAACTCGGCGAGCCCGGCCAGGTGGCGCGCGCCCAGCGAGTAGTCGAGCGCCTCGGTGTAGTAGCGCTCCAGCGTGGCCGCGTCGAACGCCTCCCACCGGGCCACGTGCTCGCAGACCTTGTCCACCTCGCGCATGCACAGGTCGCGCGACTCCAGGAAGGCCCGGTGCACCTCGCGCACCTCGGCGGGATGCGCGGCCAGGAAGTCGCGGCGCGCGGCCCACACCGCGAATACGAACGGCAGCCCGGTCCACTGCTTCCACTCCTCGGCCAGGTCGTAGACCTTCAGGCCCAGGCGCGGCGCGTCGTAGAGCGTCGCGCGCAACGCGACGTCGCCGATCACCACGGCGGCGTCCGCCTCCTGCATCATCAGGCCCAGGTCGGGCGCCGAGGTGAAGAACTTCGGCCGTACGCCGTACCTCTCCTCCAGGAGCAGCCGGGCCAGCCGGACCCCCGTGCGGCTCTGCGAGCCCAGCGCGACCCGGGAGCCGTCCAGTTCCTCGATCGGCACCTGGCTGATCAGCATGACCGACATCACGGGCCCGTCGGCGGCCACCGCGATGTCCGGGAGCACCACGAGGTCGTCCGCGTGCCGCAGGTATTCGACGACGCTGATCGGCGCGATGTCGAGGTCGCCGCGCACCAGGGCGTCGTTGAGGTTGTCCGGAGTGTCCTTGGTGAGCTCCAGATCCACCAGCGTGCCCGTGCGGGCCAGGCCCCAGTAGATGGGCAGGCAGTTCAGGTACTGGATATGGCCCACCCGGGGTCGCCGGCGGCCGGCTTGCGGTGCGTTGTCCACACTGTCCATCCCCGCAGGCTATGCCCGGCTCCGCGGATCACCGGTATCGACCCGGTCGGGACCCGCGGTGTCACCGAACAGGCACAAGAGCGGACATGCGGCAGTGGCAGCGGGAAGCGGGTGAGACCCTTCCGGAACCGGGCCGAACCGCACGGCGGTCCGCCGACTACGACGGAGGAAGCGCGATGCACTCGTCCCCGGGCTCGTATCCGGGCCAGGGTGGCGGCTACCCGCCCCCGCCCCCGCCCTACGCGGCCACACCGGCGCCACCGCCGTACGACCCGGGTGGTGCGTACCGCCCCGGCGGCCCGGGCGCGCCCGGCGGCCACGGCGCGCCGCCGCGACCGCAACCCGCCCGACCCGCGTTCGGTGCACTGCGCGGCACCGTCGCCGGGATCAGCCTGGTGCTGGCCGTGCTGTTGTCGATCCCGGCCCTGTCGGCGCTGTGGTTGCGCTGGGAGGTGGTCTCCGACCAGGGGTTCACCGACAACGCGGTCGAGCTGATCGACGAGTCGGCGATCCGCAGCGAGGTCGCGCGGCTGATGACCGACGAGGTGATGCGGCAACTGCCGCCCGGGGTCCGCAATCAGGTGCCGCGCCAGGTGGTGCAGACGGCGGTGACCGAGGAGATCGCCAAGCCGACGTTCAAGGCGGTCTGGAAGGACGGCGTCTCCACGGCGCACGACGTGGTGTTGTCCTCGCTCCTGGGCCGGGACAGCAAGAACGTCCAGACCAAGGGCGACGACGTCGTGGTCAACCTCAAGAGCCCGCTGGACGCGATCGTGGGCCAGTTGAACAAGGCCGGGATCCCGGTCTCCAAGGCGGGTCTGCCGACCACCATCGCGATCGACCTCGCGCAACTGCCGCACGCCTCCGACGCGAAGCAGGGTCGGGACGCGCTCCGGGCGGTGGACGACGCGGGTCGGTGGTTGCCGATCCTGACCCTCGTACTTCTTGTGATCGGCCTGGCGGTCGCGGTCAACCGGTTCCGCGCGCTGGTGATGACCGGCGTCGGGCTGTTCGTCACCAGCGGCCTGCTGCTGATCCTGGTCGCCACCGCGAGCGGTCCGGTCGCCGACGAGCTGGCCGCCCGCAACACGCTGAACCGGGACGGCATCGAGGCCGTCTACGGCGTGTTCACCGACTCGCTGAACACGATGTCGTGGTCGGTGTTCGCGGCCTCGGTCGTGATGGTCATGGTGGGCGCCGTCGGGCTGAGCATGCGCGGTCGGCGGCGCTGACCGCGCCGCGTCGAGGCGGCGAGGGCGGGACCGGGGCGATCCCCGGCCCGCCCTCGCCGCGTTTCCGGCTCAGGCCAGGTTGCGTGTGGAGCCCTCGTCGTCGTCCTGTTCGATGTGGATGTCGTCCACGGAGATGTCCACCTCGACCACCTCCAGGCCGGTCATCCGCTCGATCGACTCGATCACGTGGTCGCGCACCGCCGCGGCGACCTCGGCGATCGGCGCGCCGTATTCGACGACCAGGCTCAGGTCGACCGCACACTGCTTCTCGCCGACCTCGACACTGACCCCGCGCGCGACGTCGGGACGACCGCCCGGGACCGCCTTGCGCATCGCGGCGAAGGCCCGGGAGACTCCGCTGCCCAGGGCGTACACCCCCGGGATCTCGCGCGCCGCAAGCCCGGCGACCTTCGCCACCACGCCGTCCGCGATCGAGGTACGGCCGCGGTCGGTGGCCAGCGCGGTCACCTCCGTCATGTGCGAGGCGCCGGAGGCTCCGGTCGACGGGCGCGCGACGCGCTCCGGGCTCGTGCTGCTCTGGGTCGCCGGGCGGGCGGGTGCGTCTGCCATGACTGGAACCTCGTCTTTCGCCGCGTTCGTGAGAGGTGGGGGCTCCCCTCACACAGGTGTGACCCCTTCCCGGTCGGTTCCTCACGCAATCCGGGCGAATTAATCCGATCGGCCGTTCGTCGTTCCTGTCGAGCGACAGGAACATGTTTCATTTCACTCCCGGCCAACCGTTCAGGAGGCTTGCTCCCGCATCGGGAACCGCCTGTGATGGGACCCCTGCATCCCGGCCAAGGAGGAAACACTGTGGAGCGGTTCCAGGATCGGCGCATCATCGTCACCGGCGGCGGCTCGGGCATCGGCCAGGCCACGGTGCTGCGGCTGCTGAGCGAGGCGGGTTCCGTACACGCGGTCGACGTCAACGCCGACGGGCTGGACAAGACCCGCGCGATGGCGGCGGAGAAGGGCCTCGACGCCAGGCTGACCACCGGCGTGCTGGACGTGTCGGACGAGGCCGCGGTCGGCACCGGCGTGGCCGAGACCGTCGAGCGGTTCGGCGGTCTGGACGTGCTGGTCAACGCCGCGGGCATCCTGCGGGCGGGGCACACCCACACCTTCCCGCTGGACAAGTGGAACCAGATCATCACGATCAACCTGACCGGCACGTTCCTGATGACCCGCGCCGCGCTGCCCGCGCTGCTCGAAACCGGCAACGGTGTGGTGATCAACTTCAGCTCGACCTCGGCGAGCTTCGCGCACCCCTACATGGCGGCCTACGCGGCCAGCAAGGGCGCGATCGACGCGTTCACCCACGCGATCGCCCTGGAGTACAGCCGCCAGGGGCTGCGCGCGGTCAACGTCGCGCCCGGCAGCATCTCCAGCGGCATCGTCGACGACACGCCGAACCAGGTTCCGGAGGACGCCGACTGGGAGCTGTTCGGCAAGCTGATGCCGATCATCGGCGACGGCATGGCCCACCCGGACGTGATCGCCGGCATGATCGCCGCGCTCGCCTCCGACGACGGCAAGTTCGTCACCGGCACGTCGCTGCGCATCGACGGCGGCACGCACGCCTGAGCGGGACTCGGTCCCGGGTGCCGCGCGGGTCGACGCGACCCGCGCGGCACCCGGGACCGGCCCGAAAACGCCAGAGGGCGCCGTTCCGGGACCGGTTGCCCCGTACAGCGCCCACCGCGATGGTGCGAAGGTTCAGCCGGCGTTGATGCAGGTGTTGCCGAACGCCGGGTTCACCAGGCCGACGACGTTGATGCTGTTGCCGCACAGGTTGACCGGGATGTGCACCGGGACCTGGATGTTGTTGCCCGAGGCGACACCCGGGGAGTTGACGGCGGCACCGTCCGCCTCGGAGCTGGCGCTGGCCCCACCGATGCCCGCGGCGAGGATGCCACCGGCGGCGACGGTGATGAAGGCCGCCTTCTTGACCGTGTTCATTCTTCCTCCATGTCACAGTGCCGCACGAACGGATGCGGCACGTGGGACAACGAAGCCCACATCGATCGGCAACGCCCCACCGCCCGGTTCGCCGCCGATTCACCCCTACGAGGACACCCGCTTGCGCCGTACGCCGGTGCCGGGCGCCGGCGCACCACCCACCCCGAGGGGCGCACACGCGACGATCGGCGCACCACGCGGTCGAGCGGCAACGGACTGCGCCCCGCGAAGCCGGGGCTTTGCGGGGCGCGGGGACGGAGGACTCGGTGCGCGGGTCGGGGCGCGTGGGAATCGGAGGCCGAGGCAGCCGGGACGGAACAGGGTGTCCCGGGACGCGTCAGGCGTCCTCGTCGTCCTCGTCGTCGTCCTCGGGCAGGTACTCGGCGCCCTCGGACTGCCAGCCGGCCTCGCTCAGTTCGGTGCCGGCGATCTCCTCGACCAGGCTGAACGGGTCGATCAGGTACGAGACGGACTCGGCCAGGTCGCTCTCGATCGCGGCCATGGCGTCGGCTCGGTCGCCGGACGACAGTTCTTCGTCGGCCTTGACGCTGTCCAACGCGGCGGCGCGCAGCGCGTCCGCGTCGGTGACCTCGAGCACGATTTCGAGGTTGAGCCGGATGTAGCGGGTCGTGGACTCGGAGGAAGTCGGGTTTTCCATGGGCGCGAGCCTACGGGCCCACGACCGACCCCCGGCGTGCTGACGCGCCGCGCGCCGGCGCGCCGGCGCGTCGGGGCGACGCCCCGTGCGCTCAGCGGTGGCCGTACGTCACGGCGGTGACCATCAGCGCCCCGAAGACCACGGAGAATCCGAGGATGTAGATCGCGATCCGGATCCACATCCCGGTCGCCCGGCTCTTCTCGCTCTCCATCACGGCGAACTCCTCATATGTGGGCGGGAAGGCACGGCGAGAACGCGACCAGCGCGGGCGCCGCGTGGACCATCAGGAACTCGACGGGCAGGTACGCGTCGGCCGATTCCATGCGGTGCGCGAGGCCCGAGTCGAAGTGCGCCACGTCGCCGGGCGCGAGCAGGTGGGTCGCCCCGTCCAGGGTCAGCCGCAGCTGCCCGCTCAGGACGTACAGCCACTCCTCGCCCGGATGCACCCGGCCGGGCCCGTCCGCCCGCCCCGCCGGCACGCGGACCCGCAGCGCCTGCATGCCGCGTCGCGGGCTGCCCACGCGCCAGTAGGTCCAGCCGTGCGCCTCGACCGGCTCGGCCGCACGGGCGCGCACCACGGGCTCGGTCGCCGCGGCGTCCTCGCCGAGCAGTTCGGAGACGGTGGTGTTGTACACCCGGGCCAGGGTGAGCAGCGCGGGCAACGAGGGTTGCCGGCGCTCGTGTTCGAGCCGGGAGAGGTAGGCGACGGAGAGCCTGGTCAGCCGGGCGGCCTCGTCGAGCTTGAAGCCGTTCGCCAGCCGGGCCGCGCGCAGTCGATCACCGAGCCCGGTCGGCACCGCCTCGGCGGATTCCGCACCGGCGGGTTCCGGGTCGGGATCGCCGGTGTCGTAACTTGGAGGAGCGACCATGCTTCGAGACTAGGCAGGTATGGACCGGAGAGGCAATTAACTTGCCTCAGAGGCAAACGGGCAGTTCGCGGCCACCCTTCCGGCCACCCTGGCGCGCCGCTCCCCCCAGGACGCCACCCCGCTTACGCGCACCGCTCCGTCGAGAGCGCCCCCGCCGCCGGCAGCTCCGCCTCCACCAGCACCACGCCATCCTCGTAGCCGCACCTGCCGACCAGCCCGGCCCGCTCGAACAGGGCGAGCATCCGCCGGTTCCACGGCAGTACGTGCGCCCGCAGCCCGGTCGCCCCGCGCGCCGCCGCGTGCTCCGCCAGCGAGCGCAGCAGCGCCGTGCCGAGACCGTGCCGCTGCCATCCGTCCTCGACCAGGAGCGCCACCTCTCCCATCCGCTCCCCCTCGGGGTGGAACAGCGTGGCCAGCGCGCCGATCGCCCCGTCGGGGCCGATCGCCACCAGGCTCAGCCCGTCGGCCGGCGCGAGCAGCTTGCCCAGGGCGCTGTCCGGCAATCGCGGCGTCGAGGTGAAGTAGCGCAATCGCCGGGTCTCCGGCGAGCACCGCTCGTGCATCGCGCGGACCTCGGCGACGTCCTCGATCCGGGCCGTGCGCACCCGTACTCGCGCGGGCCACTCGCCCACGCCGCCCCCGCCCACCATGGTGAGCCTGGCCCGACCCCGAATCGCCGCAGTCGTCGTCTCCATCACCGCACCGCCTTTCGCCACCGGGGCGGTCCTCGCGATCCGTCCCCGTCGAACCCCCACGGTGTCGAGACGGTGTTACGCGTCGACTACGTGAACGTGTCCTCGGTGAACCGATCCGATGACGTCGTGCCCCGGTGGCGAAACGCGGGCGACTCAGCCCGCCAGGTGGCCGAGCAGGTCCTGCCGGGTGACCACACCCTGCGGCTTGCCGTGCACCAGCACCAGCGCCGCGTCGGCCTGCTCCAGCACCCGCGCGAGCCGCGCGATCGGCTCGCCGGAGCCGATCACCGGCATCGGCGCCGACATGAACTTCTCCAACGGGTCGCCCGCCGACGCCCGCCCGGCCACCAGCGCGTCCAGCAGGTCGCGCTCGGCGATCGAGCCGACCACCTCGGCGGCCATCACGTCGGGGTGCCCGGCGCCGGGCTTGACCACCGGCATCTGGCTGACCCCGAACTCGCGCAGGACCGCGATCGAATCGCCGACCGTTTCCTCCGGGTGCACGTGCACGAGGGCCGGCAGGTCACCCTGCTTGCGGGTGAGGATGTCGGCCACGGTGGCCTCGCCCTGGTCCGCGTCCAGGAAGCCGTAGTCGGCCATCCACTCGTCGTTGAAGATCTTGCTCAGGTAGCCGCGCCCGGAGTCGGGCAGCAGCACCACGACCACGTCGTCGGGACCCAGCCGCTCGGCCGCGCGCAGCGCCGCGACCACGGCCATCCCGCACGAGCCGCCGACGAGCAGGCCCTCCTCGCGGGCGAGCCGACGGGTCATCAGGAACGAGTCCCGGTCGGACACCGCGATGATCTCGTCCGGCACCGCGCTGTCGTACGCGGTGGGCCAGAAGTCCTCACCCACACCCTCGACCAGGTAGGGCCGGCCGCTGCCGCCGGAGTACACCGAGCCCTCGGGGTCGGCGCCGACCACCCGCACGCCGCCGTTGGAGACCTCCTTGAGGAACCGTCCCGTCCCGGAGATGGTGCCGCCGGTGCCGACGCCCGCCACGAAGCAGGTGATCCGGCCGTCGGTCTGCTCCCACAGCTCGGGGCCGGTGGAGAGGTAGTGCGACTGCGGGTTCTCCGGGTTGGAGTACTGGTCGGGCTTCCACGCGCCGGGCGTCTCGCGCACCAGCCGGTCCGAGACGTTGTAGTACGAGTCGGGGTGCTCGGGGTCGACGGCGGTCGGGCAGACCACCACCTCGGCTCCGTACGCCCGCATCACGTTGATCTTGTCCATGCTGACCTTGTCCGGGCAGACGAACACACACTTGTATCCGCGCTGCTGCGCGACCATGGCGAGCCCGACGCCGGTGTTGCCGGAGGTGGGCTCGACGATCACGCCGCCGGGACGCAGCGCGCCCGACTGCTCGGCCGCGTCGATCATCCGCACGGCGATGCGGTCCTTCACCGAGCCGCCGGGGTTGAAGTATTCGACCTTCGCCAGCACCGTTGCCGACAACCCCGCGGTGACGGAGTTGAGCTTGACGAGGGGGGTGTCCCCGATCAGGTCGAGCATGGATTCGTGGTACCGCACGGAACCTCCGCCATGAGTGCGCATCAGCCGGGGCCGGATGGCCCGAAATCCTCACATTGCGCGAACTTCTCCCAGCCTAGTGGCCCCTTTCGATCTCCCGGGCGGCCGGCCGGGCCGACCCGCGCGAACACGCGTTCCCGTTCCGCGACCCACAGCCGCGCGGGCCGGTCCAACGCGCCCGCGCCGGCGCGCCGCCCGGTACCCGCCGACGAACCTGACGGTCGGTTAGGGTCGGCGTGGAGTCCGTGACGGGGAGGAGACCGAGGCCTTGGACACGACGACAGGCCGCGGAGCACGGCGATGATGCGCACCCGGATGGCCCGCCGGGTCGCCGCCGCCGCGGCGTTCGGCGGCGGCGGTGTGGGCGTGCTGACCGGGGCGATGTTCGCGGTGTTGTACACCGAGGCGAAGATGGCCCGCCGCACGGTGGGCGAGCCCGACGGCGAACCGCCGACCGCGGACGGTGTCTACGGCGAGTACGGCGATCAGCCCGACGAGCCGATCGTGTTCGCCATGATCGGCGACTCCACCGCCGCCGGCCTCGGCGTCGAGGACCCCATGCAAACTCCCGGCGCACTGCTCGCCTCCGGCCTGGCCGCGGTCGCCGAACAGCCGGTGCGACTGGTCAACGTCGCGCTGTCCGGTGCCCAGTCCTCGGACCTGGAGCGCCAGGTCACGCTCGCCCTGCGGCACGAGCTCGACGTGGCGATGATCATGATCGGCGCCAACGACGTCACCCACCGGATGCGCCCCGCCGAGTCGGTGCGCCACCTCGAACAGGCCACCCGCCGCCTGATCGCCTCCGGCGTCGAGGTGGTCGTGGCCACCTGCCCCGACCTGGGCACGATCGAGCCGATCGCGCAGCCGCTGCGCTACCTGGCCCGGCAGTGGAGCCGCAATCTGGCCGCCGCGCAGACCATCGCGGTGGTCGAGGCGGGCGGGCGTACCGTCTCGCTCGGCGCGCTGCTCGGGCCGGAGTTCCTGGCCCGCCCCAAGGCGATGTTCGGCCCGGATCGTTTCCACCCCTCGGTCGAGGGCTACGCCACCGCCGCGATGGCCTCGCTGCCGTCGTTGTGCGCCGCGCTCGACCTGTGGCCGCTGGACGAGGTGCGCCCGGACAGCTTCCGCGGCGAGGGTGTGCTGCCCATCGCGCAGGCCGCGATCGAGGCGGCGGCCGAGGGCGGCACCGAGGTAGCCGGCACCGACGTGGGTGGTCGCGAACGTGGCCCGCGCGGTCGCTGGGCGCTGCTTCGGCACCGTCGGCGGCAGCAGATCCCGACGCCCGCCACGGTGGATCCGGAGGGCCCTGCCGAGGCCGCCGAGGGGTCCGGCACGGACGGCGGGCGGTCCGGGGCGGACGGCGGGTCGGGTCCATCGAACCCCGGGTCGAATCCATCGAGCCCATTCGAGGACGTCCGGGGTAATGTGGCGAAGGAAATCTGACTGGCCGTCAGTTCGGGCGTGGGGCAGGTCGCACGATCCACCCCTCCCGCTTTCGGCTACCAGGCAGTAACTTCAAGCGTCAGTTGCGCATCCGTACCGACGAGAGTCCTCGCGGGGTCCTCGTACCGACGGCCGCGAAGACCACATAGGAGTCCCGATGCCCGAAGCAGTCATCGTCGCCACCGCCCGTTCCCCGATCGGCCGCGCCTTCAAGGGTTCGCTGAAGGACCTGCGGGCGGACGACCTGACCGCCCTGATGGTCCGCGCCGCCCTGGACAAGGTCCCGGCGCTCGACCCGAAGGACATCGACGACCTGATGCTGGGCTGCGGCCTGCCGGGCGGCGAGCAGGGCTTCAACATGGGCCGCAACGTCGCGGTCCTGCTCGGCTACGACCACCTGCCCGGAACCACGATCACCCGCTACTGCTCCTCCTCGCTGCAGACCACCCGGATGGCGATGCACGCGATCCGCGCGGGCGAGGGCGACGCGTACATCTCCGCCGGCGTCGAGATGGTCACCAGCACCCGGGGCAAGGGCAGCAGCGACTCGATCCCGGACACCAAGAACCCGCTCTTCGCCGACGCCGCGGCCCGTACCGTCGCGGCCGTGGAAGAGGGCTCGACCTGGACCGACCCGCGCGAGGCCGGCCTGCTCCCCGACGTCTACATCGGGATGGGCTTCACCGCGGAGAACCTGGCCCAGCACAAGGGCATCTCGCGCGCCGAGCAGGACGAGTTCGCGGTGCGTTCGCAAAACCTCACCGAGAAGGCGATCGCCGACGGCTTCTGGGCCGAGGACATCACTCCGGTGACCCTGGCCGACGGCACCGTGGTGAGCAAGGACGACGGCCCGCGCGCGGGCACCACGCTCGAAGGCGTCTCCGGCCTCAAGCCGGTCTTCCGCCCGGACGGCACGATCACCGCCGGCAACGCGTGCCCGCTCAACGACGGCGCCGCCGCGGTGATCGTGATGTCCGACACCAAGGCCCGCGAGCTGGGCCTGACCCCGCTCGCCCGGATCGTCTCCACCGCCGTGTCCGGCCTGTCGCCCGAGATCATGGGCTACGGCCCGGTCGAGGCCTCGCGGATCGCGATGGCCCGCGCCGGCCTGACCTCCGCCGACATCGACCTGGTCGAGATCAACGAGGCGTTCGCCGCGCAGGTCATCCCCTCCTACCGGGACCTGGGCTTCGACCTGGACAAGGTGAACGTCAACGGCGGCGCGATCGCGATCGGCCACCCGTTCGGCATGACCGGCGCGCGGATCACCAGCACGCTGATCAACTCGCTGCGCCGGCACGACAAGCAGTGGGGCCTGGAGACCATGTGCGTCGGCGGCGGCATGGGCATGGCCATGGTGTTGGAGCGCATGAGCTGACCCGTACACACACGTCGGTCGCACCGACGAGCCGCGCGGCCGGTCCGGGCCACCCCGGGCGGGCCGCGCGGGGTGACCCGGACGCCGCGCCCGCGTGGGTCCGAGGTCCCATCCCGTCGGGACGTCGCGCCCTGGCGGCAAGGCGGCGACGGCGCGACCCTGGAGGGGAAGGGTTCTCCGGGTCGGCCGAGGGTTGCGGATCATGCCGAACGTCTACATCGTCCCCGTCCTGCTCACCGCGGCGTGCGCCGTCGCGGTGACCACCGTCGTGCGACGGTTGGTCCGACGCCACCGGGCCCGGGCCGGCGCCGAGGTGTGGGACCAGGCGTTCGTCGACCACCTCTTCCGCAGCCGCGAGTCGGAGCGGCCGGCGCTGACCGTGCCGGGGCCCGGACGCGACGACCTCCCGGACGACCGCCCCGAGTCGGACGAGGACGGCGCCCGCCGCCCGCACCCCTCGGAGAACCTGACCCCGCTGCTGCCCACCCACCTGACCGCCGGCTACCTCACCGGCCTGGTCGCCGGCGGCACCCCGGTCACGCACGTGCGCACCGGATCGCCCACCGGCGCCGGCGGCCTGGACGTCCTCGACTTCGCCGACGGCAGCTCGCTGGTGGTGATGCCCGGCGACCCGGAGGCCACCACGCTGATCGAGATCGCACTGTCCCTGGGCCGCCCGGTCCGACTGCTCGGCACCTCGGAGATCGGCGGCGGCTGGACGCTGACCTTCGGCCTGGACGAGGACACCACCTACGCCCTCGCGGACCGTCTGTACGTCCGCCCACCGGCATAGCCGGCGCCGCGCCCGAGCCTCAGATCGCCGCGGCCAACTCCCGGACCATCTCCCGGGCCCGGCGCACCACATCGCCCGCCGTCGCCGGCTCGCCGTCGTCCAGGCCCAGCGGGTGCTCCTCGGTCAACGGCTCCAACGCCGCGGCCAGGTCCCCCGAGGTCACCGCGATCTGGTCGCCGACCACGAACACCCCCAGATCCGGCACCTCGCGCCGGGGCTCGCCCTCCACCGCGGCGGCCAGATCGGCCAGGCACTGCGCCAGCGCGAGCGCCGCGCCCGCCCGGCTCGGCGCGCCCTCCTGACGGGCGGTCAGCGGGGCCTTGAGCCGGGCCTCGGACAGGTGGCGGAGCCGGTCGGCGACCGCACCGGACTCCTTGACGAACGGGCCCAGATCGACCGTGAGGGAAACGGACGGTTTCCCGACCGGCGGGATGGGGATGCGGGACGACATAACCGGAGCGTACCCAGCGCGCGCACCGCGCGTGGGCCGGCTTCGACCGCTTGCCAACCGTTCGCCCGTCATGCACGCTCGGGTAACGGAACGCTCACCGGAGGCGCTTATGTCCTTGCACTTCTCCGAAGAGACCCACCGCAACCTCGTGGCCCGGGTGCCCGCCTGCACCGGCCGCGAACTCCCCGAATGGTTCCGGGAGATCGAGGCCGGTCCGGCCTTCTCCCGGTTCGAGGACCGGGTCTCCTGGCTCCAGGGCGAGCACAACCTCGGACACGGCCACGCCCTCGCCATCGTCCGCGAACACGAGCGCCGCCGGCACGCGCCGGGCGGAGTCAGCTGATCCGCCGACCCGCGGCCGATCCGCTGTCGGCCCCCCGTCGAAGACCCCCGGCACCCTGATTGCGCGCACGCGCCACGTCCGCCGCACACCCTCCGCCGATCCCGCGAACGCGAAAGCGGCGGTGCCCCCGAGTGGGAGCACCGCCGCTTTCGCGTGTTCGGGCCGAGGCCCGTCACCCGCGTCAGTCCCGCAGGATCGACAGCAGGCGCAGGACCTCCATGTAGATCCACACGAGGGTCACGGTCAGGCCGAACGCCGACCGCCACGCCTCCTTCTCCGGCACGCCCTGGGCGGCCAGTTGCTCGATCTCGTTGAAGTCGAGGGACAGGAAGAACGCACCGATGAGGATGCCGAGGATGCCCATCACGATGCCCAGCGGACCGCTGCGCAGGCCGAGGCCGTCGCCGCCGGCGATCAGGATCGCCAGTCCGTTGACGAGCATGAGCGTGACGAACCCGATCGCGATCGCGAGGCCGATGCGCGCGTAGCGGCTCGTCACCTTGACCCAGCCGGACTTGTACGCGACAAGCATGCCGACGAACACGGCGGCCGTGCCGAGGACGGCCTGGACCACGATGCCGCTGTACCGCTGCTCGAACGCGTGGCTGATCGCACCCAGGAACACACCCTCGAGCGCGGCGTAGGTCAGCACCAGGGCCGGGCTGATCTCCCGCTTGAAGGTCACGACCATCGCGACGACGAACGCCGCGAACGCGGCGCCGATCGCCCAGCCGAAGTTCTCGAACGGCAGGAAGGCCCACGACAGCGCACCGGTGACGACGACCGTCAACAACGTCATCGCGGTACGCGCGACCACGTCGTCGATCGTCATCCGGCCGGTCTGGAGCGGACCGGCGGACTGCGCCCGGTACATCTCCTGAAGCTGCTCGGGGGTCATCGGTTGCATCGGCGGCTGCTGCGGCCCACCGAACGGGGCGCCCTGCGGCCCGGGCTGCGGCGCTCCGTAGCCGGCCTGCTGCTGCCGGCCGGTCTCGAACGCCCCCCGCCGCGTGAGCACCGGGTTGCTGCTCCTCATGTCATCTCCTCCATGCCCCCGGGTGGGGGTCGTGGCTTAAAAGAGTAATCCCCGAGTAAAGGTCTCGGGGGCTCCATCCTTCCCTTTCAACGTCGTCGGACACGCGATTTGTGCCCGTGGTCACTGTCCGGGCATGAAAAGTCGGATGGAATCCATCACGAAGCCGATCGCTGTACGCGCGGGAACACCCTGCGCTGTTCACGAGTGCGGATCAGGACCGTACCCGGAGCCGAGAGCACCTCGTCGATGACGTACAAGGGCCCACGGGTCGATGTCGAAACCCTCGTCGAGTCCGACGACCGGGTCGCGGCGGCATGGGCGGCGGGGCGCGAGGTACCGGCGGGGCGGGGTGTCGGTAACGATGCGTTGACCACCGAGCCGTACGCGGACGCCGTAACCACCCGACGCGGCGGCATGCGATAGCACGGCCGATGGGTCCGATCGCAATTTCTATCGATGAGAACGTCATCTTCACATTCGGAACCGCAGTTCCGACCGGTGCACAGGGGGTGACGGTGAATGATCTTCGTTCGCTCGTCCGTTGACAGACCCGCACTTCTGTCAACGGCAGCGATCTTGAAAATGGCCTTCCCGCAGGTCAGAGCCATGATCATCTGGTCCCCGGAGCGGGACTCGAACCCGCACGACCTTGCGGCCAAGGAGGTTTAAGCTCCTCGTGTCTGCGTTCCACCATCCGGGGGCGATGCTGAGCGTAGCGGCCCCGGCGCACCGGGTTGACCCCCTGTTTTTCGCGGCTCCGTGAACGGCTCGCGGCGACCCGTTCGATCGCGGAGAGCGACCGAAGGCAACCCGTCCCGATGCCGCACGGATGATGCCGAATGGGCGCTTTGAGGCGCCTGATCAGGGGATATACCGCATTCGGCTGCGGTTGCCCGGCACCTGCGGCCCCGTCGGGAGTCCCATTTCCGGCCGGCCGGCGGGAGGCTGCGGGAGGGGCGCGAGGCCCCCCTCGGCGCCGCTTGGCACGATCGATTTCGACCATGTGTGAGCGAAACCGACGAAGCGTGAGTAAGTGTGATCAGGCGTCCTGGATCATGCGCAATCTTGTGGAAGCGTGGGTAGGCAGCACGAATCGGAACCCTTCCGTCGCCCGGCGAATCCAAGGAAAAATCCAAGGAAAGAGGTCTCCTGTGACCGCCACCGAACCCATCGCGGGAGTCGGGACGCACGGCGCGCTCGCCGCCGTCGCCACCGACCTGACCAAGGTCTACGGCGAGGGCGAAACGCGGGTGATCGCGCTCGACGGCGTCTCGGTCGGCTTCCGGCGCGCGGAGTACACCGCGATCATGGGGCCCTCCGGGTCGGGCAAGTCCACGCTGATGCACTGCATGGCGGGGCTCGACTCGATCACGGCCGGCTCGGTGCGGCTCGGCGACGCGGAGCTGTCCGCGCTGAACGACAAACAGCTCACCCTGCTCCGCCGGGAAAAGGTCGGTTTCGTCTTCCAGTCGTTCAACCTGCTGCCCACGCTCACCGCGCTGGAGAACATCACGCTCCCGATGGACATCGCGGGGGTCAAGCCGGACAAGGCCTGGCTCGACCACGTGATCGAGACCGTCGGGCTGCGCGACCGGCTCAGGCACCGACCGACCGAGTTGTCCGGCGGCCAGCAACAGCGTGTCGCGTGCGCCCGCGCGCTGGCGAGCAAACCGCAGATCATCTTCGCCGACGAACCGACCGGCAACCTCGACTCGCGCTCCGGCGCCGAGGTGCTGGGCTTCCTCCGCAGCAGCGTCTACGACCTGAGCCAGACCATCGTGATGGTCACCCACGACCCGAACGCGGCCTCCTACGCGGACCGCGTGGTGTTCCTGGCCGACGGCCGGATCGTCGACGAGATGACCGCGCCGACCGCCGATCTGGTCCTGGAACGCATGAAGCGCTTCGAGGCACAGCGCACGAGCTGACCGAGGGAACGCGACGAAGCCCGGTACGCACAGGGCGTACCGGGCTTCGTCGCGAACGACCTACGACCTACGACTTGGCCACGGACTCGGCGGCCGGCCGAGGCGCGGGCAGCGCCGCCTCGGCGAACTCGTCGCGCGGGTGCTCCATCGCGCCGAGCGAGACGATCTCGCGCCGGAAGAACGCCGACAGCGTCCAGTCGGCGAAGACCCGGAACTTGCGGTTGAACGTCGGCACCATCGCACCGTGGTAGGTGCGGTGGAACAGCCAGGCCGGCAGACCCTTGAGCTTGAACCGGCCGAACATCACGGCGACGCCCTTGTGCAGACCGAGGCCGGCCACCGCGCCGAGGTTCTTGTGCTTGTACTCCTGCGGCGGGAAGCCACGCATCACCGAGACGACGTTGTCGCCCAGGACCCGGGCCTGCCGCAGCGCGTGCTGCGCGTTCGGCGGGCACCAGGCACCCTCGCCCACGGCCAGGTCCGGCACCTGCGCGTTGTCGCCGGCGGCGAACACGTTGTCCATGCCGACCACCTGGAGGGTGGTGCGGGTGTCGACGTGGCCGCGCGGGCCGAGCGGCAGACCGTACTCCGACAGCACCGGGTTGGGCTTGACGCCCGCGGTCCACAGGATCGTCGAGGCGTCGAACTCGATGTCGTTCGAGAGCACGCAGTGCTTGTCGACGCACGACTTGAGCGAGGTCTCCAGGTGGAACTCGATGTCCCGGCTCTTGAGCCGCTCCAGCGTCCACGCGCCGAGCTCGGGACCGACCTCGGGGAGGATGCGGTTGGCCGCCTCCACCATCACGAAGCGCATGTCCTCGCGCTTGAGGTTCTTGTAGTAGCGCACCGCGTCGCGGGCCATGTCCTCGACCTCGGCCAGCGCCTCGATACCGGCGAAGCCGCCGCCGACGAAGCAGAACGTCAGCGCCTTGCGGCGGATGTCCTCGTCGGTGGTGGAGTCGGCCAGGTCGAGCTGCCCGAGCACGTGGTTGCGCAGTGCGATGGCTTCTTCGATGGTCTTGAGACCGATGCCGTTCTCGGCGAGGCCGGGAATGGGGAAGGTTCGCGATATGGAGCCGAGCGCGATGACGATGTAGTCGAAGCCGAGTTCGTAGGACTCGCCGGCCAGCGGCTCGACGAGGGCCACCTTGCGGTCGTGGTCGACGGAGGTGACCCGGCCGTTGACGATCTCGGCGTTGGGCAGGACACGGCGCAGCGGCACCACGACATGGCGCGGTGAGATGCTGCCGGCGGCCGCTTCCGGGAGGAAGGGCTGGTAGGTCATGTACGACCGCGGGTCGACGACCGTGACGGTCGCTTCGCCGAAGCGCATCTTCTTGAGGATGCGCTGCGCGGCGTACAGACCAACGTAGCCGCCGCCGACGATGAGGATGCGAGGGCGATCCGTGTTGCTCATGTTTGGAAGTATCCACCGATCGAAGTCGCCGGTGCTTCGAGGCCGCGCGCAGTACCGAAGGGGCCGTCTGGTACCCTTCGTCCTTTTGCTTGTGCATTTGTGCACGGTGGGCGGTCGGGGAGGATCCATCCGACCCTGGCACCCGGCGACTCGGTCCCGGTGACCTGCGTCGATCCTGCCCGAGGGGTGCGGGGACGGCGCAATGTGATCTCCACCTCGGCTTGTCGACGACCGTGGTTTTCGAAGGCGGGGACCGTCTCGAAACGGGTCGACCAGAGGAAAACGGCCCTACATGGCCAACTTTTGCCCCGTCGACCATGTGAAGGGATTCACAAACTTTCGTCCGTGTCCGAACGTTGGACAGGGGCCGTTGGTTCCCTGGCGGTGGTTGTTCGTTCTTTGGGCGCTGCCTGTCCGCTGCCTGTTGGGGCGCCCTTTGCTCCTTGCCGATCCGGGGCGGGACGGCGTGCGGGGGCCAACTCGCGGGCGCGCCACGGGGGTCGGGCGGGGCGGGCGCGTCCGCGAGTGTGGGGCCGGGGCTAGTCGCCGACCGGGGCCTCCGCCTCGGACCAGGCGATGCCGTCCAGGATGTCGTGTTCGCTGACCACGACCTCGGTCAGGCCGGTGCGTTCCATGATCGTGCGCAGGACCAGCGCGCCGGCGGCGATCACGTCGACGCGGCCCGGGTGCAGGACGGGGATGGTCGCGCGTTCGGCGTGGGTGCTCGCCAGGAGGCGAGCGGTGACGGCGCGGACCTGGTCCAGGGTCAACCGGGCGTGGTGGATCGTGGTCGAGTCGTATTCGGGCAGGTCGAGCGCGATGCCCGCGACGGTGGTCACCGAACCGGCCAGGCCGACCAGGGTGCGGGCGCGCGCCAGGGGGACCACGGCCGCGACCTGGTCCAGGGCGGCCTCGATGTCGGTGATCGCGGCGGCGACCTGGGCCTGCGTCGGCGGGTCGTCGCGCAGGTGGCGCTCGGTCATCCGGACGCAGCCGATGTCCACCGATCGGGCCGCCTCGGGCCGGTCGGTGCCGAGTACGAACTCGGTGGATCCGCCGCCGAGATCGACCACGAGGTAGGGCGTCTCGACGGCGCCGGTCCCGGCCAGCTCGCGGGTCGCCCCCATGAAGGACAGCGCGGCCTCCTCGTCGCCCGAGATCACCTCCGGCTCGACGCCCAGGATCTTCCGGACGCCGTCCCGGAAATCGTCCCGGTTCTCCGCGTCCCGGCTGGCGCTGGTGGCCACGAAACGCACCCGCTCGGCGCCCAGTTCGCGGATCACCTCGGCGTAGTCGACGCACGCCGCGAAGGTGCGCTCCAGGGCCTCCGGAGCCAGCCGGCCGGTCCGGTCCACGCCCTGACCGAGTCGTACGATCCGCATCCGGCGGTCCAGGTCGACCAGGGTGCCGGCGGCCGGGTCCAGGTCGGCGACGAGCAGGCGGATGGAGTTGGTGCCGCAGTCGATCGCGGCCACGCGTCGGGTCATCGGGTCTCGTCCTCCGGGGCGGGGGCGGGGTCGGGAGAGGCGTCGGCGGGCTCGCCGGCGGGGCCGTCCACGCACACGCACGGGCCCTTGGCCCACCAGTCGGGCAGCGCGTCCAGTGCCTCGTCGCCGAGCGGGTTGACGCCGCGTCCGGCGGCGAGCGCGTGGCCGGCCAAGACGTGCAGGCACTTGACCCGGTCCGGCATGCCGCCCGCCGACGGGAAGCCCTCCAGCACCTCGATCGCGTCCCGGCGCGCGATGTAGTCCTCGTGCGCGGCGGCGTACCGGGCGGCCAGATCCTCGTCCTCGGCCAGGCGCGCGTTCATCTCGCGCATGACGTTGTTCGCCTCCAGCGTCCCGATCGCGGACGCCGCCCGGGGGCAGGTCAGGTAGTACAGCGTCGGAAACGGCGAACCGTCCTCCAGGCGCGGGGCGGTCTCCACGACGTCCGGCAGCCCACACGGGCACCGGTGTGCGACGCCGCGCAGACCACGCGGGGTACGGCCGAGCTGCGCCTTGACGGCGTCGATGTCCTGCTGATCCATGGAGGGAGTATGTCCTGTTTCGCTGAATGGTTCGGACCGACGTTCGAGCGGGGTGCCGCCCCGGAGCCGGTGCGGCGGCCGGTCGCGGCGGGCCGCGCGGGGCCGGCGGCGGCCCGGACCGGCCTAGCCGATCGACGTGGCGGGTGTCCTCGTGGGCGTCGGCGACGTGCTCGGGGTCGGCGCACCGGCCTTGTCCGCGTCGCGGGTGGAGTCCCACAGGTTCCGGTACCAGGGCGGCGAGCCCGCCTGGGCCGGGGTGGGCGGCGCCGGGTTGCCCGCGGTGCCGGCGGGCGGCACCACCAGGTAGGCGGTGTCGCCGGGGTAGACGAAGTGCAGCCGCTCGCGCGCCTGTTGCCGAACGTACGCCGGGTCGTTCCAGCGCTCCAGGTCGGACCGCATGCGCTCGGTCTCGGACTGCTGCTTGCGGGTGCTCTCGCGCAGGTCGGCCACGTCGGAGCGCTGCGCCAGATATTGCCGCAGCGGGTAGACGAGGGCGATCGCCAGGCTCAGCACCACCAGACTCAGCACGATCCACTTGCCGCCGCCGCGCCGGCGCAGCCGACCCAGGCCCGCCGCCGCGGCCGAGCCCTTGAAGGACCCGGCCGCGGTCTTCGGCTTGGCAGACTTGGCGGGCCTGGACCCGGCCGGCCTCGACGAGGCCGATGCCGGGCGGGTACCGCGGGCCTGGCGCGGCGGTGCGACGGCTCGGGACGCGCGGGCGACCCGAGTCGGCCCGGCCGTCCTGCGACCGCCCTCGCCCTGCTCGCTCACGCGTCCTCCCGCCGTTCCGTCGATTCGGCGCCGGCGGTCCCCCGCTCGACCGGGTGTCAGCCCTGGAAGCGCGGGAACGCGGCGCGGCCGGCGTACTCCGCCGCGTCGTCGAGGATCTCCTCGATGCGCAGCAGCTGGTTGTACTTGGCGACCCGGTCGGAGCGCGCCGGGGCACCCGTCTTGATCTGGCCGCAGTCCGTGGCCACCGCGAGGTCCGCGATCGTGGTGTCCTCGGTCTCGCCGGACCGGTGACTCATCATGCACCGGTAGCCGTTGCGGTGGGCGAGCGACACGGCGTCGAAGGTCTCGGTGAGCGTGCCGATCTGGTTGACCTTCACCAGGAGGGCGTTGCCCGCCTTCTCGGCGATGCCGCGCGCCAGGCGCTCCGGGTTGGTGACGAACAGGTCGTCGCCGACCAGCTGGACCTTGTCGCCGAGCTGCGCGGTGAGCGCGACCCAGCCCTCCCAGTCGCTCTCGTCCAGCGGGTCCTCGATGGACACCAGCGGGTACGCCTCGACCAGCTCGGCGTAGTAGGCCGACATCTCGGCGGAGGTCTTCTTGGCACCCTCGAACACGTAGGCGCCGTCGGTGTGGAACTCGCTCGCGGCCACGTCCAGGGCCAGCGCGACGTCGGTGCCCGGGGTGTAGCCGGCCTTCTCGATCGCCTCGACGATCAGGTCGAGCGCGGCGCGGTTGTTCTCCAGGTTCGGCGCGAAGCCGCCCTCGTCGCCGATGCTGGTGGCCAGGCCGCGGGCCTTCAGTACGGACTTCAGGCAGTGGTACACCTCGGTACCCCAGCGCACCGCCTCGGCGAAGGTCTCCGCGCCGATCGGCGCGATCATGAACTCCTGGATGTCGACGTTGGTGTCCGCGTGCGCACCACCGTTGAGGATGTTCATCATCGGCACCGGAAGCACGTGCGCGTTCGGGCCGCCCAGGTAGCGGAACAGCGGCAGGTTCACCGATTCGGCGGCGGCGTGCGCCACGGCGAGCGAGACGCCGAGGATGGCATTGGCGCCGAGTTCGGCCTTGTTCTCGGTGCCGTCCAGGTCGATCATCGCCTGGTCGATCAGCCGCTGGTCGTCGGCCTCGGTGCCGACGATCTCGTCGTAGATGCGGTCGTTGACCGCGTCGACGGCCTTCTGTACACCCTTGCCGCCGTAGCGGGACTCGTCGCCGTCCCGCAGCTCGACGGCCTCGAAGGCGCCGGTGGAAGCGCCGGACGGCACGGCGGCACGGCCCGAGCTGCCGTCGTCGAGGACGACCTCGACCTCCACCGTGGGGTTCCCTCGGGAGTCCAGGATCTCCCGGGCGTGGATGACGTCGATGGACGGCACGAGTTTCTCCTTGGTCAAGGGGCACGCTGGTCTGCTCGGCCAGCCTAGTAGCAGCCCGGGTCGCGCTTTGCTCGGGAACGGGTAGCTGTGGGCGACTATTCGGTGACGCGTACGCGAACGGATCGACCGGTTCGTCCCTCTACCGGGCGACGGGCGGCGCGGGCGACCTCGCTGTCACCCACGCAAGCCGCCCCCACGCGTCGGTTCGCGTGGGGGCGGCTTGCGTGGTGCGGTGCGATGCGGATGGGCGGTTCAGGTGGGTTCGACATCTCCGGGGGATGTCGGGCGCGCCCTACCGCCGGATCGGGTCGGTGTCACACCCGCTGCCACTGCTGGTTCGGTTGCCCATTCCAGGGCCAGATGATCGCCAGCGCGCCGGACTGGGTCGAGCCACCCGCGAGGTCCAGTACGTGGCCGCTTCCCGGGTAGTTCTGGAAGGACGAGCCGTACTGCGTGTCCGCCCGGTGCCACACCTGGTTGTCGCCGTTGTTGCAGGAATAGACGATCAGCGACGTGCCCTGGTTGGTGTTGCCGCCGGGGACGTCCAGGCACTGGCCACCGGTGCCGACGTTCCGGAGGGTCTCGTGGTTGTGGGCGTCCCGGCCCGTGTACCACTGCTGGGTGGAGGTGCCGTCGCACGTCCATTGCATTACCTGGCCGCCGACCACGTCCAGGCACATTCCATTCGCCGAGGCCGGGCGGAGCGTGAGAGAGGCATTCACTGCGGAGGCGCTGCTCGCGCCCGAGACCAAACCGGTTGCGGCGACGGTCAATATACCGGCGACGGCGGAAAGCTTCTTGAGCTTGCTCATCGTGATTCCGATCATTGGGGAAATTCGGCCTGGTGGGCCGCTCCGCAATTCTTGGCATCGTTTGAAGCGACGATCAACGAGCACACCATGAACTCGGGACGACTCGTTGATGAACAGAAGGTTTCCGGAAGCTGACAACTTCGCTAATAGCAGGAATTCCCATATGTCGATCGAATCGGTGTGATATCAGGCTGGCCCACGCCAAAGATTGACGACGCAAATATTCTCGAGTCGTCGTATCCGACGAATTCGCCCGACCATCCGGGCGGTTCGACTGCCGGAGGTTCCACCAACCTCTCGAACATCGCTTTCGGCTCGTGGATTATGCCCTGGTCCGATGTTGTCGCGTCAAGTATCCCGCCGCGCGAACCCGCTGGTGGCGCAGCCTCTCCGCGACGTCGCGCCACCCCGAAGCGGGGCACCCGATCACCGTCCGCACGACCGAGCGACCACCTCGACGCCTCGTGACGCCGAGGACACTCTCGACGGACCCCAGGAACGCGCAAATATCAGCGCGGGGAAAGAGTGAGGGTTCGGACTGTCGAAAACCCTGGATGGAAAGCCCGAAAGATCGCCCGATCGGGTCCTTGGTCGATCTCGTCGATCTCGTCGATCTCGTCGAGAACCGTGACGGTGTGACCCGGGCCATCGAACCGGCGACGCGAAACGGCCGCCGGGGCATTTTCGCGATATATGCCCCCTGCATGGCATCGCGCGCAGTCCGCGGAACCGGCGGCCGATCGGGACATCGCATCCCGGGCACGGCGTCGCATTCCATATCGCCGAAGCCGTCGGGGCCTTGGCGAAATTCGACCCGCGCGCCGCCGGGAGACGCGGAATCCGGGGCACGGGATATCGGGAAGGCGACGACGCCGAGGGATTCCGCTTCGTCGACCGATGCCGTGCCGGCGACGCTCGGGCGGCGTCCGAGATCCCGGCGCCTCGCCGTGGTGCACCGGCGGCGTCGACGGGGCGGGACGAGCCACGCCCGGGAACCGATAGCGGTGGGCGACCGTTCGGTGACGCGGACACCGACGGATTGGCTATGGTGACGCTCGGTCGAGGGACGGGGCGTATGTATGAACGAACCGGATTCGGGCGATATATCGCCGCTGCGGCGGGAGATCACCCGGCTGCTCGCGGGCGCGGGCGACCCGCCGGCGCTGCTCGCCGCGTTGCTCGCGGCCCGGCTGTACTGCGAACGACCCGAGCGGGTCGGCTTCGCGGCGATCGGGCCGCCGGGTGGTGGGGTGGTTCCGGTGTTCACGTCCGAGGAGCAGTTGGCGCTGTTCGTCCGGGGCGGGTGCGACTGGTTCGCCACCGAAGGCGCCGACCTGGTGCGGCTGTTGCCGCCCGGCTACGACATCGCGATCGACCTGGCCGGCCCACGACCGGTGCGGCTGCGGGCGAGTCTGTGGAACGCGGAGGCGGCGGATGGGTGACGACGGTTTCAAGGTCGACAGCACGTTCGTGCGCGGGGCCGGTACGGAGTTGATCGAGGCGCTGACGGTGGCCCGGGAGATCGCGCAGAAGCAGCAGCCGTTGCGGGATGGGTTGGTGGCGCTGCAGAAGTACTACTCGTCACCGTTCCAAGCCGGCGAGATCGTACTGGAGTCCGCCAAGGCGATGGCCGCGCTGGTGAACCTCGGCGAGAACATCGCGATCGCGCTGGAGATGGCCGCGCAGCAGTATGAGGCGGCCGAACGCGACGCCGAGGCCCGGTTCTTCACGCCCGGCGGCGCGGCCTCGATCCACGCGGGCGACGACATGGGCACCACGAACTGACGGAGGCCGCCCGGTGTTGGTATCCGGCGAACCACTCACCCCCGACTCGCAGCCACGCGGCCTGATACCGGGCGACTGGGAGGTGTTGCAGACGCTCGCCGACGTGCTGACCCGGTTCTCGACGCAGGCGCTGGAGGCCAAGGGCCGGCTCGGCAGGATCGAGGGCAAGGACCTCTGGCAGGGCAACGCGGCGGAGGGCTTTCGCAAGGACCTCGGGATCGTCACCGAGATCCTGGGCCTGCACGGCAAGGAATACCCGAGTGTCGCCGCGAAGTTGCGCGAGTTCGCCGAGGTGTTGCGGTTCGCCCAGGGCGAGTGCGCGAACGAGATCATCCCCAAGGCGAAGCAGGCGTTCTGGCTGATCGAGGCGCAGGCGCGCGAGCAGGAGTCGTACGACCTCGCCAAGCGCAATCAGGATGTGCAGAAAGCCAACGGCGTCGGCAAGGAGTGCCTGCCCCCGCTGCCGCACAAGCCCGAGGGCCATCCGGGCGCGGACATGTTGCGCGAGGCGCAGGAGCAGTTGCGGCGGGTGCGCGAGCGGGTGGAGAAGGCCGACGCGCACGCGCTGTTGGAACTGCGCAAGTCCCGTGGCGTACTCGACCTCGACCCGGACATTTGGAAGACGCTCCGCCAGGCCGGGATCGATTTCGCCAAGGGCGCCGGCGGCGGGGTCTTCGAACTCGCGAGCTTCGCGTGGACGATCGACCCGGGTCGGATCTTCGTCGACCCGATCGCGTACGCCACCGACCTCAAGGGCATCGCCGGCGGCATGCTAGGCATCGCCCGGGACCCGGTGGGGTTCGCCCAGGACACGGTCGTCACGTCGTGGGAGGACTTCAAGAAGAACCCGGCCAGGTGGCTCGGCCACTTGGCGCCCGACCTGGCCCTGACCCTGGCAACGCGCGGTGGCAACAAGACGCTGACGCCCGCCGAGCAGGTCGAGAAGAACATCGCCAAGCGGGACAACCCGCGCTGCCGGGCCGCAGAGGCGTGCACGCGCGAGGGCGAGCCGATCGACGTGGTCACGGGCGAGATGGTGCTGCCGCAGATCGACGTAACGCTTCCGGGCGCGCTGCCGTTGGTATTGGAGCGGCATCACCGGACGGCGTTCGGCGGGGGCCGGTTCTTCGGTGAGCGGTGGGCATCGACGCTCGACCAAAGCCTGCGTCTGGGCGCGGACCGGGTCACCTTCACGGCCGCCGACGGGATGACGTTGCGCTATCCGGTGCCCAGGCCGGGTGAGCCGGTGCTGCCGATGGGCGGATACCGGTGGCCCCTGGCGTGGGACGGCGCCGGCACGTTCACGGTCACCGACCCGCGGCGGGGGTGGACGTGGTCCTTCGCGGCGCTGCCGGGGCGGGCGTCGCGGCGAATACCGGTGCGGGCGCTGACGGATCGCAACGCGAATCGCGTCGAGTACGTCTACGACGCCGAAGGTGTGCCGTGCGAGGTCACCCACTCGGGCGGCTACCGGGTGGCGGTCGACTCGGCGGCGGGCCTGATCACGGGATACCGCCTGCTCGGCGCGGACCCGGTCACCCACACGAGCACGAACGACCCGGCGGCCTGCGTCGACCTCGTCACCTTCACCCACGACGCACTCGGCAACCTCACCGAAGCCGTCAACTCCTCGGGCCGCCCCCTGCGCTTCACCTACGACCCCCACAACCGCATGACGTCCTGGACCGACCGCAACGACACCTGGTACCAGTACGAATACGACGAGGCCGGCCGCTGCGTCAGGGGCTCCGGCGTGGCCGGCGTCATGGACAACACGTTCGCCTATGACACCGCCGCCAGGGTCACCCGGATGACCGACGCCCTGGGCGCCGTCCGCGAATACGAATACAACGACTGGTCCCAGGTAATCCGCGAAACCGACCCCCTCGGCGGCACCAGGCGCACCGAATGGGACTCCTACAACCGCCGAGTCGCAGCAACCGACGAACTCGGCCACACCACGAGGTACGCATACGACGCACACGGCAACCCGACCGGCGTCATCCACCCCGACGGCACCTTCACAGTCGCCGACGTCGACCCGGTGCTGTGCCGCCCCACCCGAATCACCGCCCCGGACGGCGAGGTCCGCCACCACACCTACGACGATCGCGGCAACCTCCTCACCACCACCGACGAACTCAACGCGGTCACGTCCCACACATACAACGAGGCCGGCCACCTCATCACCATCACCAATGCCCTCGGCCACACCACAACGGTCACATCGAACGCAGCCGGCCTCCCCACCACAATCAGCGACCCACTGAGCGCCACCACTCACATCACCCACAACGCCTTCGGCCGCACCACCGCCTTGACCGACCCCTTGGGCCACACCACCAAAACGGCCTGGACGGTGGAAGGAAAACCGGCCCGCCGCGAACGCCCCGACGGCACCACCGAATCCTGGACCTGGGACGCCGAAGGCAACCTCCGCCACCACGTAAACCCAGCCGGCTTCACCACATCCTACGAATCAACTTTCTTCGACCTCCCCTCCGCCCAAACCGGCCCGGATGGCGCAAGATTGGAATTCACCTACAACACCGAGTTGCACCTGACGAGGGTCACCAACCCCCAGGGTTTGACGTGGAGTTACGAATACGATCCAGCCGGTCGGCTGCTCGCCGAAACCGACTTCAACGGCCGGCACCTCACCTATCGCCACGACTCCGCAGGACGACTGATCCGTCGCGTCAACGGAGCGGGGGAGCCTGTTGCATACACCCGGGACGCACTCGGTCGGGTCGTTATCCAACGCCACGAAGCCACGGGTCACGAAACACGCTACGAACACGACGCTCTCGGTCGACTGCGCAGGGCCACCGATCCTGATGTGGATTTGGTCCTACTCCGGGATGCGTGCGGACGAGCGGTGGTCGAAATCTGCAACGGCCGCCATCTCCGATGCAGTTACGACGAACTCGGCCGGCGAACGCGTCGGGAGACTCCGAGTGGCCAGGTCAGCGAATGGACCTACGATGCTGCCGGGAGGCCGCTGACCCTGCACACTTCGGGGCATGAGTTTGAATTCACCCACGACGCCGCAGGTCGCGAAACGCGGCGCGAGTTCGGGGATCACGTCACTCTCGCGCAAAAGTGGACCGAGACTCATCGCCTCATCGACCAGTCGATCACGATCGGATCCTCGGCAACCGGACTGGCGGCCGTCCTCGACCCACGCCTCGGAACTCGGCAAACGCTTCACCGTGGCTTCACTTACCGTGGTGACGGCTGTGTCGTATCCATCGAGGATTCACTCCATGGCATGACGTCGTTCGATCTCGACGAGGTAGGACGAGTACTCGGCAAAAATGCGCCGGGCTGGTCCGAACGTTATGCATATGACACTGCCGGAAACCAGATCCACGGCCAATGGCCGACCGCCGATACAGCTGAACAGGGCTCACGTGAGGTATCCGGGACTCTCACTCGCCGTGTCGGCCGCACACATCTGGACCACGACCGCCAGGGCCGCATCATACGACGCACTCGGAAGTCTCTTTCCGGAAAATCGTACGTTTGGAACTACTCGTGGGATGCTGACGATCGACTCGTCTCCACGGTAACGCCCAGCGGCCTCACATGGAACTATATCCACGATCCTTTCGGACGCAGATTCTCCAAGACTCGCGTTTCTGACAGCGAAGGCACCCCGCAGCACTACACCTATACCTGGGATGGAACCGACCTCGTCGAAGAGTCGACGGTCGACGGCCGAATCACCAACTGGAACTACCACCCGGATGCCCCCCGCCCGATCACCCAGGCCGTGATATCGAGTGGCGCCTCCGGTGCCAAAAGCCATATTTTTTCGATCGTCACCGATCCCGCCGGAACCCCAACCGACTTGATCGACATGTTCGGTCACCGGGCGGGGGGCACGCGAACTTCACTCTGGGGTTGCGATGAACGACCCATGAATGACCTTGCCTATTGTCCACTCGGGTTCCCGGGACAGTTTCGCGACGAAGAGAGCCGATTTTTATCAAATTATTTCCGCCAGTACGATCCGACCTTCGGAGCATACGCCAGTCCGGATCCCTGGGGATTGAAGCCCGCGCCAAATCCGCATGGATACGTCACAAACCCTCTCACCTGGATCGACCCATTGGGGCTCGCTGCCTACAGCCCTGGATCCTCATTCGGCAACCCGCCGCCCGGATGGTGGCTCCCGTCGGCGATTCCGGCGGAATCGCTTGAGGTTATTCGCTGGATAGAAGATCGTGGTGTCCATCCCTACGGTTACCCTGACGGAATCAAGGGGGAATCCCTGCCGACGCCGTTCCAGAACGACGGTAGAAACAACAGCACAATCCTGCCGACCCATGATGCGCACGGAAATCCGATCGCCTACCGAGAATGGGGATCGCTCCAAACCAAAGGAGATCCCAGTAGAAGCACCGAAAGAATCGTTTCGGGGTCGGACGGTTCGATATACTACAGCCCTAACCACTACAAATCTTGGATCGTGTACAAATGATGCTCGGCACCGATATTTGGCAGTACGAATCCCCCTGGTTTCATTTCGTTCCGGACACCGAGGTTCATGCCATCCCACTGCCGCCGACTGGAAGTATTTACTGCGCACGCCTCGACGGAGCCCGAATGCTCGACAGCCAGGGCGTGCTCGAGTCGTTCTCCAGCGAACTGAAGTTCCCTTTCCAGTTCGGCTGGAACTGGCCGGCACTCGCGGAATATACACGAGATCTTTCGTGGATTCCCGCCGACAGATATCTCCTTCTGATCCTTCGTGCAGAACTTCTCCTGCGCGACGAGCCGGAAGGAAAGAGGGTCATCTGCGAAATTCTGAACCGAACCGCAAGGCACTTCGGGACCTCGCCCGGCCAACCGGCAAAACCTGCAGGAACAGAAGTCGCCTTCAACACCGTATTCTTCTGCGATCCCCTGACAATCGAGCAAACGAAGCGCGATCTGTTGATGCAACGAACCGGCGACGAATGACCGGTGTCGACCGTCAGGCCACGGCCAATGAATTCGAACGACCGATCAAGTCGGCTTCGGTGTTTGTGTGGTACCGGGGGAAATCAGCGGGACAACGAAGGAGTCGCGTGGTCCGCCAGTAGTCCGCATCTGCATTTCGTCGAGCCCGGGACTGTGGGCACCTGGGTCTACTCGATGCCGCTTACGCGGACGGTCTTCTTCGGTAGGGTCGATGGTCGCAACATGCCTGACGCGCAAGGGGTGTTCGAGGATTTCTCGCGGATGTTCGACTATCCCGCCTACTTCGTATGGAGTCGGGACGCTTTCTTCGACTGACATGCGAGAAATGGCATGGCGACCGGCCGATTGCTGCCTGACAGTCGCGCCGCACGCCAATTCCCTGCGGGACGACCCGGATACGGCCTGTGAGATCTGGAGTCGCCTTCGGCGCACCGGAGTTCGACGGCTTGGCGCGCGGATCGCCTTCCCGGGCGCACGCTTCACCAGGCGGCGACTCCCTCTCCGGCGGTACCGAGGGTCGCTAGGGGGGTTTTCGATGTGTTCGAAAACGGCGGTGTGAAGTCTATGCGTCGGGTGTTCGCCGTGCGCGGGACCGAGCCTGCGTACAGGTTCCTGTTCGAAATCGTGGACGCGATGGTGCGGGCGTTCGGGGTTTCGGAGGGGGAGGCGTTCCTCCGGGTGGATCGGCATATGCGGCCCTACCGCTGGGATTTCACGGATGAGGGCGATCGCCGGTTCCTGTTCGAGTACACCGAGGAATACTGGGCCGGCGAGATCTACCTGGAGTCGGATCCGTGGCTGCAGCGGTCTGGTGACAATCACAGCCAATCGCGGCCTCGGCCTATGCCCGAGGCCGGGGATGCGGAGTTCGGGGGCTTGGCGCTGGGGGACCATCTCGCGCCTGTCGAGATGTTCGGGACGTGGGACGGCGAGCTCGACGACTTCGTGTCCATCGTGGCCGGATCGCGGCAGAGCACGGGTGGGCATGCCGCGAGGATCGAGAACGAGCGCGTGGAAGTCTCGATCATCGGTGAGCTGTACGACGCCGAGTCCGACCGGGGATATGTATCGATGACGTGCCGGCCGAAGCACGGCGCATCCTGGGCGGAACTTTCGGAGGATTTGCGGACGATCGTCTACCGGCTGCACACCGCAGGGTTGGAGTATTCGCGGGCAACCGTGGCCGACGGCGGTAAACCGTTCAGGATTCTCCGACGGAATCGACCAACATTCCATAAGCTGCGGAGGGCGTGAGGTCGGGTTCGCCCGTCGGGTCGCCGAACTCGACGCTCATCCGGGTCGCGCCTGCCTCCTGTAGGCGCCAGGCCATGCGACGTACGTCCCGCAGGACCTCCTGCCACGAGACTCCTGTGCGCGGCGTGCAGGTCAGCGACCACATCGGGATCGCCTCGGGATCGTCGGGTGCCGGTTCCGGCAGGCGGGTGATTCGTACGTCGATGGCTTCGAGTTCGATCGCATCGGATGCGGATGAGGCGGACGTTGCCGGATCGAGCGCAACGGGGCGCGCACGCAGGAGGGTTGCCGTGAGGACCTCCGCGTCCACCGCCCATGCGACCAGGCACACCAGCGCCGTCCCCTAGTCGCCGATCGCCTCGCGGACCAGTTGCGGATCGACGGGTTCGGCCGCCGCCTCGGGGGCGAACTCGGCTCGCTCGATCACCTCAGCGAGCCGATCGCGGTCCTCCCACCTCTCGGCAATCGCCGTGGCCCACTCGTAGGCGCTTGCGCGGTGGAGGAAGCGGGCAGCATGCTCCGGTGGCATTCCGGCCACGGCGTCGAGCAGCGTGCACTCGACCCATCGGAGCGCGTCGCCGGCATACCAGTGGTGGCTGTCGGCCAGCTCTCGAACCACTTCCGTCAGCGCCCGGCACACCTCGTCGTCGCCGGTCACGGTGGGCCCCTGCCCGACCGGCACTCGCCCACCGGGCACCAAACCGGCGTCGATCAGCGATGCCGCGACGCGCACCGCCATCGCATCCTCTACGGCGAAGCAGTACTCGATGTGCGACTCGCATCCGGCCGGGGGCTCGTACGGAGCGGGCACCACGTACACCCGCACGGCGTCGCGGTCGGGTACGAAGCCGATCTTCTCCAGCCAGCGACATGCGTTGGGCTGTCCAAGCCACCTCGGATCCAGATGCGAAACGTCGACCCCTGGCAGGGCGTCGTCCGGCCGTGCGGCGACGAGCACCATGGTGTACGGCTCGGCTTGGGCAATACGCTCGACGATCTCCTCTTCCGGAAGACCGGTCCACTCCATGAGCGTTTCGAGCGCGTCGGAGTCGGGGCGCTGCGCAACGAACGCGGCAAACATGACCACGTCACCCGCGGTACGCATATTGCGCCCCCGCGACGGCACCGCACGAAGCCGACCGGAATCCGCCACCGTCAACCCGCCCGAAAGGCCGGCCCCCACGAGATCGCCAGACATGCGGCGAGAGTATCCGGCGACGTGAATCACCGGGTTGCGGGGGGAAATTGCCCGCGGTGGCGGTGGCGGTGGCGGTGGGCGTGGCGGTGGTGGTGGCGGTGGTGGCTGCGGTTGTGGCAGTCGGCGGGGACGTCCCTTGCTGTCCGCCCTTCGACTGCGGTGTGCCGGTGCGGGGCCGGCCCGCGTCGGGGGGTGGGCCGCCGCCGGTGTGCGGGGCTCCGAGACTCGGGGCTTCCGGCGAACCGGGCTTGTTGGTCGGCGAAAAAGCGGCCGGCAGCGGCGGGCAGAGAGGGTGCTCGGGTCGGGTTCGCCGGGCGTGCGTTCCCGAATGGGCCGGGTATTCCCGGCGGCCGTTGCGTTGGTGGTTGCGGGTGGCTGGTGCGAGGTTGGTCAGAGTCGATGGTGGGCCGCCGCCGGCGTGCGGGGCTCCAAGACTCGAAGCTCCCGACGAGGCGAGCACGTTGGTCGGCGAAACCCGGCCGGCAGCGGGGGCAGGGTGAGGGGTCGGGTCGAGCCCGCCGGAGAGCCTTCCCGAGTGGGCCGGGTGCTCCCGGCGGGGGTTGCGCTTGTGGTTGCAGGTGGCTGGTGCGGGGGCGGTCAGAGTCGGGGGTGAGCCGCCACCGGCGTGCGGGGCCCGAGACTTCGGGCTTCCGGCGAGACGGGTGTGTTGGTCGGCTTAAAAGCGACCAACAGCGGCGGACGGGGAGGGCGCTCGGGTCGAGTTCGCCGGGTGTCCTTCCCGAGGGGGTCGGGGTGTTTCGGGTGTGTTTGGAGGGTAGTTGGGACTCGAAACCGGATCGCGGTCGATGGTTGTGGGCTTCGGGTTTCGGTGACCTGCGGTTTTGTGGGGTCGGGGTGAAAGGTCGGGCGTCGAGTGCCGGTTTCGTGTGTTCCGGCCTCCTCGACGCCGGTGCGGAGACCGAAACTGCCCGGTCGGGGTCGGCTTCGGGCGCTGCGACCTCGCGGAGGCTGTCGAGCCGACCGAAAGTGCCCAGTGGGAGCCGAAACCGGATCCCGAGGCACTCGAAACGGCTTCCCTTCCCACTGACCTGCGGTTTTCTCGCGCACCGAGACTGCGGCACCCCACGCCGTCCGGTTTCGAGTCCCAACTCCCCTCCAAACACACCCGAAACACCCCGACCCTCTCGGGAAGGCCACCCGGCGAACCCGACCCGAGCGCCCTCCCTGCCCGCCGCTGTTGGTCGCTTTTTCGCCGAGCAAGGCGCCCGTCTCGCCGGAAGCCCGAAGTCTCGGGGCCGCACGCCGGCGGCGGCCCATCACCGACCCTGACAAGCCCCGCACCGGTCACCGGCACCCAAGGCACAACGCGCACCCGGAAGAACCCGGCCCATTCGGGAACGCACGCCCGGCGGACCCGACCCGAGCGCCCTCCCCGCCCGCCGCTGCCGGTCGCTTTTAAGCCGACCAACACACCCGCCCAGCCGAGACCTCGAGGTCTCGGAGCCCCGCACGCCGGCGGCGGCTCACCCCCGACTCTGACCGCTCCCGCACCAGCCACCCGCAACCACGAGCGCAACCTCCGCCGGAAGCACCCCGCGTACCCGCGAACGCTCCCCGGCGGGCTCGACCGGACCGCCTTGGGTGTGTTCATTCGGAGATCGCCCTCCCGGGCAGCCGAGGCGTGGCGCCCGGGGTTGTGGTCACCGCCGTTGTCGGCGGCCGGTCTGTCGGGGTGGGGACTTCAAGGGGACGTGGTGGGGACGGGGAGGGGCAGATTGTGATTCTGGTGTAAACGTGGCTATACCGGCGGTAGCGTGGCCGGTATTGGTTCATGTAGCCCTCGGGGGTGGCACGTCATGACGGCGAAACCCGGCAATCCGGCTCTCGTTCGCGCCCGCCACGCGCGCGGGTGGATCGCGCAGCGGCATCTCTCGGCCGCCTTTCGGGAGTGCGCGGCGGGTTTGGGGTTGCGGCTGGATGTGAGCGTGCGGCAGGTCCGGCGTTGGGAGTCGGCGAGCCCGCCCTGGCCGACGCCCGATTACGAGCGGGTGCTGGAAACCCTGTTCGGCGTGCCCCTGGATCGCCTCGGCTTTGTCCGACCTCCGCGCATGGCGGGTCTCGAACGGTCCGACAGCGGTGCGGGACACACCTTCCGCGACTCCGAGGCAGGCCGCGAGCAACCGGGGTGGTGGCATACCGAGTCCGATGAGGTTGCGGAGAGCGTTCACTACGGTCGGCTGCTGGAGGCGGAACGATCTGCGGTGTCCCAGCGGTGCTATCTACCCACCTTGCTTCCCGGTCTGCTGCAGACGTTCGAGTACGCCTTCACCATCATCCGAGCAGGTTCGCCGCTGATGCCGCAGGACGAGGTCCTCCTTCGTGCGCAGCGCCGAGTGGAACGGCTCGGGCATGTCGGGACGTTCTCGCGCGTGGAAGGCCGCTCCCTGTGGTTCGTCATCCACGATTCGGCACTTCGCAACCCGGTCGGCGGTTGGCAGACCCTCACCGATCAACTCGGCCACATACTGGTCGTTTTGTCGCAACGACCCGACATGCGCCTTCAGGTACTGCCCGACGATGTGGGCGCGCATCCGGGACTCAACTCCGGACCGTTCACCTGGTACGACTTCGGGCGGGAAAGTGTTGTCTACCGAGAGTTCATCACCGGACGTCTGTGGACCTCCGATTCGACCTGTCTCGCCGCTTATTCGCTGGCCTACGCTCATCTGCAAGCGGCTGCCCTCCCCGTGGACGAGTCCATCGAACTCATCGCGAAGAGGGCCCAGGAAGCGGAGTTGAAGGCGTGGGCCACGGCTACAAGTCCACTCGGTGGCGGATCAGCAGCCACTCCGCGACCTCGAACTGCGTCGCCGTCGCCCGCCTCGGCCCCGTCGGGGTTCGAGACTCCAAGCTCGCCGACGGACCGATAGTCGCCATGCCTCCTGCTGCGTGGTGTGCGTTTCTCGACGGAGTTCGTCCGCGCTGAGTACGGACCCCGCACAACTGGCTTGGCGGAAGCGCGGATTGCCGTGCGCCGAACGGGCTGTTGCACATGATCGCGAGCGCCGGCGTGGGATTTCGGGTGTCGATGTCGGGCGGCCAACCTTCTGTAACACCGGCGGCCGGGGGGCATCCTGGGGGGTTTCACCAGGGCAAACGTGGTGTTGGTGTGGGGTCGAATCGGGGGCTGTCGGGCTTTGCTGTTCTCTTTGGTGACCATGTCACCGGTCTGTGACAGCGCCGTCGTGGGTCGACGACTCCCGTATCGCCCGGCCCTGCGACCTCGCAATAGTGATCGAGCAAGCACCGCGGGGCCTCGCCGGCCCCGGGCTTCGATCACCGGATACCAAAAGGACGTTCAATGTTCGGGAACCGCAGCAGGGCCTTCCTCCTCTCCGCCGCCGTCGTCGGCGGCGCGATGATGATGACGGCGTGCCAGGGCACCGACTCGGGCAACGCCGCGCAGGGCAACCCGCCCGCCGCCGCTCCGGCGGGCCAGGCCGTCACCCAACCGTCCGCACCCGGATCCTCGACCACCGGCGGCAACCAGGCGGGCGGGAACACCTCCACCGGCTCCGGCTCCACCGTCAAGGACTCCGGGCAGACCTCCGTCACGCCGAACAAGGCCACCGGCACCACCACCGGCGGCGGCAAGTCCGGCTCCGGCTCCGGCGGCCCCGCCAAGTGCCGCACCGACGACCTCAGCTTCCTCGCCGACGACGTCACCATCGACGGTGACGGCAACCGCACCGTCGCCGTCACCCTCAACAACCTCGCCGGCGACTGCTCCATGTACGGCTTCGCCGGCGTCGACCTCAAGACGACCGCCGGACCGATCTCCGCCAAGCGCACGAGCGAGCCCGTCTTCCCCATCACCCTCAAGCGCGACACCTCGATCTCCTTCGGCATCCACTACCCGAGCAACGACTCCGGCGGCTCCGGCGTCCGCATCACCGGCCTGCTCGTCACCCCGCCCGGAGAGACCAAGGCCGCCGACATCCCCTGGCCGGGCGCCGCCACCCTCCCCGTCACCGACGGCACCGGCTCCGCCGTCACCGTCGGCCCCATGGGCAGCGCCGGCCAGGGCGGCTGACCCGCACCCGGCCCACACCCCAGGCCCACACCCGCCCCACCGTCACAGGTAGACCGGATGCAACCGGCCCGAGCGCGCCACGTTCAGGCGTGCGTCGTGGCCGGTGCGGGCGAAGGCGGAGACCAGGCGGCCGTCGACGGCGCCGAGGGCGAGGTCGTGGCGTCTGCCCGACCCGTTCGGGGTGGCGGGCGCGCGCGGGGCGGGCACGTACTCTTGGACCAGCCAGCCGGATTCGCAGGCGCGCTCCACCGCGCCGGCCCAGGCGGCGTCCGGGGATTCCCGGCCGATGACGACCCCGCGACCTCGCGTGTCGAGCGGGTGCTTGAGGACGTAGCGCTCCCGGTCACGGCCCACGGCGCGCAGAACGGCGCCGTCGCACAGCGCGATGTTGCGTGACCAAGGGATGGCCGGCCGCACACGTCGGTGGTCGGCCGCATCGAACAGGCCGGCGAACTGCGGGTCCGACAACACGGCCAGGCAGAGCTTGTTGTCCCCGAGGAATCGGCCGCGCAGCCCGTTCTGGACGAAGAGGCTCCGCTTCCGCACCGCCCGCAGGTACGGCAGCGCGTCGGCGCCCATCCGCAGCAGGTCCCGGGTCGAGATCTTGGCGTAGGCGTGCGCGATCGGCTCCCCGCCGACGACGGTGGTACCGCCGGGGCCGGTACGCAGCTCGCGCGGATCGGCGTGCACCACGCGGATCCCGATCGCCGTCAGACCGGCCTCGTAGTCGTTGATCTCGTTGCGATTGGCCCCCCGCGGACACAGCAGGGCGACCGATCGCGGTCGGACCCCGGTGTGCCGCAGCGCCAGATCGGCCAGCCAACTGCCGGTCCAGGTGGGCACGTCGGCGGGCAGCGGCGCGGGCAGGGCGACCCCGTGCCGGGTCAGCAGCACCCGCCACGCGGCCCGACCCCGACCCGCCGCGGTGAGCCCGGCGGGGCAGTTCGCGTTGGTCTCCAGTACCCGCAGCCCTCCGTCGGGATGGGGCAGCAGATCCAGCCGCATCAGATGTACGCGGTGATCGCGCGCCGCGGCGACCTCCTCGCGCAGCGGCTCGGGCACGGTGAGCACACGGCGCAGTTGCGGATCGTGGTCGTACGCGCTCAGGATCGTCTCGATCAGCCGGTGGTACGCGGCGAGGAACGCGTCCAATTCCGAACGCAGTCCCGGCCGCAGGCACAGCGGCGGCCCCAGCGGGCGCGGCCGTTGCGCGACCCCGTCCCGCAGGACCAGGGAACGGGTCAGCTCCCGGCCCTGCGGCGTATGCGCCAGCCGAGCCGTGTGTCGCGCGAACGACTCGTCGAGACCCGGCCAGACATGGGATCCGGGCCCCGCGGGTGGACGGCGCAGGGAATGACGCGTTGTCGCGGGCACGATGCCGGTCCTCCTGACCTTCGTGGCCGACCGGCCCGGACCGGCGGCCGGCCCACGCCGCCGTTCACGCGCACAGCAGACCGCACAACAAATCCGCGTAGGCGTGCGTGATCCCGTGCGGCGAGCGGTCGTGGTCGGTTCCTTCGATCGATCGCCACCGCGAGATGCGTTTCGTCGGTTCGGCACTCGGCGCCGCCATCTCCCTGGGCGCACCGGTGCGGTCGGTCCCGTCGGGTCGATCGAGGGTCCACACATCCGCCGCCACCGCGTCGGTACCGTCTGTCACCACGGCCTCCCGGTTCGACTCTATCCACTCACCGAACCCGGCAAACCGGACAGCAGCGAACCGTGCCGCCGAACCCCGGCCGCACCATCCACCCACCAAACCCCAGGGCCCACTCCCGCCGTAACAGGGGGCACTTTCCGGCCACTTCTGGTTTGCTGGGATCAATCGTTTTCAGTCACAAGCCGGAAAGGGCTTGGTTCCGCGTGGAGTTGTTCGCGATTCTCTTCGTCTCCGTGGCCGGCGGGGGCGTTCTCGTCCGCGCGGGCACGGTGGTCCGGATGTACGAACTCGCTGCATGGCGACGCTGGTTGCCGCTGATCCTCGCGCTGTTGGGGATCGCCATGGGCCTGATGCGGGCCGAGGACGTGGTGCCGGTCGCCGGGTTGATCGCCCTGCCGTGCTACGTGGCCTCGGTGTTGTTCGCCCAGGCGGGGATCCAACACGCCGTGGACGAGGAGGCGGCCCGGCGTCGCCGAAGCGACGTCATGATCCCGGCCCCGGACCCAGACCGAACACCCGCCAGCGCTTGGGGGTGACCACGCCCAGGCTGGTGCCCTCCCGGGACAGCGGGCGCTGCTGTTGCGCCAGCCCCGCCTCGCCCAGGATGTGCCGCATCGCGAATTCCCAGCGCTCCTGCGCCCATTCGTCCTCGCGCATGGCGACCTCGCCCCACACGATGACGTGCGCGATGTCGCCATCGCGCGCCATCGACAGACACACCCGCGGATCGTGTTCCAGGTTCGCCTTCTTGGTGCGACCGGTGAGGCTGAGGTAGAGGTACTCGTCGTCGTACGCCAGCATCACCGGGGTCACGTGCGGCTCCCCCGTCGGGGTCACCGTGCCCACATGCACCCAGTGCTCCGGGTCGCCGAGCATCGCGTCCAGGGCCGTCTTCAGTTCGGGGTCGATCACGGAGGATCCGCCTTTCGCAGCACAGGGGCCTCACCGCCACCGTACTGCGCCTCACACCCCACCGGTCACGGGATTACCGTCCCAACGGTGTTCGGAAATCGTCTAGAAGTCGTCCGGATACGGCGCGGACACCACCTCGACCACGCTCGGCGCCGGTGTCGTGTACCCCGGCAGCAGCTCGGACAGCAGCGCCCGCACCGCCCTGGTGTCGTTGACCGCCGCCGCCTCGTACAGCTCCGGCAGCCGGACCACCGCGTCCAGGGCCTGGCCCGGCGGCACCGTCGCCTGGATCCGCCGATGCTCGGTGGGCAGTCGTTCCTCGCCGGCGGCGAACAGCGCCTCGTTGAGCTTCTCGCCGGGCCGCAGACCGGTGAACCGGATCGGCACGTCGGGCAGGTTCACCTGTTCGGCGAACTTGTGCACCAGGTCCACGATCCGTACCGGCTCGCCCATGTCGAGGACGAAGATCTCCCCGCCCTGGGCCATCCGACCCGCCTCCAGGACCAGCCCGACGGCCTCCTCGATGGTCATGAAGAACCGGGTGACGTCGGGATGGGTGACGGTGACCGGGCCGCCGGCGCGCAACTGCTCGGCCAGTACGGACAGCAGCGAGCCGCGGCTGCCCAGCACGTTGCCGAACCGCACGCCCGCGAACACCCCGGGCGCCTGCGTGTTCGCCTGCACGATCAGCTCGGCCAGCCGCTTGGTGGCACCGAGCACCGAGACCGGATCCGCCGCCTTGTCGGTGGAGATCAGCACGAAGCGCTCGACCCCGATGTCCAGGGCCGCCCGGACCAGGTTCTCCGTACCCAGCACATTGGACTTCACCGCCTCGCACGGATGCCGCTCCAGCAGCGGCAGGTGCTTGTGCGCGGCGGCGTGGAAGACCACCTCCGGCTTGAGTTCGTGGAAGAGCTGCTCGATCCGCGGCCGATCCCGGATGTCGGCGATGACCAACGACTCGTCGTCGAGCAACGCCTCGCCCCACACGTCGAGTTGCAACCGGTGGAGGTTGGACTCGTCGTGGTCGAGCATGTACATCCGGCTCGGTCCGAAGCCGTACACCTGCCGGCACAGCTCGCTGCCGATCGAGCCGCCGGCGCCGGTGATCAGCACTCGGCGCCCCGCGATCACCTCGCGCACCGACGCCGAGACCACGTGCAGCTCCTGCCGACCGATCAGCCGGTTGACGTCGAGCATGCGCATGTCGCTGCCGACCACATCGCGCCGCAACGCGACCAGGAAGGACGGCAGATACCGCACGGCGGCGCCGATCGCGGCCGCGCCGGCGGCGACTTTGCGAAACTCCTCGTGCGGAAGGCCCGGGATGGCCAGGACGACCACCTCGATGCCGTGCTCCAATGCCACGTCGGTCAGGGCGTCGAGACCGCCCAGGACCGGAAGCAGATGTTGTGGATTGTCCGCGTCGGCGACCCGGACCCCGTCCTTTTCGGGATCGTCGTCGAGAAATCCGATCGGACGCAACCCGAATTCGGGCGTCCGCAAAAGATCCCTCGCCAACGCGCTGCCCGCCGACCCGGCCCCCACGACCAGGGTCCGCAGACCCGCTCCGGATATGTCCGTCGCTGCCGAACTCCGACCCATCAAGCCCCCCTCGGTCAGGAGCAGCGTGATCGGCCTCGGATCGTGCACCGACCACACGCGGCACCGACCCGCCGGTGCAGCCAGGCGTCCCGCCTCGTCGCACCACGCCCACCCCGGCGGTCGTACGCAACTGCCCCTATTGCCCCCACAACCCCCGACGGCCCCACGATCACGGCGTCACTTGCGGCCCAGGCGCATCGGGTGGACCAACAGCCGCGCAGGCAACCACCGGCACTCGGGATTCAGCGTACGGCCCGCCTCGGGCCGCCGTCGCGGTTTTGCCCAAACGCCCGAGAGTTTGGTGTTTGCCGTTTGCGCGAGGGAACGCCACCCGCCTCCGCCACGTCCCCTTCTGTTCCCCGGGCACGAAGTCCGAGCCCCACCCGTTCCGTTGCCGGGCACGAAAACCGGCCCCACCCGCGACACACGCGGATGGGGCCGATCCCGAGTCCTACCGACCGATCAATCCACCACCGGCGGAGCCGCGGTGCGGTCGCCCACCCACGTCTCCTCCTCCTCGCGCAGGTAGTCGGCGCGCTGCCGCCGGTTGCGCTGGTCGCGCTCCCCGCCGCCCGCGCCCATCCCGCCGCCGCGCATCCCGCCGCGACCGGCGCCGGCCCGACCGCCCGCACCCGCGCCGGCCCGACCGGCCAGACCGGTGCCGCCGGAGGAGAACTGGCCCGCCCCACTCGCGGTACGCGGAGTGCCGCCGACCACGCCACCGCTCTGCCCGGTGAACCGGCGCCCACCCGCGCCCCCTGGCTTGCCGCCAAGGCGACCGCCGGACGGGTGCTCGCCGCCACCGCCGCCACCCGGGCCGCGTCCGAAGGGCCGACCGCCGCTGACCGGCTCGGTCGAGGACTGGACGTTGGGGTTGCGCCCGTTGCCGGGAAGCGGGTTCGAGGTCAACTGGGCCTTGGTGATCCCGGTCTTGCCACCGGGCGGAATGCCGACCTTGCCGCCGCCCAACGCCGGCGGGAAGCCGCCGGGCAGACCACCGGGCGGATTCTGCTGGAAGGGACCGCTGCCACCGGGACCGGGCAGACCGGGACCCGTGGGGCCGGGGGGACCGTCCAACACCGGCGTGGGCCCGTTCTGGAACGGGCCGGTGCCCTGGAGGTCGGTACCGACCGGCGGCACGTAGCCACCGGAACCCCCGACGCTCCCGGACCCCGAGCCGCCCGAACCCGAGCCGTCGGAGCCGGAGTACACCACGCCGCCGTCCCCGTTGGGCCCGTGCCCGGGGATCAGCGTCCCGCCGTCACGGCCGGTCGTGGTCCGCACCGTCGAGTTGTTGCCGGTCCGCCGGGGGTCGCCGGTCGTACCGCCGCCCCCCTTGTGCGTCACCTGCGGCAGCGCGGGCAGCGGCGGGAATTCCACCGCCGGTGCCTTGGCGAGCGTCTCGGTGGTCACCGTGTAGGTGCTGCCCAGGCTCTCCATCCGCCGGATGGCCTCCTGGCGCGCCTTCTCCAACTCGGTCTTGGCCGACTCGACCAGGACCTTCTTGTCGGGGCTGTCGCCGGGTTGGCACAGCAGCTTCTTGTCACCGTTGCTGTCCACGATGACCTTGGCGTTCGCCGGCACCTCCGGCATGGTCAGCAGCGCGAAGCTCAACTCGCTGCCCGCGTGGTCCATCGCGGTGCCGACCGCGCCCGAGTGCTCGGCGAACTTGCGCGTCGCGACCATGACCTTCCCGGCCCAGTCGCGGAAGCCGTCGGCCGACTTGCCCTTCCACTCCAGTCGGCTGATCCGCGTCTCCAACGCCGTCGTCAGCGTCTCCAGCGTCTCCTTGGCATCGAGCAACGCCTTTCCCGATGCCGTCAGTTCGGCGGGTCGCGCGCCGTCGATCATCTTCTTCAGCGCCTCGTGCGAAAACTCGTCGAACTTGGTGGGACCATCTCCCCACCCACCGCCACCGCCCGCATCCGCAACCATCACGTCACCCCGTCCCCGTAGTTCCCGTCACGTCGAATCGGACCCCGCTCAGGGGGTCTTCGCCGGCGGCGCGGGAGCCGGCGCGTTGTTCGCGTAGTCCTGTTGCAGAGCCTTGTACTTGGCGGTGAACTCCGCCTCGTTGCCCTCGTACGTGCCCTGCACGTACTGGACGGTCATCTGCATCGCCTCGATCTGGCGCTTGAGCTGCGTCGACAGGTCGATCAGCTCCGAGCGCACGTCGACGTAGGCCGACCACAGCCGGATCGCCTCGCCGAAGTTGCCCGAGGCGTCCAGCTCGACGCGGTTGTCCACCAGCTTGTGCGGTGCCGCGGTGGATGCGTCCAGGTCGTCCAGCGCGCGCTGGACGTCCTTCTGGAACTGCACCATCGATTCCAGACCGACGGACAGCGCCTGCATGTCCGACGACGAGACTCCTACCGGCCCGCCGTCACCGATATCCGCAATGAGCACCATCTGCCACACTCCCCCGTGCGTGGAGCCGATACCTCACCCCGTCACCACGCAGCTAGTTACCAACACACCGCGCGTGCCCCACATCCGAGGCGGCGCATCGCGGCGCACCCGTATCAGTAGTCCCCAGACTACCCAGCCGATATGACCGATGGGTACGGGGTAAACCCTCGCTTCGGACGGTAACCGGGTATCGATTCGGTGAACCACGAACGCACGGAATACCCGACATATCCCATCGCCGGGTCTCCCGCTACGAACTATTCGGCCTCTTCGGCCAGTTCCAGCCAGCGCATCTCCAACTCGTCCCGCTCGTCCCGGATCGCGCGCAGTTCGGCGTCGAGCGCGGAGACCTTGTCGAAGTCGGTGGCGTGCTCGGCCAGGCCGTCGTGCACCTTCTTCTCCCGGTCGGCCAGCTTGGTCAACTGCCGCTCGACCCGCTGGAGTTCCTTCTTCGCCGCCCGGGTGTCCCCGCCGCTGCGGCGGACCGGCGCGGCGGCCGTGGCACCCGCCTCGACGACGGCGTGCCGGCGCTGGAGGTATTCCTCGATGCCGCCCGGCAACATCCGCAACGTGCGGTCGCCGAGCAGCGCGAGCACCGTGTCGGTGGTGCGCTCGACGAAGTAGCGGTCGTGGCTGACGATCACCAGCGAGCCCGGCCAGCCGTCGAGCAGGTCCTCCAGCTGGGTCAGCGTCTCGATGTCGAGGTCGTTGGTCGGTTCGTCCATGAACAGCACGTTCGGCTCGTCCATCAGCAACCGCAGCAGCTGCAACCGGCGCCGCTCGCCACCGGACAGGTCGGAAACGGGCGTCCACTGCTTCTCACCGGTGAAGCCGAACTGCTCGCACAGCTGACCGGCGGTCAGCTCCTTGCCCTTGCCGATCTCGACCCGCTCGCGCACCTGGGAGACCGCCTCCAACACGCGCAGCGTGCCCGGCAGTTCGACGACTTCCTGGGAGAGGTAGGCGAGCTTGACGGTGCGCCCGACCACGATCTTGCCCGCGGCGGGTTGGCGGTCCTCGTAGGCCGCGTCCTTGAGCGCGCGCAGCAGCGAGGTCTTGCCCGCGCCGTTGACCCCGACCAGGCCGATCCGGTCGCCCGGGCCCAGGTTCCAGGTCAGGTGCTCCAGGAGGGTCTTGGGGCCCGCCTCGATCCGGACGTCGAGCAGTTCGAACACGGTCTTGCCCAGGCGCGCGTTGGCGAAGCCGCGCAGCGCGAGGGTGTCGCGCGGCGGCGGTTCGTCGGCGATCAGCTCGTTCGCCGCCTCGATCCGGAACTTGGGCTTGGAGGTGCGCGCGGGGGCGCCGCGGCGCAGCCAGGCCAGCTCCTTGCGGACCAGGTTCTGCCGCTTGGTCTCCTCGGTGCTCGCGATCCGCGCGCGCTCGGCGCGGGCCAGGACGTACGCCGAGTAGCCGCCCTCGTAGTCGTGCACCTTGCCGCCCTGCACGTCCCACGTGCGGGTGCAGACCTCGTCCAGGAACCAGCGGTCGTGGGTGACCACGACGAGCGCGGAGCGCCGGGTCTTGAGGTGTCCGGCCAGCCAGGCGATGCCCTCGACGTCGAGGTGGTTGGTCGGCTCGTCGAGGATGATCAGGTCGTGCTCTTCGATCAGCAGCTTGGCCAGCGCGATCCGGCGCCGCTCGCCGCCGGACAGCGGGCCGATCACCGAGTCGATGCCGCTCTCGAAGCCGGGCATGGACAACCCGCCGAACAGCCCGGTCAGCACGTCGCGGATGCGCGCGTCGCCCGCCCACTCGTGCTCGGGCCGGTCGCCGACGATCTCGCGCCGTACGGTGGCCGTCGGGTCGAGGTCGTCCTGCTGGCTGAGGATGCCCAGGCTGAGCCCGCCCACGTGGGTGACCCGGCCCGAATCGACCGGCTCCCGCTGGGCCATCACCCGGATCAGCGTGGTCTTGCCGTCACCGTTGCGACCCACGACCCCGATCCGGTCGCCCTCGGCCACGCCGAGGGACACTTCGTCGAGCAGGGTGCGCATGACGTACGCCTTGCCGACTGACTCAAGATTGACCAGGTTCGCCATCAGACCGAACCGCCATACCGCAACGCTCGCATTCGACCAAGACTAACGGTCTCCACTACACCGTGTTCTCGCGCTCCACCGGAACGACCCGGCGCGGCAGTACCCGGGCCCCGGGCACCGCGCCGAACGCGACCCGCGCGGCCCGACAGGTGCCCGATCCGGTCAGCCGCTCGGCCACCAGCCGGGCCGTCTCCCGGTCCGGCGCCAGGAACGCGCAGGTGGGTCCGGAGCCGGAGACCAGCGAGCCGACGGCGCCCGCGGCCATGCCCGCTGCGAGCGTCGCGGCCAGCGCGGGCCGCAGGGACAGTGCGGCCGGTTGCAGATCGTTGACCAGGTTCGCGCCCAGCGCGCGCGCGTCGCCCGCCCGCAGCGCGGCGATCAGCTCGGCTCGCGGCTCCGGCGGCCCGACCGGCTCGCCGGCCAGCTCGCGCAGCCGGTCGCACTCGCCGTAGACGGCGGGCGTGGACAGCCCGCCGTCGGCGAGCGCGAAGACCCAGTGGAAGCGCGCCGTGGTCGGCACCGACGCCAGCCGCTCGCCCCGCCCGGTGCCGATCGCGGTCCCGCCCAGGTCGGAGAACGGTACGTCGCTGCCCAGCTCCGCGCCGAGCCGGCGCAACATCGGGCGCGGGGTGTCGCCGCGCCACAGCGTGTCGCACGCGAGCAGCGTGGCCGCGGCGTCCGCGCTGCCGCCGGCCATGCCGCCCGCGACCGGGATGCCCTTGCGGATGTGGATGCCCACGTTCGGCTCGCGGCCGAGCCGGTCGGCGAGCAGAATCGCCGCGCGCGCGGCCAGGTTGTTGTGGTCCAGCGGGACGTCGCCGACGCCCTCGCCCTCACAGGTCACCGTGAGCCGGTCCGCCGGCGTGACGGTGACCTCGTCGTACAGCGACACGGCGTGGAAGACGCTGACCAGCTCGTGGAAGCCGTCGGGCCGCACGCCACCGACCGCGAGCTGCAGATTGACCTTCGCGGGAACGCTGACGGTGACGGAAGACACGGCTGGTGGAACTCCTTCGTGGCCCTGTCGGGCCTCTTCGGACGCGGGCCGTGCGAACTCCCCGGCACCGTCGCCGATGGTATCGACGGCGGCACCCGGCCCTCAGTCGCGGGGCTCGTTCGGGGCGCCGGCGGGGCGGTTGTCGGGCCGGCTGTCGGGCCGGTGCTCGGCGATCCGGGCGAACTCCGCCACCCCCAGCGCCTCGCCGCGCGTGCGCGGGTCGATCCCGGCGGCGCGCAGCGCCTCCTCGGCCCCGGCCGCCGAGCCGGCCCAGCCCGCCAGCGCCGCGCGCAGCGTCTTGCGCCGCTGCGCGAAGGCTGCGTCCACCACCGCGAACACCTCCGCGCGGGTCGCGGTGGTCGGCGGCGGATCGCGGCGGACGAACGACACCAGGCCGGAGTCGACGTTGGGCGCGGGCCAGAACACGTTGCGGCCGATCGCGCCCGCGCGTTTGACGTCCGCGTACCAGGCGGCCTTGACCGACGGCACCCCGTACACCTTGCCGCCGGGCGTGGCCGCGAGCCGGTCGGCCACCTCGGACTGCACCATCACCAGGAGTCGATCGAGCGAGGGGAACGTCTGGAGCATGTGCAGCAACACCGGCACCGAGACGTTGTAGGGCAGGTTCGCCACCAGCGCGGTGGGCGCCGGGCCGGGCAGCTCGGCGACCGTCATGGCATCGGCGTGCACCAGCGCGAAATCGGCCGCCCGCTCCGGCATGCGGGCCGCGATCGTGGTCGGCAGGTGCCGGGCCAGGACCGGGTCGATCTCGATCGCGACCACTCGCGCGGCGCTTTCGAGCAGGGCCAGGGTCAACGAGCCGAGGCCGGGACCGATCTCGACGACCACGTCGTCGGGGCGCACCCCGGCGGTGCGCACGATGCGGCGCACCGTGTTGGCGTCGATCACGAAGTTCTGGCCGAGCTGCTTGGTCGGGCGCACACCCAGGGCCTCGGCGAGCGCACGGATGTCCGCGGCACCGAGGAGTCCCGGTCCCGCGGGAAGATCACTCACGAGAAGAGCCTACTGCCGCACAGCGGCCACGGACTCGCCCCGCGCTGGACATACATGAGCTTTGCCCGATATGTCTGCTCGGACGCGGGTGCCTGGCTGGCCACCCCGGTGCCGCCCATCGACTGCCAGGTCTGCGCGTCGAACTGGTAGAGCCCGTGATAGGTCCCCGACCCGTCCACCACGTTCGCCCGGCCGCCCGACTCGCACTGCGCGAGCGCGTTCCAGTTGAGCTGGTCGGCCCCGGCCACCGAGTTCGGCATCTCCTTGGTGCCGACCTTGACGATCTGGGTGACCGGCTCCTTGATCACCTTCTCCGAGACCTTGCGCGGCTCCTGCTTGACGCCGTTGATCGTCTCGTAGGAGTAGGTGATCTGCTTCAGCCCGGTCACGCCCTTGGTGGCGACCTCCTCGGTGCCCTTGTACTGCGTCGGGTCGTCTTCCTTGACCGTCTTGAACGGAAGCTTCTCGTCCTTGGTGACCGTGCTGCCGGTGACCCGCAGGATGGAGATGGTCTGCCCCTGCTGCGGATACGCGTCGGTCGGCGTGTCCATCCGGTCCTGCGGCCCTATCGCGATGCCCGCCTGGTCCAGGGCGGCCTGCACGGTGGCCGCGTTGGTCCGCAGCGGGATGGTCTTGCCGTCGACCAGGAAGGTGATCGCGCGTTCGGTGCGCACGTCCAGGTTGAGCCCCTGCCGGCCGATCGGCAGATCGCGCGAGACGGACAGGTAGGCGCCGTCCGCCCGCACCCCGACCTGCTCCAGCGCCTCGGACACCGACTTCGCGGTCACCCAGACCTGCTGCGGCCGGCCGTCGACGGTCAGGGTCAGCAGGCGGCCGTAGCGCACCGCGATGCGGTCGCCGTCCTCGATGCCCGCCTTGCGGCCGGGCGCGACGATGTCGTGCTCGCCGACCTTGACGTCCTGGCGGTCGAGCAGCCCGGAGACGTCGGAGGCGAACGTATGCACGGTGCGCTCCTCGCCGTCCACGACGAGCTTGACCGTCTTGTCGTAGGCGACGAAGGCGGTGGTGCCGCCGACCAGGACGGCGACCACCAGGGCCTGCGGGACGAGCGAGCGCAGGGACGGGCCGGGGCGGCTGCCGCCCCTCCCCGCCCGGGCGGAGGTACGCCTGCGGGCGGAGCCGGCGGAACGACTCAAGGGTGCTCCTGAGGGGTTTCCGGGGGTCGGGTCCGGGGGTGTGATCCCGGGTGCGGGCCGAGGTTCCGCCCGACGAGCACCGGACTGTACACCGGCCCGGGACGCGTGCCGGCCGCCGCCCGGTCGTCCGGGTGACGGGCGGCGGCCCGCACCGGCCCGCGGCGGGCCGGTGGGGCAACTACGCGGGCGCGAACGCGCGTTCGGCGTTGGCCGCGAGCGCGGCGGCCAACTCGTCCTCGGCCAGGCCCTTGACCTCGGCCATCGCCCGCACCGTGATCGGCACGAGGTAGGGCGCGTTGGGGCGGCCCCGGTAGGGCACCGGGGTCAGGAACGGCGCGTCGGTCTCGACCAGGATCAGCTCGGTCGGGGCCACCGTCAGCGCGTCGCGCAGCGGCTGCGCGCTCGGGTAGGTCACATTGCCCGCGAAGGACATCACGTAGCCGTGCTCGGCGCAGGTCTTCGCCATCTCGGCGTCACCCGAGAAGCAGTGGAAGACGACCCGTTCCGGGGCGCCCTCCTCGGCCAGGATCCGCAACACGTCGGCGTGCGCCTCGCGGTCGTGGATCACCAGCGGCTTGCGGTGCCGCTTGGCGATCTCGATGTGCCGGCGGAACGACTCCTGCTGGGTCGCCACTCCCTCGTCGCCGGTGCGGAAGTAGTCCAGGCCGGTCTCGCCGACCCCGCGCACGTGCGGCAGCGCGGCGAGCCGGTCGATCTCGGCGATCGCCGCGTCCAGGGCGGCCGCCCCGCCGGGCGGGCGCCGCTGTCCGGACCATCCGTCGGGGTCGCCGAGCACGATCCGCGGCGCCTCGTTCGGGTGCAGCGCCACGGTGGCGTGCACTCGCTCGTGCGCGGCGGCCGTGCGCGCCGCCCAGACCGAGGACGGTACGTCGATGCCGACCTGGACGAGGGTGTCCACGCCGACCGCGGCGGCGGCCGACAACGCGTCGGCGGGCGTCGTGTCCTGGAGGTCCAGATGCGTGTGCGCGTCCCAGACCGGCACCCGCAGCGGATCCGGGGCGGGCGGCGGGGTGGTGTCCCGAGGCCCGCCGTCCCGCCGCTTGCGCTTGCTCACCTACGCGTCCGCCTTCTTCTCTTCCAGCCTCGGGAACAACACCGCGCCCTTGGTGACCACGGCCCCTTCGGGCAACTGCCCCCAGCGGCCCGCGTCCTGCACGTGCTGCGCGTCCAGCGCGCCCAGGTGGGCCTCGGCGCCGAGCGAGTCCCACAACTTGTGCGCGGTCTCCGGCATCACCGGGTTGAGCAGCACGGCGAGCGCGCGCAGCGACTCGGCGGAGGTGTACAGGATCGTGGCCAGCCGGGCTCGACCCTCGGGGCTGTCGTCCTTGGCCACCTTCCACGGCTCCTGCTCCGTGATGTAGCCGTTGACCAGCTTCACGTAGCCGAACACCGCGTCCAGACCGGCCTGGAAGTCGAGCGCGCGGACCCGGTCGTCGGCGAGCGAGACCGTCTCGATCAGCGCGCTGTGCAGCACGCCCTCGGCGTCCCCGTCGGCGGTGGAGGCGGGCAGCGCGCCGTCGAAGTACTTGCCGACCATGGCCGCCACGCGCGAGGCCAGGTTGCCGAAGTCGTTGGCCAGCTCGGAGGTGTACCGCGCGGAGAAGTCCTCCCACGAGAACGACCCGTCCTGGCCGAACTGGATCGCGCGCAGGAAGTAGTAGCGGTAGGCGTCGACGCCGAAGTGGTCGGTGAGCTGCCGCGGCGAGATGCCGGTCAGGTTCGACTTGCTCATCTTCTCGCCGCCGACCATCAGCCAGCCGTTCGCGAACACCCGTCCGGGCACCGGCAGGCCGTTGGCCATCAGCATCGCGGGCCAGATCACCGCGTGAAAGCGCAGGATGTCCTTGCCGACCAGGTGCACGTCGGCCGGGAAGGTCTGCTCGAACTTCGCCTGGTCCGCGCCGTAGCCGACGGCGGTGGCGTAGTTGAGCAGCGCGTCGATCCACACGTAGATGACGTGCTTCGGGTCCCACGGCACCGGGATGCCCCAGTCGAACGTGGACCGCGAGATGGACAGGTCCTGCAGGCCCTGCCGGACGAACTGCAGCACCTCGTTGCGGGCCGACGCCGGCTGGATGAAGTCGGGGTTGGCCTCGTAGAACTCCAGCAGGCGCGGACCGTACTCGGAGAGCTTGAAGAAGTAGTTCTCCTCCTTGAGCATCTCCACCGGGCGCTTGTGGATGGGGCACAACTTCTGCCCGTCCTCGCCGTCGAGCAGGTCACCCGGCGCCTTGTACTCCTCGCACGCGACGCAGTACGGGCCCTCGTAGCCGCCCTTGTAGATCTCGCCCTTGTCGAACAGGTCCTGGACGAACTCCTGGACCCGGGCGGTGTGTCGCAGCTCGGTGGTGCGGATGAAGTCGTCGTTGGCGATCTCCAGGTGCTCCCACAGCGGCTTCCACGCCTCCGTGACCAGCTTGTCGCACCACTCCTGCGGAGTGACCCCGTTCGCCTCGGCCGTGCGCATGATCTTTTGACCGTGCTCGTCCGTGCCGGTGAGGAACCACACCTTCTCGCCGCGCTGGCGGTGCCAGCGGGTGAGCACGTCGCCTGCGACGGTCGTATAGGCGTGGCCCAGGTGCGGGGCGTCATTTACGTAGTAAATGGGCGTTGTGACATAGAACGCCTTCGTGCGCTCGCCCGCAGTGTGTTCAGTGGTTCCAGTGGCCGCCATACCCGGAATCCTACGGCCGGCGGGACGCCGCCCGCCCCCGAGTATCCCCGGGGGCGGACGGCGGCGTCCGGGCGGGCCGGACGGGGGTCAGGCGGAGCGGTGCAGCGAGGGCAGGTGCCATCGCGAGGCGCCGCGCGGGGCGGGCACCTTGTCCGGCTTCGCGGCCTTGGTCGGCTTGACGGCCTTCACCGGCTTGACCGGCTTGGGCGTGCCGGCGACCGAGGCGACCCGTCCGGCGGGCAGTATCCGCAGCCGGGTGCCGTCGCAGTGCTCGCACGCCGGCTTGGTGAACGGGGACGGCACAAGGGTCCCCTCCGAGTAGTAACGGCACAGTCGCAATCCGTGCAGATCGGTCGCGTGGTGAATCTCGTAGTCGCGTTCCCAGCCTCGACCACACGACATACAGACGAAGGAGTAGGACTCGTGCACCACCGTCGGGTTCTCCATGACGACCTCCTCACACGGGTGGGCCCGCCGACTGGTTCGAGGGCTTCCCGTGACCGGTATCCATGGAATGCCCGAGGGGGCGGTGACGTATCGACCCGAACGGTTCCTTGACGGGGGGCACTACGGAATATTGATATTCCGAAAGACTCATCACCCGATCGAGTGCAGCGCCCTACCTGCCCGTTGCACGCGCTTGACCGTCGCGCCGTGCGCTTGCGCGGACGGAGCGGGCACGTGCTGTCGCGGATCGTGCACACGGCGTTCCGGGCGGGTGGGGCGGGGCGTTCGGAGCGTGGGGGCGTGTGCTCCGCCGGGGCGGCCGGGCGGACGGATCGCCGGGGGCCGGACGGCTCGGGCGGGCCGGTCGCCTCGGGTCGGGTCGGGCAACCGGCTCGGCCGGGTGCCCCGCGGCGGCCCGGGGCCCGGGCTACTTGGTCGCCTTGGCCGCCACCACCGCGTCGAAGACCGTGCGCTTGGGCACGCCGACCTCCGCGGCCACCGCCGCGATCGCCTCCTTGCGCGGCTGTCCGGCGGCCTCGCGTCCGGCCACCAGCGCGACGAGGTCGGCCGGGCCGAGCTGCGACGGGTCGGCCGGCGGCGCGCCCGCGACCACCACGGTGATCTCGCCGCGCACACCCGGCTCCGCCCACACGGCGAGTTCGGCCAGGGTGTCCCGGCGGACCTCCTCGTACGTCTTGGTCAACTCGCGACACACCGCGCCGCGCCGTTCGGCGCCCAGCGCCTCGGCCATCGCCGCCAGCGACTCGGCGAGCCGGTGCGGCGCCTCGAAGAACACCATCGTGCGCGGCTCGGCGGCCAACTCGGCCAGGCGTCGGGACCGCTCCCCGGCCTTGCGGGGCAGGAAGCCCTCGAAGCAGAACCGGTCCACCGGCAGACCGGACAGGGCCAGCGCGGTCAGCACCGCCGACGGTCCCGGTACGGCCGTCACCCGGATGTCCTCCGCCACCGCGGCCTCGACCAGGCGATAGCCGGGGTCGGACACCGACGGCATCCCGGCATCGGTGACCAGGAGCACCCGCTTGCCCTCGCGCAACGCCCGGACCAGGTCCGGGGTGCGCGCCGCCTCGTTGCCCTCGAAGTACGACACCACGCGCCCCGGCACCTCGACGCCGAGCGCGCCGGCCAGTCTGCGCAGCCGGCGGGTGTCCTCGGCGGCCACCACGTCGGCCGTGCCCAGCTCCGCGGCGAGGCGCGCGGGCGCGTCGCCCACGTCGCCGATGGGGGTGCCGGCCAGTACGAGTACGCCGCTCTGAGAGGTGTGCTGTTCGTGTTCCACGCGGCCATCCTCTCCTTTCGCGCGCCCGGTCTCGCCCGCGCGTCAATACGATGCTCCGGTGACGAGTGACGTGGCGACCGATCAGCCGACCCGAAAGCATGCCCCCCAGGGGGATGCGGAGTCCCCCGGCGACACGGGGACCGCACGTCCGGAGCCGCGTGGTTGGGCGTGGTCACTGGCTCGGTTCGGGTTTCGGGATCGGCCGCCGACGTCGTTGCGTGAGC
>NZ_JBHZAE010000030.1:0-80963 GCF_042754105.1 Embleya sp. NPDC059237 | reverse complement strand
TCTTCGACCCGCACCCCGCTACGACGTCGGCAAGACCGTCAAACGCGAGCGCACCCTCACCGCCCACCACGACCGCACAGGATAAAGACCAAGCTAAGGGCTTGCAGATCATTAACCCGTGGCTTCAGGCCCTGGGGCTCGTTCTTCTGGTATGGGCGCGCCCTTGCCACAGGGCCGCGTTCGGCCACGCGGTACGCCTGCGGCCCCGACGCCGTCGTGCGTCGGGGCCGTACGTTCGGCGTGTCGCTCCCGATCAGGGGCTCGGCTCGCCGGCCGCGGTCAGGTGAGCCAGGAGTTCAGTGTTGAACGGCTCCCCGATGCGCTGTACCGCTGCGGGCTGCCATCGAACAGAACACGCTTGGCGGAGAGTTGCTCGGCCAGAGCGTCGGCGACGTCCTCGAATCCCGGTGTGCCGCCCCCGGTGACCACCAGCTTGGGGAAGGTGGTGGCGGCCAGTTCGGCGGCCGGGACCCCCGTGAGCCAGGGGCGCTGGTCCCGAGAGGTTGGCCCGGCCGTTCCTGTCCGGCCCACCCCATCGGGTCCGCCGTCGGCACGGGAGCAACCACCCTGGTCTGGCTCCTCGAGGGACGCGTCTCGTGAACACGACCGTCAATGCGGCCGCGTGGTGGGAGGTTCGTCGAGCTTCGATCCGCATCTTCACGTCCTGTGTCAGTGCGACCTCGTAGAGTTCCGGGCTCGTTGTCGACGGAGGAGTGGATCATGCCGGATGAATCGGGTGGCTTACTGGCGATCAGAGGCGACCATGCCGCCCTGCTGGGCGTGTTGTGGGGCAAATCGGCAGGCAAGGCGGGTGGGCGCGTCAATCTGTTGCTGTCGCACCTGCTGGACACGGCCGCCGTGGCGGAGTTGATCTGGGATCGATTCCTGGCTCCGTCGACCCGCCGCACGCTCGACGAGTCCGCGGGTGGGGAGACGAGGGGGAAGCGGCTGTTCTGTTGGTTGTGTGCCGTGCACGATGTCGGCAAGGCGACGCCGCCGTTTCAGCAGATGGATCGCGCGGGTTCTTTGGCCGTGCGGGCAGCCGGTCTCGGATGGCGGAAGGAAGCCGGGCCGAGGCAGTGGAGGCACGATCGGGCGGGTGGGCGCGTGCTGATCGATCGGTTGCGGGCCTCCGGGTGGCGGGATGAGCACGTCGACTGGGTATGGCCGCTGGTGGCCGGGCATCATGGGCTCTTCCCGTCCGCGGGATCTCTCGCCCTGCGGGGAAGCAAGCGCACTCTTCTCAACGGCGACGCACAGTGGGAGGTCGCTCAACGGGCCTTGCTGGAAGTGGTGACCGCCGCGCTCGGATACGGGTCTGTGGACGAGGTCGAACCGCTGCGAGTGCCTTCCCGGGCGACGCAGTTGCAGGTCAGTGGGTTGATCGTCATGGCGGATTGGATCGCCAGCGACGAGAGGCACTTCGTGGGCATCGACGACGTGGCTTCGTTGGGCATGAAGGTCTCGCGCGAGCGCGCCGCCAGGGCCTGGGAGGAGCTGGGGCTCAGGGGCGGCTGGGGTCGTCTACCGCCTCCCGGCGAGGACGTGTTCCGGGAGCGATTCGATGAACAGCCGCGGCCGTCGCAGGCCATGGTGCTGCGGGCCGCGCGTGCGATGCCCGAACCGGGGCTGTTGATCGTCGAGGCTCCGATGGGCGAGGGGAAGACGAAGGCCGCGTTCATCGCGGCGGAGGTCCTGGCCGCCCGGTTCGGTGCGGACGGGGTGTTCATGGGGATGCCGACCCAGGCCACCTGTGATCCGATGTTCGATCGGATGCGTGACTGGTTGCGCGGCATCGATCCGGAGCTCGTGTCCCAAGTCGCCCTCCTGCACGGCAAGAGTAGGTTCAATCCCGAGTGGAAGGCGCAGATCGACGCGGGCGCGGAGCCCCGGGGCAGGCGATTCGCGAGCGTCGACGAGTTCGGCCTCGATTGTTGCGACGATCCCTACCTGGACGGTGGTGGCACCGTTGCCCAAGCGCTCGCCGGCTGGTTCCTCGGTCGCCATCGGGGCCTGTTGGCGCCCTTCGTCGTCGGCACGATCGACCAGTTGTTGTTCGCGGCGACGCGCACGAAGCACGTGATGCTGCGTATGGCCGGGCTCGCGGGCAAGGTCGTCGTTCTCGACGAGGTGCACGCCGCGGACGTGTACATGTCGCAGTTCCTGCAGGAGGCGCTCCGGTGGCTCGGACAGGCCCGCGTCCCGGTCGTGATGTTGTCCGCGACCCTCGCGCCCGCGCAGCGGCACGCGTTGGTGGGCGCCTATCTGGCGGGGGCGGCGTCCCGCACCGAGTGCGACCTGTCCGGCTGGGTCGAACCGCGGGGGTATCCGTGCGCGACGTCGGCCTGGTGGGACGGGGAACGGGCCCGGTTCGGTGTCGACGCCGCGCCCGCGTGGCGCGAGGCGGCCTTGCGGGCGGACGAGTCGCTTCCCGCGGTGCGACTCGAGGTGTTGCCGGAGACGGTGATCGGAAACGACGACGCCCTCGAGGACGCGCGGCGCCGTGCGGACGAGGAGGTCGCGGACCTGTTGGCGGAGCGGCTCGCCGAGGGCGGTTGTGCCCTGGTCATCCGCAACACGATTGCGCGCGCCCAGTCGTTGGCGGAGGTCCTGTACGAGCGGTTCGCAAGGGATGAGGTCGACCTGTTGCACGGCCGGTTGACCGTGCGGGCGCGAGCCGATCGAACGCGGGCAGCCCTGAACGCGCTCGGAGCATCCGCAGGTCGCGTCCGCCCGGCCCGATGGGTACTGGTGGCGACGCAGTTGGCCGAGCAGTCCTTCGACGTCGACGCGGATCTGCTGATCACGGATCTGGCCCCGGTCGACCTGCTGCTGCAGCGAATCGGAAGGCTGCATCGTCACGCCGGTACGGCCCGCCCGCGCGGTCTACGCGAACCCCGCGTCGTGATGACCGGGTTCGCACCCGCCGACGGCGGACCGCCGGACCTGCTCGGGGCCTCCGAGGGCATCTACGGGCGCTGGCCCCTGCTCCGGACCGCGGCGCTCGTTCTCGACGCCGCCGCACACGACGGTTGGCGCGTACCCGCGCAGGTCCCCGAACTCGTCGGCCGTGTCTACAGCGAAACCCACGACGTCGTCCCGGCGGCGTGGCGCTCGGCGGAGGACGAGGCCCGCCTGCGGTGGGCGGACAAAGGGCGCGAGCGCATCGAGGACGCCGAGCAGTACCTGCTGACCCGAACCGGCGAGCACGGGAACACCACCCTCGAGGGGCTGCACTTCGCGGGCGCCCTGGACGGGGGAGAGCGCCGACTCCGAGCCGTCGTACGCGACGGCCGACCCGGCGTCGAGGCCGTCCTGGTCGTTCGGGAACCGGGCGGCGGATACCGTACGCCGGCCGGTCGCGCCCTGTCGGTGAACGGAGACGTCGCCGAGGCGCTGCTCGACGAGGTGCTGGGCGGGACGGTGCGGCTGTCCGCGGGCCAGAGCCGGGCCGCCCAGGAAGAGCTGGAGCCGCTGCCCGGCTGGCGGGGCGACCCCTGGCTGCAGTACAGCCCGGCTCTCGTCCTGGACGCCGAGGGGCGCGCGGAAGTCGGCGGCTACATCCTGCGATACGACGCCGTGCTCGGGCTCGTGGAGGAAAGCTCCCCGGACTTCGCGGGCCGGCCCGAGAGACGGAGGTAGGTGCGGGCCGGGACCGTCCGAAAGGCGACCCCGCCCGCCCCCGCGAACGCGGGGCCCACCCGTCGACCCGACTCGGTGCGAGACACGGACACGGGTCATCCCCGCGATCCGCGCGGGGCCTACGGCGGATTCTCGCATTCCACCCCGTCGCTCCCGCCGAATGTGCCAGGGTTTTTCCGAAACCTCTTTTAGACAAGGACAGTTGGGGGCTATTCAGCATGCCCGCATTCAGCCTGGTCGACGACCCGTGGCTGACCCTCGCCCCGAAGGGTGGAGGCGCGCCCGAACTCCACTCGGGACGCCACGCCCTGATCCACGCCGACGAGTTCGAAGGCCTCGTCGTCGACCTTCCCACCCAGACCCCCGCCCTGCTGCGGCAGTTCCTCCTGCCGATCGTCAGGTCGGCCCTCGATCCGCCCCGCGGCCGCGCCGGGTGGCTCGAACGCTTTCGCGCCGGCGCGTTCGACCAGAACGAGAAGAAGCGGCTGAACACCTACCTGGACACCCATCGCGACCGATTCGACCTCTTCCACCCGAAGCACCCGTTCGCGCAGGTCGCGGGGCTGCGCACGGCCAAGGACGAGACCAAGGGATCCGCGCTGCTGGTCGCGACCGCCGCCACCGGCAACAACGTGCCGCTGTTCGCGTCCCGCACCGAAGGCGACCCCCTGCCCCTCACCCCGGCGGAGGCCGCCCACTGGCTGCTGCACACCCACTGCTGGGACACAGCCGCGATCAAGACCGGCGCCGCCGACGACCCCCGGGCCCGGGCGGGCAAGACGACGGGCAACCCGACGGGTCCCCTCGGGCAACTCGGCGTCGTGACACCGACCGGCCGCACCCTGTACGAGACCCTCCTGCTGAACACCCCGTATCGCACGGGCGCCATCCCCGGCGACAAACCGCAGTGGGAACAACCCCCGGCCGGACACACCTGGAAGACCCGCGCGGCACACGGCCTGTCGGACCTGTGGACCTGGCAGTCCCGCAGGATCCGCCTCATGCCCGAGGAGACGCACGACGGCACGGTCCGGGTCACCCGCGTGATCATCACCGCGGGTGATCGACTCAAGGAAACCCCCGACTTCGAACCGCACACCGCCTGGTCCATCCCCCCGACCGGCAGGAAGTCCCCCCAGGCACCCATGCGTCGCCCGCGTCGCCACCAACCGGGGAAGGCGGCCTGGCGCGGCCTGGACGCCCTCCTGGAAGCGGACGTACGAACGTCCACCGGGCCGGGCAAGACCTCCGCCGGCTTCGAGACCAGCGTCCTGGTGGACCAACTCCGCGACCTCGGCGACGCATTGCCCACCGACCACCCCGTGCAACTGGAGATGACCGGGATCTCGTACGGGACACAATCGGCCGTCGTCGACGACGTCCTCTTCGACGCCATCCCCCTGCCCCTCACCGCACTCGCCGCCGACAGCCCCGCGCGCGACGCCCTGCTCGAAGCCGCCGAACAGGCCGAGGAACTCGCCCGCGCGATCAACCACCTCTCGGCCGACCTGCGCCGGGCCGCGGGCGCCGACCCCATCCCCTGGGACAAGGGCCAACGACCCGGCGAACTGCTCCTGCACGCCCTGGACCCCCTGATGCGTCGCCTGCTCGCCGGCCTGCGCAGCGCCGCAGACGACGCCGACCTCGTCGAACGCGGCCTGCTCGCCTGGGAACAACTCGCCCTGCGGCACGCGCACGACATCGCGGACCGGGTCGTCACCGCCGCCGCGCCGGGCGTGTTCGCCGGCCGCACCGTCGACGACAACGGCCGCGAACGCACCTACCGCCTGGCCACGGCCGACGACAACTTCCGATTCCAGCTCCGACGGACCCTTACCCGGGCCACCGAGACCGCACGCCGCGACACCGCCGCGAACACACACGACGAGGACGAGGATGACGACACCTGACATCGAACGACGCGAACGGTACTGGGACACCCGTATCGGCGTCGACGGCCGTTGGCGCGTCGACCACGCCACCGGATACGTCGGGCCGCCGCCCGGGGCCGACCTCGCGGCGATGCGCACCGGACTGGGACGCGCCCCGGGCGATGCATGGGCCGTGTGGACGTTCAGCGTGTCCGAGGTCGACGAACACCTCGCCCGCCAGGACCGCATGTCCGCCGAACAACGAGCGGAACACGCCGCGCTGGCCCTGTACGGCCTCCACCAGCAGTCGCAATCCACCCCGATGCACAAGTCCGGCGTACGCCCCGGACAAGCCCTGCGCGCCCTGCGGGCCACCGGGAAGTTCAGCGAACAGGCCGTCGACCGACGCGTCGACGCCGCCGCCACCGCCACCCGGGCCGAGGCGCTGCACATCCACCTCCGCGGCCTGGTCACCCAACTCCGCGCCGTCGCCCAACCCCTCGACTACAACACCCTGCTGGAAGACCTGCGCGAATTCGAACATCCGGACGGCCGCCGCCGGGTCCGCAGGCGCTGGGGCCGCGACTACTACGGCTGGAAACCGGACGCCGACCCCACACCGTGACGACCACGCCACCGGACGATTCCCTCGATCCCACCCCGTACGTCCCACCCGTTCCAACCGCTCGAACCGCTCGAACCGCTCGAACCGTTCCACCGAACCCCGGAGAGATCATGACCGCCGCACCGCTGTACATCGACATCCACATCCTGCAGACCGTCCCACCCGCCAACCTCAACCGCGACGACCAGGGCAACCCCAAGGAGGCCTACTTCGGCGGCGTCCGCCGCGCCCGCGTCTCCTCCCAGGCCTGGAAACGCGCCACCCGCATGCAATTCGCCTCCCACCAGCCCGAAGGCGAACAGGGCACCCGCACCAAGCGCATCGCCACCGAACTCGCCACCCGCCTCGCCCGCACCGGCGTCGACGGCGAACAGGCACAACGCCTCGCCACCGCCCTCCTCACCCCCCTGGGCGTCAAGCCCGGCAAGAAGGCCGGCGACACCGCCTACCTACTGTTCTACGGCCACCGCCAAGTGGAGAACATCGTCGACCTCGTCGCCGACCGGGCCACCGACCTCGTCGCACTGGACGACACCGACCTCGTCGACGCCGTGAAGAACCTGCCCGTCGCCGACACACTCCGCACCGGACACCCCATGGACGTCGCCCTGTTCGGCCGCATGGTCGCCGACATCCCCTCCCTCAACGTCGACGCCGCCACCCAGGTCGCCCACGCCCTGTCCACCCACGCCGTCGAACTCGAATTCGACTACTACACCGCCGTCGACGACCAAAACACCGCCGAGGAAACCGGCGCCGGAATGATCGGCACCGTCGGCTTCAACTCCGCCACCCTCTACCGCTACGCCACCATCGGCCTCCACCAACTCGAGGACAACCTCGGCGACACCGACGCCGCCATCGACGCCACACGACTATTCGTCCAGGACTTCGCCCGCGCCGTACCCTCCGGCCACCAGAACACCTTCGCCCACCGCACCCTGCCCAACCTCGTCGCCGTCGCCATCCGCACCGACCAACCCGTCAACCTCGTCTCCGCCTTCGAGGAACCCGTCCCCGGCACCGACGGCATGGCCGCCGACTCCGCGATCCGCCTCGCCGACGAATACGCCCGCGTCACCCAGGCGTGGGGCGGCCCGGAACACATCGACGTGTGCCACACCTTCGACACCAAATCCCCCGCCGGCACACGACTCGCGGAGGTCTTCGGCGACACGAAACCGTTCCCCACCCTGCTCACCGGCCTCACCGCCCGACTCCAGGCCAGGACGAACGCGTGAACACCGACCACCTCGTACTCCTGCTGCGCCTCGCCGGGCCGATGCAGTCCTGGGGAGACCGCAGCGCGTTCAACCGCCGCGAAACCCGCCCCGAACCCACCAAATCAGGCGTCGTCGGACTCCTCGCCGCCGCCGCCGGCCGCCGCCGCGAGGCCGACATCACCGACCTGACCGATCTGCGGCTCGGCGTACGCGTCGACCAGGCCGGATCACTGATGCGCGACTACCACACCGTCAGCGACTACCGCGGGCAACCCTTGCCCCAAGCGGGCGTATCCGCCAAAGGCATCCAGAAGCCGACCTCACCCGCCAAATACACCCACATCACACAACGCTTCTACCTCCAGGACGCCGTCTTCGTCGCCGGCATCGAAGGACCCGCCGACCTGATCACGACACTGGGCACCGCAATCTCCAACCCGGCGTTCCCACTCGCACTCGGCCGCCGCTCGTGCGTACCCACACAACCCGTGAACCTCGGACTGCGCCCAACCGACCTCGAGACCGCACTGATCACCGAGCCCTGGCAGATCGGCGACCACGCCCGCCGACGCCAGGCCCGCAAGGGCCGCCCCGCCACCGTGCAACTGGCCGCGACCCTCGACGACCCCGACGGCGACGACGTCGCACACGACCGCCCCGTCTCCTTCGACCCGCTGCGCCGCGCGTTCACGAGCCGCCGCATCCGCCACGACTGGCTGACCGTTCCGTCCGGATTCGACAACCCGGACCCGGACCGCTCCGCCGGCCACGACCCCTTCGCACTCCTGGACTGGTGACCCTCATGCCCTACCTGTCCCGCGTCCGGCTCAACCCGCTGCGCGGCGAGAGCCGAACGCTGCTGGCGAATCCGCGCGCGATGCACGGCGCCGTCATGGGCGGCGTCGCCGAACGACCCACCGAGGAACGCGTCCTGTGGCGACTGGACACGGACAACCCACGACGGCCGATGCTGTTCGTCCTCACCGAGTCCAAGCCCGACTGGACACACATCGTCGAGCGCGCGGGCTGGCCCGACGCCGACGGCGAACACGCCGCCGTTCGCGACTACACACCGCTCCTCGCACGGATCGCGGTCGGTCGCGAGTTCGCCTTCCGACTCACCGCGAACCCCGTACAGAACACGAGCACACCCCAGGCGCCCTCGACCATCCAGGACAAACGCAAGTCCGAGGGTCACACACGATCCTTCCGCATCGGACACCGCACCGCCGCCGCCCAGACGGCCTGGTTCCTCAAGCGCTGCGAACGCTGGGGATTCACGATCCCGGACGCACGCACGGACCCCGCGGCACCGGGGCTCGACGCCCCGGAAAGCGGCGAGGCCGCACGTGAAGTCCGGATCACCGCACGACAACGCCACTCGTTCGGCAAGAACGGCCGCGGCGAATCTCCGGTGGTCCTGACCACGGCCACGTTCGAGGGACGGCTGGGCGTGACCGACGCCGCCCTGTTCGCGGAAAGACTGGTCGGGGGCATCGGCCCGGGAAAGGCCTACGGCTGCGGCCTGATGACCCTGGCCGCGCTGCCGGAAGGATCCTGAACGTGCCAGACATCTGGTGGAAGGCCCACCCGCACGACCTGCACCGCCTGGTCGATCGCGTCTCCAGCGTCTACGTCGAACGCAGCCACGTCGACCGCGACGACAACGCCGTCGTCGTCATCAACAAACGGGAGACCGTACGCGTCCCGGCCGCGATGATCGCCGTCATGCTGCTCGGACCCGGCACCCGCGTCACCCACCAGGCGATCGCGGTCCTCGCCGATTCCGGCACGGCGGTGTGCTGGGTCGGGGAACGAGGCGTACGGCTGTACGCCACCGGCATCGGCCCCGCACGAGGCGCCGGGCTGTTGCACCGCCAGGCATGGCTGGTGACCCGTCCCAAGGAACGACTCGCCGTCGCCCGCGCGATGTACGGCATGCGATTCCCCGGTGAGGACGTGTCGAAGGCCACGATGCAGGCGCTGCGCGGACGCGAAGGCAGACGAATGCGTGACGTGTACAAGGCCGAATCGGAACGCACCGGAGTGCCGTGGAAGCGCCGCGAATACCGCGCGGGGGACGCCTTCGCGGCCGGCGACGACGTCAACCGGCTGTACTCGGCGGCGAACGCCGCGCTGTACGGCATCAGCCACGCCGTCATCGTGGGCCTGGGCGCGAGCCCGGGCCTGGGCTTCGTCCACACCGGGACGGCAACGTCGTTCGTCCAGGACGTCGCCGACCTCTACAAGGCCGAGTACTCGGTCCCCCTGGCGTTCGACCTCGCGGCCAAGGGCCTCGTCGACGAACGCGACGCACGCGTCGGCCTGCGGGAACTCATCGTCCGCGACAAACTCCTGGGGAGAATCGTCGACGACGTCAAAGCACTGCTGACGCCCCAGGGAGTCGAAATCCCGGACGTCGAGGCCAACGAGCTCTGGGACGATCAGACCGGCACCGTCGCCGGCGGCGTCGACTACGGCAGGGACGACACGCCGGACCTCGTCCGAGAGGCCTCGATGGGAGAGGACCACATCACCATCCTGGGCCCCGACTTCGACGAACCCACCGAAGGCGGGAGACAGTGACGGTCATCGTGCTCATCGCCGCCCCGGAAGGCCTGCGCGGCCACCTCACCCGCTGGATGGTCGAAGTCAATGCCGGCGTCTTCGTCGGCACCCCCAGTCGCCGCGTACGCGACCGCCTCTGGCAACTTCTGACCGAGCGCATCCGGGACGGACAAGCCGTAATGGCCGAACCGGCGAACAACGAACAGGGCTGGGCCGTTCGCACGGCCGGCCGCGATCGCTGGCGACCGACGGACTTCGACGGACTGATCCTGTCGGCACGTCCCGGAAAGTGAAGACATCAACAAACATGGTGGCATGATGCAACTAAATGAAATTCGTGTTACCTGCTGGTAGAAGCCCAGGTCAGGCAGTGTTGGCCCCGCGCTCGCGGGGATCGCTCCAGCTCGGTGCGTTCCGCCTCCGTCATCGGGCAGTTGGCCCCGCGCTCGCGGGGATCGCTCTGGATTCGGGCCCACCGCCGCGCGCCTGCCCGAGTTGGCCCCGCGCTCGCGGGGATCGCTCCACGCACACGCTCGACCATCTGTCGGCCGCGCTGTTGGCCCCGCGCTCGCGGGGATCGCTCCCTGACGGGCGTACTCGCAGCGGACATCACCGAGTTGGCCCCGCGCTCGCGGGGATCGCTCAGTGCAGGTATCGACAGCGTCACATCCGCGCTGGTTGGCCCCGCGCTCGCGGGGATCGCTCCAGCATTTGCGTTTCGTGCGCAGTGCCACCGAGGTTGGCCCCGCGCTCGCGGGGATCGCTCTGGCGCCGTCACGTGGATCGACGTGCTCGCCGCGTTGGCCCCGCGCTCGCGGGGATCGCTCAGCGTCCAGAACCGGCCCAGCCAGTATCGCGGCGTTGGCCCCGCGCTCGCGGGGATCGCTGCCAGCCTCACGAGGGGCGCCGCGCCCGGGGTTGGTTGGCCCCGCGCTCGCGGGGATCGCTCCACGTACAGCCGCACCCACGGATCCAGCGCCGCGTTGGCCCCGCGCTCGCGGGGATCGCTCTCGCGCGGGCTCTTGGGCCTGAGGCCCAGATCTGTGGGCCCCGCGGAGATCGCTCGACGCAGAAGACCGGTGACACCTCCCGGAAGTGGTTGGCCCCGCCTGCGCGGGGCCGACGACGTCGGCCGGATCGGGGCAGGCACCGTGGTGGGAACATCCCCGCGTTCGCGGGGCCGACGGTGAGCCGGGCCTGGGCCGCTACCTTGCCGGAGGAACATCCCCGCGTTCGCGGGGCCGACTCCTGATCATCGACTGAGAGGAACCCATTGAAGGGAACATCCCCGCGTTCGCGGGGCCGAAGCACACATCGAGCCGAGTTCCACGGCGGACACAGGAACATCCCCGCGTTCGCGGGGCCGAAGCTGGATGACCTGGGCGTCTACCAGTGGGTAACGCCCTTTTCGTTCGGTTGCATCTTGCCACTCGCGCGGTGTTCCGTGCGGTGGATCTCTTCGATATTTCACGGGTTGGCTGCGGTCTCAATGCCTCGCGGGCGTGGTGGTCGATCCTCGGGTCGGCCGAGGGTCGCGATGATCAGAACCGACGCCGGTGCCGGATGCTGCCAAACGCAGCCCACTCCGTGCGCAAACTGGCTCCGGGCCGTGTGCCGGCCACGACGGCACCGCAGTTCACTCGGTTCTCGACCCGCCGCCGTACCAGCATGAGTACCGAGCGGCGACCTCCGCTCCTGCAGGACCTTTCTGTACATCGTGGTATAGAGCGAACGCGTGGATGGAGCAATCCCCACGCTCACGGGCCCGGACTCGCTGCCGGGCCGAAGCAGTACCCGGTGATCCTGGCCCGGATGACGCATCGGCACGTGGCGACGGCGCCCGCACCCAACTCGGCAACATGCTGCCCGCGCCCGCGCTGGGGGCGGTGTTGGGGATGTACGAGCACGAGGATCTGCGGGCTGTGGCCACCGAGCGCGGGGTCCACCTGGTCGAGTAGGCGCTGGGCGGCGAGCGGTGGGAACCCCCGACTGTGACACCGCGCCGCCCCTCAGCGCCGGGACGTCAACCGGACACTGCGAAGAACCGAACATCCGCCCGAGAGCGTCCTCTCGGCTTGACATCAAGCCCAGGTACGGATCGACTTCTTCGGGCTTGGGGAGGTTGGGGCACCGGATACGCCTCAGCGGTGTCACTGGGACCTTGCCCAGGCGACCGAGTACGCGCTCCCGGACGGGCCGAGGGCGAAGTCGAGTGATGGAGCGGTATGGATTTCCGTCCGATCGAGCGTGCTTCCGGGGCATTTCAGCAGTCGGTGACGGCCGAGGAGATCCAGGCGATCTGTCGCCGGGTGTTCGGCATCGACGCCCGGGGGTTGTCCGCCGTGGAGTTGGGCGGGGGTATGTACAACAACACCTACGCCGTGTCCCTGGCCGGGCGGGAACCGCCGGTGGTCCTGCGTGTCGCGCCGGAGTCGGAACGGCAGTTCCGTTCCGAGCGTTGGCTGATGCGCAACGAGTACGCCTCGCAACCGTGGCTCGCGGTGATCGCCCCGCTGATGCCGCGGGTGATCGCCGCGGACTGGTCGCACGAGGTGATCGGCCGCGACTACATGGTCCAGAGCCTCCTCGACGGCGTGCCCGTCCCGGACCGCCTGGGCGACTACCCCCGCACGTTGTGGCCGACGCTGTTTCGGCAGATGGGTACGATCGCCAAGGCCGTACACGCCGTGCGCGGCCCGCACTTCGGGCCGGTCTCGGGCCCGGCGCACACCACATGGAGCGCGGCCGTGGTCACATCTTTGGAGGACATCGCCGCCGACGTCGACGGCGTCGGCCTGGACGCCGCAGACCTGCGCAAGGTCGCCGCCGCGGCGGACCGCGACCGGGACGTCCTGGACGAGATCACCGAACCGCGCCTGAACGCCGGTGATTTCTGGACCGTGAACGTCCTGCTGGACGCGACCGCCCCGGAGCCGACGATCACGGGGGTGTTCGATTTCGATCGCACGTGGTGGGGTGATCCCGAGTCCGACTGGACGATCTTCATGGCGGCCAAGAAGCCCGGCACCGAGCGCGACGCGTTCTGGGAGACCTACGGACAGAGGCCGTCATCGGCCGGTGCGGCCCGGCGGTCGTTGTTCTATCTGGCGCGGCACATCGGGGCCATCCGACTGGAGCGGTATCGGTTGGGGAAGGCCGACATGCTGCCGGAGACCTACGAGCAGATGCGGGACGTCCTCGACGAGCTTGTGGCGTGATCGGCTCGCCGAGTCACGCGAAGTGGAGGTTCACGACCGCGCATCGAGGGCGGGTTCCGACTGTGCGGTCCGCAGTTCGGTCGTGAACCGGTGTTGGGGTTGGACGTAGGCGCGCAGGTCCACGTCGTTGAGCAGCACGGGCGCCCGGTTCAGCAGGCAGGCGCCCGCGGCGACGAGGAAGACGCGGGTCGTGGCGTCACTGCCGCGTTTCCTGCGTGGTGCCTGGTAGAGCAGGTATGCCGCCTCCAGCCAGGCGGCCGACGCGACGTTCGGGGTGGCGTGTTCCTGGGCGAGCAGGGCGATGGCGTTGTGGAAGATCGCCGTGCGGTCCGATTCCGCGGCGCTGGCACCGTAGATCAGATGGCCGTCGGTGACGATACGGGAGGTGTCCCCGCCCCGCGCGGCGATCCGGGTGACCATTTCCGCTGCGGCGTGGTGGGCGGCCCGGCCTCGGAGCAGCGACATCCCGTGTGCCGTGTGACCGTTGGGCAACGTGACGCGGTTGCACACCGTGTCCGTGTCTGTGCCCGGTGATGCGGTGAATCGTGCAGCGGCCTGGGCGCCGATGCGGTGCATGGTTCGGCTGGCGGGTGTCTCGGCGCCGCCGAGGTAGGTCCGCGTGGTGGGGTCCCACACGGTGCCGTCTCGGAGCCGCTCGTGCTCCCCGATGCGGATCAGGTTCGGGTTGTCGTCGGTGATCGGTGTGCGAAACCGTTCGACGTGGCCCGCGCCGTAGCGGCCGGTCGGGTGGGGGCTGGCCGCTGCGATGCGGTAGCGCCAGTCCTCCGCTGCTGATCGATTTGATGGTCAGCGCGCCGTACGTCTTCTTGGCCTCGGCGGCGAGGGTGTCGCACTCGGGCCTGCCGATCTTGTCCTGGCACCTGGTCGACAGGATCGGGTAGGCCCCGGCGCCGTTGCCTTTGAACAGGTGCTCGGTGTAGGCCCGGACAGCGCTCTCCAGGGCGGCCGTGTCCGACACCGCCGCCGTTTGCCCGCCGGCTGGCCGGCTGCCCGCGGGAGTGGGTGCCGCGGGCTTGGCGCCCTTGTTGTCGTTTTCGTCGCCGCCGCAGCCGGTGGCGAGGAGACCTGTGGCCGCCAGAACGGCGGTCGTTGCGAGTCGAGTGATGCGCTGCACTGTGCCCCCAGGGTGTGGATGTCCTGGGTTAGACCGTCGAGGCCGGTGCTGGGTTGCGCGGTTCACCCTTTCGGGTCGGCTGGGATTGATGCCGGTGACCGAACCGGCCGAGGCTCGTCGATTGCCGACCTGCGGAACGCACTCGGCGAACAACGCTGACGCGGAACTTCATTGACGCAGATCTGGCACTACTCGAACCGCTCCGGCTCCGCATTCGCGGGGCCGACGCCGCAGGAGGGTTCTCGATACTGAGGTTCGCGGGAACATCCCGCTTGCGCGGGGCCGACACCATATACCTGGGTATCGTCAATGATGCTGCAGGAACATCCCCGCCTGCGCCGGGCCGACGCACCCGGGGCCGACAAGGACGCGCTCAAGCTGGGAACATCCCCGCGTTCGCGGGGCCGACTGTAGAGCACGTGGGACCGGTATGCCCACAGGAGGAACATCCCCGCGCCCGCGGGGCCGACCGGACCTACCCCGGCAAGCCGCCGCACCCGCCGGGAACATCCCCGCGCTCGCGGGGCCGACCCTGGACGACCCGGGCGTCTACCAGTGGGTAACAGCGTTTTCATTCGGTTGCATCTTGCCACCCATGTGCTGTCCACGGCGAGGTGAACCTTGTTCGACACCAGGGTAGTTCACCCGATTGTTCTCTTGGCGCCCGTCGAGCAACGGTCGATTCGGACCGACTCCGATGTGCGCCGGCTACCGATCAAAGACCTGCGGGTGTCACGCCGGCCTTCCGCACGCATCCGGGAGGCTTCATGGCGGCCACGTTCACGACCCATCTCGTCGGCGGGGACGGAATCGAGTATCCCGCCTCAATCAACGGGATCCGCGCCGCCCTCCCGAAGGAGCTGCGCGAGAAATTCGACGAGGAGGCCGGCGAGGCGTACGCGCGCGACCTCCTGCTGATCCTCCACCGCTGGGCCCTGATGCCGACTCCCCCGTGGGACGAGGACGTCGCCAAGGTCGAGGCCCTGCGCGAGGAGGAACGCCTGATGGAGGAAGCCCGCGAACGGGAGGACGAGCCCGGATGACCCACGCCGTGCACTACGGCCCCGACCGCGACAAAATCCGCTCGCAACTCTCCTCCGGCGCGCTCCTCGCTCGACAGGGGCGTCGCCGTGACAGCCCGCGACCCCTACGGACCCGGAACCGCCGAAAGGCGCGACCGCGACCACCGACAGGCGTCCGCAGGCGAATTCATCGTCGTCTACCAGGTGACCGCCCGACACCTGTTCATCACGGTCGTACGCATCGCCTGACGCCGCTCCCGGTACCGGGCCCGGCGCCGTGGCCCCGGGCGGATGCACGACACCCCACCCGACACCGCGAGGGCCCGATTCCCAGAGTTGGCACATCACCGGAGCAATCCCCCACTCGTGCGGGGCCGACTCGACGGAGGGGCCCGACGGGCGGGGGCGTCAGAACCAATCTCCGCTCGCGCGGGGCCAATCCCACATCGCCACTCGTCCCAACAGGGAACATCCCCGCGCTCGCGGGGCCGACGGATACGGGGTGCGGAAAGCCGCAGGGTGCGGGGGAACATCCCCGCGCTCGCGGGGCCGACGACTTCGCCCCGTCGATCAGGCCCTGGAGTACCGGAACATCCCCGCGCTCGCGGGGCCGACCGACCACCCGGCGGGCGGCTCGTTCCCGGGGCCGACGCCGGCATCGCAGCGTGGCGGTAGCCGAACAGGGGAACATCCCCGCGCTCGCGGGGCCGACGCGGCCGAGATCGTCTGCGATCTCCGCCGAGCAGGAACATCCCCGCGCTCGCGGGGCCGACGCACGTGCCGAAGCACACAAGGTCGATGGGCGGGGAACATCCCCGCGCTCGCGGGGCCGACACTGGATGACGTGGGCGTCTACCAGCGGGTAATAGCGTTTTCATTCGGTTGCATCTTGCCACCTGTGCGTTGTCTCCGGCCCGGGCGAATCTTTCGCGCCACCAAGGTAGTTCACCACCCACCCCCTCGGCGCCGACGAAACGGCGATCGATCCGGGCCGCACCCCGCACGCCCCGAAGCCCACCCCGCTCCCGACGCCGGACGGATCGAAAGCCGGGCCGCCGCTGCGCCGAGCCGATCACGCCCTCGAGGAGAGCGCACCCCCGGGTGGAGAGGGCCCGCCGTGTCCACAGGCGACACGAACGGATCTTTACGGCTGAGCCGAGCAGTCCCGCGTTCGCGGGGCCGACCGTGGATGGTGGGCGTGCTCATGTCGTCTCCGGGGAGCATCCCCGCCCGCGCGGGGCCGACGCCGGGCGTGCGTATCGCGGTGACCGTGGTGGTGGAACATCCCCGCTCGCGCGGGGCCGACATGTCGTTCGGCAACTCGAAGCCGCGGACCTCGGGAACATCCCCGCTCGCGCGGGGCCGACCCCCGTGTCGCCGTCGATCGTCAGGTACAGGGAGGAACATCCCCGCTCGCGCGGGGCCGACCCTGGATGACCTGGGCATCTACCAGTGGGTAACACCGTGTTCATTCGGTTGCATCATGCCACCCACGCGTCGCCCACGGAGAGGTGCATTTCCGTCAACACAAAAGTAGTTCACCCGATCCCCCTCTGCGCCCGTCGAGCAAGGATCGATCCGGGCCGGTCGGGGATCGCACGTAGCGGAGCCGACTCTGCCCTCGACTGTGGTGTCGGTAGGTATCAGGAGCATCCCGCATCCTCCTCGGACCAACCGCGCCACGGCCAGCCGCGACTCCACGATGGGCCACACTGATCCCACTCGGGCGAAAACCTCGGCCGACATCCACACCGAACTGATCGAACCCGCCGACCCATTGCTGCGCCGAATTGACCACACCCCGACGGATCAACGCATTCACCGGTACACGAAGGCGTCCCGCACTTGCCGGACTGGCCCCCGATGCCGGGTACTACGACTCCAGACCCAGCGGGTCGTGGTAAAAGCGCCGAGTGGCACCGAGGAGCGCCTCGGGGGCCTGCCCTGCGGCATCCCGAGCCTGGTCCAGGATCGTGCCGACTGCTGTGTCCTCCTGCGCGGCTCGAAGACGTGCGAGCACTTCCTCGCCCGTCCATCGGACACCGATTTCGTCCACGAGAGTGCGCGCCGCAAGGATCGCGGCTCGGGCATCCTCCGCAGTCACGCTGTCCGCCGGTGTCCGTACGTCCGTGTCCACGTAGTCCACGTACAGACCGCTGAGTTTGGTGGCGCTGTCCCCGGCCACGGCCGCCACGACGGATCCCAACTGTTCGGCGACAGGAGCCTTGCCGTCGCCGAGCAACAGCGTCAGCGCACCGTGCGCGTATGCGAGCTTTGCGCCGTGACTGTTGTAGTGCTTCCAGAAATCGTTCCTGACCTCGGGAGTGGGGAACGTCGCGATGATGCACAACAGCGCCTTGCCCATCTCCTCCACGGCCAGGACCGCGAGGGAATGGGCACGGCAAACGCGGCCGGCGGCCATGAGGTACGCGGCATCGTCGGCGAGAGCCTCGGCGTTGGCGACGGCGGCTTGGATGATGTGAACCAGGTCCGCAGTCGGTGGAAGCGGCTTGGGCGGTTTGGCCATGCTGGATGATCGCAGCGCGACCGCAGGGTCCACCATCGAATTCCGGACCACGACCCCCAGCAGGGCGACACCCGTTCCCCGGGGTGCCGTTCGCGCCGGGCCGTGGCAGGCGCGTCTACCGATCATCGTCCTGCCGCCGGCACCCTGGGTGTCATGGCGGATTCGGATTGGACGCATGTCGTGCGGGGGGAAGCGGTGACCCTGCCGGGGACGCTCGGGGGCATCCGCGCTGCGTTGCCCGCAGATCGGCGGGCGGCGTTCGACGAGGAGATGTACTCGACCCCGCTGGAGCACCTCGCGCGCAGGGCGATCCTGGGCTGGGCGCTGCCCGCCGAGGCGCACGCCGAGTCCGAGGAGGACCTGGCGCGGATCAGGGCCGGCGACTACACGGGAGTGACCGACGGCCTGGGCAACCCGGTACGACCGCCTGGCGGGGAGGGATCGTGAGTTGGCGGATCCAGTACGCGAACGCGGCGGAGGCCGCCCTGGCCAAGCTCTCGGACTCCCGCCGGCGTGAGATCGTCGCCGCGGCCGACGCCACCATAGGCCGTGACCCCTACGGATACGGTTCTTCGCCCATCCGTGGCAACCGCGACCGCCGCGAGGCGACCATCGCCAACGCGTTCGTGAACTACGAGGTCAGCCCCACCGTCATCGTCATCACCGTCATGCAGGTCACCGCACCCTTCGGCTGACCGACCCGCAACGGCACGGACGCGCCGCCGACAGGGCCCGATCCCGACAACGACGCCTGCGGGCCCGGCGGCGAGCCGAGAACACCTCGCCGCCACCGGCCGAACCGCTGAACATCCGAGCGCCGCAAGCAGGCATCCGCGCGTTCGCGGGCCGACATCAGGGCCCCTCTTGCACCTCGGATGAGTTCGGGAACATCCCCGCTCGCGCGGGGCCGACGGGCATGGCCGATGTCGGCGAGCCGGGCGTACAGGAACATCCCCGCTCGCGCGGGGCCGACTTCCCGCCGCATCGCAGTACACATCGCAGCCCAGGAACATCCCCGCTCGCGCGGGGCCGACACCCGGAGGAGCGGACCGACATCGACCGGTGGGGGAACATCCCCGCTCGCGCGGGGCCGACTGACCGGACGCCTCCCCGTCCGCCCCGTGCAGCGGAACATCCCCGCTCGCGCGGGGCCGACTCACCGACGAAGCGATCACCGTCACCGCCGAAGGGAACATCCCCGCTCGCGCGGGGCCGACGACTTCCCGGCGCGCAGCACGACGGCTCTCCGAGGAACATCCCCGCTCGCGCGGGGCCGACACACTGCCACACGTCGACGGACACAGGAAGCCGGGAACATCCCCGCTCGCGCGGGGCCGACGCGGTCGCGGCGCTGGACGCGGAACTGAAGCGGGGAACATCCCCGCTCGCGCGGGGCCGACATGCCGGACCGCCCGCGCCGCCCGCGCCGCCCGGGAACATCCCCGCTCGCGCGGGGCCGACCAAGTTCGGGCCGTCCGTGCGTGATGCCGGTCGGGAACATCCCCGCTCGCGCGGGGCCGACGGGGTGGTTGGCGGCGTGGGTCTCGATGGCGCGGGAACATCCCCGCTCGCGCGGGGCCGACCAGGAAATCCTCCAGCGCGAGAGTGTCGCTGACGGAACATCCCCGCTCGCGCGGGGCCGACCCGGGTCGCCGGTGTCGATCCACTCCACACCGGGGGAACATCCCCGCTCGCGCGGGGCCGACGCTACCGGCCACTACGTCCGCCACGCGGATCGGGGAACATCCCCGCTCGCGCGGGGCCGACTCCGGTTCGGTTTGTGCTGGTTGATCCCAACGGGGAACATCCCCGCTCGCGCGGGGCCGACGTGGATACTCTCCGCGTTCACGTACACCGTATGGGAACATCCCCGCTCGCGCGGGGCCGACGACCACTTCGACCTTCGTGCATGCGCTCATCACGGAACATCCCCGCTCGCGCGGGGCCGACGGCCTCCACGCGGTGCCGTACGGTGAGCGCCCGGGAACATCCCCGCTCGCGCGGGGCCGACGGTGCGACGGGCGCATCGTCTACCGGGCGCGGGGGAACATCCCCGCTCGCGCGGGGCCGACCAGGTCCGAGCGCGACCGGGCCTGTCACCCGCGGGAACATCCCCGCTCGCGCGGGGCCGACGGTCATCAGGGCGACCCCGTGGGACTCGGCCAAGGAACATCCCCGCTCGCGCGGGGCCGACGTCATGGTTGGAGTGGCTGGGGTTCCCTCAGCCGGAACATCCCCGCTCGCGCGGGGCCGACCGGCCCCACCTCCGCAAGCCGCCGCATCCGGCGGGAACATCCCCGCTCGCGCGGGGCCGACCTGATAGGCGCGTTGTCGGCTGAGCTGGAACCGGGAACATCCCCGCTCGCGCGGGGCCGACTACCGGCCCACGCGGTAGGTAGCGGCGGCGGAGGGAACATCCCCGCTCGCGCGGGGCCAACCACCCGACGCGGCCGCATACAGGATAAGGGGCAGGAACATCCCCGCTCGCGCGGGGCCGACCGGTAGGCCCAGGCAATGCCGCGCCACACCGGAGGAACATCCCCGCTCGCGCGGGGCCGACGTGACCGTGGCATCGACCGGGGTGGTGCTGGAGGGAACATCCCCGCTCGCGCGGGGCCGACGCCCTGCTGGTGCCGACGTCGAGCAGTCTCCAGGGAACATCCCCGCTCGCGCGGGGCCGACTGTCTATGTGGACACCAAGGCATGGCGCAGCCGGGAACATCCCCGCTCGCGCGGGGCCGACGTCCGCGTCGACCTCGGCAGCCTCCCCGACCAGGGAACATCCCCGCTCGCGCGGGGCCGACGTGACCTCCTCCAAGTCCGCGAGGAGGTCGTTGGGAACATCCCCGCTCGCGCGGGGCCGACGAGCACGAGTTGGAGCGCATCGTGGCAGAGGGGGGAACATCCCCGCTCGCGCGGGGCCGACGAGCAGCCGGCGTGCGCACCGACGTTCCTGTTCGGAACATCCCCGCTCGCGCGGGGCCGACGCCGAGCCCCGTCGTGCACACGAGGTCCGGATCGGAACATCCCCGCTCGCGCGGGGCCGACGCTCAGAAGTTGTGTTTTGCGAGGTACGCCCGCAGGAACATCCCCGCTCGCGCGGGGCCGACACCTAGCGCGGTCGAGCGGAGAGCCCCAACGGGGGAACATCCCCGCTCGCGCGGGGCCGACTCTGCCGCGGTCGCCGTGGTCGGACACCCGCGGGGAACATCCCCGCTCGCGCGGGGCCGACCCGATCAGCGACCCGGGCGGCGGCGTCTACCTGGGAACATCCCCGCTCGCGCGGGGCCGACATGCGCCTGCCCTGGTCGTACCGGGGGAGCGAGGGAACATCCCCGCTCGCGCGGGGCCGACACTGAATGACCTGGGCATCTACCAGCGAGTAACAGCTTTTTCGTTCGGTTGCATCATGCCACCCACGCGTCGTCTTCAGCGAGGCAAGCTCCGCTCGCATCACCGTAGTTCACCCCACCACCGCCGCAACCCGGCCCTCGGCACTGGCCGGATGGACCGACCGGCTCGTCGCTGCGCTGCGCCAGGATCCAGCGGCAGCTTCCACGCCGCCTCCCTCGAACACACCGCCGCTCTGACCCACCGCGCCCTCGGCGACCTCGAGACCGCAGCAGCCGCCATGGACCGCAGCAACCGGGCCCGCCCCACCCACGAACGCACTCACCGCGCCGTCTTTTCCGGGATCCTCGCCGAGATGCTCCTCGACCTCGGCCGCCTCGACGAGGCGTGCCAGGCCTGGACCACGCTCCTGGACGAACACGCGAACGTGCGCTGCGGACGGGCCGACAGCGCGGTCGCCCTCATGCGCGCCCGACTCCGCCCCCACGCCCGCATACCCGCCACCGCCGCTCTCCTCCAAAGATCGGGCACCGGGAGCCAGGGCCGGACAGCAAATGGGCCGTGACACACGAACCACCGACCCCACCAAACGAGCCGGCGCGAACGTCCGTCCCGCCCGACCGCCGAATCGAAGGCTCCGGGATGGAGCAGGTTCGGAGCCCCGGGGATAGAGCTACCGAACGGCACTTGTGCGTGAGTCCGAACAACCCCTCGTTGCCCTCCGGCGTTCGCAAGTTCGTCGAACCGTCCCCGCGTTCGCGGGGCCGACAAACAACGGGAACAGGCGACCGGATCCGAGGAAGCGAATCGACAGCACCCGGCCCGCAGGAAGCACCCCCGCTCGCGCGGGGCCGACCACTCCACCGCGTCCCGCCGCTCGGCGTCCGTGGGTGACAAGCCTGCCAACCGAGGCCGGGAACATCCCCGCGTTCGCGGGGCCGATTCGGGGTCCTGGTCCCGGGGGCGGAAGGTGAACGGAACATCCCCGCGTTCGCGGGGCCGATTGGCCGAGCCACCGCAGCAACGAGGCGATCGTCGGAACATCCCCGCGTTCGCGGGGCCGATTGGTGCCGGTGGCGCGTACGGACCCGGCGACCAGGAACATCCCCGCGTTCGCGGGGCCGATACTGGATGACCTGGGGTTCTACCAGTCGGTAACAGTATTTTCGTTCGGTTGCATGTTGCCGCCCATGTGTCGTCCATGCCGAGGTGAACCCCGGGCGTCACCTAGGTAGTTCACTCGATTGCCTCCTTGCTCCCGTCGGGCGGTGGTTCGATCCGGGCGGACTGGGGTCGCGGCCAACGGCACCGCCGTTCCGGCCCTCGACACGGGCGTCGGCATGCACCGGCGGCGCGTTCGTACACAGGCACACGGGAACGTCGAAGAACCGAATTCCCGTATACGCGGAGCCGATTCGGGGTCAGCGGTCTGTGGGCACCGGCCATGACGGGCCGTCCGGGTCGCCGCACCACACGGTCTGTGTGCCGTCGGCGGCGACGTCGAGGCCGAACGCGTCGAAGGCCGGTCGGCCGGCGGTCGTCCACCCGGTCCAAGCCGCCACGGTCTCGTCCCACAGGCGTCGGGGTCCGTGCTGGCGTACCCCGAAGGTGTCGAGTTGGCGGCCGTCGTAGTCGATCGTGGCCCAGGAGGTGAGGGCGTCGTCCCAGATCCACAGTCGGGAGCGGAAGTCGTCGCCCGGTTCCGGGTCGTCGTTCCAGTGGGTGCGCAGGCCGGGCAGCATCAGGCCCAAGACCGCCTCGGCGTGTCGGTCTCCGCCCGCGACGTCCCAGGGCGACAGCGTGGTGGTGCCGGTGTCCGGGACGTCACCCGGGCGCACGACGGTCGCGGCGACGTCGCGGACGCGGGAGCGGTGTCTGCGCATCGTCATGAAAGCGCCGCCGTGCGTGAACCGGCCGCGTGCGCCGCCGCGGTGGTCGGGTGTCAGGACGACGTTCCCGTACGCGGTCCACGAGGTGGCCCAAGGGGTGACGATCAGGCCGTCCGGTGTCGTCTGCCGGATCCACGCGGCGGGGACGCGGGTCACCGAACAGGTGCCGATGATCCGGTCGTACGGCGCGCCGGCGGCCCATCCGTCGGCGCCGTCGCCGGTTACGACGGTGGGGTGGAGTCCGAGGGTGTCGAGTCGTGTCCGTGCCGCCGCAGCCAACCCCGGATCGACCTCCACCGTGACGACGTTCGCGTCGCCCAGGCGGTGGGTGAGCAGCCCGGCGTTCCATCCGCCGCCGGTACCGATCTCCAGGACGCGGTGCCCGTCCGCGACGTCGAGCGCCACGAGCGTGGCCGCGACGATGGACGGCTGCGACACCGAGGACGAGGGCCAGGCCGGCTCCCCCGGCTCGGGATCGCGGCCGTCGCGGACCTGGATGACCACCGGCACGTCGGACCACACCTCCGCCGCCCAACGCTCGGGATCCGTCGCCCGGTCGCACGGCACATGATCCGGCAGCCCGTCGGCGAGTTGCACCCACACGACGTTCGGCGCGAACGCGGCGCGCGGAACCTGCTCGAACGCTTCGCGCCAGCGATCGGGCAACGGGCCCGTGGCCTGCTCCACCAGACGGAGCAGGCCAGCCGGGGCCCGCTCTGCGGCTTCACTCGTCACGCTTCACTTGTCCTTCTTGGGAGTTCCCGGATTCGGCGGCTTGTCGGGCAGGATCGGCGGCGGAATCGGCCGCCCCGGCTGGTTCCCGTCCTTTTCGATGGGGCTCGAATGATCACCCATGTCGTTTCCTTCACGGTCGTCGGCACCGATCGAACCGAGCATGCGCCCGGACGGTTGCCGATACGGTCTGTGACGGACGCGGTACGCGACCACGGTACGACCGTTCCCGCAGCGTCGGAAACCCCGCACTCACAGGTTGACCGTGCCCTGCGAACGACAATGGCGTGGCCGGGGAAGCATCCCCACTCGCGCGGGGCGACTCGATGTCGGCGACGGTGACGTCGCTGTAGTAGGGGACATCCCCGCGCTCGCGGGGCCGACGATCCTCCGGTCTCACTGGTCCTGCGGGATCGGGGAACATCCCCGGGCTCGCGGGGCCGACGTCACGCCCGGCGGTCCACCGGGGCGGTGCGTGGAGCATCCCCGCCTGCGCGGGGCCGACAACAGCCCATTTTCGATGTGCCTGCCTCGCAGCGGAACATCCCCGCCTGCGCGGGGCCGACCCGCTGAAACACCAGCGAATATGGTCGAGCCGGGGAACATCCCCGCCTGCGCGGGGCCGACAGCCGCAGCAAAAAGTGACACCCGGTGGTGACAGGAACATCCCCGCCTGCGCGGGGCCGACCGTAGGCGGCCAACCCCACGCCACCGCTCCGGGGGAACATCCCCGCCTGCGCGGGGCCGACTTCCCGTCGCCCGGCCGGATGTGGACGCCGAGAGGAACATCCCCGCCTGCGCGGGGCCGACAGGAGAGGCAGATCGAGCGCGCGGCGCAGGGCGGGAACATCCCCGCCTGCGCGGGGCCGACACTGGATGACCTGGGCGTCTACCAGTCGGTAACAGCTTTTTCGCTCGGTTGCATCATGCCACCCATGCGTGGACTTCGGCGAGGTGAACCTCCGCCGACATCACGGTAGTTCACCCGACCGCCACCTCCGCGCGTCGAAGGGGGCGATCGATCCTGACCGACCGAAGCCGGCACGACCGGGGGCGACCGTTCTCGACGCCGGTCGGATGCGCCGACCGGCACACCGCTGCGCTGCGCCAGGACCACGCTCCTCAGGGCGGCCGGACGCCGTCGTGTCGGAAGGGAGCCGCCGATGTGTCCGCAGCAGCACACTGTGGTGCGGTGCAGATCCTTACCGCAGACGCAGGGAACACCCCCGCACCTGCGGAGCCGACGGACGGTTCGCCGCGATGCCCTGCTCGGTGAGCGGACCATCCCCGCTCACGCGAGGCCGATCTGCGGCGTGTACTCCCACGTGTACGACCGGCGGGAACATCCCGCGTTCGCGGGGCCGACTCGGACATGCCGCGCGCCGTGATCCGTACGCTGGGACCATCCCCGCTCGCGCGGGGCCGACGAGCCCCAGGCCGCCCGTGTCGTGCGTGTGGTCGGACCATCCCCGCTCGCGCGGGGCCGACACTGGACGACCTGGGGTTCTACCAGTCGGTAGCAGCGTTTTCATTCGGTTGCATCTCGCCGCCCATGTGTCGTCTTCGATGACCTGAACCTCCGTCGAGACCACGGTAGTTCACCCAAGCGCTGCCCTCCGTGCGGCGAAGCGTCTCGACCCGGAGCGGCCGAGGCGGGCACGGTCGGAGCATATTCCGTCCTCGACAGGGTGCGGAGCGAACCACCGGCTTCCCGCTGCGCCCCGGCACCCGGACTGCGCGCGTGGAAGCGACGCTCGCGCCGGACCGGCCGTGCCCCGCACGATCGGGAGGGTGAACCCGCCCTCGGCACCCGCCGGATCGACCGACCGGCCCGCTCCTGCGCTGCGCGAGGGCCACGCGCTCGCGGGGCCGACCTCCCTATGCAGTGTGCTTCGTGGCCTTGGCCAGGAGCATCCCCGCGCTCGCGGGGCCGACTGCCACGGGAACTCCTCAGAAGCTGAATCGCTGGCAACATCCCCGCGTGCGCGGGGCCGACACACTGCCACACGTCGACAGACACGGGAAGCCGGGAACATCCCCGTCTACTGGTCCAGACGTTGCCCATGTAAACGACGAGGAGCCAGTCGCGCTGGGCGCGGCAGCCTGGTCAGAGCATGGGGATGCCAGCGATGCGCAGTTCGTCGGGGTGCTCGGTCGGTACACACGACGAGTTCGTCGGGCCCGGGCGGGCGCCGAGGCCGCGCAGGATCAGGCCCAGGGCGGAGGATCCGGAGTCGACGGCGATGGCCGCGGCGCGGTTCGCGAGGCCGGCGACCTTGTGTTCGGCCAGAGGGGTGAGGGCGCCGTCGTAGGTGGTCAGGGCCCGCTCCTTATGGCTGGGCTCACCAACGAGACCTGTCGGGTGCCGGTGAGGTCGTTGTATTGGTACACGGCTTCGGCGCGGTCGGGTGCGTGGGCACGAGGGATGATCCCTTCGAGTCTCGGCCCTGCGGGCGGGCGTCGGGAATGGTGGTGTCACAGGCAGGGGGAGGCGGGCACGCGTCCGAGGATGGGGATTGCGGTATAGGCCTCGGCACGGGCGGCGTCGATGCGGGCGCCCCACAGACGCGCGAGTGTGTCGGCCATGGGGCCGAAGTGGTCCTCGATGGGCTGGGACGTGTGCGCCCGCAGGGCGCGCATCTTCGTCGGGAACGTCGCGGTGACGTCGACGATCGTGTCGGCGTGGACGGGGCCGTCCAGGGTCAGCGAGTTGTAGGTGTCACACGTGTACAGGCGCCGCGGATGGCCGGTGGCGATCACGACCTCGGGCAGCGCCTCGACGACGGTCCAGGCGACGGCCGCGTGCTGGGGATGGACGTCGCGGATCGGATGGGTGACGACGACCTCGGGCCTGAAGGCGTTGATCAGGTCGTGGACGGCGCCCGCGTCGATTCCGGGTATCAGACGTAGGTCCGCGCCGAGTTCGGCGGCGCCTGTTGCCGCTTCCCGGTCGCGTAGTCGGTCGTGCGCGGCGACCGCGACGAGTACGTCGGCGTGCCGCGCGTGGAGTGCGAGGGTTCCGCCGCACCACAGTTCGGCGTCATCCGGGTGGGCCATGACCGCGAGGACCCGTCCGGGGCGGGGCGTCACCACAGGCCCAGCTTGGCGATGATGTCCGCCGCCTTGGGCAGTTCGGGGCTGGGCAGGCCGGTGGGGTGTGCGGTGACGGGGACGTCGGTGCGCATGCGGATCATGTCGCGCCAGCGCAGCACGTCACCCCAGGCATCGTGGACCGCCTGCCCCTTGGTGCCTGTGAGGCGTCCGCTCTCGGGCAGTTCGTCCAGGGTGAGGCCGCCGGCGAGGTACTTCGCGGCGGCGCCGGGGCCGACGCCGCGCACGCCGGGGATGTTGTCGGAAGGGTCTCCGGTGAGGCTGCGGTAATCGGCCCATTGGGCGGGCGTGACCTTGAAGCGGCCGGTGACTTCCTCGGGGCCGATGACGCGCTTCCCGGCGTTGCGGGAGCGGTTGATGATGCGTACGTTGTCGGTGTCCAGGAGTTGGTAGTAGTCCTGGTCGCCGGACATGATCCGCACCGGCCGGTCCGGGTGGGCGCGGGCGAGGGTGGCGATGGAGTCGTCCGCCTCTGCGTTCTCGATCTCCATCCAGGCATACCCGAACGCATCGAGACCGTCCTTGACGGGCTGAAGGAACTGCAGCGGCTTGAGGGCTTCGGGCGTGGTGGGCCGGTTCGCCTTGTAGTCGACGTCCTCGGTCTGGCGGGCGGCCGAGCCCTGTTCGCCGTCGAAGACGACGATGATCTCCGGGGCGGTGGTGTCGAGGTCGTCGCGGACGACGCACCGCAGCAGGGCGAAGAAGGCGAACGCGCCGGTGAGTTCCCGTGACTTGTCGCGGGAGCGGATCTCGGCGGGGAAGCCAAACGTGGCCGACCACAGCAGGTGGTGGCCGTCGACCAGGAGCAACGGACATACGCGCGCGGGCAGGAAAGAACCCATCACGACACCGCCTTGAGGAAGGTCTCAGCGACTCGGATGGGCCGATAGTCCGACGCGGCGTAGTACACGGCCCAGGTGACTGCGGCGTAGGTTACCGGGTTCGCCAGGAGTTCGTGGACGGCCGCCACCAGTCCGGGTGACCCCAGCGCCGGTTCCACAAGAAGCCTGTCCGCGCCGGGCACGCCCGCCAGAAGGTCGGGAAGATTCCCGGTGCGGTGGGACACGAACGGGGTGCCGACGCTCATCGCCTCGGCCGCCACGAGGCCGAACGTTTCGCGGCTGGACGGCACGATGATCGCCGACGCCTCGGCCAGCCAGGTGGGGACCTCGTCCCAGGGCAGGGCGGGCAGCGCGGACCGTCGAGGAGTTTCCGGTACAGGGCGTGGGTGTGCGGCCAGGACTCCAGCTTTCTCTTCCACTGTGTGTCCGCGTCGGCGGGGTCAAGGTGGTGGCCGACGGCCTGGCGAAGCGGAACGACCGTGAGCCCGGAGGCGATGAGGGCCGCGCCGAGGTGGGTGTCCTCCATGCCCCACCCCAGGGCGCCGAACGCTGGCTCGAAGCCGCCGACATGCTCGACGGCAGGCCGGGGGACGCCGAGGAGGGCGGTGACCACCATGCGTGGGAGGTCCCAGTCGTAGTGGAAGCAGCCCAGGCCGAGGTCCTGGAAGTCTCGGGTGTCGGTGAGGGGATGGCTTTCGAAGCCGTCCGGTATGACCAGGGTGGAGTGGAGCAGGGGCACCCCGCCCGGTGGACGCCAGGTCACGCGGTGGTCCGCCGCGAGGTCCGGCGCGGTCGACGCGAATGTGTCGTGGAGGGCGGGGACACGATCCGAACGATCTGACGCTTCGTGCCGCATCCGTCCGGGGTACTCGCGGCGCCGGAGCAGCACAGCTGGGAGTCCGGAGGTGATCTCACCGTTGGGGTGCCGTAGAGAGTCCGCGTCCACGCGTGGCGGTCGACCCTCGGGTCGACCAAGGATCGCAGCCATCGGTGTCGACTCCGCCTTCGACGTGGATGTCGGCAGGCACCGGCGGCGCGTCGCGTAGCGGGCGCCGAAATCGTCGAGGAACCGAATCCCCCGCCTGCGCGGGGCCGACCTGGTGCCCGTGGTCGTCACCCTGACCGAGGCGGGAACATCCCCGCGCTTGCGGGGCCGACTTCCAGACCGACCTGATCCCGCTGTTGTAGACGGGAACATCCCCGCTCGCGCGGGGCCGACTCTCCGTGGTCAGAACCCACGTGGTGATGCCGGGGAACATCCCCGCTCGCGCGGGGCCGACGAGGTGCGCCAAGATCTGGTTCTGCCCAGTCTGGGAACATCCCCGCTCGCGCGGGGCCGACGTCCGGGTCCATCTCGCGGTACAGCGCCGTCAGGGAACATCCCCGCTCGCGCGGGGCCGACCGGGCCCGAGCGAGGCAACCGCGGATCTGCCCCGGAACATCCCCGCTCGCGCGGGGCCGACGCGAAGGTCGCGATCTTTCGGAACGGACAGCGGGGAACATCCCCGCTCGCGCGGGGCCGACACGCGAACACGTGGTGGGTGATCGATCCCGTGGGGAACATCCCCGCTCGCGCGGGGCCGACGCCACGATCAGCCACACGCACGCGTTGACGACCGGAACATCCCCGCTCGCGCGGGGCCGACCCACCCAGGGCCGGGCCGCTACTGCTCCATCAGGGAACATCCCCGCTCGCGCGGGGCCGACCTCCTCCTTGGGCAGGAGTTCCTTGCGGAGTCCCGGAACATCCCCGCTCGCGCGGGGCCGACTCATCATCGAGACCTGCCACTGTGGGGAAGCCGGGAACATCCCCGCTCGCGCGGGGCCGACCCTGTCGCGGTCGTATCCGGCCACGGCCAGGTGGGAACATCCCCGCTCGCGCGGGGCCGACCTGATCAGCAAGGTGACCGTCCCCCCGTTCTCGGGAACATCCCCGCTCGCGCGGGGCCGACTTCGGCATCGAACGCGCCGCGCCCGCCCGCCCGGGAACATCCCCGCTCGCGCGGGGCCGACGAGTACCTGGACGAGCAGCGCCGGATCAACTCGGGAACATCCCCGCTCGCGCGGGGCCGACAGGGCCCACAGCACCTCGCGCTGTCCGTACCGCGGAACATCCCCGCTCGCGCGGGGCCGACCTCTGCGGTCTCCGGGTCGGGTCCGCGTCGCGGGGAACAACCCCGCTCGCGCGGGGCCGACTGCGGGGGTCATCTCGATACCTCTCGTGGGGTGGGAACATCCCCGCTCGCGCGGGGCCGACCTCCGGAACCTCGATCGCCGGGCCGGGCCGACGGGAACATCCCCGCTCGCGCGGGGCCGACGGGCTGCTGCCGCTGAAGGGCACGAAGAACCAGGGAACATCCCCGCTCGCGCGGGGCCGACCGAGACCGGCCGCGCCCTCAACTCGGATGAGACGGAACATCCCCGCTCGCGCGGGGCCGACGCTGGATGACCTGGGGATCTACCAGTCGGTAACAGCGTTTTCGTTCGGTTGCATCTTGCCACCCACGTGTCGCCTTCGACGACGTGAATCTCCGCCGACCACCGTAGTTCACCCAAGCACTCCCCTCCACATGCAAAGCGCCGTTCGATCCGGACCCGCCGATGTGGGCAAGGCCGGAGCGGACCCCGTCCTCGACGCAGGCCGGATCGGCCGACCAGCACGCCGTTGCGCTGCGCTGGAACCTCGCTCCCGTCCGTCGCCGTGATCGTGAGCGGCCCGTAGGCGAGCGGGAACGCGACCCGATCAGCAACATGGTCGGGAACCTCGCCACATAGGTGGTGTCGCATCGATCGGCAGGACAGCCCGTAACGACCGCCGCCGGCAGCATCCCGCCGAGGATCACCCGCAGGTTTCCGAATCGCTCGACCAGACGCGGCGTCACGATCGGCGCGAGTACCGCGTCCACCCCCACCGCAGGCAGCGCGAAGCCGGTCTCCAGCGTCGACCAACCGCGCACCTCCTGCAGGTAGAACACCGCGAGGAGCTGGAACTCGAAGAATGAGCCGCCGAACAACATCGCCCCCAGGTTCGCCCGCAGCAACGCCCCGGAGCGCAGGATGCCCAGCCGTACCGGCTGCGCCGACGACCGACGCTCCACCGCCACGAAGGCGAGCAGCAGCGCGATCCCGGCCGCGAACACCGCCGCGGTCCACCCGGGACCGCGCGCCGGGTGCTCCAGCCGCACGACCTCGTACCCCAGCAGCAACATCGCGCCGTCCACATCGAAGCCCCGGTCCGGCGCTCCGGACGTTCGTCGCGCGGCAACACCGCGAGGGCCAAGGCCAGGATCACTGCGGTCAGCACTACCGGTACGAAGAACACCTGACGCCAGCCGATCGTGGTCAGCAGCCCCCTGATGACCGGACCGAGTGAGAAGCCGCCCGCTGCGGTACCCGGGTAGAAGAGCAGTGCCCTGTTGCGCTCCGGACCTTCGGGGAAGGGTCGGTCGGTTTCAAACGAGGCACAGTCCGGGCTTGTGTTCGTGCGTTGACTGCCGCTGTTCGGGTTCCGGGATGGCTAGAAGACGAAGTCGTCGCGGTGTGCCAGGAGTCGGGCCGTGCCCACGGTGTGGACGGCTTCGAAGCCGTTCCCGGGAAGTCGGTAGATGCGGATGCTGTCCAGGTCGGCGTTGATGAGGCTCTTGACTGCGGCGAGGAGTTTGAGGAGGCCGATGTCGTCCGTGGCTACCTCGAAGACGGATTGTTGGACGCGGTTTCCGTAGCCTTCGCAGAGTTTGGCGACCTTGCGGAGGCGTCGGCAGCCTTCGGGTGTGGTGGTGTCGACGTCGTAGGTGAGGAGGAGGTCCATCATGCGGGTGTCCAGGGGAGGTAGCCGGGGAGTTCGCCGCGGAGGTGGCGGGCGAGGATACGGGCCTGCATGACGGGCAGGAGGCCGGCGGGGACGGGGCGTGCGGCGATCGGGTGGTCCCATTCCTGGCGTCGGGTGTCCTGCCAGCCTTCGAAGACGATCTTGCGGCCGTCGTCGTTGAGTTGCCAGGCGCCGCCGGAGAGTTCGTCGAAGTGTTCGATGCGGAGTGTGCGGCGGTTGATCAGAGTGAGAGCCAGACGATCGGCGAAGGCGGGGCGGAACTCCTCCATGAGGTCGAGGGCCAGGGCCGGCTTTGCGGGGCGGAGGCCGTGGAGGAAGCCGACGTGTGGGTCGAGTCCCACCTGTTCCGCGGCGCCCTGGGCGAGGTTGCGCAGGAGGCCGTAGAGGAAGGAGATGAGGGCGTTGGTGGGATCGGTCGGCGGGCGTTTGGAACGCCTGGTGAACGGCGGGAAGTCGGTTCCCTTGCTCAGAGCCAGCGGCAGCACGGCGAAGTACGTGCGGCTCGATTGACCTTCCATGCCCATGAGTTCTTCGAGGTTTTTGGCGTCCGGCAGCCACGTCACGGCCTCGGCGAGTTCCTCGGCTGCGGCGCGCAGGCCGATCTGGGCCGAATCGCGGGCGTCCCGGCCCGCTCTGAGGAGTATGCGGCGGCTGTTGCGGATTTTCCCGGCGACGAACGCCCGAGCGATTTCCAGGCGTGCGGCCTCATCGTCGTGGATTCGGTGTTGTGCGTGGCGGAGGAGGACGTTGCCTCGCGTGGGGCCTTCGAGGCGGGCGGTGAAGCGCCCGCTCCTCGACATCCAGACGATGGGTCTGTTGTCGTCGGCGCAGCGGGCGATGAGTTCGGTGGAGAGGTTGATGTGGCCGTAGACGACGATGGATTCGATGCGACGGAGGGGCAGGGTTTTGCGTCCGGGGGTGTCGGGGAGGGCGACGCGGATGCTGTCCTCGTCCAGGTGCAGTGAAGCGCCTTGGGTTTGTACGTAGAGGGTGTTGAGGATTTCGGTGGGCATGGGGTGCTCTTCGGGTCAGGTGGGCGTGGGTGGCTCGTCGGTGGGTGTGCGGTACAGGTCGGCGAGGGCCTGGCGGTAGCGGCGGTCGCCGGCGAGGACTTTGGGCATGCAGGATTCGGCCATGGAGCAGCGTCGGCAGCGTTTGTCGGCGGGTGCGGCCGGGAGTGAAGCCGCAGTGAGCATGGCGCGGACGGCGGCGGTGGTGGTTTCGACGGTGGCCCTGAGTGCGGCGTCGACGGCGACTTCGTGGCGGCGGCGGTCGGTGGCGGACCAGACGACGGCTGTGTCGATGGTGGTGTCGAACATGGCCTCGAGGCACATGGCTTGTGCGGCGACCTGGACGTCGCCGGGGCCGCCGGGTTGGTAGCGGCCGGATTTGTGTTCGACGGGCGTGACGGTTTTGCGGCGGATTTCCACGACGTCGCACACTCCGGTCAGGCCGAGGGTGTCGTGCCAGACGGGCAGTGCGCGGAGGGTTTTGGTGCCGGGGCGGGTTTCGTGTCCGGGGGTGTGGACGCGTTCGTGGAGGATGGTGCCGCGGACGGTGGCGGCGTCGTCGGCGAAGGCGTCCTCGAGGAGGATCAGGCCGGCTTGGCGGGGGCAGTACGTGTGGTGTTCCAGGGCCGAGATCGGTACCTGGGCCGGCTCGGCGGCCGCTGTTCCGGGGTGGTGGTGGGGTGGGGTCATCCCACGATGCGGGTGAGGGTGATGCCGGCGGGGAGGTCGCCGTCGAGGATTTCGATTTTGTAGTCGTCGAAGCCTCGGGCGGGGCCGGTGCCGATGGGTTGTACGTGTACGCGGTCGAGGAGTTGGCGGGCGGGGGCGCGGCCGTAGGCGTCGTCGTGGGTGAAGACGTACAGGCCGCGCAGGCTCATGGAGCCGCGGGTGGATGCGCGGTCGTGGTCGAGCATGAGGGTGAAGGCGCGCCAGAAGGCTTCGAGGTCGTCGGTGGTGACGCCGGTGCGGGTGGCGAGGGGGGCGCTGAAGTGGCCTTCGCCGATGTACAGGCCGTAGGGGACGATGTGTTTGGAGCCCATTTCAGTGCTTTCGCCCTTGTCGATGTCGGCCTGGCGGGTCTGGGTGACGCGGGTGATGCCGATGTCGAGGGGCAGGACTTCGTCGACGGAGCGGGCGAAGGTGAGTTGCATGGGGCCTTGGACGCGTCCGGCGTGTTTGGTGCCGGTGGTCATGACGGCGCCGAACATGCGGATGTCGTAGAACGTTTCGCACATCCATTTCTGGGCGTCGACGGGGGTGGTGGTGTCGCCGAGGGCGGTGTAGGCGCGTTCGTGTTGGGCGTTGAGGGCGACGCCGGCCTCGACGTAGATGTCGTAGCCGGCGCGGCCTTCGTTGAGGAGGGGGATGACGTTGCGGATCTTGCGCTTGATCGCGACGTCGGTGATGAGTCCTTGGCTGGTGACGGGGTCGAGGCGGGGCATGCCGCCGGCGTCGGGGTCGCCGTTGGGGTTGCCGTCGCGGACGTCGACCATGAAGACGTAGTCGTGCTTGCGGGTGGGGTCGAGGTGCGGTGCGGTCACAGGGGTGCTCCTGGGAGTCGGAAGGGGTTCGGGGTGTTCCGGGGTTGCGGTCAGGGTTGGCGGGTGTCCGCCGCCGCGGCGGCGGCTTTGGTTTCGGCGCGTTCGGCGGCGGCTTCGAAGCCGGACTGTTGTTGGTGGTAGTAGCCGAGGGCGAAGCGCGCCTGCTGTCGCGGCGAGAGGGTGGCGGGCAGGACGTCCTCCGCGGTCGCGTCGAAGCGTGCCCAGACCGCGCCGATCTGCTTGCCGAGGGCGACCGCGGTTCCGGGTCGGTCACGGCGCAGGCGCTTGAGGTGGGCCTTGGATCCGCGGTCGAGGGTGAGCAGGACGTGCCTGGGGGCGGTGGTGGCCGAGCCGTAGAACTTGTCGGCGACCGTGGCGTTGACGCCTTGGCGGCGGCCGTTCTCCCCGACGGCGGAGAGTGCGGCGTATTGGGTGCTCTCGTACAGGGCGAAGAGCCGGCCGCACAGGTATCCCGGGTCGGTGGCGTCCGGGTCGAGTCCGGGCATGGTGGTTCCTCCGTGGGGCGAGCGTTCGAGGATCAGGCGTAGGAGTGCGGCGCGGGGGCCGTCGACGCGGCGGTCGGAGCGGATGCGGCCGAGCAGGTGCGCCAGCAGGTGTGCGGGGGGTGGTTGGTGGTTGAGGGCGCTGCGGAGGAGGGCGTTGTCGAGGCCGTCGGGGACGAGGGTGTTGGTGTAGCGGTTGGTGGTCTTGTCCCAGCGGCCGGCGGCCTGGGTCAGGCGCCACAGCGGGTACCAGACGGAGGTGCGGTTCCAGCCGTCGCGGGTCTCGTGGTCGGTGAACCAGGCGCCCTGGTTGCGGCGGAGTTCGTCGATGGGGATGTCGATCCAGTCGTGGACGACGACGCGGGAGCTGTTCGTGCCCAGGGTCAGGCTGTAGAAGCGGTTGGGGTCGACGCGCTCGTTCGCGGCGCGGTTGTGGGCGGGTTTGTGGAGGGTGTCGAGGAGGTGGCGGACGTCGTCCGGCTGGGGGGCGTCGAAGGCCGCGATGGGGTCGTCGTCGAGGGGGTCGCGGGTCCACCAGACGAGGCTGGAGGTGGTGCCGCGGCGGCGGTGGCGTTCGTCGGCGAGGAGGGCGTTGAGGGCGGCGACGCCGGTGGAGCCGCAGCCGTCGCAGATGGGCGTGTTGGCGAGTTGGAGGAGTCCCTCGCGGGCCTGGGCGGCGGAGTTGATGCTGACGAGTTGGGTCTTGCGGGCCTGCCCGGAGGTGGGGATGGCGCCGGCTTTGATGCTCTCCGGGAGGGTGGACAGCAGGTTGCCGTGGTCGCCGCAGACCAGGCACAGGCCTTGGCGGCCGCCGCCCTTGCGTTCGGCGACGATCGCGCACCACTCGGTCTGCGCGGTCGGCCGCAGGTGCACCCATGCGGCGTCGACCATGATGCCGACCCAGTCCGCCGCGACGAGATCGTCGGGGATGGGGACGTGGGCCAGGCCGTCGGCGTCGAGGAAGCGGGCGAGGGCGCGGGCGACGGGGTCGTGGTCGGCCGCGCGGTCGGTCCAGCGGCGGGCCAGGTCGACGAACGCGGCGCACCGGCGGTCGGCCTGGGCGTCGGCTTTGGGGCTGTCGTCGCGGGCGACGGCGAGGACGTATTCGGCGGTGTCGCACAGCAGCAGCGGTGGTGGGTGGATGCCGGCGCGGTAGGCGTCGGGCGCGGGGACGAGTTTGCCCTTGGGTCCCTTCGCCCCCGTGGCGGGGCGCAGGTCGACCAGGCCGCCGGGGGCGAGGTCGCCGTTCTCGGTGAGCGGGATGAACCAGCGCAGGGCCTTGGGGACGTAGTAGAGGGGCGGCATGTCGGTGCGGGTGCGTGCGTGGTCGCGGAGTTCGCGCAGGAGCATCGGTCAGCCCTCGGCGGCGCGTCGGGCCCGGGCGGAGCGTGCGGGCATGTCGACCTCGGTGTCCGACAGCGGGTGTTCGGGTACGTGCAGGACGCCCTGTTCGAGTCGGGCACGGAACCAGCGGTACCGCTCCCCCGTGTCGGTGTAGACGATCGAGTGGAGCATCACGCCGAGTTCCTCGCCGTCCTCGGGGGCCTCGTCGTGGCGGATCGGTGGGCGGGTGGTGGCGGGGCCGAAGTCGGCGGCGAACTCGCGGCAGCCGAGGAACGGCTGGGAGAAACACGCCCCGCGTTCGACACGGCGCCGGAACTGGTCGCGGTACTTGGCCTCGGTCGCGGTGGTGTGCGGCGCGAGGTCGACGTGCGCGTGGATGCGGTAGGCGACGTCGCGCAGCGCGACGGTGTTGCGCTGGTCCCGGTCCTCCTCCACGTCGTACCGGCGGCTCGGGTCCCGGCGCAGTTCACGGATCCGCGGCGGGGTCACGACGGATTTGACCTCGTTGCGGCGCAGGCTGAACCAGCGCACGGGTGCGAGGACCTCGATCTTGACCACGTCGTAGCGGAATTCCTTCTTCCAGAAGATCGCCTCCAACAGACCCCGCGCCGCGGACGGCGTCATGACGGGATAGCTGACGCGTTCGACCTTCAACTCGGGGCGGGTGAAACAGGCGAGCGGCCCGGACACCTCGACCACGAGCGGAGGAGCCGAATGCCGGTTGCGTTTGGTCACCAAGACGTGAAGTCCTCGCTGTTCTCGGGCTGTTCGAGATCGATACCGCGTTCGGAGTGGTAGTCGCTGACCCACAGCAGCAGGTCCCTGACCACCGGCTCGGCGTGGCCGGCCTGCACGGCCTTGCGTGCGGCCGAGCGCGGCAGCGACGCGGTGTAGGGCTGCAGGTCCCGCAGGGGCTGCGGGCCGCACGGGTACGGCGACCGCAGCGCCCGTACCGCGGCGCGCACGATGTCCTGGGCCTCGTCGTCGTCCATCAGGACGGCGACGGGGCTGGTCGCCTGGTCGTCGATCATGCGGAACTCCGCCGCCACCTGCGGATAGTCCAGGCGGGCGCGCAGGTCCTGGATGCGGCGGCCCAGGCCGTCGTCGCCGAGACGGCCGTACCGCAGCCGGTAGTAGCGGGCCAACGCGTCCAGGTCGTCCGGGTCGGCGAGACCGGGGCCGAAGTTCTCCATGGTCGCCTGCATCGCCTGCTTGTACGGTTCGCCGTTCGGGCGCCCTCCGTTGCACGGGTCGAACACCACGACCCGGCCGGGTGCGGGCAGGCGGCCTTCGCGGTTGCAGCGACCGGCCGCCTGCTGCAGGGACTCCGCCGGGGCGAACGCGCGGTAGACCACGGGGAAGTCGACGTCGACACCGGCTTCGACGAGTGGCGTGGCGACGACGGCGACCGGCTTGCCCTGCTCGAGGAGCCTCCCGATCCGGGCGAGGTTCTCCCGCCGATGCCGGGGGGCCATGCGGGTCGACAGGTGCAGTGCCGGGCCGAGATCGGACGGGCGTTCCTCGGCCAGGGCGCGGTGCACGGTGGCCGCGTTCGCGGTCGTGTTCACCACGACCAGGGCCTGCGGCAGGTCCGCCGCCTCCACGGCGATGTCCTCGAGCAACGGCTGCGGCGCCAGGCGCCACTCGTAGTCGACGCGCCGCAACCTCGCGTACAACGGCGCCGGATCGGGGATCACGTCGACCGCCCGCGCGCCCTCGAACCCGGACACCGCCATGAACTCGGGCTGGGTCGCCGACGTGAGCAGCACCGTCGTCCCGTAGTGGTCGCACAACCCGCGCAGCACGGACAGGATCGGCATCAACAACGGATCGGGCAGTGCCTGGACCTCGTCGAGGACGATCACCGCGCCGGCCAGGCGGTGCAGCCGCCGCATCGCGGCGGGCTTGCGCGAGAACAGCGACTCGAACAGGCGCACCGTCGTGGTGACGACGAACGGCGAGTCCCAGTTCTCCGCGGCGAGCTTCGCACCGCGCGGGGCCGCGTCGAGATCGACCGCACTGTGGTGTTCCAACAACGACGGCGCCGCGTCGCCGTCGCGCTCCAGGAGATCACGGTAGACGGCCGAGTTCTGCTCGGTGATCGAGATGAACGGAACCGCCACCACGACCCGCCGCAGACCCCACTTCACCGCGTGGTGGAGCCCGAACCCGCCGGCGGCGAACGTCTTCCCGGCACCGGTGGGCACACCGAGGCGGTGGATGCCCGGCGGAAGCACTGCCGCGGCGGCGGTACGGGCGTACACGTCGTCACGAAGACGGGAGAGATCGTTCCTCGGCCGGTCGCGGAGCTTCTCCATACGGCGCTGCTCGAACCGGCGCAGGAGCTCCGGGACGGCCGGAGCCGGTGGCAGCGCCGCCGCCCCGCTGTCGAAGTGCGCCGAAGTGTCGAGGAAATCCGCGTCGACGACGCAACTGAACAGCATCCGGATCAACAGGTCGTAGGCGAGGCCGAGTTCGGCTTTCGGAACGGACGCCAACCACGTCGGAAGCGACGGCGACACGTCCGGAAGGATCTCGGGCACGAGTTCGGCGACCGCGGCGATGGTGGCCTCGAGTTCCTCGACGGCCCCGGCAGCGGCGTGGAGTTCGTCCTTCAGGGTCTGGGTGTCGGGGAGCCCGCCGTGGTGCCCGATCACGATCCGGGCGAGCGTGGGCGGCAACGCGCGTTGCGCCAGGAGAGCTCCCGCGCGCTTGTGGTCGAGCCCCACCCGCCCACCACCGGCCGCCTCGACGGCCAGCAGTTTCGACTGCCAGGCACACGCGCCCTTCCCGACGTCGTGCACGACCCCCAGATAGCCCGCCGCCGCACCACCACCGAACACCGACCCGAACTCACCGGACCGGACGGCCGTACCACGCAGGTGCTCGTCGAGGCCGTGTCGAACACCGGAATCGTTGACGCTGTGCGCCAATAAACGCATGAAGGCTCCTTGAAAACCGGGTGGGGACGCGACGAACCGACCGGAGACGGAACCCGCCTCGGACACCCGGCAGATGAAAATCTAGGGCGTTGCCCACACATCATGGACCCGAATCGAAAAAGCCCCCCGAGAGCGCCGCTTCGGAACCACAAGCACACACGCGACACGCGAACCACACCGAAGCCGAAAGTCCGTTTCGACCACAATCGACGACACGGCAGTACCTCGCGAAGAAATTTTTCGATACGTTTCCCCTGCTCAGGCAGGATGGCGGCCAGCCTTCGGGCTGGTCGAGGGTCGCAACGCCGAGTTGATCCGCCTCGCCCAGGAACTCGGCGATGGCGGCCAGCCTTCGGGCTGGTCGAGGGTCGCAACATCCCTGCGCGCAGGGCGCGTCAGAGGAAGAATCAATGGCGGCCAGCCTTCGGGCTGGTCGAGGGTCGCAACGTCATCCAGCGGTGGTCCGCCGGGTCGACCAGCCGGATGGCGGCCAGCTTTCGGGCTGGTCGAGGGTCGCAACGAGCAGTTCGCGCGGGCATGGTGGGGGATGGCGAGTGGCGGTCGACCTTCGGGTCGGCTAGGGATCGCAACGACGTGATCAGCGTGGCCGCTGGTCCCGGAATTGCGGTGGCGACTGACCTTCGGGCCGGTCGAGGGTCGCAACGCATAGGACGAGCCATACACGGGAGGAAACCGGAGGGGTGGCGGTTAGCCTTCGGACTGGCCGAGGGTCGCAACGAACAGGCGGCGCGGCGGACCCGCCCCCGCCCCCGAGTGGCGGTCGGCTTTCGGGCTGGCCGAGGGTCGCAACCCGCCGGCGCTCGGTGCGGGCCCGGCATGGCTGGGTGGCGGTCAGCCTTCGGGCTGGCCGAGGGTCGCAACGACCCGAGCGCCGGCAGCGATCGCCCCTCACTGGGCGTGGCGGTCAGCCTTCGGGCTGGCCAAGGATCGCAACGTTGGGCCGGTGTGAGTGCGGGATCAGCGCACGTAGGTGGCGACCGACCTTCGGGCCGGTCGGGGATCGCAACACCTGCTCGGCCCTCGTGATCACTGTGGAGGACCCGTGGCGACCGACCTTCGGGTCGGTCGGGGATCGCAACCGCCCCTCTCCGGTTGGTCCTATGAGCAGAGTCCAGAGTGCGACCGGCTTCGGGTCGGTCGGGGATCGCAACTACGGCCGCGTCGAGTCGACGTGGACGTGGACGCGGAGTAGCGACCGACCTTCGGGCCGGTCGTGGATCGCAACATCGCCGCGATGTCCGCGATCGAGGTGCTGCCGCCGGTGGCGACCGACCTTCGGGCTGGTCGGGGATCGCAACGGGAAGTCGGGCACCCGAGGCGACGGCCTGCCGGTGGCGGCCAGCCTTCGGGCTGGTCGGGGATCGCAACGATTGGGTGGTCAACAAGGGCGAGAACGCCCTTAAGTGGCGGTCGATCTTCGGGCCGACCGGGGATCGCAACACGATGTCCTCGATCACGGTGACGGCGGCGCGCATGGTGGCGACCGACCTTCGGGCCGGTTGTGGATCGCAACTGCTTGCGCAACCGCCGCAGCAGCTCGGCGCGCTCCGTGGCGGTCAGCCTTTGGGCTGGCCGTGGATCGCAACGGGGCCGCGCGGTTTGGGTCGCCAGCCGAGTTCCAAGTGGCGGTCCGCCTTCGGGCTGGCCGAGGGTCGCAACTACGAAATCCTGCGGGGTACCGCGCAACCCACGGCGATGGCGGTCAGCCTTCGGGCTGGCCGAGGGTCGCAACTGGTTGCACACGATGATGCGGACGACGGGCTGGTCGTGGCGGTCAGCCTTCGGGCTGGCCGAGGGTCGCAACTACGAGTCGAGAGCCGGCCCGGGGTCGGGCTCCGGTGGCGGTCAGCCTTCGGGCTGGCCGAGGGTCGCAACGATGTGTTGGACGCCAGGCAGGGATGGTGGCGAGAGTGGCGGTCAGCCTTCGGGCTGGCCGAGGGTCGCAACGCCTGCGCGCCGTCGTGCCCGCCGGTCGTGCCCGGGTGGCGGTCAGCCTTCGGGCCGACCGGGGATCGCAACGACGAGGGCCCGGTCGACCTTCGGGACGACCGGGGATCGCAACGCGAGGGGTCCGGGATCATCTCGCCGCGGTCCGGGCGTGGCGGTCGACTGCGGGTCGCCCGGGGATCGCAACAGCGGCCCGCCGAGCCGGTGGTGAGCGAGGTCGACGGTGGCGACCGACCTTCGGGTCGGTCGGGGATCGCAACGAGCCGTAAGGACCTGTTGCGCGGTCTGGACTCGGACGAGAGATGCCGAGTCGGTGCCTGCTCGTGGCGCGTGTGCACCGACGTGAACGGCCCGAGCGGTGGGCGCGAGTTGCACGTCCGGCCGTCTGGCCGGTTCAGATCGTGAGTGTGAACGTGGTCGTGTGGTGTCCTCGGGTGTCGATGCGGAGTCGGTGGTGTCGGCGTTGGGGTCTGCCAGCGTTTTCGAAGTCGTGGTGGATGTGGGCGAGTTCGTGGGCGAGGTGGCGGGGGCCGGATTGGCGGCAGGTGCCGTCGGCGTGGATGGTGGCGACGGAGCCGTCGGTGGTCCATGGGGTCAGTGTGTCGGGGAGGTCGCGTTGGCCCAGGTCGGAGGCGGGTAGGGCGAGGGCGATGGCGAAGCGCAGGTCGTCGTCGTGCCACGCGGCGAGGGGCATGGCGCACGGTTCGAGGGGGCCGGTCGGGTCGCCCGGGTAGGGGATGGTGTTGGTGCCGGCGGTGGTGCGCAGGCCCATGAAGTAGGCGGGTGTGGCCAGGAACGGGCCTTCGGCGTGGCCGTGTTCGTCGAGGGTCAGGGCTGCGATGCCGGTGCCCACGGGTGCCACGAGGCGGCCGCCTGGTCGGACGGCGGCGAGCCAGGCCGGCGGGACATGGTCCGCGCCGCAGGTGGCGATCAATCGGTCGACGCTGCGGGGTTCGGCGGGCGGTCGGTTGCCGTCGGTGTGGACGACGCTCACGCCCGGGTGTCCGGCTGCGGTCAGGGCGTCGCGGGCGGCGGTGGCGACGTCGGGTTCGATGTCGATTGTGGTGATGTCGGTGTCGCCGGTCAGGTGGGCGAGGAGGCCGGCGTTGTAGCCGGTGCCGGCGCCGACCTCGAGCACGCTCATGCCGGGTTCCACGGCGAGGGCGTCGAGCATGGCGGCCATCAGGGAGGGGACGGTAGAGGAGGACAGGGGTGGGCCGTCGTCGCCGAACATCGTCGCGGTGATCAGGAGTTGGTCGGTGTAGACCTCGCGCGCCCAGTCGGGGTGGTCGGGCGTGAACACGCGGGTCTCCCAGGTCCCCGGAGAGGTTTCGATCCGGCGGACGAAGCGGGGCACGTACACGTGCCGCGGCTCGGCGCGGAACGCGTCGACGATCTCGGGTCGGATGCCGTCGAGGGTCATCGACGCGACCATGGCGTGCCGCAGGCTTCGCGTTTCGTCGGTGTCCGGCGGCGGCGCGGTGGGGGTGGTGTCCGGGTGGGGGTGGGTGGTCATCGGGTTGCCTGCTCCAGGTGGTCGGCGAGGGCGGTGGTGATGTGGTGGTGGTCGGGGACGAAGGCCCATTGGCCGCCGGGGTTGAGTTCGAGGGCGAGGACGCGGTGGTCGCGGGTGGCGATGAGGTCCCAGGCGGCGAAGACGAGGCCGAAGCCTCGGGTGACGGACACTACGCAGCGGGCGAGTTCGGCGGGCAGGGTTCCGGGTCTGTACGTGGTGTGTGCGTCGGGGGCGGTGCGGATGTCGAGGTAGGGGGCGTCGACGTGGATCTCGGTGGCGAACAGATGCTCGCCCACGACGGCGACGCGGTACTCGAAGGCGCGGTCGCGGACTTCGGCCTGAACCAGGTGCGCGGTGGAAGCCACGCGGGGGTGCCCGGTGTGGTGGGCGGGCACACGGGTGGTGTTGAGGACCCGGCGAGCGCCGGTGGCGTCGGTGTGGGTGATGGGGCCGAGGGTCTTGCCGATCACGGGGGCGTGGTCGGCGCAGAAGCGGCCGTGGGCGGTGGTGACCGGCCTTCGGGTCCGTCGACATTGTGGATGGCGGGGTTCGTCGGGTACACATCGACACCGCGAGGCTACGCAGCTTTCGGACCGGGCGAACCCTCGGGGAGCGTCCGGGCCGAGGGATAGGGTGTCCCCGGCGGCATCGAAGACACTCCAGGGAACGACGCGTTCTGCTTCGGAACCTCGAGCACACACGCGACACGCCGTCCGCGCCGCAGCCGAAAGTCCGCTTTGCTCAAGAACGTGATTGTCGACGGGCATCCAAAGGTGGGGTCCTCGACGGGATTTCCCTGCTCAGTCAAGGTGGCGACCAACCTTCGGGCTGGCCGAGGGCCGCAACGTGGTGGGCGTTGGCGGGGCAGGGTCCGGTGGCAGGTGGCGACCAACCTTCGGGCTGGCCGAGGGCCGCAAAGCGGTCCACCCCAGTGCCTCCAACGCGGCCATCAGGTGGCGACCAACCTTCGGGCTGGCCGAGGGCCGCAACGCCGGACGGGCCTGGCCGCCCGGCGGCGGCTACCGAGTGGCGGTCAGCTTTCGTGCTGGCCAAGGGTCGCAACGCCTGCGCGCCGTCGTGCCCGCCGGTCGTGCTCGGGTGGCGGTCAGTCTTCGGGCCGACCGGGGATCGCAACTCGAGCAGCCCGACATCGTCACGGACGACGCCTCCGGTGGCGGTCGACCTTCGGGCCGACCGGGGATCGCAACCACGTCGGTACTGGCGGCCCTGCGGTGAGCACCGTGTGGCGGTCAGCCTTCGGGCTGGCCGGGGATCGCAACCGCGCACCCTGCCCGGGTTGGGGGAACAGTGCGCGCGTGGCGACCGGCCTTCAGGTCGGTCGGGGATCGCAACGTCGGTCGCGTCTCGACCAAGGACAACCAGAACCCGATGGCGGTCGACCTTCGAGTCGATCGGGGATCGCAACGCTACGCTCCACGGGATCGCACCTGATGCAAGACGTGGCGACCGACCTCGGGTCGGTCGGGGATCGCAACTCGCCGCCGCACGAACAACCGCAGGATGCGCTCTGTGGCGGCCGGCCTTCGGGTCGATCGTGGATCGCAACCATCCAGATGTCGACGGGCCTGCCGCCGGACTGGGCGTGGCGGTCGGTCTTCGGGCCGGTCGGGGATCGCAACGGCGTTAATGCATCGCTCGTGCTCATGGACGAAGTGTGGCGGTCGACCTTCGGGTCGACCGAGGGCGAACCGCAGCACGGCCTCGTAGTTCGCAAGGGAGTGGCGGTCAGCCTTCGGGCTGACCGAGGGTCGCAACTACGACGACGGCGAACCCCAGCAGATGAGCACCAGGTGGCGACCAGCCTTCGGGCTGGTCGGGGATCGCAACAGGGTGTCGACCTCGGTCGCCGTCGAGTGGTCCTCGAGTGGCGACCGGCCTTCGGGCCGGCCGAGGGCCGCAACGTGCGTGGCAAGCTCGCGGACGGCTGGGACGCCACGTGGCGCTCGGTCCTTCGGACCGGCCGAGGATCAGAACTTCCGCACCAACGAACGGCGTTCGGCTGTACTGGAGTGCAGGGCATTGGTGCCCCGTTGGTGTTCGTTGCAAGGTGTGATCGGAGGCGAGAGGTAGGTTGCGGCCGTATCGCCGCGGACGCAGAACCCCGGCCAGGACGCACCCGGCCCCGGAACCTCAAGCACACACGCAACACACCGGCCGCGCCGAAGTCGAAAGTCCACTTTGATCGCGACGGTGAATGCCTGCGTCTCCGGACCCAAGATCATTGGCGGGGTATCCCTGCGCGGGCAGGGCAGCGACCAGCTTGCGGGCTGGTCAGGGATCGCAACTGCTTCTCCCCGGCCCCGAAGAAGTCGCCGACGGTGCGGCGACTTCAGGTGGCGGTCGGCCTTCGGACCACCTGAGAGTCGCGGGGTGGGTGTCGAGCTGCGTACGTTCACATCGACGCGCGTGGCGGTCGGTCTTGGGGCTCGTTGGGGTCCGATGCGAAGAGCGCGATCAGGCTGCGGGATAGGCTGCGTCGGTGTCGGTGACGAAGTCGCTGCAGGGGACGATGCCTTCTGCTTCGGAACCCCGAGCGCACACGCGACACGCTGGCTGCGCCGAGGTCGAAGGTCCGCTTTGCTCAAGTACGTGAGTGTCGGTGGGCTTCCGGACACAGTTGTCGGCGTCGTGTGAAATCGATGCCGTCTTCGTCGGGTGAATTCTGACCCATGGTCTTGTTGTGTGGGTCCCGCCGCTCAGGTGGCGGTCGGGGTGCGTCCGATGTCGCGGTTCTTGAGTCGGTAGGAGTCTCCCTTCAGGGAGAGCACGTCGGCGTGGTGGACGAGGCGGTCGATCATTGCGGCGGCGACGGTGTCGTCGCCGAAGACCTCGCCCCAGCGCCCGAAGGCCTTGTTGCTGGTGACGATCACGCTGGCGCGTTCGTAGCGTCCGGAGACGAGTTGGAAGAAGAGGTTCGCCGCCTCGGCTTCGAAGGGGATGTAGCCGACCTCGTCCACCACGATCACGGGGATCCGGGCCAGACGGGCGAGTTCGTCCTGGAGCCTGCCCGTGTGGTGGGCGGCGGCGAGCCGGTCCACCCACTGGGAGGCCGTGGCGAACGCGACCCGGTGTCCGGCCTGGCACGCGCGGATCCCCAACGCGATCGCCAGATGTGTCTTGCCGGTGCCGGGCGGGCCGAGGAAGACGACGTTCTCCTTGCCGGTGACGAAGTCCAGGGTGCCCAGGTGCAGGACCGATTCCCGTTTCAGGCCGCGAAGATGCGTGAAATCGAATTCCTCCAGGGTTTTTCGGGCGGGAAAGCGGGCCGCACGGATCCGCCCCTCGCCGCCGTGGGACTCGCGGGCGGCGACCTCGCGTTGCAGACACGCCGCCAGGTACTCGCGGTGGGACCAGCCGTCCGCGACCGCCCGCTCCGCGAGACGTTCGGCCGCGTCCCGCAGGGTGGGCGCCTTCAATGCCCGGGTCAAAAACGCCAACTCCGCATCGACGTCGCGTGACGACGTCCTCGCGGTGGTGGCGCGTGTTCGGGTGCCGGTCATCTCAGCCCGCCTCCCGCCCGACCCCGGCGCCGCCCTCGATCACGTGGAACACGCGGTCGTAGGCGGCGGGGTCGCGTTGTTCGACCTCCAGGTCCAGTGCCGCGGGACCCGACGTCGTCGCCGGTGCCCGGCGGTGTTCGAGCCGCAGTCGGGCGCCCGCCGCCGCGTGGTCGGGATCGGTGATCGTCTGATGCCGTGCCCAACACCGCGCGTGGGACGCGACCTCGCGTCCGTCCACGGTGGCCCGGATCCGTTCCGGACCGGCCTCGACGGCGACCACCCGCCCGATCGCCGACGGATGGATCGAGTAGTCGCAGGTGTCCAACCGCAGATAGTGATCGCGGCCCAACCGCACGCTCGAACGCCACCACCCGCCCGGGTCGACCGGCGGCAACGCGAGCATCCCCGCCCGATCCGCGTCCCACCGCTCCGCGGGTCGGGCGTCGATCCCGCGATGCACCCGCCGGTTCGCGATCCTCAACCATTCGGCCAGTTGAGCGTTGAAATCCTGCGGCGAGACGAAGACCCGACCCGGCAGGAACGACGTCTCCAGGTAGCCGTTCGCCCGCTCCACCAGACCCTTCGCCTCCGGATCCCGAGGACGACACAGCACCGTCCTGATCCCCAGCAGCCCGGCGAACGCGGCGAACTCGCCGGAGAGCACCACCCCGCCCTGCCGTCGCCGGCCGATCCCCGGCTCGTTGTCCCACACCAGGGCCCGAGGCACCGAACCCCACCCCGAGAGCAGGTCCCAATGCCCCGCGACCAGGTCCGGGGCCTGCCTCGACGGCAACATCCTCGCGGTGATCACCCGCGAATACCCCGACACCATCACCAACACCGGCGGGCGCCCGACCTGCCCGAACCCCAACGGCACGTCCACCGGCGGGAACCACAGATCACACTGCGCGAGCTCGCCCGGCCCATACATCGTCCGCGAGACCGGGTCCGGCGGCAGATACCCCGGACGCAACTCGCGCACCCGATCCCGCAGGACGGTCAACGACCGGTCCCACCCGATCCGCTCCGCGATCACCGTCGCCGGCATCCGCGGAAACCCCGCGAGAAGTTCCCGGATCTGCGGCTCGACCGCGTCGACGATCGAGCCTTTCAACGCCCGCCGGTACCTCGGCGGTCGATCCGACGCGAGCGCGCGCCGCACCGTGTTCCGGGCGATCCCCAGATGCAGGGCGATACCCCGCACCGACATGCCCTCACCACGATGGAGACGCCGAATCTCGGCCCAGTCCTCCACCTCGATCACCTCTTCCTCCTGACTCCCCAGGAGCCAGACTGATCACAAGATCACGAAGAGGGTCACTTTTCATCCGCCGAAAGTGGAGCACGATTCACACGACGCCGACAACAGTGCCTTCGGCGGGATTTCCCTGCTCCGACAGGGTGGCGACCGACCTTCGGGTCGGTCGAGGATCGCAACCAGGTGTGGATCTCGCCGGTCATGATGTGCTGGGTGGTGGCGACCGACCTTCGGGTCGGTCGAGGATCGCAACCCTGTCGCCCCGGCGCCCCTGAGGCGCGGGGGCGGGTGGCGACCGACCTTCGGGTCGGTCGAGGATCGCAACCGCCGCGGACCTGCGCGCGCCCCGACCCCAACTGCACGTGGCGACCGACCTTCGGGTCGGTCGAGGATCGCAACGTCATGAGGAGACTCCGGAGGGGATGCAGGAAACGAAGTGGCGACCGACCTTCGGGTCGGTCGAGGATCGCAACAGGTGAAACCGCTTGCGGCCAATCCTAGAAGCTGCTAGGGGCGACCGACCTTCGGGTCGGTCGAGGATCGCAACGGCAGCCAGCGGCCGTTCACGTCCCGGCTCACGAGTGGCGACCGACCTTCGGGTCGGTCGAGGATCGCAACTGCATCGACGCCCACAACGGGCCGCTGTCGATCACGTGGCGGTCGACCATCGGGGCGACCGTGGATTGCAACGGGCACGGTGGTCTCCGGTGGTGCGGCCGGGGCGCGATGGCGACCGACCTTCGGGTCGGTCGAGCGTCGCAACCGCTCCGCGAGGGTCGGCAGGGCGACGGCGCCGAGGTAGCGGTCGACCTACGGGAACCGACCTTCGGGCCGGTCGGAGATCGCAATGGTCTGTTGTGTTGCCCACCGGCTGCGGCCGTGTGGTGGCGATCGTACGGGAACGTCTTCGCGGATGCGGGGTCGGCCGGGTGTCAGAGTTCGGCGGCGTGTCGGCAGGGTTTGCGTTGGCTGTAGCCGCCGGTGACGGTGGTTCCGACCGCGGTCCAGAAGGGCTCGGAGACGCGGAAATGGCCGCCGAGCGTGTGCCAGGTCAGGCCGGGATGTTCCGCACGTAGGGCGGCCAGGCCAGCGGAGGCGAGGCCACATCGTTGATACGACGGGTCGGTGTACGGCTGTTCGACCCACCCGATGCCGCAATCGCGGCAGATCAGATAGTCGACCGTGAACACGGATTCGCCCTCGAGGTTGGCCTCGCGTTGCCGTCACCCGCGCCGCTCACCGGAAACCGTGTCCTGCCACGGCGTGCCCAACTGCGGAACGACGGGCCAGCCGTATCGTCGACCCCACCGACCCCCACTGCAGCGCCGCAGGAACGCGCGCCACCGGTCCCGCTCCACCACCCGTCCCACTTCATGCGCGCGCCCGGCCAACTCCCGCGCTGCGTACGTGCCGTCCCCCATCGCCATACATGCCATCGTGCCCGACCTCACGACGGGTAATGCGCCCCCGCGTGGCGACCGGACTCCGAGTCGACCGGGATTCGCGAGCGGGAACGAGTCGTCCGGGACACGATCGCCGGCGCGGAAATAACCACTCTCGGACCGGTCGATATGCGATGCACCGGGAGCGTCCGGGCCGAGGGATATGGTGTCCGCAGCGAAGACGCTCCGGAGAACGACGCGTTCTGCTTCGGAACCTCGGGCGCACACGCGACACGCCGACTGCACTGAAGGCGAAAGTCCGTTTTACTCGTGAACGTGACTGCCAGCGAGAGTGCGAACACATCGACTTCGGTGGGATGTCCCTGCTCGGACAGGGTGGCGGTCGACCTTCGGGTCGACCGGGGATCGCAACCTCGACACCGTCGACCAGTTCCGGATCCACCACCCGGTGGCGGTCGACCTTCGGGTCGACCGGGGATCGCAACCCAAAGGGACAGCTTGCTCGGCCGACCTCGGCCGGGTGGCGGTCGACCTTCGGGTCGACCGGGGATCGCAACGACCTGCGGGCGCTCGTAGCCAAACGCGTCGACGTGGTGGCGGTCGACCTTCGGGTCGACCGGGGATCGCAACATCCACGCGGGCCGGGCCTCCCTCCGGCGCCCGCGTGGCGGTCGACCTTCGGGTCGGCCGGGGATCGCAACTGGACTCAGCTACTCGCCCGGTTGAGTGCGCCTGGGTGGCGGTCGACCTTCCGACCGAGGATCGCAACGAGGGACGAGGCCGGAACGCGCAGAATGCGGCCAATCCCCGGTCTACCTTCGGGCCGACTGGGGACCGCAACGCCGCCAGCTCCAAGCCCTGCGCAAGCTGCGGCCCATGGCGGTCGACCTTCGGTTCGGTCGGGGATCGTAACGTCACGGGGAGTGAGCGCGAAAGAAGTCGTGCAGGGGTGGCAACCGACCTTCGGGCCGGTCGGGGATCGCAACTCCCACTCGTGCGCGGGCCGGGACCCCGGAGCCGAGGTGGCGACCGACCTTCGGGCGGGTCGGGGATCGCAACGTCCGACCGAGGCCGTTGGTCCGGCGCGATCGCGGGGTGGCGACCGACCTTCGGGCCGGTCGGGGATCGCAACACCTACTCGGCCCTCGTGATCACTGTGGAGGACCCGTGGCGACCGACCTTCGGGTCGGTCGGGGATCGCAACCGCCCCACTCCGGTTGGTCCTATGAGCAGAGTCCAGAGTGGCGACCGGCTTCGGGTCGGTAGGGGATCGTAACGCTGGCTGGTCGGTCGTGAATCCGACGGCCACGATGAGAAGCGGTCGACTCTTGGGTCGGCCGTGGATCGCAACATCGTGAACTTTTACGACAGCCGCAAGGGCTATGTGGTGCCGGTCGAAATGGCGGCTGGCCTTCGGGCTTACTGGGGATCGCAACAGGACTCAGCACCGGCCCGTTCTGCTGGCCGCCCATAGCGGCTGGCCTTCGGGCTGGCTGTGGATCGCAACGTCGCGGTGTCGGCGGCGGTTGTGGTGGTGTCGGTGTGGCGGTCAGCCTTCGGGCTGGCCGAGGATCGCAACGGGTCGCTGGACTGGCGCGGTCCGCTCGGCGCGGGCGTGGCGGTCAGCCTTCGGGCTGGCTGTGGATCGCAACCAGTTGATGGGCATGGTCGCCGGGTCATCGGCGCGATGGCGACTGGCCTTCGGTCCGGTTTCGCGGGACTGTTGCAGAAGTTGGGCCCTCGGTCTATTCGGAAGCCGACTGCCGCGTGGTCGAGTCCTTCAGCGCCCTGTCGAGGCCGTCGTTGCGATCCACGGCCGGCTTGAGAGTCGGCCACCACCCTGCCGCTCGGCGTGGATCAGCTCTAGGTCACCGTTGCGATCCTCATGCTCGCCGGGATCAGTCAATGTCCCATTCCGTGTGCGGGAGTGGGCCTTCCGAGGTGTCGCCGAGGCCCGCAATCCACTCCGGGGCGGCGAAGACGGGCCTGGTGAGCAGGATGTCGCCGGCGCGTTGGACGCGCAGCAGAATGCCGACGTCCTCGTAACTGTAGGTGCCCTCCTGGGAGATGCGAATCTCGGTATCCGGGTCCCGATTGCGGAGACGGGCGTAGATCGCGTCGTCGGTCGTCGACGGCACGCGACCGGTCAGAGCCAGGCCGTCCCATCGGACCTGGGGGCCGTTGCGGGCATCGACGGCCACCGCGGCAAGCACCGACGTGCGCCTGGGCGAACATCGGGAACAGCTCCCGGCGGTCCGCCACGTGGGGCAGGAGCGGGGTTCCTCCGGCGGGACTTCGTCCTCGCTGGCGGGGCGATAGTAGGCCACGAGCATGTTTCCCCATATCCGTTGGTCGGGATACGAGTAGTGCGCGAAGCCGGTGCCACTGGCCGTGGGTCCGCGGCCCAGGGCGACGGTGACCTCGCCGGGGGTCATGCCGAACCGAAGCGGTCCCACCCGGATCAGCGGTGTGACCTCCCACCGCTCGCGCTCGCTCTCCGCCCGCACCGGCCACATCACGTCGGACACCCGAATCCCCCGCCGATCGTCACCGGTTCCCGACCGTCTGGCCGACAACCGGCGGGATGCTATCCACCACCGGCGACATCACATAACAACGAGCCCTCCGGTCCACGCCGATTCATGAACACCCACCGGCGAGATCGACCGGCTCCCGAACGTGGTGGCCACGGCCCTGCTCGGGCAGAGTAGCGGTGGACCTTCGGGTCGACCGTGGATCGCAACCTCACCGGCGAGGACGATGGATGCCCCGAAGCCGTCGTGGCGGTCAGTCTTCGGGCTGGCCGAGGGTCGCAACCTCCGCACGTCGCCCGGCGCGTGCGGCCGCTGGGCGGTCAGACGTCCGATCTGGAGAGCGTGACCGGACTGCGGGATAGGCTGTGTCGGTGACGAAGTCGCCGCCGGGAAAGGTGACTTCTGCTTCGGAACCCCGAGCACGCATGCGACACGCCGGGTGCGCCGAAGTCGAAGGTCTGCTTTGCCCGTGAAGGTGAATGTCGATGGACTTCCGAGCGCAGAGCCCTTGGCAGGATTCCCTGTTCAGGCAGGGTGGCGACTGGCCTTCGGGTCGGTCGGGGATCGCAATCTGCCGCTGCTGTTCGCGGGCGGCCTGTTCACGCTGTGGCGACTGGCCTTCGGGTCGGTCGGGGATCGCAATCGGCACCGCTTGGGCGTGGGCTTCGCGCCGGGACAGTGGCGACTGGCCTTCGGGTCGGTCGGGGATCGCAATGCCATCTCCGTAAAGCCAGCGCCGATGATCAGAGCGGAGGCGGTCAGCTTTCGGACTGGCCGAGGGGCGCAACGCCCAGGCACCGGGTGCCAGCGGATTGGGCGGCGTGGCGATCCGCCTTCGGGTGGGCCTGGATCGCAACCAGGCGACATCTATGTGGCTTGGTGCCAGTCGGACGTGGCGATCGGTCTCGGGGTTCGTTGATGTCCGATGCGAAGGGCGTGATCGGACTGCGGGATAGACTGCGACGAAGTTGCCGCGGGGAACGGCGCCTTCGGCTTCGGAACCCGGAGCGCACACGTGACACGCCGTCCGCGCTGAAGTCGAAAGTCCGCTTTGTTCAAGGACGTGAACGTCGGCGGGCTTCCAGACTGCCTTCGGCGGGATTTCCCTGCTTGGGCAGGTGGCGGTCGACCTTCGGGTCGACCGGGATCGCAACGACGACTATCTGTCGCTTGAGCGGGATGCCGCCCGGAGTGGCGGTCGACCTTCGGGCCGACCGGGGATCGCAACGACGGTTGGACGGAGTCACGGGTTTACCCGCGCCTCGTGGCGGTCGACCTTCGGGTCGACCGTGGATCAACCGCAAGGCGTACAAGGCGACAGCCCGTTCCAGCGGTGGCGGTCGGCCTTCGGACCGGCCGGGGGTCGAGCCCAGCTCTCCAGCCTGGCAGTGGCGGTCAACCTTCGGGCTGGCCGGGAATCGCAACCGCAAGCTGGGCACGGGCCGCAACTGCGAGGCTCATGGCGACCGGTCTTCGGGTCGGTCGGGGATCGCAACATCGGCCCCCGGCCTCCCCTTCCGTGGCCATGAGTGGCAGTCGAGCTTCGGGTCGACCGAGGGTCGCAACCGTGCGTCGATGGCCGAGTCCGACCAGCCTGGCCCCGCGGCGGTCGACCTTCGGGTCGACCGAGAGTCGCAACGAGTGGACGGACTCCATGACGGCACTCGGCGTCGAGGTGGCGGTCAGCCTTCGGGCTGGCCGTGGATCGCAACCCACTGCCTGGGTCTGGCCCTCGAGGTGGCCGCGGCGTGGCGGTCAGCTTTCGGGCTGACCGAGGATCGCAACGGCGGTGCCTCGGGTTTGGCGGAGCTGACCAGGCGCAGTGACGGTCGGCCTTCGGGCTGGTCAGGGAGCGCAACTGCTTCGTCCCGGTCCTGAAGAAGTCGGCGACGGTGCGGCGACTTCAGGTGGCGGTCGGCCTTCGGACCAGCTGAGAGTCGCGGGGTGGGTGTCGAGCTGCGTACGTTCACATCGACGCGCGTGGCGGTCGGTCTTGGGGCTCGTTGGGGTCCGATGCGAAGAGCGCGATCAGGCTGCGGGATAGGCTGCGTCGGTGTCGGTGACGAAGTCGCTGCAGGGGACGATGCCTTCTGCTTCGGAACCCCGAGCGCACACGCGACACGCTGGCTGCGCCGAGGTCGAAGGTCCGCTTTGCTCAAGTACGTGAGTGTCGGTGGGCTTCCGGACACAGTGCCTTCGGCGGGATTTCCCTGCTCCGACAGGGTGGCGACCGACCTTCGGGTCGATCGAGGATCGCAACTTGCGCGGGGGGGGACAGTCGGGATGTCCAGGTGTCCGTGGCGACCGACCTTCGGGTCGGTCGTGGATCGCAACGTCGGCGCTCCAGTCGGGAGACCAGGCTCGCGAGAAGTGGCGGTCAGCTTTCGGGCTGGCTGAGGATCGCAACCGGCGGACGATCACGCTCAGTCCTGACGCCCCCAGAGTGGCGACCGGCCTTCGGGCCGGTCGAGGATCGCAACCGCCTCGGCGACCGCGCGGCGGGCCGCCGCCGCCTCGTGGCGACCGGCCTTCGGGCCGGTCGAGAATCGCAACGCGGTGAAGCTCGGCAGTCGTTCACTCGCCGGACCGTGGCGGTCGACCTTCGGGCCGACCGGGGATCGCAACCGCCAAGCCGCCGCCGACGGGCCAGCCGTGCCTACACGTGGCGACCGACCTTCGGGTCGGTCGGGGATCACAACGTCGCGACGGTGGCGGTCGAGACGGACGGCTCGGTCGTGGCGGTCAGCCTTCGGGCTGGCCGGGGATCGCAACCTGGACCCGTATAGCGGGCTGAACGTCCGGCGGGCGTGGCGGTCGACCTTCGGACCGACCGGGGATCGGAACCGGGCCCGTACGGATACAACGGCGCCGGAACCGAGTGGCGGTCGACCTTCGGGTCGACCGAGGGCGAACCGCAGCACGGCCTCGTAGTTCGCAAGGGAGTGACGACCAGCCTTCGGGCTGGTCGGGGATCGCAACGCCGCGCGGCCCTCCTGCGCGACGACCAGGCGGCGGTGGCGACCAGCCTTCGGGCTGGCCGAGGGTCGCAACAGCATCCGCAGGTCGGTGGCGACCGGCCCTCGGGTCGGTCGGGGATCGCAACGCATGCGTCCAACCGTCCGGATCGGCGCCGGAATGGTGGCGAATGGCCTTCGGGCCGGTCGAGGATCGCAACTAGGCACGGGACGCCGTAGTGGTGGACACTCCCCAGTGACGGTCGGTCCTCGGACCGGCCGGGGATCGCTATGGTCAAACCCGACTTGATCCCGCTCGCGCGAGGCTGACCGAGGTCTGCGATGTCACTGTCGTGGTGCGGAGTTCAACTGCGGATGCACGATGTGTGAAGAGTCGTTCCTGACGCCGCAACGCACACCAGTCTGGAACGACTTCGCGGTATCCGGCTCTGCCTGCGATAGCGTGGCTCGCTGGCAACCACCCGATGTGGAGGGATGAGCCGGAGTGAGCAAGCAAGCGGTTGAGTACGTACGCCGGTTGGGCATCACTGACCACATCACCCTGCGGGTCTTCCTGGTCCTGGCCAAGTACACGAAGACCGCGCACAGCCTGTCCGGGCCCCACGGTCCCGAAATCATGGGCATCGACCTCGCCGAGACCGACCTACCGAGGCTCGCGGCCGAGGCCGGCCTCAACGTAGAGGCGTTCCGTCGGGAACTGCGCGCTCTCGGACGCCGCGTCCCGATGGACGTTCTCGAACATGACGACGGGGTCTGGGAAATCGTCTACGGTCCCTTGTACACCGACCCGCAGCCGCCAACCGGAGGACGGATTGTTGTCACCGATGAGAACGTCGGTGAGCTCCACGCCTTCTCAATGCCCGGCTGGAATCGCTACAGCACCTGGGGATACGACCGGAACCCCGACTGCCTGTACGCCCAGATCATCCACAATGAGGATGATCCACATGGCAGACCCCGAATCTGGATCACCCCGCCCAGGTACCGCCCGAAAACGATCGACGAACTGGCACAGGCGATCACCGAAGCGTTGGTTCCCCATTCGTTGGTACCACCGCCTGCGGAACTGATCAGGGACTGGCTGACGAAGCCGCGGCCCTCCTAGCCAACCAACGCACCCCGCAGAACTCGGCAGCCAGCTCCGGACCGCCCAGGGATCGCAACCCCTCTATATGGGGGGTGCGTGTGACGGCGGACCGGAGTAGCGGTCGACATTCGGGTCGACCGGGGATCGCAACGCCGGCCCCGACGGGAGTCGGTTGCCGCTCGCCGGTGGCGACCGACCTTCGGGCTGCTCGAGGGCCGCAACTCTAGGGTCTCCTCTCACCTGTACGGGTCGGCCACAAGGTGGCGGTTCGCCTTCGGGCTCGCCGAGAGTCGCAACCACGCGCATCAAGCGAAGGTCTCTCGCGCCCGCGGTGGCGGTCAACCTTCGGGCCGGTCGAGGGTCGCAACGGGGTCAAGGGCGGGTCGTCGTTCGGGTTGCGGTGACCACGTCCGATGCATCGCCGACGCTTTCGATGTCGATGATTTCTCGGCAGTGATGGGCGAGAAGCGGGATGATGCTGTACGGAGGTCCCATGGCTAGCGAATATGTGTCATTAGGGGTGGCAGCCGTCGGAATCGTCGGGACGTTGGTGTCACCGATCATTGCGCAACGCCTTTCGCGACAGACACAGGCGGACATCCATCGGCACCAGCAAACCCTCGCCGACGCGGAACGTCGCCACGTGGTGCACCAAACTGCACTGGAAGCCAAGCGGATGTCCTACGTCACGGCCAACGCGGCCGCACGTCAATACCGGATACGGCTACTCAACTATGCGGTGGCCGTTCAACGCGGCCGCGTCCAGGGACCGGGATCGCGACGATGCCGAGACCGTTCGACAGGCATACGTGGCAGAGATCGCCGACATCCAGATGACCGGCTCGCTCGAGGTCCTGGCCGAACTCGAAACCGTTTCCGCGACCTTGTCATCGGCACTGCGCAGAATCAGATATGTGGAGGAGGGTGTTCCGGAACCGAACGACGACATCGACAAGATCCATCGGGACCTGTTGGGGGTCATCAACCAATGGACAATCATGCGAGCCGCCATGCGACGCGACTTAGGCCAGCCGTAGACCATGCGAGCGATCTATTCGGTGACCTGATGCACGTCGGCGACATGGGTTATGCCAGGTGCCGGGCACGGCGTGACGGTCGGCCTTGGGACCAGCTGAGAGTCGCGGGGCGGGTGTCGAGCTGCGTACGTTCACATCGGCGCGCGTGGCGGTCCGTCTTGGGGCTCGTTGGGGTCCGATGCGAAGGGCACAACCGGGCCGCGGGATAGGCTGCGTCGGTGTCGGTGACCAGATCGCGACGGGAGACGGTGTCTTCTGCTTCGGAACGCCGAGCGCACACGCGACACGCCGGCTGCGCCGAAGTCGAAGGTCCGCTTTATCCATGAACGTGAATGCTGGCGGGCTTTCGAACGTGGTGGCCGTGGCGGGATTTCCCTGCTCAGGCAGGGTGTCCACGGTCCGAAGGGTCGTGGCTTTGTCGGCGTCGCGATCGTGGCTCTGGATCACGGATGTGAGCCAGAACCGAAACTCATGAACAGAGCCAGATGTCGCTGGACGAACGCCTCGAAGGCGCTGCCGCGCGGCCGGTCGTGGTACCGGAGACCATCGTCGTGGATCGCGGAGAGGTCTTCCTGTCGAGGGCGTTCACCGCCGCGTGCGAGACGCTCGGGATCGGCGTGCAGCCGGCTCCCCCGTTCGCGCCGACGGCCAAGGGCATCGTCGAGCGCACCTTCGGATCGATCAACTCCCCGTTCTGCCGACACCTTCCCGGGTACACCGGCTCCGACGCCGGGCGACGCGGCAGAGACGCCGAGCGTGAGGCGTGTTTCAGCGTCGCCCGGTTGCAGGACCTGCTCGACGAATGGGTCGTGCACCGGCACCATCGCCCTCACGAGGGGCTGCGGCATCCGGTGCTGCCAAGGGTCGCGCCGGCGCCGAACCGGATGTGGGCCGCGCTGGTCGCGACCTGCGGGTACGTGCCGGTACCGCTGAGCGGCGGCGACTACCTCGAACTGTTGCCCGTGCGGTGGCAGGCCGTCACCGAACGCGGGATCCGCATCGACCACCGCACCTACGACCACGAGGTCCTGGGCCCGCTTCGCGGGCAGCCCTCCGGCATCGCCGCCCGAGGCGGGAAATGGGAGGTCCACCACAACCCCCACGACGGCCGCCAGGTGTGGATCCGCCTGCCCGACGGCGAGTCGACCGAGATCCCGTGGATCCACCGCGAGCACGCCCACCACCCGTTCGACGAACGCACCTGGCAATACGTGCGTGCCACCCTCATCCCCCACACCGACGCCGACATCCACGAAGCGAACCTTGCCGACGCCCTCGACCGGCTCATGCGCCGCGCCCGCACCGGAGGCGCCACCCGCGCCGAACAACGCCTCCTCGCCCGCGGCACGCCCACCCGGATTCCCCCACCGGGACGCCCCGCGCGCGAAGGGCGGGAACAGTACCTCGACGGCACCGTCCCGGGGACGGGCGAGGACGGCCTCGACGAACTCGACGACGGTCCCGACGAGTCACCACCGAGGGGGTGGGACGCCGACGAAACCGACCCCGACTCCCCCGCCCCGCCGTACACGCGGTACGGGCTCTACGACGCCCACGAGGAGGCCATGAAATGGTGACCCCCGGTGCGCAGTCGGGCGACGACAGAGGCAACGCGTGGGTACACACCGATACCGACACCACGGAACAATCCCGGCCGGTCACCAGGGCCGGCAGGACTTCGTGACCGCGCCGGCCCCGACGCCACCCGAGCCCGATGCACCGCCACGCAGTCGGGAGGAACGCCTGGCCCATCACTCCGCGTTCGCGTGCGTCCGCACCCCGACCATCGACACCCTCGCCGCGAACGTGCGCACGCTGATCCTCGGCCGTCACCAACGGACCACCGCACGACCGGCGTTGATCGTCACCGGGCCCGCCGCCGCTGGCAAGACCACCGCGCTGCTCCACGTCGGGCGCGCCTGCCACCTCGCCCACGCCCGCCGTGTCCCGGCGCCGCCGGGGCAGGCCCACCCACGCGTGCCGGTCACGTACGTCCTCGTGCCACCGGCCGCGACCGCCAAGGCCCTCGCCGCCAGCCCCGTACCCGGACCAACCATTCCGGTACAACGGCGAAACCTAACCCCCATACCGCCCCACTACCAGCAACCACTCACAAACGCAGCCCCCCGATCTCCTGCAATAGAATTGCCATATCCCCCGTCGCCTTAATGCAAAAGTCCTGATCGGATCGCTTGATACTCAACAGGAGATCCGCATTCCCATCTCCGACATTTTCGGATTCTCGACTCAATCGCCCGGGAATTAGCAGCCAATTTCTTCCCGAAGTATCCAGTCTCCAATCAACATTCCCGATAAATTCCGCCACAATGCTCAAAATCCTCTGCCGGAGGCATTCCGAAGCATTGACGTAGCGCCATGAAATGAAGGGGAGACGGACGAGGTCATCCACGGGGTCACGGCCGACTGAAATTTGCGCCCATTGGACTGGCCCATGCACATTCAAAGCCGAAAGTACGTCCGTTGAATCGATCATGAATTGAACCCATCAAACCCTGGAGAACCATATCTGAGTCCCGGATTGAGCGCCTTGATCGTCCGCATATAGTCTCCCCATGGGATTGCACTCGAACTGAGCCTCGGATCATACGCGTATCGACCATCAGTATAGACATGATGGTACGTGTACTCTGTAGTGCCACTACGTACAGGCGCAAGCAAAGTATCCTTCACGCCCTTAAAGGAAACTACCCTACCGTTTCCACCTGCAGCCTTGAGCAGCTCTTCTGCAATTTCGGAACAGTCTTTATTGCTACAATCATCAGTCGGCTGCTTTGCCATTTCCCGCATAACAGAGGTACTCGGTGGAAAATCGGGATTCGGAGCGCGGAAGTTGAACTGGCAGATTTCGGAGTTGTGAACCAAAATCGCGCTGTTCGCCGCCAGCACATAGTACGCATGGTCCACATCGACAGTCAGGTCATGCGTGCGTTGTTCGCGGGCGAAAATTCGAATAGCGCCCACGCGAACGTAGGTACCTGCGGAAGTCTGCAACCATTGCCCCGGCTTCAGGTCCCCTGCATCGACCCATTGTTTGGGGTCGGGAGACCAAAAGGGATGGTTCGTGGTGGCGATAATGAAAGCGTCGCCGTTTTCGGTTTTGACTGCTATTTCAGCGAAGTCCTTGTCATCCTCTGTGGTGATGGACGCCAGGACGGTGCGGGGATTGGACTCGCCGGTCTCCGGGTTGGTGGCCAGGACTTTGTCGCCTGGTCGGATGTCCTGGATCGGCTTGGTAGAGCCGTCGGCCATCTGGACTTCGGTATCGGGGACGAAGCTATGGCAGCCCCTGAGGAACTTGTTGACCAGTAGCTGGGTCGCGCCGCCGGTGAGGGCGCCCAGGCCCACGTCGGTGAAGCCGTCGACGAGTTGCTGGAGGATGCTGCGCTTTCCCCCGGGGTCCACTGCCTCGTCGACGGCGCTGTACGTGGCGGCACCGAGGGCTCCGCAAGTCGCGCCGACGGCTACTCCGCCGGTTCCTGCCGTGGCCGCGCCTGCGGCTCCGGCGGCGAAGAAGCAGCCCCCTTCCGCGAGGACCGTCACGAAGGCGGGCGCGACTTTCTTCCACATAGGAATTTCGGGCTTCGGCTTGGGCTTATTGGGCGGTGGGCAGTTGCCGGAGCACTGGAAGCCGTAGCTTGGGGCCTCGTCGTTGCTGGTGATCGTCTCCGTGATGGTGATTTCCGTCGTCACGGGTGGGGGTGCCGACGCGGCGTTGTCGCGTTCGTTGATGATCTTCGGGTAGTTGGGGTTGTCGACGCGGGGGTCGTTGGGGCCGGTGCGCAGGCCTGTGGGGTCGGACAGGGTTGCCGGGTTGTTGTTGCTGTAGGTGTAGCCGTGCATCTGGCCGGCGTCGGTCAGGTCCATGATCGGGTCGACGCTGATGAAGCGGCCGATGGCGGGGTCGTATTCGCGGGCGGCGACATGGGTGAGGCCGGTGGCGTCCATCGGTTTGCCGAGGAAGCCCTTGTCATCGGGCCATTGGCCGCCTGCCTGAGTGGGTTGCGGGCCGCGGGGTTCGCCGAAGGGCTTGGACTGGCGGCGGGTTGCGGTCAGGGTGGTGGCGTCGAGGGTGCCGACCGGGGTGCCGTGGTGGTCGGCCGCCATGTAGGCGAGTCCTCCGTTGCCGCTCCGTACGACGGTGGCGCCGCCCGCTGTCGGGTAGTAGCGGGTGCCGACGACCGGGCCGGATTGGTCGGTGTTGGTGGTGAGTTCGTCGGGGCCGAGGTAGAGGGTGGTTTTGCCGGCCTCGCGGCGGATGATGCGGTTGCCGTCGGCGTCGTGGACGTACTCGCTGGTGCCGGTGGCGGAGGCGACCTTGGTGAGTTTGTCCTCTTCGTTCCAGGTGAGGGTTTGGAGGTTGGCGTCGGCGCCCGGGCGGGTCTTCGTGTTGCCGGACTGGTCGTAGGTCAGGCCCGTGGTGACGGCCTCGCGGGTGCCGGTCTTGACGGTGACCGAGTCCAGGCGGTGGGTGCGGTCGGTGGGCTGGGCGCCGGCGCGGTAGCCGTACTCGGTGGTGACGTTCTTGGTCGGGTCGTCGGTCGCGTCGTGGTCGACGAGTTTGGTGCGGTTGCCGACGGCGTCGTAGGCGAAGGACTGCCAGTACGCGTCCGGGCCGCCGACGGTCGCCGCGCTCGGGGTCTGGGTGGTGCAGCCGCCGATGCCGGGGACGTTGGGGGCGGGGAGGGTGGTGGTGCCGGCCGTGTCGGTCCAGGCTTCCTTCAGACGGCGCTTGGTGTCGTAGGCGAAGCACTGGATGTCGGTGGTGTTGTTGTCGCGTTTGGTGCTGATCGAGGTGACGTCGCCGCTGGGCCTGTAGGTGTAGGCGGTGGCGTCGACGTTCGCGGTGGTTCCGGTCTCCTTGGACCATTCGGTGTTCAGGAGGCGGCCGGTCGCGGGGTCGTAGATGCTGGTGAACGCCGCTTGGAGGGGGGTGTTGCCCAGGGTGGCGCGGATGTTGCGGCCGAAGGCGTCGTAGTCGGCCCGGTTGAGGTAGCCGTTGGCTCCGCCCAGGGAGGTGAGTAGTCCGGCGTTGTTGTACTTGTTGCGGAGGGTTTCGGCGGGAAGGCCGCCGTGTGCCGGGAGCGTGGTGGTGTAGGGCAGGTCCAGGACGGGCTCGTATGTGGTGCTCGTGGTGTAGATCCCGGCGAGTTTGCCTTCCACTGCGGGGATGGTCGTGCGGGTGCCGGCGGGCAGGTATGTGCCGGGTTCGAAGCCGGTGATCTCGGTGGTGTACTTCGCGCCCGACTTGCCGCCGACGTAGCGGGAGGAGCCGTCGGCCCGGCCCTTGGCGTAGCGGTCGTAGGTCCATTCGGCGAGGAGGTTGCCGTCGGCGACGGTGTCCTTGTAGGAGGCGGTCTTTCGGCCGAGGGTGTCGTAGGTGTAGGCGAGCTTTTGGCCTCGGGCGTCGGTGGTGCCGATGACGCGGCCGACGAGGTCGTAGCGGGTGTCGGACGGGCCCTTGTCGGGGTCCTCGACGTGGGTCTTGCGGCCGAGGAAGTCGTAGGTGTACGTCCAGGTGTTGCCGCCCGCGTCGGTGACGGTCTTCAGTTCCTCGCGTGGGGTGTACGTGTAGGTGATCGTCGAGAAGGTTCCTGTGGGGGTTCCGCCGTCGTACTCGCGCAACTCCTTGGGCTTGCCTCGGGCATCGCTGATCGAGAGTGTCGCGGTTCCGCCGGTCGGCGGGGTCACGCGGGTCTCGTCGGCGCCGGCGTACGTGGTGCTGGTGCGCCACTGTTCGATGGCCTTGGAGGAGAAGACCTGGGCGGTGGTGCGGCCCATGCCGTCGTAGACGACGGAGCTCTGGCCGGGGACCTTGTTGTCTTCGCCGACGAACACCGCGGTGTCCGGGCCGGAATCCTGGTTGAAGTAGGGCTGGTTCGTCTTGTACGGGCGGCCGAGGCTGTCGTAGAAGGTGTCGGTGATCACCCGACCGTAGGCGTCGTTGGCGGTTGCGGCCTGGGTCTGGCGTTCCTGGAGGAAGCTGTCGAGGATCTTGTGCGAGACCGAGTAGAACTCGTCGAGCCGCATCGCGCGGGTGGTGACCACCGAGGGTCCGGTCTTGCTGAGCGTGTACTCGTACTGCAGGTTCGCGTCGTCCGCCTTGGTGCGTCCGGGTTTCCAGACGGCGATGAGGCGACCGAGGCTGTCGTGCTCCTGCTCGACGACCAGGCCGTTGGCGTCGACTGCCTTGACGGGGAGATAGCGCGTGCCGGCGTAGGTGGTGGAGGAAGTCCAGCCGGTGGGGCCGGTGACGCCGACCGTGGTGGGTAGGGTGCCTGCGGCGGGGATGTAGGTGGTCGTGGTGACCTTGTTCTCGGCATCGGTGGCCTTGACCACGCGGCCGTAGGCGTCGAACTCCGACTTGGCCGTGGTGACCCAGTTCGGGGTGCCGTCGGCCTTGTAATCGACGACCGCGTCGGTGGAGGTGGCGTCGCCGACCGTGCCGATCTCGCCTTGGGGCTTGTTGTCGTACCGGGTGCGGGCCCAGGCGTAGACGGTGTCCTTGGTGGCGGTGGTGTCGCAGTCGCCGACCAGGGACAGAGTCTCGGTAGGTCTGCCGATGATCCAGGCCGCGGTGTTGTGCGCGTAGATGGTCTTGACGCAGTACTCGGGCAGACCGTCGGCCTTGTCCGAAACGGTCTCCGGGAGGCCGTGTTCGGGTTCGTAGGTGGTGGTCTTGGAGGTTTGGCGCCAGGTGGTGTTGTCGGCGAGGAGACTGCGGGTGCGGGTCTGCTCGGTGGCGGTGCGGCGGGCCGTGAGTGGGGGCAGGCCGCGGGCGCGGGTGTGGGTGGCGGTGACAGGCGAGGAGAACGGGGTGTTCAAGGTGGTGGCGGCGACGGTGCCGCCGTCGCCGGTGAACCTCTGGGATTCGTAGGCAAATCCGGCGTGTTCGTTCGCGTCGACGAGAGGGGTGTCGGTGGAGTCGGTGACGGTGACGGCGCGTTTGGTGCCGTCCTTCTTCACGTCGCCGTCCATGCCGCGCAGGTAGAACGTGGCGGATTGGGTGACGGCGTCGGGGGCCGCGCCGCTGCGGGTGATGACCTGGCCGTAGCCGCGGTACTGGTTCCAGGTGCGGCGGTCCTTGCTCTTGGGCCTGGACGCTTCCTTGTCCTCGGTCAACTCCGCGTCGTCGCGGTGCCAGGCGGCGCCGCCGAGGTATTCGTAGCGGGTGGAGCGGTTGGGGACCGAGGCGGTGATGTCGTGTTCGGTGACGGCGGCGACGGTGTACTTGTGGAACCAGTGCAGGACGGGTTCGCCGCCGTCGGCGTAGTTCCACCACATCGGGTAGCACGCCTTGGTGTTGGCATCCGGAGTGGGCAGGGCGGTGGGGGTGCACTCGGGGTCGTTGTAGGTGACGGTCGTCTGGCCGCCGGTCTCGTTGACGATGCCGGTGAGGCGGCGGCGGTTCATCGGCGGGGCGAGGTCGCCGGCGATGTCGACGCGGTTGTGCTTGAACGTGCCGGCAAAGTCGACCGAGGGGACGTCGATCTTCTTCGTGCCGGCCCAGGCGGTGCGGGTGATCGAGTTCAGCCACAGGGTGGCGGAGGAGCCGTCCTGGGGGTCGGGGTAGTCCTGGTCGAGGGCGAACTCGTCGACGGTCTGGTAGGTCGAGCCGACCAGGGACTGGGTGGTGATCTTCGTCAGGCGCCTGGTGGACCAGAAGGACGGCGAGTAGTTCTCGCACTTGCCGGTGGCCGCGCACAGTTGGTCGACGGGGACGTCCGGCCACTTCGACGCGTTGGCCTTGGTCATCTTGGCCGGGTCGCAGTCGAACCCGTCCTTCTTCAGGCAGCGCTCCGCGGTGTCGAAGAGGACCTGGGCGGTGGGCTGCGTGGTGTCGGTCGTCTTCGAGCCGTAGGTGATCTTGGCGAGGGTACCGCCGCGGGTGTACTCGGTCAGGGTGCCGGAGCCGACGAGGATCGCGCCGCGGGTGTAGCGGTTGGTCTCCGGGTTGTAGGTGTAGGTGACCATGCCGCCGCGCGGGTCGATGACGTAGTCGAGGTTCCAGCGCCACGCCTGCTGGCACCAGGAGGAGTCGAACCCGGCTGCCTTGTAGCAGGGTTCGGCGGGGTCGTTGCCGTAGACGGGGGCGGACCAGGTGGCGTTGGTGGCGGGGCCGGTGGTGGTGCCGGGCTTGTGGCCGACGCCGAAGTAGTACTGGACACCGGCGCCCGTGGTCAGGCGCCAGTGCTCGCCGTCGTTGTCGCCGTTGTCCGCGCCGGTGAGAAGCTCGATCCGGGAGTCGTCGTCGCCCTCCAGACGCCACTTGCTCTTGTCGGTGTCGTCCTGGATCAGCGCGGACGACCTGCCGTTGAGCGAGAGGGTCTGGGTGTTCTGGTTGGACCAACACCTCTCGCCGGAGGTGTCCTTGCCGTCCCTCGCACAGGCCTGGTAGGAGCGCTCCACGAAGCCGGGCGAGTAATCCCAGCCCTCGCCGATCCAGGACGCCTGGTTGTTGGTGGAGGTGGTGCGGCCGTCGACATTGCCGGAGTTGTAGGCCAGGTTGACGGTCGGGGCGGTGCCGCCGATGGAGGACGGGACGGCGATGCCGTAGGACCAGTTCATCGAACCGGCGTTGCCGCCGGCCGACCACTGGCCGGACGGGGACAGGGACGTGGCCTTGTAGTCGCCCGAGGGGCCCGAGGCGTCCGCCGTGGTGGCCAGGATCATCGCGCTGCCGGCGGCCGGTGCGAACGCGGTTCTCGCATCCGGCGCGGCAGCGGGGGCTGCGGCCAGGTCGACGTCGGCGAGGACGCGGTTCTTGGTGCGGTCGTTGCGGGCGCCCATGACGGGGGTTTTGACGCGGCAGGCGGCGATGTCGGGGGTGGTGAGGGCGCATTCGGGCATGGCGACCAGGCGCAGGCGGGTGGACCAGTCGGCGCCGAAGGCGTTGCGGAATCCGGTGTAGTCGATGCCGACGGTCACCCTGCCGGGGGTGGGGGTGGTGTCGGTGCGGCGGACGGTGATCAGGGCGCCGTCGACGCCGGCCTTCTCGGCTGCGGCGTGGTCGGCGACGGTGACCTTCACGCGGGCGGCGGGGGTGTTCGTCGCGGCGGTGGGGGTGGCGGCGAGGCTGCCGGTGCGCAGGGGGCCGGGGGTGGTGTCGGGGGTGGTGATCCAGACCGGGGTGCCGGGGGCGTTGCCGCCGGTGGGGGCGGCGAGCAGGGACGATCCGCCCCGGGCGACGAAGCCGGATGCGGGGGCGGGGGTGGTCTCTGCTTCGGCTGCCTTGGGCCACTCGGGTTTGGCGGGGTTCCAGGTGGGGTGGCCGTCGCCGGTGAGGGGCGTGGCCTTGGGTGTTGTCGCCTTGTGTCCGGGGACGGAGGGGGTTTTGGGCAGGGGGCTGGGGGACCAGGCGTTGGGGTCCGGGGGGTCGGCGAGCCAGTCCAGGGCCTGGGCCGGGGCGACGTTCGCGGTCAGGGCCAGCAGCAGCGTCCCGACGACGAGTATTCGTGCCGAGCCCGCGCCGTGTTCACGACGGGATCGCTTCTTCTTCGTTCCCCACGAGCGGTTACGCATGTCGGACAACCCCCACCAGGCAGGACGGACCCCGCCCCCGAACAGGCGAGAGATCACAGACGGAGCGCACGGTAGGGCGTGGATCCCGTGCAGGTAAAGGGAGTTCCCGTGATGAAGTGTGTACTTCGTCACTACAACCTGGAAGGCTGTTCGATCGTCGATATCACGGCCAAATCGCCTGCAGGAACGCATAGTTCGGCAATTCACGCCCCTCTCACAGGGGTTCGGCTCCATGTCGACAAGATCACTTGGTCGATGTGATCTGCGGCACGTCGCGCGGCCCGCTCCCAACCGGTAGGTTCCGCGCACCTGTGCGCACTCGCGCCACCGCATCCCCGTTCCCGCAGGAGTACCCGTCATGGGACAACCACCCGCCCACGTCCGCCCACGATCCCGTCCGGCCGCGGTGGTCTGCGGGCTCGTCGCGCTCTCCCTGGCCGGAGGAGTCTTTGCCGGCACCGCCAACGCCGCGCCGCGCGCGGGCGCCCCGCCCACCGCCACGACACCCCCCGCCGATCCCCGGGTCGCCGCCGAGAAAGCCGCGACCGCGCAGGCCAGAAGCACCGGACAGGACACTCCCGTACCGGAGTTGACGACCGAGACCGACACCGTCACCGCCAGACCCGACGGAACCCTCGTGCTCAAACGCACCGTCGAGCCCTCGCGGACGAAGAAGACCGGGACCTGGCGCGATCTCGACCCCACGCTGACCCGGGCCGGGGACGGCACCGTGCGGCCGGCGAGCACCACCACCGACCTTGCCCTGGGCGGGGGCGGCAGTCGGTTGTTGGCGTCGATGACCAACGGCGGGCGCAAGCTCACCTTCACCTGGCCCACCGCGCTGCCCGCGCCCGTCCTGGCCGGCGACGGCGCGCTCTACCCCGGGGTGCTGCCCGACGTCGACCTGAAGGTGTCGGCGACCGAGCAGGGCGGCTTCTCGCACACTCTGATCGTCAAGACCGCGGCGGCCGCGAAGAACCCGCAACTGGCCACGCTCAAGCTCGGGATGAGCACCGACGGGGTCACCGTCGCCGCGACCGGCGAGGGCCGCATGGCGGCCAAGTCGCCCGATGGGCGGGAGGTGTTCCGGGCTCCGGCGCCCACCATGTGGGACTCGCGCACCACCCCGAAGGCCGACGGCGCCGCGCGTGGCGCCGCGTCGACGGCCGGCGCGGGCGACACCGGTCCCGGCGCGATACCGGCGGACGAGTTGGCCTCCACCGACAAGCGGCCCGGCGTGCACGCCACGACCGCGCCGATCGCGACCGCGGTCGGCGGGGGCGCGCTGACGCTGACCCCGGACCAGGGGCTGATCAACGCCTCCGACACGGTGTTCCCGCTCTACATCGATCCCGCGTGGGTGCCCATGCTCGACCGGGTCAGCATGTACGGCTGGGCCCAGTCGGCCTTCCCCACGACACCCGGGCGCGACAACACGAACTGGCTGCCGGGCGCCGGGTACCAGTGGTACGACCAACCCAGCGGACTGGAGCGCTCCTTCTACCGGGTCGACTACAACTGGCAGGGGCGCCTGAACGGCAAGTCGATCAAACGCGTCGTGTTCACCACCACCCAGGTGTACTCCGCGAGGTTCAGCTGCCTGGACGCGGAGGCGGAGCCGGTCTACCTGCACCTGACCACCGACACCCTGACCAACGACACCAACTGGAACAACCAGCCCACCGACCTGGGCCTGTGGGGAACCGCCTCGGTCCCCGGCACCAAGAAACCCAACTGCGGTAACCGCAAGGCCGAATTCGACCTCACCGCCAACCTCGCAGCCCACCAGAACTGGCAGACGCTCACCTTCGGCGTCTACGGCAAGGAAAGCCCCCAGAACACGTCCAACCTCGGCTTCAAGCGGTTCTCCCGCGAAGCCGCGGACAACTACATCACCATCGAGTACAACACCAAGCCGAACACCCCCACCGACCTGCACATGACACCCGAGCCCGTGAACGGGGAAGCGTCCGGGAACTGCGGCTACATCGGGGCCGTCAACCCCGTTCGCGGCGGCGTCAGCCTGTTCGCCACCCTGTCCGACCCCGACGGACACGACGTCGTCGCCCGGTTCGCGGTCAACGAGGTCGGCAACGGCGATCCGCTCGTGTACGACAGCAGTTGGGTCTCCGCCGGACCCAGCGGCCACGTCGCCCGCGCCGACATCCCGGTCGGCACACTCCTGGGCGGCCGCACCTACAAGTGGGCCGTCGTCTCCGACGACGACGACCTCGAGTCGAACTGGATCAACGGCTGCACCTTCACCGTCGACGACACACCCCCGCCCGCGCCCGTCGCCATCCCCAGCATCGACTTCCCCGTCAACGGCGGCGGCAGGCACGCCGGCGAGAAGGGCACCTTCACCTTCACCGCCACCGACGTCGGATCCGGCGTCGACCGCGTCGAATACTCCCTCGGCGGCACCATCCCCGTCGGCGGCGCCGCCCAAGCCCAGTACGACCCGGTCGAGAAGGTCTGGAAGATCAAGGACCTGCCCGTCCTCGACTGGGGCGGCCAACGCCTGTTCGCACAGACCGTCGACAAGGCCGGAAACACCTCCCAACAGACCGCCTACACCTTCTACGTCCCCGCCGACCCCAACCATGAGACCAAACTCGGCGACATCGACGGCGACCGACGCCCCGACCTCGTCGTCGTCGACAACGCCGGCGCCCTGAGGATGTACGGCGCCAACACCGCACCCACCCCCGGCGGAACACTGGTCTCCGAGAAGGTCCAAGGCCCGCCCGACTCGAGCGGCCGCCCGACATGGACAGGCGCGTCCATCACCCACCGCGGCGGTCAGGGCATCGGACGCGACGACCTCTACGCCCACGCCCAGGGGCGGCTGTACATCTACCGCAGCGGCGCCCCGGGCGCCAACAACCAGTACTTCGCCAGCGATCGACGCGACCCGGTCATCCGCCCCGACGTCTGCGTCGACCCCACCCGCCCGGACAACCTGTGCGTCTCGTTCAACCGCAACTGGAAACAGGTCACCCAGATCCTCGCCCCCGGCAACGTCGACAACGACCTCGACCGCCAGACGGCGCGCCTGGACCTGCTCACCCTGGAGAACGACACCACCGGCAAACCCCGCCTGTGGCTCTTCCACGGCGACACCTCCCCCGGCTCCTTCGACTACGCCCGCCCGCTCGGCGACGCCGACTGGACCGGCCTGGACCTGATCGCCCCCGGCGACGTCAACGGCGACGACCACCCCGACCTGTGGGCCCGCGACCGCGCCACCGGCTTCCTCTACCAGTACGCCTCCCGGAAGAAGGCGGATGGCACGATCGACCTCGCCGCGCTCGGCGACGCCGCCGCCCGTACCCGCATCGGCATCGGATTCGACGCCGCGCTCTACCCCAAGGTCTCCTCCGACGGCGACCTCGACGGCGACGGCAGAACCGACCTGTGGGCCCAGGCCGCCGACGGCACCCTCTACACCTTCCGCGGCCAAGCCCCCGACGCCACCGGCAGCCTCTTCGCCCCGGCCGCGTTGATCGCCGACACCAAACCCTGGGCGGAATGCGCCAAGTTCCCCTCCGCCGGCAACGCCGCCGTCCAGATCGAACTGTGCGGACCCATCCTCGCCAAATACCAGGCACTCGGCGGACCAACCGGCCGTCTGCACCTGCCGATCGCTCCGATCGCCGCCGACGGAACGGGCAAGTACGTCAACTTCCAGGGCGACAGCGGCAACACCACCGACCGCGCCTCCATCCACTGGTCACCACTGGCCGGAGCCTGGTCCGTCCAGGGCGACATCCGCGCAGCCTGGCTCGCCCAAGGCGGCACGAGCGGAACACTCGGCTACCCCGTCTCCGACGAGGACATCGTCAAGGACGGAGCCGGCACCCACATCGGCAGCATGTCCCGCTTCACCGGAACACCCGCCACCGGCCCCGGCGTCGTCACCTGGACCCCCACCGGCGGCGCACACACCCTCAACGGAGACATCTTCCAACGCTGGCAGGCCATGAACGGCCCCCGCGGCGTCCTCGGCTTCCCCACCACCGACATCCTGCCCACCGCACCCCAAAAGCCGGGTAGCTACGCGCACTTCAGCATCCCGGGGGCGAGTGGGGACACGGCGTCGATCTACCGGTCCGACGCCACCGGGGCATGGCCCGTGTGGGGGTCGATTCGCGGGACATGGGCCGCGCAAGGATGGGAGACGGGGCCGCTCGGGTTCCCGACCAGCGCCGAATACGGCGTGATGGCAGGGGCGAGCAGCAACTTCGAGGGCGGGCACGTCCGGTGGAACATGCACACCGGGGGGACGACCGTCTACCCGGGGGCGGACGAGACGCCGATGGGGCGCACCATGCTCTCCGGGGACTTCGACGGCGACGGGCGTTCCGACGTGGCCACCGTGGTGGACTTCGGGGGGTGCGCGACCGGATGGTTCACGCAACTACGGCGCGCCGACGGGTCGTTGGGCGAGCCTCGACAAAGTCACGTGCAGCCGGCGGGGACGTTCTGTCAGGGGGACGCGAAGTACGCCGCCGGGGACTTCGACGGCGACGGGCGTGCGGACGTCGCGGCGTTGTATCACTACGGGAACGGGCACGTGCGCGTGTTCACCTTCCTCGCGAACGCCGGCGGTGACGGCGGGTTCCACCCCGGCGGCGCCGGGTGGGAACATCCCGCCGGGTGGGACTTCGAGCGGACGACCCTGCTGGCCGGGGACACCACCGGGGACAAGCGGGCCGACCTGGTGCTCGTGCAGGGGTACGCCGACGGGCGGATCTCCACACACAGCCTTCCCGCCGCCGCGGGTGGGGTGTTCGCCACGCTGGTGAACGGGTGGGTGGAGACCAACCCGGACTGGTGGCGGTACCAGAACGCCCGCTACACGCTCGGGGACCTGAACGGGGACGGGCGGGCCGATCTGGGGGCCGTCTACGTCCACGACACCGGGGAGGCCAAGGCGTTCGGGTTCATCACCCGACCCGACGGCACCATCCCCGCGCCGGTGGCCTCGTGGAGTGCGCCCGGGGCGGGATGGAACATCGGACAGATACAGGCGACCGCCGCCGACACCAACGGCGACAAGCGCGCCGACATCGTGCTGATGTTCGACCAGGGCGGCGCACAGACAACGCTGCGGACACTGCTCGCGAAGAGCGACGGGACCCTGGACGCGCCGTTCGCGAGTTGGGACAGCGGGGCCGGGAACTGGGAAGCGCCCCGCGCCGCGCCGCTCGCCGGGGACGTGAACGGCGACGGACGCACCGACATCACCGCCGTCTACGACTACGGCACCACCCGCTGGGCCGCCTACACCTTCACCGCCAAGACCGACGGCGGACTCAACACCTACACCAAGAGCTGGGAGGCACAGGCCGGGATCTGGTAGACGTCAAACGACCACGGAGTGGGGCCCGGCACGCGACCACGCGCCGGGCCCCACCCATACCACCCGCACCGCACCTGAGGTCGACTGCGGCGCGGCACCGAGGTGTCCGCCGGAGCCGGTGGACCCGGATGGCGAGCGGTGCGGGCGGGCGGTACATCCGACCGGGCGCCTTCACGGGGAACGGGTGCCGACGTTCGGAAGGTCGTCGTCCGCCCCGCATGGTTGGCGCGTTCTGGGTCGTGGGCAGGGCCGGCATGGCGCCGGGCCGGGTGCGCCGTGCGGCTTCGTCGGCGTGCCGAGCCCTTGGCCGCTCCGGGGCTCACGTGATCGGTTTCGCTCGTTCCGTGCTGCGGCGCTCGTGATGGCCGGGGGTCACAGACGCTCCAGGAACAGCGACATGAGCAGTGACTCGACCGTGCAGACGAAGGTGCGAGCGGTGGTGATGTCGCCTTGGGAGGCGTGTTCGAGTTTTTGGCCGTGGTTGCTGATCCTGGTCGTCATTGCCATGAGGGCGTCGATCTGGGCGCGGACGAGTTCGGGTCCGGGTGACCGGTGGGACGCGAAGACGGCGTCCACCAGGCTGCGCGGCGGAACTCTCCGTGTCAGAGGCCGGGTGAACAGCGCGAACTCTCGGTCGAGATCGGGTTCGTGGTCTGCTGCCCGCCCGATTGCCACGAGCAGCGCGGTCTCGGTGACTCGGAAGCGGTCTCGTCTGCCGATGCGTCGTCGAACATGCGTGGGCTCTCGTTCCCCCGTCGTCCGTGCTCGCGTCGTCGGCGCGAACGTGGGCGACGGTATGCACGAGGGGTACATCCCGGAGGCGCCCATCTCGGCGCGGCGAGGGTGGGACCGGTCAGGGACGGCGGACTCAGGCACCCGGGACAACGGGGGGCCGATGGTGAAGCGCAGGCGCCGGGATCGGGTCCGGTGCCGGATCCGGGACCTCGACCGGGACCGGATGGCCGCGAGCCGGGTCGCACCCCGGCCCGCCGCCGCCCCCGTCCACGCACAGCAAGGCAACACGATGAACCACACCGGATGCCCGCACGGGCCACCCCGTCCCCGCTTCGGCGCCCGCGCCAGGGATACCGTCACTCCGGAGAACCGCCCGAACCCGGACCCCAACCCCAACCCCAACCCGGACCCGAACCCGAGTTCGAGTCCGGACCCGAGCCGGCGCCGTGTTCGATACCCGCCCATGCCGCCCCCCGGGCCGACCGCTCCGCTCCCGGAGGTGCTGCTGCCGGCGACGCCCCTGTCCCGGCTCGAACACCTCGTCGGGGCACGCCGGTTGGCCCAGGTGCGCGACGCGCTGCGTGCGGCCCGGACGCGCCTCGCCGGCCGCGAGGTCTGGCACGTCAGCGACAATCCGACGCGCGGCGGGGTCGCCGAACTCCTGCGCACCACCCTGCCCCACCTGCGTGGCGAGGGTATCGATACCCGATGGGTCACGATCGAGGGCAGCAGGGAGTTCCGCGCCTTCACCAAGGCGCTCTACTACCGGTTGTGCGGGGTGGCCGCCCGCGACCACGAGGACGTGCCGGACCCGGAAAGCGGACGGGACGTGTACGAGCAGGTGAGTCGCGCCGCCGCGCGGCGACTGCTCGGCGTCGTGCGTCGGAGCAGCGTGGTCGTCCTGCACGATCACCAGACGGCCGGCCTGATCCCGTACCTGCGCGAGGCCGGGTGCGTCGTCTTGTGGCAATGCCACATCGGCACCCCTCTCGACGCCGAACGGGCGGGTCCCGCATGGGACTTCCTGCGTCGATACCTGTCCGCCGCACACGGCTTCATCGCGTCCTACGACGGAGCGTTGTCCGCAGGGCCACCCGATGTGCCGATTCGTATCCTGACGCCCTCCATCAATCCGCTGGCACCGAAGAACCTCCTCCTGCGGCCCGCCGCAGAGGCGTCGCGGCTGATGGCCCGGATCGACCGGGACACCGGATCGTTGCCGGTGGGTACCCCGCTGGTGACGCAGGTGAGTCGATGGGACCGGGTGAAGGACATTCCGGGCGTGATCGAGGCGTTCACCGACCACGTCGATCCGGGGTTCGGCGCGCACCTGCTCCTCGTGGGGCCCCGGGCGGCCGGCGATCCGCAGGCCGAACGGGTACTCGCGGAGTGCCGCGAAGCCCGCGAGCGTCGCCCGAACCAGCGGGATCGGGTGCATCTGGTGCAGATCCCCACCGACCAGCCCACCGAGCACGCGCTGACGATCAACGCCATCCAGAGGTGCTCGACCGTGGTGATCCAGAAGAGTCTCGCGGAGGGATTCGGGTTGACCGTGTCGGAGGCCGCCTGGAAGGGGCGGCCCGTCGTCGCCTCACCGGTGGGCGGCATCCGGCAGCAGATCGAACACGGCCGGTCCGGGCTGCTGTTGGCGCACGCGCGTGATCTGTCCGGGCTCGGCGCCGCGGTCGGGCGATTGCTCGCCGACCCGACGTACGCCCGGGAACTGGGCGAGAACGGACGACGACACGTGCGCGGGCGCTTCCTCACCGACAGCGGCGTGCTGGGGCTCGCCCGGATTCTCTCCGATGTCGCATAGGAGACGGCCGGAGACGGCTGGACGCGGCAGCGGCCCCGTCCACCACGACACCAAGGAGAACCGATCACCATGCGCATTCTCGCCCTCGGCGCCCATCCCGACGACGTCGAACTTTTGTGCGCGGGCACCCTCGCGTACTACCGGGCACGAGGCGCCCACGTGGACATCGCCATCCTGACCAACGGCGCGCCCACCGCGCGAGTCGCCCCTCCCGTTGCCACGATCGGCGTCCGCGCGCGCGAGGCTCGCGAAGCCGCGTCGGTACTGGGAGTCGATCCGATCCTCCTCGGCCTCCCCGACGGCTTCCTCTACGACACCCCCGAGACCCGACTGCTCGTCGTGGACCTGCTCCGCCGTACCCGCCCCGACCTGGTCTTCGCACACCACCCCGACGACTACCACCCCGACCACCGGGCCGCGAGCGCCCTCGCGGGCGCCGCGCGGCTGCTGGCCCGCGAACCGGGCATCGAAACCGACCACCCCGCGCTCGGCGCGGTGCCGGGGATGTTCCACATGGACACCCTGACCGGCGCGAACGCGGGTACACCGGACCTGTGGGTGGACATCACCGACACGATGCCGACGAAGGAGGCCATGCTGGCGCGCCACGAGAGCCAGAACGATCGCCGCCGCCGGCGCGCCGGCCGGGACTTCGTGGATCTCGCCCGGCGGCAGTCCACCGTGCGCGGCGCCGAGGTGGGCGTCGCCCACGCGGAGGCGTTCACGGGCGCCCGGGCCCATCCGCCGACGACCCCCACCGCCCTCGAACTGCCGTGGATCGCCCGTGCCGCGCCAGAGGTGGGCAACGCGTCCGAGTCCCTCGACACGACGCGCGAACACCGCCGAGCCGGGGCATGAGACCCGGGACGGGAAGGAACGGAACCGCATGCGTATCCGAGCCGACGCGGCGCCCGCCACCCGGCCCGAAGGGCCCCGACGCGGCGCCGAGCAGCGCCGATCGCGCGTCGGCCGTCGCGGGTTGTACACCGTGTTCTTCCTCAACGGATCGATCCTCGCCAGTTGGGCGCCGCGCATTCCGCAGGTCAAGGCCGACCTCCACCTGTCGGACGGGCAACTGGGCATCGCCCTGCTCGGCGTCGCGCTCGGTTCGGTTCCGGCGATGCCGGCGGCCGGCATCTTGGTGGACCGATTCGGCAGCCGGATCGTCACCCGCGCCGCACTGCCGGTGTACGCGTCGGCGATCGCCCTGCTCGCACCGGCCGACGGACTGCTCTCCCTGACCCTCGCCCTCGCGGTCCTGGGCGCCGCGGTGGGCACCCTGGACGTGGCCATGAACACCCACGCCGTCGACGGCGAACGCGGCTCGCGGCGCTCCCGCATCTCCTCGTTCCACGGCCTCTACAGCGCGGGCGCGCTCGCCGGCGCGCTGATCGGTACGGCCGCGGCGGCGGCCGGAGTGCGTCCGGACACCCAGTTCCTCGTCACCGCCGCCGTGGCCCTACTCGCCTCGGCGCCGGCCGCCGCGGTGCTGCGGCCGGCCGTACACGCCATGCACCGGTCGCGGACGCGGCCCCGCTCCCGGGTCGGGCCCGGATCGCGCCGGCGCCTGCTGTGGCTGAGCCTGCTCGGGCTGTCCGTGCTGCTCATCGAAGGGGTGATCACCGACTGGGGCACGGTATACCTCGCGGATTCGGTGCACGCGCGGCCCGGCGTGTCGGGCACGGGCTACGCGGCGTTCGCGCTGGCCATGACGCTCGGGCGGCTCGCCGGTGACCGTGCGGCGGCGCGATTCGGCCCGGTTCGCGTCGTGCGCTTCGGCGCGCTGACGGCCGGCTCCGCCGCCGCGATCGCGATCGCGGCGCCCACCCCGTGGGTGGTGGTACCGGCGTTCGCGGCCGTCGGCCTGGGTATCGCGTCCTCGTTCCCGCTCGTGCTCGGCGGTGTCGGCCGGCAGTTCCCCGATGCGCCGGGCCCGGCGGTCGCCACCGTCTCCAGCACCGGCTACCTGGCCTTCCTCGCCGGACCGCCACTCGTCGGCTTCCTCGCCGCCCACCTCGCCCTCCGCGCGGCCCTGCTCGTGCTGCCCCTCCTCGCCCTCGCCGCCGCGTCCCTCGCCGGACTCCTGTCCCGCGAACCGAGCATCGACCCACACCCACGCCGGCCACAATCGTGTGCCAGTGCGTGACACAGATCGACAGGGCGGACCACTTCCTGGTCAACGCGCTGCTCGACGACGGACCGGCGTTCTTCGGGGTCGGCCGGGACGACACCATCGAGCTGGTCTCGATCCGGGACTCGATGGGACTGCGCGGCACCCGCAGCCGGTTGGTGGAGTTCGCGAAACGCTGCTGCGCGCGAGCACCGGTGCCACATCGTCGACCCGACCGCGCCGAACGTCATCGCGCTCGGCCCGCCGTGGTTGTCGATCGGCGTCGCCGAGGCCGCGCTCGACGCGTGCACCGACCATGCCCGCAAGCGCGTCGTGCCGAGCGGTTCGTCATGTGGGTGGCCGGCACGCCGAACGCGGTGGGAAGCGCGGCGCGATCCGCCCCGGGTGAATCCGTATGTCATTCCCCGCACAGCCGCGTCGAAGCCGGCGTTGACGTCGGTGCCGAGCGCCGCGAACGGGCCGATGGTCGGGTTGAACAGGCCGATGGTGACGTTGCTTTTGGTGCCGGTCGCCTTGGCATCGTTGTTCTGCGGGCCGCCGGCCCTTGCTCGAGGAGTTCTTGCCGCCGCAGGCCGCGACGACCAGGAGCGCCGCGGCCGCGACCGCGGCCACTCCGACGCCGGACGCGGACTGGAAAGTGGGCCGCGTGGTCCCATCACGCCTCGGACGGGGTCGTCGCGTCCCGGCCGGGAACGCTTGGCGCAATCCCTTTGCGTGTTGTGCAAAGCGGTTCATCGTGGGGGTGTGCGGGTGCTATCACTGGGAGTTCCCGCACCGGCAGGCGAGGAGGTCGTCCGTGGCCGGCGTCAGGCAACAGCGGCAGCGCCCGGGTTCGGGCATGCGGGTACGGCAGGCTCGGTTGGCCCGGGCATGGACGCCGGCCGAACTCGGTCGGCGTGCCGGGTACTCGGCCGCGCAGGTCTCGCGGTACGAACGCGGTCTCGCGCCGTTGACGGACGTCACGGTCATCCGGCGGTTCGCCCACGCGCTGGAGTTGTCGGTCGAGGACTTCGGGCTCGCGCCGACGCCGCCGTTACCGGGAGCGCGTCCGGCCACGCATGGACCGTTTCCGGGGCTGCCGGGTTCTACTGTGGTGCGCGAGAACCCACGAGAGGGCGAGAGAGTGCGCAGACGACGCCTGTTGGCGGACCTGGCGGCCACCGCGTCCCTTCCCCTCGTCGGCGCGGGCCCGGCCGGCGCGCGGACGCCGGTGTCGGGTGATGTCCTGGTCGCGCGGGTGCGCGATGCGATGCTCGGTCTTGACGCCGCGCCGCCGACCACCACGACGGCGCGGGTGCGCGGCGCATTGGCCGTGGCCATGGGCGACTATCACGCCGGTCGCTACGGCGCGCTCGCGGAACGTCTGCCGTGCCTGGTCGCGGCCGGCCACGCCTTGGCCGACGACAGTGCGAGCGCCGAGCACCAGGCGCTGCTGGCGGAGGTCCATGTGCTGACCACGCGCATGCTGATCAAGCTGGACGACGTCCAGTTGGGGTGGATGGCCGCCGACCGCGCCCGCGCCACCGCCCACGCCGGGAACAGTCACTCGTCGCCGCGGAGGCCGCCCGGAACCTGGCCGTTCTCGCCCGCAAGGCCGGGTGGCACGAACAGGCCATGCGCATCGCTCTCGACGCCGCCGACTACCCCACCCTCCAGGGCCCCTCCCCGCGCTTCGCCGCCGAACGCGGTTTGCTGATCCAATCCGCCGCGTACACGGCCGCGCGGGCCGGGGATCGGGACGGCATGCGTGGACTCACCGACGAGGCGGCCGCCATCGCCGAGCGCCTGGGCGGGGTCATGCTCCGCGACCACGGCGGCGGCTTCGGACCAGCCACCGTCGCCCTGCACCGCATCTCCGCCGAGAACGCCGCCGGCGACCCCGGCGCGGCCATCACCGCCGCCCGCACCATCGCACCCGCGACCCTGCCCACTGTGGAGCGCCGCTGCCGCTACTTCACCGACGTCGCCACCGCCTACGCCCACTGGGGACGCCGCGACCAAAGCCTCCAAGCCCTCCTGACCGCCGAACGCTGCTCCCCCGAGGAAACCCACCCCCGACCCGCCGTCCGCGCCCTCGTCACCGGGCTCCTCGTCGGCGGGCGCACCACACCCGAACTCCGCACACGCGCCGCACGCTGCGCCATCACCTGACCATCGGCGAGGCGCAGGCGGACCGGTGGCCGCTCAGGTTCGTTCGGGCCGATGCCGAGGAGCCGGTGCGGAGTACGCCCCTGCCGGTGCCGGACGCGTCGAGCCGATCGCAACCTCTCGGCTCGGTGGGCGAGATCGACGCTGGTTCGTCCGAGTGAACGCACCCTTCGACTCGGACCGGGCGCGGGGCACGCCGCCCGAACACCATGCGTGCGGTGATCGCCGCCCGCCCCGAGTCGGCGCGAGCCCGCCGCTCGGTCTTGGAGCGAATCCGAGCCTCCGTTGGCAATGGATCTCCCGACCTGCCCGCAGGAATCGAGCCGCTGTTCCGAGTTGTCAAGCTCGCGCCCCGCCTTTCTCCGGAAGTTGCTCTTTCATCGCACGGGCCCGAGTGACCTCGGGCACCGCTCCGCGGGGTGGCGCCCACGCCGCCAGGCGCCAGGACGCGGGCGATCCGCAGGAGCGCCGAGTGGGTGTCCGGTGCGAAGACCGCCCTCTGTGTTGCCACGGCCGTCTTCCTTCGCTCACACGAGCGGAACCCAACCGAGGAAGATGTGGCCGGCGGCCCCGTAGCGCAGAACGTCCTGAGGGCCGGTGGTGGAAGTCGGCTCGCACGCGGTGGAGACCCCCAGCAGCAGCCCGCCCGTCACGCGACACGCTTTGACGGCGTCCAAGCTCGCCGACGACGACCATTGCCCGTCCGGGCCGGCGTCGACGTGGACGGTGGAGCCGGTCAGTCGGGCGAGGGGCGGGACCTGGTCGGCCACCCACTTGTCGACGATCAGTTCGCGGCCCATGGGGCGCAGCCCTCGGGCCCGCCAGTGCCGTTCGGTGTTCACGCTCCAGCCGTTGTCGCCGTCCTGGTCCAAGTGCACCGCCTCCAGGTGTGGACAGACGATGAACCTGTTCGCGCTCCTGACCGGCCGGCCGCCGTTCACCGGCCCCACCGGCTTCGCGATCATGCAACGCAAACTCAGCGAAGACGCCCCGCACCTGGACATCTCCTGGACCGGCCGGGAACCGATCGTGCCCTGACCGTCCTCGTGTCGTCCGTGCCGATTCCGCAACAACCTCGTGGGTGGGCGGTGCCTCACACGGCGCCCTGATCATCCGGTTACGTCTTATTTTCGAATCCGGCTGGCACGTACTTGGCTCTGGCAAGATTTTCGTAGCCGGAGATCATCCCGAGATGATGGTCTGCCCAGTCGTCGGCGGGAAACCTCTGACTGTGTTCTATCGAACTGTCGCAATTGATACCGAACTTGGCCGACGTGCTGGTGACCTCGACTGATCTCACGGGTCCCGTGATCGGGATCCAGGCCCGTACGAACTCCCCTGCCGCGGCGGCCTGTACGGGGTGTGGTGCGCCGAGCGAGTGGAGTCACAGCCGCTACGTGCGGCACCTCGCAGACGCTGCGGTCGGGGGTCGGCGCGTGCGGATCGACCTGAGTGTGCGCCGTTTGTACTGCGAGAATCCGGCCTGCCCGAAGGTGACCTTCGCCGAGCAGGTGCCGGGGTTGACCGAGCGCTATCAACGGCGCACTCCGCTGTTGCAGCGTGTGGTCGAGGAGGTCGGCGTCCTCCTGGCGGGCCGCGGCGGGGCCCGGATGCTGCGGGTCGTCGACGTCGCGCTCTCGCGGAGTACCGTCCTTTCCCAACTGATGCGCATGCCGCTGCCCCCGCTCGTCACACCACACGTGCTGGGGGTGGACGACTTCGCGCTGTACGGCGACACCTACGGCACCCTCCTGGTGGACGCCACGACCCGCCTCCCGCTCACTCTCTGGAAAGGCCGGGACGCCGAGCAGCTCGGCCGATGGCTGCGTGAACACCCCGGCGTCGACGTCGCCTGCCGCGACGGCTCTCTCGCCTATCGACAGGGCATCGCGGCGGGCGCCCCCGACGCCCTCCAGGTCAGCGACCGTTTTCACCTCTGGCAGGGCCTGTCCCGGCGCGTGAAGGACGTCGCCTCCGCCCACCGCGACTGCCTGCCCGCCGCGCTGCCCGAACCCGAGGACACCACCCCTGAGCGCGACGGGGCGGCAACAACGGCGGACACACGCGCCGATCGCCACGCACGGCGGCTGTTCGAAGCCGTGCACGCGGCCATCGACACCGGTCGCTCCCACAGCAGCGTGGCCCGCGAACTCGGCCTGGACCGCCGCACGGTGCGCAAGTACGCTCGCGCCCGCACCTGGCAGGAAGTCGTGCGCCGACCGCCCCGCCGCCCGTCCACACTGGATCCGTACCTCGACTACCTGCAACAACGCTGGGACGAGGGTGAGCACAGCGCCACGGTCCTTCATCAGGAGCTCCCGGCCAAGGGCTACTCGGGCCACTACCAGCGCGTGAAGATGGCGGTCGCGCCGCTGCGGCGCGGCCTGCCCCTGGACGAGCCGTGCGAACGACCGCCGTCTCCGCGCGAGGTCGCACGCTGGATCGTCACCGCGCCCCACCGGCACACCCCGCAGACCGCCGAGCGACTGCACCGGCTCCTCGAGCACTGCCCGGAACTCCACCGCACCCACGACCTGATCCGCCGGTTCGCGGCCATGCTCGACAACCACGACGCCACACCACTACCGGACTGGCTCGACCGACTCACCGCCGGCGGACTGCCACCTCTCGTCGGGATCGCGACAGCCCTGCGCGAGGACCGGGACGCGCTGGTCCAGGGGATCACCACCCCCCTACAACTCCGGCGTGAACGAAGGCCGCATCACCGACGTAAACTCCAGAAACGCATCATGGCGGGACGCGCCGGCGTCCCCCTTCTCCGCCAACGCGTCGTTCTCATCGCCCACTTACGCCGCCGATACCCGGATCGGCCGATCACGAGCTCGGAATGATCTCCGGCTACGAAAATCTTGCCAGAGCCAGAAAAGTGCTCAGGCGTGTACAGATGAACGGGCTCTGTCGCTGATCTTGTGACGCTCAGGGTCCTGCTGTTGGCTCAGGTGTCCTGGGTCGCCACTCCTCGCGGTAGTCGGGGTGTTCGGCG
>NZ_JBHZAE010000029.1:0-92115 GCF_042754105.1 Embleya sp. NPDC059237 | reverse complement strand
CACTTGTCCGGTTCGAGGACCTCGGGCGTACCGGTCCAGCGCCGGGCGCGGAAGACCATCTGCATGCGCGGGCACGTTCCCGGAGCGTCCAGGAGATGGAGGGCGTGGGCGAACTCGACGTCGTCGGGGTGGATCACCAGCCCGGCCTCCTCGCGGGCCTCGCGCACCAGGCAGGCGACGGCGGACTCCTGCTCGCAATGTCCAGCCAGGAAGTGGTGGGTGGAGGGCGCGTAGAGCGAATCGGGGTGCCGCAGCCCGAGTAGGATCCGCCCCCGGGAGTCCTGTGCGTACAGGTGGACGCCGACGACGTTCAGGACGCCCCGCGTACCGGACTCGACGCTCCGGTTCGGGACCAAGGCGGCTTCCTCACCGCTCATCGGGACACTCCCGACCGCCAGCGACTCCGGGTTCGACCCAGGGTCTCGTGATCAGGCTGTCGGGGGCGGGCGCCGGGAGGGATGGGTTCGATGTCATCACGCGGAGTGTAGGGATTCCTACCGACAGTCGCGGGGTGATGTCGTTCGGGACCCCGGGCTCACGCGCCGCGCGGCGGCTCAGAGTTGCCTGCGGAGCGCGATTTCGGCTTTGTCCACGGCTGCCGTGAGGGCTTGCGCGTGGGCTGCGCAGAGATGTCCGGCGTCGAGCCCCGATGCGGTCAGGACGGCGCGGAGTTTGCGGGTCTGTCCAGGGGTCAGGCGGGAGCGTGCCGGGTGGTGGCTCAGGACGTCGCGGGCGGCGTAGGCGTCGAGGGCGGCCACGTCGGCGAGAGCGTCCTTCACGCGGATGCCGGTGAGGTTCGCGGGTTCGCGGGTTCGCGGTTCAGGCCGAGCGCGGTCAGTGCGACTCGGGCCTGGAACGCGGCGGTGGCCGGGTCGGGGCGGTGTGATCACCGGGAGTACCTCGCATAGGGCGAGGTCGGGGTGCGGTCGTGGGGGTCGGCAGTGGGCGCGCAGGAGGGCCGCGACGGTGTCCTCCCACGGTTCCGTGGGGACGCTGGTGTCGATCATGGCGCGGGCCTGCCGGTCGAGGCCGCGTTCCATCAACGACATGATCGTGATCTGGCGGCCGTCGAGCATTCGGTTGCCGACGCCCCGGTGCGCGGCCATGGTTTCGGCGGCCTCGGTCCAACGGCCGATCCGCGCCAGGGCCCTGGCGCCGTCGATCAGCACGGTGGCCCACAGTTCCTCGCAGATTCTTCGGTGGTCGGCGGCGGTGCCGGTCAACACGGACAGGTCGATCTCCCGGTCGCGGATCTCGGTTGTTCCGCGCCGCCGGCCGGCGTGGAGCAACCGTTCCAGGATCTCGTAGGCGGCTTGGCCGTCGCCTTCGCGGATCAGCCGTCGGGCCAGGTTCACCATCGGCATGAGCGCCATCACGGCGATGTTCCCGGTGAGGCGTCCTGCGTCGGCGAAGGCCCGATGCTGTTTCCAGCACAGATCGGCGGCCAGGTCGGGCAGCCCGACGTCGGAGGCGATCAGCGCGGCGTAGTTGAGGACTCCGCTCGCGCGGGCCACCAATGCGCGGTGGCCCGCGTCGGCGGGCGGGAGGGCCAGGGCGGTGAGGTGGTCGATGCGCTCGGCCAGGGGTAGCCCGGGCGCTTTCGGTCGACGCACCAAAGGGATGCGGGCGGCTATCGCGGGGGTCATCGACTCAGCTCCTGCGCGGCCAGTCGACGACGAGGCGGCTGTTGGGCTTGTCGACGACGAAGCGCGGCTCGGTGGGCGCGAGTTGCCGGCGTGCGTCGCCGACGGCCATGCGGAAGCCGGGTTCGGGTGCGGTGTTGCCCCAGCCGCGGTCCCATTCACCGATCTCGGTGGCGACCTGTTCGGCGAGCGCGGCGGCGTGGGGGCCGTGGCCGATGGCGCCGATCTCCCAGAACCTGCCTTGCTCGTCCTCGCCTTCGCGCACGGTCAGGTAGGCGAGGGTGTCGCCGTCGAGGGCTGCCATGGAGCCCCATGCGAAATGCGGGGTGAAGCCGGGGCGGGATCCGGGCATGCGGGACAGGCCGTTGGGCAGCACGGTCGCCAGGTACAGGTACAGCCACTCCCAGGGGTCGCCCTGGCGGAACTTCACGCCGGAGTAGACCTTGCCGGAGGGCTGATCGAGGACGGTGCGGATCGCCTCGCGGTCCACGTTCTGTTCGCTGAACGTCTCCAGGCGCACATTGCCTTCCCCGGCCATGGGCACGAGGGTGTAGACGTCGTCGCAGACGCCCTTGCGCAGGGGCACGAATGTCGCCATCTCGCACGAGACGGTCTTCCAGGTGCGTCCGTCGCGTTCGAAGGCGAAGCTGCGGGAGATGCTGCCGCGGATGCGCATCGGCAGGACCAGGCGTCCGTCGGGGGCGAGTTGGTCGAGGACCCGCTCGGGGACGTCGCCGGCGCCGACGGTGAATTGGATGCGGTCGAAAGGGGCGTGTTCGGGGAGTCCTGCGGCGCCGTCGGCGAGTTCGACGCTCACGTTCGACGCTCCGGCCTGTGCGAGGTTCTTGCGGGCGCGGTCGACGAGGTCCCGGTCGACGTCCACGGTCCACACGTGGCCGTCCGGGGCGACGAGTCGGCCGAGCAGGCAGGCGTTGTAGCCGGTGGCGGCCCCGGCTTCGAGGATCCTTTGGCCGGACTCGGGGCCGAGTTGCTCGATCTGGGTGGCGACGATCGAGGGTGCGGAGATGCAGGAGATCATCTCGCCGTTGTCGTCGTGCTTGACGGGCACGGCGTCCTCGACGTATGCCGTCCGCAGGTCGACGCCGGGGAGGAACAGGTGACGCTCGACCTCCCGGAAGGCCGCGACGGCGGCAGGGGTGTGCAGGTGGCCGCCGTCGACGAGGCGGGTCACGAGCGCCTCGCGAAGTGCGGCGGGGTCGTTGGCCGGGGGCGTGGTGGTCTCCATGCGAGTGAGGCTAGGGGCGGGAGAGACGGCTCGGTGGGTGGACACGTTGGTTTCACTCCTGTCGGCGAAGGCGACCCGTAGGCCCAGCCATGCCGTTGCCGCCCGGCTTCGTCAACAACCGCGTTCCCGAGGCCACTTCGCGTCCGCGTACACACCGTCCGAACGGTGTGCCCATCCCGCGAGCGCGAGCGCGCGCCCGTGATCGTGCCGCTCACGTGCGCGGGAACGACGCGTCGGGGAGGTACGGTCCGGCTCTTGCCCGCGGCGTGGAAGCGGGGCCTGCGTGCCTCGTTCGCCTGGGACGTGTCGTTCGTCCTATAGGTCGGCGATCCGGTCCTTCCCGGGCGGAGGCGTCTTCAGCGTGGTGGTGTCCCACAGTGCGAGCTGGTCCAGGATTGCGGCAGCGGGTGCGAGGTGTGGTGTGGGGTGTCCTGTGGTGAGATCGTCGGGGAGGTCGACCCGGTGGTCGAGGCGAATCAGGTCGCACCATCGGCGGAGGTGTTCGGCGTGGGCGGCGATGCGCGCGCCCACCGCCCCCACCAGGCGCTCGGAGGCCAGGAGTCGGTCGAGGGTGAGGCCGCCGGACAGGAGTCGGGCGGCGGTGACGGCTCCGACTCCGCGGACGCCGGGAATGTTGTCGGCCGGATCGCCGGTGAGGGCTCGGAAGCACGGCCACTGTTCGGGGTGGACACCGAAGCGGGCGTGGACGTCGGGCCCGGTCTGGACACGTCGCTCCGGTGGAGCGCCGCGGTTGAGGAGGCTGACGCTCGGGTCGGTGCACAGTTGGAGGAGGTCGCGGTCGCCGGACATGATCCGCACCGGCCGCGCCTCGGCGAGGGCTCGGGTGGTCAGCGTGGCGATGGTGTCGTCGCCCTCGGCGGTGTCGTGCTCGATCCAGCGCACGCCGATCGCGTCGAGGGCTGTCTTCACCCACGGCAGGGACGCGATGGGGCTGTGGTTGGCGTCGGCACGGTTGGCCTTGTAGTCGGGGTCGGTCTCCACGCGTGCCGCGCTGCCGTGTTCGCCGTCGAAGGCGACGAGGACCTCGTGATCGGGGGCGTGTTCGCGTTGCGCCTTGCGGAGCAGGGCGAGGGTGCCGAACACGCCGGTGAGGTCGGCGCCGTTGCGGCTGGTGATGCGGGTGGGGAAGCCGAACCAGGCGCTGTAGAGCAGGTGGTGGCCGTCGACGAGCAACAGCGGGGTGGTGGCAGCGGTCACGGGTATCCCTCGGCACGACGATTCGAGGCCTTGACCGAGGCGACCGGGTCCCCGCCGAGAGGCGCGGACGTCGAGGCTATCGCGCCCGGGGCGTGCTTGGGCCACGCCGCGCGGAGCATCGGTGCCGGAGCCCGGGGCGGCGTCCGCGTTCGGCTCCCACTCGGTCATGGGCGGCGGCGCGGATGCGGCCGCGCTACAAGTACACGTCGATGAGGTCGTACAGGTGCGTGCCGTGCGCCCATTTCCCCAGCTCGGCGCGGCCGACGAGGTGGATACCGTGGTTCGCGGCGAATTCCGCCGCCGGGGCGGTGAAGCCGTTGAGCCCGACCATGATCGCGACGTCGGCGCCGTGCTCGGGCCCGGCCGTCCCGTTGAACGCGTGGACGTGCCCGGCGGAAACCGGTTTCGCGAATTGCTTGCATTGGATCACCAGGACGCGGCCCGACCGGTCCTCGGCCAGGACGTCGGCCCCCTTGTCGCCGGGACCGCCCACGCGTCGCACCGCCCGGAAACCGTCACGCCTCAGGAAATCGGCACAGGCGTGCTCGAAATCGGTCGGACTCACCGACTCCAGCCACGCCAACCCGCCGCGTGTCCGACCGGCACGGGCCTCCTCGGCCGCATCGGACTCCTCGACGTACGCGAAGTCGTCGTAGCCACGGCCCAGACCGAGAACCACGAGACCGGCCACGGGAGTCCCGGCCACGGCAGCCACCCACCAGGGGTGTTCCGTCATCCACGGCCACGCCTGTCCCCGCAGCCACTGCCACGACACCGTCGCCGCCCCCAGGACCAGGACGATCCCGAAAACCCACTTCATCCCCCGCTCGAACGTCTCCTCGTCCACCCGACCCCCTGTATCGCCGCCGCGCAATCGGACCCCACCGGCACATCCGCTCCGAACTGCCGAGGTAGGTGAGGCGCAACCAAAGTGACGACCCCGATCGACACCGAGCCGCAACTCCGGCTCCGTGGCCTCACGTCCCGTCATCATCGCGTCACCGAACACACGGGCACCGAGAAACCGTGAAAAGGGGATCGTTCACCCCTCGGCCGGTCGACGTGGGGTACGGGGACGCCCGGATTGCCCGATTCTGTGGAGCCGCAGGGCCGACCGAAACAGCAGTTCGGGGTGATCATCGGGCGTCCGGCCGGACGGACGCGCCCGTTCCCGCTCGCGACCATCCCGAGCGCGGATGTCCAAGGAAGTCGCCGAGTTCCCGCCCGGTGGCGACACCTCGTCGTGTCGCCTTCGCGTACAGCCACCGTCCGACCCCGAGTCGGTACGGTATCGGACATGTACGACTCGACACCTGCTTTCGGCGCCGAGACCGCATGGCGACCGATCGAACCCCTTTCTCGCCACGAGGCACAGGAGTTCGTTCGAACAGCACGGATCGCGTTGCCCGCCCGGCGGGCGTACATGGGGACGTACATCGTCTGCGAGGCCACCGCCGACACCGAGATCCGACACCTTCTGGAACGCTTTCTCCAGATCGGGAGACTGGCCCGAGGAGTCGACGGCACGCTTCGCGTTCGCAGCCCCACGATCGACGGAAGCGACGCGTACGCGTTCTACCTGGACACGGCGCACCCACACGTCGTCGGTTTCCGGGGACCGGCCGTGTCCTGGTTCGATCGTGGTCACGTCCCCCTCGAGGACGTTCTCCGGCGCCGCTCCGAACGCCAAACGCGCATGGAGGAAGCCCGACAGCGCCGCGCGGCGCACGAGCGGCGCATGCGGGAGCAGGCGGGAGGATGCCGCGAGGCGACGCGCGGAGGCCCTCCGGCCGACGTGGCCGGTGATGGCCATGGGTCAGTACGACAGGAACGGCACGGCGGTTCCGGTTCCGTCGCCCCGGCGGCCCGTCACGGACGAGGCCCGCGTTCGCCACGTCGGGCGTGGCCCGCATGTCGTCTTCCACGCCGACGCGCTGAACAGTCCGTTCTTCGCCAAGGTGCCGCTGGAGAAGCGCTGCGAGGCGCTGACGCGCGTTCTGGACGTCCTCCTGCGCAGGCCGAGCGAAGGCAAGGTGAGCATCGGCCCCGGTTCGATCACGGTATCCGGACGGAAGGTCACGCTGACCCTCACCCCGGACTGCGCCATGGTGCGCACGCTCAACCCGCCCCGGAAGGGCGACAAGAACATCCCGCCGCTCTATCGGGCCGAGCGCTGGCCTGTCGATCGTCCGTGGCGACCACGACGCGACCGAAGCAACGCCGAATTCCCCACGGACACGGAAACCCCCACGGGGGCGACCGCTTCGTGACCATCGGCGAGTGACGTCCACACGGCTCGCCGTGAACTTTCACCGCGGCCTCGACGCGCCTGCGGGGGGTTCCCGACACTCCCCCGGGTCGGGCACTCGAGGTGCAGTGCCCGGCCATGGCGCCCCTCGCCTGCGGCCGAGGCCCCGAAGACGTCGACGCCACGAGCCCCAACCATCTCCGCGGACACCGCGTGATGCAGGCGATCCACGTGCTCACCGTTGCCGCACGCAATCACCGCGACGGCGGTGATCCTTCGTCCTTTCGGCTGCGGGACGACGGTTGCCCGCGTGGCACCTCACACGGACGTGGGCCGTGGAGACCACCGGGAGGCTGCGGATGCGAGGACGGCGTCCTGCCCGCGGTCGCGGGCTCGTGTGGCCAGCTTGGCATGAGGAGAGTCGGGCGCAGTTCCTCGTCGGGGGGACGGCGGCCTCCGCTGTTCCTGCCGTGGCCGCCAGGTCCGTCGGCATCCGCCGCACGCGTCGAATCCGGCGCGTGCGACGAGAGGCAACTCCTACGGGTGCGCTGTCCGAAACTGTCTAAGCGGGCCGGGGCCGCCGGCAGGTTTGGTGGGGTGAACAACTTCGTGGAGACCATCGCCGCCGGACTCGTGCTCGCGTGGCTGCTCCGGCTCGCCCGGTGGGCGCGTTCCGGGTGGCGGCACCACCCCGTCCCGCCCGGCCGTCCTTGTTCGCGCCCTTTGTCGGAGCCGTCGACGGGAGTTGGTCTTCGAACTGTCCCCGAACGGCCGATGTCTCGTCCTGCTTGACGTGGCCGGCTCTCCGAGTTGAGGCGTGAGAGGGTCGTCGCGTGGGTGAGAGCTGGAGATTCGCTGACGGCCTCGGGCCGGTGACGGCCGAGTCGGCAGTCGAGACACTCCGGCGAGCAATCGCCGACGGGAGGCTCGAGTCGTGGCTGACGAGTTCGTCGGGTCGACGGCTGGCCGTTGTGAGCAACGCCGATCGCGCGATGGTGATGCTGCTCGACGGGGTGGGCGATCCGGGCGAACACGCCACGGACCCCGGAGCCGAGGGTTGCGGTAGCGGGTTCGTCCTGGCCAACGGGCAGAGCGACGAGTATCCGAACGCGGACACGGTGCCTCTCGCCGAGGCATTCCGGATCGTCCGACACATCGTCTCCGCGGGCATCCCGCCGGCTGACGCGTCGTGGGCGATCGACCGCTGACGAACCGGCGTCCTGCCCGCGGTTCGCGGGCTTGTGTGGCCGGCTCGGCGTGAGGAGACCGGCCACCGGGCTCGTCGGGGCCGGCGTGCCGTCAGGCGGCGGAGACCGGGCCTTCTCGATCGGGGTCGGTGTCGTGGGAGGCGGCTCCTCGGGGGGCGTGCGGCGCGCAGGTGGTGCACCAGGTCGCCCATGCGTGCCTTCGAGTGCCGGTGGCCGTGCGGGTGATGATGCCTGTGCGGGGGGCTACGTAGGTGGCGCAGTCGGGGTTTGCGCACGCGGCGCCGAACTTGTTGGTGGCACTCAAGGGTTACTCCTGTCGTCGGTGTTGGGAACCTTCGTGGCTCGAGGGGGTGTGCACGGCTGCGAGGAAGTTCCGAGTTTCTGGCGTCGGTGTCTGATCGCGGCGAAGTCTGGGATGCACCGGCCGGTGCACGTGGGCGAGGTCCGGCGGTGCTGCGTGTGTTGCGGTCACGAGAGGCAAGGGTTCACAGGTCGTTGTCGCTTTCGCAGGCGTCGACGGTGCGGCGGTATTCGGGGTGGTTCTTGTCCATCTGGATGCCGAGGTGGATGGGGGCGGGGTATCGGGTGCGGTGGTTCCAGTGGAGTGCGTGGTCGCACAGGCGTGCCGCGGCCAAGGCGTGTGCGAGTAGGGGCTGGGTGGCGGGGTGGTGCAGGACGGTGATCTCGGTGGTGGTGTGGCTGTACCAGGTTTCGGCCTGTTCCTTCGCGTCGGTGCTGGCCCAGCGGCTGTAGTGCTCTCCCGCGCGGGCGTATCGGGAGCCGCCCCTGTATTGGTGGGGAAGGTTGCACAGGATGAACGTGTCGTCGCTGTGTTCCATCCGGAACAGGCCGGTCGCGAGCTTGCCTTCGGTGAGGTCTTCTTCGCCGTCGGTGTGGACGAGGCGTTCGATGAGTGCGGGTGGGGCGAGGTCGTCGCCGCCGGAGGTGACGCGGACGACGGCTCGGGGTCGCTGGTCGGCGGGGAGGGTGAAGCCGGGCAGGGCGGGTCGATTGTCGATCAGTCCGTCGCCGTCGGGAACCTTGCCGAGGTGTCTGTTGGCCATGAGCGGCCAAATGCTGCGGGTCTGTTCCCCCGAGGCGTGGACCACATAACCGGAGGCCGTGCGCGCGTGCGCGCCCAGGGTGTACAGGGCGTGGTCGATGGACCTGGGAAGGAGGGCGTCGCGTCGTCGGCCGTCGGGCAGGGGTCGGGCGCGGAAGGTGCGGTTGGCGGTGGCGTAGTCGAGCCAGGTGCCTGCGGTGCGGTGTTCGTCGGGGAGGTAGGCCAGGGTGCGCCATCGGCCGTCGTGGGGGACGAGGGCGACGAGGGTCCACACGAGTTTGGGTTCGTCGGTGATTCGGCCGCGGCGTGCGCCGAGTTGTTGGCGCATGTGCAGGCCGACGTGGACGAGGGGTTCCTTGATGCCGTGGGGGCCGAAGGTGAGGGCTTTGGTCAGGCGGGGGTGGACGAGTCCGGCCACGCGGTTGAGGTCGGCGACGGCCATGTGGCCGCGGTGGTCCGATTCGAGTTCCTGTGCCAGGCGTTCGAGGTCGGTGCCGGCCTCGCGGTTCTTCTTCCGGGGGTTGGTGCGGGGGTTGCGCTTTTGGGGGGTGAGGAATTGGGCGAGGACGCCGTGGCGGGCGAGGAGGGCGTTGACGCGGTGTTTGGCGTCGAGGGTGTCGGGGTCTTGGACGGTGGAGTCGGGGAGTTTGGAGAGTCGGCGTCGGCGGGCCCATTCCTTGGCGTCGTACTCGGTTTCGCACAGGGCCAGGACGCGGGTGCCGTCGGGGGCGTCGAGGCCGGCGAGTTCGGCGGTCAGCGCCGGGCGCCGGTCGTGGTGGTCGCCGTGGGCGAGGAGTTCGGGGGCCGGCTGCAGGAGTACCTCGACGTGGTCGGTGACGGGGGTGAGTCGGGTGTCGGGGATGCCTTCGGCGGCCAGGTCGGGGCGGTTGAAGTGGTAGGCGAGCAGGCGTTGCATGCGGGTGCGCATGTCCTGGGTCCGGTAGAGGGCGAGGATGCGCAGGCGCCGGCATCCCGCCGCGGCGAGGATCAGGTCGAAGTCCTCGTCGTCCAGCAGGACGGTGTCGCGGCCGGCGTCGGTGGTGCGTCCGTGGCCGAAGTGGCGTCCGGCGATCTCCCGGGTGCGCAGCAGGGGTTGTCCCAGTGCGGCGGGCAGGTGGCGGGCGAGTTCACGGTGGGTGAACATGCCCACGCCCTTGCCGAGCGGGTAGTGGGTGGAGTTGGGGATGAGTGCGCGCAGGTTCCCGGGCGGTCCGCTCAGGTCGAGGGCTTCGAGCGGGAGGAAGTCGTCCCCGTCGTCGTTTCGCGGGAAGACGTGTTCGCCCTTCATGCGAATCCAGGCGTCCAGGGCCAGGCGCGTGGTGTGCTCGAGATGGGTGTTCTTGCCCTTGCCGCTCAGGGCCAGGTTCAGGAGCGGACCGGTGGGGTCGCGGGGGGCGAACCAGGCGGTGCGCGTGTTGCGCAGCGTGTTGCTCAGGCGGGAGACGCGGGGGCGGACGACGATCACCGGGCCGGGGAGGCCGGGGTGGGATTTCGCGGCGACTTCGAGACGCAGGGTGGCGTAGCGGACGACGTGTTTCCACGCGTCGTCGCCGCCGGGTTCGGCGGGAGCCTGGGGTGGGCTGTCGCCGTGGGCGGCGCTCCAGGTGCTGGACCACAGCAGGTCGTTGTCCCAGACCTGGAGGGAGTTCTCCAGGTCCGGCCGCAGGTTCACGGCTTTGTCGTCGATGGTCCACGGCTGCGCGGACAGGCGTCGCACGACGGCCCATCCGGCGGCGGTCCACACCCATCCGGGGGCGTCGATGCACGCGCCGGTGCGGGTGATGTGCTCCCACAGCGAGACTCGTTCGGGGGCGGTGCCGGCGATCAGGTCCGCGAGGAGGCTGAAGTAGCCGAAGGAGAATCGATCCTTCGGGGTCAGCAGCAGGGCCTGTTCCCACAGGGTGACGGCGGTGTACAGGTCGTCGGGGTCGATGGGGACGGTGGTGGCCAGGAACCGCGGCGGTTGCGTCTTGGATTGGGGGTACAGGGTGGCGCTGGTGTAGCCGATGGCGCGCAGCACCGTCAGCAGGCCGGCGTAGGGCAGGTTGGCGGTGGAGCCGGTGACGCCGCGGTACTCCTCGCGCAGGCTGCGCCACACGGCCTCGATCTTGTCGGGCAGGGGATACAGGTGGACGGTCCCGAGAAGTTCCTCGTCGGTGTGGCAGGCGAGCAGGGACAGGTGGGTCTCGCGTGTGCTCATCGGATGCTTTCGTGGTCGGGCCGGGTTTCGCGCGGCAGGGGCACGTGGGTGAGGGTCGGGAGTTCGTCGCCGGTGGCCAGGTCGAGCCAGGCGGTCAGGGTCGAGCCGTAGACGCGGCGGAGCATGTGCTGCTCCTCGTCGGTGAGTTCGTCGTGGTAGGCGCGGACCAGGGCGGGGAAGTCGGAGCCGAGGCGGGTGTCGAAGAAGGCGTTGTCCACGAGGTAGAGCTCCACGGGGGTGTCTCCCCGGCGGGCGCGGCCGGCGAGTTGGATGAGGTCGACGAGGATTCCGGCGAGGATCTCCGTCTTCAGGTACGGGGGGAGCCGGCTGAAGCGGGGGTCGCTGCGCAGGAGGTCGTGCAGGCGGCGTCGGGCGGCGCGGTTCTGCACGGCGAGCATGTGGGCGGGATCGGGCCCGGGCCGGCCGGCGCCGACGCCCGCGGCGTTGGTGCTCGCGTACATCGCCGTCGAGGAGTGGAGGTCGGCGACGGGGCGCAGTCCGACCCAGATCGAGGCGATCGCGGAGCGGTCGGTGCCGGGGACGAGGATGTTGAGGGCGCGGGCGACCAGGGGAAGCGGCGCGCACACGACCTTGACGTGGGGGTGGGCGCGTGGGAGGTCCTCGAGTCGGTCGACGGTGACGGTGACGACGCCGGGAGGGAGGGCGATGCCGGGTGGTGGTCCGGTCCTGGGGATCACGACCGCGACCCAGGAGGGTTGCCCGCCGGTGTTGGCGATGGCGTGCGCGATTCCCGTGCCGAGTAGTGCGGCTTGGGGGTACGAGTTGGAGACCACCATGGCTCTGGCCCGGTCGTGATCGGTGTTCTCGAGGTCGCGCAGGTGTTCGGACAGGCGTGTGGTCCACAGGCGTTCGCCGAGTGTGCGGACCCAGTCGGCCTTGTGGGATTCGGGCAGGCCGCCGATGCGGATCGGGTTCCACGCCGTGTCGCAGGCCGATACGTTGCCGGGGCGTGCGGTGACCTTGCCCGGGGTGGCGTCGGTCATCACGTACGCCGGGGTGGTGTGCAGGTGGGTTCGGGCGGCTCGGGGGAAGTAGGCGGTGGCCGACAGGGCCAGGACGCTGCGTTCGTGGCCGGCGCAGGCCAGCGCGACGGTGCCGCCGAGTTGGACGGTGCCGGTGTGGGGGTCGCCGCCCAGGGATTGCACGGACAGCCGGCCGCCGCCCCGGTTGTTCTTGTCGACCTTGAACCCGAACAGCTGGTAGCCCAGTGGGCCGTAGGGCAGGGCGCCGTTGCCGGTGGCCGCGCCCAACGCCCTGGCGAGTTCGCGGCCGGCGGGGATCTGCGGCCCCAGTCCCGCGACGACGGACTTGAGGTGGGTCAGGGCTTTGTGCAGGCTGCCCAACCAGGCGCGGATCAGTAGCGCGTTGCTCACCTCCCGTCGCAGCGGCGCCGGGACCTTGAGTCGTTTGAGCTCGCGTGCGATTTCGACCTTGACGACGGGCAGTTCGTCTTCGCCGACGTCGCGGCTGACCGCGTCGCGCAGGATTTGTGCGAGCGGGGCGAACTTCTCCGGGAATGCCTCCTTCTTGTCCGCGTCGGGGAAGATCGCGCGGAACGCGGCGTATTCGCCGGGGGTGATCGTCGCGTGTTCGTCGAGGCCGAGGAGGTTCTTGAGCAGGACGCGGTCCCAGGTGCCGGGGACGTGCCAGCCCGACCCGGGGCGTTGCTCCTCCTCGGCCTCCGGGTCCAGCCACAGTTCGCCGTCGAGGACGTAGTTGAGGAACTGCTCGCCGAGGCCTCGCGCCTTGAACAGGGCGTTGATGATGCGGCGGTCGGCGCCGGGAAGCAACGCCTCGCGCTGCAGGTCGACCTCCATCAGCAAGGAGGTGCCGGTCGTTCCGCGGTTGGCCAGGCAGAAGTCCTCCGAGCCCGCGTCGCACCACACGCTCTGCAGGCGGTCCACCTCGTCCACGATCAGCACGCGGCAGTGGGTGGTCACGAACTGCAGCACGCTCATCCGCCGCACCACGCCCCGGTCGGTGGCCACCGGAACCTGGACGACACCCAGGAGAAGGTTGTGGTGGTTGGTGACGATGATGTCCGCGCGTGCGGCGGCACGGATCAGCGAGTACTTGTCGCACGTGCCCATGCGGGGACACGCGTGCGGGCCTGCGGACTCGGCCCCGGCGACGACGTCCGCCGGCTCGAGGGTCAGGCAGGGTTCTCGGCCGCGCCGCACCGGTGGACCGTCGGTGACCCATGCCGACAGGTCGCATCCGTACGCCAACAGGTCGAAGCGCTCCTCGCCGCCGTGCTCCATGGCGCGTTCGGCCTGGTCCGCCGTCCGGTTCGGCGACACCAGCGGCACCACACGCAATTGCGACGCACCCGGGGTCCGGGCGAGGCCGGCCGCCACCTCGTGCACGAGCTCGTCGTCGGCCCGGATGCGTTCCGCAGTGGTGAGTCCGTCGTCGACGGTGCCCACGATCACCGCGACGGGCCCGTCCCCGCGCCGGGCGAGCCGGGGGGCGACGGCGTTGATCACGACGGTCTTGCCCACGCCCGTGGGCGCGTTGACGACCGTGACCCTTCCGGCCGGCATCCGAAGCTCGGTGGCGGAGCGTCCTCGGGCGTCGGTCAGTCTGTCGTGGAACCGGGCCAGCAGCTGCGGCTTCCACCGACGCCCGGCGGGGTCGGCGGCGGCCTGCCGGCGGACCGTGCGCAGCGCATCCCTCCGGGAGATCGTCGCCCGGGCGCGATAGGGGGCCGTCCGCAGATCCACCGGGGGCACGAGAGCGTCGGATTCGGTGTCGGGGATGGTGATCGTCGACGGCTCGCGCCCGCCGAAGGTCCATCGTCCGGGACCGGCCACGGGCAACGGGGCGCGGGCGAGGTAGTGGTACTCCTCCGCCTCGCGAACCAGTTCCTCCGCCAGTGCCAGGGGTTCCTGTGCGTGGGCCGCGATCACGTACGTCGCCTCGCGCGGCGCAACGTCCGACGGCAGCCGGTACAAACTCGCCGGATCCGCCGCGTAGGCGCGGGCCAGTCCGAGGAACGGCCCGCGACCGGCCAGCGCCTCCTCGCGCACGTGCCAGTAGCGACCGGCGAGTTCGCGCACCCGCCGCGGCACGCGCGGCCACCGCTCCCACAGGTCCGGACGCGCGGCGGCCCACACGTACGCCTGGTCCAGCGGGACGACCGTCCGCCCGAGGGCGTCACGGAACCCGAAGTACTCCTGGGCGAACGCCAGCGGTGTCGCGACGGCCAACCCGCGCTGCAGCCACTCCTGCGGCGTCACCGGGCCCCCGCCCCGCAGGCCGCGCGGACGGCGGCGACCAGACGCCCGACCGTGGTCACCGTCATGCGGCGCCCGCGCAACCGCGCGGTGAGGAAGTGCCGTTCGCCCTCCTGGTGGTCGGGCAGCACGATCGTCAACGCCCACCGGGGAATGTCGCGTTGCTCGAGCATGTCGGCGAGAGCGGTCGTGGACTCCCACGCCTTGGCGTCCACCCGCCACACCCGTTTGCGCCGCCCCGGCACCGTCACCTCCACGTGCAGGTCGTACTCGTCCGGACGCACCGTCCCCGGCCACATCCACACACGGGTGTGCGGGAGACCGGCCAGCGCGTCCCGCAGCGCGAGTTCCATCAGCGTCGGGAGGGTTCCGTAGCGCCACACCGGGCGGGTCAGGGCCAGGTGCTCGGTGGTGGCCGGCATAGCCTGCACCGCAACGGCCGCCCTGCCCGTGCCCACCAGCGGCACGGGGCCGTCTCCATGGCCGCCCGGGGTGCAGCGGTAGTGCACGCCGCGTGCCGCGTGCGCCTCGCACCGCACGTCGACCGTGCTCCCGCGGGCGGCGACCCGCATCGGCCACCGGCACACCGGGCACGGATACCACCAGCCCTCCAACCGGCACCACGGCCAGTCGGAGACCGCCTCGAAGAAGTCGAACCGCATCCACAGGCCGTCCCACGCCCTGCGCAACTCCCGCACCGCACCGGCCGGATGCTCGCACAGCAGGGCCCGCGCCCGCCGGTACTCCTCCGGCGGCAACCGGCGCAGGATCTCGTACAGACGCCGTTCCTCCTGCTCGGCCCGCACCCGCCCCCACGACCAGTGCCCCTCCAGCGCCGGATGCGGCACCAGGTGCTCGCGGCACAGGTCCTCGACCGCGTCGCGCAGAACACCCTGCTCGTCGAACAGGCACAAGGCGTCGAACCGGTCCCCGGACGCGTCCGCGGGAGGAAGCAGCGGCCCCAACGGGCCGCGCAGGCCACGCCGGAACGCCCCCATGTCGATCGCGGCGGCGCGGTGCGGCGGGTGGACCGCCCGCAGCACCGCCAGGCAATCCATGAGCATCGACGCCCGACGCGCGGGCGGCAGCAACGGATCGCTCTCCGCCGCTGCCGCCATGCAACACGCCGTCAACGCCTGATCGCGCCGCGACCGGGGGTTCGGAAGGTCTTTCACAGCCACGCGCCACAGATACCGACCGAACCGGGCCCGGGCGCATATCGTTTCCCGCGTGTACGAAACAACCATCCGGATGGACCATCGTTCCGCGCCGGACGGCGCAACCCCGTCGAAAACCGTCGACACCCCGTGGCTCTGGGCCCTACCCCCCAAGACCCACGACCCGGACACCGACCCGAACTCGGCCCCCATCGGCGGGAAATGGCTCTGGTTCCTTCCCCTCAGAGCCCTCGACGGCGGATGGCGACGCGTCCGAAAGGCCGTACGCGACGGCCTGCTCGGCCCCAACGCCAAGGTCGCCACCCTCGGCAGCACCTTCCGGGGAGACCCCACCCGCCGCCCCGTGATCGTCTACACCGCCGACCACCGCGACGAGCACGACGTACGACGCGTCCTGGTCGCACTCCGCGATCTCGGCGTCGTATGCGCCCTCTCGTACAAGACCGACGAAGCCACCGAACTCGGCCACTACGGCGACGGCACGAGCATCTACACCAGCCCCGCCGGAACCACCCTGCTCATCCCCCGACGCGACACCCGCAGCTAGCACACGACGCGTCCACAACAACGCCCCCGTCGATCCCGACCGGCAATCGACTCCCACCGGGCGTCTGCGCCCCACGCGGGTGTACGGCGCGTCGTCCTGCTCGGCGAACCGGGCAAAGCCCACCAATATCAGACCCTGGGGCAACTCGGCCGCGGCGACCGGCCGCACCACGCGGCGAACGCGGGCGGGATGTCACACGCCCGGGAAGGGACTGAAGCGACTCAAGATACGGATTTGCACCGCGTTCACCTCCGTACGCGGAATCCCCTCGGTGTCCATCGTCCAAGTACGGTGTGTCAGACCCCGCAACGCGCAACCCTCAACGCGCGCATTGGTTCGGCGCCGCCCGATGCCCCAGTCGACAGCACTCCTCCCCGCCCCCGGTTCAGCCGGGTGACCTGCCCGCATCGTTCATGCAACTGATGGCCGTGACGCAATCGGCGCCGGGGCGCACCGGAGTTCGCGAAACAAGGAGTGGTCGGTCGCTGATGCGGGCGCGGCGGGACCGGGAAGCAACCCCATGCCGCCTCCCCAGCGTGACACCGGAACAGGTGACGCGTCTGGAACGCTGCTGGAACAGACCCGTGGACTGCCGCCGACCGACGAACCACAGTGAACCGGCCGGTCGGTCGCACTCGGGCCATCGGCAGGCGCTCGCGTTCGTTCTCGTCCTCGATCCTTCCCACTCGAAGGGCATGGATCCCGGCTCGGGTCCATCGGCCGTTCGATCCGATGCTCGGGCGGTTGGCGTGTGGTGGACAGAGCGGTGGCCGTGATCGCCGTGCGAGTGCCGCACCACGTTCCGGGCCGGCGCGAGCGAATTGAGTTCGAGCCGGATTCCGTCGGGGGTTAGCCTGGGGCGCATCACTCAGGCCCTTCGTGACATCGCTCCCGAGTTGGACAACTACCTCGGTGCGAGGCGTGCGTTGGTCGATGCCGTCACGGCCGCCTTCCGATCGGGCACCCCCGCCTCGGACGTCGCGCGCAGCGTCGCGTCCGCGTTGGGGCGTGATCGGGTGGAGGAGTATCTCGCCGCCGTCGCCGTGCACGACGCGGCCCGAAGGGCGTTGGACGAGGCCGGACTCGGTTTCGCCGCGGACGTGTCGGTATCCGGGATCGACGTGCCCCGTGAGGCGCGGCTGGTTGTCGTCGTCGACCCGGGGGATGCCCTCGACCACGACATGTTGGTCCGACGGGTCCGGCTCACGCTGCGCGACCGGCACATCGCGATGGACCACCCACGGGGTGGGTACGAGAACACCACGGACGACACCTTCATCGACGAGGCGCTGGTGAACGGGGAGACGGTGCGCCTGGTCGAAGTCCAGCCGCGTGACTGAGCTTTGCCTTGCGCGGGAAATGTCTCCCCGTGCCGAGGCCGGCCGGCCGAGATCACCAACAGCATCCATTTCGCGTGTCGGAGCCGACACGGATGAGCCTCGTCAGCCCTCCGGCCGATCCGGTGACGTTGCAGGAGGCGGTGAAACGGCTCCCGGTCAGCGGGGCTCCAGGCTCTTCAGGATCGCCCGGACGACCGGATCCGACTCGTCGATCTCCCTCGGTGTCACAACGCCGACCGCCGTTCGCGTGACCGCGCCTGGGGACAGCAGGCCCGGAGCGGGCTCCTCCCGCACGATCCCGCAGAAGACCATGGGTCGCGGAGCCCTCGACCCGATAGCCGGTCTGCAGACGGGACAACCAGGGGTGATCCACCGCCACCGCCCCGCCGTTCACCGCGCCGACACGCACACCGCGCAACACCCAGGCCGACCACGCCACGGCACTCCACCGGGCATCGTCACCGACCGGAATGACATCCGACAGATCCGGGTGTTCCTCGCCCACCCACCGCGACGGGTGCGTCTTGCGCAGGACCCATCGCCCGTCCCGCGCGAGCGCGGGGTCCAGACAGGCGATCGCACGCATGTCGAGCGCGACGTGACCATCGGTGATCCGCTCACCATGGATCCACACCTGATCCTTGTCGACGACCCAGTCGCCGAGCCGCTCCGTCGCCGCTGTCACTCGTCGCACTCCCCGGCAGAGATCCCCTTGATCCCTTCACCGTAGGGCAGCCCGCCACCATCCGCCCGCCGACCCTCGCCACCCTTTGCGCGTCGCGGTCACCCTCGGCCGGGGCACCGTCCAACCCCGCGCCCAGCCGGAAGGTGGCTGCGCGACGATCCGCTTGGTCGAAGTCCGCGTACAACAGCCGAGTCGGCTCCGAACGGGACTCGCAGATGACATGTCACCGGTTCGCTTCGTGTTCGCGACGTCGGGCGGGAGAATGGACCATGCCCCAACTCATCGGATATCTCAGCGCGTCCCCCGTCTGCGCGGACGGCCGTCACGCGTTAACCGGGCCCGAACACAACGCGGTGTTCGTGGATCCGGCGCCGACCGACGACGACCTCGTCGAACTCGCCGCCCGTCACGGCCTGGACAAGGTGGAGCGCCTGCCCGCACCCCGATTCCGCATGTGTACGGCCGTCTTCCTCGGCGGCACCGATGGCCGGCCACACCCACCCCTACGCCACCGACGAGCTCGGCTCGCTCAACCCAACACCACCGCAGACCACACCGGGGTCTACGAGCTGGTCGCACTCCCCGACGGGGACCGGCCTCCGGCTCGTCGAACTCAACGGCTAGCCCGCGGCCCCGTAAAACACCCGCGGAATCCCACACCGGTCGCGGTGCGCACCTGATCGAGCCAAGTGCGCGGTGGCGCGGCACCGCGTCGAGGGCCGTCGCAGGCCGCGCTCGTCCCGACGCGATACCGGTCGCGCTGGGTAGCTCGCTGGCCAGGGTCGTGGGCGTGGTGGCGGGCCGGTACCCTCGCGGACGTGATCCACGAGGCAACGAAGGGCATGGATGAGGGCGTTCCGACGACGGCGCGCCTTCGCGGTGTACTGGACCGTGCCGGGCGCGTCGTGATCGTGGAGGGATCTCCCGGCGAGGCGGACTCCGCAGGCGTGGCGAGGATCGTGGTGACCGGTGCCGGGATCACCGGTTTGGCTCGCGTGTTGGCCGTCGTGGACGGCGGCACCGGCGACCGATGCCTGTGCAATGGCTGGCCGACGATCATGGTCTACGGCGTCGAGGGCGAGCCGGTCGCCGTCTGGACGTTGCACCACCAATCTCGTCTTCGGGGAATCGGTGACTGCGATGCCGAGCTTCGGGATGGTCCGGCGCTCACCGAGTGGCTAGCGGAGCGAGGCCTGACCGGGTCTCGGGACGTTCAGGCGGACCTGGCCGCGCAACGGGCCGAGGATGAGCGGCGTCGGCTGCGTTGGCTGAATGCCGCGCCCGCCGGGTTGCGGGACGTGGCCACCGAGGTCTCCAGTCCGCCGGGGCGTGACCGCCAGGCATGGTCGGATCGGCTACGCGCCGCCGAGACCCGGCTTGCCACGCTCGTCCGAGATGGCCATCCCGACGGGATCGGGCGTGTCGGCGTCCTGTTGGCATGGGCCGGGATTTCCGCCGGGGAGTCCGCCGGCGGCCTGATGTGGTACGACATGGCCATCGAGCGGATGCTGCTCGCCGAGGACCCCGACCTCGTCATCACGGCACTCGTCACCGGCTCGCCGAACGCGGCCCGACTGGACGGCGCGGCCCAACTCTTCGGCTCTCTCGAATGGACCCGAGCGCACGGCACCGACCCGATGAGGTTCCTGATGCGCGACGGCCACTACGGTGCAGAGCGATCCGCCTGACGGAACGCCGCCGACCGTCCTCCCGCCACCACGAGTCGCATGGACGCCAGCGGAGCTCGCGCGGGAATCCGTCCTCGAAGGCATCCGATCACGCCGGCACACATTCGCTCGCGAGGCGAAATTCGAATCGTCGCTCCGCTCGGTCGCTCCGCACGGCGCACAGGGGCGGGCGGCGTCGGGTCGCCTCGACGAACACCAGCCGCCGCAGCCGCACCGCCGTGTTGATGCGCACGCACCCGGGAGAGGCGAAACCCGGGCGGGCCGCCGGGACTTCGTCGTTGTTCGACCGGGCGGGGTCGTCCGTACCGGCCGTGCGGGGAAGCCCTCACCAGGCTCACGTCACGCTCGCGCACAAAACGGGTGCTCTTACGGCGCTGCCGTGCGGCAGATCGTGGCTGCCCCTTCGTCCGCCGGTGTGACTGGAGTTGGGGCGTCGGGATGCGCCCTCTCGGGTCGGGGTGGCGTCCGTGGCGGCTGGTTGGATGCGCTCCCATGTGTGGGCACGACTTCGGGGGTGAGCATGCTGGCCGCTGAAGAGGCGCTCGTGGGCGGTGAGCCGCAGGGGCGGCGAGGGGCGTTCGAAGGGCCGGCGCAGCCGGGCGAGCCTGAGGTTGACGCGCCTGAGAACCGGACCACCGGTACCGGCCGCGCGTCGCGTCCGCTCCCGACGATGCGCCCGCCGGCGGGGCCTGTCGTAGGGCGGGTCGGTGTCGGTGGTACACGACGTCGGGCAGCGCGACCCGCAACGCCCAGAGCAGGTCGCGGTCGGTATGCAGCGGTGTCACGTCGCGGGCGAGCAAATGCACGTGCTCCGCGGGGCGCGCGAACTCCGGGACGGGGGTGGTGTAGCGGGCCGGCATGAACTGGGCCAGGCCCTGCGGCCACCCCGTCGCCAAGCGGCCGTCGGCGGCCGCGGTCACGGCGAAATGCCTCAACCGGCCCCGCGGTGAGACCAGATCCCCGCCCGGGCAGAGCTGTGCTGGCGGCTGTGCACCGCATCCGCACTTGCGAACACCACCGGCCCCGGCGCGCGACGGCGCCGGGGCGGGCCCACTTCGACCGCCGGTGGGCGGAGGCGTGGCGGGCACAGGAGTGCCGTGCCGGGTGGTGACGGGGTGTCAGTGGGCGGTGGCGGCGGACGCGGTGGGGGTGTTCGTGGGGGTGTCGGCCGCGGGCGGCGGGCCGGCCTTCTTCAGTGGCATTTCGATGACGAACAGAGCGGCGAGGAATGCCACGGCGCAGGCGATCGCCGCGGCGAGGAAGATGTGGTGGGTGCCGTCGGTGACGGCTTGCAGGTAGGCGTGCCTGGCGGCGGCGGGGAGCAGGTCCAGGGCATCGGGGTCGGCCGCGATGTCGCTTGTTGCGGCGGGTACGCGGGAGTGGAGGGAGCGGGTGAAGAGTGCGCCGAACAGGGCCACGCCGAGGGAGCCGCCGAGGGTGCGGAACAGGTTGATCGAGCTCATGGCTGCGCCCATGTCCCGCATGGAGACGCTGTTTTGGGCGATGGTGGAGGCCATCTGCAGGGTGAGGCCGAGTCCGATGCCGACCGGAACCATGTACAGGGCGGTCGTCCGCGACGACGTCGTGGTGTCCATGGTGGCCAGCAGGCCGAGGCCTGCGGCCAGGAACGCGGTGCCCAGGACGGGGAAGATCTTGTAGCGGCCGGTGGCGGACATCACCTTGCCCGCGATCGCGGAGACGATGACGACGGGGATCATCATGGGCAGCATGAGCAGGCCGGAGTTGCCGGCCGAGGCGCCCTGTACGGTCTGTTGGAACAGCGGCAGGTAAAGTCCGCTACCGAACATGACGACCCCGGCGACCAGGATCAGCACGACCGCGAGCGGGTAGTTGCGGTGGTCGGTGAACACGGTCGGCGGCAGCAGCGGTTCCGCGGCCCGCCGCTCCACCGCGATGAACGCGGCGAGTCCGACCACGGCGACGGCGGTCAGGGTGAGGATCTGCCAGGACCCCCAGGCGTAGGTGACGCCGGCCCAGGTGGCGGCGAGCACGATCGCACTGATGGTGACGGTCAGCAGCGCGATGCCTGCCCAGTCGATCCTTGCCTTGATGCGCTTGGCGGGTACGTGAAGTGCCAGCCACAGCCACGCCAGGGTGAGCACGCCGAGCGGCAGGTTGACGTAGAAGGCCCAGCGCCAACCGAAGTGGTTGGTGATGAACCCGCCGAGCAGCGGGCCGCCGATGGTACCGATCGCCATGATGGAGGCGCCCATGCCCTGGTACTTGCCGCGTTCGCGTGGCGGGACGAGGGCGGCGATGAGGGCGAAGGCGCCGGCGCCGATGCCGCCGGCACCGATGCCCTGCACGATGCGGAAGACGATCAGCTGGGTCATCGACTGGGACAGGCCGCACAGTGCTGATCCGGCGACGAACACCGCGATCGAGGCCAGGTACATGGGTTTGCGGCCGGCGAGGTCACCGAACTTGCCCCAGATCGGGGTCGTGACGGCGGTGACGAGGGTGTAGGCGGTGACGACCCAGGAGATGTGTTCCAGGCCGCCGAGGTCGCCGACGATCGTGGGCATCGCGGTGCCGACGACCATGTTGTCGAGCATCGACAAGAGCATCGCGAGCATCACGCCGAGCAGCACCCAGCGCACGTTCTTCGGCTCGGCGGCCGGCGTTGCGGGGTCGTCGGGTGGGAGGGATGCGGACATGACCGATCGCTCCTTTCGGGCAGGGAGGAGAGGGAGGCGGTCGGGCAGTGCCCCGCGACCGCCATCCCAGAAGAGCACACTCGTAAAATAAGTGCAACCAATGCGCTTTTGAATTTGGACAACCGAAGGATAGGCTCTGCGTATGACCGAGACCGGCGCCGCGCCCGCACCACTCGGGCGCCGTGAGCGCAAGAAGGCCGCCACCCGTCAGGCGATCGCCGACGCCGCGCTGCACCTGTTCCTGGAGCGCGGCTACGACGACGTCAGCATCCGCGAGATCGCGGACGCCGCCGATGTGTCCACCACGACGCTCTTCAAGCACTTCTCGGGCAAAGAGGCCCTGGTCTTCGACCGGCAGGACGAGATGAAGGCCCACCAGCTGGCCGTGGTGCGCGAACGCCCCCGGGGCCAGTCCATTCCCGCCGCCCTGCGTGAGCACGCCCTGCGCTACCGCCAGATCAACCCCGACGACGAACCCGACGCCGCCGCCTTCCTCGACCTGGTCAACAGAACCCCGGCGCTACTCGACTACCAGCACGCCGCGTGGCTGGAGAACACGACGGCCCTGGCCCGGATCATCGCCGAGGACAGCGGCCTCCCGGCGAACGACCCGGCCTGCACGGCCCTGGCCCACTTCGCCCTCGAAGCACCCCGTGCCGCCCGCCACCACCACGACAGGGCCGAAGCCATCACCCGCGCCTTCGACCTCCTGGAACACGGCTGGCAGAGCATCACGTCAAGCACTCGGAGGTCCTGACAACGGCGTCTCACGCGGCGGCGTGCAATGAGCCGGAAGGCGACACCGAGGAAAGCCCGAGGATGTCGTCCTCGGCCCCGCAGGCGCGGTGATGGCCCGCATCTTTGGGCTGGGTGGTTCAGCGGAGGTCTCCGATGTGGATGACGATAATGATCAGGATGGTGCCGGTCATCTCTTCAGGACGCGGTACCGGCCCGCGTGCATGCGGCGCGGATCAGGCAGTTGTACGGGAAAGGTCCGTCGGAGCGGGGCGAGGAGGCGATCTGCGCGACGGCACCCTGATTGAGGCTCTGCCCGGCCCGCCCTGACCGACGAACAGCCGCGCGTCGCGCCCCGCAGGCCGATCGCGGCCGCCGCGCTGCGCGCCCGGCCGGGCCCCGGCGCCCGCCCGCCTGATCCCGCCCCGGGACACCGCACTGCCCCGGAGGTGTCGGGCCCGGTGGGCGGTGTCCTCGTCGAGGATCTCGGTGACGGTGACCATCGCCACGAGGGATGCGCAGTTCGTGGGAGACGTCGGCGGCGAACCGGCGGGCGCCGGCTTCGAGACGGTGCAGTTCGGTGGCGTCGCGTTCGATGGCTTCGGCCATGGTGCTGAACGTCGCGGTCAAGTAGGCGAGTTCGTCGTTGCCGCGGACGGGAATGCGGGCGTCAAGGTCGCCCTCGGTGATCCGGTGGGCCTCCGCGAGCAGCCGCCGTACCGGACGAAGGACGTGCGCGGCGGCGACCAGCGCCGGGACGGGGACGAGCCCGACGGCGGGGATCGCGCGTAGCGGGCCGCGGTGACCAGGGCGTGCGTGTCGGCCTGCTCGCGGCACAGGGACATTACGGCCTGCACCACGATGCGGGTGGAAGTGTCGTCCTGCCGCGTGTGCATGACCGGCATTTCGACGACCAGCCCCGGACCCTCGGGCCGTGTGAGGTGCTGGGCCGCCGCGCCGTTCTCCCGCAACACCGCGGATCGCAGGTGTGCGGTGACCGCACTGGGATCGCCGGGCGGCACGGCGGGGACGAGCGGGCCGTCCTGGTACGAGACGTGGGTGCGCCAGGTGCGAGAAGTGCCCGCGCTGTCGAGCAGGACGATCAGTCGCAACAGGTCCTCGCTGCTGTGCTCTCGGCGCGATTGAGAATCGCGTCGCCGGCCCTGTCGAACGTCAGTGTAAAGGTGATCAGGGCGCTGAACACGGCGACCCGCGGAGATGCGACGACCAGCCGAGGACGAAGACCGCCCATTCCGGTCCGTTCGCGAACCCGGCCGCCGCCCGGGCCGCGATCGACGCAAGGCGGTCGACCTCGACCGATCGGGAAGTCGTGGCGGCGAGAGCGTCGACGTCTCGAGCCGAGGGCGTCGGGCCGCCACGGCCCCGGATCCTCGCGCCATGGCAGGTCTTGAGAGAGGGTCGCTCCCTCTTCCGGGCGAGAACCCGTTCCGAGATCACCAAGGGTCCCTCGTCCGTTCCCCATCCGACCCGGGCGAAGGACCGTTCCGGAGAACGCCGGTCGCGTACGGCGGCTGGGAAGGCGTCAGCGGGTGCGTGCGCTTCTCGCGGTTGCCGCAGACAGCCACCGGATACCAGCGGGCACGGTTGGCGCGGTTGCGGTCGAGCAGGAACAACCGGCACTCGTCGTTGGCGCAGGGGCGTAGCCGGCCAGGCGTCCGCTACTCGATGGAGGCCCAAGCGAGAATCCCCTCGACGGCCGGGCGGGCGTGCGGCGGAGTCTCGACCGAAGACCGTCCGAAGCGATCTCCGGGATCTGGTGGACCCCTTCGACGAGCGGGCCCAACGCGGCGGGAGGGCGTTGTACGCGCACCATGTCTCGTGATTGGGAGTGTCCCGGCCGGGCCCGCCGCCCCGTTGGCGGTTCAGGGTGATGGGCCTTTGCGTCGCCGGGGCACGGTTGCACCCCGGTGGTTGCCAGACCTTCGGGGCCGGGCGGCATGGCTTGGTCCGGGCCGGCCGGTCGTGGGCCGGCGACGAGCGGTGGGACAGATGCCGCAGATATGGTCGGTCTCGCCGCAGGCGTGGGCCCGGGCGACCTGCTCCAGCGCGAAAACCTACGGGTCCGCCTTGTGCCGGCTCACAGTGTGATCACGATTTTTCCGTGAACATGCCTCTCGGCCTGCGTCGTCACCGCTTCGCGAATCCGCTCGACCGGGAAGGTCGCCGCGATCGGAACCGTGATCTCGCCGGCATGGATCGCGTCGGCGATCCGTTCCATGGTGCCCGGACCCGCATCGAGGGCGCCGACCTTGCGCACACCGGGCGGCGGAGCGGGTCCGTCGGCTACGACGGAGATCCGCTCGGGTGCCGCGCCGAGTTCGAGCGCGGTCTCGGCCGCCTCCCTTCCGAACAGGTCGGTCGCGGCGGTAATCCCCTCGGGCGCCAGGTCCCGCACCCGGTCCGCCAGACCGGGGCCGTACGCCACGGGTTCGGCGCCGAGCCCGCGCAGGAAGCCGAACGTGCCCTCGGAAGCCGTGCCGAGCACCCGGGCACCCGCAAGCTTCGCCAACTGCGCGGCGAAGATGCCCACGCCACCCGCGGCCCCACCGATCAGGACGGTGTCCCCGCCGCGGAGCCCGATCGCGGCGAGCGCGGCGGAGGCCGTCAGAGCGGACACCGGTAGCGTGCCCGCCACCTCGTCGTCGACGCCCTCCGGGGTGCGCCACAGGTGGGCCGCAGGCGTCTTGACCAGCACGAAATCGGCGACGGACCGGCCGATCGCGGCCCCGTACACCCGGTCGCCGATCGCGAATCCCGTGGCTTCGGCACCCATCTCGTCCACCACCCCCGCGAAATCGCTGCCGAACCCGGCGGGCAAGGTGATGCCAAACCGCGCCGCCATGTCGGGCTGTGTGCTGATCTGCCAATCCATCGGATTCAACCCGGCAGCCGTGACCCGCACGCGAATCTCGAACGGTGCGGCGTGCGGCTCGGGTATGTCCTGCAGTTCGAGCACTTCGGGACCGCCGAATCGCCGGTAACGGACAGCTTTACTCATCGGTGACCTCTCCTGGCCAGTGATGGGACTTGGTCTCATAACCGTACACCAGTGATGGGACGAAGTCCCGTACACTCCTCCCATGGCTCGCTGGCAACCCGACGCACCGGGACGACTCGCCGCCGCCGCCCTCGACCTCTTCGAGGAGCACGGCTACGAGAACACGACCGTGATCGAGATCGCGGAGCACGCAGGACTCACCAAGAGCACGTTCTTCCGGTACTTCCCGGACAAGCGCGAGGTGCTCTTCGGCACGGGCACGGTGACCGATCTGCTCGTCGAAGGCATCACCTCGGCGCCGCCGGCGGCCGGGCCGCTCGACGCGGTGGCGAACGCTCTCGACGCGCTCGGCCGAACGTTCTTCACCGCCGACCGCCGCGAGTTCAGCGGCCGACGCCAGGCCGTGCTGAACGCCAATACGGAACTGCGCGAACGCGAAGCCCTGAAAAGAATCGACCTCACTGCCTCGATGATCGAGGCCCTCAACCACCGCAGAGTCCCGAATCTGACCGCGCGAGTGGCCGCGAAACTGGGCACGCTCGTCTGGGAGATCGCCTACGACCGGTGGATCAACACCGCCAACAACGAGGACTTCGGCCCGCTGGCACGGCAGGCACTCACCGAAGTACGCGCCGCCGGAACCGTGCGCTAGTTGTCATGTCAACAACCCTGCGGGTCAATACACCAGCCAGTCCGGGGACCGGCGGCGTGCAACGGCGGCGAGGGGCACGAGGTCGCCGTCGCGGGCTGCGTCCAGGGCCTTCGCGTACTTGGCACGTGTCAACCGGACGCGGTCGAGACGCTCCCGCAGGTAATCCAGGGCGTGTTCGGGAAGATGCACGGAAAGGATTCGATCTCAGCCATGGCCCCGACACCAAGCCAAGGCCGCCGCACGCACAAGCGGCGTGGTGGATCGGTGCTCCGAGTGCCCGCCCGCCCAAAGGTGAAGTGCTGCCCTCGCGTCGGCGTCTCCCAAAACTCGTCCTGCCGAGCCCGACTAAAACCTGTAGTCACCGCATCTGCGCCTCCACGACCACATGATCGTCCGCGGGCGGAGCGTTGATCCCTTGAGGGCGCCATCCTTCACCGATCGGCCGCTGATGCCGCAAGGGCCGGCCGCACCACATGCTGCCCGGCTGCTGGCCGCACTTTGCTGTTTCGGCAAGGATTCTTGCTCGGATCGTCCGCCTGTGGTCATGTGCCTCCATGGCTATCGAGATCCCGAGCGCGCTGGTCACCACCGACTGGCTCGCCACCCATCTGGACGACCCCGCCCTGCGCATCCTCGACGCATCGGTACTGCTGGCGCCCGATGCCCCGCACCTGCGCCCGATGCGCGATGCCTACGAGCGCGCCCACATCCCTGGTGCCGTGTTCGCCGACCTGGTCCGAGATGTGGTTGAACTCGACAGCCCATTCGGCATCACCCGCCCCGGCTCCGAGCGTGCTGCCGAGGTCTTCGGGCGCCTGGGCGTCGGCGACGCCACGACCGTCGTCGTCTACGACAACGAGTTCGGGCAGAACGCGGCCCGACTCTGGTGGATCCTCAAGGCCGCCGGGCACACACGGGTGGCGCTCCTCGACGGCGGCCTGCGCAAGTGGACGACCGAGCTTCGCCCCATCTCCTCCGGCGAGATCGCGCCTGCCCCGGCTGTCTTCACAGCCCGTCCCAGGACGGACATGTGGGCCGACCGCACCCAAGTCCTCGACGCCATCACCCATCCGGGCGGCGCGACCCTGGTCAACGCAGTCCCCGAACTTCCCGACGACGTGTCCGTCCTTCCCCCCGGCGCCGCCCAGGTCATGTCCACCAGCCTGCCCGGCAGCCTCGACGCACCGTTCCCCTCCTTGGGCCAACCCGGCACGGAGGCCCTTCCCTACCCCTCGATCAACTGGCCTGGCTCCCCCATCCTCCGCCCCCGCCCCGACCGCCAGCGGCTCTTGGAGCACATCCCCGCCGAACGCCCGGCAATCGTGTACTGCAACTCCGGCCTCAACGCCCCACTGGTCGCGCTGTGCCTGGTGGACGCCGGACACACAACGGTGAGCGTCTACGACGGCGGCCTGATGGAGTGGCTGAGCAACCCGAACAACCCCACCGCTCCCCGCCACCCGACCGTTTGAGTACACCGTCGCCTACGACAGGCAGGTGAAAGAGGCGCTTGCCTTGAGTTCAGGGCTTGTCCCGTAAATGATCTCGCGTTTCGGTCGGCGGACCGGTTCGTTGGGCTTTCCGGCGAGGGTGAGGATGCGAAGGCGGGCGATGCCGAGCATCGCGTGGTGGACGCCGTCGCCTTCGAGTCGGCAGTCGCGGAGGATCTTCCGGCTCTTCAGACGGGCGAAGGTGTGCTCGACGCGGGCGCGAAGCTTGCGATGTGACGCGTTGTGTTCGTTTTTCCGGTCCGGGAGTTCGTCCTGGCCGTCGGTTGCGTCGATGCGGGAGGAGAACGCCGGCGCAGTAGCCCGCCGCCGATCACCCGCGCGGTGCCGATGGCGGCCTCGGCGCCGGACAGCCCCCGGCCTTGCAGTCGTTGCGATTGCCAATGACCGGCCAGCCGACGCCACGACCAGGCGGGTGTCGATATCGATGACGCCCTGGTGGTTCGTGAAGTGCCGGTGGTCTTCGGGACATGCGGCCACCTCGTGGTCGCGTGTGGGCACGAGGCGACCGTCGATGATCGGGACGGTATCCATGCGGAACCGCTTACGCGGTTGGAGCGCGAGCAGCGGGCCGTGGTGGTCGACGACGCGGTCGGCGGCGGACTTCGATATGCCGAACAGCGGGGCGAGTTGCCGCAGTGTCAGATTCGCACGCCAGTACGTGGAAATCGGCAACACCCGGTCCTCCAACGGCAGCGCCTGCGGCCGGCCTTTGCCGGTCCGGTCGACGCCCTCACCCCGCAGCGCGGTCACGAGTTTGTCGGGCCGGCGCGGGCTCGGCCCGGCCAACAGGGTGCTGTGACGGCTGCGGACCGGGGCTCCGTGACGTGATCTTCCTGAGGGGTACGCGCGCTGGCGGACCGTCCACGAGCGGTTCCCGTTTGGAGGCGGACGGCACATGGGCGAAGCTTCCGGAACACACCCAGGTCCGCAACGACGCGGCAAGCCGGGTCGAGTGGACATGCGCTTTTTTGGCGCCGACCCCGAGCAGCCGGCCTGCGACGGCCGCGGCCAGCCGCTACGTGGATGGCGACTTGAGCGGTCGAACCCGGGCAATCTGGTTGCGTGAGCTCTTGAGCAGCTCTTCGGACATGTGGGGGTCGTCGGCGTACTTGTTGCGGTAGGCGTCGTCGACTTGGTCCTTGACTGCGTCCCGGGTGACCAGGGTGAACTCCGCAGGCAGCGCATTGCCGTCGATTGACACGGAGCCGCGCCGGTGGGTCACCGCAGAGGCGAACCATCGCGAGTCGGGGTTGGCGGAGCGAACGTAGATGTCCTCCTCGATCGTCACTGCCCAGATCCAGATCAACCGTCCCGGGGTCAGGTTGGCGTCGCGGTCGGGGGCGATGCGGAAGTCGTTGCCGCGAGCGATGTGGTGCAACTGGTCGTGGGTCCAGCGGGTCATGGCGGTCCTTGGTCGGTGAGGTGGACGGTCGTCGACGCCGACCCGTGGTCGGCATGGCGGCTGTAACGGTCACGGGCCGGGAGGCGGGAGGGATCAGGAGCCCACGTGCCGCATCATCTCTTCTCGCGCACCGTTGCCAGGTGGGCGGACTCGCGAGCCAGTCGTGTCGTCGCCTCGGTCCAGGCGTGGGGGTCGAGTCCGAGTTGGGTGCGCAGGAATGCGGCGGTCAGGCGCATCACAATGGCCGCCCGGGGGAGGCTCTCGTCGGTGGTCTCGGCGACGTCGTATCCGGAGATTCCTCCGAGGCTGTGTTCGCCGCCGTGCACGTCGAGCAGGAACTTCGGGCCGGGTGCCAGGTGGTACGCGTCCGCCTGCCAGGCGGCGCCGATGACGTTGAGGTGCCGGGCATGGTCCCGGTCGCCTGCGACGACCAGCGTGGGTGCGGTCATGGCGGTGAAGTCGGTGTCGGCGAGGACCGGGTAGCGACGCGCCGCGTTCGGATTGAGGGCGTCGCCACCGCGACCCGGGGCGGCCATCATCACGCCGGCTTTGATCCGCTCGTCGCGGGCGTTGACCCAGCCGGGTCGCGCGGGCGCGCGCCCAGCACCATCCCCGCCGTGTGACCGCCCATCGAGTGCCCGACGACGGCCACGTTGTCGACGTCGAGGCGTCCGGCGACTTGGGGCACGAACTCGACCAGGACTCCCAGATGGTCCAGTACGCGTGACACGTCGTGGGCGCGTGAGCGCCAGTAGAGCGGCGCTTCGGGGGAGTCGGCGCTGCGCAGCCCGAGGGTCGGTGAGTCCGCGTGGGTGGGCTGAAGGAGCACGAAGCCACTGGCCGCCAGGTGGTTCGCGAGCGAGGCGTACCCGTACAGCGACGAGACGTACTGGGAAGGACCGTGCCCATGGGAGAGGACGACCACGGGCAACGTGCGGTCCGTCATCGGCGCCGTCACCCGCAACTGAAGCTCGGCCGGCCGGTTTTGGGACGGCAACGCGATGGGCGCCACCGAGACGAGCGGTCCGGACAGTGGCTCGCTTGCCCGAGTGGGGATGGTGATGTGTTCGGTCATGAGGTCTCCGATCCGGCCCAGGGGCCATCGGTGGTGCGCTCCGGGGTGCCTCGGCGGGTACCGGGCCCCGCGACCAACCGTCTTCGGTCTGCGCAACCCGGAGCGGGGGTCGGGAGCAGGGATTGCGGACGTCAGTCCTTGCGCTGCAGGGATGCACTCTGCTCGGTCTCCACCGCGATGCGGAACTCGGACCAGGCGTCGGTGCGGACGTCGAGAGCGTCGAACAGGTAGGCGCCGACCGCGTCGGCCACGAGGGCCACGCGCGCGGGGTCGGTGTCGGTGGTCTCGGTCACGGCTTCCCCGGCGATGCCGCCCAGGGTGTGCTCGCCGTTCGCTACGATCATCAGTCGCTTCGGCGCGGGGCTCAGGTGGTAGGCGTCGAAGAACCAGTCCGGGCCTCGGGTGGACATCCTGGATTGGTCCTTCTCGCCGGCGATGACGAGCGCGGGGGTGGTCATGGTGCCGTAGTCCGGCCTCATGAAGGACAGGTGCTCGACGGCGAACGGGGTCAGGGAGTCCCCCGTTCCGGTCGCGGCGATCAGGACGCCGGCCTTGATGCCGTCGCGGCAGAAGTCCTCACCGGAGTTGCCGGCGTCGTCGAGGACACGGGCGCCCAGGAGCGCGCCCACGGTCTGGGCGCCCCAGGAGTGCCCCACCAGCGCGACTCGTGACCGGTCGACCCGGTGGGTGAGGCCGGCCTGCTCCATGACGTGGCCGAGGTGGTCGAGTACACCATGGAGGTCGGCGATCCGAACCCGCCAGATGGCACCGAAGCGCGGGTCGTCGAACCCGATGCCGAACCGGCGGGAATCGAGATGCGTGGGCTGGACGACGACGAAGCCCGCGGCGGCCCAGCGGTCGACCAACGGCTCATAGCCGTCCATCGACCACGCGTTGCCGTGGGAGAACACGATGACGGGCAGATCGGCGCCCCGCACGGGGGCGGTCACCTTTACCTGCAACTCGAAGTCTCGACCGTCGGTGGGAACGACGAGCGGCTTGATCGCGATCGTCCGCTGCTGTGCAGAAATAGGCATGGGTGCTCGTTTCCTCGTGGAGGGCACGTGCCGCATACTTTGCGGAACGATGTTCCGTTTACTTTAACGGAACCGTGTTCCGCTAATCAAGGAGGGGCCGTGCCGCGAGAAGGAGGCGCCCAGGCGGCCGGAGCCCGGCGCACCCGCCAGGCGCTCTTAACGGCAGCGGCCCATGTCTTCGTCGAGCAAGGCGTGAACGCACCCATTCGTGCCATCGCCGGCCGCGCTCGAGTGGGTTTGGGCACCGTGTACCGACACTTTCCCCATCGCGCGGAGCTGGTCGCCGCCGCCTACCGCTATCAGATCGATGAGTGCGTCGCCCTCGCGACCGAGCTGGCCGACTCGCCCGACCCCGGGAACGCGCCGTCTCGGTGGACCGACGCGTTCGTCGAGTTTTTGGTCACCAAGCACGGGCTCGGGGCGGCCCTCCAGTCGGATGACGCCGACCTCCATACGCTGCACTCCCTGATGCTCGGCAAGCTCGTGCCGGCGTGTGGGCTGCTCATCGACGCCGCCGTGGCTCGTGGACAGGTGGATCCCCACGTGAACCCGTACCTGCTGATGCGAGCGATCGGCAACCTCTGCATCCTGGGCCCCGGCTACGAGCGGGAAGACGCCCGCGCCATGGTGGCCCGGCTGCTCGCCGGCTGCCGGCCGGATGCGTCGCCCACGTGCGTTGTCGACAGTGGGCAGGCGCCCCGATGACACGCAGCGGGCATCGCCTGGCGGAGGGTGGCGCGGTTCATTGAGCCTTTGTCGACTCGAAGTCGCGCCGGACGAGCCTGGGTCGTCCACCGGCCCGCCGGCGCTCGAATCCGGGAGCGGGGCCTTCGCGGGACTCGGTGAGGGAAGCAGCTCGAGGCCGTAGGCGGCGAACGTCGGGAGGCCATGCAGGTTCCGGCCGGACCCGGGCGCGGGCGGAAGCGTTCTCGATTCCGGGCGACCTCCTGTGTGTCAATCCGCTGCAGTCCCGCAACGACACGTGCGCGGTGAGGCCTGGAGTCCCGCACGAGACGGATCAAGTCTGGCCGTCGGCACGTACGGGCTTCACCCCCAGCAGCGGGAATCCCCCGCATTCCGAGGGCTGTTCCCCCTGCTTGCTGCCCTGGCACCCGCCGCTCTCCCTGTGCAGCAGGTGGACCTCACCCCTCTGCCGCCTGGGGGTGTGCGTCGGGTTTGCGTCGTGACGGGTGCGTCGATCCAGGCAGCACCCGACCGGGGGATCGACTGCAACAGTTTGACGGTGTACGGGTCGGTCGGATGGTCGAGGATTCGGTCCACCGAACCGGATTCGACGAGACGTCCGCGATACATGATGCAGACGCGCTCGGTGATCTGCCGCAGCATCGAGAGGTCGTTCGTGATGAAGATGAAGCCGACTCCCCGTTCGCGCCGGAGCGTTGCGAACAGGTTGACGATCTGGGCTCGTACCGAGACGTCCAGGGCCGAGACGGGTTCGTCGCAGACCAGGAGCCGCGGGTCGACGGCGAGCGCCCTCGCGATCGCGACACGTTGACGCTCTCCGCCGGAGAGAGCGGACGGTTTGCGTTGCGCGTACTGAAAGACTCCACGCGGTAGGCGCAGCCTCCGGCCTCGGGGCAGGGCGGCTCCCCGGCGGTAAACGGCGCCGCGGTGCAGGGCCGGGCAGCGCGGGCGGAGTGTCGTTCTTCTCGTGCGCGGCCGGATCGGTGCCGGGGTGACGATCGTGTCGATCGCGTCGAGTAGGTCGGTGCAGAGCACGGTGTCGGAATAGGATGATTGTTCAGCGGTTGCGGGCCTGGCGGAAAAGGTTTCTGAGTTCGCCGACCAGCAGTCCGGGGTTCTCCCGGCCGGGGCAGCGTCCGCCGTGCTCCGGATCGTTCCAGCTGACGCTGTTCCGGTAGCGGCGTTCCGCCCAGCGTCGGGCAACGGGGACGGCTCGGTCGGGAACAGTGTGCAGGCTGTGGGTACGGTCACCGGCTGCGCGTTCTCCGCCTCGGCACCGCGTGGCGTCCACCGTATCGCCTCCCAGTACCAGCGGGCGGCGGAGGCGCCGGTTCCGAGTGGCTATGGTCCGAAGACGACGGCGAGTTGTCGGTTCAGGACATCTTCGACCGGATCCACCAGGGCGAAGCTGCAGCCCTCGACGCCTACGACATCGATCCGGAGACGCTCTGGGCGTTCCCGCCTGCCAATCCCCCTGGCCCCGATCAATCTTTGACGACCCGGTCTACGCCCGGGGTGCCATGGTGATCCATAAGATCCGCCAGGCAGTCGGGGTCACACGTTACGCGACATCCTCTGGGGATGAACCACCAAAAGCCGCCACTCCAACGCCGACACCAAGGACTTCACAGCATTCGTGGAGGGTGGGGGCCTGGGCGAGGCTGGTGACTCAGCCGACCGGTCGAGATGCGGGCTCAGCCTCGGTCGAGCGGGGGCGTGCGCGGCGGCGATGTGCGCCTTTGCCCCGTCGCCTCGAACGCGGCGGCGATCGTGAGGAGCATGGTGTCGTCGTAGGCTCGTCCGGCGAAGGTGAGCCCGACCGGCATTCCGATGTCACGCATCGTCCCCATGGGTACGGTGATCGTGGGGATGCCGAGGTGGCGCGGGACGAGGTTGCCGTTGGCCACCCATACACCGTTCCGCCAGCCCTGATCGGCCGATGCCGGGTTGACGTCCATGTCCGCGGGGCCGACATCCGCGACAGCCGGAAACACGACCCCATCGAGTTGGTGCTCGTCCATCCACTCCTCGAGGTCGACGCGCCTGGTTTCCTCCAACCCCCGCAGACCCGCCTCCAGTTCGGGAATGTCCGTCAACGCGGCGTACGCGTGCTCGCGCACCCGCCGGGGATATTCGGCGATGTCGTCATCGAAGCCGGTGTAGCGGTCCGGCAGGGCGCCGACCGGGTGGGGAAAGATCGTCGCGCCGTCGACGCCCGCGAGGGTCGACAGCGCGGGATCGCCATTGGCTCGGAGGAAGTCTTCCCATGCCCACGCCGAGAGATCGACGATCTCCCGGACGAGGAACGCGGGATCGACGAGTCCGCGGGTCTTGACCGTGGGAGCGCCGGGCCGGTCGCCTTCGTAGTTCGAGACGACCGGGAAATCGACCTCGACCACGTCCGCTCCGGCCGCTTCGAGATCGCGGCGAGCCGCATTCCACAGCTCGATGACCGACGCGCGGGTATGGACGCGCTGCCCCGTGGGACCTCCGATTCCTCCCTCGGGGTTCGTACCGGCCCCGGGGTCGGCATTGACGTACATCGCCGGGATGCCGAGGCGGATCCCGGAAAGCGTGCGGTTCGCGGCCACCGCGTCCGTGGGCGCGAGAGACGGATAGGCCTTCGGGCGCACATCGGAGGCGGCGGGAAGCGATATCCAGGGCTGGGCCCGCCAGAAGTCGCCGCGACGGTCCTCGTCGTCGCCGACCACCACGTCCAGCACTTCGAGCATGTCGGCCATGGTGCGCGTGTGCGGGACCACGACGTCCATCGTGGGTACGAGCGGCCAGTTGCCGCGTACCGAGATCACACCGCGGGACGGCGTGTACGCGCACAACGCGTTGTTCGAAGCGGGAGCCCGGCCCGACGACCACGTCTCCTCGGCCAGGCCGAATGCCGCGAACGAGGCGGCCGTGGCGGTTCCCGACCCGTTGGACGACCCCGAGCCGAATGCGCTCGTCAACCAGTCGGCGCTGTAGGGGCTTTCCGCGCGGCCGTAGACACCTCGCTGCATGCCGCCGTTGGCCATCGGCGGCATATTCGTCAGGCCGAGACAGATTGCTCCGCCGGCTCGCAGCTGTTCGATCGTGTACGCGTCACGTTGCGCGACGAGGTCGGCGAAGGCCGGGCTGCCGCACGCCGCGGTCAGGCCGCGGACGAGGAAGCTGTCCTTCGCCGTGTAGGGAATTCCGTCCAGGGGCCCCCGGACCTCACGTCGCGCCCGGCGCTCGTCGGACGCACGGGCCTCGTCGAGGGCTTCGGGATTGACGACGACCACGGCGTTGAGAGCCGTCGCGCTCTCCGGCCGGTCGTACGCCGCGATGCGCGCGAGGTACGCGTTCACGAGGTCCACGGACCGCGCGGCACCGGATTCGAGGGCGTGGCGCAGCTGTGCGATGGATGCCTCGTAGACCTCGAATGTCATCGGGCGACCTCCTTCGGGGTGAGAGCGGGCTGCTGCTGGGTGATGCAGTGGATACCCCCGCCGCGGGCGAAGATCGCCCGAGCATCGACGGTGACGGCACGCCGTCCGGGATAGGCCGATTCGAGGGTGTCACGAGCGGCGCGGTCGGCTCGGTCGTCTCCGAATCCGCACGAGATGATTCCCCCGTTGACCACGAGGTGGTTGACGTAGGAGTAGTCCACGAAGCCGTCCTTGTCGCGGATGGCCGCGGGCGCCGGGAGTTCGACGATCCGGAATCGGCGTCCGGCGGCGTCCGTCTCATCCGAGAGCCGAGCGCGCAGGTCGCGGGTCACGGCGAAGTCGGGGTGGTCGGGATCGGTCTGCGTGTGCAGCAGCAGCACCCCGGGGGAGGGGATCGTCGCGACCATGTCGACGTGGCCCTTCGTTCCGAACAGCTCGTAGTCGCGCGTCAGTCCCCGGGGCAGCCATACGACCTGGGTCGCACCGAGCGTGCGCATGAGCTCCGCCTCGACGTGCTCTTGGCGCGCGAACGGGTTGCGTCGGGGATCGAGCTGGACCGTCTTCGTCGCCAGCACCGTGCCCTCGCCGTCGACGTGGATGCCGCCGCCCTCGTTCACCAGCAGGGACCGCACGGCTTCGGCGCCGACCAGATCGCTCACCCGGCGGGCGATGTCGGCGGACAGGCGCCACTCGGACCACTCCGGGTCGCCCCAGCCGTTGAAGGTCCACTGGACAGCGCCGAGGACGCCCGGCCGTTCGTCGTCGACGACGAACGTCGGGCCGAAGTCCCGCATCCAGAACTCGTCGAGAGGAGCCTCGACGAGTTCGATGTGTCCGCCCAGCATGCGCCTCGCGCGGGCCCGCTCGCTCGGATCGACGACCATGGTCACCGGTTCGAAGTCGGCGATCGTGTGCGCGACGGCGGTCCAGGAGCCGTACCCCGTCTGCTTGAACGTGTCGCCTTCCCCCAGGTTGCGGCCCTCACGGGGGAAGGCCATCCATGTGCGCGCATGGGGCGCGGTCTCGGACGGCATGCGCCATGTCATCGTGTTCTCCGAAGTGGTCGCGTGACGAGCGATCCGCGTGAGGATGTCGCGACTCGCACGGGTGGTCACCATCCCTCGGTGAGGACACGATCGAGAGCGGCGACCGCGTAGTCGGCGCTCTCGGCCGTGATGCACAGGGGCGGTTTGACCTTCAGCACGTTCGATCGTTCCGACGTGGTGAGGACGATCACGCCGAGTTCCCTCAGGCGTTCGCAGATCGCCGCGGCTTCCTGTGCCGCCGGTTCGAGGGTGTCCCGGTCGCGGACCAGTTCCACGCCGAGATAGAGGCCTTCGCCGTGGATCGGCCCGATGATCCCGTGCCGTTCCGCGAGCGCCCGGAAACCGGCCGCGAGGCGATCGCCGATCTCCCGCGCGTTGCGTTGAGTGCCCTCGGCCTCCATGGCGTCGAGCACCGCGAGCCCGACGCGGCAGGAGAGCGGATTTCCGCCTGTCGAGGAGAAGAACTGCCCCTGGGAGGCGAGGGCGTCGGCCACGGCCCGCGAGGTGATGACTCCTCCGATGGGGAAACCGTTGCCCATCGGCTTCGCGATGGCGATGAGATCCGGCACGACCGCGGACCGCTCGAAGCCCCAGAAGCCCGACCCCGTGCGCCCGAAGCCGACCTGGACCTCATCGGCAATGCACAAGCCGCCCGCCGCGCGGACCCGCGCGTACACATCGGCGAGGTATCCCTCCGGCAGCAGGACTCCGCCGGCGTTGCCGAGCAGCGACTCGCAGATGAATCCGGCCGCCGGGCGGCCACGGCGGGCGAGCCGGTCGAGATCGGCTCCAAGGTCCGCGGCGTAGCGAGCGCCGACCGACCGGTCCTCCGCCGCGCCCCGGTATGTACCGCGGAAGCGGTTGGGAACGTCCGCGACGTGAATCCACTCGGGACGTGTATCCAGAGCGTACGGGTTGTCGTACGCGCTGGTGGTGACCGCGTCAGCGGCCATCGTCCACCCGTGATACGCCTCCCGAAGCGCGACGACGGTCTTGCGGCCGGTCGCCGCCTGCACCAGCCGCAGGGCGAGATCGACGGCCTCGGATCCGGAGTTCACGAGCACGACGGTGTCGAGCGGCGAATCCGGAGGAAGCAACGCGAGAAGCCGCTCGCTGTAGTCGGCCAACTCGCGGTAGAGAAAACGCGAGTTCGTGTTGAGGACGCGAATCTGCCGGTCGACGGCGTCGGCGACACCCGGGTGCCCGTGCCCGAGGCCGGCCACGTTGTTGACGAGATCGACGTAGGCGCGGCCCGTGGTGTCGACGAGGTGGTGACGCCAACCGCGTTCGATCTGCATCGGACGCTCGTAATAGCGCTCCTGAGCGCCGGCGAGAACGCGCTCGCGGCGTCGCTGTTCGTCGGCCGACTCGTCCCGCTCGGCCCGCGAAGGCAGGCCGAGCAGACCGGCCGGGTCGCGGGCGAGAGCCGACCATGCCGGGACCCGCTCCGGCGTGACCAGTCCCGAACGCCCGGTGTCCGGTTGCTTGACCGCGTCGACGGGCGGCGACGCGCCTTCGACCGCGTCGGCGCGAACGAGGGTGACGCAGAGGCAGCGGGATTTCGACGCGGAGGAGAGCACGCCCAGGCGCGTTCCCGGTGCGAGGACACCGTTCGCTTCGACATCGACGGAAAAACCGTCGATGTCGAGATACCATCCGTCGCCGAGGCGGAGCCAGACGCCGTGCTCGCCCGCGGTGAACACGGTGGCTTCGACGGGAGTCGTCACTACGAGTCGGGGCCCTGCGGCAACGTGCAGTTCCGTGCCGATGGGCCAAGTCGCCGCGGCGTCGGGGGAGTCGATCGTCGTGCGCGTGAGGCGGTAGACGCCGAAGGGAAGCACCGCGAGCGCGGCGCCGGCGGCGAAGGCTCGCGCCACGAGGCCGTCCTCCGCGTCGGCGTCGAGCCATCGCCCGGCATCCAGCCACGGGCTCTCCACACCGGCGTCCACCACGACAACGTCGCCGGTGATCTCGGGCAGCAGAGAACGGACGGGCAAGGGCCGGGTGCGTTTCGCGCGCGGCTCCGGGGCATCCGCGCCGAGGCCATCCGGCGCCGCGACGGGATCGGCGGAGCGAAGACGCACGGTCATGTGCTCGACGGCCTCGGCAAGCGGCAGGGACGTCGCCGCGTCGAAGATCGCCTGCTCGACGCGGACTCGGTCGCGTGCGTACGCGTTGTAGCCGTCGATCTCCAGTTGCCGCCATCCGCCGGCGACGAGGACGGCGCCGCGCAGGACGATGAGTGGCCACAGGGCTCGCGCCTCGGCCTGCGACAGCGGCGCACGGGAATGGAACGCCTCAACCGCGTCGAACACGCGCAGCGGACGCTCCGGTTCGTGATGCAGCAGCGACGACGCCGTGATCGCGAGTTCCGCGACGCGCCAGCCATAGGCGAGGTCACCGAGATCGAGCACGACGCGGGGGTGCAGACGGCCGTCCTCCCCGCGTATCCCCATGACGTTGTCGTCGGTGAGATCACCGTGGATCGCCTGAACCGGCAGGTCGCCCGCGACTTCGTCGAGGACGGATCGGGCCTCGTCGGCGGCGGCGGTCACGCGATGACGGAGCGCGCGATCGCGGATCGAGGGCGCACACCTTTCGATCTCCCGATGCGCGACCGCCATGACCCACATGTGCTCGCGGTCGAGGCCCGGATGCGCGAGGGTTGCGAGCGCGTTCACGGACGAGGCCGCGAGAGCGCCGAACTCCCGCAGCACCACGGGGGCGAAGTAGCCCGCGTCGAGCATCGGTTCGCCGGCCGCGAACTCGCTGCGCCGAACGGCATACCCGCCGCCGCTGCGCTGTGTCGGCTCCCCGTTCGAACCGGCCAGGACGAAAGGAACGGGGATACCCGCGGCGCGATAGGCGTCCAGCGCGGCGTGCTGGGCATCCCGGGCGTCGTCCCCGAAGGCCGGGTTGTCGATCCGCAGCACGCTGCGCGTTCCGTCGGGTTCCCACAGGAGGAAGTTGCGGTCCTGGTTGCTGCCCAGCTCGCGCGCCACCGCCTCGATGCCGTAGCACTCCCGCGCGATGGTCTCCGCATCCGTCTCGGAGACGGCCGGCCGCACCGATGCGCCGTGTATGTCGTTCACGCGGTCCACGTCCCGCTGCCGTCGGAGGTGCTTCGGATGAAGGAGAGGTGATCCGCGTCGGACGCCTCCAGCACGCGCAGGATGTTGCCGTGGCAGAGGCGCTCGAGGTCGGGTTCGCTCCAGCCGCGGCGACGAAGCTCGTGCACGAGCTCCTGGTAGCGCGAGACGTCTTCTAGGCCGGCCGGCATCCGGTCGGTTCCGTCGTAGTCGGCACCGATGCCCACCGCATGCACGCCCGCGACCTCGCGCACGTGCTCGATGTGATCGGCCACATCGGCGACACCCACCGGGGGCATCTCCCCCTGCTCACCGGCACGCTCCCACGCGTGGCATTCGGCGGTGAGGAACGACGGGACGAAGGCGACCATGACGACGCCCTCGGCGGCGCCGACGGCGGCCAGAACATCGTCGGGGACATTACGGGGGTGGTCGCAGATCCGGCGGGCACCCGAGTGGCTCACGATCATGGGCCGCGTGCTCACGGCCAGCGCGTCACGCATCGTCGCCGGGGAGACGTGGGCGAGATCGACCAGGACGCCGATCCGGTTCATCTCCCTGACCACATCCCGGCCGAAGTCGGTGAGGCCTCCGTGCCGTGCTTCGTCCGTCGCCGAGTCCGCCCAGTGCGTGGTCCGTGACCAGGTGAGGGTGAGATAGCGCGCCCCGAGCCGGGCGTACTGACGCAACACGGCGAGCGAGCCGCCCAGTTGCGCCCCGCCTTCGACCCCGATCAGGGAGGCGATTCGTCCCTCGTCGAAGGCGGCGCGTACATCCGCCGCCGTGCGGGCGAACCGTAGCCGAGCGGGGTGGGAGTCGACGAGACGGTGGACGAAGTCGATCTGCTCGAGCGTCGCCGTCACCTGGTCCGCGCCCACGAGTTCCGGATCGACCCATACCGACCAGAACTGTCCGCCGACGCCGCCGGCCGTCAGCCGCGGGAGATCGGTGTGCAGTCCCGGCACGTGCTCGTCGAGTCCTGCCGTGGCGTATCCGTGGCGTTCGCGACGCGCCCACGCGAGGTCGTTGTGCCCGTCGATGACCGGAATCATCCGAGGTGCGCCTTTCTCTGGTTCCGACGTCGTCCCGGTGCTTCGTTGCGGAACCGACGTCACGGGGTGAACGTCCGGTACAGCGGGTAACCCGACAGCGTCGCCCGGGTCGCCTTGCCGTCGAGGACGACGTCGAAAGCCAGCCGCTCCGGGGAACGCTCGTCCTCACCGATGCGGAAGCCGCCGTCGGGCAGCGGAACCAGCGGCTCGCCGAGGTCGCTCGCGAAGTCGCCCTGCCAGACCCAGAGACGGCCTTTGCTGCACTGCACCCGGATGTTGGAAAGCCACGGGTTGTAGCCGCGGTAATGGCCGACGACGGGCCGCCATTCCGCGGGCGGTTCCTCGATGACGCTCGGCTCCCGCGGCGCTTCCTCGATCGCGGACTCGGGCAGGACGAGCGCGGGCGACGGTCGACCGGACAGCGCGGCGTCGACCCAGTCGATCGCGAAGTGGGCGACGTCCGACCACGCTCCGCTGCCGTTCGCGAGGACGACGGCGCCGAGGCCCCGTTCGCGGTCGCAGACGAGAGCGGCGTTGTAGCCGACCATTCCTCCGGTGTGCGCGACGTACTCGCGGCCCGCACGCTGGTACACGTACATGCCGAGTCCGTACGTGTAGGGCGGTTCCTCGGCCTCGACGCAGTCGGCGGTCATCTCGTGCAGGCTTTCGGTCCGCAGAAGGCGGGCGTCGCCCGGGCCGCTGCCGTCGCCCAGCAGGAGGCGTATCCACGCGGTCATCTCCGAGGGCGTGGAGGCGATGCTGCCGTCGGCGGTGGCCGTCTCGAGCCAGTGCGCCGGTGCCAGTCCGTCGGCGCGACGAGGCGCCCGGTCGTCGTAGAAGGGACCGTAGCCGACGGCGAGACGGCGGCGTGTGTCGTGCGTGATCGCCGCGTGCGATCCGGTCATGCCGAGCGGAGCGAGCAGGTCCTCGGCGAGTACCTGCTCGTAGGGCCGGCCGTGGACCGCCTGCAGAACGAGGCCGAGCGCCTTGTACCCCGTGTTGGAGTAGTAGTGCCAGGTGCCGGGTGGGGTCGTCGCTTCCGTGTCGCGGAGCGCCCAGACCTCGAACGCGGACTCGCCCGTGTATTCCGCGCCGCCGACGATGCCCGCCGTGTGGTTCAGCAGATGCCGGACGGTGATCGGCGCGAACCTCGACTTCACCGTGAACCAGGGCAGGTAGCGGGTCACCGGTGCGTCCAGGTCGAGCAGCCCGCTGTCACGTGCCTGAAGGATCAGTGCCGCCGTGAAACCCTTGGAGATCGAACCGATCTCGAAGAGCGTGTCGTCACGCACGGGGCTGCCGGCGGCGAGGTCGGCGAATCCGACGGACGTCTGTGCGAGAACCCCGTGCCGGTCCGTGACCGCCAGGGAGAGGCCGGCCGCCCAGGAGGTGTCCTCCAGCACCCCGCGAACGGCCTTGGTGAAGTCGGGAGCAAGGGTGATCCTGGTGATCGCCATGGTGTTCCTCTTCCGTGAAGTGATGATCAATGCCGCGGGGGCGTCCTGAGCGCGTCAGCGCACGCCGCGCCGCAGTGCCCGGCCCGCGAGTGTGCCCGTGGGGTTCCCGTCACGCAGGGCGAAGCGGCCGTTGACGAGCACGTGGCGCATTCCTGAGGCGTAGCGGTGGGGTTCGGAGTACGTCGCGTGATCCCGGACCGCGTCCGGATCGAAGATCGCGAGGTCGGCCCACTCGCCGGCCCCGACCCTCCCCCGTCCGACGAGTCTCAGCGTGTCCGCCGGCAGGCTCGTCATGCGACGCACGGCCTCCTCCAGCGTCAGCAGGCCGTCGCGCACGTATGGACCCAGGACGCGCGCGAAGGAGCCGTAGGCTCGCGGATGTGTCGGGGAGTCCGAGAACGGCGGCTCCGTCGAGGCCGCTTCGGCGTCGGAGCACACACTCACCCACGACTGTTCCAGACCGAGGCGGATGTTCTCCTCCGACATGCAGAAGTAGAGGGCCTCCGTGTGCGGGTCCTCGGCCACCAGATCCAGGAGCGCTTCGAGGGGATCGCCGTAGCCGCGGAGGGCACTAAACTGCGCCAACGTCTTTCCGGCGGCCTCGGCGTTCGAGCCGCGTCCGCCTTGGAGCAGGATACCCTCGGCGCCGCCCGCGTCGAGGTGGATGTTCTCCCATGTGCCGCTCGGCACCCGGATGTCCGCGATGATCCGCGCCCTGACGACCGGGTCGGTGATGCGTCTCAACAGGGCTTTCTCTCCGCCGTCGAAGTACCACGGTGGAATGGACGCGGCCAGGCTCGTACCGCCCGCCTCGTAGGGATAGAGATCGGCGCTGATCTCGATCCCTTCCTCGCGCGCGTCCGCGATCAGGCGGATCGCTTCGGCCATCCGGTGCCAGTTGTCACGGCCGGAGGCCTTGAGGTGCCACACGTGTGCCCGGGCGGCGGACATCCGGGCGATGTCGATCACCTCGCGGACGGACTCCTCCAGGTGCGCGGCCTCGTCCCTGATGTGTGAGATGTAGAGAGCGTCGTGCGCGCTCGCCACTCCCGCGTACGCCGCCAGTTCCTCGGTGGAGGCGTAGACGCCGGGGGCGTACAGGAGTGAGGAGCCGACGCCGAGTGCGCCGGCGGCGAGCTCCTCGTCGAGGATGGCGCAGACCGACCGGAGTTCGTCGTCGGTGAGTTGCCGTTCGTCCGCGCCGGCTCGGATCGCACGGAGATTGTGGGCGCCGACGAAACTCGCGACGTTCGGTCCGACGCCGTTGGCCTCCAGGCTCTCGAGGAAGTCGTTCAACCGCGGAAAGGCGGTGCGGACTCCGTCTTCCCGGGGCGTGGGATCGACGATTTCGACGGCGCGGTCGATGACCGGGCCGAGCGAGTATCCCTCTCCGAAGACTTCCGTGGTGACGCCCTGATACAAGTCCGACAAGCCGCGGGCGTCCTGCTGCAGTGACTCGTACGCGTGGCTCAGGATGTTGATGAATCCCGGAGCGACCACGAGCCCGGTCGCGTCGAGCTCGAACCGTCCGTCCGGCTCGATGTCCCCGACGTGAACGATGCGACCGCGCGAAACGGCGATGTCGGCGGTCTTGCGCGGCGCTCCGGTCCCGTCGACGACGGTACCGCCGCGGATGATGAGGTCGTTCGTCACCTCGGACATGTCACACGCCTTCCTCGGGGTCCAGGAGGTCGCGGCGCCTCAGATCCTCGTAGGTCTCGCGGCGGACCACCGCACGCGACCGCCCCCCGCCGACGAAGATCACCGGGGGCCGACGGGCACCGTTGTAGTTGTTCGACATGGTGTGGCAGTACGCCCCCGTCACGGGTACGGCCACGACATCGCCGACCCGGGGTTCGCGCAGCGCCACGCCCGTGCTGATCCGGTCGCCGGATTCGCAGTGTTTGCCGACGAGGTTCACGGCCTTACCGCCGCCGACGCGGTTCACGACGGTCGCCTCGAACCTCTGTCCGTACAGGGATACTTCGAGGTTGTCACCCATACCCCCGTCGACCGCGACGAACGTCGGCCGTCCCTCCTTCACCGAGACGACCCGGTACAGCGTCAGCCCGCTTCGCGCCACGACGCTGCGGCCCGGCTCGATGAGCAACTGCGCGTGGGGCGGCAGATACCGCCTGGCGGCGCCGATGAGGCCGTCGAGCCATGCTTCGACGCTCGGCGGAGCGTCGTCATATGTGTAGCGGACACCCAGACCGCCGCCCAGATCGTAGATGTCGAACTCGCCGTAGGAGGCGAGCGCTCGCACGGCCGCGACATAGGGCTCGACTTCGCATATCTGGCTTCCGATATGCATGTGCAGGCCGCGAAGGTTGAGGCGCTCACTGGAACGGAGGCGAGTGATCGCCGCTTCGGCGTCCGCCCGCCGCAGACCGAACTTCGACCCGTGCTTTCCCGTCGCCAGCGCCTCATGCGTCTCGGCGGCAACCTCGGGGAGCACCCGGATCAGCACGTCCTGGCGGCCGGTGACGATCTCCTCCAGCTTCGCGATGTCATCGAAGTTGTCGATGACGATGAGCCCCACTCCCGCGTCGACCGCGGCCTGGAGTTCCTCCACCGACTTCGCGTTGCCGTGCATCACGATGCTGTCGGGTGCAACCCCCGCACCGAGCGCGAGAACAAGCTCGCCACCGCCCGCGACGTCCGCTCCGAGCCCCGCTTCCGCGAGCGTGCGATAGACGGCTGTCGCCGGGAACGCTTTCGATGCGAAGACAACGCGTGAGTTCGGCCATCTGGCGGCCAGCGCCTCCCGGAACAATGTCGCCTGGCGGATCAGCGCGGTCTCGTCGAGCACGTAGGCAGGGGTGCCGAACCGCTGTGCGATGTCCGTCAGCCGAACGCCTCCCACGACCAGCTCGTCCTCGGCATCGACATATGTTCCTTCCGGGAACAATTCGATCAATGCGCGCGCGTCGTCGTTCGGATTTGTGTGTGATGCGTCGAGGGTCGACGTCGTCATATGAGTTCCCGCCTTCTGAATTTACGATCAGGCTAGGGACTCGATCCGAGGCGAATCTCTGGCCGAAGTGACTAGGATCCGAGAATGAACTTGTCCGATCGGCCAGAAGCCGGCTGCACCCTCGAGGAACTCCTGCAGCGGATTCTCCCGCTGCCGGTCACCGTTCTCGTCGAGTCGACCGCCGCGAGCGCGCTTTTCGTGCGCGGCACCCTCATCGCGGGACCGGGGGAAGGGCTGCCCGATCTGTCGGGTGGCATCCTCCTGCTGGCCGGCCGCGGCGACGTGCCGCAGATCGAGGCATCGGTGAGGGAAGCGGCCGAGCGTGGGTTCGGTGCGGTTTTCCTCCGAGCGGGTGCGTCGACGACACCGACGGTCCTGCGCACGGCGGCCGAGGCCGGGATTTCGCTGATGTCCTTCGACAGCGAGCTGAACTGGCGTGAGCTGGCCGCTCTGCTCGACACGGTGATCGAATCGCACTGGGCACCGTCCGACGGGGGACCCGCTGTCGGTGTCGAGGAGCTGTACGTGATCGCGGACGCGGTCGCGGCGACGATCGGCGGCTCGGTGTCGATCGAGGATCTCTCGCAGCGCGTCGTCGCCTACTCGAGCGTTCCGGGCCAGCGTATCGACGCGGTACGCAGCGAAGGCATCCTCGACCGAAGTGCCCCGCACGATCCGGGAGATCGGGAACGGTACGGGCGCATCCTGCGGTCGGACGGCGTGGTCAGATTCGAGCGGGACGGTGACGAACTCGCGCGTGCGGCGATGGCCGTCAGGGCCGGCGACCTTCCGCTCGGCACGATTTGGGCGATCGAGGGCGAGCACGGCATCAGCGCTCGTGACGAAGCCGCGCTGCGGCAGGGCGCTCAGCTGGCGGCATTGCACATGCTGCGCGCGCGCAGCCCGTTCGAGTTCCATCACGAACTCCGCGGCGACGCGCTGCGGTCGCTCATCGACGGAACGGGGAACGCGGATGGTGCGCGTACGCGGCTCCGCCTGCGGGACGATGTGCCTCGCGCGCTGCTCGCGTTCGGATTCGGGGGCGCAGCGGCGGACCGGTCCGAATCCTCGGCGACGGCCCGCGCGGCACAAAATGTCGCACGCCAGATCACCGCTCTGCGCCCCAGCGCCTCGATCACGGTGTCCGGAGGGGTTGTCTACGTCCTCCTCGCCGACGATCACGTGAACTCCGCCGCGTCCTCCCTGGCCGAGTCGATCACCGGCATCCCGGGAGGCCGAGAGCGGCGACGGCTGTTCGCGGCGGTGGCCGTCGACCACGACGCGACGCGGCCGCTCACGGATCTGCGCGCCGAGGCGGACGACGTGCTGGAGGTGCTCGTCGCCCGCTCGGACCGGTCCACCGCAACCCTGCGCGACGTCCGGGTGGACGTGATCCTGCGACACGTCGCAGCCGAGCTGACGAGAACTCCCTGGCTGCGTGACGCGGAGATCGCCCGGATCTTCACCGCCTCGGCCCGCAATCGGGAGATCGCCGGCAGCGTGGCGGCGTGGTTCGACGCGCGGTTCGAGGTGACCCGGGCAGCGCAGGTGCTCCAGGTACACCCCAACACGCTGCGGTATCGGCTTCGCCGCTTCTCCGAACTGACGGGAGTGGACCTGGAGGACGCCGATTCGTGCTTGGGCGTCTGGTTGCAGCTGCGCACGCATTCAGGAGTCCGCGCCTCCTGACGCGGGGCGTGACCGACGAGGTGCCGCGGTGCGATTTACGAAGGGCCGATGCCGCTACGGCTTACCCGATCACGCGAAAGCGGCTCACGTCGGGAAGCACGGCGCCTCGAACGTACCCGCCCGGTGAACGGGCGACCTGACGGAGGAAGTCGACGGCGGGCCGAGTGATTTCCTCGCCGGGCAAAATGTTGGGGATTCCCGGAGGATACGCGGAAAGGGCGTCGGCGCTCGTCCGGCCCACCGCCTCGGTGTGCGGGACGACCTCGGACGGCGCGTAGAACGCGTCGCGTGGAGAGACATGTATCCGCCCGGGCGACGGCAGGTCCGCCGGGTCGCCGATCTCATGCGGCGCCGCGTCTCCTCCGGTTTCGAGGACGGCGTCGATGAGTCGGTCGAACGAGGTTCGCTTGCCGATCCCCACGAGCGGGACGAGAGTCGTGCGCGTCGCCATCTCCACCCATATGCCGAAGTCGCGCGCCAACGTGAGCCGAAGGGCGTGCGCGTCCGCGCAGATCCCGCTGACGTCGATCGGCATGCGCAGGGGATCATGGTCGACGATGTCCGGGTGGGAGGAGAAAGTGTCCTCGATCAACGAGATTCCCCGCTCCGCCCGAACGCGGTCACGCGCCGCTGCCAGGGCACGCAGCGCGTCATCGACCTGCGGCCCGCCCCGTTGAAGGTCGCGACGGGCGACATCGATCGATCCGATCAGCAGTGAACTCTCACTCGTGGAGGCCGTCATGCGATAGGCCCGTTCGAGAGCGGGCTCCAGCGCGTCGGCGAGATCGGTGTCGCCGAGGTGCAGCACCGCGCTCTGGTGCAGGGACGACGTCATCTTGTGCGTACTCATGACGACGATGTCGGCCCCCTGCCGCACGGGGGAGGAAGGCAGGTCCGGGTGGAACCCGAAGTGGGCTCCCCAGGCGCAGTCGACGATGAGCGCGGCGCCCGCGTCGTGTACCAACCGGGCGATGGTCGGCACGTCGGCGACCGCCCCGAAATAGCTCGGGCTCACGATGTAGACCGCCGTCACCGGCCCGGGATGGTCGGCGATCGCCTTCGCGACGGACGCCGGCGTGACACCGTGGGCGATGCCGTTGCGTACGTCCACGCCGGGCAGGGCGTAGGCCGGACGCAACCCGGCGAGGATGACACCGTCCACGACGCTCGAGTGCGCGCTGCGCTGAATGACGATCCCGTCACCCAGCTGACTCACCGCGAGCGCCGCGAGCCGGTTGCCCTGCGAGGACCCGTTCGTGAGGAACCAGGTCCGCCGGGCACCCCATGCCCCGGCGGCCATCCGATGGGCACGCTCGCGCGGGGAGTCTCTTCCGAGGTCGATGCCGTCGAGCAGCTGTGTGACATCGACGGCCAGCGCCCGTTCCCCGGCGAACTCCGCCTGCCCCGCGGCGAAACCGTCGCCGGCGGCGCCATGACCGGGCACCATGAACGACACCGGCCGGCGGGCGGCATGACGAAGCAACGCGTCGGCGTACGGTGCCTCGTCGCCCGCACCGGCCCGAGAACGTTCGTCGTGGGTGATGGTCGGTTTCATCCTTCACTTTCCTTCATGGCCGCCCCGTGCTGCTCGCTCGGCAGCGCGGCCAGCAGCTCACGCGTGTAGGCGTGTTGCGGATTCAGCAGCACTTCCTCGGTCGGGCCGACCTCGACCAGTCGTCCCGACCGCATCACCGCGACACGGTCGGCGATGTTCCAGGCCAGGCCGAGGTCGTGCGTGACGACCATGACGCTGAGGCGCATCTGTTCGCGCAGCCGGAGGAAGAGGCCGAGGATCTCGCCGCGGAGCGACGCGTCGAGGCTTGCGACGGGCTCGTCGGCGATGATGGTCTCGGGTTCGACGGCGAGCGCACCGGCGATGAGGACACGTTGACGCTGACCGCCGGAGAGCTCGTGGGGGTAGCGCGGGAAGAACTGCTCCGGCGGGCGCAGGCCCGCGTTCGAGAGCGCCCGTGCGACGAGATCGACCTCGGTGACGTCATCGCCGCGAGCGTTGTGCTCGGCGACGAGCCGGTGCAGCCGGATGCCCTCGGCCACCGACTCGTAGACGGAGTGCTTCGGATTGAGCGCACCCGCAGGGTCCTGCATGACGAGTTGGACCCGGCGGCGGTAGCGGCGAAGCGCGGCGCCACCGGTGGGAAGCCGCTCGCCGAGAGCGGTCACCTCTCCGCTTGTGGGACGTTCGAGGCCGAGAAGCGCTCTGCTCAGCGTCGTTTTGCCGGAGCCCGACGCACCGACCAGCGCCAGGATCTCGCCATGCCGGATCTCGAGGTCCACGCCGTCGACGGCATGGACCTCGCTGCGACCGTGGAGCGAGGGGAACGTGACATGGAGATCGGTCGCGCTCAGCACGATGCGGTTCATCGGGCCACCGTCGATTCCGTAGGGGCGATGCCCAGATCCTCGGCGCGCAGGCAGCCGGTTTCCAGTCCTCGCGCGTACTTGGCGAACTCGGGCTTGTGGACGAGGCATTCGCCGTCGACAGACGCGCACCGCGCGGCGAATCCACGCTCGGCCACGTCGTCGACGACGATGCCCGGATCGTCCGCGAGCCCCTGGGGCCGATACCTTGACGCCGGGTCGCCGATCGTGGGGAACGCGCCCGCGAGCGCCCGCGTATAGGGATGCTTCGCCTGCTGGAACACCCTCGGGCCCGGAGCCCGCTCTATGATCCGGCCGCCGTGCATGACGACCACTTCGTCGCACACGCTCGACAGAACCGCGAGGTCGTGGCTGATCATCATCAAGCCGAGTTCGAGCTCGACAGCCAGGTTTCGAAGCAGGCGCAGGATCTGGGCCTGCACCTTCACGTCGAGCGCGGTGGTCGCTTCATCGGCGATCAGCAGCTTGGGGTCGCAGGCGAGTGCCATGGCGATCATGATGCGCTGCTTCTGTCCGCCCGAAAGCTGATGGGGGTAGCTGTACGCGTGCTCCGCCGCGAGGCCCACCATGTCGAGCAGTTCGGCCACGCGGAGATCGGATGCGCGCCGCGTCGTCTCGGGTCGGTGGACGAGGACGGGTTCGGCGATCTGCTCGCCCACCGTCCGCACGGGGTTGAGCGAGTTCATCGCTCCCTGAAAGACGATCGCGGCGTCCGACCAGCGCATGCGGCGCAGCGCCCCCCAGGTGAGGGAGTTGACGTCCTTGCCGCAGACCTCGACCCGCCCCTCCACGCCCGCCCTGCGGGGGTGGAGCCGCAGCACCGCGCTCGCGACCGTGGACTTTCCCGAACCCGATTCGCCGGCGATGCCGAGCGAGCGGCCCTGGTCGAGGGAGAGAGAAACGCCGCGCACGGCGGCGACGTCTCCTCGACTGGATCGGTAGGTGACCCGGAGATCCTGGATCCTCAGCAGCGGGGTCATCGGCCCTCCTCGAGGCGCGGATTGACGATGTCCTCGAGCGCTTGGCCGGCCATCGTGAACGCGAGCACCACCACGATGACGCAGATACCGGGCGGGAGCAGCGCCCACCATGCCCCCAGCGACACGGCGCCGGTGCCGAACGCCGCGTTGAGCATCGTGCCCCAGGAAACCGCCGTCGGGTCGCCGAAGCCGAGGAAGGACAGCGTGGTCTCGGCAAGGACCGAACCGGCGACCGTGAGTGTCGTGTTCGCGAACACGAGCGGCAGCACGTTGGGGAACACATGTTTCGACATGAGGTGCCAGGGCCCCGCGCCGAGCACCCGTGCTCGTTCCATGAACGGCCGTTCGCGCACCGAGAAGGTCTGCGCCCGGATCACCAGCGCCGTCGCGGGCCAGCCGGTGATGCCGATCACCACGATGATCGAGAGCAGGGAGCCGCCCAGCAGGGTCGCCAGGACGAGGGCGAGGGGCAGGAACGGAATGACGATGAACCATTCGGTGAACCGGAAGAGGATGGTGCCCGCCCACCCGTCGGACATCCCCGAGGCCATGCCGACGATCGTGCCGATCACCATCGAGATGACCGTGGCCATCAGGCCGACCAGGAGCGGAACGCGGGCCCCGAATATGAGAAGGGTGAGCACCGAACGTCCGTTGTCATCGGTTCCGAGCGGATACTCCCGGCTCGGCGGCGCCAGGATCGGACCCGACGCGGCGCTCACGCGCAACGCGTGGGAGTCGGCCAGCAGCGGCGCGAAGACCGCGACGACCGCGAAGAGCAGGAGCACGGCGAGGCCGACCATGCCCGCCCGGTTCGCGCGGAACTTCGCCCACGTACGGCCCCAGGCTTCGCGACGGAGCTTCCAACGGAGCGCTGTCGCGCCGGCCCGTCGAGGGAGAGCGGGTGCTGTGGTCATGCTTTCACCCTCGGATCTTGGAGTGCGTAGATGAAGTTCGCCACCAGGTTGGCGACCACGACCGCGGCGGAGAAAACGAGGAACAGCGCCTGCAGAAGCGGTAGATCGGGAATCCTCATGGCTTCGCTCGTGAGCAGTCCGAGCCCCGGGATGGAGAAGACAGTCTCGATGGTGATCGCACCACCCACGGTGAACGCCAGGTTGAGTGCGACGAGCGTGGTCAGGGGCAACCGGGCGTTGGGGAGCGCGTGTCGGTGCAGAACCTGCCGGTCGGAGAGCCCCTTGGCACGCCCGGTGAGCAGGTAGTCCTCACCCATGACGTCGAGCATCGACGACCGCATGATCATCGAGTACTCGGCGAGATACGTGACCGTCAGTGTCGTCGTCGGCAGGACGAGGTGCCAGATGGTGTCCGCGACGCCCTCGACGCTCATCGGTGCGACTCCGGGCGAATGGAGCCCGCCGATGGGGAAGACGCCGAAGACGGGGTTGGCGGCGAACACCATGAACAGCAACAGACCGAGCCACCATTCCGGCATGGAGTACATGACGGTCGCGAAGGCCGATGTCGAGCGGTCGAACCGCCCGCCGTGCCTCCACGCCTGACGGCTGCCCAGCCGGCTGCCCAGCCAGATCGACAGAACCGTCGCCGGCAGGACGAGGAGGAGGGTCGGCCATATGCGCTCCCCGATGAGCTCGGGGACCGGTTTGGAGTACTGGAAGGAAACGCCGAAGTCTCCCGTGAAGACCTGCTTCAGGTATTTTCCGAACTGCATCCACATCGATTCGTCGAGTCCCAGTCGGTGCCGAATCTCTTCCAGGTCCTCCGCGGTACGAGCCTTTCCTCGTCCGAGGGTCCGTTCGGGATGGGGGTTGATCACCCGGAACAGGAAGAAGTTCACGACGATGACGAACATCAGCGCGCAAGCCGAACCGGCGAACTGCGTCAGTACGAACCTGCGGCTGAAGCGGCCGGCGAGCCGTGAACGTCGATGACGAAAGCCCGGTCCGACCAGCCCGTCGACGTGGGTGGTGGTGGAGATCGTTTGCGACGTCATTCGCGCTCCTCCGCTGTCGCTCGGCGCCATCGCGCTACGGCGAATCGCCCGAGTAGCAGGACCAGAATCAGCGTTGCGAGACTGCGGTAAACGACTGTGGCCGTTCGCGCCGTTCGGTCCGCACTCAAGTCCTGCGCGGCACCATCGGTCGGCCTCAGGTCGTAGAGACTGGTGACGTCGGCCATGACATCACCACCGGGCTGAAACGCGGAAGTCCATCCCGTCCACCGATCGCTGCGATATGCCTGCTGCGCCATCGGCTGCCCCATCACGATGTAGGGAGCGTCGTGATACAGAATCTGCTGCATCTTTTTGACGATCTCGACGCGTTTGTCGTGGTCCAGCTCGTTTTTCTGCTCGGTGTACAGATCGTCGTATTCCTTGGAGCAGTACCAGCTGTCACTCTGAAGCGAGCGTTGATCGCAGGTCAGGTAGACGAGCATCGCGTCGGGGTCGTCACTGAACCCCCAGCCCCACCAGAACATGTCGTAATTCCCGCTCAGGATTTCGTCGGTCAGCTTGTCGGCCGTCATCGCGTCGATCGTGATGTCGAATCCGAGATTCTGCATCCACTCGCGGACGAGTCGAGTGGCGAGAAGGGACGACTGGTCCGACGCGTCGACCGCGATCCGAAGCCGTGGTACCGAGCGACCGGTCGGGAGGGTGCGCCTTCCGTCGGCGTCCAGCTTGTAGCCGGCCTCGTCGAGCCTCTTGGCGGCGAGTTTCGGGTCGTAGGCCGTGCCGTCTGCCGGCGGCTTCCACTGGAAGTCCGGGAAGCCGTCGGGGACGATCGTCCGCAGAGGTGACAGGCCTCCTTTGAACGCCTTCCGGGAAAGCTCCGCCGGATCGAAGGCGGTGGACAACGCAAAACGGAACTTCGGATCGAGAACCGCAGGGTTCGGATCACCGAGCGGATGGCCTGTCTTGAGATCGGAAGAGCCCGAATTGAAACCCACTTCGACGAAGTTGCCGAGGAGTGGGAATTGATTGGCGAACATGTGCTGCCGGCTCTTGAGCTTTCGAACCTGCAGTGCGTTCACACTCGACGTATAGTCGATCTCCCCCTTGCGAATCGCCTGCATGATCGTGTCCTGTGCTTTGAAGAACCGCCAGTCGACGTACGTGACCGGACTGAGCCCACGCCAATTGCCCGGCCACGCTTCGAAGCGGTACAGCGAGCTGCCCGATCCTCCCTCAAGGAGTCGGTAGGGCCCGGATGTCACCAAGCTTTTCGGACCGAGGGGATACTGGTCGAGCCTGTCGTCGGGATAATGCTCGAAGATGTGCTTCGGGAGTATGGGGATCGGCATTTTTGGCAGGGTCGCGCTCGGCGCGCCGAGGCTCAACTCGACCGTGCTGTCATCCGGGGCTTCCACGGTTTTCACGTTGTCGAGATAATTTCCCCATGTACTGTTCCCCTGCCCACCCTCGAGCACCCGGCCGAGCGTATATGCCGCGTCCGCTGCGGTGAGCGGTGTCCCGTCGCTCCATGTGAGACCGGGCCGCATGTGGTACGTGACGGTAAGACCGTCGGCCGCGACATTCCACGATTCGGCGAGCCCCGGCCCCTGTTCGGCGAGGGAATCGTGAGAGGGCGAGGTCAGCGCCTCGAACAAGTACGGTATGAGGGCGTACGAGTTGGACAGGATGTACGTCATGGGATTAAGCGTGTCGACCTCGCCGACGGCCCCGACGGTGAGCTTTCCACCCGCGCCCCGTGTGCCTGCGCTGCCAGGTCCTGACGCAACCGAATCGGTCCCCGACCGATGACCGGCAACGGTGGATGATGCGGTATACAGGCTGGTAAGGAACGCTGCAAGAGCTATCGCTGCCAGAGACGCGATGGCGACTCGCGCGAAAGAGATTCGGGAGTGAAACCTGCGACAATCTGATGCGGATCTCCACGGCATAGTGGGCCTCCCTCACGCCGGCGAGCGGCGTGTCCACGTCCTCGAAGGTGTGCCCTCGCGGCATGTGCGTTTTGCATTCCGATCAGTAGACCAGCCGGTGCCCCGGGCATCTTTGGCGCTTCGGCCGAATTTCGCGCGGCAGATTTAGACCGGCGGTCATATTTGCCGCGCTCGCGCGATCCGCCCCGAACCGTAGGGGACGCGCCGGTCTGGTCATCGACGGTCTTCAGCCGTTCGCAGAGAAGCGTCATGGTGCCGATCACCCCGTCGTCCTCGACAAGCAGGAACTCGTCGACGAGGCGCCGATTCACTGCGAAGGTAAGAGCTCAGGGCATCTCTACCTGCCGGCCGTCGGCGATAGTGCGCGGGGTGGGGAAGCGCACGCCCTTCCCCGCCGCAATCGACGGGGCGGTGTCGTTCCCGGCAGCTGGTTCGACGCCGATCGGTTCCACGCCGGGCAGCAGACCTCGGGCGGCGATCGCGCCGCCCGCCATCGCGGCTGGCACGCTCCCGGTCCGTGCGCTCCCCAGCCGCACGCCCGGCGCCGCCCGATCGGACCCGGCACGGCCCCGAAAGCCGGCTTGTCGAGCCGATCGAATGCCGGCCAGGACCCGATTGCCATGCTCGACTTGTCGCCCAGTTTGTGCGGGCCGCCGCATATTGCCCGGCGTATTCGCCGGCCGGCCGGATGCGGTCGTCGTCGATCCCGGTGGTGCGTCACTCGGTGACGGCGACGTCGAACCCGGCCGGTGTCGGCGAACACCGGCCGGTCAACGGCCGGTGGGCGCGAGCATAGCCTCGATGAGGTGGGGGCCGGGCTCGGACAGGGCACGTTCGAATTGCCGGGCCAGTTCTTCGGCGGTCCCGGCGCGGGTGGCGGGCACGCCCATGCCGTGGGCGAGGGAGACGAAGTCCAGGTCCGGGCGGGACAGGTCGAAGAGCCGGGCCGAGGCCTCGGCGGTGGCGCCGACGCGTTCCAGTTCGGCGCGCAAGATCGCGTAGGACCGGTTGTTGAGGATCACGGTCGTGATGTCGAGCTGTTCCCGGGCGTGGCTCCACAGGGCGGACAGGGTGTACATGGCGCTGCCGTCGGCCTGGAGGCAGATCACGGGACGGTCGGGGCAGGCTATCGCGGCTCCGGTGGCCGACGGCAGTCCCTGACCGATCGACAGACCGGTCAATCCCAGCAGGTCGTGGGGCGGGGAACCGGCCGTGGCCGCGTGGAGGGTGCCCATGCCGGCGGTGATGGACTCGTCGACGACGATGGCCTCCGGGGGCAGCAGGGCGCCGACGACCGCCGCCCAGTTGTCGACGGTGAGTTCACCGTGCGGCAGCAGCGGCGGCGGCAGAGGGGCGAGGACCGGTTCGATGCCTGGCGCGACCAGCTCGGCCAGCATGTCCAGGGCGAGCAGGGTGTCGGCGCCCGCGTCCTCGGCGAGGACGTGCACGCGGGTGTCTGGGGGCGTCGGCAGGCTGGTTCGCCCGGGGTAGGCGAACGAGGTCACCGGGATGCGTGCGCCGCACAGGACGAGGTGCCGCGCGTCCCGGAGCTGGACGGTAATCTCCTCGCCCCGATAGGCGAGGGGCTCGATGGAGGGTATTCCGGCGCCTCGGCGCTGCCGGGCGGCCCAGTTCCGCGAGAGCAGCCGCGCGCCTGTCACACGCTCGATCCGGCTCGCCGCGCGCAGTCCCCGCTCGCTCAACGCCTGGCCATCCAGCAGGAGTACACACGGTTCGCCCGAGCGCAGCACGCGAACGATCGACCGCACGTGCGCCTCGGAAGGCGCGGGAGGGGCGGCCGTCTTCACCGGTGGAGCCGACCGGCCTCCGAGCGACCAGGACAGGTCCGCCGGGACGATGAGGGTCGAGACGGACCCGGAGGTGCCGGTGCGTGAGGAGCCCTGCTCGGCCGGTTCGGCGCCTGCGGAGGTCAGCGCCGCTGCGACCGCGTCTGCCGCGTCCGTGGCGAGCGCCTTTGTGGTCGTCGAACGCCGCACCCAGCCGGAGACGGTGCCGGCGAGCGCGTCGATATCCGATTCGAGCAGGGAGTCCAGGGGCTTGTGGCCGATGGCGTGGTCCCCGACGACGTTCACGATCGGGGTGTTCGCGCGGCGGGCGTTGTGCAGGTTCGCGAGTCCGTTCGCCAGCCCGGGCCCGAGATGCAGGAGCGTCGCGGCCGGGCGCCCTGTCATCCGCCCGTACCCGTCAGCCGCTCCCGTGGCGACTCCCTCGAAGAGACACAACACCCCGCGCATTTGCGGCACCGCGTCCAGCGTGGCCACGAAATGCATCTCGGACGTACCCGGGTTCGCGAAGCAAACCCGCACATTGCTGTCCACCAACGTGCGCACCAACGCGTGCGCTCCGGTCGTTTCCCGCATGATTGCTCCCTTCCGTGACGCCCACTCCCCCGGGCCTGCGGGGACGTGGGCGCATCCGTGATGACTCTGGTCTGTCCTGTACCAAGGCCCCGTGTCCTGGGCGGTGACCGTCTCCATCCACGTCGGTGCCGCCGGCAGGGACCCGAAAGCGGTTCGAGTCCCACCGACCGCGCGGCCGGGCAGCAAAAGCGCCACGTATCCGGTGGGAGCTGGGCAACGACATGCACGTGGTGTTCCCGCGGACCGCCGTTTGCCTCGATACCCATCGCTTCGTGGCACTTTTTTGTCGGGATCTCTTATCCCAGTACCCGTCCGAGGAAGCCGCGCAGGTATCCCGCGACGACATCGAGGTGGCTCTCCAGGAGGAAGTGGCCGCCGTCGATCAGGTGCACTTCCGCGTCCTTGGCGTCGCGGGCGAAGGCCCGCGCGCCGGCCGGGCCGAAGATCTCGTCGTTGCGTCCCCATACGGCCAACACCGGGACGTCGTTGGTGCGCAGGAGTTCGTGCAGCAGCGGGTAGAGCTGGCGGTTGGTCCGGTAGTCGCGGAACAGCGCCAACTGGACCTCGTCGTTGCCCTCGCGGGAGACGAGGGCGAAGTCGTGCTCCCAGGTGTCCGGGTCGACCAGGCTCGGGTCGGGCACACCGTGCAGGTACTGCCAACGGATGGCGTCGATGCTCAGCGCGGCGCGGACGGCGGGTTCGGTGTCGGGGCCGGGGTTGGCCCCGTAGGCCCAGACGTCGGTCCAGAACGAGTCGACGAAACCGTCCTCGTAGCCGTTGCCGTTCTGGGTGACGAGGGCGGAGATCCGTTCGGGGTGCTCGAGCGCGAGGCGCCACCCGATGGGGGCGCCGTAGTCCTGGACGTAGAGGGCGTAGCGGTCCAGGCCCAGCTGGTCGAGCAGCCCGGAGGTGAGTTCGGCGAGGGCGTCGAAGGTGTAGGTGAAGTCCTCGACGCGAGGGGCGTCGGAGTGGCCGAAGCCGAGGTGGTCCGGCGCGAAGACGTGGTAGTCGTCGGCCAGCAGCGGGATGAGTTCGCGGAACATGAACGAACTGGTCGGGTACCCGTGCAGCAGGACAATCGCGGGGGCGTCGGCGGGCCCGGCCTCGCGGTAGAAGATCTTGTGGCCGTCGACGGTGGCGGTCCGGTGGTGCACCGCGCTCATGTCTAACCTCTTTGCATGCTTGATCTGGTTAGTTCTTCGCCATGCAAGCACGCGATGAACTAACCTGTCAAACGATTCGATCCGGTTAGACGGTCAGAGGGCAGAGGGAGGTGGCACTCGATGAACACGCTGCTGGACCTGCTCAACAGCAGGCCGCTGGTCGACGGGGAGGAACAGGACGCGCTCGGCGACCCGACCGAAGGCAGACGCTGGGCGCGGGAGCACGGCGGCGAAGGCAGCCTCGCGGAACTGGCGCTGCTGCGCGAGACGCGGGACATCCTGCAGGACGTGGTGCGCGGGGAACGCCCGCCCGCCGCGTTGGGCCCGCTGCTCAAAGGGGTACGCCGAATCCCTGAAATCACCTCGGACGGACTTCGGTGGACGGTCGAGACGCCGCCGCACGCCCGGGCGGCCGTCGAGGCGGTTCTCGCCTGGGCCGCCACCGAGGAGCAATTGCCCGGCCGGCTGCGCCCGTGCGCCAACGACGAGTGCCGGCTGTTCCTGCTCGACCGCAGCCGCGCCAACCGCGCCCGCTGGTGCTCCATGGCGGTGTGCGGCAATCGCGAAAAGGCGCGCCGCCACTACGAACGCACCCGCTGACGCGTTCCCCGTGCCGGTGAGAACGGGCGCGGCCGGGTTGCGGCGGCGGCTTTCCGTGTCTGCTCATCGAGGCGGCCGGGCGCCTCGGCGTGACCGTGCCAGTCGGCCGAACGGTTGTACGGATAACGGTTATACGGACAGTCGTTGCAGCCATTCCGCCAGGAGCTGCTGTTCGGCGGCGCTGAGGGTGCTCTGGCCGGGCAGCGCCGCGCGCAGGGCGCGGGCGGCGCCGGCCGGCCCCGGTTCCCGCACGGCTGGCTCCCGGGCGGTGACGGTGGTGATCATCGCTTCGCGCAATGTGACAAGGAGTGCGGGGTCCCGCTCGGACTCGGGCACGGACAGCCAGGTCACGATGGCGCCGCTGGCCGTGGCGTGAACGATCTGCGCTGCCAGGCCCTCTTCCACGCCCAGGAGGCCCGCGGCAGCGATGCGGCGGATCCGCTCCTTCAGGCGCTCGAAACCGATCCGGAAGACGGCGGCGGACCGCGTGGGTTCGCCGTACATCAGCGTGTACAGCGCGGGATTGGCCAGTCCGAACTCGACCACGACGTCCCAGCCATCGCGCAGTTCCCCGACCGGATCCCGCGGGTCGGGACCGATGTGCTGCTTGGCGGCCAGGAACCGGGTGAAGCCGTACTCGGCCACCGCGTCCAGCAACCCCTCCTTGTCGCCGAACAGCCGGTACAGGGCAGGTGGTTGCAGCCCGGCGGCGTCGGCGACCGCCCGGGTGGTGACCGCATCGCGGCCGCCGCGCTCCAGCAGGTCGATCGCGGCGTCGACGACTCGGCGGCGCGTCTGCTCGCGCGCGTCGGTGGTGGGCTCCGCGACAGGCTGCGTCCGGGTCGGTTCGACAGGCATGGAACAACGATAACGCGGTTGGGAGTACAGCGGCAATAACGTTGATACCCCTACCGTGTTAGCGTCGATAATATCGATGGTAGCGTTGGTGATGTTCCATTGAAAACTCATGCGAGGGAGCCGTCATGTCCGACCGTCTGCGGATCATCGGAGTGGAAGAGACCGTCGTCGTACCGGCCGTCCGCGACGCGTACCGGCGGGCCGGATCACCGCAGATCTTCTCGCGTGGCTTCGGCGACAGCCCTGTGGCGAAGAACCTGCGCGAGGCCGGCGAGCGGCGACTGGCGCACATGGACGACCAGGGCATCGACGTCGCGGTGCTGTCCCTGTCGTCTCCGGGCGTGCAGGACCTGCCGGAAGCCGACGCCGTCGCGGTGGCCCGCGACGCCAACGACCAACTCGCCGGGATCGTCGCCGCCCGGCCCGACCGCTTCCAGGCGTTCGCCGCGATACCGACCCAGTCACCGGCCGCTGCCGCGGCCGAGTTGCGGCGCGCCGTGTGCGAACTGGGTTTTCCCGGAGCCATGCTCTACGGCCGCACCGGGGACAAGCCGGCCGACCATCCGGACAACGACGAGCTGTACGCGACCGCCGAGCGACTGGCCGTGCCGTTGCACTTCCACCCGCAGACGCCGGTCCAGCCCGTCCTCGACGCCTACTACTCCGATCTCCCGGAACCCATGGGCCCCCTGCTGGCCGGAGCCGGACTCGGCTGGTACTACGACCTCGGCGTCCAGTACTTGCGCATGATCTTCTCGGGGGTCTTCGACCGCTTCCCCGACCTGCAGGTGATCGCCGGACACTGGGGCGAGGTCGTCCTGTTCTACCTCGACCACACCGGCTTCTTCGCCGAGGCCGGCGGTCTGCGGCAGCCCCTCGCCGACTATTTCACGCAGAACTTCTGGGTCGCCGGCAGCGGCACCAACAGCCCCCGCTACCTGCGCTGGACCGCCGAGGTGATGGGCACCGACCGGATGCTGTACTCCACCGACTATCCCTTCACCTACGGCTTCCGCCCCGCCGGCTTCCCCTACGTCGACACCAGCAACGGCGCAGCCCGCTCCTTCCTGGAGAACTCGCCGTTCACCGACGAGCAGAAGGCCGACATCGGCCACCGCAACTGGGAACGCCTCACCGCCCGCGCCAAGCGCCCGACGGCCTGAAGCATCCCGTACAGGGCCAGCCGAAATGCCGCCACGCGCTCCCGGGCCGCTCCGCCGTCAACCCCCGCACCGGCCAAAGGGAACGCGCCACAGCATCTTTCCCACTCACCACCAGGGTTCTCCCTCGCTCGTCGGCGTGTTCGCCGGCGAGGTGACGCAAGAGTGTCTTCCCACCGGCTCGGGCGTGTTCGATGTGTTGTCCACCTCAACAGCAGGGAGGAGCGCTGCGTTCCTCCGTCTTCCTCAATGTTCCCGTCCTGTTTCAAGGCGCCGATTGACCGATATCGCAGTGCTGACCCGCAGTTCGCAGGCCCCGCACCGTCGTCACGCCGAAGGGCCGTTTCCTGCCAGCACAAGCGTTCCGCCTTCGTCGTCACAAAGTGACCTGGCTCGACGCGGCTCGACCGCCAGGGGATTGCCACAGCGGGTCCCTTCGGACAGGGTGCCCGGACCCTGATGCGGGCATGGCGAAGCCACGGACCACCAAATTGGTGAAGGCGCACCACCCCGCCGCGCTGTTCGCCGGACTGCTCAAGCACGAACCCGGCACGTGGCCGCGCCGAGTCAGCGTCGCCGACAGCCCGGCGTGCCAGGTCCTGCCCGTCGACGTCAACCACTCCCCCGGGCGCACCGACGACGGAACCTGGGGCGGGCGCCTGGCCCTGTCGGCAGTGTGTGGCATCGCCGACGAGGAATGCGCCCCGCATCGGCGCCGGCCGCCCCTACACCTTGGGCGGGGGAAGGGGCACTGTCATTGAGTGGGGTGTTTTCCGACGAGCCGGGGCTTTGCTTGGGCGTGTGGCCGAGGGGATGTGGCCAGTCAGGCAGGTGGCTTGTGGGCTGGGATCGGGGCACTGTGAGGGCGCGCGGGGGCGGCCCTCGGGCGCTTTGCCTTGGCCTCGGTTGGGGAGACGGGTGGATCGTGTCGGCCGGGGCCGGTGGTCTCTGCGGCCTGGCCGTGCCCGCGGCGGCGCCCGTTCCTCGGGTCTCCCGAGGTCGGACCGGATGTGGGCAGACGTTCGGGAGACCTCGGGCGGGGCCCGGGTAACGGGAAGTGCGGCAGGCTCAGTCGCTCACGGTTCGGGCGTCGGGTCAGTCCACAGCGAGCGGATGTGGCCGAGGTGTTCGGACATGGCTCGATGTACGCCTTCACCGTCTCCGGCGATGAGCAAATCGAGGATTTTTGCGTGCTCCTGTGCCGTGACGACCAGCACGGCGCGCTCGGGGAGCGCCATGAGGCCGTACAGGTACGAGCGCTTGCGCAGGTCACCGACTACCTCGATCAGACGCTGGTTGCCGGCGAGGGTGAGCAGGCCGAGGTGGAACCGCCGGTCGGATTCCAGGTATCCGACGAGGTCGCGTCGCTCCGCGGCGGCCACGATTGCGGCCGCCACCGGGCGCAGTGCCTCCAGTGCGGCGCGGTCGGCCGTCCGAGCCAGACGTACCGTCACCGGGATCTCGATCAGCGAGCGGATCTCGGTGTATTCGTCGAGGTCGCGGCCGGAGAGCACGGCTACCCGGAAGCCCTTGTTGCGGACCACCTCGACCAGGCCCTCCTTGACGAGGTCGAGCACGGCCTCGCGGACCGGGGTGACCGAGACGCGGAACTGGGCGGCCAGGATGCGCGCCGAGTAGACCACATCGGGGCGTAGCTCGCCGGCGACGAGTGCGGCGCGCAGGGCCTGCGTCACCTGGTCGCGGAGGCTCCTGTGCCCCTGCACGCGCGGCAGGTTGAGCGGCTGGTCTCCGGTTTCCGCCACGGGGGTGGTGGGTCCGGTCGACACCTCGGCGTCTGCGATCATCCGGTGGTTCCTCCGATGGCGTGGTCGTGTCTACGGTCACTGGGCAATGTCACCGTGGACCCGCCGCTCCGGTCGGGTCGTCGGCAGGCTCGCCGTGCAGGTGCCGGCGTGTCGGATGGTCGTCGGCGGTGATGGTGAAGGCCGGCGGGGTCGGCTCTTGTGGTGCAGCGCCGGGTGGCGCGGGTTCGGGCCGATCGCCGGCAGGTGGTCGGGCAGGTAGGGGCTGAAGCCGTGGTGGGCGCGCAGTGCGGCGCCTCGGCGAGGGCCGGGAACACGGCGCCATCGCTTGGGCGGCGAGCCGGCGCGGCGCGGGTTTGGATTTGCGTCACCCGTCCAGCGGCAGGTTCCGCAGGTGGACGTCACCTCCCCGGCGCCGACCCGCCCGCATGCAAACCGGCTCGACGTCTGCGCCAGGCACTGTGAGGTGAATGCAGGCAACCGCTCTCCGGTCCAGGAAGCGATCCTCGCCTGGACGAGCCGGTCCTGTTCGCAGGAGTTCGGGAACCGGGGTGATCACGCCGCCCCATGAGTATCTCCGCCGTCGCACGCTTCTCCTGTAAGGTCCCGATCGCGTCCACCGGTTCGCCGCCTGCCGCCTGCGGGTGTGCGTCGGGCTTCCGTCGTGACGGGTGCGTCGATCCAGGCAGCACCCGACCGGGGGATCGACTGCAACAGTTTGACGGTGTACGGGTCGGTCGGATGGTCGAGGATTCGGTCCACCGGACCGGATTCGACGAGACGTCCGCGATGCATGATGCAGACGCGCTCGGTGATCTGCCGCAGCATCGAAAGGTCGTGCGTGATGAAGATGAAGCCGACTCCCCGTTCGCGCCGGAGCGTTGCGAACAGGTTGATGATCTGGGCTCGTACCGAGACGTCCAGAGCGGAGACGGGTTCGTCGCAGACCAGGAGCCGCGGGTCGACCGCGAGTGCCCGGGCGATCGCGACACGTTGACGCTCTCCGCCGGAGAGGGCGGACGGTTTGCGTTGTGCATACGCGGGAGGGAGGCCGACCGTCTTCAGCAGGTCGGCCACCCCTCCCGCGGTGTCCTTGACGCCGCGATCGTGCGACCTGATCGCCTCGGACAGGGTCGATCCGATGCTTCGCATCGGGTTGAGGCTCGCGTAGGGATCCTGGAAGACCATTTGCACGGTCCCACGAAGGCGACGTCGGTCCGCGGCGCTCAGTCGGGACCAGTCGTGCGCGGGAACGCCGTCGATGCCGATGTCTCCGCTGGTACACCGCTCGAGCCCGAGGAGAGTACGGGCGAGGGTGGTCTTGCCCGAGCCCGACTCCCCGACGATGGCGACGCTCTCGCCTTGGTTCACCAGCAGCGACACCCCGTCGAGCGCGGTGACGGTGCGCTTCCCGATGCGGAACTCCTTGCGCAGGTCCCGGATTTCGATCAGCGGTCGCTCCGATCGCGCCTCGCTCATCGGGGGCTCCGCGACGTCGATCCGGGCGCGCTTCGCCTCCATGGCGGCACCGATCTCCGGCAGACGCACACACGCCGACCGGCGCAGCCTGCCGACTTCGAGCAGCGGCGGCCGTCCCTGGCGGCACGTGTCCGCGACCCACTCGCACCGGGTGGCGAAGGCACAACAGTCCACGACCTCGCGGGCCTTGGGGACCGACCCGGGGATGGAGGGAAGCTCGACGACCCGGCGGTCGAGCGAGGGCTCGGACAGCAGGAGGCCCTGGGCGTAGGGGTGCAGCGGCCTGGATTCCAGGTCGGTGGCGGGCGCGACCTCGATGAGCGAGCCGCCGTACATCACGTGGATGCGGTCGCACATCGCGAAGGCGACACGCAGGTCGTGGGTGATGAGTACGAGGCTCATTCCCCGCGCCTTCTGGACGCCGCGCAGCAGGGTGAGCATCTCCTTCTGGGTCGTGACGTCCAGAGCCGTCGTCGGTTCGTCGGCGATCAGGATCTTCGGATCGCGGGCGAGCGCCGCGGCCACCGCGACGCGCTGGCGCATTCCCCCGGAGAGCTGGAAGGAGTACCGGTCCGCCACGGAGGGGTCGGTGAGTCCGACCTCGGCGAGTCGGCGGAGGACCTCCGCCCTGCGCTCGGATCGCGGCGGGCGTCGGCGGCCGTCCCACATCAACGACTCCTCGATGATGCGCCCGCAGCGGAACACGGGGTTGAGCATCGTGAACGGGTCCTGGAGTACGAACCCGATCTCGCGTCCTCTGACGTGGCTCCACTCGCGTTCGGACAGCTCAAGGAGGTTGCGGCCGCCGTACTCGACCTCGCCGCGGGCGACGAGTGATCCCGGCAGGAGACCCATGATGGCGCGGGCGGTCAGGGATTTTCCGCTCCCGGACTCGCCGACGATCCCGACCGTTTCGCCCGGGGCCAGGTCGAGGTCGAAAGAGGACACGATGGGGTCGGTACCGTCCGGACCGACCGTGTCGACGCCGAGGTTGCGCACCTTCAGGACGGTGTTCGAGGTCGTCTCGTGCGCGGTGGGGTGGTGCGACGTCCCGGGGGCGATCACTTGCTTCCTCCACGACTCGAGAGCGACTCGTACAACCAGTCGCCGATGATGTTCATCGAGACCGCCGTCGCCACGATCATGGCGCCGGACGCGAGTGCCGCCGCGGGGTTCTCGAAGAGCAGGTTGGTTCCGTCGCTGAGCATGCGGCCCCAGTCCGGCGAACCCGGGTCGACCCCGAAGCCGAGGAACGAGAGTCCGGAGAGCGCGACGATGGCGCCGGCGAAGGTGAGGAACGCGTTGGCGACGGCGGTTGCGGACAGATTCGGCCAGATGTGGAGGATCATGATCCGTCGATTCGACAGGCCCAGCGCGCGTGCGGCTTCGACGTAGGGCAGGGTCGCCTGCTCCAGCGTCGCGCCTCGGATGATGCGTGTGTCGAAGGGGATGGTGAGTACGAGGAGGAGGGCGACCGCCATCCAGTAGCCCCCGCCGAAGGCACCGGCGACGACCACGATGATGAGCAGTCCGGGCAGCGCCCACATGAAGTCGACCCAGCGCATGAGGACCGCGTCGACGGCACCGCCCTTGTATCCGCTCCACAGGCCCAGCAGGTTCCCGATCAGCATGGAGCCGATCGTGACGACCAGCGGGCCGACGAACGCGGTGCGTGCTCCGACGATCAGCCTGGAGAAGACGTCTCGACCCAGTTCGTCGGTGCCGAGCCAGTGGCCGGAACCGGGCGGGGCCAGGACCTCCGTGAGGTGTTGCGCGGCCGGGTCCTGCGGGGCCAACGCGGCTCCGAAGACGGTCATGAGGACGACGCCGGCAACGATCACCAGGCAGACCAGTACGGGCCAGGGCAGGCGCTTCGAGCGGCGGCGCGTGGGCTTCCCGAGGTCCCCGAGCTGCGGGACGATGGCACTCATGTGGTCGACCTTCCGTGCCGGATCCGGGGATCCGCGGCCATGTAGAGCAGGTCCGCCGCCAGGTTCGCGACCATGATCAGCGCGGCCACCAGCAGCGCGATGGCCTGCAGGGTCGGGAGGTCCTGGCTCGCGGCGGAGCGCACGAGCAGGTCGCCGATCCCGGGGATCGAGAAGGTGACCTCGACGAGGACCGCTCCGGTGACCAGGGAGGCGAGCAGGGGCACGCTGACGGTGATCACGGGGATCAGGCCGTTGCGCAACGCGTAGAGCAGGTACACCCGGCGAGACGTCAGTCCGCGTGCTCGGGCGAAGGTCACGTAGTCCTGGTCAAGCACCTTGATCATCACGGCCCGCGTGTGCTTGACGATGAGCCCGGCGCCGGCGATCGCGAGCGAGATCGCAGGGAGGGTCAGGTGCCAGAGCTTGTCGACGAAGCCGGTGCCGGCGCCGAAGACCGGGAACCAGCCCAGAAGCACGCCGAAGACATAGAGCAGGGCCACCGCGCCCACGAAGACCGGCGTGCTGAACCCGACGATCACCGACGCCACGATGCCGCGGTCGACGGCCGTCGATTTCTTCGCCGCCGCGGCCAGGCCCAACGGTATTCCGATGAGCATGGTCAGCACGTAGGCAACGCCCGCGAGGATGAGGGAGTTGGGCAGTCGTGCGTTGATCTCGTCGGTGACCGGGAGTGTCGAGACCGAGGAGTTCCCGAAGTCGAACCGTACGGCGTCCTTCAGCCAGATCCAGTACTGGGTGAGGAACGGTTCGTTCAGGTGGTACTGCCGTCGCAGCAGTTCCTCGGTCTCGGGGGTGCGCCTGCGGGTGCCGAGCAGGTTGCCCACGGCGTCGCCGGGGGTGATGTACAGCAAGGAGAAGATGACGAACGAGATCAGCACCAGCATCCCGGCGTAGACCAGGATCCGGCTCACCACCAGGGAAGCAGTCGCTCGTGTTCGCATCGTTGCCTTGTCTCGTCGGGGCTTTCGCTCGGTGTGGCCGCGGCTCTCCCGGCCGCGTCGTGCGATCACGACGCGGGCTTGAGTTGCGCCACCCACGCGGCCGGACCGTACGCGGAGGAGAAGGGGTTCAGCTCGGGCCACGCGAACCTGCCGGACAGCGCCAGAGCGTTCTTGCCGAGGTAGAGGGGGATGTAGGGAACATCCTCGGCGGCGAGCCTGTCCAGGGCGGAGTACGCCTGGAATCGGCCGGCCCGGTCGGTCGTGGAGATTCCCGCCTTGACCAGCTTGTCGGCCTCCGGGTTGCGGTAGGCGGCGTAGTTCGCGTAGGCGACGTCGGCCTGTGAACCGTCGAGGAGGAAGCCGGCCGTGGTGTTCGGCTCCTCCGAGCAGTCCAGGCGCTGGATCGTGAGCTGGACCTTGTCCTTGGCTGCTCCTTCACCGACGCGCTGGGTGTACTGGGCCTCGGAGAGGACCTTCACGTCGAGTTCGATCCCGGCCTTCGCGACCATGCCTGCGATGGCCTGGGCGATCTTGGGACGGACTCCGTCCTCGGGAACCTCGAATGTTCCCTTGACGCCGTCCGGGTGGCCGGACCGCGCGATCTCCTCCTTCGCCTTGGTCAGGTCGAACCCGTACGTCGGGAGCGAGCCGATCATGGCGTCGATGTCCGTCTTGTCGGCCACCTTTGCCAGGACCTGGGCCGGGAGCAGGCTGTCGTAGGGAACCGCGTCGTCGCCTTCGGCGATCGCGAGGTCCTTGCGGTTCAGCGCGTAGGCGAAGGCGCGCCGGACGTGCACGTCGTTCCAGGGGTCGACCTGGGTGTTCAGCGACATGAACGTCTGCTTGCAGCCGGGGACGCTCACCGGCTTCGCCTTGGAGCTCGCGGCGAACGCCCGGGGGTCCGCGAGCGGGTACACGGCGTCGAGTCCGCCGGACCGGTAGGCGAGCGCGGCGCTGGTCACGGTCTTGAAGGGTTTGACCGACACCTTGCGGATCGTGGGTTTGCCGCCCCACCAGTCCGGGTTGGCGGAGAACTCCGCGCCTTCGGTCGGGTTCAGGGTGTCGACCCTGTACGGCCCGGTCGCCATGGTCAGGGTGCCCGGCTTGCCGAAGTCGGTCTTGTGCTCGTCGTGGAACTTCTTCTGGAAGATGCTCGCTCCCACGCTGGCGAGCAGTGACAGCACACTGGCCTCGGCCTGTTTCATCGTGAGGACGACGGTGTACGGGTCCTTCGCGGTCACGTTCGCCACGTTCATGAACAGCGACTCGTACGGTGACGGCGACAGGCGGTCGTAGTCGAGCGAAGCGACCACGTCGGCCGACGTCATCTCGGTGCCGTCCCAGAACTTGACGCCCTTGCGCAGGTGGAAAACGTACGTGAGGGCGTCGGGGGTGTCCCACGACTCCGCGAGACCCGGGGCCAGTTGGCCCTCGGCGTCGGCGGTGAGCAGGGCGTCGTAGACCGTGGCGAGCAGGGCGTTGCCCGAGGTCAGCGTGAGCGGGTCGACGCTGTCGAGGCTGTCCGCGACGATTCCCCACCGGAGGTGGTCTGCTTTCCCGCCGATGGCTCCCGGCTTCTCGGCGCCGTTGCAGCCGGTCAGCAGCGCTGCCACACATACGCCGGTGGCGCCGACCGCCACGAGTCTCTTGGACCTCTTACGCGTCATGACCGTCCTCCTCGTGCCGGGGATCCGACCCCGGCCGATTGTGTGCCGCCTGCTCGAACGTGATCAGGCTCACGGATTCGGACGAGAGTAAGTCCGTGGATCGGAACGGTTCTGGTGACGATCTTCCAAGTTTTCCCGCCGGAATCGTTCGGCCGAACGAACTTGCGCAACCTTCCCTTCACCTTCGCCCGGGTCCGCCGGAGGTTGTGGCCGTGGGTCGCGCGAACGTCATTTTTGGTAACCAAAGATGAACAGGAGTCGCAAGTTCGTTCACTTTTCCCAAGACGTGCGGTCGGGCTTCTCGTAAGGTACGGAAGGTATGAGCGAGATGTCCGAACCACAGCGTGCGAGCCTGTCGAGGATCATCAATGACCTGGGTGGCACGTTCCTCGAGGTGGTCGTCGGTGACGTGAAGGCGCACGAACAGGTCGGCGCCGTCGTCATGCACGACCCCGGAGACGGCAGGGCGCTTCCGCCCGAGGCTCTGGTCCTCGGAATCGGCGTGTACGGCGCCTCCGACGTCACGGAGCTGCTGCGCCTGCTCGGGACGCGGAACGCCGCGGCGTTGATCGTGCGGGCGCCGCTGGACCGCGCGCCGGAAGTCCTGGATGCCGCCCACGACTCGGGCGTCGCCCTGCTCACCCTGACGGAGGGCGCGGACTGGCTTCAGCTCGCCGACATGCTCCGTACCGTCGTGGCGCAGGACGATGTCGGGGACGACGTGACGAGCACCCTGGGCGGTGTCTCGGCGGGTGACCTGTTCTCGCTCGCCAACGCCGTGGCGGCGCTGATCGACGCGCCCGTCACCATCGAGGACCGTCGCTATCGGGTGCTGGCGTTCTCGGGGCGACAGGACGAAGCCGACGCGGCGCGCATCCGGACCATCCTCGACCGCCAGGTCCCCGAGGTCTATCTCCGCGAGGACGAGGGTCGGGGCGTGTTCAAGGCCCTGTACCGCACCGAGGGGCCGCTGTACGTCGAGGCCTCCAGGGTCAGCGAGAACGAGATCCCGCGCCTGGCCATCGCGGTGCGCGCCGGCGACGAGATCCTGGGGTCGATCTGGGCGGCCGTCGCCGGACCGCCGTCCCCGGAACGGTCACAGGCCCTGATCGACGCCGGCAAGCTCGTCGCGCTGCACCTGCTGCGTCGACGAGCGGGAGCGGACGTCGACCACCGCCTGCGCGCGGATCTGGTGGCCACCGCTCTCGAGGGAGGGCCCAAGGCCGCCTACGCGCTCCGACGCCTCGGGTTGCTCGGGAGGACCGTCAATGTCGTCGCGATGGACATCATCGACGACGGCGTGCACGAGACCGATCCGTCGCGGCATGCGAGTGATCGTCAGCGTTTGGCGGACGCGTTCGCGATGCACTTCAGCTCGGTCGCTGCACGCTCCGCGACGGCCCTGCTCGGCAACGTTTCGTACGGGCTGATCCCCCTGACCGGGAGCGTCGAGCAGAGCGAGCAGCGCACCAAGCGACTCGCGGTCGACTTCCTCAAACGCACGGGGACGCGGGTGCCGGCCGTCATCGGCGTCGGCATCGCGACCGGCGACCCGATCCGCCTGGACGAGTCGCGGGCGCGAGCCGACCGCGCGCTGCGCGTCCTGCGCGCACGGGGAACGCCGGGCACGGCGGCCACGATGTCGGAGGTGCACTACGACGCGCTGGTGCTGGAGCTTCAGGACCTGACCCTGGCGCATCGTGCCCCGGTGGCCGGCCCGTTGAGCCGGATCCTCGAGTACGACGAGCGGCGCAACGGAAGCCTGCGCGAGACACTCGAGTGCTGGCTGAACGCCTTCGGCGACATCCACGCGGCGGCGGCCCTGGCCGGGGTGCACCACAACACGTTCCGCTACCGGCTCAAGCGGCTCGGCGAGGTCGGGGAGATCGATCTGGAGAGCCCCGACGAGAGGTTCGCGTTGATGCTTCAGCTGCGTCTGATGAACCCCGCGGTCGAATGAGTCGCCGCGTCACGGCGCGGCGCTCGCCTGCGTGGCGACCACGTGCGCGGCCAGCGCTCCGGCGACGCCGATGAAGGCGTAGATCTCCTCCACGTCGGTGCACCGGATTCGCACGGTGTACTCCGACGTGCGTTCGGCCGTCGCGACCATGGCGACGAGGTCGGCACTCGCCGACAACTTCAGGTCGATCTCCACCTCCAGCGCGGGCGGGACGATCGCGGGCCGGACCGACGAATCCGCGACGGCTCGCGCCGCGCCTTCCCGGATGCGCGCGCCGGCGGTGGTCGGGGACAACGCCTCGGCGGAGGTGTACGAAAGGTGGCGCTTGACCTCGACGCGATGCACGCCCTCGACGCCCGCGATCCCGGCCGAGCAGGTCCGATCGTCTCCCGTGATGAGCTTCACCGGAACTCCGAACCGGCCGGCGTACAGGGCGTTGACGTCCGCTTCGGAAACGGCCCGGCCGTTCAGCCGAAGCTCCGTCCAGAACCCCGTGAACGTGTGCGAGAGCACCCCGGAGGCGCCCGCGGCGGCGTGGTAGCCGATGAACAGTGCCGCGTCGAAGTCGCCGTCGAGGCCGTGCACCATGCCGCAGGTGCGGGGGCTGCCGTTGATCAGCCGTGCACGTGGGTCCAGCTGCGCGGGCACGATGTTGTCCATCGGGCCGTGGCTGTCCGCCACCACCACCCGGGTCGCTCCCGCGTCGAACGCCCCGGCGACGGCGGCGTTGGCCTCCGCGGTCATCAGTTCCTGGCTGCGCGCGTAGGTGCGGTGTCCGGGGACAACGTTGTGCAGGCGCGAGACACCCGCGACGCCCTCCATGTCCACGCTGATGTAGATCGCACCGGTCATCAGACCCTCCTCCTCGATACCTGGATGCATGGATGCCTGAGAGGCGGACGTCGGTCAGCGCACGTCATGGAAGGCCGCACGGAGGTCCTCCGGGTCGAGCCCATACGCGGTGAAGCCGCGCGCGCCGGTCATCGTGGGGGCGGCGAGCATGGCGTTGACGATCGACTCCTCGGTGGCCTCGACCACGGCGCGGAACAGGTCGTCCAGCGCTTGATGCGGGACCGCGAAATGGCGCGTCAGCGGCGGGTATCCGCCCGCATAGCCCTCGGTGGGCACGTTTTCGGTCGCCGTGGAGAAGGCGAGCATGATGTCGCCGCTCGAGTCCTGGATGCCGCCGCCAACCCGGCCGACGCCGATGCCGGTTCTGGTGGCCAGCCGGCGGCACTGGTCGGGCAACAGCGGGGCGTCCGTCGCCACGATCACGATGATCGATCCGGAACCGGGCGGCATGGACGGCTCTCCCCCCGGCTCGATCCGCCCCGGCAGGGGGACCTGTGCCAAGCGTCGGTGGCGGCCCACGGGTCGGCCGTCGACCCTGAAGTCGGGGCGGGTCCCGTGGTTGGCCTGGACGAGTACGCCGACGGTCCAGCCGCCGGCGCGCTCGTCGAGGCGACGCGACGCGGTGCCGATCCCGCCCTTGAATCCGTGGCACACCATGCCGGTTCCCCCACCGACACTGCCCTCGTCGAAGTCGGCGGACGCCGACGCGTAGGCCGCTCGGACGTGCTCGCCGGTGACGAACTGGGCGTTGCCGCTGTTGAACGACAGGTCCGCGGTCTCGCCCACCACCGGCAGGGAGAAGGCGTTGCGGAAGGTGTCGTGAGCGGTGTCGATCGCGACCAGGGTGTCCCTGACGACGCCGACGCTGTGGGTACCCGTGATGGCCAGGTCCGTGGTGAGCAGACCACTTTCGCGAACCCACTCCAGACCCGTCATCTCGCCGTTGCCATTGAGCGTGGCGGAGCCCGCGAACAACGGCCGGGTCCGTACGTGTCCCGGCCGTGGGCGCACCACGGTCACCCCGGTGCGGGCGATGACGTCGTCGTCGCGAATGACGGTGGTGTGCCCGACGGTGACGCCGGCGACATCGCTGATAGCGTTGCGTGGTCCCGGGGAAAGGATTCCTGTCTCGATGCCGAGGTCACGAAGCCTGGTCATGGGTTTCCTCTCGGTGCAGGGGAAGTTCGATCCTGCTGGGCAATCGGGGTCCGTGGGACACGGAGTGGGAGCCGCGTTCGGCCTCCGTGGCGCCGAGGTAGTCGGCGGATCCGAGGTTGACGGCGTAGAGCGGGAAGAGGCTGGAGGTCACGACCAGGCGCAGAGCGTGCCCCGGCTGGAACTCGTGCGCCACCTGCGTCATCGGGATCCGGTAGCCGACCGGGACACCCGACCGAAACGCGGGCACCGATCCCGCGCGCACGACCCCGTGTGCCAGGTGAACGGTCCTCGTCTCGCCGGGGAACACGTCCTCGAGGGAGACCACCCAGTCGGCGTCGTCGCGATCGGTCTCGGCGAACAGGTGGACCACCGGTGTGCCGCGGACGAGTGTGGGGACGTCGACGGTCGCGGACGTGTACGTGAGCGTGTCGTCGCGGCCGGTCGCGAACGACGTCTCGAGGGTGAATGCCGCCGAGCCGGTCCGTGAGAAGGACCCATGACCCGGCTGCCAGGGCACGGGGTTGTCGGGATCGTGGACGAAGTGATCGACCGCCTCGCGGGTCGGTGCGTGGGGTGTCAGCTTCCCGTCTCCGATGCGGGTGTTCGCCCGCCCGGCGGAGGTCAGCCACAGGGTCTCGACCTCGTCGGCCGCCGACCACCGGTCGAGGTCCTCCCAGGCGTTGCGGCCCGTGACGAAGACACGTACCGGGGCGGGAGCCCGGGGCGACGGGTCGTCTCGCAGGTGGTGGTCGAACCACTCGACGAGCAGTTCGTCCGGGTCGACGACGGAGCCGGGCCCCCACTCGACTCCACCCACGATGCTCACGGGTCTGCGGGTTCGGGCCGAGTCCCACGGCCCGATGACCAGCGAGTGCCGCCCGCCGGAGGAGGAGACGCTCTCCCAGTGCTTCATCGTGGCGCTCAGTCCGCCGTCCCACCAGCCGGATACCAGGAGGGTCGGCGCCGCGTTCGTCTCCGCCCCGCCTCCTGAAGTCAGGCTGCTCCAGTGCGGGTCCCGGGGTTCGAGGTGGGCGAGCCAGTCGGGCCACGGCGCGTCCGGCCTGCCCAGTGCCTCGTGCATGCCGGACAGCGGCCGGCTGCGGAAGATCGACCTCCAGGGGGGTGCGTCGACGGGTCCTCGCACCCGGCCGCCGACGAGGTGCATCCAGAACAACCAGTCGAGTCGGACGGCACCGCCCCGTGTCGGCAGGCCCTCGGCGGCGGCGAACGGAGACCACACAGCGAGCGCGTCGACCGGAGCGGCCGACGCGGCGGCCAGCGCCGCGAACCCCGCGTAGCCGGCGCCGAAGGAGCCCAGGCGGCCGTTGCACTCGGGAAGGTCGCGGGCCCAGGTCACGGTGTCGGCGCCGTCGGTGGCCTCGTGGCGGAACGGCTCGAACTCGCCGTCCGAGTCACCGCGGCCGCGCACGTCACCCGCGACCACGATGTATCCGCGTGCGGCGAGCAGCTTGAAGCGGTCCGAGGGGACCTGCGGCGCCGTGCTCGCGGGAGGCTTCTGGTCCGCACGGTTGTTGTCATACGGCGTCCGGGTGACGAGGACCGGGTAGTCACCCGGGTCGGCTGGCATGTAGACGTCGACCGACAGTTCGACCCCGTCCCGTGCCTCGACGCGTACGTCGAAGCGGGAGCGCACGCGGGAGACGTCGGTGAATCTCATTCCGCTCCTTTGGTGTTCTCGATGGGCAGGACGAGCCGCGAGGGGTGCTTCGGACCGTGGTGGACGGTCACGCTCACGACGCGCGAGTCCACCGCGTCGGCCCAGGGATCGCCGGTGCCGAGGTTGCGTGCGAAGGCCGGGAACGCGCCTGCCGTGACCGCGAGCGCGATGCGGTGGCCGGGCAGGAACGTGTGGTGGAGCCAGACCAGCGGGATACGCAGTCCGACGATCTCCCCGGGGTCGACGGGTGCCGAGCCGGGCCCGGAGCGCATCGAGACGCGCTGGAGCCCGCACGACCCGAGTTCGCTCCCGACGAGCATCATCCGGCCGTCGGGATGTACGTCGAGAAGCATGACGCTCACGTCCGCGTCGGGGGCGTCCAGCGAGACGAAGACCTCGAGCTCGGCCCGACCACTCGCGTCGACGGGCTCCTTAAGCGTCGGGCCTCGGTAGACGAGGACATCGGGGCGGCGCAGCAGGTAGCGCTGGTCGTGGGGTGGGTCGCTCCAGGCGAACAGGTCGAGGTTGGTGAAATCCCGGGCCGGCTCCTCCGGGTCGAACACGTACGTGTCGAAGGCCGTTTCCCCGGGAGTCGGCGTGAGTTCGCCGTTCCCGTTCAGCGTGCGGGCATCGCCGCCGCTCGTCAGGTACCAGTGTGTCGACTCGACCGCGGTGGACGGCCACTCGTCCAGGTCTTCCCACCGCATCGTCCCGGTCCGGAAGACCCGGCACGGATGGACGTCGGCATGCTCGTCCTCGTCCTTGAGGTGCCGGGCCAGGAAGCGCTCGACGTGTCCGACGGTGTCCATGACCGACCGGGAGACGTCCAGTCCTCCCAGTACCGGGCTCGGCGAACGGTTTCCTCCGTGGTCCCAGGCTCCGATCAGGAGCTGCGACCGGGCACCCGCGGGCGACTGCGCCAGTCGGACCCATGTGGCCATCGTGCTCTGGTCGTCCCACCAGCCGACCGTGACCAGGACGGGCAGGTCGAGGTTCGCCCAGTCGTCGTCGCCGAACACGAAGTCCTTGCCGAGGTAGTCGATTTCCCCGTCGACGTACATGGGCCACCACCGTCCGCCGGTGCCGACCTGTTCGTGGAGGGTGCGCAGCGGCAGGTGTCGGATGTTCGGCCCCCACGAGGGGGCGCCGTAGTGCTGTTGGGTCCGTCCGGTCACCTGGTGGAACCACCAGCTCCAGTAGAGGTGCGGGACACCTGTGTCAAAGCTCGGTCGCGGGCCGAGGTCGGCGACTCCGATGGCCATCGGTGCGATGCAGCGCAGGTGTGGCGGCCGGGCCCGCGCGGTCCACCACTGGGTGAGACCTTCGTAGCTGAGCCCGACCATGCCGACCCGGCCCGTGCACCAGGTCTGCTCGGCGACCCATTCGATGGTGTCGTAGCCGTCGTCGCCGTCGTGCACGAAGGGCTGGAAGTCGCCGTCGGAGTCGCCGCGTCCTCGCATGTCGATCATGACGTAGGCGTAGCCGGCGGCGACGAGCCGCTGCATCCAGATTCCTGGCTTGCGGTTGTAGGGGGTCCGTGTCACCACTGCCGGAAATGGACCGTCACCGGCCGGGACCGTGATGTCGGCGGCCAGTTCGATGCCGTCGCGCATGGGGATGCGACAGTTCCACAGGGCTCGGATCTCTGTGGTGCTTCCCTTCGGTGCGGGCATCAGAAGGCCTTGGCGTACGCGTTCAGTGCCTGTTGGCCGCCGAGGTGCGCGTACAGCACGTTCGAGTCCTTGGGGATGTCGCCGTTGCGGATGAGGTCGATCAGGCCCGCCATCGACTTGCCTTCGTAGACGGGGTCGATGATGATCCCTTCCGTCCTGCCGGTGAGGCGGATCGCGTCGAGGGTCGAGGGGACGGGGATGCCGTACTCGTCGCCGGCCCAGCCGGGGAGCACGGTGATCTCGTCCTGGCGCAGGTCGCGCTTGAGCCCGATGAGCTCCGCGGTCCTGCGGGCGATGCGATCGACCTGGTCGATCGTCTTCTCGAGCGTGGCCGACGCGTCGATGCCGATGACCCGTCGGGGACGGCCACCCGCGTTCTGGAGTGCCGCGAAGCCCGCGATCATCCCGGCGTGTGTCGAACCGGTGACGGTGCAGACCACGATGGTGTCGAAGAAGGTGTCGAGTTCCCGCTCCTGGCGGGCCACTTCGTACGCCCAGTTGGCGAAGCCGAGACCGCCGAGCCGGTGGTCGGATGCGCCGGCGGGGATTCCGTAGGGCTTGCCGCCGCGCCTCTCCACGTCGTCGAGCGCCTGCCGCCACGAGTCACGGAAGCCGATGTCGAACCCGGCGGGGTCGAGTCGCACCTCTGCACCCATGACCCGGCTGAGCAGGATGTTGCCGACTTCGGTGCTCAACGGGTCGGTCCAGGAGGGCACCCAGTTCTCTTGCACGAGGACGCATCCCAGCCCGAGGTGGGCGGCGACCGCGGCGACCTGCCGGGTGTGATTGGACTGGTGGCCACCGATCGACACCAGCGTATCGGCCCCCTGGGCCAGCACGTCGGGGATGAGGTACTCCAGTTTGCGGGTCTTGTTACCGCCGTAGGCCAGGCCGGAGTTGCAGTCCTCCCGCTTCATCCAGATCGAGGCGCCGCCGAGGTGGGCGCTCAGACGTGGGAGCGGGTGCACCGGGCTGGGGCCGAAGGTGAGCGGGTGGCGGGGGAAGTCCTCCAAGGACACGGGTCATTCTCCTCTGCGGATACGGAGATCGCCGACGAGGCCGTCAAGGGGCCTCACGCGATCGAATCGTCATTCATCCGGATGCCTCGCCTCGTGAACGAGGCCGAACCTCGAGTCCGTCCCGGGCCGGACCGGGCACGAGCGGGCCGGGGCCGAGACACGGCCTAGCTGTTGCGTCCTCGCGCGGCGACGGCCCAGGGACGCATGCCTCCTTTCTCGTCGACCCAGAGGTACTCGGCCAGGTTGACGGCGGCACAGCAGTGGTTGGGAACCACCGCGACCTGGCTTCCCAAGGGAGGCAACGGGGCTTCGCCCATGTCCACGACGGCGTGGTGCTCGGAGACGAGAGTGATCCGGGCGTCCGGGTGGTCGAGCAGGCGTCCTCCTCCGGTGTTGAAGGCGGCCCTGTCGGCGGCGAGCACTTTGCCACCGGAGTCCAGAACCGCGCGGCCGCCGGCATGGCTGACGACCGTCGCACGACAGGTGAGCGCGATCTCCTGGGAATCCATCACCCCCAACTCCCACTGCTGGGCGTCCCCGAAGACGTAGACCCCGGGGCGCGCCTCGGTGATCGTCTCGGTCCGGGTGTGGTCCAGACTCGGCGTCGATCCCCCGCTGACCACCGCGACCTCGATTCCGGTGTCCTCCACGGCCGCGCGCGCGGTCGAGAGCGCTCGCGCCTCGTCGACTGCGGCCGTCACCCCGCCGTCCCTTGCATAGCTGTGTCCCGGAAAGGTGAAGACTCCCCTCACCGTCGACCCCGAACTCGTCGCGGCGGTCGCGATCAGTCCGGCTTCCGAAGGTCGGCAACCACTGCGGTGGTGGCCGCTGTCCACCTCGATGACCACCTCCACGCCGTAGCGACCCACCATGCGACCCGCCAGGGTCGCGCCTTCGACCGAGTCCACGCCGATCGCGACGCGGGCCTTGTAGGCCAGGGCGCCGAGCCGGCCGGCCGCCTGGTCGTCGACGTGCAGCGGGTAGGCGACGAAGAGGTCGGTCATACCGCTCTCCGCGAAGACTTCCGCCTCCCCGATCGTCGCCACCGTCAACCCGACGGCGCCGGCCGAGATCTGGCGCCGGGCGATCCGGGGCGACTTGTGGGTCTTGGCATGAGGGCGGAGCGTGAGGTCGTTCGTCGAGGCCCACTCTGCGGCTCGGAGGATGTTCCGGTCGAGCCGCTCCAGGTCGACGTGCAGGTAGGGGGTGTTCGGCATGGCAGGATCCTCCTCTTCCGATCGGCGCCCTGATTGGTGAATCGATCCGAAGAAAAGCTGCAACTTGGGTTGTCCGCACAACCGGCCGAGGGGAACGGCCCGGCACACTGTCCGACATGTTGACACCAATGGTTGACCGCCGGGATCTCCAACAGCGCCTGGACGACCTCGCGCACCAGTACCGCGTTCCGGGTGCCGCGGCCGGCGTGCTGGTCGGCGGGAGGGTCGAGGTCGTCGCCACCGGGATCGCGAAACTGGGGACGAGCGTTCCGGTGACGACGGACTCGGTGTTCCTGCTCGCCTCCCTCACCAAGGTGTGGACCGCGACGCTCGTTCTCCAACTCGTGGACGAGGGGCTGGTCGACCTGTCCCTGCCGGTGAACCACTACCTGAAGCCGTCGCTGCGGTTGGCAAGCGAAGAGGTGGCGCGCACCGTCACCGTCGGACAACTGCTCTCGCACTCCGGCGGGTTCTTCGGAGATGCCGCCGAGCCGAACATCCGGAGCGACGACGCGGTCGAGAAGATCGTCGACAGCTACCGCGACCTCGTTCAACTGCACCGGCCGGGAGCGTTGTTCTCCTACTCCAACTCCGGGTACAACGTGCTGGGCAGGCTCGTCGAGTGCGTGACCGGATCCACCTGGGACGACGCCTTGCGGACGCGCCTGATCGAACCGTTGGGGCTCGGCAGCACCTCGACACTTCCCGAGGAAACGATGACGAGACCCCTGGTGGTCGGTCACGTGCCGGCGGCACCGGGGTCGCACGATCTCGCGCCGGTCTCGACCTGGCTCGACCCCAGGACGTCGGGGCCGTGCGGGGGGACGCTCGCGGCAACGCCGGCCGACCTCTTGGCGTTCGCCCGGCATCACCTGGAAAACGGCCTGGCGCCGTCGGGCGCGCGACTGATGAGTGCGGAGACCACGCGGAGCATGCGCGAGCCCCACATCGTCCAGCCGGATCCGAGCCGCGGTCCCGCCTGGGGCTGGGGATGGTCGATCGAGCATCTCGAACCGCGCGTCGTCGGCCACATCGGGAGCACGTGCGGTCAGCAGTCCCGCCTGGTCCTGGCGCCCGACCACGGCGTCGCCATTTGCGTCATGGCGAGCGGTGACGTCCAGGGCATGGGCGACAAGCTGGTGTCCGAACTCTTGGAGCAGTTGGTGGGAGTCGGCCTGCCGGCCACGCCGGACCCGGTCGAGGCGGACGTCGATGTCACGCCGTACGTCGGGCGGTTCCGGATGAGCGACGAGGCGACGATCGACGTACGCGCCGAAGCCTCCGGTCTCGTCGCGTCCTTCACGACGAGCGGCCGTTGGGCGGACTTCCACGGGGACTTCTCGACGACGATGACCTACGCCGGCGGAACGACGTTCCTCATGACGATGCCGCCCGTCACCGACCCGGTCGCGGCCACCTTCCTCTGGGAGGACGGAGCGGACGGGCCCGCGACCCACCTCGCATCACAGATGCGAGTCGCTCCCCGATCGGAAGCCTTCACGCGGTGACCGCCGGCAGTACGTGCGCCACGACCGCGGCGGCCGGACAGTTCGTGGCGTCGATCACGGGCGACGTCCCGGCAACCAGGTGAGCCACGGGAGATATGTCGGTACAGCCGGCAACGACCACCTCGGCTCCGGGAACGGCCGGCCCGTGCGCGGTCGACAGTGGGTCGGCGCCGTCGGCGAATCGCCTTCATCGTTCTCGTCCACACCGATCTCCGCAACTACGCCGAATGTTTGCGAGGCCACCCGATGACCGTGAGTTCCCCATCCGTGACAACGACGCCACCGGCTGAGGAGGTGTTGCGGGAGATCGCTCGCAAGGTGCTCTGGATCGCTACGTCCATCGTCGACTCGGCGAACCACGGTCGCCCCAATACCAGTGGTGTCAAGGTCGGAGGCCATCAAGCATCCAGCGCCTCGATGGTCGACATCATGGTCTCGCTCTGGTTCGCCGAGCTGACCCGACACGACCGGGTGTCGGTCAAGCCGCATGCTTCCCCCGTGCTCCACGCGATCAACTACCTCATCGGCGACCTTGACGCCCGGTACCTCACGACGCTTCGTGCCCTGGGCGGGCTGCAGTCCTACCCCAGCCGGCTCAAGGATCCGGACACCGTGGACTTCTCCACCGGCTCGGTCGGCATCGGGGCGACCGCCTCCCTCTGGGCCGCCATGTCCCACCGTTACCTGGCCTCGCACTTCGACTCCACGCCCGAGGCGGGCCGCTTCATCAGCCTCCTCGGCGACGCCGAGCTCGACGAGGGCGCGATCTGGGAGGCCGTCGCAGACCCGTCCGTCGCGAAGATGGGCGAGTTGATGTGGATCGTCGACCTGAACCGCCAGTCGCTCGACCGCATCGTGCCCGATGTCCAGATCCACCGCCTCATGGGCATGTTCGAGGCGGCGGGCTGGCAGGTGATCACGCTCAAGTGGGGGCGGACGATCAGCGCTCTCTTCGACCGCTCTGGAGGCGACGATCTGCGCGCTCGGCTCGAGGAGATGTCGAACGAGGAGTACCAGCGCATCCTGCGTGTCGACGTCGAGCAGGTTGCCGACCGGATCGTCGGCGACCACGGATCCGAAGAGCTCCGCAGGCTGCTGAACTCGATCCCTTCCGACGAACTCGCCATGGCCCTGCGGGACTTGGGCGGTCACGACATCGGCCTGCTGCTCGACACCTTCGCACACGTGGATCGGAACCGACCGACGGTGATCTTCGCCTACACGGTGAAGGGGCGCGGGCTGCCCACGGAGGGGCATCCGAACAACCACTCCGCCCTGCTCACCGACATCCAGATGGCGGCGCTCGCCGAGTCGGTCGGCGCGAACCCGGCCGACCCCTGGCAACGGTTCCAGGGCGGGTCCTCCGCGGCGACGCTGTGCAGGGAGCGCGGACATGCCCTGCGGCGTACCGCTGTCACGAACCCCCGGCCCGACGTCGTGCCCGTCGCCCTGTCCCGGGAGCACCGCGCCCCGATCTCGACCCAGGCGGTCCTGGGCCGTTTCCTCGCCGACCTGACCCGCGAGGCACCGGAAGTCGCGCGCCGCGTGGTCACCTGCAGCCCGGACGTCGCGTCCTCGACCAACCTCGGCGGCTGGATCAACAAGACGGGGGTCTGGTCGGTGACGGACCGGCCGGACTGGTTCGCCGACGACCCCGAACGGGTTCTCAAATGGTCCGAGGCCACCGAAGGTCGGCACATCGAGCTGGGGATCGCCGAGGTCAACCTGGTGAGCCTGCTCGGCGAGCTCGGCTCGACCTGGTCGCGTTGGGGCGAACGGTTGGTCCCGATCGCCACGATCTACGACCCGTTCATTCCACGGGCCCTGGAGCCCTGGTCCTACGGCATCTACGCCGGTGGCCAGTCGATCATCGTCGGCACGCCGTCGGGCGTCACCCTCGCTCCCGAGGGGGGAGCACACCAGTCGATCACGACTCCGTCGATCGGGCTGGAGCAGCCGGGCTGCGTCGCGTGGGAGCCGGCGTTCGCCCAGGACCTCGAGTGGTGCGTCCTGGACGCGATCAACCACGTGGGTATCCCCGGGGGAACGTCCGCGTACTTCCGACTCTCGACCCGACCGGTGGACCAGGCACTCTCCCGTCTGCCCGAGGACCCTCTCCTGCTGGAGCGTCGCCGACGCCATGCCGTCGCCGGCGGTTACCGTCTGACCGGTCACCCCCTCGCGGACGACCAGGTCACCCTGGTCGGCGTGGGAGCGATCATGCCCGAGGTCGTGGCCGCAGCCCGGTTCCTCTCCGGACTCGGTGTGACTGCCGGCGTCGTGTGCCTGACCAGCCCGGACCTCGTCTTCCGATCGGCGCAAGGGCGTGGGAGCGCTATCGCCTCGGTCCTGTTTCCCGCGGACAGTCCAGCCCCCCTGGTCACGATCATGGACGGCCACCCGCACACACTCGCCTTCCTGGCGGGGCTGCGTGGCGACCGTACAAGGAACCTGGGCGTTACCGAGTTCGGCCAGTCGTCCGCCCTGCAGGACGCCTACAGGATTCACGGAATCGACACAGCGACGATCGTCGATGCTGCACTCGACCTGGCCGGTCGCTGAGACCGAACTCCTGCGCCGCAGGCCCCGATCATCCGGGGTCGGCCGTACGCGGCCGCCCGGCACGTCCCCGCGCGACCCACCGCCGGACGGACGTGGTGGGGCTTACTTCGGCGGTACGGCGAACCACTCCTCCGCCGCCGCGGCAACGACTTCCGCGGGGCCGATGTGCCACAACGCTCATCGAGCCCCGCCCGTCTCCCCGGTCGAGCAGCCCGCCTGTGCGGGTCACCATGATGCTCCCGGCTTCTGGTCCGAATGAACGAACAACGCGTCCGGGACCCTTGGCACAGTCCCTCCTTGAGACGAGTTCGAGTGGAAGGGCTGTTGGACGTGACGAATGGCAAGCATTGCGTCGTGGTCGGTGCCGGTGCCGCCGGCCTGTGGACGGCTTGGGCGCTGAGCGAGGTCGGTATGCGCGTGACGGTGCTCGACGCCGGCGCCGCGGCCGCCGGCGCGTCCTGGGGCAACGCCGGCTGGATATGCCCCGCTCAGGCCGGGCCGGTGCCCGAGGCCGGCATCATCATGCACGGGCTGAAGGACCTCGTCCGGCGAGACTCCGCGCTCCACTTCTCGCCTGCGGCTCTCCTGCGCCTGGGCCCGTGGATCGCGACGTTCGCGCGCTACTGCAACGACCGGTCGTACTTCGACGGCCTGGCGGCGTTGTCCACACTCGGGTACCCCTCCTTCAAGCTCATCGAACGACTCGGCCTGGACGAGCACTTCGACAAGACCGGTCTCCTGGCCATCTCGAAGAACCCCGCGGACGTGGAGCACTTCATCGAGAAGATCGAGCCGCTGGCCAAGTTCGGACAGGGGGCCACGACAGAGGTCTTGACCGGCAGCGCGGTCCAGGACCTCGACCCCGTGGTGCCAAGGGGCCAGGCGGCAGCGTTGATCGGCAACCACTGGCAGGTCGTTCCCCACAAGTACATGGCGGCGCTGATCGAGAAGGTGGTCGCCGCCGGTGTCGAGATCCGTGAACACGAGCCCGTGGAGCACCTCCACGTGCAGGACGGGCTGGTGCGGGCGGTGCGTACGACCCGCGATGTGCACGAGGGCGACCACGTGGTGCTCGCGGCGGGAGTGAACACCACCGCGCTGGCACGCTCGATCGGTCATCACCTCCCGGTGATCGGAGGCAAGGGCTACAGCTTCGACGTCCGGCCGGGGCGGATGCCGAAGCAGGCGATCCAGACCCTCGATACACACCTGGCGATCTCTCCGATGGGCGGAACTCTGCGCGTCGCGGGGGCGATGGACTTCACCAACTCCCCGACCCGCGTCCCCAAGCGGCGCGTCGAGGCGATGCGGCGCTCCGCTCGGGCCCTCCTCGGACCGTGGACCGACCAGTCGGCCCCGTGGTCGGGGCTTCGTCCGGTGGCTCCCGACGGCCTGCCCATGATCGGCAGACTCGCACCGGACTCGAACGTGTTCGTGGCCACCGGGTACCAGATGCTCGGCATGACGATCTCCCCAGCCGCGGGTGTGCACCTCGCGGAGGCGATCGCCACGGGGGACGACGGCCGTACCGGGCCGTTCTCGGCACAGCGATTCGCTCGCAAGAAGACGGGGGGGTACCCACGATGACGGCTGTTCCGTCGTACGCGAACCCGACTTCACTCGAAGCATTCGGCCTTTCCCGGGTCGTTGACGGGCACAACGACCACGCCTGGGCCTCCCGACTCTCGAGAAGCCACTCGGTCGACGGTCTCGACCGGGAAGGGCACGGGCTGCACACCGATCTCCCCAAGCTGCGTGCGGGCGGGGTAGGGGGCCAGTTCTGGTCGGTCTACGCCCCGAGTGATCTGGCGCCGGCGGAGGCCGTGCAGTACACCCTGGAGCAAATCGACTTCGTGCACAGGTTCGTCGCGCGCTATCCGCAGGACCTCGTGCCGGCGCGAACGGGGCACGACGTCAGAGCCGCGTGGTCGACGGGGCGGATCGCTTGCCTGCTCGGAGCCGAGGGCGGCAACAGCATCGGCGGCTCTCTCGGTGTCCTCCGAGTCCTGGCATCGCTGGGACTGCGTTACCTGACCCTGACCCACAATGTGAACGTCGACTGGGCGGACTCCGCCACGGACGTCGTCAACCACGGCGGCTTGTCGGAGTTCGGTCGTGACGTCGTCCGTGAGATGAACCGGCTGGGCGTGCTGGTGGACCTCGCCCACGTGTCGACCGGGACCATGCGCGACGCCATCGCGATCTCCGACGACCCCGTCGTCTTCAGCCACTCGTCGTGTGCGACGTTGTGTCCGCACCCCCGCAACGTCCCCGACGACGTACTCGCGTCGCTCGCGGCCAACGGCGGGGTTCTCATGGTCGCCTTCGTGCCGATGTTCCTCTCGAGCGACTACCGCGACTGGTTCGACAGCGGCAAGGTCGGAGCCAAGCCCGTCGTCACGGTCGCCGATGTCGCGGATCACGTCGAGCACGCACGCGAGAGTGCGGGCATCGCGCACATCGGACTCGGGTCCGACTACGACGGGTTCGAGGACTTCCCGGTGTCGATGGGGGACGTCTCCGGCTTCGCTCCCCTGATCGACTGCCTGGCCGACCGCGGGTGGAGCGCGTCGGAGCTCGCCATGCTGATGGGCGGGAACATCCTCCGGGTGCTCGACGATGTCGTCCTGGCACAGCGGTAGGCGTGATCCGATGCACGTGTTCAAGACAGGGAGTTGGGATGAGTAGTGATTTCGTGGTGCGCGGCGGCCTCCTCGCGGACGGCACCGGCGCACCGCTCAGGCGCGCGGACGTACTCGTCCGGGGCGACCGCATCGTTTCCGTCGGGGAGGTACCCGATTCCGACGTCGCCGAGTTGGATGCCGAGGGCGCGGTGGTCGCGCCCGGCTTCGTCAACGTGCTCAGCCAGGCCTACGAGTCGCTCCAACGCGACCCCCGAGGTCTCTCCGACCTGTACCAGGGTGTCACCACCGAGGTATTCGGCGAAGGCTACTCGCTCGGCCCCGTGGAGGGCCGGATGCGTGCCATCGCGAAGGACTACGCCGAGCAGACGCACGTCCGGCACGAGTGGCCGCGGATCAACGACTACCTGAACCACATGGCGACTTCGGGCGTCGGACCGAACCTCGCCAGCTTCGTGGGGGCGGACAACCTTCGCATGGCCTTCGCCGGTCAGGAGGACCGGCCGCTGACGGCCGGCGAACTGACCGCCGCCTGCGGGCTCCTCGACGAAGAACTGGCGAACGGAGCACTGGGGCTGGGTTCCGCCCTCATCTACGCCCCGGGCATGTACGCCTCGACCGAGGAGCTGACCGCCTTCGCCGAGGTACTCGCCAGGCACGACGCGCTCTATATCTCGCACATCCGCAACGAGTCCGACTCGTTGCTCGAGAGCCTGGACGAGCTCATCACGATCGCCGAGAGGTCGGGTGCCCGGGCCGAGGTCTACCACCTGAAGGCGGCAGGCCGGGACAACTGGCCCTCGATGGCCTCCGCGATCGCGCGCATCGAGGAGGCAAGGGCCCGCGGCCTCGCCATCACCGCCGACATCTATCCGTACGAGGCGGGCGCCACCGGCTTGGACGCCTGCATCCCCCCACGGTTCCACGACGGCGGTCCCGACGCCCTGCGCGGCAAACTCATGCACGAGGACTTCCGAACCGCGGTCAAGGACGCCATCCGAGCCCCGGGAACCGACTGGGACAACTGCTACCTGAGCGCGGGCGGCGCGGACGGAATCCTGCTCCTGGGCGGCGACACATCCGAGTGGAACGGCATGACACTCGCGCAGGTCGCGACGCGGCACGGTGACGCGGATCCGCTCGACACGCTTGTGGACATCGTCGTGGCGGACTCGCGGATGATCATCGCCCTGTTCGAGATGACAGAGGACAACGTCCGTCTCGCGCTGCAGAGCCCGTGGGTCTCCGTCTGCTCCGACTCCGAGGCATGGACGGCTGCTCCGCCGTACAGCGACAGCCCGACACATCCGCGGGCTTACGGGTCCTTCGCCCGGGTGCTCGGCCCCTATGTCCGGGAGGGCGTCCTGCACCTCGAGGATGCGGTCCGGCGGATGACGAGTCTTCCCGCGCGGACGCTGCATCTTGCCGACCGCGGCGTGATCCGCGAGGGCGCCTTCGCGGATCTCGCGATCTTCGAGCCCGACAAGGTCCGGGATCTTGCCACCTACTCCGACCCGCACCAGTACGCGGAAGGGATGCGGCACGTGGTCGTCAACGGAGTGGTCGCCTTCCGCGACGGAGAGCCGACCGACGACCTCGGCGGGCGCGCACTACGACGCGGAAGCAAGTAGTCCCCCGTCTCCGCGAATCCCGAGCACGACCACCGAAGGAGAACAATGACAACGTCGTTCCACGGAATTCTCGCAGCCGTGGTGACCCCCTTCGCCGAAGACGGTTCGACCGTCGACGCCGAAGGAGTCGGTCGCCAGGTCGAGCACATCGTCGGCGCGGGCGTGCAGGGCCTGGTGCCGTTGGGCAGCACCGGCGAATTCACGACGCTTAGCAACACCGAGCGGAAGGAGGTCGCCGACCTCTACCTGAAGGCCGTGGACGGTCGGGTGCCCGTCGTCGTGGGCACCGGAGCGTTGACCACCGGCGAGACGATCGACCTCACCCGGCACGCGGCCGACGCCGGCGCAACCGCGGTCATGATCGTGCCCCCCTACTACGGCGCCCTTCGCTGGGAGGAGGTCGTGGCGCACTACGGGGCCGTCTCCGATGCCGTGGACATCGACATCATGTTTTACAACCTGCCCGACGCCACCGGACTGGACCTGTCGGCCGAGCAATTGGCCGAGCTCGCTCGGAACACCCGTGTCACATCGTTCAAGGACACCGGCGGTGACGCGGTGAAATTCGCGACGGTTGTGCACCACTACGCGGACGCCATACAGCCGCTCAACGGCTACGACACCCTCACGTTCTCCGGCCTCGCAGCCGGCGCGCAGGCGGGTGTCTGGGGAGCGGCGAGCGTCATCCCTCGGCTGTGCGCGGACTTCTACGGGACCCTCGCAGTGCGAGGCGACGTCGCCGGGGCCCGGGAGCAGTGGACGAAGATCTTCCCGATCTGCGAGTTCCTCGAGACGCACAACTACGCAAGCGCGATCAAAACCGGCCTCGACCTCGTCGGAGTCCCCAGCGGCCCTCCGAGACTCCCGGCCCTCCCCCTCGCCCGGGAGCACGTGGCGACGTTCGCTCGACTGTTGCGCGGTGCAGGCATCGAACTCGCTTGTTGACGGGCTCGTCGATCGACACCGCCCCAGCCCTCACCTCAGCCGGCCAACCGAGGCGCCCGGCCGGGCCGGTGCGGAACCGGCGGCGCGACCGGGACTGCCGATCGCGCCGGCGCACCCCATCCGCCGGAGCACATCGCCGTACCGACACGGGCAAGCGTTCTCCAGTCCCTCGCCACCGACAGGCTGTTCCCTGCCCGAAATCGCGCCTTGAACATCGAGCCGCGGATCGGTCGCGACGTCGGACGGGGCGGCGGCGGTCATGGTGGCCATGGGTGGGTCTTCGACGGTGGTGGACAGCCTCTTCCCAAGACGCGCGGACCGGTCCGCCGGACGTACCGTTGGGGTAGCGGGCAACGAAACCAAGGAGCCACATGCCCCGGTCCACCGCCAACGACGCGGAAGAGACGTTCGCCTTCGCAGCCGTCGTAGTGGACGAACACGGTAATGTGCTGCGCTGGTCGGGGGCCGCTGCCGAACTGCTGGACCGGACCACCGAACAGGCCCGCGGCCGCCCATTCGCCTCCCTGCTCGCCGACGACGATCGGGAGACGAACGACGTCGCTGGCGTCCCGGCCAAGGGGCGAGCACTCTTCGCGCGCCGGGCCGGCCCCCGTCGACGTGACTCTACGGGTGCTGCGGCTGGAGCCCTCCGGCGAGCACCTCGTACTCCTCGTGCCCACCGATCGCACGATGGGTGGAGCCCGAGGCAGGCTCGCTCCACGGGCCCGCCGCGACCGGGACCTGTTGCACGAGGCCGCCCGTTCGTATCGGCGGCTCGCTCGACGCGGTGCGCACCGAGCAGAACTTGGCGGACATCCTCGTCCCGGCCCTGGGAGACCTCGCCGCCGTCGAACTCGCCGACGGCGTGCTCGAAGGGGACGAGCCGCCGAAGATCCACGGCGGAGGGGATCCGCACCTGCGCCGGGCTGCGGTGGCCTCGGCCACCGGAATCTGGCCGCGGCCCATCTCGTACAGCCGGGCCAGACCATGCCGCCCATGCTCTCCACATGCGAACTGCAGGACATCCGGCACGGCCGGGCGGCCGTTTTCGACGTGGCGAAGGTGACCACCGTCTTCCAGGAGCCGAGGCGTCTTCCCGAGTCCCTCCACTCGGCGATGTGGGCCCCGCTGTTCGCACACGGACTGGTCCTGGGCACCGTCATCGTCTGGCGCACGGACCAGCCGGATCCGTTCGACGCGGACGTCGACCTCCTGGCCGAGATCGCCTCCCGAGCAGCCCTGGGCATTCGACAACGCCCGCCGCTACACCCGCGAGCACCGATCGATACTCGCGCTCCAGCAGCGCCTGCTCCCGGAGCCCGCGACCGACACGCCCGCAGCCGAGACCACGGGCCTGTCCTTCCCACGAGCAGCGCAGCCGGAATCGGCGCCGACTGGTACGACGTCATCCCCCGGCCCTCCTTCCGCGTCGCCCTCGTCATCGGCGACGTGGCAGGACACGGCCTGTACGCCACCATGGGCCGGCTGCGCACGGCCGTCCGCATGCTCGCCGACCTGGAACTCGACCCCACCGAACTTTTCACCCACCTGGACGCCGACGCGGTCGCCGTCGCTCCCGGACCACCCTTGGGCGTGGACGGACTCCCGTTCGAGACGGCCGTCGTCGACATCGGGCCCGGCAGCGTCCTGACCCTGTACGCCGACGGCCTGATCGAACGCCGTGACACCGACCCCGACGACGGCCCGCGCCGGCTGGTGGAGGGTTTGTCGGCCTCGTGCGACCCCGACCGTCCTCTGGAGGACACGGGGCGCGAGTTGGTCACCGACCCAACCTCGACAGTGAGCCGCCGCGCGATGACGTCGCGCTGCTCCCGGCCCGCGTGCGGGCCGTACCGAAGGAGCACACCGCGAGTTGGGAGTTCCCGGCGGACCCGGCCGCCGTGGCCGGCGCTCGCGGTGTCGTCGGACAACTCGCCGCCTGGGGCCTTGAGGGCCTGGCTTTCACCACGGAACTGATCGTCAGCGAACTGGTCACCAACGCCGTGCGGTACGCGGGGGGCCCGATCGGACTGAGACTGATCCGCGAGACCTCGCTCGTCTGCGAGGTCACCGACCCCAGCAACACCCAGCCGCGCCTGCGCCGAGCACGCTGGAGCGACGAGGGCGGGCGTGGCCTGTTTCTCGTCGCGCAGCTCGCCGCCACGACCGGGAGGGCAAAACCATCTGGGCCGAGCAATCCTTCGCGGCGAGGCAACCCGACCCCACGGCGACCGCCACACCGCCCTGACCCGCCTCCGTGAACAGGGCGCGGCGCCGCCGATGGCGAAGTCCCGGCACAACCACGGCCGGGAAACTGCCCGCCGACCGGGCCCTCACGATCCTGACGACCGTAGGCGCCCCACGGCAGAACCTCTGCTGCGAACACTGGCCGACGTTCACGCCCCACAGGCAGGCACGGGGTGCGGGCGGCCAACAGCCGCAGCAGCACTCCAAGTTGTGGGCGGCGCAGCCCCGCGGTGCCCCGGGCGGAGGTCTCGACCGCGGAACCGGCGCCGCATCGTCCGGTCCGCGCACACCACCCGCGCCAACGTCATCTTCCCGAATCCCCCGCGCCGTGCAGATCCGTAATGATGCCGACCGTCGCGGACCCGGCCGCGCACGGCCGGTGCGCCGCATGGCGCATGGCCGCTGGCTGCGGGACCGTCGATCGAGGCGGCCCCTCGCAATTGCCGCGAGTGTGGAGGCCATCGACGTCCCTTCCCGTCCCGGGCAGACCGCGACGCGGCGCAGGGCGGATCATCACATCCCTCACCCGAACGGCCATGCAACGTTCGCAGTCGGCCTGCATGGCCTCAGCCCACATCACCTCCCCCGGGAATCACACCGGTGTGGCGCGTACGAGCCCGTGGTGGGGCGTCTGGTCAGGTGTTTCGGGGCCGGCACGGGCTTGCGGGGGTGTTGTCGAGGTTCTCTTCGACCCAGGTGCGCAGCAGGCCGAGGGGGACGGCGGCGCTGTGGCCCAAATCGGTGAGGGCGTACTCCACGTGCAGGGGTACGGCCGGGTAGATCGTGCGGGTGAGCAGGGCGGAGTCCTCCAGGCGGCGCAGGGTCTGGGTGAGGACTTTGGGGCTGACGCCCTGGAGACGCCGCTGAAGCTGCCCGAAGCGCTGCGGGCCCTGTTCGAGGGCGCCGATGGCCAGCGCCGACCACTTGTTGGCGAGCAGGTCCAGCATCGCGCGGCAGGGGCACTGCGCAGCGTAGACGTCGTGGTCGCCGTGCTGGCCCGTTGCACACTCCATGGCCATGAACCACTCCTCACCTGTTCGCTTCCCATCGGGAAGTAGTAAACCTTGCAGGTAACTATATGCGCGTGGATACGGTCGCCGACATCAACAGGGAGCCGCACGATCGACCTCCCACCGTTCCATCCGCTTGGAGTTGACGCATGTCCGCAACCTTGATGCGCGCCGTGGTCCAGAACGAATTCGGCGGTCCGCAGGTGCTGCGGGTGGCGCAGGTGCCCAGGCCCGTGCCCCTGCCGACCGAGATCCTGGTGCGGGTGCACGCCGCCGGGATCAACCCGGTGGACTGGAAGACGCGTTCCGGCACGGGTATGGCCGGGGTACTGGGCGAGCCGCCGTTCATTTTGGGCTGGGACGTGTCCGGGGTGGTGGAGGAGACCGGCTTCGGTGTGACCACCTTCGCGCCCGGCGACGAGGTCTACGGGATGCCGTGGTTCCCTCGGGCGGTCGGCGGTTACGCCGAGTACGTCACCGCACCGGCGCGCCAATTCGCCCGCAAGCCCGCCGGCCTCACTCACGAACAGGCCGCCGCCGTTCCCCTGGCCGCCCTTACCGCTTGGCAGGCGCTGGTGGACACCGCGGGGCTCCGCGCCGGCCAACGCGTGCTGATCCACGCGGCGGCGGGTGGGGTGGGGCACTTCGCGGTCCAGTTCGCCAAGCACTTGGGCACACACGTCATCGGCACCGCGAGCAGTGGCCGCCACGACTGGCTGACCAAACTCGGCGCGGACGAACTCGTCGACTACACCGCCGTCCGCTTCGAGGACGCCACCCGCGACGTCGATGTGGTGATCGACCTGGTCGGTGACGATCACGACCGCACCAGCACCCGATCCCTCGACGTGCTGCGCCCCGGTGGCCTGCTTGTGGCGATCCCCGCCGGGGTCTCGGCCGAGCTGGCCGAGGCCGCGCGCTCGCGCGGTATGCGCGCGAGCGCCTTCCTGGTCGAACCCGACGGCCCGGCCCTGACCCGTATCGCCGAGCTCATCGATACCGGAGAGGTGACCGTCGAGATCGAGGAGGTCTTCGGGCTGGAGCAGGTCGCGCGGGCCCACGCGCGCGGCGAGACCGACCGCACCCGCGGCAAGCTCGTCCTGCGCGTCGCCTCCTGACGCAGCCCTTGCTGGCATCCGCACCACCACCCCTCGCCGGGCGCACGACCGGCCGGCCTCGACCGGGCCACGCCGCCCGGCTCCGAACGTCCGGCAACCACCGGGGCGCAGCCACGTCCCGGTGACGCCTGCCGACGCTGGTCGGCAATCAGGGAGGAGACCCCACCGTGTTCTACGAGCTCCGCCGCTACCGGACCCGACCCGGACGCCGGGACGAATGGGTCCGCTACATGGAACAGGTCGTGATCCCGTTCCAGACCTCGAAGGGGATGACCGTCACCGCGTCCTTCACCGACGAGGAGGACCCGGACGGCTACATCTGGATCCGGCGGTTCGACAACGAGGTGCAGCGCGTCGAGTTGTACGCCGCCGTCTACGACAGCGACCACTGGAACGACGTGATCGACCTGGTGGTGAAGGACCTGTTGATCGTTGAGAAGTCCGTGGTTACCCGCGCGGCCCCGACGCCCGGCTTCGCCTCGGGCTGACGCGTCCTCGAACACGCCCAGCCGCTCGGCGAGCACGCCGCCCGGCCAGTCGCGGCGGGCCTGAAGCATGGACAGCAGCGCCAGCAGCCGGCTGGAGGTCGTCGTCGA
>NZ_JBHZAE010000028.1:0-102082 GCF_042754105.1 Embleya sp. NPDC059237 | reverse complement strand
ACCGGCACCGAGACCGAGATCGGTCGGCAACGGAACGTCGAAGGCTGGGACCCGAACTCCGGCACGGCCCTCGTGGTCGACACCAAGCGCGGCGCACTGCGCCCGGTCACCGACTACGAGGACTTCTCCCACCTCGAACCGGCGAACCGAGTCGTCGCGGCAGTGCCGGGAGGCGGATGGCGGGCCCACTGGAACGACGAAGGCCCGGGCAAAACTCCGCTGACGGAACAGGTACTCGCCTGGCTGGTCACGTCCAACGGGCGCGCCACCCCCATCACCATGGACGCCCACGGACACGTCGACGACGCCTATGGCGCCGACGCCTTCATTCCCCCCGGCGAGGAACTCGACTGAAGGCCCCGCATCTCAACGAAGACAGTCCGCCGGGTCGACCGACATCCTTCAGAATGACTTCGTTGCAACAGACACCCTCGGGCACGCAGACGCGCCCGAGCCTGCCGGCTCCGCGTCAACATCACCGACGCACGGAGCAGTCTCGGTCAGGAGGCATCCAGTGTCACGCCCGCGAGCGTGGGCATCGCCCGGAGAAAATCCGGGACATTGCGGAGTTCGCCCAGCCGCTGCTCGTAGGACTCGACCCGCTTCGTGCTGTCCGCGGCAAGGCCGGTCAGCCGGTCCCGTGGATCCGTCTGCGACGCGACGATGATGGAGTCGTGGTTGCCCACGTCCGAGCCGATCGTGAGGTCGACGAAGATCCCGTCGTCCCCGAGGACATCGGCCGGGACCGGCCGCACCGGGCCGCGCAACGCCGCGGTCAGACGCTCGAAGCGTTCGGCTCCCGGGGCGACGGCGAACACGGTGATCTCCGAGGACGCGTCGAGGAGCACGGCGTGCAGCGCGGACACCAGGTCCCTCGGGGTCGCCAGCGGGAACAGGCCCGCGCCGTCACGGCCGATCCTCTCCCCCTCCCACCCGGTGGGCCCCCGGAGGAACGTGTTTGTCGCACTCCCGGGAACGAAGCCGTTGTCCCGCGCCGCGGCGGTCACCTGCTCCGCGTCGACCTCGTACTCCCAGTCCACGAGGACCGGATCACGTCCCAGTGTTCGTGCGGCGTCGTGAAGGTAGTACGCCGGAATCGCATAGCGGGCCAGGCCGGCGGTCAGGCGCCAGACCAGCCCCACGTAGACGGCGACTTCCTCCATGTTGTTGTTGTTCACAGCCCACTCGGAAAACGGCGTCTCGTCTTCGGGCCATTCCCCGGACAGCCCCGGCCAGTGCCTGGACACGACCACGTCGTCGCCCGGGAGGTAGTGGTAGACACGGGTGCCATGGCGCTGGTCGGGCTCGAACCGAATCGGATGCACGGCGCCAACCTAGCCCTCGTCCCATGGCCCGAGCCCGCCAATTTTCGCTGTCGATCCCCCACTGCGAGCCCCGCGACCTGGGAGTGGTGACAGCACTTCACAGCGACATGGATCTCGCTGGTAACGGTGCAGGCGGCTCCCGAACCCGCGTCGAAACGACATCCACGGAAACCGACACGGCCACACGTTGGCGCACGGCCGGCACCTCGGCCACCCGCCTCCGGGTATCGGCCCGTCCCTTCGAGGGCAACACCTGCGGCAGGCGCGTCTGGAGTCCGACCACACGCCTGTCGCGATCCCCGGAGAGTGGTGAATCGCCGTTCCGGCCCCGGAAGCGGACACTCCCCGTCTACGTTCGCGGTATGAGTTTCGAGCCGCGCTGGACGCGCAACCCCGATCCCGTCACGGTCGAGGACTGCATGGACCTGGAGGACGATCTGGAGCGGGAACCGGACGGCACCCGTGCGTTCGGCGCGATGCTCCGGTCGTGGGCGCTTCCCGATCCGGGTGTGGCGCGGGGGCCGCACGTCGCCGCGTTCGCCCTGGCCGCGGCCGCGGCGCTGGTGGAGGGAGCCGGCGGCACCTGCGCGGGACCGCGCTACCGGGCACGGGAGAGCGCGGTGGAGATGTCCGAGGTCGTGAACGGCGTCGCCCTGGGGAACATGGCTCTGGAGCGGGCCAGCGACGACATCGCCGCGCGGGACACGTTGGCGCTGCGGTTGCGGTTCCAGGCCGAACACGCCTCCTGGCTGGTCGTGTTGGCCGCGCGCGTCGCCGACGAGGCGATCGCCCTGTCCCCCGACGACCCGGCCGCGCGAGCGGACCTGGCGACCGCGGCGGCCCTGACCCGGTCCGTGCTGCACGCCGCCCGGGCCTGCGTCGCCGGCTGCGCGGCCCGCGTCAAGGAACTGGGTTTGCCGGACGAGCCGTTCGACACGGCGTCGGCCCGCATCGACAAGCACGAGGCGACGATCGAGATCACCGCCCGACACCTGGCCGACGAAGTGGGACGTTAGCGACCCCACGCGTCCGCGGGTCACGCCACGGGCGCGCAGCGCTCCGGTAGCCGTCGCGGCGTGCCGGGCGGGTTCGACGTGCCGTCGGTGGTGCGCGGGTCGTCCGTGCCCCGGCGGCCCGGCATGTCGTCGGAGCCGTGTGGGAGTGTGGACTGGTCGATGACGGGCCGGAGTTCGGGGGGACCGTATGCGCGGATGGGTCGAACGTCTCGGTACGACGGTGGCCGTGTTGGTGTCGGTGGGATGTGCGGTGGCGGGTTGTTCGTCGGGCGGCGGGGACACCAGGCCCGTGCCGAGCGCGTCGGCGGTGTCGCCGGCTCCCGACCCGCCGGTGATCTCCGAGGCCGAGGCCCGGCAGGTCCTGGAGCGCTACGACACCGAGAACAACGCGTCGAACGCCGCCCTGGACGGCAACCGCCTCGCCGGGGTCGAGGGCGGCGAACTGCTGGAGGCGTCCCTTGCGGGGTATCGTGCCGACCGGCTGATACCGGACCGCAAACCCTCCGAGCCTTTCACCCACCTGGACCCGCGGTTCTGGATCCCTCGCGCGAGCGGCCATCCCCGCACGTTCGTCGCCGTCGCCGCCACCCACGCCGACAGCGAGGACAAGGCCGTCGTCCACTTCGTCCAGGACACGCCCGGCGCGGCGTGGAAGGCCGTGTTCACCGCCTACGCAAGGGTGGGCGACCCACCCGCGACGGCGAGCGCGAGCCCCGAACGCCAGGCCCGCCCGAAGTTCGAGGACGTGGCACGGGACCCCTCCGGCGCCGCGCGCACCGCGACCAACGCCGGCGCGGGCGCGGTGTGCGAACGGTACGCCGCCGCGATGTCGGTGCCCGCCGGCCCCGCCGCGTCCGAGGCCCGTCTCGCGCCGGGCAGTTACACCACCGACCTGCGCAAGCGGATCGAGGACGACGCCCATCGCGACGAGCGGATGTCGCAGACCACCACCGTCACCGCCCGCCCCCTCACCCGGCAGGTCTTCCGGACCGCCTCCGGCGCCCGCCTGGTCCCCTGCGTCCTGGACAAGGCGATCGAGACGAAGACACTGGTGCCCGAGACACACCTGACGGCGACCACACCTCGCACGATCGCGTTCCTGGGGCGGGACAAGCCGTTCACCACCATCAGAACCACCTTCCTCGCCTGTGTCCTGATCCTGGTCCCCGACACGCCCGACGCACCCGCCACCGTCCTCACCGGCGGACTGGGACAATCGCACCCCCTGGACGCCACCGGAACCTGAGAGTCGTCACGGAGGCACCGCGCCCTGCCCCGCCGACGGGCCCGGCCGAAAATCCCGGGCCTGCAACCGCGAACCGTGGCAGCCTGCCCTCATGCCGACAGAGCTACGAGAACACACAGGCCGTCACTACGCCGTCCAATTCCACTACGCCTTGCCCGACGACTCGTGGGCCGTGGAACTGAGCGAGGCCGAGCCCGCACCGACCGCGTGGACCGAGACCCCCGACGCGCAGAGTCATCTGCCGGGAACCGCCTTCCTGGTGGCCTTCGTTCCCGACGAGGACCCCGAACTGGAACCGACGGTCCACATCCACAGCCATGACGAGCACGTCATCCCCTACGAGATCATGCGCTGGTTCATGGAACTGGTGGCCGACCAGGTGGATCGCTGCCGCACCGCCTTCGAGCAGGAGGTACCCGAACCAGTGGAATGACCACGCCGTGGCCGACGTGATCACAGCTCGGAGCCGTCCCGGACACCCTCGTTCAACGGGCCCACACCACGCCGGTTCGGCAACCGATGACCGCACTGCGACACACAGGACGCCCGGCAAGGGCCAGCCGCGGGCACTGCCGCCGGAGGACCCGATACGCCCGGCTACCGCCTACCGGGCACCGGCGCACGAACCCGATGCTGCGCCGACCCGCACCGCTGTTCGGCGTCGTCTGCGGCCGACCGCGTCGTCGACCATCTCAAACCACCGCCGGCGCTGTGGCAGCGCAAGCGGTTCCGCAAGGAATCCGTGCCGATCGTCAACGAACGCCCTCGTGCCCACCCGCTCGACGACCCAACGGCCTGGCGAACGTCGCGGGGTCGGTGTCACTGCGCGGCGACCAGGTGGACGTGCAGGCCTCCACCACCGGTGATCTCGGGCACGGGCATGTCCGCGACCTTAATCGGGACGGCTCCGGGGGCGTCGAGTCGGATCCGGTACAGGATCGGGTTGCCGGAGCCGGCGCGGGAGAGGAACAGCACGGTGTTGCCGTCCGGGGCGAGGGTGGCGTCGGTGTTGGCGCGGTCGTTGGCCGGCAGGAGGGGGACCACCGAGGTCACCGAGGCGCGGTCGGGCGCGAGGGTCACCCGCATGAGGGCGCCGGCGTCGGCGCACACGAACGACGTGTTGTCGATCCAGAAGCGGGGGGAGCAGTGTGTGGGGATCTTCGCCGCCCGGCATGCGTTCCTCGTCGAGGATGTCCCGGGCGCCGATCCGGACGGCGTCGTTGATGTGTTGGCCGTTGCGGACCAGGCGCATGCCGCGTCGGTACTCGTACGCCACGGCCACGTCACCGCCCGGGGAGACCATCTCGACGGTGGCCGCGGGGCTCCACACGCTCTCGCCGGACAGCAGGAACGAGTTCGTGCTCGAGCGTCCGCGTTCCCTCGGCGCGGCGGGGTTGCGGGGGTCGCGGGGGTGATCGGACCGCGCCGCTGCCGCGCTTCGTGCGGCCGGGATACGTGTCTCCCGAACGCGGTAGCCTCCGCCCGTGACCCACAGTCCGCCGCCCGAGGCGGTGCCCGAACACCGGGTGATCCTGGAGAACACCGACTGGGCTTCCCTGATGGCCCCGCAGGGAAGCGGCGGGTTCCTGCCCGCAGCGCTGACGCGACTCCTCGACGTCAACCCCGCGGTCCGGGCGGCCGCCGCGGAGGAGGCGCTGATCGGGCACCAGAACACCATCTACGAAGCCACCGTGCCCGTCGCGCGGTTCGTCGCCGCGATCCTGGATCATCCGGCCATCGCGGCGGGCGAGGACGACACCGCGACAGAGGTGGGCGCGTCACGCCCGCCGACTCGCGCGGTACTCCTGAACTGGCTGGACGACACGGCGTTCGACGCCGACGACGAAACCGTGGCCTGCGGCAACCGAGCCTTCGACGGCCGTTACCTCGACAACGATCCGGACATGCGCGCCTTCCGGGACCTTCGCCCACGGTTGTTCCGCGCGGTCCGGCCGCTGCTCGACGCGGACAATCCCGCCGTGCGCGACGCCGCCGTCCTCGCCGCCATCCCGCTCGCGGAACACCCCGACCTCACGGACCACCACGACGAACTCGCCGCGCACGCCCGCCGCCTGCTCATCACCGGCACCGACCGCTACACCCGCGACCGCGCACTGGGCGCGCTCACGAAGTGGGGCCACGACGTCAGCACTCTGGAGAACCCCGACGACGTCGAAGCCCGCGAGACCTACGCCCGTTCCCGCGCCACGCGCGAGAACCTCGGCGATTGGGGCGGCTACGCCGACGACCCGCCCTTCTGACCCGAAACCATCGCACCCGATACCGCGGCCCCTCCGTTTCGGCCCACGGAACCCCAGACCCGATCAGAAGTGAACGAAGCCACTCCTCCCTCACACGACGTGAAGCCAGCCGGCAGCCGATGGGTCCGTCAACGGCCGAAGTCGGCGAGGTCGTGCCGCGCGGCGCGAAATCACACCACCGAGGGGTGTCGAAGCCTCTGCCGATGCCGAAAGAACGACCTCATGACGACGGACCCCGCCGGCTACGCCACCCCCTGGTTCTTCGCCCCGACCCCGGATCAACCGTGGGACATCACCCTCGAGGACGTCGTCGCCTCCCTCGGACAACGACCCGACGCCCACTGGAGCGCCGGGGAGGGCTTTCACAAAGAGCCCCTCCTCGAAGGTGTGGTTCCCCATCGGACCGTGGCTATTCCAGGGCTCCTACACCCCACGTCCGGCGTCCCTGAGCATCCGCATCTGCGACGCCCGCGCCGCCGCCGAGGTGTGGACCACCTGGTTCCTCCCGCTGCTCCCCGGGGTCTGTAAATCGAACGGCTCTGCCTCACTTCCGGTGGTAGCGGAGTGTGATTCCGTGATCATGTTCGAGTGCTGAGTGCGAACGAGCTTGTGGGCGTGGTGTTTTCAGGTCTTGCGCCGCTGGTGGTCGAGGAGGTTGCGGACAGGGGCGAGGTCATCCGAGTGCGCACCCGGACGCCTGGCGATCCGGTGGATTGCCCGGATTGCGGCGGTCGGACCGGTCGGGTGCACGCCTTTCATGAACGCACGGTGACCGACGTGCCCGTCGACGGCCGACGGGTGGTCATAGTCGCCCGGCTCCGTCGCCTTGTCTGCCCCACATCGGCTTGCCTCCGCATCACATTCCGTGAGCAGATCCCCGGCGTGCTGGAGCGCTATCAGCGGCGGACAATGCGGCTGCTCACCCAAGTCCGTGCCGTGGTGCGGGAACTCGCAGGCCGCGCAGGCGCACGGACGCTGAAGGCGCTCGGAGCGGGGCTGTCGCGGTGCACCGCGCTGCGCGTCCTGGCGGCAATCCCGCTGCCGCCGCTGCGGGTTCCGCAGGTCCTGGGCGTGGACGACTTCGCGCTCAAGCGCCGCCACCGCTACGCGACCGTGCCGACCGACGCCGAGACCGGCGAACGTATTGATGTCCTGCCCGGCCGCGGCGTCGACGAGCTGGAAGGATGGCTGCGAGGCCATCCGGGCGTCGAGATCGTCTGCCGGGACGGCTCAGGCGCTTACGCCGAGGCGACACGCCGTGCGCTTCCCGACGCGGTGCAGGTCAGCGATCGGTGGCATTTATGGCGGAACCTCTGTGAGAAAACGCTTGCCGAGGTCCGCTCGCACAGCTCGTGCCGGGCCACCGTCAACCCGCCCCGGCCCGGCGGCGTCCACGAGCAGACCACCCGCGAACGCCGGCATCGGGTCCACGACCTGCTCGGCAAGGGCGTCAGCCTGCTTGAATGCGCCCGTCGGCTGAACGTGTCCCTGAACACCGTCAAACGGTACGCACGCACCCGCGAACCCGACGCCCTGCGACGCGCCCCACGCTACCGGCCGACGCTGGTCGACCCCTACCGGGACCATCTGCGCGCACGCCGCGCAACCGACCCCGCCGTGCCCGTGACCCAGCTCTTCCAGGAAATCAAGGAACTCGGCTACACCGGCAGCTTCAACCTCCTCCACCGCTACATCACCCAGGGCCGAGCCGAGGGCGACCGGCCCGTGATCACGCCCAGGCGCTTCGCCCGCCTTCTCCTCACCCGCCCGGACAACCGCCGCGAGAAGGACACCGACCTCATCCGAGACCTCACCGCCGCATGCCCCGAGATGACACAACTCCGCACCCACATTGCCGAGTTCGCCTCTCTCCTGGCCCCCGCTCAGGGAAACGACACCAGGCTCACGGCATGGATCGCCGCAGTTCGTGCGTCCGACCTTGGCCACCTGCACGCCTTCGCCAACGGCCTCGAACTCGACCGCGCAGCAGTCGACGCCGCGCTCACCACCCCCCACCACAACGGACGCACCGAAGGAGTCAACACCCGAACCAAACGCATCATGCGGCAAATGCACGGACGAGCCGGATTCGATCTACTCCGCCACCGGATCCTGCTCTCGTGACACGCAGAGCTACCACCGGAAGTGAGGCAGAGCCGTTAGTTTTACAGTCCCGCGTCGTCTTCAACACCGAGGACGGAGTCGAGAACGGCTACGGCGACGTCGAATTCACCCTTTCGTGTGTTTCGGGAGGCAGGGAGGGCGGTTCGGGGGTGTGGTCGTCGTCTTGATTTCGGTCCGGTGGGCATTGCCGGTCGGGTGGTGTTACGGGCGGGTCACCGTTGGTGCAAGTGGGGTTAGTGGCGGGGGCGGCGGTCGGACGATGGGGGGATGACGGCCAAGTCGTGGGCATGGGTGGGCGGCATGGTGGCGGGTGCGGCGCTGGTGGGGTTGGCGGTGTATCTCGCGGTGGTGGGGTTGGACGAGGCGGACAAGTGGGCGAGCGTGCTCGGGTTGTTCGTGGCGCTGGCCGGGCTGGTGGTGTCGATGGCGGGGGTGCGTCGTGAACGCTCCTCGCCTGGTGGCCAGTCGGTCGAGGGCAGCGTGACAAGCGCCGGCATCGCGCAGGTGTCGGATACCGGCGGGAGTGTGCGCATCACCCGCCGTGGCCCGGGGGTCGCCGGGCCACCGCCGGGTGCGCCCGGTGTGCCGCCCGTGGGCGGCACACCGCCGGCGGGCGACGGGCAGCGGGTGCGCGACAGCGCTGTCGGTGGTCCGGTGGATCAGGTGCGGAACACCGGTGGGGACGTCGAGATCGACGAGGGTCCGTGACCGGCCCTGGCCGCCGGTCGTGCTGGTGGTCCCGACGGACCACCCCGCCGGCTCCCGGGGCGGGTGTTGCCGGGCGGGGTGGTGCGGTGCTGGCGCGTTCGGGGCAGTGGGTGGCGGGGTCGGTGGTGTACGGGCCGGTGGCCCAGGTCTCCGGTGTCACCGGGGACGTGCACGTCACCACGCACACCGGAGCGGAGCGGGCGCTGTACCGAGTGGACGCCTTCCCTATGGAGCGTGCGGCGCCGTCGGTGGCACAGGCGCGGGCGCAGCCGGCGCGGTTGTTGCAGGCCCGTTACGCGTTGGTGGACTTCACCGGCCGCCACGCGGAGTTGGCGCGGTTGGCCGCGTGGCGCGACGGTGCGGGTGCGGTGTCGGTGTTGTTGCTGCACGGGCCGGGCGGCCAGGGCAAGACACGTCTCGCCGCCCGCTTCGCCGCCGCCACCCGTACCGGCGGCGGGGGTTGGGAGGTGGTGCAGGCGCGGCACGCCGCCGACCCCACTCCTGCGGACGCCTCCTCGGGGCTCGGTGACCCGGCGGCGGGGGTGTTGGTGGTGGTCGATTACGCGGAACGGTGGCCGGTGGACGACCTGCTGACGCTGCTCGCCCACTCGGCCGCGCAGGAGCGTCGGGTGCGGGTGCTGCTGGTGGCGCGTCCGGCCGGGTTGTGGTGGCAGACGTTGGCCCATCGCCTGGACCGCCTCGACCTGGACACCGACGTCCTGCCGCTTGCGTCGTTGACGCGGGACCCGAGCGCGGACTCCGCCGCCCTGTTCGCCGCCGCGCGGGACCGGTTCGCCGCCGCCCTGGACGTCCCCGATCCGCAACGGGTCCCCGCGCCCGCCGCGTTGGGCGATCCCCGGCGGTTCGGCCAGGTGCTGGCCGTGCACATGGCGGCGGTGGCCGCCGTCGACGCCCACCGCACCCGCACCGCGACGGACCTGGACGCGCCGGGCCGGATCTCCGGCTACCTCCTGGACCGCGAACGCGACCACTGGCGGACCCTGCACGCCAACGGGCGCATCGGCGTCCCCGCCGAGACCCTCGCCCGCACCGTGTACACCGCAGCCCTGACCGGGGCACTGCCCTACGACGCCGGCCACGCCGCGCTCACCGCGATCGGCGCCTGCACCGGCGACACCACCGACCGGGCCCTGACCGACCACGCCGTCGCGTATCCCCCCGCCGATCCCCACGCCGGCACCGTCCTGGAACCCCTGTACCCCGACCGCCTCGCCGAGGACTTCCTCGCCCTCACCACCCCCGGACACCACCTCCCCCACGCCACCCCCGACCCCTGGACCACCACCGCCCCCGCACGCCTCCTCCACCGCGCACCCGACACCGACGCCACGACGCACACCCACAACGAACAGCGCATCACCCGATCCGCCCTCACCGTCCTGATCGCCGCCGCCGCCCGCTGGCCCCACCTCGCCACCACCCAACTCGCACCCCTGCTCACCGCCCGCCCCGACCTCGCCCTCCACGCCGGCGGCGCAGCCCTGGCCGCCCTCGCAGCCCTCGACGATCTGCCCGTGGAAATCCTGGAGACCGTCCACGCCCACCTACCCCAAGGCCGCCACACCGACCTTGACCCCGGCATCGCCGCCCTCACCGCACGCCTCACCCTCCACCGCCTCGCCATCACCACCGACCCCGCCCACCAAGCCCGCCTCCACACCACCCTCGCCAACCGCTACGCAAACGCCGGACTCCACCGACAAGCCCTCACCGCCGACGAACACGCACTCGACATTTGCCGTCGTCTGGCGCGAGCGAATCCCGCCGCGCACGAACCCGACCTCGCCACGTCGTTGAACAACCTGTCGATCCGGTTCGGGGCGGTGGGTCGGCGGGAGGAGGGTCTGGCCGCGGGCGAGGAGGCGGCCGAGGTCTACCGCCGCCTGACGCGGGCGAATCCGGCCGCGTACGAGGCGGACCTCGCCGCGTCGTTGAACACCCTGTCGAACCGGTTCGCGGAGGTGGGTCGGCGGGAGGAGGGTCTGGCCACGATCGAGGAAGCGGCCGAGGTCTACCGCCGCCTGACGCGGGCGAATCCGGCCGCGTACGAACCCGACCTCGCCACGTCGTTGAACAACCTGTCGAACCGGTTCGAGGCGATGGGTCGGCGGGAGGAAGGCCTGGCCGCGATCGAGGAAGCGGTGACCATCCGGCGTCGTCTGGCGCGGGCGAATCCGGCCGCATATGAGCCGGACCTCGCCGCGTCGTTGAACAACCTGTCCGTCTGGTTCGGGGACGTGGGTCGGCGGGAGGAGGGTCTGGCCGCGATCGAGGAAGCGGTGACCATCCGACGTCGTCTGGCACAGGCGAATCCCGCCGCGTACGAGCCGGACCTCGCCATGTCGTTGGGCAACCTGTCGAACCGGTTCGGGGCGGTGGGTCGGCGGGAGGAGGGCCTGGCCGCGATCGAGGAAGCGGTGACCATCCGACGTCGTCTGGCACAGGCGAATCCCGCCGCGTACGAACCCGACCTCGCCACGTCGTTGAACAACCTGTCCGTCTGGTTCGGGAAGGTGGGTCGGCGGGAGGAGGGCCTGGCCGCAATCAAAGAAGCCGCCCGGATCTACCGCCGTCTGGCCTCAAAGTCACCAGGGGTGTTCGCCGAGCGTCTACGCGCTGTGCGAGAGGTACGGGCGGACCTGCTCGACAGGCTCGGTCGAGCGGGGGAAGCCGAGGAGATCCGCCGCCGGCTCCTCGACGAGGCTCTCGAAGACTGACATCGGCCGCGCCTTGTCCCGACCACTCCCCACACGCATGCCCTGCACGCGCCACCTCCGCGCACGACACGGTCGCCTTGCCCACCTCCCACATGATGGACCAGCTCGACTCCGCCCCACCGTCGGGCAACCCCGCCCGCCAACGCGGTCGGCGCCGCGAACTCGACCCGATCGAGGCGCAGGCCATCGCAGCGATCATCACCGAGAGTGAACCCATAGCCCCTGCCGGCGAACCTGATCACCGCCAGCCGGCTCGCCTGCCACCCGCCCGAGATCGAGGGCCACGAAGTGCTCGGCGATGCCCGGATCAGTCTCAGCGCGGACGTCCAGTACAGCCTCGGCCTGTTCGAGCCGGACGACCTCCCACCCGCCGAATCGCTCCACCCAACCCTGGCATCCGTACTGACAAGGCTCGTGGCAGAACCGCTGACAACGACTGTCAAAACGCGCTGACACTTCCAGGCTCTGGCACGGGAAGCGTGAACCGGTGACCCTGGGTGAGGGCGCGTCGTTGTGTCAGGTGTGCGAATTACTGAACCTTGAGACGTTGTTCCCCCACTTCGCTGGCCTTGTGATCGAGCGGTTCGAGAGAGACGACACGGAGGTCAGAGCCCATGTCAGGCTGCGGACGCCCGAGTCGCTGTGCCCTGACTGCGGCGAGGTCTCGACGTCGGTGCACAGTCGGTACGAGCGGCGCATAGCCGACGCTCCGGTGGCAGGGCGGCCGGTGGTGCTGGTTCTGTTGGTCCGCCGGTTCTTCTGTCGTGCCGGGGCGTGCCCGCGCCGGACATTCGCCGAGCAGGCCGAATGCCTGGCTGGGCCTCGTCGCCGGCGGAGCACGAGGCTGAGCCTGATGTTGCTGTCGATCGCGTTGGCGCTGGCCGGTCGCGCGGGGGCCAGGCTCGCGGCGGAACTGGCAGTCGTGGTGAGCCGGATGACGATGCTGCGTCTGATCCGCGCGCACGGTGCTCCGGACTTCGGGACGCCCGACGTCCTGGGCGTGGACGACTTCGCCCTGCGAAGGGGACATGTGTACGCCACGGTGATCTTGAACATGCGGACCCACCGGCCGATCGATGTGCTCGTCGGACGCGACGCCGAGACCCTCGCCTCCTGGCTGCGCGAGCATCCCGGTGTGGAGATCATCTGCCGAGACCGGGCCGCGTCCTACGAGGACGGCTCGCGTCAGGGTGCTCCGGACGCCACGCAGGTCGCCGACCGCTTTCACCTGTGGCAGAACCTCGGCGAGGCCGTGGAGAAGACCGTCGTCGCCCACCGCGGGTGCCTGCGCGAACCCGCCGTGGTCACGGACGCGGACCAGCCGGATTTGCTGCCGTCGGCGATCGACCGGCTTGATCCCGAACAGCAGTGCCTCGACGTGTGCGGGCAGGAACGTCCGCTGGTGGCCCGCATGCGAGAGCGCTACGCAGCGGTCCAGGAACTGCGTGCCGACGGGCTGTCCCTCAACGCGATCAGCCGCCGACTCGACCTGGCCTTTCGCACCGTGCGCCGCTACGCGCTCGCAGCCGACGCGGACGAGCTGCTGGTACCCACGCTCAACCGAGACGCCAAGCTCGATCGGTTCCGTCCCTACATCGTCCGACGGTGGAACTCGGGCTGTGCCAACGCCACGACGCTCCACCATGAGCTTCAGGGTTTGGGATGGCGGGGCAGCCTGCGGACGGTGAACCGGTACATGGCACGCCTGCGGACGTTGGCAACACCGCCTTCGTCCGATCCGGTACCGCCGAAGCCGCGCCGCGTCACCGGATGGATCATGTCGGACCCCGACAACCTGACCTCGGGCAGTGCCGTCGCGCTCAAGGACATCCTGGCCCGCTGCCCTGAACTGGCTGCCGCCCGCAGGCACGTGGGGACTTTCGCGAGCATGATCCGGAACCTGGGAGGCAATGGCCTGCCCGCATGGGTCGAACAAGTGCGGGCCGACGACCTCCCGTTGCTCCACCGCTTCGCCGCCGGCCTGCAACTCGACCGGCAAGCCGTGGTCGCGGGCCTCACACTGCCTTGGAGCAACGGCCCGACGGAGGGTGCCGTGAATCGCATCAAATACCTGAAGCGGCAGATGTACGGACGCGCGAACCTCGATCTAATCCGCCTACGAATCCTCAACCCCAACTGAGCCAGATTTCTCACCCAGGGTCACCGGTTCACGCTTCCCGTGCCAGAGCCCACTTCCATGTCAATCAACACGGAAGGAAGTGATGCTCCACCTCGAGGCCGCCTCGGACGCGGACGCCGAGCACAACGAGCCGTTGCTGTCGGCGATCGCCGCCGCCACGTGGCGGCGCAACCGGGCGAAAACGGAGATCCGCCGCCTGGTCGCGTACGGCCGCGAGTTCACCCGACCCCGCCCCTATCGACTCGTCAACCTCGCCGACGCCAGCGGCATGTCCATCTCCGGCGTCCGCACCACCTACGACCACGCCGACGTCGCGGAAGTGGAACAGGCCCTCGGCCGCAAGCCCCGCGAATGGCGCGCCGCCGGCCCGGACGCCCCCGGACGACGGGACCGGCGCGTGAACACACCCCCGAAGGGACGACCTTCGCCCGACTGCACCTGCCCGAACCCGTGGGCGGATCTGGTCACCGTCGTCGAAGGACGGAACCTGCACGCCCGGCCCACCACGACCCCGGGGCCGATCTCCGCGCTCTACATCGCGCTGCCCGACGTGCGGCGCCGAATACCCGGGCTGGTGGCGACTCGTTCCCGCCCCCGGACCCGACCTGATCCCCGGGTCGAGCCGCCACCCCGCCGGTCACCGGCAGGCGAACCCTGCCGGTCCCCTCGAGCCGCAGCATGCACCCTGTTCTAGGCAAGGTCTTCGGGCGCCGGCCGGGCAACCATTTCGAGAGCCGTGGGCCGCTCAGCGCCGTTGCTCCGGTTGGCCCCGGCGTGCCGACGAACCTTTGCGGCCTCGCCTCGGCCGCCCACGCGGTTCCCGAGCACGCCACCGAAAGCGACGAACGAACGCCCCGGCCGTCGGGACCCCACCGGCGGGTGATCGGCCGCCGGGACTCCGCACCACTCCCCTCGCCGTAGCGCCCGACGGCGAGGAGGCACCGACTCGCGAACGACCCTCGACGTCAGATCGCCACGGCCAGGCGCGGAGCGTGTGTCGCACGGGCCGGCACGCCTCGGGGCGTCACACATCCGTTCCCCGGCGCGGCGCGGCACTTCGGGCAGGGTGTGGCCCACGCCGGGTCGGGGCCGGGGGCGACGCGTTCACCGGCCGGCACGAGGAGGTCCTGCAGGGCGGTGCGCAGTTCGCGCAGGGTCGCGGTGGCGCCGAGCAGGGGCAGGAATTCCGAGACGTGCCAGCCCAGGGAGGCGCCCTGACGGGACAGGTACAGGCTCAGGAAGCGGATGTGGTGGTGGTCGTCGAAGTCGAGCAGGAGGTATCCGGCGAGTTGGTACAGCTCCCGCGCGCCGAGCCGGTCGGGTTGTGTCGTCGCCTTGCAGTCGATCAACTCGCCCGCGCACAGCAGGTCCGCGTCGGCCCCGCCGATGTGCGCGCTACCGGCGAACACCGGCCCGCACTCCACCGGTTGCCCGACCAGCCATCCCAACGCCTCGCGGGGTTCGGCCAGGCGCAGTTGCGCGGTGATGTCGTCGACCGCCTGGGGTGTGACCTCGGCCAGGAGGGTGTCCAGGGTCGTGTCGGGGCCGGCCCGGTCGAGGGGGTCGCCGCGGTCGCATCCACCCGAGCGGTAGACGTGCTCGAAGTAGGAGGCGATCACGCACAACCGGATCAGCCGGTCCCCGTCCGCGCCGTCCAGGAGCAGCGGTGCGCCGGTGAACTCGTCGAGTTCGGCGAGGAGTCGGGTTCCGGCTCGTTGGATCGCCTCCCGTGTGGCGGGGGTGTGGGGGTGGTGGCGTTTGATGCCGTAGCGGATGGGGTCGCCGTAGGGGGTGCCGAGGGTGACGCGGATGCGGTGGTCGATCGTGTGTCCGAGTGTCCAGGCGGGTGTGGTGCATCCGGCCGCCGGGCGGATCGGTGGGGGCAGGTGTGTGGCCCAGCGGCGCAGGGCGGCGGCGGCGCGGGCCGCGTCGGGCAGGTGTGTGGTGAAGAATCGTGTCACGTCGGAATCGGTGTGCCGCAGTTCGCCGGTCAGACTCACGCTCGTATTGTGCGGTCGGCGCCGCCGTCGCGAGGGGGGTTTGCCGCAACGGGCTTCGCACGCGATGTGTGAGGCGTACGCCGGACCGGGCCCGCGCCGTCCGTAGCCGGTTTCGTCGTCCCCCGCGCCAACCCCGGTGTCCACCGCGCCGCGCGGCGTACCGCGCGCCGTTCCCGGTCGGTCGAAATCGACCGGCGGTTGTGGGTGCGTGAGCCTAGGCTCCGGCCATGATCGAAGATGCACCTCCCGGATTCGTGCCCTTCGCGGTGCCGATCACCGATGAGTTCGCCGCCTTCGTCGCGCAGGCGCTGGGCGACTTCCACCGCCTGGCCGGGAACGGTCTTTCGGAACGGTCGGATCTCGCGGCGGACTCCCCGTTCAAGCGCGAGGCCGACGCCCATCGGGCGTTGCCGGATGTCGTGGGCGCGGCACGGATGTCGCTGCTCGACCTGTTGCTGGACGTGACGCGGTTGTTCTGGGACAACGCGCTCGACCACGCCCGCGCGGTGGAGGCGAACGTCCTCGCGACGCCCGCGCCTGTGTGGGCGCCGTTGACGTTGAGCCGCACCGTGATGGAGAACGTTCTCCTGCACCACTATCTGCTGGATTCCTCGATCGCCGGCGGACTGCGCTTGGCGCGGCTCGCGGGGCTGTGGCGCACGGACATCGGGCACATGGAGAAGATGGCCGAGGCCCTGGGCCACCCGGGCGCTGCGGCGAATACCGCGAACACGAAGTCCGGCGCGAGTCGGGTCCTCGCCGACGCGCGGGTGCGCGAGCGGTTCAACACCTCCGGCAAGCTCGTCGGTTACGAGGCCGACGGCGACAAGGCGGCGATGGACGTCAACATCACCGAGCAGGCACGCGCGGCGATGCCCACATGGCTTCCCGCGCCGTATCGGCTCCTGTCCGGGGCTGCCCACGGCCGGCGCTGGATGATCGGACGCGCGCGCGTGGGAGCCGCGGGAACCGGCGAAGCGTTGGTGAGCGAGGCCGCGACTCTCGTGACGGCCGCGATGGTCGTCTTCGGTTCGCTGGAGGTCGCGGTGGCCACCTGGCAGAACTATCTCGGCGTCGACCTGGACACCGTGCGGCGGGACATGGAGACGCACCGGGCCCGTTTCCTGCCGCAGGCCGCCGCGATGGTGCATGACGGGGCCGCCGAGGGCGACGAGGCGCGCACCACACTCCGTTCGACGCGGGTCGTTGCCCTATGCGGCAGCCCGGACCGGGCCGGATCGGACCGCCCACTCACAGGACCAGGCGATGTCCAGGTGCGCGGCGGTGCGGCGGCGTAGGCGGCGAGCAGGCGCGGGTCCGCGCCGTTCTACGTCTTCTCGTAGTCGGGGGCAGCACAGTGGCAGGGCCGGCCCAATGGAGCCAGTCGTCCGGAAGATCCGCGTGCTCGTAGTGGGAGCGGCCGTACTGCCAGGCGCAGCCGTCCGATTCGAGGGCGACTCCGCCCGGGTAGGGCGGGTCGTCGTCGCCGACCAGGACCAACTACTCGCCGTCCAATGCTGTGTCGTAAGGACCCGCGCCGCCAGCACTGGGTCACGCCGTGGGGGGAAGCCGAAAGACGCGCTCGCGATGCCAGGCGTAGAACGGTTCTCGTTCGGGTGTCCACCACGGTGTTCGGGGCGCTGTGAGGTTTCGTCGGACGTAGTCGGCGAGGATCGGATTTTTGGTGGTGTAGGGGCTGACCTGGATGTCGCCTCCGGGTGCAACCGCCAGGTACCCCTGGGTGAACAGTTCCCCGCATCCCAGGGCGCACAGGGGCATCACATTGTCGGGACTTTCCCGTTCTTCCTGCGAACAGGCCAAGTGTGACTTCACCGCGTGTACGCGCAGGACGCCGGCGGGCAGCTGAAGCTGGCACAGCGCGCACGTGGACGTTCGGGCCGGGACGTCTTCCCGCATGTCTGCAACCCGTGTACCGGCGGATGCGAGGTCGGGTTCGGAGTGCGTATCGGCATCGGTGTCCGGGGGGGTCCGGTCGGGCACCGGTTCGGGATCGAGGCGAATCGGCGGGTCGAGTTGGAGAAGTTCGGTCAGCAGCGCGCTCTCGACCTCGCTGAGGTGGGTCAGGTTCTGTACGTTTCGCGCGGGCTTCCATCCGAGGAGTTCTCGGAGTTCGTCCATGGGCAGATGATGTTGGCGGACTCCGTTCAGGGCGTACATGAACTCCCAGGTATTGTCGTCCGTGTCCGCGCCCCACAGGCGGCGGGCGAGTTGCGGATTGCGGAAGGTCGCGGCGACCTGTCCGCTGAGGTAGAGCTTCCTGTCGCCGCTGAAGAACGCCTGGTTCCCCGGCTCGATGCGGACCGCCTTCTTCACGTTCGCGTCGTTGCGCCCTCGCGATACGCCCCACAGGGCGGCGCGCCCGGAGGGGAAGAGGCATCGCAGTTGACCCGCCAGTCGAGGGCCCAGCAGGTCGGTGTGGGCGGCGAGATCGACCGGGGTGGCGATGGTGTCGGCGTACATCTTGTGGACGTCGGTCATGGACAGCGCGGCCGGTTGAATGAAGCAGTGCGGTCGCCTTGAGGTTTCGTATCGGGGCCGGGGGGTGGGCGGAGGGAGCAGGGTGGGGACCCGGGCCCGGGGCGGTGGCCGCGTGGCGGTGGCCGCACCTACGCGCGTCCCGGGTGGGGCGGGAGTCGGAGCGGCTCCGGCGTCGCCTCGCGGGGGCGGGACGTGGGGTGGTGACTGGGGCTCGTTCGGCGTCGTTGTCACACTCGGGTGTGCCCGTGGTGCCGGTGGCGGGGCCGGGACTGCCGAATGGGCAACGCCTTTTGCGTGCTCCCACAGCGCGAAAAGGCGTTCCGCGGTCTCTTGGGGATCGGGTCGATAGACCGACCATCGTGCGAGCAACCGCACCACGGCGTCGACGCGTTGCCACCCCGGGGCCTTTCGCCCGTGCAACAGGTCGGCGATCGCCTGGTGCGAGAGAGTCCCGTGGGAGTCGGGGTCGTTCGTGATGGCCGTGGCCATCGCCCTGGTGCCCGGACTACCCGCGTGGCGGTACAGCTCGTGAAGGGCCTGGACGAAGGTGCGCAGCGGCCCGTCCGGACACTGTGTCGTGTCGGGCATCGTAATCGGCGGCATCACGGTTTCCTTCCGTGCCCGCGCCTCCTGCGGACACACGCCAGCGGAACGGCTTCCGACTTCCGGCCTTCGGAGGCCGGGGACGTCCTTCGTCCCTCAGTCGTGGTTGGTCAGGATCAGGATCAACCACGCCGCCACGGCACGCGCGGCGCCTCCGATCACCGCCGACAGCAGCCCTCGCCGTCGTCGAGCCCGGCGTTCACCCTTGTCCCGGTCGCATCCACAGCCACTGTCGTGCACGAGTGTGATCCTTCCGAACGAAGCCGGCCACGGGGCGTGCATCCTGTTCACAGCCCCGGATCCAGCCTCGCAGAGCACCGAAGCCACTAGGCAGGAACGGCCACTGATCGAACGGTAATTGACGGATTCTTACGTATCCAGGATAGCCGAACAGTGCCCGTTGGCCCGTATCGCCGCATCGGGGGCACGACCACACCACGAATCGAATCCCGTTCGCACCGTCGCGACTTGCGTACGGTGCCCCGGTCGAAGACAGTCCCCGTACCCCGAACTCGTGAACTATGGCGGGGTCCGATCCGGGGCCGGGACGCGACCACATTCAACAGAACTCGAATACGACCTTCCACCAGTGGGCGTTGTCGCCGCAGGCGTCCACGCCCGGTTCCCGGCCGCTCGCGGATCTTCCGCCGGTCCTCGCGGGAGCCACGCGGATCGTGGCCGACGGACACGGCGCCGATTTCTCCCGACGCCTGGACGGCGACGGAAGACCCGTGACCGCACTGCGGGAATACTCGTATTTCCTCGGCGGCACCGACAATGCTCGACCGGCAGGGCGCCTACAACCTGTACATGGAGGCGCGTCGCGCCCGCCGACTCGCGCGGTACTTCTGGAGTGACTCGAGCTGGGGCCACGACGCCGGCGGTCTGGAGAACCCCGACGACGTCGTCCGCAAGGCCTACGCCCGTTTGCGCACAGAGCGCGAAAACCCCGGCCCTTGGGGTGGCCGCCGGCCCCGGCCGCGGTGCGACGGCACATCGCAGGGCCTCTCCTCGCAGGCGAACTCCCGGGCATCGGCGGGGGGTTTAGGGATACGGTGGACGTGGCCGACGTCCAGGCGGGCCCGCCGTGCAGGGTCGCGCCGGGAGTCCGCGGTTCCGCGTTCGCCGGCCACGCTCCGGCGCGCCCCGCGTGCACGGACACGACACACGACGGTCGCAGGACGTAGACCGGCGCCCGGGACGTGTTCGCCAGGCCCGACCCTTTCTCCCGCACACACTCGCGCGTCGTGGGCCTTCCCGCCCCCGGCCGCGTTCCCGTCCCGACCCGGAGGTCCCGTGCCCCTGCCCCGTCCCGCGCTCTCCGCCCTCGCGGCCTCGGCCGCCCTCGTCACCGCGACGACCTCGCTCGCCTGCACCCACGCGTCCTCGGCGCGGCCGCTCGCCGACCTGCCGCCCGTGCTCGCGGGAGCCACCCGGGTCGTGGCCGACGGACGCGGCGCCGACCCGACCGTGCGCCTGGACGGCGCCGTGGACCGTGAACCCGTCCTCGTCTTACGGGACTACATCGCCTTCATCGGCGCCACGGACATGATGGACCGTCAGGGCGCCTACTACCTGTACCCGATCCAGGACGGCGCGGACCCCCACCCGAATCGCATCGTGGTGGTCACCGCCGAACGCGGCCCCACTCCCGCCTCGGACGTGTTCGCGAAACTCTCCGACAGGATCGAGAAGATGCAGGAGGGCGTACCGCTCGACCCGGGCGAACAGCACATCCTCGAACCCGGCAACGGCGGCCGCATCACCTGCGATCACCTGCCCGCCAAACCCGCACCCGACAGTCGCACCCCGCCGCGGCGGGCATACTCCTCCTGCACCTGGGCCGACCGCGACCACCTCGTACGCGTCAACTCCTCCGACACCGACATCCCCGGCGTCCGCGCCATGATCGACACCATCCGCACCGCCGTCCCCACCACCACGCCCCACTGACCCCCGACGCACACGCGCACTGCACGGAACCGGGACCGTCGGCGCCGACCAGTGCCATGACCCGCTTCCTGCCGACCATCGACGCGGCCGGCTGCGACCACCACGACGGCGACACCGAACAGGAACCACTCGTTACGTGCAGATGGAGACGCACCGGCGCCCTGTGACCGGACGTAATCGGTGGAGCGATCGCCTCGCCACAGACGTAGAGCGGAACGCGTAGCGCGCGTTCACGGCCGGGACAGCCGGTCTCACGAGTGGTGGTGACGTCGGGCGTGCTCGCCCGAGTCGTTGCTCATCGCTCCGTAGCACTCGGTACCGCACGCAAGACCGAAGTTGGCCGACATCCAGTCCAACCGCAGGAACTGGTCCTCGTCGTCGGGCTCGGTGGCTCCGCAGTTGTCGCAGTGGGTGACGTCCGGGCCCGGGCAGTCGTCGTCGTCGGCGGCCATGTCGCGGTCTTCCCTCCAGGCATCACGCGCGGATTCCTCGGACAGGTGGGTGGTCCGGTACTTCGACACCTTGGGGTCCTCGAACCAGTGGCGGACGGTCCACAGCGACACGTGGGATCCGTCGGACAGGACGAACCGGTGCTCGTCCAGACAGATCCCCCGTTCGTTCGAGGGCTCCTGCGTCCATCCCTCTCGCTCGACGGTGTCGACGGAGCGGGCGTGGACCAGTTTCTCGCGCAGGTCCTCGCAGTCGCGCACGCCGTCGAGCAGTGTGGCGGCCCATCGACCGGCGCGGTTGGGAACAACGACATCACGGGCGATCGCCTCGGTCGCCGTGAGCCGGCGGCCCCTGTCGCGGCGGAGTTCGGGCTCTTACGCGCGGTGGGCGTCGATGCCCGCGTCGGCGAACCGGGCGGCGTCCGTCGCGCGCCAGCGCCAATCCCTCGCGGCCGAAACTCTGTCGCCGTCCCCCATCGGCCAGCCGGCCGTCGTCCACTCCGCCGGGGTGCGGCCGAGCAGCGCGCGGGCGTCGTCGGCGTCGACGACCGCGAACAACTCGTCGCGAACCCCGCACAGCCGCTGCGCCGTCCACCCGCCGGCGCGCAGGACGGCGGCGGCCTCGGCGTTCGCGCCCACGGCCGCGTACGCGGCGCGTGAGCGCCCGAACTCCTCCTCGTAGGCGTCGAGTACGCTCACGCGTTCGGCGGTGAGCGGCAGCACGAAATCGCTGACGACCCGGCCGCCACCGAAACCGAACCGGGTGACGTACACGACGCCGTTGTCCGGGTCCACCACGAGTTCGTCGTCGGCGTCCGTGTGGGGGTGGTCGGCGGGCACGACGCGCATCCCGGCGGTCCGGTCGCGGACGGCCAGGCGGCCGTTGAACGCGTCCGTCGGGGCGGGCGGGATGTCGAGGTGGTGACGCAGGCCAAGTAGCCGGTGGCCCTGGCGGCGCAGCGCGTCGGCGGGGTCGTCGTCGGTGTCGGCGACGACCGTGTACGCGTGGTCGGGCTGTCCTGTGAGGCACGGGCGGGGGACGTCGAGTACGCGCACGATCGTTCCCGGCTCCCACTCGATGTGTTTCGCGGTGCCGCTGCCCCGCACGGACAGCGCGCCGGTGACGACGGTGGTGCCGCCGAGAAGCCTCGCATCCGGGCTGTCCGGGACGGTGGTGGCGAGCGGCGTGCCGGCCCAGTGGAGACTCGTCCCGATCTGCGGGTCGGCCGCGTCCAGGCGCAGGTCGACATCTACGTGGGAGATGGGGGTGAGCCCGTCGCGGCCGAACGCTTCGCGCAGCGCGGTTACGACGGCGTCGCGGTGTCGCGCCGGGAACTCTGCGGTGTACACGGGTGGTCGCGTGATCCTGAGCGAGCGCACGGTCTTCCACGCGGGGTGGTTCGTGTCGGGGACCTCCAGGCGCAGCCCGTCGCCGTCGAAGTTGGCGCGCCAGTGGATACCGGCTCTGGTGGCCTTGTGCGGGCGTCGGCGTTCGGCGGGTGAAGGGACGGACGCGGTGGCTTCGAGGGTCATTGCCGTCTCCGGTGTGGCTCGGTGGTACCCGCGTGAGCGGGAATGGTGGATGGGGGCGTCCGCCCGCGCCCGGGGTGGGCCGGCACGCACACCGGGCCGGGGGACGGTGCGGGTGGCCCAGAGGCCCTCGGCGGGGTTGGGATGGATGGCGGGGAGCCCCGGGGTCAGGCGCTGTCGCCTTCCCAGTGCAGTCGCCCGTCCGGCGGGTCGGCGTGGACGTAGTGGGAACGTCCGTCCGGGTAGGCGCCGTTGCCGGCGTACAGCGCGACTCCGTCGGGGTAGTGCCGCGGGCCGTTGCCGATCAGGACCATCCACAGTCCGTCGAGCGGGCCGCCGACCAGTTCGATGCCGGGGGTGCCCTCGGGCGGGGGCGGGTCGCCGAACTGGTCCTGGCCGTACCAGCGGCGGGGTGTCGTTGTCGTCATGGGGTTCAGTGTGGCCGGTACCCCCGACCGGCGGGGCGCGAAGCGGGAGGTTGCGGGTCACCCGCGTTGGCCGGCGCTGCCCATGGAGCCATCTGTCGAAGAAGCCGTCATCCATCCGCTCGTCCGTCGGCGGCGTGCGCGGCAGGCGCGGGTTGCGGCACCACCGAAGGACCCTTCGCGGGGTCGTCCGCGTAGACGAGACCGGGCTCGTCCTGTGCAACCAGCCAGGGCGTGCCGTGGAACGTCGGGTCGTGTCTCACGCGGACGGCCGACCCGGGCAGCCAGGACTCGCCGCCGTCATGACTGTGCATGGTCGGTCCGAGGCAGGTCACCGGATCACCGCGTGGGTCGAGGATGGTGTCCCCGGGACGGATCCGTGCGCCGGTCGTGACGTCGAAGAGGTGGCGGTCGGGTTCGGCCGGGTCGTGCAGCTCGCCACGGAGCGGATTCCGGGTCAGGGACGTCGGTTCCGCACAGAGGTGCTGGGATAGCCGGCACGGAAGAGGCTTACGTCACGAGTCGACACATGGGCCGTCCGTCCACCGCCCGAGCAACCCACATCGAAGCGGCTGCGTGTCCGCGCCCGGACGGCGGGCCGGGCGAAGGAACCCCGGGCCGCTCACAAGGAATCCTTGTCAAGGAAATCTTGATTGTCGCAGCGTGGTGAAATGACCACACAGGGCGAGAAGGCAGGGTCGGCCGCGACCGACCGTCTCGGCGGCGACCATCCCTCCGCGCGGATCATCACCCGCCACCGGGAGGAGATCGAACGGCATGTCCGGCGCGCTCTCGACATGAACGGCGATCCGTTCCTGGCGATCACCCACGTCGTCGGTCAATCCCTCGCCGCGGCACCGATCGGCGACCCGAGTCGCCTGGCCGTCGAGGACGTCGCCGACGCCCTCGAGGCCTTGCCGGCGGCCCGCGTCTGGTGGGAGCACTGCGAGGCCGAGTTGCTGCGCGCCGCCCGCACTCCCGCCGCCGACGGCAAACCGCGCATGACCTGGCGTGAGATCGGCGAACGCCTGGGCATCACCGAACAGGGCGCTCAGGACCTCTACCGGCGCCGCGTCGGCAAGACCGCCGCCACCCGCCTGCGCAACCCCCCACCGCAGGGCCCCGTTCACGCCCGACCCGACGACCGCGCCCCCGGAGCGTGAGACCGCCCGCCGACCACCCGCCCCGACCGCGCCCGACGTTCGAACGGTCCGATCGCCCCGTGCGGAGACCCTGATGCGCCGTCCCACCCGCCCCTCGACCCGCCCCACTCGCGCCGGCGTCCCCGCGCTGCGCCCGCACCAACGCGACGCGCTCGCCGCGATCGTCCGCGAGCTGGAGAACCCGGACGACGACGCGGTCGGCAGCGCGCCCCACGGCGGGCGCCGGGCCACCGCGGTGATGGCGTGCGGGACCGGGAAGACGTGGGTGGCGGCCGGGGCGGCCGCTGCGCTGGCCGCGCGCGGGCGGGTGCTGGTCCTGGTGCCGACCCTCGACCTCCTCGTGCAGACCGTGACCGCCTGGCGGCGGGCCGGGCGCACCGGCGGGGTCCAGGTGGCGGTGTGCTCCCTCGGCGGCGACGCCGCGTTGACCGCCGCGGGGGTGCGGGCGACCACCAGCGCGCCGCGACTGGCGTTGTGGGCGGGGGCGGTCGAGGGGCCGGTGACGGTGTACGCCACCTATCAGTCCCTGGAGACCGTCCTGGCCGCCCACCGGGGGGTGGTCGGGCTGCGGCTTCCCGCGTGGCGGCTGGTGGTGGTGGACGAGGGGCACCGCTCGAGCGGCCGGCTCGGCCGCCCCTGGACCGCCGTGCACGACGACCGGGTCCTGCCCGCGCTGGGCCGGTTGTATCTGACCGCGACCCCGCGGGTGTGGGAGCCGGCCGACGTCAGCGCCTACGGCGAGGGCGCTGGCCGCGGCGACACCGGACGGCTGCCCCTGGAGGCCGACGACGACGTGTGGGACGACCCCGACACCACCGCAACCGACGACGTCGAGGACGAAGGGGGCGACGAGGACGAGGTCTTCGACGACCCGAACGGCCCCGACGAGGAGGACCGGGAGGGCAGCGGGGGTGTGCGGCCGGCTCGCGTGCGCGGCGGACGTCCGGTCCATTCGTCGATGCCCGCTCGGACGGTGGCGTCCATGGACGATGAGGCGATCTTCGGCCCCACGGTCCACCGTTTGGAGCTCGCGGCGGGGTGCCGGTTGGGGCTGCTCGCCAGGCCGAGGATCGTGGTGGTCGACGTCGCCGACCCCACCGTGCGGGACCTGGCCCAGACGAGCGGTGTCGACCCCAACCGGGGCCCGGGTCGGCGCAGTCTGGAGGAGGTCGAGGAGTACCGGGCCGCGCGGCTGTCCGCGCTGCAGACCGCGGTGTTGCGGGTGGCGGCCGAGTTGGGGCTGAACACGGTGATCGCCTACCACGCGCGGACCGCCGAGGCCCAGGCGTGCGCGGAGACTCTGCCCGACGTCGCGAAGCGCCTGCACGAGGCGGATGCGGCGACGAATCCGGAGCGGGTGTGGGCGAACTGGTTGTGCGGGGAGCACGAGGCGGAGCATCGGCGGCGGGTGCTGGGCGAGTTCGCCGCGCACACCGACCGGACACCCCCCGCCCTGTTCGAACTCCCGCCGACGGATGGGGCGACCACGCGGCGGGCGGTGTTGTCGAACGTGCGGGTCCTGGCCGAGGGCGTCGATCTGCGCGCGGACGCGGTCGCGTTCATGGACCCCAAGCTGAGCGTGATCGAGATCGTCCAGGCCATCGGCCGCGTCCTGCGCCAGGAACCCCACGAGGGCCGCGACGCGACCATCATCGTGCCGGTGTTCCTCGCCGCCGGCGAGAAGGCGGACGACATGCTCGTCTCCGACTCCCACCATTTCCTCGTCCGTGTGCTGCACGCCCTCGCCGCCCACGACAGCCGCGTCCTCGACATGCTCGCCACCCCCGCACCCAGCGGCAGGCGGCAACGACTCGTCGCCCTCACCGACGCGGACGGCGACGCAGGCGACGACACCCCGGTTGCCGAGGACGACGGCACCGAGATCGCCGAGGCGAGCCTTGCGGACGAAGGCGAGGGTGAGGAGGTCGAGGAGCGGTTCCTCGTGCGGTTCATGACCGAGCACGACCCCGCCCTGCTCAACGACTTCGTCAAGCTGCGCGTCATCGACCCCGAACGTCGGGACTGGCGCCGCGGCTACCTCGCCGCCCGCCGCTGGCACACTACCCACGGCGACCTGCGCGTCCCCCTGGACGCCGTCGACTACGACCCCGAATCGGGAACCTCCCACCCCGTCGGAGCGTGGATCGCCGAACAACGACGCGCACGAACCGGCGGCACGATGCGCCCGCGCCGGATCGAACTGCTGGACGCGTTGGGCATGGTGTGGAGCGCCGACGACGAAGCGTTCGAGAACGGCCTGGCGATGTGCCGCGCCTACCACGCGAGGTACGGCCACCTGGCCGCGCCCAAGACCGCGGTCGTCGACGCCTACCCCGTCGGGCAGTTCCTCGCCAACTGCCGACGCCCCCTGGCAACCAGGAAGCACCCCGACCGATGGCGCGTGCGTTGGGAACGCCTCGCCGGGATCGACCCGGGATGGAACCCGACCGGATGGCCCCTGACGTGGCAACGCATGCTGTCCCTGGTCCGACTGCACCTCGAACAAGGCGGCACCCTCGACGAACTCGCCCCCGGACACACCATGGACGGCAGCGACGTCGGCGCCTGGCTCGACAAACAACGCCGCGAATGGACCCAACTCTCCCGAGCGCAGCGCGCCGCCCTGGGAGTGCTGGGCGTCGCCAAGGCCGCCCCCGTCGCAACGGGCCGGACGCGACGGGGGAGCGGGTCGCACGCGGACCGCTGGACGCTCACCCTCACCGCCGCACGCGCGTTCGCCGCCCGTGAAGGACACCTGACCGTGCCCCGCACACACAGCGAGACCATCGAAGCGGGAGGCGAGACGCACCACGTGAAGTTGGGCGTGGCGCTCGCCAACGCACGCCAACGACGGGCTTCCTGGGCGCAGGAGCGCGTCGAGGCCCTCACCGTGCTCGGGATGCGGTGGGCGTAGGGGGCTCGCGGTGGGGAGCCCCCTGTGGGCAGCTGGACTGGACGGGTCGCATCACCGCGCGGGCACCGGTCGATGGGTGTGAGGATCGCGGCGAGAGACTTCCGGTCGACGATGGCGTTGGTCGCGTTGCGGTGAACCGCCCGCGTCGGTGGCCGGGTCGTGCAAGGGTGGGCGGGTGCCCTGCGTGGGGTCCACACATACTCGCCTCGTGGCGTGTCGTGCGGGCTGTGCCTCGCGCGGGTCGACGGGGAAAGGCTTCGGCTGCGGCAACGCGCGGTCGGAGCCTTTCTCGTTCGTCGCACGAGCGACCCGGTGGAGGGGAAGGACCGTCTTCGGCGGCAATATCATCGAGACCGGCAGCGGCTCCTGGCGCTGCCCCTGGACGCGACGTTGGCGGCTGGTCCGTCGGCAGCCGCATCGACTCCGCGCGGCACCGGCTCGGGGACCGCGCCGTGTCGACGAACGTTCGTTCCGTTGGCGCCTGCCGCATCCGGCAGGTGCTGTTCACGCCAGGGTGACGTGCATGCCGCCGGCGGCCAGGACATCGAGAACCTCGGCGAAGAAGTCGTACGGCCGCCCGTCGGGTGACAGGGCGTGGGACAGGTGCGTGCGCGCCGTGGCTGCGTCTCGCCAGAGCAGGGTCGCGGGGCGGGTGTAGCCGAAGGTGCCCCCCAGGCAATCGCGGAGGGCTTGCGGGTCGCCGCCGAAGTAGCCGCCGGGGCCGTTCACCGCCTCCCCGAGCGCCAGGTAGAGACCCTGCTCATCCGTGGCGTGGCGGCCGTCGATTTCGTAGGCGTGTCCGGCAGGCCGGTCGCTGTGGCGACGGATGCAGGCCCGGTGCCGGACCAGGTCGAACCAGGCCTCGCGGAGCCGTGTGTCGAGGCCGGCCCAGGTGTTCGGAGTGTGCGGCGACCCGCCGAACCACTCCTCCCACACCGGCCTGGCATGCTCGGGAACCAGCGTGTGGTACCGGGCCAGTTCCAGGTCGATCAGGTCGGCCCCGCGCGCGGAAGGCCGCCAGGCTTGGACGGTCGTCCACAGTGTGGGCGCCGCGAGCAGCTCACCCCGGTCGTCACGGATCTCCAGCAGGACTTCGTCCAGGTCTCGGGCCAGGCGCGTACCCTTCGCGAGCACCGCGCGCAGCTCGTCGGTCGGGGCGAGGCCGCGCAGCACCAGCGGCGGTAGCGGCCGTTCCGACCTCGGGACGCGGGCGAACTCGCGGCAGGAGCCCAACCATCGGGACTCGTCGTGCACGCGGACGGTCCCGCGGTGTCCTTCGGGCGGGCCCATGTGGTCGTCCACGCCCGTCAGCACCAGAGTGTCCGCGCTTGGCCCGTGGTCCACCAACGCCGCATCGTCCAGGCGCCAGGCGTCGAGCGCGTCGTCGTCCGGCACCAGCCACACCCGGCTGCCGATCCAGCCCCGCGGCCCGGAGCCGTCCGAGGCCCAGCCGAACAGCTCGTACGTCGCCGGCCCGGGATCGGTGAACAACCCCTCCACAACAGAGCACACACCCAGCAGATGACCGTGCTCGGTCTCCACAAGGGTGTACCGGGGGCGACTTCGATGATCCGTTCCCTCGTTCACGAAGAAATGATGCCCGACCCGCCGTTGCGGCGCACCGGGCGCGTTCTCGCTCATCGCCACGGCCGTCGAGGCCGGACTCGTGGGCATGCACGCCCACGAATCGGCGTCACCGACTCCTGCGCTCCTTCCGTCCACCCGGAGCCCGGCCGGCGACTTCGCCGAGACGGGCGCAACGAGCCCGACGCGTTGAGGGGTCGGATCCGTGTCTCGGACGGCCGCGTATCCGCAGGGCGATCGCGTCCGGGTGGTTCGGATGAATCGCCCGCCGCGGCGGGGGTGTTGCCGAAGGCTGAGCGGGCGCTGTTCGCGGGGTCCACACATTCGCCTCGCGGCGTGGTGTGCGGGCCGTGCTCCCGCCGGCGGGCGACGCGGAACGGCCCCGGTACCGCCCCCTTTTTCGGGGTGCGGTTCGGGGCCGTTCCCGTGCGTCGCGCGGACCCCCGGAGGAGGGGAGGACCGGTTGCCCGCGGACGGGTTCAGGTCGACTCGCCGCGCCGGATCCGGTCCGCGATGGTCTCGATCTGCCGGTCGAACAACAGGTCCATCGTCTCCAGGAGTTGCGGGTCGATGTCGGGACGCAGCAGGCCCGGGACCAGGTCGTTGAGGCCGACGTGTCGGCCGGGGGTGTGGAGGCCTTCGAGGCGTTCGAGGACGAAGGCGTCCATGTTGGTGTTCAGGGTGCGGTTGACCGCTGCGAGTGCGGGGTCGAGCGGGGCGTGGAGGGCGGGTTCGAGGCGGCGGTACATCGCGCGGTGTTCCTCGTCGGAGCGCGCGGCGGCCTCCTCGGTCATCACGGCCCGGCAGGTGACGCCTTCGTCGTTGGTGAATTCCCGGATCACCCACATCGTGTGGCCTCCCAAGATCAACGGACCGGGAACGGTACTCCGCCCCCGCGCCGAGTGGAAGGGGCTGACGGGAATCCACCGGGTCGGTACCGAACTCGGGCACTGCCGTCGAAGGAGCGACAAAGGGGCGTTCGAGGCGCAGCCGGGCAAGCCCCCTGGGTCAGGAGCGGTCTCGGATGCGGTCCAGGTCCGCGTCGAGGACGGCGAGGTCCGGGTGGTGCCGTAGCTCCTGTTCCCGTGCCCAGTCCTGGAGGTCGGCCTTGTGCGCGGCCCGTACGATGTCAACGGCGGTGTCGGTGAGGATCGCGATCAGCTCCGCGTGGGAGTCGCTCAGGCCGCGGTAGCGGTTCGCGGGGGCGAAGGAGGATGCGGCCTCGGCGGGGAGAGTGGAGCCGGCCGCGGCGAGCCCGTCGACCAGCCACCGCCGAAACGGTGTGTCCTGGGTGCTCCAGGCCGGGTCGTAGTCCTCGAACCCGGGATCGGGATCGTCGAGATCACCGGCCAACCAGCGCCGGAGCGAATCCCCGGCGCTCCCGGCCGGGTCGTGATCGTCGTCATCGTCGTGATCGGGGGCATCGGAGGCGGAACCGAGGGCGGCCATGGTCGAAGCTACCCCGCGCCCGCAGTGGCGTACGCGGGATACACCCGAACGAGTGACACCCCGACCGGGACCGTACGACGCGCGGTGTTCGGGCGCCCGGCACGGTCCGAAGGCGAGCGTCTGGGTGACGCCCCGTCAGGAGCGTTTGAACCAGCGGCGTTTGGCCCGGAGCTGGGGTGAGCCGCCGTCGGCGCGGGATTCGGGTCAGCGAGCCACGAGTTGCACGACGGTGACCAGGAGAGCCGCGGGGGTCACCTGATACGTGATGATGGCGACGCCCGCGACGTGGGTGATGCGGTGGTCCCGGCTGTTGCCTCTGGGGTAGGGCTTGGAGTCGGCGCCGTAGGGGTCGGACGCGACGACGGACATGCCCGCCTCGAAGGCGGCTCGCGTCTTGGGCGCCATGCCCTGGATCTCGATGCGTACGCGATCGGTGTACTGCACCGTGTAGCTCATTCGCCGACCCTGCCGGACCATCCGGTTCCGGTGTCGGTGAACACCTCGTCGGCGGTGTGGAGCGGCCCCAGGGTTCCGGCGTCGGCGGCCAGCAGATCGGCGTGCACTCGGGGGTCGGCGCCCATGACGGCGATCCCCCACCACAGGAACACGAGGTTGTCCACGTCGCCGATCGCGGTGTCCGCGAGTTCCCGCTCGAACTGCTCACGCAGGTCGGGGCCGAAGCCGTCAAGGGCCCGGCGGACCGCGCGAATCGTTCGCGGCAGCTCCGGCGGTGCGGGCGAGTGGTCGGCCTGGGCACCCATCGTGGTTATCCCCCTCCGGGACGGATCCGGACTCCCACGCTACCCGCAACGGGGGCGGCGGTCACCGGCGCGTGAGGGAGCGCTCCGTGCGAACGATCGCCCGCGGGAGGCAACCGGGGAACCACGCCGCGGCCCGGCGGAACCCATCGTCGCCATCATGGCTTCGCTCCCGGCGTGGACCACACGTGATCGCGGAGCCGCTCGTCTTGATCGTCTTCTGTCACCACCCCGCCCCGAACGGGCGGTACCCGCCGCCTCGACGCCCTCGACCGCAGTCGAGAGCGGCGAGGCGGCCCGATGCTGGGTACCGCCGGATGTGTTCATCGCACCCTCGTGCGGTGTTCAGCGGTCCTCGGGCGGGGTCATGCGGGTGCGGAGCAAGGTGGCGCGGGTAAGTTCGGTGCCGGCGGGGTGTTTCCGGTTGTCGTTCGCCAGTGCGGTCGCGGCGGCGGAAGCAGCCCCGGAGTCGTCGGTGTGGACCAGGCGCACGGTGCCGACGTCGGTGTGCCAATCCGTCGTCGGGCCTCGTGGGGTGCTGTGGGCGCCGGCCCAGCGGCCCGGCGCGGGGTCGGCGGGTGCGGGGCGCAGCAGGAGGGCGCCGCGGTGGGCGAAGTCGCGGTCGTGGGCGGCCCATCGGTAGACCTCGCCGGCGTCCCACACGGGGTCGTCGTCCTCGTCGAACCGGCTCCGCATCGGCGGAGGGTGTTTCACCGCCGCGGGGAAGTCCTCGCGTCGGATCACCCGCCGCAGTCCGAACGTGTTGACCCCCAGGAGTTCGCGGAGCTGCGTCCTGGTGAGGTGTGTGTCGACTCCCATGGCTGGAACTCCCTGTGTCCGCTCCGTCACGACCGGTCCAGGCCAGTCGACCACCCGACTGCCCCGGCCCGCCCGGTGGTTCGCGAAGCCGCGCGACGACGGCGCGGCGGAATGCGTCCGCAGCCCGACGATGTAGCGGTCGTGCTCCTCCACGCGGCCGGACACGACGGAGTCGGCGAGTGTGCGCCGGGCTTCGAGGAGCATGGCGACCGCGTCCTGCCATTCTTCGGCTGTGCGGTCGCCGTGATCCCGCGACATCCACGGTGGCCCCCATGATCGGCGCGGTACCGGCGCGTGTCGGCCATCCGCCTGCGGGTGGGCGGGTCGGGACGGCGAATCCGACGGGTCGAAGCCCCGGCGACGGTCCGAGGGCGGACGCCGACGCACCTACACTGGTGCCGATGCGAGGAAGACGAACGTGAAGCGTGCGCGGGCCGTCGAACTGGTCGAACGGATGCTCGGCCGGCTCGACGCGGACCAAACCTGGCCGATCGGCCTGGTGCAACAGGTCTGGGTCTTCGGGAGCTTCGCCCGGGGCGCCTGCGAGCCGCACGACGTCGACGTGGCCGTGCGTTTCGAACGCGACGAGCAGATGCGGCAGGCGGTCGTCGAAGCGATCCTCTCCGGCCGCGCCAACCCCTACGCCCCGCTGCGCCACGCGCTCGCCGGGACATCGCGCGGGTTGCACTTCCAGTTCGAGGACCACGCGCGGGAACGACTCCGGGTCGAAGGCACGGCCATGCTGTCGCTGTGGCAACGCGGCGACACGCTCGCGCAGGCCCTGACCGTCCTGCACTCCATCCCCGAGGACCCGGTTGCGGGCCGTGCCGAACGCCACGACATGATCGACGCGTTCACCGGCCTCGACCGTTACATCCCCCGCCCGGTGCGCGCGGAACTGATCGCCTGGCGGCAACGGGGACTCGTCGACATCGCCCGGATCCCGCTCTCGGACGTCCCCCAGGACACCGACCTGCTCGCGGACCCGCACCTGCGATGGGCCGTCGATCGACGCTGGAACGATGACAGCCCACTGCGCCGCGCGGCCCTGGCGGGCCTGTCCCACCTGCTCGTCCTCGGGGCGGACCTCGACGACGTCGACCTGGCCGGCCAACGCCTGCCCACCCTGCGGCGCCTCGCCGGGCACCGGAGTGACGCACGCTGGTGGATCAACTGGAAGTGGCGCGGCTACTCCGGCATCCCCCACCGCGTCCCCCGCGGGAAGGCCTGGCTCGAAGTCGTCCAGCCCACCCGAACCCGACCGTTGACGGCCCTGATGATCCGACCGGGACCACACGCCGTGACCCCACGCAAGTGAGGCCCGGCCCACTCGCCGGATGCCACGATGGTCCATCCGACGTGGACGCCGTGATCGGCGAACGGCTCGACGAACGGTGGATTCCCGTAGGGGAGGAAACGCGCGAAACGCGATGGTGCGCGTCCCTGCGAGGTGATGCGCCGACCACGCGGGCCCGCCCGCACTGTCGATCGCGGCCGGCTCGGCGGCGGACGGCGTAGGGCACGGCCGGCCGAGCACTCGCCGGCTCGGGCCGTGACCGTGCTCTCCAGCAGGGCCAGGGAATAGGTCAGCCGTCCGAGTTTCGACAGATAGGCGTCATCGGGAAACATGCGTGCCATTGTGCGATACGGGTCCGACGTCATCGACGCCGTCGGCCGTGGCACGGGGATTCGTCCGTCCCCACAAGCGCGGGCGTTCGCCCGCTCCGCGCCGGTCCGTTCGCCCCGAGGCGAAGAGTCACGGCCGGCACACGCCGTGCGGCCCGGTCATGGCACTGGGTGTCGCACGTCCGGGGTGAACCTCGCCATGGCCCGCGCAGCGCGGTGCGCTCCGGAATGCCAGGTTCGGTGCCCGGTGGCGTAGCCGAGCAGTTGTGGGTGCGCGCTCTCGCACGCGCATGCGACCAGGTCCAGCCCTTGTGCGATCTCGACCGGAGCTCCCCTCGGATGGGAGAATCTCGTCTTCGAATCGCGTCGGCGTACTCCGCCCGACCGGGCTTCAGGGCCCCGCGTACTCGGGGCGCTCGCCCCATGCTGGTTCCGCGCCGTCTTCGCGACGTGACCGGGCCGAATCTGCGAGCCCGCACGCCGACGGCGCGCCTTTCGTCGGACAACCGGTGCCGCGCCGTCACGGACACCCCCGCCCCTGCCTTCGTGGGCCCGCGCGCTGCGCCGTCGTGACCTCCCGCCCGAAACCGCCCGAGAGGAACCGAGACCTTGAGCAAGAGAAAGAAGAAGCAGGACCTGACGGTCGGCGAACTCCTCACCGTCACCTGGGGGTTCGCGTGCCTGATGTCGACCGGTGCCACGCAGGCGCTGGGAGTTTCGAGGGTCGCCTCCTACTGGGTCGCGGCGCTGCTGTTCGTGACCGGCGTCGTCCTGTTCGTGCTGCGCCGCGTCGCGTCGGGACGCTCCCCGCTCCGCGGGTACGGGTCGTCGTCGCGCCGGTCGACGGCGGTCTCGCTCGCCGGGGTGGACGCCATGAGCGGTCGGGAGTTCGAGCATCTGGTGGCGGATCTGTGCCGGCGGGACGGGTGTTCGCGGGTACGGGTCTCGGGAGGCGCGGGCGACCTGGGGGCGGACGTGGTCGGCTTACTCCCCGACGGACGGCGGTTCGTGGTGCAGTGCAAACGCTTCTCGGTCACGTCCAAGGTCGGCTCGCCGGACATGCAGCGCTTCCTCGGCACGGGCCGGCACGTCCACGGCGCCCAGGTCCTGATCTTCGCGACCTCCTCCCTGTTCACCACCCCGGCACGCAACCTCGGCGTCGCCCAATCCGTGGTCCTGATCGACCGCGACCGTCTCGGGGCGTGGTTGTCGGGACGCTCCGCCCTCTCGTTCGTCGGGGCCGCCCGCCGTTGACCCCGGCTGCCCGACGACGCCCACGATGCCCGCGACCTCCTGCGGAAGCATCTGCCGGCGCACTCGGGGCGCGGCCCGGACCGCCGTCCCTGTGGCGTCCGAGCCGCGCCCGCCCCGGCGGTCCGTTAGGTGCCGGGGGCACAGCATGCCCCCCAGGGCGCAGTCGACGCCCGGCACCAAACGAGCCGCTCCCTTGATCACCCGCGGCGCGGGCACAACCGGGAGGCGGTGCCGCTCGTTGCCATGCCGTGAGTCGGCGCGCGTATGAACACAGCCTCGGCGCCTACTACCTGGTTCCGGCCCCCGCGGCCCGGAGCCCTGTGCCGAACGGAGAAGGCCACGACGGGGAAAGCGTGGCCGGGTACTGAACCGTCACTCGTTCGTGGGACTTCGCGGTCCCGGTCGGCCAACTAGCATGAGGAAATCGGCTCGTGCAAATGCATACGGCATTGCACGAGCGACCGCGCGACCGTGTAGGGGGCGTGCGGATCTCCGGTGGGTGGGAAAGCGGTGATCAACGTGCGGGAAGGTACGAACGGCGCGCCGGCGGGAACGCTGGGCGTCTCCGAATGGATGCGGAGCGCGGCGAGTTCGGCCACGGGGCAGTGCGTGGAGCTGGGCGTGACGTCGGAGGGTGCGGTCGCGGTGCGCAATTCGCGGGATCCGCACGGACCGGCGCTGGTGTACACGAAGACGGAGATCGCGATGTTCGTCGCGGGCGCCAAGAACGGGGAATTCGACCGGCTGATCGCATAGTTCGCGCAAAGTCGCGGTGTGATGATGCGATCGGCGGACGGGGGTGTGCGCCTGCGGAATACTGACGCGCATCCCCCTTTTCTTCTTCCTTCGTTCGTGTGGAGTCGCCGCGTGACGTTGTCCTCCGACGCCGTCGGGAACTTATCCTCCGATCGCGCCCCGCAGTCGGTACCCGACCGGCCGTCGGCCGCGATGAAGGTCCTCGGATCGATGCTGCGGGACCTGCGCACGGAACGAGGCGTGGGACTGCAGACCGCCGCCGAGGTGGTGCGCGGGTCGCGGTCGAAGATCTCCCGCCTGGAACGCGGCGAGAGCCCGCCCAAACATCACGACGTCATGGACCTGTTGCGCGCCTACGGCGTACGCGAGCCCGCGACACTGGCCACGGTCGAGGACCTGCTGCGCAAGTCGGACGAGAAGCCCTGGTGGCATCGCTACGCCGACGTCACCCCCGGGTGGCTGCGCCGGCTGATCAGCCTGGAGGAGTCCGCGACACGGATCAGCACCTGGGAGGTCCACGTCGTCCCCGGCCTGCTCCAGACCCCCGCCTACGCCCGCGCCGTCATCGCCGGCGGCCTTCCCGACGCCGAACCCCACGAGATCGACCAACGCGTCGCGCTGCGCCGGGGCCGTCAGGAGGTCCTGGGCAACGGGCAGCGCACCGAGATGCTGATCGCCCTGATGGACGAGAGTGTCCTTCAACGCCCGGTGGGTGGGGCGCGGGTGATGGCCGATCAGATGGGGTTCCTGCTCGAGGCGATCGAACGCCGGTGGGTGCAGGTGCGGATCGTGCGGTTCGCCAGCGCGACGGACCTGACGCCGCCGTCGTCGATGACGCTGTTGCGGTTTCCCCACGGGGGCCCGCAGGAGATGGTGTACCTCGAACACGTCGAGGCCGCCACCTACATCAGCCGCTCCCGCGACGTGGAGCGCTACCGCGCACTTCTCGAACGGCTCTATCTCGCTGCGGAGTCGCGCAGCCGCAGCAAGGAGATGATCATCACCGCCCACGAGCACTACCGTGCCCAAACGGCCTGACGTCCCCGGGACGGCGACGATGTGCGTGGTGTCGTGGCGGTCCTGGGGTTGGGCAGGAGGCCACGTCGGCGGCCCTGCTGGTGAGGCGTGTCGGCCGGTTGTGGTCACCGTCGCGGATCGTCGCCGGGAAAAAAGGTCGAGTGCGCCGTGCACCGGGTCGGTTCGTGGGCTGCGGGCGCCCCGGGGCTCGGCGAGGAATTGCCGGTGATGCGCCGCGGCCATCTGCCCCGTCTCCTCGACGACACGTGGTCGCCGAACCAGATGTCGATCGTGGGCGTTCCGGCGCGATCGACCTCCGCGCGGTTCGACGATGGAGTGCCGCCTCCGGCGGGCGCCGTGAAGCGGTGACCGGACGTGATCCGTCCGGGCGAGAACAGACTGGACGCAGCGACGGTGCTCGCCAGGCGCTGTGGCCCAGTGAGCGATCGCGTCGTGGTCTGACTCCGGGTCTTCTCGGTGGGGATGACTGACGCGCTTGGCGACAGCCTCCTCCGCCCCGCCCTCAGGCGCGCCCGGGATCCCGACTTCGAGCGGATCGGAGGGGCCATCTCACACCACGAAGGCGCCGGCGCATACGCGCGAGCCGAAGCCGCTCGAGCGACGCCTCATCGAAGGTCCCGCCGAGCCCTCCCGACACCTGCCGCGTCGTTCGCACCTTCGAGCCCTACGCGTTCCGCCAGGCGTCGTTGACGCAGCCTTCTTCGTAGTGCCACCAGCCGTCCGCCCGACCTTGGGCCAGCAGCGCCTTGATGCCAGTCATGTCCGCGTCGGCCCGCACATCGAAGGCCACCAAAGGGAACTCGTCGCTGAACGCCTCTCCGCCCAGACCGAACGGCGCGAAGCGCTCATGAACGGCGTTCGCGCTGCGCCCGAGCGGACCGTTCGGCACCGGCAGGACGCGAATGGTGCAACCGCCGGACGCCTCGACCCGGCCGACGGCCCAGTGAAGCCCGTCGTCATCGCTCGCGAACCGCACGATGTCGCCTTGGGCAACGCCGTTCTGAAGGAACGGCACGTTCCGGATACGCGCGGTGTCCTCACCGACCCGGACGGCCCAAAGCCCTTCCCGGTCATGCGGCAGCCAACCCTCACGCGGCACGAACCGAAACCACACCTTGATCCGGCGGCATTCCGCCGCCTCGGACTCACCCGACGACGCGACGATCATGGCCGACATGATCACCCACCCACACGCGTCCGGATGACTCCGGGGCTGTTGGGCACCGCAACACAACGCATGGGCGAGACCGGCAACCTCGGCTGGATCGCACACGTCCCGATGCTCACCGCCCCCGACGCGCCAACGAACATGGACGAGTTCACCACCGAGCAGGAGGCGCAGGTCGTTGCCTTCCCCCGGTTGATCGACGAGTTCCTCGCCGAGCGTGAGGCCTCGACTCCGCACGACGCCGGGCTGCTTCCGCTTTCAGGTCGACTGCGCACTGGAGATCTACCAGGCTGGGCGGTTCTCACGCCGTTCCTCTGGGGTCTGCTCGGGCAGGTCCCCGCCCAGGTCGGTCCGCAGCAGCATTCCCGGATCCGGTTCGAACTCATCGTTGGGCGGTGCAGGCTGATGGAATCGCTCGGTGCGTGGAATCGCAACCTCCACCAGCTTCCCGTCCTGGAACATCCACATGCCGAAGCAGTCGTCGTCCTGGTCACGGAGCAGCACCTGCACCGTTGCGGGATAGGGCCACGGTAGCGACTCCAGATGCTTGAGCAGGCCCTTGCGAGCGCGCATCTTCTCGAACTCCAGGGCCCACCCGAACTCATAGCCCCAGTGCCCCGCTATCGGAACGAAGCGGCCGCGCCAGGTGCGTTCCCCGTCGTCCCGAGTCAGCGGTTCCATGACCTCATCCGCCAAGCGGGCAAGCACGATGACCTCGGCATCTCTACTCATGACGGAGTATCACCGCATCCGCACAGTCGGCCGCAACCACATTCGGCAGCCGGAGAACACACCGGGGGAAACGTCAGCTCGTCGAAGTCGAGGGGCAGACCGACGTCGGTACCGACACAACGCTCCTGACGCTCCCGAAGTTGAAAGGTTCGCTTGGACGGATCGGCGGCGGATGTCTCGCGAGACCCCGCGACTCGCTCGTCGGCAACGCGCTGCATCGCAGAGTTCAACGCGATCGGACAGCGGTGCCGCGACGGGATTTCAGGGGATGCGGGCGAGGCCGCCGTATTCGATGAAGTCGCCGCCCTGCAGGACGCGGGGTTCGGTGTCGGGATGCCACTCGGTGACCTCCGTCAGGCCGGGGGGTTCGACGTCCAGGCCCTCGAGGAAGGCGTCGACGGCGGACGGGGACCGCACGGCGCCCCACCGGCCGCCGGTGGCCTCGTCCATGCAGCGGGTAACGGCCTCCCGGGCGCGCGCGTCGTGGCTGACGAGTTGGCACACCAGGACGAAGCTGCCCGGCCGCAGGCGCTCCGCAACGCGGCGCACGATCGCCTTGGGGTCGTCGTGTTCGGGGATGCAGTGGAGTACGGACACGAACAGCGCGGCTACGGGGCGCTCCAGGTCGAGGGTGGCGCGGAGGTCGCGGTGGTCGAGGATGGCGTCGGGCTGGCGCAGGTCCGCGCGCAGGAACCGGGCCGATCCGTCGTTCTCGTCGAGGAGGGTGCGGCCGTGGGCCTCGGCGGTGGGGTCGTTGTCGACGTAGACGACGCGGCAGTCGGGGTGGACGGCCCGGGCAACCTGGTGCACGTTGTCGCGGGTCGGCAGCCCGGAGCCGTGGTCGAGGAACTGCCGGATCCCGTGCTCGCGCGCCAGCACGCGCACCGCGCGCCGCAGGAACGCCCGGTTGTTGAGCGCGAGGGCGCGGATGTCGGGGGCGACGCGCAGGAGTTTCGCGCAGGCGCGGCGGTCGGCGGGGTAGTTGTCGGTGCCGCCGAGGAGGTAGTCGTGCATGCGGGCGACGCTGGGGGTTTTCGTGTCGATCGGGGGTGGGCCGGAATCGTTGTCCTGGTCCATGGTGTCCCCTCGACGTCCGCGCCACTCCCCCGCCAGGGTGACACGCCCCATGCTAGGGAACCGGGCATCCGGTGGTGGGCAACTCCTGTGGGTGAACGAGGATTTCGGGGCCTGTTTGCGCGGCGCCGGCGCGGATTCGGGCGCGCACGGGCGCGTACGGGGCGCGCGGCATCGAGTTCCCGGGTATCGGCGTCGGATCCGACATCGCGGGATGCTCACCACGAGCACCCGTCGTCCGCCGAGATCGGCCCGCTGCCCTGCGGCCCGGGTCGGTGCGGCTCGGACACGGGAGGGTGACCGGTTCGGGGCGACCGGTGCCACGGGTGTCTCGAGGTCCGGTCGGTGTCACAGGCGGGGCCTATGCTGCGCGGCCGTGGACGCTGAAGATCTCGACTCGCGAACCCGGACCCAGTCCGGGTGTATTCCTCCGCATCTGGTCACCCGCCTCCTCGAACTCGGGCACCACGAAATGGTGGAGGCCTGGGCGGCGGACGGGGAGTGGTTCTGCGCGCGCGAGCACGCACGGTCGCTGACCGCGCGGGACGGCCACGCCGAGGCGCTGCGGGTGCTCGACCCCTATGTGGCCACGGGGTGGTGGACGGCGGCCGAGGCGGCGGCCGAGGTGTTGGAGGGGTGGGGGAAGGCCGAGGAGGCGATCGCGCTGGTGCGCCCGCACACGGAGGGCGGGGGTTCGTTGGAACTGGCGTTCTGTGCGCGTCTGCTCGCCCGGCACGCTCGCGCCGACGAGGCGTTCTCGCTGCTCGCTCCCCACGTCGCGGAGTGGATTCCAGCGGCGGCGCTGGTCGAGGTCGCCGCGGTCGCCGGTCGCGACGAGGACGCCGCCGACCTGCTGACCGCCCGCATCCGGGCCCGGTACGACTGCGACCACTGCGGCTCACCCTCGTGCGGCCGCGGCGGCCTCACCCCGTGGAACGCGCTCGAATTACTCGCGGAGATCCGCGAACGCCAGGGCCGGATCGACGACGCCGTCGCCCTCCTGCGCAACCGCGCCACCACGTCGGTCAACAACCGCGACCGGCTCGCCGACCTGCTCGCACGGCACGACCGGTTGGACGAACTGGCCGACTATGCGAGGGTCGAGCACCACGGCCACGCGGCGGCGTGCCTGGTGGAGTGGCTCGAGGAACGCGGCGACGTGGAAGGCGCGATCACGGTACTTCGGAATCGCGTCGACGCGCGGACCGGCTTCTCCCACCCCGACGTGCACCTCGCGCGGTTCCTCGAGCGGCACGGCCGCGTCGACGAGGCGATCACGGTCATGCGCGCACTCGTCGACGACCACTCGGAGGACTGGACCGTGTCCATGCTGTGCACCCTGTACACCGACCACGGCCGCGCCCGGGAAGGCCTGGCCCACCTCGACGACCTCCTTCCGGGGCAGCAGGACTGGGAGTTCTTCCGCAGCCGGATCACGCTGCTGGCCGCGTGCGGGCTGCACGAGGAGGCAATCGCCCAGGCCCGAGCACACCCCGAGGGAGACAGCTCGTACGCGGCGTGGACCATCGCCGAGGTGCTCGCCGACGCCGGCCGGCCCGAGGAAGCCGTCACCGAACTCGAACGACACCCCACCGCCAACTCGGAGGTCCTGGCCCGATATCTGATCGACCTCGGTCGCATCGAGGAAGCCGTGGCGCACCTGCGACGGCCCCGCCCCAGGCCCCTCTGGCCGGCCGCGACCACCGACACGGACACACCCCCGTTCTGAACGCCGGTGCACGGTCACCTCGGGCACGCGATCGTCAAGTCGACGACGTCCTGCCCTCGTTCATGTGCCGATCGAGCCGTGCGTAGGATTCCACCCCCCGGGGCGCCCGGCGGCTGCCAAGGCGCAACGGGGGCTTGGACACTTCGGGCCACAGCGATCGCGTTCCCCCGGAACCATCCGCGGTCGCCGAGGTACGGATGCCGGACCTCGAAGCGCGGTGCGGCACCTGCTCCCCCTCCCACAGGTCAACGGACCACACAGATCACCGGCATCGGCAGGCGCCAGTCTCCCAGGAGGTCGACGAGCAGCCGGCGGGACGATGCGCGGATCTCGATCCATCCCGAGTCGGCGAGCAGGGCCTCGCGAGCCCAACGCTCGGCGTTTTCCCGGCCGCTCATGCCCACGAACAGCACATCGATTCTGCGGAGTTCGGCCGCGACCTCCCCATCGAGGCGCCCTGCCTCCACGAGGCTCGGGACGAGACGATGGGCATGATCGAAGTCCAACGCCAACTCGTCCGTTCCCACGCGATACTCGTCCAGCCAGGCAACCTGGTCGGCGGGATCCGCCGCAAGCGTGGTCAACGACTCGATCAACAGACGCCACAGGAAGGAGACATCGGGATTTCGCACAACCGCATCATCGCACCGGTCCGAGGTCACATTCGGAGTGGAGTTGACTCCCGGCGACGTCGATCGAGCCCGACCAACCGAGCACGTTCATTCGTACGTCGTCGAACAGATGGACCGGTGCGCCGACATCGCAAGACCAAGAGGACACGATGGAGCACTCGCGACACTCTGATTTCACCGAGGACGCTCGGCGGCTGGTCGAGGCAGCGTCGACGACTCCTTGGCCACTAGGGAAAGGCCGGCAGGTCGTTCCTCGGCAAATCCTGCCCGACCTGGCCGATGTCGCAGCCCGTGCCCCGGTCGCCGGCCGGGAGATCGACTACACCCGGACACTGCGCGAAGTTCTCGACGTTCTCGCCACCGAGGACTCCGGTGGCGACCCCGACCTCCATATCCTGGGACTGATGCTCGCGATGACCGGCATCGACCGGGGCGGTCACACCACTCAGGCCGACGCCTGCGAAAACGCCCTTCGATACATGGCCGGCCTTCCCGCATGGCGCGACGTCGACTTCACCTTCGGCCGCAACGACTCTGCTTGACGAGACAGATTCCACACAACACCCTGCGGGGTCGTCGAACGGTCCCTGGCCTGGATCATGCACGCCCGCCGCCACGCCTGCGGCTACGTACGCCTCGTCCAGTACGCCGAGTCCCTGCTGACGCTCGCGGCGATCACCCCGGTGACCCGCCGCCTGACCCGCCGACGCAAGAGCCGCACCCTTGGCCCCTCTGTCGTCCTTCGGCCTCGAGCCGCGTGATGGGCTGGGTCGGGTCGAGGTTGTCCGTCACCGCGGCAGATCGGAGAGTTCCTCACCGATCAGGTCTGGAAGCACGGCCAAGGCCACGATACGGCGGTCTGCGGGTGTGGCGGCGCTGATGGCCGTCTCGCTGTGCCACGCCGCCACCGCGCCGATCGCGTACGTGGCGTCGTCGAGCAGCAGCGCGTCGACGAGTGCGACGACGTCGGCCCGGCGAGTACCTGCGGGGGCATCGAGTTCCGCGAGCCGGTCACCGATCCATGGGGCCGTGTCGGGAACGACGGCGGCCAGGGCGGCGAGCACCAGACGACACGCGTCGGCTTCGTCGTCCCAACGCGCCAACAAGCACGGGATCTCCGCTTCGACGGCCGGCCGCACCGCGCGCTCGCCTACCGACTCGCCGGTCCCCTCGTCCAGGGCGGCTGCCCGGTCGACCAGCGCAACCGCCCTGCACGGCCCGGCCACGGCCGCCCTCAGCAGGTCCATCAGGAAAGCCGCGCGGGCACCGTCCGGCATCGCGACCTCCGCCGCCAGAGCCGCCACGAAGGGCACCGCCTCGGCGGTGACGTCCGAGGCTTGCCCATCCGAGGACATCCACTCGGCCAGCAGGCTCAGGAACTCCCCGGCATCCAAGGAGTCGCCGAACTCTTCGAAGAAGTCCTCGTCGAACAGCCACCCCGCGAACTCCGGCATCGCCGCGACCTCGCCGTACCACCCCATGGCCGCGGCACGTGCGGCGTCGATCAGCGTCGGCGCGGGCCCCGTTCCGCCGCACGTCCACGGCGGGGCCGCCGGTGCCGGCGGCGGTCCGGATGCCGCCACCGGTTCGAGGCTCGGCGGCCGTTCGTGCAGAAGTCCCTCGCGATCGAACCCCTCGAGCATGCCGTCGCGGCGGCCAAAGCCGCCGCCACTGGTGAAGCCCCGGTTCCGGCGTGCGATGTCCTCGGCATCGATGACGGTTCGAGTCGACATCCAATGCTGCTCCTCACGCGTTCTGCCGGCGACCTCCGCAAGCGAGGACACCCGCCACCACCCGTCGGGCACCTCCGCCTCGCCAGGCCCACCCGCGGGCCGGGCCGCGACCAGCAGGTGCCCGTGGTCGGCCAGTTCCCCGGCAGCGGCAGTCGCTGCTGCCGCGGACGGCAGATAGAGACAGTGCTCATGGGCCCAGGCCGGGGCGACCGCGTGTGTGGTGCTGTTCATGGGCCCGGAGCGTAGAACACGGCAACGTCACAGCCGCATCCGGCCGCCGGCGCGATGGCTGGACAGCCGACCAGATCGGCCGACGGATATGACGCAGGCAGTCAGGGGGCCGGGGTGCGTTCGAGGTCGCGGATGGCTGCCGCCGGTAGGGCGCGTTCGGCCATGATCAGGTGCAGGGCGACGGCGGGCACCTCGAGGCCCATCAGGTCGGCGGCGGTGGTCAAGGTCATGCCCAGGCGGTAGTGCAGCACGACGGCGTCGGCCTGGTCGGGTGGCAGGGTCCGGTGCAGCGTGTCCCGGGCGGTCTCCGGCGCCTGGGGCGGGCCGGTGTCGGCGGCGGCGACGGCGGCGTGCAGGACGCGCCAGGCGTGTCCCGCCGGATTGGCGGAGCGCATGATCTCGTCCCAGCACTCGGCGAGTTCGGCGAACGCGTCGTCGACGGCGGTGTCGGCGCGGCGGTCCTCGACGCGGGTGCGGGCGTAGCGGTGGTAGGGGGTGTGGTGGCGTCGGCGGAACGCGACGAACGCGGACGTCGCGGGGCGGCCGGAGACCGTAGGGCTGGTGGGGGGCGGGGTGTCGGCGGGTGGTGGCGCGGTCATGGCGGCGACTCCGTGCGGGTCCGGGTACGGGGCGTCATGGGGTGGGGGTGGGGTCCTCGCGGGTGACGAGCAGGTTCCAGGGCAGGCCGGGTTCGGGGATGGGGGTGTCGAGGTGGGTCAGGACGGCGTAGTCGGCGCTGTTCCAGTGGCGGCGGGTCCATTCGGGGTCGTCGTCCAGGGCGAGGGTGAGGGCCTGGGCTCGGGGCCAGTCGGGGACGAGGGTGCGTTCCAGGACGGCGGCGGTGACGTCCGGGGGCAGGTGGTGGGCCAGGCGGGTGGGGGTGGGGCGGTCGGCGGCGAGCCACAGGGCGCGCAGGTGGCGGGCCAGGGCGTCGGCCGCGGCGAGGCAGTCGCGGGGGGTGTCGGGGCCCACGCGGCGGGACTGGTCCCACAGGCAGAGCAACTCGTCGGGGTCACCGCCGAGTTCCTCGGTGATCACGCGGATCGTCGGCCAGGGCGGGCAGTGGCTGCCGTCCAGGACCGCCTCGACGAACTCCTCGCCCATGCGCGTGACGCGGGCGAGGTCGCGCAGCCCGGCGCGGCCGTCGCGGTACAGGGTGCGCAGCGCCGCCGCCAGGCGCCGGGCGGACCTGGGCGCTGTCACGATCGGGGCGGTGGTGCGGGCGTCGGTGGGTGGGGCGGGGACGACGCCGAGGTCGGTGGGGATGCGCGGGGCCAGCGCCGGCGCGGCCCCGGGCGGTGGGGTCGTGGTGTCGAGGGTGGAGGTGCGGGGGCCGGCGACGCCGTCGGCCAGGCGCAGGGTCTCGTGGTGCAACTGCTCGTAGAGGTGGACGAGTTGCAGGGCGGTGCGGCTCTGGCGGTGCGCGTCGACGAGGGAACGGGCCAGCGCCAGGAGGTCGTCGGCGGGGGTGGGGTCCTCCGCGGTGCGGGGGCTGCGGGCGCGGCGCCCGGCGCGGCGGCGGGCGTTGGCCGCCGAGATCCGGCAACGCTCGGTGCAGTACTTCCTGGGCCGGCCCGCGGTGCCCTGGGGCACGTCGAGCGTGCGCCGGCAGGTCGGACAGGTCACCGCGGGCGGGAGGGCGGACATGGGGGTGGGCTTCTCCGTCCGAATTCGGGAGGACCCCGTTGCCTCGCGTGCCCCGCGAACGGGGCACACGAGGCAACGGGCACGGCGGGTCGAGGGGATCGGGTGCGGCCCTGCGGCGGCACCCGGGGGTTCAGTGGTGGCGGATACGAACCCAGCGGACGGTGGAACGCCCCACGAACGCCGCGCCCGCCACGACCAACCCGACCGTGCCGGAGCGTGTCGCACCGTCGGGAGCAGCAGCCCACCAGAACATGGCGGCGACCGGCACGAGCGACCCGAGACGCAGGTGCACGTCCCACGCGTCGACCCCACGGGTTTCCGGGCCGAGACGGCACGGAATGATATATTCGAGCGGCGCCGCGACTTCACGACGAAATCGCCGGCGCAATGATTCGAGCATCTGCATATCCGTTCGAAATTTCCGGCCCCGGGCGCGTTCACATCGCGCCCGGGGTCTTTTTCATGGGTACGGCTCGGACATTGAATCAGGCCCCACAGGGCGCTCGCCACACATTCGGCGCAACGCCGTGCACCGGGACATACCGACGCCAACTCGTCGAACACTCCCACGACTTCATGACTCCGACAACGAATCCGGCCCGGAATGCAATCGATCCCGGTCGCATTCGATCACTTGGCGCCCGCATCGGGAGCGGAGATCGAGATCGGCGATCGAATTCTTTCCCCAGCGTTTTTCGGGCTCTCGAAAGCCTCGACGGGAATGTCACCCGTTCGAGGGAATATGCAAATGCAGATGCAACGGTCGTCGTTCGGGGTCGCCCCGCCGTCGGGTAGACGCGCGAACTCGGACCCACCGCAACCGGCACGCACCGCGCACAGTGCCGCCCACCCTAATCCCGGCTACCGACACGGAGCCCACCGCAGCGCGTCCGGTGCCGGACAGCGGGCCGCGCACGTCCGCATACGGCTCACCGCCGAGCGACGTCGTCAGGGTCGAGGTCGGGGTAGGGCCGGGCCGGCCACGCAGCCGGCCGTGGAGTGCGGCTTCGCCGATGTGGTCGATCGCGTCCGGGGCAGCGACGCCAACAGCGGCCTCCCGTGTCGGGGATCGTCCGGCGCGGGGTGACGAACCATTCCGGAGTGGCAGCGCGCCATTTCGGGTGAATCCGCGACCGTAAGCGGTGCGGCGTCTCCGGCGTCGGTCGCCTTCCCGACGATCGTGGACCGTGTCGTGGGGTGCTCGTGTGTGGGCCCGAACGCCCATCGACGCCCAGCGGTCGGCCGTCTCCCCCTCGGCGCGCCGACCGCGCCCCCACACGCTCGATTCACCCGCGGGGTCGATCTCGCACGCGTCGTCCTCCATGGGACCGATACCGAACGAGAGGCGAGGTTCGGCCTCGAACATCGCAACCGACCCGGGAACCGCGCGGATCGATGCCCCGGCCGTCGTGAACGCGCCCCGGTCGCGCGAGGCTGCGTCGTACGTGTCCGCCCTATTCCCGAGGCGACTTCGTCGCCCCGTGCGGGGCCGAGCGGCGTATCGTGCTCCGGTGTCCCGTCTCGAGGTGTCCGACCTGATCGTCGACCACGCGCCCGGCTCGCTCGAGCGGGTGCCGGTCGCGCGCGCCGACGTGGTCGCGACGCTGCGTGCCGCGGGTCAGTCTCGAGGGGCACGGATCGCCGCGCGGTTGCCGGTGCTCGACGGGGGCCTGCTCGATCCGGCGTACGTCGACCGGCGCCTGGTCGCCGTGCACACCGAACTCCAGCGCCTGAGCGAGGAACTGCGCATCCCCGAACGTCTCGCCCACCTGCTGGGGCCGCTGCTCACCGCGATCCGCTCCACCCCGGGCGCGCCCGATCGCATCCGCGTCGTCGACGTCGGGTGCGGCCTCGGCCATGTCGTGCGGTGGCTCGCCGCCCACGACGTACTCGGCCCCGACGTCGAGTTGGTCGGCGCCGACCTGCACGCCGCACTGGTCGCCGAGGCGACCCGCCTCGCCCACGACGAACAACTCCCCTGCCGGTTCGTGCGCGCGAACGCCTTCCGGCTCGACACCACCACCCACGAGGCGACCACCGCTGCCGGCGCCGCCGCGCGTGCGGCGACGGTCTACATCTCCACCGGCCTCCTGCACCACTTCCGCGGCCCCGACCTCCACGCCTTCTTCGCCGCCCAGGCCACCCCCGGCACCGTCGCCTTCTGCCACTACGACATCGCCACCACCCGCATCGCCCCCTTCGGCGCCTGGCTCTTCCACCGCGCCCGCATGCGCGACCCCCTCGGACGCCACGACGGCACCGCCTCCGCCCGCCGCGCCCACGACGACACCACCCTCCTGCGCGCCGCCCACGCCGCGCACCCACTCGTACCACTCGTCCACGAACCCACAGGACGCAGCAACCCCCTGTGCACGACACTGCGCCCGATACTCGGCGTACGCCCCGACCTCCTCGCCCCGCTGCGCGCCGCCCTCGGCAAGGACGCCCGCAGGCTCCAGGGGGCGACCGGATGAGCGTGGCGCTGCTGGTCGCCCTCGGCATGATCGACGCCGCGCTGGCCGGCTACCGGGCCTCCAACGGCCGCAACGGCCGCATCCGTCGCCGCGCCGCCGACCTGCGAGCCGCCCGACGCGGCCTGCCGGCGGGCGCGCTGGTACTCGCCGCGAGCACCGCCGTGGCCCTGGCCGTACTCGGCGCGACCGACGACCACGCCGCCCGGTACGCCGAACTCGACGCGGCCGCATGGCGGATGCTCGCCGTCCTGCTGCCCTACGCCGGGATCGTCGCGGCCTCGATGCTCTGCTACCTCGCCGGCTCGTTCCGCCTCGCCACGTTCGCCATCCTCGCCGGACTCGGCCCGCTGACCATGGCGCGACCACTGATCGTCGCGGGCGGCATCGTCGCCGCCGGATGGGGAACACCCGCAGGCGCCGCCGTCGCGGCGACCGCAGGCAGCGGAATCCTCCTCGTGGAGCCGTACGTGCACCGACGCTGGTATCGGACCCCGATATAGGCACATCGCCGGTGATCGCCCATATCGCGCCGGGCGCCGTGGCCGAGGGCCGATCGTGGAGTACGTGCCGAGTTCACGGGGTCGGCATCCAGGACGGCGTGCGCCAGAACGTGTCGCTTGTCGTGGCGCAGGTGTCGAGGCGGAGGCTCTGGCCGTCGTTGCCGTTGCCGTCGGGGAGGGTGACGCAGTACCCGGACACCGGGTGGTAGATCTGCCCGTGGTCGCCTCGTTCCCATCGCTGGCCGGCCGTGTCGTCGCATGTCCGGATCTCCAGCACGGCGCCCTGGGTGGGGGTGGTGGGGTGCAGGCATGTGCCCAGGACGGTGATGTTGCCGTTGACGAAGGTCCATTGTTGGGCGCCGCTGCCGTTGCAGGTGAAGATCTGTACGACGTTGCCGTCGGTGGTGGAGGAGTTGCTGTCGTCCATGCAGCTGCCGGAGGCGGAGTGCACGACCGGTCCGGTGGTGGGAAGGATCCAGCGTTGGTTGTCGTGTGCGGAGCAGTCCTGGAGTTGGAGTTGGGCGCCGATCTGGGGGCTGACTCCCGCGGCGGCGGCGCAGCCGCCCGAGCCGGGGTTGTAGAGGGTCTCGTCGGAGTTGACGACCCAGATCTGGGAGGGTCTGCCGTTGCAGGTGTAGAGCTGGAGTCGGGTGCCGCGGGTGGGGTTGTTGCCGTTGAGGTCGAGGCATTTGCCGAAGGCGCGCAGGGTGTGGTCGCTCGCGCGGGTCCAGTTCTGTCCGGTGCTGTTGTTGCAGGTGTAGAGCTCTATGGGGGTGAGGTCGTCGCTGTTGCCGCCGGTGACGTCCATGCAGTAGTCGCTCCAGCCGTGGACGGGGCCGGCGGCCTCGGTGGCGGTGGGGTCGACGGGGATGGGTACGCTCCAGCGTTGGCCCCCGGCGGACACGCAGGTCTTGATCTGCAGGACGACGCCGATCTGGGGGGTTCCGGGGGCGGTGACGCACAGGCCCGAGTCGGGGTTGGTGATGGTGCCGTCGTGGTTCGCCTTCCATTGTTGGTTGGAGCCGCCGTTGCAGGTGTAGATCTCCAGCGGGGTCCCGTCGGTGGTGTTGTGGTCGGGGATGTCGAGGCATTTGCCGAGGGCCGTGATGGTGCCGGACGAGGCGTCCGGGGTGAGGGTCCAGTTCTGGCCCGCGCCGCTGTTGCAGGTGTAGAGCTCCACGGACGTCCGGTCGGTGGAGCTGCCGCCGGTGACGTCCATGCAGAAGCCGCCCCAACCGCCGATCGTGCCGGTCGCGGTCGGCGGGGCGTCGGCGGTGGCGGGGGCGTCCGCGGACGCCGTCGGGAGGAGGGTGACGGTGGTCATTGTCGCGGCCGTCGCGAACGCCGCGAGTGCGATGGCGAGTTTCCCGGTTCCTTTCATGTCTTCCTTTCGGTCGCGAAGGGCGGGTCGATCGCGCGGGTGGCGCGGCCTGGGGGGTTCGGGACCTGTCGCGGTGCGGCGCTCGTGGCGTGCCGGGTCGGCACGCCCGCGTCCCCGGACGGTGTTCGCCGACGTGCTTGCCGCGGGGGTCGACTACCCGAACGTTCCCGGGTAGTTGGCCTTGACCGCCGCGGTCTCGGCGTCGGTGGGCTTGGACGCCCACGCGCCGTTGCATGGGGGATCGCCGACGACGCCACCCAGCATGACGTCGCAGGCGTCGTTGCCGACGGCGTGGTCGAGGCCGAGGGCGTGGCCGACCTCGTGCAGCACGGCCCACACGAGTTTGTCCTTCGCCATCGGGGGCTCGGTCGTGCCGAGGGGGTTGACCCAACTCTCGTTGATCATGGTGCGATTCAGCCGGATCTTGGCGGTCAGACCCTTGCAGGGATCCTCGCAGGAACCGCCGATCTCTGCGGCGGCTCCCCGGGACCAACCCACGTTGGTGGCGTTCTTCCGGGCCAGCTGTCGCCAGTCGACCAGTTCGATCGTGATCGCCCGGGTCCGGGTGTACGGGGGGTTGAGGTCCCTTTGGGTCCCGGTCGTATCGAACAGGGTCGTCCCGCCGGTCAGTGCCCGGCTCCAGGTGTCGAGCGCGGTACCGATCGCGTCCCTGGTCTTGGAGTCGGTCTCGTTCGTGATCTCGTCCGAGATGTTCACCGTGAAGCGCGGGCTCGTCGAGTCCGGATCCAGGGGGATCCTCGACGAGGCCCAGGGCTCCGGGTTGGGGTCGGCCGGGGCGGAAGCGGTCACGGCCAGCTGCACCACAATCGTGGTGGCCAGGGCCGCGGCCGTCAGGGACAGCAGACGTCGGGCTGTCGTGGTCATCGTCTCTCCTCGTCGAGGAATGAGCGCGAGCGAACCGGTGATGGACGTGCATGGACGGCGTGAACGTGCCTGGACATGCGTGGGGACAGGCCGGCACGAACAAGCGGGATGGTGGACTCCCGTCCCCGGGAGTGGGTGGACCCGCTCGCCCCGGACCGTCGTCGCGGGGCCGGTGGCATGCCGGGAAGTCCCGCCGAGAGTACGCCGGTTCACGCGCGTTGCGCAGTGCCGTGTCGATCCCCACCCGGCGCGCGGGCGTGCCCGATCGCGCCGCACCCCCTCCCCGACCGGCGGGCCCGCGATGCGGGTCTCCCATCCCACCGGTCCGTTGACAGCTCCTGCACCGTAGAGGCGTCCGCGGCACCGCCACCAGAACAGTTCCGGACAACCGCCGCCGACTCCGACGGGCGCCCGGCCCCGGCCCACGCCCCCGCACGGGAGCCGCGCCGCGCGAACTCCTCGGTGCCGACGCCCTCGACGAGCCGCGCGGGCTCGGCTGCCCGGCCGGCTACCGGTACTCCTCCGAACCCGCCTGCTGTGACGCGCCGTTGGGGTATCGGGCGAGACGCACACACCGGCCCCATGGCGGCGCCGCCGCCCGTCGGAGGCGGGCCTGGTGTCTTGTTTCGGTGCCTGGACGGTGGGCGAAGTGCGGTGGAGAATGGCGCGGATGCCTACGGGGGTGGTGTCGGTGCCGCGGGGCGAGAAACCGTTGGATGCCGAGGAGGGTCCGGTGTCGGCGTCGCAGCGAAGCCGCGTTTGTTGCGGGAGAAGGCAGGTGGTCCGACCTATCGGGTGTCGGCCGAGCGGGCGCACTATTCGGTGGCCACGTTTGCCAGCGCGGCATCGGGCCGGAGGTTGCCGAGTCTGCCGGTGACGCCGGCGTATGTACGGGCCTGCGTCGGCGACGTACGTGATTGGGAGCAGCGCTGGCACACCGTCGCCGCTGAGGTGGCCGTGGCGCACGCGCGGTCGCCACCAGATACGACAAGACCCCCGAGAGCTACCTCGCCGGCCTCCACCTCCGCGCCGCGATGATCTGGGTCAAAGCCCTCAGCCGGAACACTCATTGATCACGACTGGATACACGCCCTAGTCCCACCAGAATGACCAGCGTCGTGCGTTCACCAGGGTGTCCGCGTAGTGGCGGATGGTCCGAGTCCTGCGGGTGCCCTGCCAGATGTTGTCAGGGCAGAAGGCGTAGTGCTCCGCGGCGACACCGAGTGCCTCATCAGTGGACCGGGGCGGTGCGGAGACTGCCAACTCCAGCTGGTCGAATGACAGGGCGACGAGTCGGGCACCGAAGCGCTCTTCCCACGAACGCAGGACTGCGGCGAAAACAGCGACGTCGTTGTCGTGGTTGAGGGAGCCCGTCCAGCCGATCGCGGTAAGGATGTCGGCGCTGCGCCGCGCGTCGACCAGACCACCTCGGGGTTCCACGAACCACTGGCTGTCGAGCAGGTCGTCGACGAGCTCGGCCGCGGCGCTGTCCGGGTCGGTGGTGGGTGCGGTCGTGGGAGCCGGCCCCGGCCAGGTGGTGGTGAAGGGGGCGATGGTCTTGTCGTTGGCTCGGACCAGGTCGGCGGGATCGTCGGCGTCGGGCATGCAGGCGTCCCAGAGCCTGCTCAGAAGGTCGTCGGGGTCGTGGTCGCCGGGGGCGGACGCGAGGCTGTGATCGAGTTCGCTGCTCCAGTCTCCCCAGAACACGACGGGTTGGAGCCCGGTCGCCTGTGCGGCGGCTTCCAAGCACGCCCAGATCCCGGCACCGACGACGTCGTCGGTGCGCCAGAGAAACGGCGGACGAGGTCCCTCGAGGGTTCGGTCCACGACTGTTCCCGGTGGCAGGTCGAGTCCGAACGACCGGCCTGTCGGGTCGCCTGCCAGGACTGCCAGCGGGTCGTGGTGCGTCGTCATGCGCGGACCCTAGTGCGGGCCACTGTCAGTGCACCCACCAGCCCTCTGGAGCGTTGAGACCACGCCCATCAGGGGTCTTGGTCCCCTTCCGGTCCGTTGCCCGCGCGTTCGGCCTGGGCCCGCGTCTGGGCGAGGCGGTAGGAGTCGGTACACGTCGATGGCGTCGAGACGGACGTCGCGCCCGGCGCACCGTGTCGACATCGTTCACCCGGGTCGGCCGCCGCCGTGATCCCAGATCACAGCGCCCATCCGCAGCGGATCCGCCCGAGCTACTTGACCAGCCGGAAGGCGGGGCGCCCAACCCAGGCCCGCAGGAACTCCGCCGTTCCCAGCACCATCCCGTCGTCGTCCGCGATCCCCCGCACTCCCGGAAGGCCGGCGACGACCGACGCCTGCCCATGCAGCAGCTCGGCTTTGGCCACACCCCCGATGACGTCCATGACGGCGGCGGTCAGCAGGGCCGCGGTGACGTGGTCGATCCCGCGATCGCAGCCGGCGCTGACATTGACGGCATGGGTCGGCCTGAAGCCGAGGACGGCCTCCACCTCGGGCTCGTCCGCGTGCTCGGCCCCGAAGACGCTCTCGTCGCCGACACCCGGCCCCATCACGTGGACCAGGAAGGGCCGACGCCGGTCCTCCCGCCGCGGATTGAATCCCACCAGGGCCGTGGGCTCCCCGTCCGCGAAGTGGTCGCCGAGGCGTGGAAGCGGGAACGGCTTTCGCCGGTCCTCCTCTCGCCTGTCCTCGACGCCCAGTCGCTCCGCGGGCACGTTGACGTCGAAGAACCCGAGCCGCTTCTCGTCGAAGTGGGAGGAGAGCCCCACCATCAAGGCGCGGAACTCGCGCAGCGCGACCGGGGAGAGCGGCTCCGCCAACTCGATCACCAATGTCGGACCGGACATGCCGGGAGTTCAGTTTGATCGGGCTCTGCGGCCGCCGAGGTGTTCCCACGTCGCGTCCAGCCGACCGAACACCGACGCCACCACCCCTTCACCCCCAGGCAATCGACGGCTTCGGCCTGTGAACCGAGCCTGCCGGACTCACCCCCGCCGCGTGGTCTTGCTCCCGCCGGCACCCCCTTCACGAATCCGGCCCCGCGTCGAGACCGGGATGGTGTCGCCATGGACACAACCCCTCCGAGCCGGGCGCTCGTCGAAGCAGGTTGGCAGAAGGTTCGCGCCGACGGGCGAATCCGCCCGGCACTGCTCGAAGCGGCCTACGCCGAACCCCACCTGCGTCGGTTGTTCCCCTGGACAGGAATGGGAGAGCTGCACTTCAGCCGCTGCACAGAGCAGCGATGGACGTGGGACATCCCCTACATCCAGCCCGCGACAGGAGGCGGCTACCGGGTCTCCGGCCCCCTACGCGGTGAGTTTGGGTCCGGCGGCGACGCCGGAGCAGGCCGTCACGATGGTGGTCGAACGTCTCCCTCCCGGCTGTGGACCCGCCTTCGTCGGAACTCCCGAGGAACTTGCCCTCCACGAGGCCACGAACCAGTCCGTCGGCCCTGAGGCCCAGGACGCCGGCCACTCCACGAACCGACCTCGCCGGTTCCAACCGTCATGGCGAGGTTCCAACTGCCGTGTCACGACTCGATCGCGGCGGTCACGTCAACGAGCCGTCGGTGTCAATTGCGGCCAGATGTCATCTATCGCGACCAGTCACACCGAGACGTGGCTCGGGCAACGGCCGTGGCGATGTCGGTGGGGACGTGTACGTTCGCGCGTGGCCGTCGGAGACCTTGCCTCCCCACCCGGGTCCGACCGCCACGATCGGCCCGCCGGCCACATGTGCGCACCCCCTCGGCCGGCGGGCCGACAGACGTCCCGGACACGGGCCCGCGCGGGGGTCGGGCCACGTCCGGGACCGCCGCCCGTTGGACGCACTCTCCACGATCGTCACCCTCCGCAGTGGGCATGGTCCCCTCCGCGCTCGACCCCTTCGAGGGGCCGTCCGAGTCCCCGCGCCGCGTCGGTCGTGGCGAAGCGTTCCTGGCCACCACCGCATTGATCCCATACGATCGAAAGCGGTCATTTCGTGTCATTTGTCAAGGGGTGCGCATGCGGGCGACGTGGAAGGGGTCCATCTCGTTCGGGCTGGTGAACATCCCGGTGGAGTTGTATCCCGCGACCGTGTCGGAGAGTCGCTCCGCGGCGCATCAGGTGCACCAGAGCGATGGCGGTCGGATCCGATATAGGAGGATTTGCGAGTTGGATGGCGAGGAGGTCCCCTACGCCGAGATCGCCAAGTCCTACGAATCCTCCGACGGGCGCCAGGTCGTGCTCACCGACGAGGACATGGCCGAGCTGCCGCTGCCCAGCAAGAAGATCGTCGACGTGCTCGCGTTCGTCGACGAGGCCGACATCGACCCGCTCGCCCTGTCCAAGCCCTACTATCTCGGGCCGGCCGGCCCCACGGCGACCAAGGCGTACGTCCTCATCCGCGAGGCCCTCGCCGGACAGGGCCGGGCGGCGGTCACCAAGATCACCCTGTCCACGCGCGAAAGCCTGGCCCTGGTCCGGGCGCAGGGCGACGTCCTCACCCTGCAGACGATGCTCTGGCCGGACGAACTCCGCCCACCCGAGGGCATCGCCCCGCGGGGCGAGGTGACCATCCGCCCCCAGGAGTTGAAAATGGCCGCCTCGCTCATGGACACCCTCAGCGAGGACTTCGAACTATCTCAAGTGCACGACGACTACCAGCGCGCGCTCGACGCGCTGGTCGAGGCCAAGGCCGCCGGCGCCCACCCCGACGAGGCCGCCGGGCGCACCACGACCGCGAACAACGTCGTCGACCTCATGTCCGCGCTCACCGCCAGCGTCGAAGCCGCCGCCAAGGGCCGTCCCGGCGCCAAGCGAACGATGCCGAAGACCACCATCAAGAGCAGCACGAAAAAGGGCGGCGCGGCGGCGGCCCGGTCGCGACGGAAGACCGGCTGAAACGCTCCGCCCCGGCCCCTGGGACGGTGGGGTTCGGGGTGATTCCTCTCGGTCTGCGGGCGAATACTTCTCGGGATGCCCGGCTCCGCACGAGGGGGGTCGGCGCGTGTCGGTGGCTGCGGCGATGATCGTTCGCATGACCGACACCCCGGCGCCCGCCGCCGCTCTCGCCGACCTCGACGCGTACGCCCAGGCCGTCGAGACCGTCACCGCCGCCGCGCGGGCCTACTACGGCGGCGCGGACTCCGCGCTCGACGACGACGTCTACGACGCCCTGGTGCGCGGCATCGAGGACTACGAGCGCGAGCACCCCGACCACGTCCTCGCCGAGTCCCCCGTGGGGAAGGTGGCCGCCGGGGCGCTCGCCCCCGGGGACGTGGCCCACTCGGTGCCGATGCTCAGCATCGCGAACGTTTTCGCCCCGGACGGGCTCCTCGCCTGGGGCGCGTCACTGGAGCGGCGCCTGGGCCGGCCGGTCGACGGGTTCACGGTCGAGCCGAAGATGGACGGCCTGGCGGTCGCGGTGCGCTACCGCGAGGGCCGGCTGGAGCAGCTGGTCACGCGGGGTGGCGGAATCGCCGGCGAGGACGTGTCGCACGCGATCGGGACCGTGCTGGGGCTGCCGGAGCGCCTGGCCGAGCCGGTGTCGATCGAGGTCCGCGGCGAGATCCTTCTGACCGGTGAGCAGTTCGAACGGGCCAACGAGATACGGGTGGAGAACGGCGCGACCGTCTTCTCCAACCCGCGCAGCGGCGCCGCCGGAACACTGCGGGCCAAGGACCGGACCTACACCATCCCCACGACGTTCTACGGCTACGTCGCCATGCCCGCGGCCGATGACGACGGGGACTTCGCCGCGTTCCTGCGCAAGGCGCCGCACTCCGAGGCGATGGCCGCGGTCGCGAACCTGGGGGTGAACACGACCGGACGCACCCCGGCGGGGCTGCGGGTGTGTCCCACCCTGGCGGAGGTGCAGGAGGCCGTGGACGCGATCGCGGCCATGCGGCCGGACCTGCCGTTCGGCATCGACGGCGTGGTCGTCAAGGCCGACAGCGCGCAGGACCAGGCCGACGCCGGCAACGGGTCGCGCGCGCCGCGCTGGGCGATCGCCTACAAGTTGGCCGCCGTGCACAAGATCACCCGGCTCGTCGGCGTGGACTGGGCGGTCGGCCGCACCGGGGTGATCGCGCCGCGCGCGATCCTGGACCCGATCGAGATCGACGGCAGCGTCGTCGGCTTCGCGACCCTGCACAACCCGGCCGACATCGAACGCCGAGGGCTCCGCATCGGCGACCAGGTCAGCGTCTACAAAGCCGGGGACATCATCCCCCGGGTGGAGGCGCCGTTGGTGCACGTGCGCACCGGGGACGAGACGCCGATCGAATTCCCCACCGCCTGCCCGCAGTGCGGCGGCGAGATCGACACGAGCGAGCAGCGGTGGCGGTGCGTGAAGGGACGCGCCTGCGGGTTGCACGCCGGGATCCTGTACGCGGTCGGCCGCGACCAGCTCGACATCGAGGGCATCGGCGGGCGACTCGTGGCGCAGCTCGTCGACACCGGCGCGGTGGCGGACGTGGCCGACCTGTTCACCCTGACCCGCGACCGGCTCCTCGCTCTGGAGCGCATGGGCGACAGGAGCGCGGACAAACTCCTCGCCGGGATCGAGGACGCCAAGTCCCGGCCGTTGAGCCGGGTGCTGTGCGCGCTGGGGATCCGGGGCACCGGACGATCCATGTCGCGCCGCATCGCGCGTCATTTCGCGACGTTGGACGCCGTCCGGGCTGCGGACGTCGTCGAGATGGCGCGGGTCGAGGGCATCGGCGACGGCAAGGCCCCGGTCATCGTGGCCGAACTCGCCGACCTGGCGGAGGTGTTGGACAAACTCGTGGCCGCCGGCGTGAACACCATCGAACCCGGCGCCCATCCCACGACGGCGGCCGAGACGGATTCCGACGACGACGCGGCCGGCAACACCGCCGCCGGTCCGCTGCCGTTGGCCGGACAGGCGGTTGTCGTCACCGGCGCCATGGCCAGCCCCCTCGCCGCGCTGTCCCGCAACGAGATGAACGAACTCGTCGAACGCGCCGGCGGCCGCGCCGCCTCGAGCGTCTCCGCCAGGACCACTCTCGTCGTCGCCGGCGACAAGGCCGGATCCAAACGAGCCAAGGCCGAGGCCCTGGGCATCCGCATCATGACCCCGGAGGAGTTCGCGACGCTGGTCGCGCCGCTCCTGGAAAGCCGTTGACCGGTCGGGTCCGGCCGGCCGTGTGAGGTCGATGCCGGTGTCGACCGCGATGGCTTCCCGGGCGCGGCTGCGAAATCGCCGGCCCGCGAACCTCCGGCCGCCGACGGGATCGGTACGGATCTCGAGCACCGGACGGCGGTCGTGTGTTCACGGGGCGGGCCGGGACGTAGGCCGGGTGCGCAGGCGGGTGTTCGTGGGTTCCCAAGACGTTCGGGGGGTTGGCGTGTGGTGGATGGAGCAGTGGGCGGTGATCGCCGAGGGTGAGCGCGCGCACTGGGACTATGTGCCGTTCGAGCGGGTGGGGCCACTGTGTTTCGGTATGACCCGCGAGGCCGCGGGGGCCGTCATGCGCGAGGCGGGTTTCGTCGCCGAGTTCGCGTCGATCGACAGGCGCGGTCCCCACGGGCGACAGCGGGGCACCTTCCGCAGGCACAGGACCGACCCCTGGGCACCTTCCTACGACGTCCTCGCATACTTCGTGGACACGATCGGCCTGACCTGTGTCGTCGTCGGCGCCCGCAGTGGTCCACAGGTGGTGATGGACGGAATCCGGCTCATCGGCCGCCCACCCTCCGACGTGGCGAGCGAGCTCGTCGCGCACCTCGAAGAGCGCGGCATGGGCGTCCAGTTCATGCCGAGCGGGGACGTCGGCTCGACGGACCTGGGAGTCTTCCCGGACGCACAACGAGGCGGAGACACCCTCGTCTCCTGCGCGCTGTTCGGCAGACCCAACACGCGGGCCCTCAGCGTGTGGGACAGCATTCCCAACGACGCCTGGGACCGGATCTGACCCAATACCGGACAGAACGTGCCGGCGGGTGGACACGGGTAACGGCGCCGCCGACCGGACGGCCGGCGTGTCGTACTCCCCCGGCGTGCCGGCGCGGTCCCGCATGCCAGGCACGTCGCTGCGTCGTGTCGGTGGCTGTCGGCTACCGCGGGTGGTAGGAGTCGGCGATCCCCCCGACGCATGCCGCCATCACGATCAGGGCGACCGCCCACGCGAGCACTCCGCCGTAGCGCAGACCCCTCGGCCCGGCCACAACCGCGGCCGTCCCGCAGACGGCCACCAGTGGCCCGCCGATCCACGGGATCTGCCAACACAACGCTTGGCCCCCGGCCGTGCAGATCAGACCGTCCGCCGCCGACTCGCACGGATCGCTCATCATCGCCCCGAACGGCAACACCACCATCAACACCCCGGTCACCGCCCACAACACCACCAGGGCCGACACCACCAGCGAACCGCGCCCCCCGCCACCCGCCCGCGTTCCGCCGCCCGAACCCCGCCGCCCCGCCGTCCTCGTCGTCATGCACCCACCCTCCCGGCGGAGGGCACCACACCCCCAGGGACGACGTACTCAAACGGGCACGGTCACGTACTCAAACGACCGGGCAGCCGCGACGACGGCACCGGAACACTCCGGACAGCCACGTCTCACACATCAACACCATCCGGCCGTGCGGCGTTGTGTCGGGACAGGGCCGACACAACGCTCCGGAAGTTTGCCGTGCCGGGCAACTCCGCGCAGTCGCGCGCTGCGTGCGAGCACGGATAGGCACACCGTGGATGGTCGCGACCGGGTACGTCGGCATCGCCCCGTCGACGCTGCGGCGGTGGCGGGCCGAGGGTGAGGCGGAGCGGGAACGGATCGACGACGCAGGGGGGAGACTCCCGATCCGACGGGCCCCGCACGTCGAGCTGATGACCGAGGCCGCCGACAAACGGCACCCCTCGAACAACATCTTGACCGAGCCTTCGTGCACCTTCGATGTAGGCCCGCAGCACCTGCTTCCGGATACAGGTGCTGCGGCACCGGGCTTCTATCGGATCAGGCAGACACGGCTGGTCACGCCTTGTACGCCGCGACGGCCGCGATCACGAGGCCGCAGGCGAGAGCGAACGCACCACCGGACCCGGTAAGGCGGTGAAGTGCCGTACCTCCGTACCGCGGAATCAGGATCCAGGCGAGGAGGCTGGACACGATGCCGACCAGCAGTGCAACAAGGGCGGTCAGCAGGGCGAGCACGTTCAAGGTGTTACTCCCGTAAGGACCGGATGCGTTCACCGGTCACGAGCGTCGGTTGACCGCATGACCCCGGCCGGGGTCGTATGGGAGTAGCTCCTTCCTACTAGACGGGATGGGGCTGCTTGTTCGGCGCCACCCAGATCCACCGCGAGTCGACTGGGTGGCGCCGTTTTACGTGCGCGAAGAGGCCTGGGGTTCCCTCCCCCGACGCCTTTCAGGCGCAACCGTATTCGCCAACCCGCCGTGAGACAACTCAGGGTTGTGGATAAGAAAATGAAAGTTGTCCACACTTCCGCTAAGGGCATCCGCCGCGTCGGGCAACCCGACGGTATGTAGGTGACGGGACGTTAGCGTGAGGACCGTATGTACGCTCACCTGCAAGTACGTACGCAGTGCGTACGCAGAGAGAGTGACGGACGGGCAACAGTCCTACATGGGTAATCACTTTCACCTCTGTACCTGCTGGTCAGGGCCAAGAACATCGCCACTGTCGCGGATGCAGTTTTGTATATACGTTTCGCGAGAAATAGCAGACGCTGCCGGTCGATAACCGTCGCAATATTCGCGTCGCATACTCGCTCTGCTTCAGCACATCACGTGGCGGCCGACGCCGACGAGCAACCCCGTGAGCGATGCGCGGCAGCCGGAGCACGTCGGTCGGCGCACGCGGGCGCGTCAGCGGCAGCCATCACCTTGTCCAGGTCGCGGTCGACGGGCAGGCCCTTGCGGCGGAGGGCGGCTTGTTCGGGGCGTATTGCGTCGCGCCGGGTCACACCGGTGACAACGGAGACCCACCCGAGTTTCGTCGCCGCGGTGGGACGCACCGACCACAGCAAGGGCCTGGACCAACTCGTCGAAACCGTCGCGCCGTTGCGCGGCGATGTCCACCTCGCGATGATCGCCGTCCCCACCGACGACGAACGCGCCGCCGTGTGAACACCTACCGCCACCGCTGCCGCGAACCGGGCCTCGACGCGACCGTGATCGGCCGCTACAGCCGCGATCTCCCCGGGCCCTGGCCGCGCTGCCCCGCACGCGCGTCATGGCCTGCCCCAGTCGCGGCGAGACCCTCGCCATGACGGGGGCCTCCGTGTCGGGAGGGTGATGGCGTCGGGGTGCGGCCGTGGTCGGGCCGCCGGTGTCAGCGCTCGGGCTTGGGGGGCCGCTGCATCAGTGCCGCAACGGCCTCGTCGAGGGTGACCTTCTCGTGCAGGAGGGCGCAGACCACGTCCGTGATCGGCATCTCGACGTCGCGGGCGTGGGCCAGGGCCAGGATCGCCTCGGCGGATTTGACGCCCTCGGTGGTCTGTCGGGTGGCGGCGACGGCCTGTTCGACGCTGAGACCTTGCCCGAGGTGGTACCCGAAGGTGCGTTCTTTACGTTCGGAATGTCTCATGAGGCATCTATGCGGGCGAGGCTTCCCAGCTCGGACTTCTGCAGCACCAGATGGGCCATCGCAGTTCAAGGAAGCGACACTGAGACACTGGTCCGCCGTGTCGCCCAATCCTGCAGCAGTCCCCACCCAGTCAACAGCGTGTCAGCGCTACACCGTCTCGGAGCGGCGATCGCCCACTGGCTGCCGGACGCATAGCAGCTACTCCATTCAAGGTCGGGTCCTCGCCCAGAGTGGTGCGCGCGCATCACTGAGTGGCGCCGCCAGCCTTCGAGACTCATCCATGCCGCTGCCTAGGCAGGGAAAGGATCTCAATTACCCTTGGAGGGACTCTCTCCGTCGAACGACACCGGCGTAGCAGGCGCGAGAGGGTCTCAACTCGATGCACTGCGGGGATCAGATGAGAGAACTCGTGTATCTGTCGGACCGTAAACTCAGACAGTTCGTCCCTGAACATGGCAGAAATTGGATCGGCCGCCGTCTGACGGCCTTCCGTGCTACCACCCCAGTGGGCACATTTGAACTGGAGGCAGCAGCTGATTCTGACAGTGCAAGCCAGAAGCGAAAGCACCTAGCCTCGGTAGTCCGCCATGTAGAGGAACAGGCTCTATGGTTTCAGGATCCAGACGTCAGAGCGGGGCAATGGGTCTACTTCGAGGCCCCTCTGAACGTCTGCGTCGTTGACATTGCACCCGACACCGTCCTGTTCATTGACCCAGAACCGGGCTTGGTAGAGGGATATTTCCAGCCGGGGGGCGCCCGTGTACTGATGCACGGTAGTAGCAGTCATTTGCTCACCGAAGTCGAAAAGGTTCCCCTGCCTCCCTACGTGGAGTTCGCACGGAGTAGCCCGCTAGTGGCCATGAGCCTTCAACAGATGCGGGCAATCTCACTTCCCACGGCCGAAGAACATAATGGGCCCAGACCAGCCATCCCAGGCAACATCGTCGGGAGTGACGTGTTTCCCGGCACAATCGCCCAATTGTTGGCGGCTGCTGCAAGGGTCACACCGGCTTGGGGAGCAGCGTGGATGCGCGGCTACGCCAGGACTTCCGCTGCTTTCACTACCCCAGAATGGTGGGAGACTAGTGAGCATCCCTGTCTCCTTGCCACGCCTCTATACGTCGAGTACGCCAACGAATTGCGTTGACTCCTGCTGATTTCTCAGCGACGTTGCCGAGGACCCCGTGAACGCAGGGGCGTGACAACGGCTGAGGCATCTTTGTCGAACTGCTGCCGTAAGGCTTCGTTGTCGTGGAAGAGGGCCGCGATGGCGGTGTGGGCGGCCTTGAGCTTGTTCTCCAGCAGTGTGCACTCCTGAGCCTTCTTGGCCAGTCGCTTCTTGAGGTCGGTGATGGTTGCATCGCGCCTGGCCTCGCCGGGAGTGGTCTTGCCGTGGGCGGCAAGGTGAGCGTCCCATTCAGCCAGAATCGCGTTAGCCCGGTTCATGGTCGCTCTGCTGACCTGGGCTTCTTTGTAGAGGTTCTCTTTGGTGAGACGGCCGTCGGTCCGCTGCGGGCGTCCCTCGAAGAGGCGGGTCATCGCGGCTCGCAGCGCGGCGGCGGTTTTGGGACTGACCTGATCGTTGAGGTCGCCGTCGGCAGTGCCGGTCACTGGGGGTCGCCTGCCATCTGGAGCACGTTGCGGGTGATGTCGAATTCGCGTTCGGCGAGGTCTCGACGGCATCGAGGGATGGAGGGGTTGTTGATGATCTCTAGCTGTTTGCGCTGATGGGAGTCGTAGATCGGCAGGTGCTCAGGGCCGATCATGCTGTTGGCGCATCGGTCGGGCCGGCAGCGTTCGTCGAGGGGTCCAATGTGCCCTTCGGGGACGATGGCGTTCTCCAGGCAAACGGCGCCGACGGGGTTGGTGTGATCGGCGGTGCAGTTGTTGAGCATGCCGAAGCGGATGTGGATCCGCGTGGTGCGCAAAAGGGTGTCGGCGGTGCGGGCGTCGCCGTTGCGGGCTTTGACGGTGGCGGCAACCTGGTCGAAGGCGTCCTTGACGCGATCGGCGCCGGGTCCGAATCCGATCTCTTCTCCCGCGATGTGGCTCTCGTAGAGGTCTTTGATCTTGCGGAACTTGACGTTGTCGAGGGCGTCTTCGAGGTATTTGGCCCACCCGGTGTCGGAGGCGGCGTAGCCGCGGGTGGTGGCGTTGGCCAGGGCCCTCTTGGCGAGGTGCTTGAGCTGGATGCCGGTGGCGATTTCGGACCCGGGGAATTGGTCGGTGAGCATCGCCATCGTGCGGCGGAACATGTGCGGGCGGATGTAGGTGGCGGGGATCTTGTCGAGCCCGGTCCAGTTCCGGGCGGCGTTCACGAAGGTCACGAACGACGCCAGCATGTCGACACCGCCGAGGGTGCCGTCCTGCTTGGTGGCGTGGACGGGCGAGAAGACACGTTCGGGGTGCAGGGAGACGGCCTCGGCGACTTCGAGGGCTTCCACGAGGGGTTCAGCGATCCACCAGTGTTTGCCGGCACGGTTGGTGGTGCCCTTGATCTTCGTGGAGGAGATGGCGGGAGTGCTGTAGTGCTCGACGAGGGGCTCCCGCAGGAGCTCGTGGATCTCCGAGTCACGCATCATCGAAAGGCCCACAACCAGGGTGAATGCCGCGTCACGAAGTGCCGTCTTCGCCTCGAACAGTGCCTGCTGGTCGAGGCCCGGGTGCCAGGGCCCTGTGCTGCCGTCCGGCCGGACTACCTGTACGAGTTCTCCGGCCAGGGCGTGGGTCGTGATCCGCCCCTCGGCGACCGCGCTCAGGATCCGAGTGCGCCGACGCCGCGCTCCTGGGCGGCCGAGACCATTGATCGCAGCGTACGAGTCTGCCGTGTAGCCGAGCAGAAGCATCAGCAGCTTCCACTGGACCTGTGGGGCCTGCTCCTCCAACGACGCGGCATGGACGGGGATCTTGTTCTGAGGATCGGCGAGCCACTCCTGAAATCGCTCGTCGATGCCGCGGACCGACAGCCGGGCGGCTGCCTTGAGTTCGCGAAGTCGGTGGTCGGCGCGCAGGACGTCGGGAGCGAAGTCGTGGATGTAGGTCCAAGCGGCGCGAATCAGCGGGAACCAGGTCTTCGGGGGAACGGTAGGGGTGGTGATGGCCCTGCTGGAGGTATCCGCGGCGACGCTGCGGGCACTCTGGCCATGCCACGGATCCCCCGCCGGCCAGGCCAGGCTCAGGGCCGGCTCGGCTGCCGCCAGGTTCTTCAAGGTGCACACGTGGCCCCGGACCGTTCTCGGGGAAAAGCCGTCGGCGGCCAGGCCGGTAATGCGTTGCCGCAGATCCTCCACCGTCCATCGGTCCGGGCTGCCGGGAAGCCCCTTCTCGCGGCCCCAGCGAGCGGCCGTCCGCAGGCGTGAGGCGATGTGGTTCAAAGTGCGGGGGTTGACGGAACCGTTGAGGACGACGCCGCGCCCGAGGACCGCGGGGTGACGCTGGTTGAAGGTGATCATCATCAGCTCGCGGGCCAGCAGATTCCAGTACGGGTCCTCCAGTTCCAGGTTGAAGGACACCTTCCAGTCACTGGAGCCGACGTTCGCCGGTCGTTTGATGACCCCGTTGAAGTCCCAGAGTTCGGTGTCGCCGAACCAAGGAACGTAGGTTCCGGACTCTCGGGCCTCGGGCAGCAGCGAGTGACCTTGGACGACGGGTTCGTCGTCCCGAAACAGCGATGGGCGCCGCTGCTGGGGAAGGGTGAGGATCATGCGTCGAACTCCGTGTGTGCGGCCAGCGGCAGGTCGAGGGATGCCTCACCAGATTCGATGTGCTTGCGGGCCTGGGCGAGTTCCTCGGGCCTACGGTCGTCCAGGACGGCATCGAGGTTCACCCAGCTCTGCCCCCATAGCCGGCTGAATGCCTGCGGGGTCAGAAGCGTACGAAGTCGTTCCAAGTGCGCCTTGAAAAGCAGGAGTTGCGGCAGATTGGTGGGCAAAATCCAGGCGTTGCGGCATTCGAGGCAGCGCAGCGGGGCGACGGCGCAGAGTTCCCCGGGGCGGCTGTAGGGGCTCTGGTAGGGGTTCTTGCAGTGGGAGACGCCCATGTCGAGCTGGCCGGTCATGATGTCCTCGGCTTCCTGCGCGGACAGGCCGGAGTCTTCAAGTAGTCCCTGGCCGATGTCCTCGGTGCCGGCGACGACGGTGGGACCGTCAACGCGGTCGAGGGCCTTGTCGAACCAGTGCTGCTGAGCTGCAGCGATCGTCCGACCTGACATGATCCGCAGCGTGGTGCCCTGGGCATAGTGGCCGGCGAAGGTCTCCTCAGTGTGATCGTCCGCGGCGGCGTCGATACGCCCCTCGGTGACGATGGCCTTCTCGACCTTGACCGATTTGCGCAGGCGGCCGATGTGCGGGGCGCCCTTGACCTCGACTCCCACGGCGGCCAGCCAATCGCGAAACCGCCCCCGTTGGAGGCGGCGGGGTGCCAACGATCGAAAAGGGTCTTGTAGTTGCCGCGGACGACAGCGCGGACGAAGAGCGTGTCCGTGATGTGCGGAGTCTTGGCGCGGACCCGGGCCGTGACGTCCAGGAGTTGCCGGACGACCTCGCTGGCCTCGCGCCGTGGCCAGTCCACGGTGAGCGGCCCGCCGACATCATCTTCCGCCAGTGGAGCATCGGATGGGGCCTGGTCCCGAAAGGCCCGGTGCCGCAGCTTTCCCGCGCGGTTCTTGAGCAGAGTCAGCCGGACGCCCCTGGGCAGTAGCTCCACGTCTGCCTCACCGAAGCCAGTGACCTCCTCGGAGGTGTAGCCGGTGGTATCCATCAGCAGGACGCGGAAAGCGTGCAGATCACGAGTGGTGGGATACAAACTCGCGAACAGCCTGCGCGCCAGCTGCATGCGCGCGGACTGCGGATGAGGGACCATGCCCGGCCCGGCAGTGAACTCCAGCAGTTCCAGGGGCCACTCGCGCGACGAAGGCATGAAGCGGCGGAGGTCGTCGAAGTCGATCTCCTTGTGTGCCAGACCCCAGAGCAGGTCGGGGACGCTGGTCCAGCTGCCCTGCTCGGGATGGCGCCCCTGTTCGGCCAGGGCCCAGCCCTCCTCCAAGCGCTTGCGGGTCGCACGAACACTCGTCCAAGCAGCGCGGACCATAGCGCGCTTCTCCTGACGGGTGAACTCGTCTCGTTCCGTCGACTCGCCACCGCCAAAAAGCACGGGACCGCGGGCGAGCCGGGCCAGGGCCGGAGCCACCTCGCGGTCGGGATGGTCGTCCCGGCGGGCAATCAGCACGCGCACGGCGGAGGCGATCAGGTGCGGCCTTGCCGAGCCCGGCGCGTAGCCCTCGGGCAGGGACAGCTCCCACTTCACCAGCGTGTCGAAGAGATCCGGATCGGTCAGGCTCGCTCCCTCGGCTCCAGGAGCGAGCGCTTCGTCCACGTACCGGCAGAGGCGGTCGATCGCCTGCCGGTAATTCTCTGCTTGAGCCGTGATCGCGGTGGCGGCGACGTACTCGGTCCACTCGTCCGCCAGCTCCATGACCAGACGCGAGCAGCGGTATTCCGCCGGGTCCACCGCCAGGAGACATCCAGGGACCCGCACCACTCGGGGGCCGATTCCCCCAGGCTGGACCGGGTTCGCCAGCGCGGCGAGGAACCGCTCGCGTTCTTTTCTCTTTCGGCCCTTCCCGCGCGGCTTGCCCATCAGCGGCCCCCGTTCGCACCGGACAGGGCATGCGAGGCGATCTCAGCGTAGGTCGCTTCGTCGTCCCTCACCCAGCCGGAGAAGGCGGCCTCGAATTCGTTGATCAGATCGTCCGTGTACTGGAGGTACTGGTAGGTGGTTTCTGGACTGGCGTGACCGAGTCGGCGGCTGACGATCAGCAGCGGATTGTGCCGGATGTGCCCGGTCAGATAGGAGCGGTGCCGGCGACGGCGAGCCTGCAGGTCCGGCTCCTCGCCGTCCATGAGGTTCTCCAGGTAGGTCAAGAGCCGCAGAGCGTAGGAATGCCTCAGGTCGTGCCATCTCCACCGCCGGGCGGGAAGGCGCGGGGCGGTCTCATCGGCGAGCTCGGTCATGCGCGCCCAAGCCCGGTGGCGGTAGCCCTTCCACGCATCTGCACCCGGCATCAGCCCACCGCGGCAGACGAACAAGGTCAGCGCCTCCAGACCGAATTCGCCCTCATAGACGGCGATCCGCCGCAGCCTGGGGTCCATCGCCGACATCTGGAACTCGCGCACGACGCCGTCCATGACGCCCCGCACCCGGCCGCCGGCCACGTCGACATCGCCCACCACGAACAGATCGCGCGCCTTGCGCTCCAGGCCCCGGGCCGCCCTGCGGACGATGTCCGGACGCTCCAAAAGGCAGAACAGGTCAGCGGACGCGACCGCGTCCTCGGGGACGTAAACGGGGCGGTCTTTGCCGTACTTCGCGCACGCCTGAACCGTGAACTCAGCGGCCCCACCAGGCATTCCCGGCCAGAGCCCGATCTCGGGAAGTAGAACCGTCGACCACTCCCGCCACCGTGTCCCCGACCCAAGAGCAATATCGGAGCCGGCCCGACCCCGCAGTGGCGACCAGCCGCGGAAGGTCGGATTCACCTGCGAGTTGGGCAGCTGGCCGCCCAACCCCACGTCCCGGAAGTACCGGTACTGCTCGAAGGTCAGATGCCGGATGTCCATGCTCGACCGGACCCGCGAAGCCAGCGCGTTGCGGCCCCGCGCCGCCACCCGCGCCGGACGGTGCGTCAAGACCCCCCGGTCGACGAGGAACCCGTAGAGGTCGTCCTGGACGAACGATTCCTTGCCCCAGGCCGACCCGCCGACCGGCTTCTCCTGCCACCGGGTCCGGTGATCGCGGTACGACACAAGATCCGACTCCACCGCCGACAGCACATCGCTGCCCAGCTCAGCCAAGTGGTCGTCCAGCCTGCGGACGGCCCGCCCGTAGTCCTTCAGCGTGGTCTCGTCCAGCAACGCCGTCGACAGGTACCGCCCGTACTCACACAGGGGCGGCAACGGCATCTGAGTCCCTTCGTCGAGGAACACCGGCGTCCCGTCGAGTACGCCTCGCCGCTTCAGCAGCGCCGCGACCTCCTCAGCGGAGATCACATCACTGTCCAGGAACCGCTCCAGCAGCCTGGACTGCACAAAGGCAAGATCCACACTCGCCCCTCCCCCAGGGGCCCGGGAGGAACTCCCGTCAGCTCACCTGTCTCGTACCGCCTCAACGGATCGAGACTGAACCACAGCTCTCATGAGACAGATTTCAACAGCGGAAAGAAGGTGCGGTTGCGCGACAGGGGCGAGGAGCAGGTGGCGACGAGGTCGCCCAGTCCGGCGAGGCCGGCGAGGGTGGCGGCATGGGCGCCCATGGCGACGGAGAGGCGGGTGGTCTCGGCGAGTCCGCGGGTGATGAGCATCGCGGTGGCGTTGTGGCCCAGGCCCATGCCGGTGGCGATGCCCACGGCGAGGGCGATGACGTTCTTGACCGCGCCGCCGAGTTCGCAGCCGATGACGTCGGTGTCGCGGTAGGGCCGGAAGTATGTGGTGTGGCAGGCCTGTTGAACGCGGTGGGCGGCGTCCTCGTCGGGGCAGGCGACGGTGGCGGCGGCGGGCTGGCCCGCCATGACCTCGCGGGCGAGGTTGGGGCCCGAGAGCACCGCGATCCGCTCCGGAGGCACTCCGGTCACCTGGGCGATCACCTGACTCGCGCGCAGCCCGCTGCCGAGTTCGATGCCCTTCATCAGCGAGACGATCACGGTGTCGGGCCCCATGTGCGGCGCCCAGGCGGCGAGGTTGGTGCGCAGGGACTGCGCGGGGATGGACAGCACGAGGAAGTCCGCGCCCTGGAGGGCGGTGGCCGCGTCGGTCGTGGCGGTCAGCGAGGCGGGGAGTTCGATGTCCGCGTGGTAGCCGGGGTTGCGGTGGGTCGTGTTGATCGCGTCGGCGATCTCTTTGCGGCGGGCGTGCACGACGACGTCGGCGCCGGCGTCGGCCATGATCTTGCCGACGGCGGTGCCCCAGGACCCGGCCGAGAGCACCGCCGCACGAGCGGGGTGATGCCGGTTCACGGCGGGGTCCTCTCGTCGGGCACGTTCCTGTCCTCAGGGGCGCGGGGTCCGGTCATCGTAGCGGCCGCGTGCGGTGCCGCTCGGGTTGTCGCGGGGCGCCGCAGAGTCAGGACAACCGCGCGGCGCCCGGGCATCGTCGGCAGTACCCGGTGCGCCTCGTGCAACATGTTCCGCGTCTGCGTCTCGCCCAGCTCGCACCGCAGCTCGTCGGCGTGGGCGATCCACAGCCGGTACAGCCGCTCCCACAACGCGGGCTCGTCGGGGCGCTCGTCCACCTGCTCCACCTCGAGCCCGTCGTCATGCGGTGGGACTCGCCTGATGAATCGGTGGCGGGCGTCATCACCGCCCAGGGCTCCAGAAATGTACGCCCCCCGGGGATCGGGCGCGACGGCCCGACAGGCCCACGAGGAGTCCCCGACGGCCGAGGCTATGGGGTTCGGGCGGTGCCGAGCAGGTGTGCGAACGCGTCCTGTCCCTTGGTGATGAGGTCGGGCCGGTCCAAGGTGACGCCCGCGCTCACGTAGGAGGTGGCGGCCAATGCGGTGAACAGGGTCAGGGCGCGGTTCTCGGCCTGGTCGAGGCGGCGGTCGTAGCCGGTGAGGCAGGCCTTCTTCAGGTCCGGGCGGGTGGGCCAGGTGGTGGCGAAGAGCCAGACGAGGTCTTCGACCGCGATGCCGGGGGCGGCCTGTTCGAAGTCGAACAGGGCCACGGTGGCGCGGTCGGCGTTCCACAGCCAGTTCCGTGGGGCGAAGTCGCCGTGCCGATGGGCCAGGGGCAACGCCGGGGCGAGTTGCGGGAGTTCCTTGCGCGCGCGTTCCGCGAGCGCGTGTTGCGGCTGCGTGAGGACGGGGGCGGCGTGTTCCAGGTGGGGGGCGGCCGCGTCGGCGCGCGCGGTCACCGACGCGAGAGCCTGCTCGCGGGCCGTTGCCGGGATCGTGTCGGGGTCTGCGGTGTGCCAGCGCGCGAGCAGGCGGGCGGCGAGTTCGTGGGCCAGTCGCTCCTGCGCGGGCGGCAGGGGCAGGTCCTTGACGACGGCGCCGGCGACGGGCGTCGTCATGATCGCACGCAAGTCGGGATCGGCGGCGAGCAGGCGGGGTGCTTCGTCGGGGCCGAGGATTTCGACGGCACGGTCGTAGGCGTGGACCTCGCGGGCGTGGGTTTGGGCGGTGGGGCAGATCTTCACGTACGCCGCGTGCGGGCCCCGGGACACGCGCCACACCCGGGAGTCGTCACGGGGCCAGGACACGTCCTCGGCCGTCACGGGGCCGGTGCCGGCCAGTCGATTCGTGACCCACGTCCGCAGATCGGCGGGCAACGGGGTGGGGTGGGGCGTCATCCGATGGGTTCCTTGCGTGGGGCCGGGGACCGGCACGGGTCGGGGATCGCGACGGGAGCGGTCGCGGGGGTGTGCGCGAGGAGCAGGGAGGGGGTGAGTGCTTCGAAGGATCGTCCTGCGGCGGCGTGTGCGGGCAGGGTGGTCCAGGCTTCGCCGGCGGCGCGCCAGCGGGTGTAGGGCTCGTCGAGGTAGTGACGGCCGGTTTGGGAGCGGTGTCGGGCGAGGGCCTTGATCTTGTCGTCGAGGTGGGTGGTGATGTCGATCAGGACGGTGGGGGTGGTGTGTTGGTGGGGTGCGTGGGGGCGGCCGTGGAGGATGGTCGTGCAGGTGGCCACCCGGGTGGCGGCGTTGAGCGCGGCGCGGGCGAGGGCGTGGTGGTCCTGGTGGTCGTTGCCGGTGTGTACGGGGTGGGTGAGCAGCGCGGTGCACGCGTGTCGGGTCAGGGTGTCCTCGATGGCGGTGACGAGGTCGATGTCGCAGGTGAGTGCGCCGTCGGTCATGCCCAGACATTCCACGGCGATGTCGGTGCCCTGGAACGAGTCGGCGTTCTCGGCCGGCCGTGTGCGCGGGTCCAGTTGTACACCCGCGAGGCGGTCGTGGAGCAAGACGCCGTTGGTGCCGTGGGTGGCGACGACGACGGTGACGGTTGCTCCGGTGTCGCTCCAGTGGCGGAGTGTTCCGTAGAACATGAGTTCCGCGTCGTCCGGGTGTGCGACCACGGCGACGACGCGGGCGTGGGGGGAGAGGGTGAACGTCATCGCGGGCCTCCGGGGTGGGGTGTGCGGTGGTCGCGGGGGGGTTCAGAAGTGGTCGGGTAGCCAGGGTTCGCGTTCGGTGGTGGCGCGGACGAGGGCGGCGAGGTCGTGGGATATGCCGCGCACGCCGGCCATGGCGGCGGCGTGGGGGGTGGGGTGGCCGCCGGCGTACCAGACGGCGAACTGGCCGCGGGTGAGCCGGATGTGTGGCTCGCGGTCGGTTGGGGTCGTCTCGCCCGTTCCGGCGGTGATCCGCAGGATGAATCGTTCGGGTGGGGTGTGGTCGTGGCCGTCGACCTCGAGGGTGAGGGTGAGGTGGACGTCGTCGGGCCAGCCTCTCAGGCGTACGGCGGCGGGGATGTCGAGGACGCGCAGCATCCAGGGGTGCCAGGAGCGGGCCGTGGCGTTGCCGTGGCGGTGGAGGTGGTGCAGCGGTCGGGGGTGGGGCGGCAGGCCGGTGCGTTGGAACTCGACGGTGCGAATGCGGCTGTTGTGGCGGCCAAGGAACGCGAACACGGCCGCGGCCGTGCGATCGTCGGCGGCCCAGAGGTCGTGAACCACCAGCCGGGTTCCCTCGGTCGCATGGTCCGCGAACGCCAGGGACACCAGTCCCGTCGGGTTCTGCCCGGGCGGGTGGAATCGGTAGGTGGCCAGGTCGTGTTTGTCCTGCTTCCAGCCGTCCCACCAGTCGGGGCGCAGGATCGGTCCGTTGTGGCGGGCGGCGAGTTCGTGTTGCAGGGCGCGGGTGGCGGGGCTCGCGCCGTGGGTGATCTCGTGGTCGGTGACAGGGAAGGCGCGTTTGAGGTCGTCGGTGGGGACGGTGCGGGTGAACACCTCGGTGGGGGCTTCCCAGCCGTGGCGGCGGGCGTAGCCGGTGGATGTGGTCCACAGGGTGGCCAGGACGGCGCCTTGTTCGCGCAGGGGGTGGATGCGTTGGTCGAGCATGTGGGCGGCGAGGTGGTGGCCGCGTTCCTCGGGGGCGACGCATCCGGAGGCCATGCAGGCGGCGGGGACGGGGCGGCCTCCGAAGAACTGGGGGACGAGCAGGCCCAGTCCGCCGGCGACGACGCGGCCGTCGCGCAGGCCGACGCGGGTGTCGGCGTGGTCGTACAGGCGGGTGATGTCGGCGAGGCGGTGGCCGTAGCTGCGGGTGGCCAGGGCGGCGTACTCGGCCCACAGGCCCTCGTCGGCCTCGACGACGGTCGGGGGTTGGTCCCTGGCCATGCCGGTCCCCTTTCTCTCGGGTGGTCGGTTGTCGTCCCGGGGGGTCAGTAGCGGGTGGCGTCGCGGACGGTGGTCGCGTCGGCGGGGACGAGGAAGGTGCGGGTGAAGGTGATCACGCGGTGGTCGTGTTGGTTGTAGCCGTTGACGCGGCAGGTAACGATGCCCTGGTGGGGGCGGCTCGCGGAGCGGCGTGCGCCGACGATCTCGGTTTCGGCGTGCAGGGTGTCGCCGACGTGGACGGGGTGTTCCAGGCGCAGTTCGTCCAGGGCGAGGTTGGCGGTGGTCAGGCCGCTGGTGCTGCGGACCGTGGCGCCCAGGACGATGCCGAGGGTGACCATGCCGCACACCAGGGGCCGGGTGCGGCCGGTGGCCTCGCAGTAGGTGGTGTCGCAGTGGACGGGGGCGGGGTTGCCGGTCAGCGCGAGGGTGAGGACGTGGTCGGTTTCGGTGACGGTCCTGGCCGGGCGGTGTTCGATGACCGTGCCGACGGTGAAGTCCTCGAGGCCGAAGCCGACGTTCTCCCGGATCCGCGTCTCGCCGACCGGCCGGTAGCCCTGGGGCACGACGACGCTCATGTCGATCGCCTGTCTTCCTGTGTCGGGGTGGTGCGGTCGCGAGTGTGGCCGGCGCGGGTGGTGAGGGTGCGGGCGGCGGCGATCAGGGGCGGTCCGACCATGTGGCCGTCGACGGTGGTGATCGAGCCGTCGTCGCGGTCGGCGGCGGCGACCAGGGCGCGGGCGGCGTCGAGTTCGTGGCCGGTGGGGGTGAACGTGTCGCGGATGACGCCGAGTTGGGCGGGGTGGACGGCGCCCTTGCCGACGAATCCCAGAACCTTGGACTCGTGCGCCTCCAGGCGCAGTGCCTCGAGGTCGCGCAGGTCGAAACACGGGGAGTCGATCGCGGGGATGCCGGCTGCGGCGGCCCCTGCGGCGAGGGCGGAGCGCGGATACAGCAGCGCCCGCCGATCGCGGGCGCAGCCGACCGCGGCAGCGTAGTCCGCGGCTCCGAACACCACGCCGGCCAGAGGGCGGGCGCGCAGGATCTCGGGCAGGCGTTGGATGGCGCGGGGTGTCTCGATGAGTGCCCACACGACGGGCCGGGAGTCCCGGGCGTGGACGAGGTGGGCGACGAGTTCGATGTCGTGCGGGGATTCGACCTTGGGGACCAGGAGGACGGCGGGTGTGTGGCCGCTTTCGGCCACCGCCACCAGGTCCTTGAGTCCGTGGATCGTGGAGGTGGCGTTGAGGCGCAGTCCCAGCGTCGGGGGGCTGCTCCCGCCGGGGTTCGCCGCGGTGGTGGTGAGGAAGTGGAGTGCGCTGGTGCGGGCGGTGTCCTTGGCGTGTGCGGGGACGGAGTCCTCGAGGTCCAGGAGGGCGACGTCGGCGCCGGAGCGGACGGCGGTGTGGAATCGGTCGGGTTCGGTGGCGGGGGTGATCAGCCAGGTGGTGCCGACGCCGGCGGTGGGCGTGTTCACGGGGCTCACCGGTCGGCGCGCCGTTGGGTGACGAGGTGGTCGAGGGCGCCGAGGGTTTTGGTGGCGGCCAGTTCGTCGTCGGTGATGGTCACGCCCCATCGGGTGGTGAGCAGCATGCCCAGTTCGACGAGGGCGAGCGAGTCGAGGCCGGCGTCGTCGAGTCGGGTGTGCGGGAGCAGTGCCCGGGGGTCGAGTTCGAGGTCGGTGACGAGGAGTTGCGTCAGGTCGGGGTTCACGACGATGTCTCCCGGTGGGGTGTGTTCGGGTGTGGGGACGGTGTGTTCGGGTCGGGCCACACGAGGGTGGTGGCGCCCCAGGTGAGGCCGGCGCCGAATGCCGTGAGCAGGACGCGGTGTCCGGGCCTCAGGCGCCCGTCGGTGTGTGCTCGGGCGAGGGTGAGGGGGATGGACGCGGCGCCGGTGTTGCCGACGCGTTCGATGTCGTGCAGGACCCGGGGTTCGTCGATGCCGAGTCTGCGGCCGACCGCGGTGGTGATCCTGGCGTTCGCCTGGTGGGGGATGAACCGGTCGACGTCGTGCGGGGTCCATCCGGCGGCCTGTAGCGCGCGTTCGGACACGTGTGACATGTGTTCGACGGCGTGTTTGAACGTCTCGCGGCCGCGCATGCGCAGGGGGGCGTGGTGCGGGATGACGATGGCGTCGGCGTGGGTGGCGTCGGCGCCGAGGAGGATGGGCCCCAGTGCGCCCGGTTCGCCGGCGTGGCCGCGGCGCAGGACGACGGCGCCGGCGCCGTCGGCGAACAGGGGTGCGGTGATGGGGTCGGTGGGGTCGGTCATGTGAGGGATGCGATCGGCGGCGATCACCAGCATCCGCTGTGCGGCGTGGTGGGTCAGGAATCCGGCCGCGATCCGGAGGGCGTAGAGGAATCCCGTGCAGGCGGCGGAGATGTCGAAGGCGGGGATCCCGGGCAGGCCCAGGCGGGCGGCGACCCGGGGGGCGGTGGCCGGGCAGCGGTGGTCCGGGGAGATGGTCGCCACCACGAGGGCGTCCGCGGTGCGGTTGCCGCTCGATCGCAGGGCTTGCGCCCCGGCGCGGGTGGCGAGGTCGGCGGTGGTGACGTGGTCGTCGGCGCGGACGCGGTGGGTGATCCCGGTGCGGGTGTGGATCCAGTCGGGGGTGACGTCCAGGTGCGCGCAGATGTGGGCGTTGGGTACGCGTGTGTGAGGGAGTTCGGCGCCGATGCCGCAGATCACCGCGGCATCGGCGCCGGTGGAATCACCCGATGTGGAGGTCACGACGCGTCCTTCAGGTCTCGGACGATCCGCGGGATCAGGTCTTCTTGGCCGGCGACGGCCTGACGTCGGCCGAGTTCGAAGAAGACGTCGATCGGGTCGACGCCCGCGCCTTCCGCGGCGGCCAGGACGGGCGGTTTGAATCCGGAGAACACGCCCGCCAGGCCGGAGACCAGGCTGACCGAGTCGATCGTCGGCGGCGCGGGCATCAGGTGTTCCTGCGCGGTGTCGGCCGCGAGCAACAGGGCCCGCAGGTCGATCCCGGTGGGATGCCCCAGTCGTTCCAGGACGGCGACGAGGACCTCGAGTTGGGTGTTGCCCGCGCCGGCGCCGAATCCGCGCGCGCTGGCGTCGATGATCCTCGCGCCGGCGTCGACGGCGGCGATCGAGTTCGCGACGGCCAGGCCGAGGTTGTTGTGCCCGTGGAAGATCACCGGCGCCTGCCCCGCCGCCGCGACGATCGCGGCGATGCGTTGCGAGACGTCGCCCGGGAGGTAGTGGCCGGCAGAGTCCATGATCCCCACCGCCTGCGCGCCGAACCCGACCGCCGTCGCGCACTGTTCGGCCAGGCGGGGCGCGTCGGCCATGTGGCTCATCAACAACACGGCCTGTGCTTCGACGCCCAGTTCGCGCGCCAGGCCCAGGTGGCGTTCGGTGACGTCGATCTCGGTGCAGTGCGCCGCGATCCGGACGACGTCGGCGCCGCACTCGACCGCGTCGCGCAGGTTCGCGCTCCGGCCCCAGCCGGGGGCCATGAACACGGCGAGTCGGGTGTGGGTGAGTTCCTCGCGGACCGCGCGCAGCATGGCGTCGTCGGTGAGCGCGGCGCGGCCGATCTGGAGGGAGGACGCGCCCAGTCCGTTGCCGTGACCGACCTCGAGCACGGGGATCCGCGCGCGGTTCGCGGCGCGGGCGTAGGCGCGCAGTTGCGCCGCGTCGAGGCTGTGGCGGACGGCGTGTTGGCCGTCGCGCAACGTCGGGTCGTACACGATCACGGGTGTGTCGTCGGCGGTCACCGGTGTCCTCGTTTCGTCCGGGCGGCGGCGTGGCGCTCGGCCACGAGCACGGCGGCGGCGTTGATGATCTCCACGTTCCCGGCGTGGTGGGGCAGTCGGCCGCCGCTGAGGGCGGTGACCTCGACGCCCACCCGGATCGTCTCGTCGTCGACGGCCAGGGCGGTCACGGTGTATCCGGGGGCGAAGGCGCGGACCGCTTCGGCGGCGGCCGCGACGGCGGCGTGTACGGGGTCGGGCCTGATGTCGCGGGCGATAACGGTGACCTGGGCCCGGAACGGCGGCGCGGGCAGGGCGGGGCTGATGTTCGCCAGGACCTTGACGTCGGCGGCACGGGTGAGTCGGCGTATCGCCGTCTCGGTGGTGTCGAGGTATTCGTCCAGGTTGGAGCGCGTGGCGCGGCCGGCGCTCGCGGACGCGGCCGTGGTGACGACCTCGACGTACCGTGGGGTGCAGTGGCCGGTGAGCGCGTGCAGGAGCGGCAGGACCGCCTGTCCCCCGCAACTGACCAGGCCCAGGTGCCGGGACGTCTCGGCCAGCGCCGCGTTGACGGTGGGCACGATCGTCGTCCCGGCACTGCCGGGCGTCAGATCCACCAGCAGAACGTCCGACGTCGACAGGCGTTCGTGGTGGGTGGCTTGTTCGAGCGCGTTGGACGCGTCGAAGACGACGTCGATGCGTTCCCGAGCGTCGAGCACGGCGTCGATGCCTGCGGTGGAGGTGGCGCAGCCCATGCGGGCGGCCATGCGCAGCCCGGCGGTCCCCGGCCGTCCCGCGACCAGCGCGCAGGCCAAAAGGGGAGAGCGGTGGATGCGTTCGGTCAGGTCGATACCGAGCATCCCGGCGCCGATTACGGCGGCCTTGAGCGTGGGGGGTCTGATCGTCATCGTGGACCTCTCCTGTGGGTGTGTGCGGGCCCCGGGGTTGGTGCTCCTGGAGGGTCGGTTGCGTCACGCGATGTGCAGGGTCACCGGGGGCAGGTGCGGTGAGGCGGCGGACACGGTGGTTCCGGGGGCCAGGGGGAGGCCGGCGTGGACCGCGCCGGCCAACACGACGTCACCGGCGGCCAGTCGGGCGTCGAAGGCGGCGAGGCGGCGAGCCAGCCACACCAGGGAGCGGATCGGATCGCCCAGGACCGCCCGGCCCTTCCCGGACGCCGCGGGGGTGTCGTCCACGCGGACGGTGAGTTCCTCGGCGCGCAGGTCCCACGTGGGCGCCGGGACGGCCGCGCCGAGGACGAAACGCGCGCAGGCGGCGTTGTCCGCCACGCTGTCCGCCAACGTGAGGCCGTCGAGGGTGAAGCGGCTGTCGATGACCTCCAGCGCGAGGAAGACCTCGGCGATCACCGCGCGGGCGTCGCCCTCGTCGACGTCGGCACCGTGCAGGTCGTCTCCGAGGCGGAACGCGATCTCCGCCTCGATCCGCGGCGCCACCAACTCGCCTACGCGCAACGTGCCCCCGCAGGCGATGGCCATGGTGTCCAGGAGGATTCCGGAGTCCGGCTCGTCGATCCCCACCTGTTGCCGCATCGCCTGCGAGGTCAACCCCACCTTGTGACCCACCACGCGGGCGCCCTCGTCCACGCGCAACGCCGCCCCGCACCACTGCACGAGGTACGCGTCCTGCAGGGACAGCCCCGGTCGGCGTCGACTCAACGGTTCCATCGGGGCCCGGTCGCGTTCCGCGCGGCGCAGACGTCGGGCCTCCTCGGTCGCCAGGCGATGTTCGCGCCCGCCCGGGATCGCTCCGGTCGGGAGGTCGGTGGTCGTCGCCCGGGCACCGGTCGACGGCCGCGACGGGGCCGGTGCCCGTCCCCGGGTCAGGAGCGCTCGCAACACGTCCCCGCCGGCGTCGATTGCCGTGCGCGAGGAGCTCCCCGGCGGGTCGTCGCGCCGGGGACCGGAACCGCCTGCGGACTCGGTGGGCGGGGTGGAGGTGGGAGTGGTTTCGACCATGGTGTCCTCCTCGGTCCGCCGACGAACTCCGGCCGGTGTCGGTCGGGTTCGCCGGGTCGGGGAAGCGAGTACAACGCACCCGGTCGATGTGGGCACAGGGCCCGGGTGTATCCCCGCTGTATCCCCGGGGTCGCCGGAGCGGACAAGGGCGCGGCGGGGTGATGTGATGGGTGCGTGGACAGTTCCCCTCGTCACCCGTTGTCCCTTGTTCGGGCGGAACGCGGCTGGTCGCTGGAGGACCTCGCCCGCGAGGTCCGCGACGCGGCGGCCCGGCGGGGTCTGCGTTCGGGCACCCGGCGCGGGCGGGTGTGGAAGTGGGAGAGCGGCGTCGAGCCCTGCGCGGAATCCCAACTCCTGCTCGCCGAGGCCCTCGGCGTGGACCCCGCCGACGTCGACGTCCTGGCCTGGCCGCACTGGTTGCCGGGCCTGCAGGCGCCGTTGCCCCTGGGCGCACACCACACCGTCACCGCGTTGAGAGAGGCGTTGAAGACGACGATGAAACGCCGCACCCTCCTCGGCTACACCGGCACGGCCCTGGCCGGGCTCGCCGCACAGTGGGCCGTCCTGGAGCCGCCGGCTGTCGCCGGATCACGCCCCGGCGCCGCCGTGGACGCCGAGTTCGTCGAATGGTTGGAGACCACCGCCGCGCAGCTGAGCGGGCTGGCCACCGTACGACCCCGACACACCGCCGCCCTGCTCGAGGCGCATCTGGAGACCGTCACGACGTTGATCACCGATGCCGGCCACACCCCGCGGGTCGGCCGTCGGCTGCACCTGTTGGCCGCGAGCCTGTCCCAGACCATCGCGTGGGTCCGGTTCGACCAGGGCGAACACGCGGTGGCCGGCAGGTTCTGGCACGCCGGGCTCCACAGCGCCCACGCCGGCGCCGACCACGACCTGGGCGCCGGGATCCTGTCCGACCTCGCCTACCAGGCCACGTGGACCGGCGACCCGAAATCCGCCGTCGGCATCCTCGAGCACGCCCTGACCCGAACCGGTCACCCCGCCGCGCGCTCCCTTCTGCACCTGCGCAAGGCCCGCGCGCACGCCGCCCTGCGCGAAGCCCGGGCGTGTCGGCGGGCCTTGGCCTGCAGCGAACACGAACTCGCCGCCACGCGCCCCGATCCGGCGCCCGCCTGGTGCTCCTGGATGGGCGAGGCCGACCTGGCCGTCGACTCCGGACAATGCCTCCTCGACCTCGGCGACCACCTCCAGGCGCTCCACCTCATCGACGAAGGCCTCGACACCCTGCAACGCCCCCGCGACAAGACCCGCGGCGTGTTCCTCACCTACCGTGCGCAGGCCTGCGTGCGAGAGGGGCAGATCGACCGCGCCGCGGCCGCCGCCACCGAGGCCCTCACCCTCGCCCGCCGCATCGGCGCGCCCCGATGCGTGGCCCTCGTCCGCGAACTCGCCCCCGCCTTCGCCCTTCACCGCACCGTCGAAGGCGTTCCCGAACTCCTCGACCTCGTCCGCGCCACCTGAACAAGCGGGACGTCGACTCCCGCATCGGCGGGACACAGGCGTAGCTGTCGTCGCGCGGGGCCGCGAACGTGGGCGGGTGCACGGGTTGTTGCGACAACGTCCGGCATTGCGGCGCCCGAGCAGCGTGTTGCCGGGCCCCTTGGCGCTGTCATCACCCGGGGCCGCACCCGGCGTCCGGTTCCGACGATCGGTTGTACGCGAGTTCAGTGGACCGCGGCATCCGGCGCGAGTACCAGGCCGGCTGCCGCGAGGAAGTCCTCCAGGTCGATCTCACCGCCGTCGGTGCCGTCGTCCCATTCGATCAGGAGCCCCGACAGACCCTCGTCCCACGTCTCGGGCGTGTCGTCCGATGCGTCCGAGCCACGATGCCATTCGACACTGCCCTCCCCGTGCCGGTATCGGAGATACAGGTACCGTCCCGACGCCGTCCAGGCGTCCCACTGCGACGGAAAACCGTGACAGGTCTGCACCACCCGCACCAACGTCCGATCCACGTCCATCCGAGGATGGTCGCGCGTCGACAGGACGCGAACAATCGATTTCGGCGGTTCGTAATCCTGCGCCCGGGGCGGGAGTGTGGACGTCCGTGGGGGGCGTCCTCTTTTGTGCCACCGTACTGGCCGATCCGGTCGGTCGAAGGCGAACCGCCAATTCCGTGAAGCCGGGCCGACGAACGTTCAGGATCTGTTGCGAGCGACCGCAGGACTTGCGCCCCCAGGTAGTTCGTCTTCGCCCCCGCAACACACCCGGCGGCTGCCGCCCCGCGTCGACGGCGCCGGCTCCCGGGATCGGTCATATCCGATGAGGGACACGCCAACTACGCTCGGTACCAGGCACGTTCACGACCGGGGGATGAACATGACGACACTTCACGCATCACACGCGGGCAGGATCACCATCGGGTGCGCGGCCGCGCTCTTGGCGATCACGGCAGTCGCGGGGTGTTCCGGCGGGAACGACAAACCCTCCCCGAAGCACGCCGCCGTCAAATCCTCCGCACCGGCCGGCTCCGCCGCGCCGGACGACAACGAGGCGACCGAGGCCGGCGAGAGCAAGCTGCCGCCGCCGGGCGTCGACTACTGGGCGGACAAAGCGGACCTGGCGGTGTTCCTGTGCCGGGCCGCAGTACCCAAGGGCGGCTGTTACGACGGCCCGGTCACCAGCGCACAGCTCCAGGAGATCGCCGACGCGCTCAAGGCCATGCCCCAGGTCCAGCACGTCTACTACGAGAACCGGCAGCAGGCGTGGGAGCTGTTCCGCGCGCAGAACGCGAACAACCCCGCACTCCTGGCCGCCATGACCGCCGAGCAACTCCCCGAGTCCTTCCGCGTCAAACTCCGCAGCCCCGACGGGCGCATCGCCGTCGTCACCGCGATGGAGGGACGCGCCGGCGTCGAATCCACCATGGACCACAACCGCGCCACTCCCCCGCCTCCCGCTGCGCCGGGCCCGCTCACGCAGGAGCAGGCCCGGCGCGCGGTATTGACGGCGGACGACGTCGGCCCCGGATGGAGCGGCGGCGCCCTCACCGACACCGGGTCCAAACCCGCCTCCGGACCCTACTCGGGCAGCAGCGGCGACACGGGATGCGACCGCGCCATCGCGGGCGCACCGGCCGGTGCGATCACCATCGCCCTGGGCGCACGACGGGAATTCGAGAGCGTCAACGGGCTGCGGCTGGCCGCCTCCGTGCAGGTGTACGACGGCAACAGCGCCGCGCTCCAGGTGGCCAAAACCCGCGCCATGCTCGCCGGTTGCACCGGAATCCCCATGCCCTACCAGGGCACCACCGCCCGCTTCAGCACACTCCCCGCCCCCGCCCTCGGGGACGAGAGCCTCGGCATACGCGTCATCGTCGAACATGATGGGCCCAAAACCGTCGACTCGATCCTGATCCGCGTGGGACCCAACCTCGCCGGCATCGTCGTCACACCCCTCGCCGACAACGTCACCCTGCCCCCCGCGACCCTGGACCGACTCGCCCGCCAAGCCGCCGACCTCCTGCGCGCCGCCACCCGCAACTGAACCCGGGCACCGCCCACTCCGAAGGCACCCGTGTGGGGCCTGGTCGACGCGCCGTCGACCAGGCCCCGCACGCAACGACAGCTGGGGGCGGAAACCTCATCTCTCAGAGGATGGCCCACCGGGTCTGGGGCCTCGGGCCCGCAGGGGCGTGCCCGCCTCGCGCAGGAGGCGATGCGTCGCGGTGTAGGACAGTCCCGCCTCGGTTGCGATCTCGCGGATCGACGCGCCGCGGTCGTACGCGGCACGCAGCTCCCGCGCCGCTTCCCGTCGAACGTCCCCGATCAACCATCGTGTCCTGGGCACCCAGGCCATCGTCACCTCCTCACCGGTTCACCGCATCGTGAACGGCAACCCCCGGCGGAAGCAAGCACCCCGCGTCATGCGCGTTCCGAGAGATCACGAGCTGGGGGTTGCGGGGCTTGGCGAGCGTCCACGGCCGCACCGAGCAGGTCATTCAAGACCGACCGGGCCCCGGAACGTCGACCCCGGACTCGACATTCCGCGACACGAACTTGCCTCCAGCCGCAAGATGCTTCCAGGTAGGCGCAAGTTTCGCCGGCGTCCGGTGCGCTGGAGAAGTCGACACGTCGGCTGCCGGGGCACCGTCGCGCCCAGGAGGAACGGGCCGAACACGACGGTCCCGCGAGCGGACCTGTCCACCAGCCTCCCGGCCTCGGCAGCGAGCAGGAGTTGGCAGACGCATCCCTGCACCTCGTCGTCGACGAGCGGTGGATCCGCGACATCCCCGGACCAGGCGGCGGGGGCAGGCGGCAGACCGCGACCCGCCACAAGCCGGAACCGCCGCCGGGGCGTGGCCCCGGCGGCGGTTGCGTGTCGTGAGGTGTCTTCGGTTAGGCCTGGTGCGTTCCGCGGCGCTTGCGGGCGAGGACTATCCCGCCGGCGCCGACCACCACGAGCGCGGCGGCGGCCCCGCCGATCACCATGGTGTTGATGTCGTCCGCGCCGGTCTCGGCGAGTTCGGGGCGCTTGGTCGGCTTGGTCAGGGTGGGCGGGGTCGTGGCGGGCTTGCCCGTCGGCTTGACCTCGGTGGGCTTGGTGTTCGGCACGGCCGGGTCGACACGGTAGGAGTACACGGTGCGTTGGACGTTGTCCTCCGGTTCGCTGTCGGGCAGCGGGCCGGTGATCCGGGTCTCGAGGATCTGCTCGTTGCCGGAGATGGTGCCCTTGAAGCCGGTCAGCCAACTCGGCCCACCGCCCTTGACGCCGGTCCTGGAGCAGGTGATCACCAGCCCGGCACCGTCCAGGCGACAATCCTCGGGTGCCTTGGTGAACTTGAACCCCTTGACCCCGGTCACGGTGACCGTGGCATCGGCCCGCTTGTTGTGGCCGTCCCAGTACATGATCGCGAAATCGTCGCCGAATTCGCCACCCGGGTTGAGGTACTTGAACGATGCGGGGTTCTCGACCCGCAGGTCCGCCTGGACGACCGGCTTTCCGTAGGTCAGTTCGGCGGTGGCCTTGGCATCACCCTTGACCGCCTTCGCGATGAAGGTGACCTTCTGGCCTTCCTGGCCCTCCTCCGTGCCGACCGGAATGACGACCTTTCCGTCCGGGCCCGGCGCACACGTCGTCTTGCGCGTGCTCTCGCCCCACTCGCATTGTCCGTACATGGACCAGCCGAAGGTCCCGGAACCGGTGCCCTCGAAGTCGACCTCCACGGGCGCAGACGTCGTGATGACGAGCTTGACGAGCGGACCGCCCGGCAGGGTCGTCGCGGTGGACGGCGTGATCGTGATCCCGCCGGCCGCCGAAGCCGTCCCCGTCGCACCCACGAAACCGGCCATGACGGCGCTGCCGGCAATGCCGAGAGCGACGACGCTCTTCACGTTGAAACGTGACATGCAGTGATTCCCCACCCCTACGAGAAACGGAAAACCCGCTCGTTCGAAGGAACGGCGGGTCATCCGATGGCAAAGAAAGGTTTACACCCGCCCCAACCAGGCCGTCAATCCTGATTCGCGGGCCACGAAAGCCAGTTGAGCCGCCGTATCACCGTCCGGGGGAGGGCCGGGAGCAGCGGTGGGTCCGACCACAGCAGCGACACCCCGATCCTGGAGAAACCGGAACTCCAGCAGGTCATTCGCCGCACAGAGGACGCCCGCGAGGCATTGATCGGCACCCTCGTCTACACCCTCGCCGGTCGCGTCAGCGAAACCTGCGAGGCCGACGTCCACGCCCTCCAATACCGGAACGGCGGAAAGGTGTTGCGCCTGCGCCGCAAGGGCGACAAGGTCACCGACTTCCCGCTGCCGCCCCGCGTGCTCACCCTGTTCGACGTCGTCTTGGACGGCCGCACCCACGGCCCGCTGCTGCTCGACGCCGAGGGCAGACGGCTCGACCGATTCGACGTCGACCGGTTGCTCACCCGCCTCGGCAAACGTGCCGGCGTCCTGCCCGGACGCGACCTGACCCCGCACGTGCTGCGCGCCTGCCGCCTCACCCACATGCACGACGACGGCGTCGACCTGGACGAGATCCGCGAATACGCCGACCACCAGAACGTCGCCACCACACTGCTGTACGTCCGCCGCCGCGACGACGGCACCAAACGCGCTGCCCACGCCCAGGCCGCCGTCCCCCTCTACGACCACCTCATCGACCGCTGGATCCCCTGAACCCACCACCAACCAGGCCCGGGTTCCGCCTCTTGCGTGGCCGTGACGTTGTTGTGCGGCTCCACCATATCGGCCTGCGCCGGCCCCAGCTGGTGAAGCGTCTGTGTGTGGCGGACGCCTTGAAGTGGCCCCGGATGTTGGCGTGTTCCGGGGCCACCGTTGAACCGCGAGGGATCGTGAGGGCGTGATCTAGTGCCGCATCGACCGGTCGGCGAGGACCTCGGTGATGCGTGCGTGGTCGTCGGCCACGAAGGGCTCCTTCGGGGATGCGGTGGGACGGTCGGGGCGTTCGGGCGGCAGCTTGCGGTCAGGTGCGCGCTCTTGCCGTTGGGTGGGGCAAGGCCGGATACTCAGGGTTGCTGATGAGCTTCGCGGCGGATCCTTCACTCACAGGATGTGATCGCTTGTCCGAGGAAAGCACCAGCCAGGCTCTGACCCGAGCCGAGACCGAGGCCCTCGCCGCTTGGCAGGCCGTGCCGTACGCCGTCTCCCACCAGGAGGCGCAACGCATCTCCCGGGAGTATTTGGACACGGCCCGCAAGGAATTCGAGGAGCAGATCGGTCAGCTCCCCATGGCCAGGCAGAACGCCGCTCGCCAGGCCGAGAGGAAGCTGAAGGTCAACGGATGGGAGGTGTACCCCGTCCCGAAATGGTGGGGCTTCGAGATCGTCCTCAACGCCGAGGCTGCCAAAGGCTTCGCCGAGATCATGGACGGGCTGGGGGAAATCCTCGGGGCTCTGCCCAGTCCGCTCGGCCCGCTGATCGAGTTCACCATGAAGATCCGCGCCGCCATCATCCAGGCGATCGGCTCGCAGTACGGCTGCCGGCTGGTCTCGCCCTGGGTGGCCCCTCTGATGCTCATCCCCCTCTCGCTGGCGCCCAAGTCGGACACCTCGCTGTGGTGGACGGTCATGAACGACTCCCACGAGTGGAGCCAGGACGAGAAGTTCCCCGGCCATCTGTCCGCGTCCACTCCTGCGCTGGCGGAGTACAACGGCAAGCTGTACTGCGTGCACCGCGGGAACCAGGACAGCAAGCTCTGGTGGACCGTCTACGACCCCGACCCCGACCGCAGTAAGGGCTGGAGTACCGACACCGCCTTGCCCGGCCACATGAGCAGCACGGGTCCGGGCCTGGCCGTCTACAACAACCATCTGTACTGCGTGCACCGCGGCGCCGGCAACGACCAGTACCTGTGGTGGACCCGCTTCAACGGCACCAGCTGGAGCACCGACACTCGGATGAGCGGCGCGACCACGCATGCCCCGGCCCTGGCGAGCTTCCGGGGCATGCTGTACTGCGTCTACAAGGACAGCAAGAACAACAGGTTGTGGCAAACCCGCTTCAACGGCACCAGCTGGGACGCCGATAAGCTGCTCCCCGCGCACGAGACCGCCTCCAACCCAGCCCTGGCCGTCTACAACAACCATCTGTACTGCGTGCACCGCGCCAGCGGCTACAGCCAGGCCTTGTGGTGGACCCGCTTCGACGGCACCAACTGGAGCACCGACACCACGCTGCCCGGCCATGCGAGCCAGGAGGGGCCGGCCCTGGCCGCCCACAACAACCATCTGTACTGCGTGTACCGCAGCATGACAAACGACCCGAGACTGTACTGGTGCCGCTTCAACGGCACCAACTGGAACCCCCCAGCCAGGCTGCCCGACCATATGAGCCTGGAAGGGCCCGCCATCGCCTCCTACCGAGACCCCAACGCCACCGAGAACCAGCTCTTCTGCGTCCACCGCGGTAGCTGAGAAGCCGCCACGGAACATCGGCACGGCGCAGAGGCGGCGCGAGCCAGATCTCGGCGGCGTGCTCGACGCGGGATCGCACAGGCGTTTCAGCGGAGCGCCCATGAGGTTCTTGCGGCGGCGATCATGGCCGTGCGCCGCTGACGGGGCGCGGGATTCCGCGAAGCCCACGGCGTCCTACTCGGTCGTCGAGGAACCTGCGGACGGCCGTTAGCGCTGGTATTGATCTTGCGGGGACAGGATGGGCCATGGGCGGCCGTGCCCGAGCAGGGAGGTCCGGCCGTCAAGTGTGGTCCGGATCCGCGTCCGCGTACGTCGCGGCCGGTCGGAACGTAGCCGTGCACGCGGCGCAGATCAGGCCGGCCACGTCGAACTGGCGAGGGGAGATCTGGAGTCGGCGGGGTGTGGGGCACGCACACACGACCAGGAAGCGAGTGGCCCCGGCGGGGCCGGAGCGCTCTCGGCGCACGGTGGCCGGAAGGCCGACTGCGGCCGCCGCGTCCAGCGCGGTGATCACCGAGGCCCATGTCGAGGAGTCGGTCTCGGGTCGTAGTCGGCACTGCTCGAAGCCCGTGACCGACCGGGGATGCTCGGGCGGGGTCAGGCCGACCTCTCGCGCGAGTTCGACGAATCGCCGGTTGTGGTAGCGCCCCGCAGAGCTGGTGTCCTTGATCCCGCGCACCGCAGCCAGACCGTGGGCGGCCCGGTGAAGCAGACCTTCGACCGCCGCAACCGAGGGTGTCCGCCGTGACGAGAAGTTCGAGGGTGTGCTGTCCCGAATCCCCAAAGACGAAGCGCCGGCCAGTGCGCATCACCGCGCACGCGGTCGCGTCCCCGGCCGGGCCGGTGGCCCCAGTGGTCGCCGCGATCTCCGGCACGTCCGGATGGTGATGCCGGATCCGGCGCCAGGCCGTCTCGACGGCGCTGATGAGAGCAGCCCCGTGAAACAAGGCAGCCGCTACACCGTCCCCCGCATCCGAGGGTCTCGGGACGGCCCACATGGTCAGTAGGTCGTCCAAGCCGACTCGCCGTGAGCCTGCGGGTTCAAGCGACATCGGATCGTCCAGGGAACGCACACGACGTGTCATAGCCGGATCATCGAGGAAGGGCGCGGCCCGTACCGGGGCGGTCGCCGCGAGACGCGGCGGCCGCCGAACGTGCCGCGTGGGTCCGTCAGCCGCCGTTGGGGGGATCAGGCCCGGCGTCGCGTCCGTGACCAGCCGCCGCAATGTCGTCGTGCACCGCCTCCAACCCGCCCACCTGCACGAACGCCTTGCCGCCGGCGCCACGCTCGTCCTGGACGCCGTCGGCGAACTCCACCACCCGCTCGGCGAATTCGCCCAGGACCTGGAGCGTTTCGTCCGCACCGGCGTCCAGATCAACGCGTACGCCTCCTGGACTGCGGTGGAGGGATTCGGGATCTATTGGGACGATCACGACACCGTAGTTGTCCAACTCGACGGCTCCAAGCGGTGGCGCCTGTACGGCCCCACCCGCATCGCGCCCCTGCACCGCGACGTCGCCGTCCCCGAACCCCCGCCCCAGACACCGATCGCCGACCTCGTGTAGGGCCACCCCTCCCTGCACGTGACCGCCGGGCTCCAGACCCGCACCGGCGTCGACCTGCTGGCGTGGATCGCCGACAACCTGCGCCGGGACGCCGACTTCCGCCGAGACCTGCAGGTGGGCGGGTTGGAGGCGGTGCACGACGACGTTGCGGCGGCTGGTCACGGACGCGACGCCGGGCCTGATCCCCCCAATGGCGGCTGACGGACCCACGCGGCACGTTCGGCGGCCGCCCCACGATCGACAACGGCAGCCCCCGCCCGCCCACCGCGAGATACAGCTTCGTCGTCAACCCGCCCCGGGAACGGCCGAGTCCCTCGCGAGCCGCATGCGTCGGGCCCGCCGCCGCACGCTCCACGCCGCCAGGTTCGTCCCCGTCCGCAACCCCCTTTTACGTGCCCCGGCCGCGTGTTGGTGCGCGCGGACGACCGTGGAATCCACCGACACCGACCAGTCGACCCGACCGACCGCGTCCTCCCGCACCCGCACATGCTCCAGCAGCGCGGCCCACGTCCCGTCCGCCTCCCACCGCACGAACCGCTCGTGCACCGTCTGCCAGGGTCCGTACCGCGCGGGAACGTCCCGCCACGGCGCACCGGTGCGCAACCGCCACAACACCCCGTCGATCACCTGCCGATGATCACGGTCGGGCGGGTCGGGCGGCGCGGCCGACCGTGCCACCGCTCGCCGGCCAACGCCCGCTCCACCAGGCCCATCGCGCGCTCCATCGCGGCGGCACGCGACCCCTCGTACTCGTACATCCGCAGCACCCCGCCCAGGGCGTGCACGGGTACGGCGTCGCGCAGGTCGACGCGGGCGGCGCCGTAGCCGTCCCGCGCCGCGGCGAGCACCGCGCTCACGTGCTGGCGGGCCATCCGGGCCAGGACCACAGGGACTTCCGCAGCACCGGGTGGGGGCGGTACCCGGGCGGGCCGGCCGACGCTTCCGTCAGCCGGGATCTCCGGTCGGCTTCAGCAGGGCCCGTTTGGCGTCGATCGCCGAGCAGCGGTCGGCGATCTCGGCGGCTTCGGTAGCGAGTTCCGTCGCCCATCGGGCCAGGGGTTCGCCGCTGTTGAGGTTGTTCTGACGGTACGCGGCGTTGATGCCGAAGCCTCGGCCGGTGCCGGAGCCGAGTTCGCGGTAGCGGTCGGAGATCCCGTGCATCGCCCCCATCAGGTAGGACAGTTCCGCGTCGATCTTTTCGTGCAGTGCGCTTCGCTGGTCGTCGTCCATGGTCCGCATCCTTGCACCGGGGCTCGCGCGAGCGCGGTCGTTCGGCGTGGATCGCATCCGGAGGGGGTCGAAGCACCTCGGCGATCAGGCCGGATGGGCGGTCGCGCCGGGTCGCGTGGCGGGGTTTGGCGCCATGGCGTCCTCGATGAGTGCTTCGGCGGACAGGCTCCCACCCTCAAGAAGCGGGCGGCCCCGGTCGTCCTACGGCTGGCCAGCTGGGGAACGAGATTGAGCTGGTATGGGGAAAACCGGTGAGCCTCATCACCCCTCGACATCGCTCCCGGCGTGCGCCCGCGGCGATCGGGAACGGCTTGCGGATCCCGAGTGTGTGGGGTGTTGTCCGGGTGAATCGTGTGCGGGGGTGGGCGGGTGCCCTCCGTGGGGTCCACACATTCGTCTCGCGGCGTGGTGTGCGGGCTGTGCCCTGCGGGGGATGACATGGGAGCGGCCCCGGAATCGTCTCGTGCGGTTTCGGGGCCGCTCTTGTGCGTCGCGCGGACCCTCGGAGGAGGGGGCCGGTGGCCCGCCGACGGGTCTATCGCGGTGTACCGCGGCGGATCCGGTCGGCGAGGGCCTCGATCTCGTGGTCGAGGAGCCGGTCGATCGTCGCGAGCAGCTGCGGGTCGATGTCCGGGCGCAGCAGGCCCGGGAGGAGGTCGTTGATGCCGACGTGTCGGCCGGGGGTGTGGAGGTTTTCGAGGCGTTCGAGGACGAACGCGTCCAGGTTGGTGTTCAGCAGGCGGTTGACGGGTTCGAGCGCGGGATCGGGTGGGGCTTGGAGGCGGGGTTGCAGGCGGCGGTGGGTGGCACGGTGTTCCTCGTCGGGGCGGGCGGCGGCCTCTTCGCTCATCACGGCCCGGCAGGTGACGCCGTCGTCGTTCGTCTATTCACGGATGATCCACACGGGACCTCCAAGATCGGGGCCGGGAACGCTACTCCGCATCCGCAGCGAGCGGAAGAGGACCCGGGGGTCGTCGAGGGCGCGACGTGACGGAAGGGGGTCGGATGGCGGTGGCGGGTTGGGTGGTGTTGTTCGTCGTCGGGTTCGGTGTGGGGTCCCTCGTGCGGGTGGTCGTGTTCCGGTATGCGGTGGCTGCGGGTTCGCCGCCGGGGCGGGTGTGTGTGGGGTGTGGCGGGGTGGTGGTCGGGGCGGGGGGTGTGGTGCGGCCGTTGTCGGTGTGGGGGCGGTGTCGGTGGTGCGGGGTGCGGGTGGGTGCGGGGCCGTGGGTGGCGGAGGTGGTAACGGGGTTGGGGTTCGTCGGCGCGCCGGCGGTGGCGACTCCGGTGTGGACGGCGGTGGTGTGGTGGTGGTTGGTGCCGTTCGCCGTCGCCTCGGCCCTGGTCGACGTCTGCGTGCGGAGGCTCCCGGACCGGCTCGTGCTGGTGGCGGGCGCGGGGTTGGTCGTGCTCCTGGCGGGAGTTGCCGCGGCCCAGGGCCGGCCGGGGGCGTTTGCGCGGGCCGTGACGGCGGGGCTTGTCTTGGGTGCGGTGCACCTGGCGATGGCGGCTGTGGGCGGGATGGGCATGGGTGACGTCAAATTGGCCGTGGTCGTCGGTGCCGGGTTGGGGTGGGCAGGGTGGGCGTGCCTGGTTGTCGGCGCGGGTGCGGCGTTCGTCCTGGCCGCTGTGTGGGTTGTGGTCGCGGTGGTGGTCGGTCGGCGGGGTGCGGGGGTGCCGTTCGGGCCGTTCCTGATCGTGGGCGCCTGCGTCGGGCTGGCTGCGTGCGGTGCCTGATGTGCGGTGCGGTGCGGGATCGGCGCCCTGTCAGGGGCTTCCGGCCGGTGCGGGCCGCTCGATGTGGCGGTGCTCAAGTGGGTGGCGCCGTGGCGTGCCGGTTCGGCCGGGTACGGGGCGGTCGCGTGTCCGGGTCAGGACCCCAGGTCTCGAAGAAGGTCCCGGAAGGCGTCCTGGTCGCGACAACTCTCGTTCAACAGGAGGAGTTGGGCCGGGCGTCCCCCGTTGTTGACCTGGGCGGCCTGTTCCGCAAACAACTCGTGCACGGCGGCGTCCAGGTCCGATTCGGAGATGCCGACCTCCGTCGCGATCGCCTCCAGGTCGTGCACGTGTTCCAGGTGTGCGAGCGCGGCGCGTATGCGGTGGCCGGTGGCAATCTCGAGGAGTCGCGCACGGGTGTGGGGGTCGGGTTCGGCGACGATGGCGGCGGCCGTATCGGCGTCGACAAGAGGGGTGGCGGCCCGGTTGCACGGGCCTCGCCACATTCGTCCCGGCAGGCGGACGAACAGGGTCCCGGGTTCGCCCCGTTCGCCCTCGGTCCGCGCCCGGCACGCGAAACGCTGGTCGAGCGCGGCGAGTTCGTCGAGGACGTCCTGGAAGCCGTCGGCGTCGATGCCGTAGGCCGTCAGGACCTCGCCGGGGACGGGGGCTGCTCCGGCGCGTCGGGGTCGGTGCGGTAGCGCTCGGCCTCGGTCAGGAATCCCGCGTCGCGAAGACGGTCGCCGAGTTCGGGGGCGGTGTTCGGGGAGCAGTCGACGACGGTGAGGGTGGCGTAGTGCTCGTCGTCCATGTCGGACTCCTTGTTCTGGTGGGGTGTTCGGACGATGGCTAGGCGCTGCGGAGGTCTCGTCGCGCGCGGTTGAGGTGGGCGTCGGCGGCTGCGATCGGGCCGATGTCGGTGACGACGTCTCCTTCCCAGTCGGCGGGTCGGCCCGGCGATTGCGGTGCCTGGGGGGGCGTCCACGGGGTGCTTGAGCCACCCCCACAGGTCTCCGACGAGTTCGCGGAGCCGGCCTCGGGTGTCTTCCAGGTAGAAGTTCGAATCGCCGCCGAATCCGAAGGGATCCACGTAGTCCCACAGACACACGAGACGGGTCCCGAAGGTTTCGTTCAGACGTCCCAGGACCTTGTTCACTCGGTCCTGGTCGTAGCCGTCGTCCATGGATCCGCGCAGATCACTCAGTACTTCGGCATGGGAATCGAGTGACGGCGTGCCGCGAGGGCAGGCTGCGATCCATGCTCCGAGAAACCCGCGCAGGTCGTTCGTGGTGATCGAGGCCAGGGCGTCGAGGGGCACGTCGAGGTCGTCGTGGAGGGAGAATCCGTCGCGGTGTCCGTGGCCGCTCTCGTGGATCTCCACGGCAGAGGGCGGGAAGTAGCGCAGCTCCCAAACGTCTTGGCGGACGCGGATGTAGGGCGTGTGTCCGTTCTCCAGGTGGATCTCCTCGTCGGGGAACTGGACGCGGCTCTGGTCGTAGTCGCGTTCGCGGGCCGCGTGGGCGATGCCTTCACACAGGTTCGACCATGTCGCGCGGTGGTGTTCGCGTCGAACGTGGTGCTCGTCGACGCCAGCGGAGTCGATCAGAGCGCGGGCGTGGTTCACGTGGGGGTGCTCGTCGTCGTGCGTCCGGTGATCGGGTGTATGCATGTCTGGGTTCCTTCCGCGTTCGAGGTGTCGGGTGGGAATCGGGCCGTCCGGGCCCGCCGCGTCACGTGTGGCGGGCCCGGATGCGGGTTAGGTCGCGGTGTCGTGGCAGCAGGTGCAGGGGGCGGCGTCGGCGCGGCGTGCGCGGGCGGCGGCGCGTCCTTCGTGGTACCCGATGCAGGTGCGGCAGGTGAGTTCGCCGGTGGTGATCCGGTACTGGGTGAGCCGCTGGTTGCGGTCCATGGTGCGGCACAGCGGATACACGGCCTGGTATTCGTGTTCGGGTTCGCGGGGTTGGGCGGTGTGGGTCTTGCCGCCCGTGACCGGGGTGCACACGGTGGCGTAGTCGTCCTCGTCGGGCGCGTCGAGGTGGGTGCGCCGGTCCGCGCTCAGGGCCGCGTCCCATGCCTTGGCGGGGGTGTGGGTGCCGGCGCGCCACAGGGCGCCGGCGGCGGCGGTCACGGCCGCGCGGCGGTGTTCGGGCAGGGCCGCGAACGTCGGGCGGGTCCAGCGGTCGGCCGGTTCGGTCTGTCCTCGGGGTCCGGTGGAGGGGGTGGGTGGTGCCGTGGTTGTCATGGGTGACTCCCTTGGGGGTGTTGGTCGTTCGGGTGGTGGTCAGTCGCGCATGCCGGCGTTGAAGCGTTCGGTGGCGATGCGGACGGCGCGTTCCGGGCCGGTGGCGCGGACGGTGTCCTCGTGGGCGAAGGTGTGCTCGCCGAATCCGGGGATGTCGTGGCGGACGTCGAGGGTGGGCTCGCACGGGACGGCGGCGTGGAACGTCACTTCGCAGTCGTCGTTGCACGTGCCGTAGACGCTCCACCAGCGGGTCGGCTTCGCGCGGCCGGGGGTGTTACCGGCGCGGCTGAGGGCGTGGTCGGCGTCGATGGCCCATACCGGGTCGGCGTAGGGCACGCATCCGTCGGACAGGCAGGCGAGTTCGATGTCGACGGGTTCGCCTTCGAAGGCGCCCAGCACGAGGGCGGTGTCGTCGGGCAGGCGCAGGCCGACGACGGTGAACGGGACGTGGACGTAGTCGATGCCGTCGGCGAGAACCTTGACGTATTCGTGTTCGGCGACGAGGTGGGCCGCGCTGTCGTGGTCGGGCCGGATGCCCGCGAGTCGGTCGCGGACGAAGCGCATGGCCTCGCGGGTGTCGACGTTCCAGACCCTGTCGACGAACGCCGTGGTGTGCCGGCTCTGGGGGGTGAGGGTGATGTCGATGTCGCGGTATCGCCCCTCGAGGGCGGCGACGATCGTCCTGTCCTCGCCGCGCCGCACGCCGAGCACGGTGTACGGGACCAGCGGGGCGGTGAGCAGCGGCGAGGTGACGTGGACGCGGGCGCGCTCGCGCCGGACGAGCGTCAGGGACGGGCGCGCCTCGGGCTCGACGGCCGGGGCGGGGGCATCGGCCCGGGTGGTGGTCTCGGTCGGGTCGACGGCGGGGGTTGGGGGTGTGGGGTCGTGGGTCACGGGTTCGTCCTCTCGGGTGTGGGTCGGTATGAGGTGGGGGTGGTGGAACGGCGGGGCGGGTGTGGTGTGTTCGCCCCGCCGTCGCACCGGCGGCTAGGTGGTGGGCGGGCGGCGGTAGCAGAACTCGCGCATCGCCCGGACGTAGGCGGTGACGGCCTCGACCATGTGGGCGTCGTCGGCGGGTCCGGTGCGCGGGACGCGGACGACGTCCTCGGGGAGGTAGTCGGTGGGCGGGTCGTCCCAGCGGTGGTGCATCGCCGTCCACGTCCCGACCTCCTGGAGGTGGTCGGGGAGTTCGTCGTCGTGGTCGGTGTCGGCGATGTGCAGGCGGGAACCGTCCGGCAGGACCACGAGGATCACGGGGTACTCGTCGTCGAGGGCGACGCGGGCGACGTGCCCGGCGGCGGTGAGCGCGGCGATCACCGGCGCGTACGCCTCGTGCAGTCGTCGCGTCGGCGTGCCGAGCGCGGGCTGGGCCATCGCCTCGACGACCGCCGCCAGCGCCGGGTAGGTCCACGCGCCGAGGGGGGTCAGGACGGCGCGACTGTCGAACATGGGCCGGCTCACGTGGATGTCACGGCCCGCGACCCTCACGTGGGCGGGTCCGTGGAAGTTCGTCGGATCGGCGGCGATCCCGGGCTCGGAGGGGCGGGCGTTGGTCTCCCCGACGAGCGCTGCAACGTCCCAGCCGGCGGCTGTTGTGGTGCCCGGGCTCTCGGGGGCGTGGGCCGTGATCGCGCGCACGACGGGGACGGCGACCTCGGGGAGCACGGCGCTCCCGTGCAACGTCACGTGGGCGAGCGGGTCCCCGAGCCGGGGGGCGTCCAGTTCGGTGCGCGGGTGCACGCTCAGGCCCACGACCGGGCCGGCGCAGAACACGACGACCGGGTGCACGCTCATCGACGCCTGCCCCCGCGATGCCGGGGCGACCGGCACGTGGAACGTCCCGGCGCCGGGCGCGGCCCACAACGCGCGGGCGATCGTCGCGACCCGGGCGGGCTCGTTCAGGGGTGCGGTGGGGTTGTACAGGCCGGGGCTGTTGTGGCTGAACCGGGTGGGCAGCATGCCCATGACTCCTCCTCGGATACGGGGCGCGGTCGGTTGGTTTCGGTGGCCGCGCCCGCGACGATGGCGGGCGCGGCACAGCCGTCGGGGCCGGTCGGGACGGAGGCTGGTCGGGGTGCGGGGCGGGGTCTATCGGCCGCCGCAGCCGGCGTGGCCGCAGCCCCCGCAGAACCCGCCGTGGTTGCACGCGCACGGGCACGGCCCGGGGCCGGTCCCCCGGCGGCGGCGCGGGCCCGGTGCGGCGGCGGTGGGCTTCGGGGCGGTGGCGGTCGGGCGCGCGGTATCGCGGTCGACGTCGGTGGCGACGGTGTCGACGGGCACGGCCGGGCCGTGCAGGGCATCGCCCGGGTCGGCGTGCCGGTCGTGGAACACGCCCGGGCCGGCGTCGAGGCGGTCCGGGACGGCGCGGGTGCCGGGCTTGGGGTCGGTGGCGGGCGGGGGTGTCGGTGTTCTGCCGTTCATCGGAGCCTCCGGTGGGCGGGTGGTCGGCGATCGGGCGGGGCGTGGGGCCTCGCTCTCGGGGTGGGAGTGGCTCAGCCGCCGGGCCGGCCGCGCAGGTGGGTGCGGGCCCGGGCGTAGGCGTCCAAGAGGGCGCGGAAGCGCGCGGCGGCGTCCAGGTGGCGGGCGCCGGTGATGGCGAACGGGGGCATGTCGGCCGCCTCCCGCATCGGGTCGTGGGTCGTGAAGTCCCGGGCCCGGTCGCGCGGATACGCGTGGAGCAAGCGGTCGAGGCCGTCGAGAAGGGCGGCTTCCCTGACGACCACGCGGCGCAGTTCGGCCATCGGGTCGTGGTCGCGGGCGGTACCGATCGTCGCGATGACGGCGGGGTGGTGACCGACGATGTCGATGGCCATGGCCGAGGCCATGGAATCCGCCAGCCAGTGGCCGAGCACGGTGAGGTCGGGTTCGCGCTCGGGTCGGGCGATCCCGCCCAGGGGTGTGGCGTTGTGGGCGGCCAGCAGACGGTCGAGGTGGCCGGCGGCGTCGTGCAGGCGCGCGTCGACCACGCGCGCGTCGGTGAGCGAGTCCCGCAACGCCGGGTGGAGCGGGGCGTCGGACACCTCACGGAGGATCGACCGTGTCGTCGCGGTGTGGGTGACGGGGGCACGTCCGGTCTCGAGGTGGTCGACGGTGTCGGCGGCGGCCACGATCAACGCGATCAGTTGAGCGGCCGGCTCCGGTGCGGGATCGGGGGTGCGCAGGTCGTCGGGCGTGACCCCGTGGAGTGCGCGGGCCACAGCGCGGGTGCCGCGGGGAAGAGGGCGGGGCATGGGGTGCCTCCGGTCGTGGGTGGGGCGGGTTGTGGGCAGGGGGTGTCGACGGTGGGCGGGGGTGGGGGTGTCCCGGTGTGGTCACGGGCCCGGGGGCCGGCGCCCGCCCGGTCGTTGCGGCAGGGCGGGGCGGGCGCCGGGGTCGTGCGTGGTAGCCGGCCGGTGAAGGGCGGGCGGTGGGGGTGGTGGGTCAGGTGCGGGTGGGGCGGACCGCGTGGTGGCGGTTGGGCAGTGCGCCGGGGTGGCGGTCGGGCAGTTCGCCCGGGTGACGCTCCAGGCCGGCGGGGTCGTTCATGGCGCGGACGAACGCCCCGATCAGCTCGTAGGGCACGGTGTCAGGGAAGGTGACCCGCCAGGCGGGCGCGTAGATGCCGTCGCCGATGGTGACCACCCACAGGTTGTCGGCGTAGTGGTAGTCGGGGTCCTCGGGCTGGAACCGGACCCGGGCCAGGCCGTCCGGGCCGTGCGAGGTGATGTTGCCCGGGTGGTCGGCCACCGTCGTCCAACCGGCCGCCTCCAACATGTCGAAAACGGGGTCGACGCCGTCGTGGCCGATGCCGGCCAGGTACGGCTTCACGGTGACGCGGCTGTCGGGGTCGTCGAAGTGGGCGCGGGCGGCGGTGTACGGGTGTTCCGTGCCGAGGGGACGCGGGTCCCACACGCTCGCCAGTGCGCGGCGAGGCAGTTCGCGGGGGTGGCGTACCAGGCCGGACGGGTCGATCATGGCGCGGACGAACGCCTTGATCAGCTCGTAGGGCACGGTGTCGGGGAACGTGGCCTGCCACGCGAGCCCGAACGCGCCGTCGCCGACGGTGATCCGCCACAGGTTGCCGGCGTAGTGGTAGTCCCGGTCCTCGGGCTGGAACCGGACCCGAGCCAGGCCGTCCGGGGAGAACCAGGTCACGTTGCAGAGGTCGTCGTCGGTGACCGTCCAGCCCGCGTCCTGCAGGAGGCGGGCGATCGGGCCGACGGTGTCCTCGCCGATCCCGGCCAGGTACGGCCTCACGGAGACCCGGCTGTCCGGGTCGTCGAGGTGGGCGTGTGCGTCGGTGTGCACGATGGATTCCCTTCGATGAGTGGGTGGTGTGCCCGGCCCGGGCGAAGCGTCGCGGCGGCCCGGGCGCGCGAGCCTGGGGTCAGGTCGCGGGGTCGGTGGGGTCGGGCCCGGTGGCGCGCCGGTACACGGTGAGCAGGCGGCGCAGGTGCGTGGCGGCGTCCTCGCGGCGGGCGGCGGCGACGCCAGCGTCGTGGGCTTCGCGCCTGGCCGTGACGTAGCCGTACGGGTCCAAGGGGCGGTGGGCTCGGGTGGTGCGGGAGCGCAGGTGCCGCTCGGCGATGTCGAGGCGGTCGAGAATCTCGGCGGCGCGGATGATCTCGGCGATCAGTCGCGGCGGGCCCGCGATCGCGTCGGTGCCGGACGAACGGCCGGGGCGGGTGAACCCCGCGCCGAGGGCGTCACGAACCATGCGGGTGCCCAGGGGCGCCTGCGACGAGTGGGGTGTCGGCGGGCGCGGGTCGGGGCGGGTGTTCACGATGAACCTCCGGCGGGTGTGGGCGAATCGGGTGGGGTGCCCGGGCCGGACGCCGCCGTTGCGGCCCGGGCGCGCGGGGCGAGGGTCAGCCGGCGGGGTCGGTGGGGTCGGGCTGGGTGGCGCGCCGGTAGACGGTGATCAGGCGGCGCAGGTGCCCGGCGGTGTCCTGGCGGCGGGCGGCGGTCAGGGCCACGTCGCCGCCGTAGTGCCGGTCCAGAGGGATGTTGCGGTCCAACAGGGCGGGGGCGGCGGCGAGTCGCGCGGCGGCCGAGGCGATGTTCGACCGCAGCTCGGTGTCGAGGAAGTCGAGCGTGTCGGCGGTGTGGATGATCAGGGTGGCCAGGCCGGCGATCGCACCGGTGCCGGCGGAGGTGGGCAACAGGTCGCGGGCGGTGGCGGCGTGGTCGGTGGTCCCGTCGCCGAGCGCGTCGTGGACCATGCGGGTGCCCAGCGGCATCGTCGACGCGACGGGCTGGGGCCGGGGCGGTGCGGGCTTGGGCGTCGGCCGAGCGGCGGGCCGGTCGGGGCGGATGGTCACGGGAACCTCCGGACGGGTGTGATGGGTTGGGGTGGGGCGCCCGGGCCGGGCGCATCCGCTGTGGCGGCCCGGGCGTGCGGGGTCGGGTCAGGTGGTGGGCGGCCGGTTGCGCAGGTGGGTGCGGGCGTGGGTGTACGTCTGCAGGAGGCGGTCGAGGCGGCCGATGGCGTGCAGGTGTCGCACGGCGCCGGCGGTGTCGGTGTGCAGGAGCGGCGGCTGGATGAGGCCGGTGGTGTCGGCGTGGGCCGACAGGGACCAGGCGGTGTCGCGCATGTGCCGGCGCACGGTGGTGTCGAGGTCGTCCAGGGTCGCGGCGTCGCGGGCGATCAGCCGGCGCAGGCCGGCCATCGGATCGGTGCCGCCCGGCGGGTCGATCGCGCCGAGCAAAACGGGGTGGGTGTCCAGGCGCTGGAGGGTCATGGCGGTGCCGAGGGGGTTGTCGGTGCGCGCGCGCCAGGCGGCGAGCATGTCCGGGTCGGGGTCGCGGCCGGGCGTGGCGTCGGCGCCGGGGGACGTGGCGTTGTGGATGGCCAGGAGGCTCGCGAGGTGGTCGGCGTCGTCGCGCAGGACCGCGTCGGCGACGGCCGGGTCGGTGGTGGGGGTGTGCGGGTGCAACGCGCGGTGGGGGGCGGCGTCGAAGATGTAGGCGGTGGCGAGGGTGGTGAGCGTGGTGTCGAGGGCCCGCGTGCGCTCGCGGTCGGCGGTGTCGACGTCGTCGGCGCAGGCGACGATCAACACGATCACCTGACTTGCGGGGTCGTGTGCGGGGTGCGGGGTGCGCAGGGTGTCGGGCGTGGCCCCGTGGAGGGCGGCGGCCACCATGCGGGTACCGAGGGGCACGGTGGGCGGGCTGGTGTGTGACATCGGGGAACCTCCGGTGGTGGCGGGGTGGTTGCGGGCCCCGGGGCGTGCGGTGTGGACGCCCCGGGGGTGGGGTGGGGTGGGGTCAGAACGGTTCGGCCATGCAGGCGGCGACCCGGCGGATCAGGTCGGCGGGCTCCGGGGTGCCGGCGTCGAACCGGGCCCGGTGGCGCATGCGCAGGCGGGGGTCGGTGGCGTCGGGGGGCGCGAGGGTGAACACGATCCAGGTGAGCTGGGCCGACGTGGTGGGGGTGGGCGGGTGCTCGATCACGCCGACGAACACGTCGCCCTCGCGCGATTCGAACGCGTCGTCGAGTACGAGGGGCCTCATCCGCAGGCTGCACAGGCCCTCGCGGGTGACGGTCACCGTCTCGACGCGCTGGATCAGGGTGAACGGCGGAAGGTCGGTCGGCATGCGGTCTGCGGTGTCGTGGTTCGTCACGAGTGACTCCCGTGGATTCGTCGGGTTCGATGCGTGCGGTTGGTGGAGTGCTGTCCGTGTGGTTCGTCCCGGCGGGACCGGGGTCCCGGGGCCAGCCGGGCACAGTGCCCACGGGGCGGCCCCGGGCCTTGCGGGGTCAGCGGCGGGCGTGGGCGGGCACGTCCTCCGGGTGGCGGGGCAGTCCGGGGCCGGTCATCACCCGCATCACGGCGGTGATCACACCGGCCGGGGTGCGGCCGGAGAACTCCGCCTCCCACCGCCCCGGGCAGTTCGGGGCAGCGCTGGGCCCGGCCGTCAGCGTCCAACCGCCGGCGTGGGGCCGCACGCTGTACTCGTCGGTGTGGTACGACGGTTTGTGGAGCAGTCGGGCCGTGCGGTCGGGCGCGTGGGCGGTGATGTCGTCGTCGGCGGCGTGGTCGATCGACCAGCCCGCCGCGCGCAGGACCGCCCAGACCGTGTCGTGATCACCGGGGTCCGCGAGCCAGTCCGGCTCCTGGTGTCCGGGCGCGGCCAGTTCGGTGACGGCGGCGGCGACGATCTCCTGCGGCACGTGGATCCCGCTGATGATCCCCCGGGCGTCGTTGAACGACATCGTCCACGCGAGGTCGCCGTAGGGGCGGCCGTCGATCGTCCAGATCCCCCGGATCTCGTGCCCGGGCCCGTCGAGGTCGAGCGGCGTGAACGGGTGCAACTCCTCGGGGAGTTCCTCCGGCAGGAACCCGAGATACACCCGGCCGGAGGTCGAGCGGGCGTGGCCGTTGCCCATGTCGTCGATCGCGGTCGGCCACCCCGCCGCCCGGGCGGCCTTGAACACCGCGTCGTTCGTGTCGTCGCCGGCCAACCACGCCGGGGTCACCGTGACCTCGGCGCGCTCGTCGACGGAACCGGGCGGCGGCGCGGGGATCGGGGCCGGCGGGGTCGGGAGCGGGATCGGGTGGGTGAACACGAAACCTCCTCGGCAGGGGTGGCGCGGTATGTGGGGCCGGGTGGGCCCGGGGCCGCCGCAACGCGGCCCCGGGGGGCGGGAATCGGGTGACGGGCGGGGTCACGAACCCCGCGTCGGGGTGGGCGGGTTACAGGTACGGGCGGCCGTCGCGGTCGCGGTAGACGCCGGCCTCGCCCCAGGTGATCGGGGCCGAGAACAGGGCGCCGTCGAGGGTGCGGAGTTGGGCCATGCCGTCGGCGAGGACCTCGACGTCCATCTCGCGGTCGGCAACCCGCATGTGCAGGCAGACCTCGGACCAGGGCAACCTCACGCGGACCCGGTCGCCGACCCGCAGCGGTTTCCTCGAATCCATGACTCCTCCGGTGTGTGGGCGGGGTTCACGAACCCCGGGCGGGGGTGGGCGGGTCGGGGGCGGGCTCGTTCACGGCCCGGGCGTAGGCGTCGATCAGGGTGGTCAGGTGCGCGGTGACCAGCGCGTGCCGGCCGGCGGCCAAGTCCAGGTGCGTGGCGGAGTACTGGAGGATCCCGGTGTCGAACCGGCGACCGTCGAGGATCCGGTCCGCGCTGCGCGTCACCGACTCCCCCACGCCCCGGGCCACGCGCACCAGGTCGGCCGTGCACCGGTCGACCTCCCGTGCGGCGTCGATGACCAGGTCGGCCAGTTCGAACAGGGCCCCGGGCGCGTCGCGGTGACGCCGGTACAACTCGCGCGGGGTGACGCCGAGCCGGTCGGTCACCGCCCGGGATCCCGGCGCCGGATCGGGCGGGGACGGGGCGGGGTCGGGGTTGGTCATGGCGGGTTGCCTCCGGGTGTTCGGGCAGGGGTGCTCGACCGCCGGCCCGGCGGGTGGGGTGATGTGCAGATGCGAAGTTGCCGGGTTGCGGGGTGTGCCCCGGTGCCGCCCGCGCGGCGCAGCGCGCGGGGTGTGGGCGGCCCGGGCACACCCGGGGTGTGGTGCGGGAGGGTCAGGCGCGGTCGGCGCGCAGGCCCTCGGCGATCCGGGCGGACACGTGGGCGATCCGGCGGAGCACGCCCCGGCCGTTGCCGCCGTCGTGTTCGTCGTCCGGGCCCGTCGCGGCGATCAACGCCCGTGCGGTGTCGGCGAGTCGCGTGTGCTCGCCGGGCATGTCGCGCCAGGTTCCCGGCGTCCGGTCCGTGAGGGCGTCGAACGCCTTGCTGAACGCGAGGACCTCGGGGCGCCGGCGGTGTTCGCGTGAGCCGAGGTGGCCGGCGGTGTGGGTGTAGCACCAGTCGTTGAGCAGCCCGCGCAGGTCGTTGTGGTGCTTGCGGTAGCGCTCGGTCGACGCGTAGGGCTGCGCGGGTGTCGGCAGGTCGGGCGCCCGGAGTCGGGCGCGCGGGTCGTTCATGGCGATGGTCACCTCCGGTGTGAAACGGGCGCGGAAATCCCGTCGTCGGATTCGCGATTCATTGCCGTACCGAATTCGCATTCCGGGCCCGGTTTCGTGCGGCCCGTTCGGGCGGTTTTCCCGCCCTCCGTTTTCCGGGTACATGAAAAGCATAGCTCGGTTTCCGTGAATTGCACCGCCGCGAATTGCTGGTATTCGGCGAATTCCTCGACCGAATCGGAGCCGGAATAGGGAATGCGCGACGCTTTCTATCGCCGGCCGCGAATCCCACGACCGAAATCCGGCCGCCCCGGCCGCGCGGGGGCGCCGGCACCCCGCGCCCGGCACCCCCCGGGGCGGGCCGGCCCACACCAGCTGCCGGCGCGGGCCCGGGGCCGGCGCCGGGCCCGGGCGCGGGGGCCGGCAC
>NZ_JBHZAE010000027.1:0-121123 GCF_042754105.1 Embleya sp. NPDC059237 | reverse complement strand
GGACTGCGGCCAACTGCGGGAACAATGCCTGCACATCGACGTCACACGACACCAGCCTCTACCAACGGTGCCGTCGCGTCTCATCGTTCGACGTAGTCGATCACCCGCTACGAAAATCTTGGAAGAGCCAGGATTTAGGTGTACGGGGTCTCGTTTGAGTGAGTCTGGGTTTCGACTAGGTTTCGTTCGTTTGGTCGTCGCCGGTTCGGCTCAGGTGCGGCCTGCGGTGACGCGGCCGTCGAAGGCGAGGTCGAAGGCGTTCAGCGCGGCCTTCCATTTGTTGGACCAGCGCACACGTCCCTTGCCGGTGGGGTCGAGGGCGAGGGTGGCGAGGTAAAGGCGTTTGAGGGCGGCCTGTTCGTTGGGGAAGTGACCGGAGGCGTTGGCCGCGCGGCGGTAGCGGGCGTTGATCGACTCGATCGCGTTGGTGGTGCAGATGATGGTGCGGATCTCGCGGTCGAACGCGAGGAAGGGCACCATCTCGGCCCAACTGCGTTCCCACAAACGCACGATCGCCGGATACGCCGTCTCCCAGGTCGCGGCGAACTCGGCGAGGCGTTCGTGCGCGGCGGCCTCGGTCGCCGCCGTGTAGACGGGCTTGAGGTCCCGCGAGATCGCCGCCCAGTCCTTCCTGGACGCGTAGCGAAACGAGTTCCGTAGGAGGTGGACGATGCAGGTCTGCACCACGGTGGCGGGCCAGACCGACGCGACGGCGTCGGGCAGGCCGTTCAACCCGTCGCAGACCAGGACGCAGCAGTCCTTGACGCCCCGGTTCTTGAGTTCGCCCAGGACCTGGCCCCAGTACTTGGCGCCCTCGCCGCCGTCGCCGATCCACAACCCGAGAATGTCGCGGTAGCCGTCGACGGTGACGCCGAGCGCGACGTAGACGGGGCGGTTGGCGACCTGGCCGTCGCGGATCTTCACGTGGATCGCATCGACGAAGACCACCGGATACACCGCGTCGAGCGGGCGGGTCCGCCACTCGTTCATCCCGCCCAACACCTGGTCGGTGATGGTGGAGACGGTCTCCTTCGAGGTGGTGATGTCGTAGACCTCGGCCAGGTGCGCGACGATCTCGCCGCCGGTGAGGCCCTTCGCGGTCAGCGAGATCACCATCTCGTCCAACGCGCCGGTGCGGCGGGCGTGGACGGGGACCAGGCCCGGGCGGAACGTGCCCGCCCGATCCCGCGGGATGTCCAGGGTGACCGGCCCGACCTCGGTGTTCACCGTCTTGCGGCGAGTGCCGTTGCGGGCATTGCCACCCCGGCGCGCGCTCGCCCCACCGGTGCGGGCCTGCTCGGCCGCGAGATGCTCCTCCATCTCCGCGTCGAGCGCGTCCTCCATCAGGCGCTTGGCCAGTGCCTGCAACAGACCGCCCTCACCGAGCAGACGCACCCCACCCGCCCTGGCCCGCTCGGCCGCCTTCTCCGCCAGCTCGGCCACGGCCGCCGTCAACGTAGTGTCCACGCCCTGCCCGGTAGCCGGCCCGGACGTCCCCGAAACGCCCTCCACCACAGTCGACCCGGTCGTCGTAATCGCCACATCGGTCATCGGATACTCCCTTTGCTCAGGGTGTACACCGAGCCCTTGATAGTCCCTCCGTGCCCCCCAACCTCGAGCCCGGGGAGGCCCGTTGTCGGTCGGGCATCCGGCCACCCCATGGCGCCCGGCCGCCGCATCCGCGCGGGGGTCGGGTTTGGCATCGTTCGAGACGCCACGACCGATGTCGGTGATGGAGGCGATGATGGGGGCAAGGGATCGTCGGCGCGTGGGGCGTGGCATCGGTTGGCCACCGGTGCGCGGTGACGGCCCGACAGTTGGTTCGACGGTGCGGGGGGATCACGGTGGTGTTCACTGCGGTGCACCGGGAGTGGGGCGTGCTGGACGCGACCCTGCCCGACCTGGGGTGCGGGCGGCGCTGGCGCGAGGTTCATCTCGCGCGGCCCCGGGCGGCGTTGACGTGCCCGGCGTGCGCGCACGGCTCCCACGCCAAGATCTCCCCACGCGGCCTGCGGTTCTTCGCACACGACCCCGGCGCCCCGTGCTGCCGGCTCGCCGAGGAGTCCCTCGAACACCACCTCCTGAAACTGGAGTTGCTCACCGCGGTCCGCGACGCGGGCTGGTTCGCCCACCTGGAGGTGGCCGCGGCCGACGGCTCCTGGCGCGCCGACGTCCTGGCGACATCCCCCGACGGCACCCACCGCATGGCCTGGGAGGCCCAACTGTCGCCCATCGGCGTGGACGCCATCCGCGCCAGGACAGCGAACCTGGCCCGCGACGACGTCACCGTCTGCTGGGTCGCACCCGCCCCCAAACCCGGCACACCACCCGCACCCTGGCTCGACGCCGTTCCCGCCGTCGAGGCCACCCCCACCGACACCGACACCACCGTGACCTGGACCCTCACCCACGGGCTGCGCCGCTTCGCCATGTTCGTCGACCCGGCGCCGGGCGCGGCACCGCGCCGGTGGTGGGAGCCGGTCGAGGGCGTACCGCTGTCCCGATTCGTGGGCTGGGTCCTGAAGTCGACGGTCACCCCCCACCAAGGACGCGGTTCCCGCCACGCTCCGACGGCGCCGCCCCCGCTCTGGTGGACGGCCCGCCACTACATCACCCTGGAGCGGGAGACGGCCGAGATCGAGGCCCACGCCGAGGCCGCCGCACGCCATGCGCTCATCGCGCAGGCCGAGGCCCGACAGGCCGAGTTCGACGCCGAAACCGAACGTCACCGCGCGGCCGAGGAGCACGCCCGACGCAGAAAGGCCCTGGCCGACCGGGCCGGGCACTGGCACGCCTGCTCCTCGGCGAGGAGGGAGCAACTCACCGGCGCCGTGCACGCGTGGGCCGAACGCGAGCAACTGCGCGTCCAGGTCGTCTTCGGCGCGGCCGCCCCCCACTGGGCAGGCGGCGTGGCGGTGCTGGACGGCGCGAGCGGCGCCCCGGTGGCCACGCTCACCCCCGCACGTGGGCTCCTCGACGGCCTGGACCCCGCGCTGACCGTCCTGATGGAGACCCGCACCCAACTCCGTGACATCCTCCCCGCCCTGCCCCCGCACGTGCGCCTGGAAAGACTGCAGGTACCCGGCGAGTCACGGGCGCGGAACCTGGCCGACTTCCTCGTGGCCGGCCCCGCGATCACCGACGAGATGTTCCACCGACCTGACAAAGCCGTCCCCAGGCCAGCGCACGCCACACCCGCACCACAGCCGCGCCACCGAAGCCGGACCCTGCTTCTGCTCGACGTCACCGCAGCTCTCAAGGCCCTTGCACGCGGTCGGTTCCCCATCGATGAGGCGGTGCACTCTGCGGTGAGTCCCGTTCTCGACGCGATGGAGAGCGGACAACTCGATCCCGAGATCACCCGCGACGCGCTCCTGGCCACGGCCGGCGAGAACACCCACCGCATACCCGGCGACACGCGGTCCGTGGAGACCATCCTGCGCAACATCCTCGAACGCCTGTGACGACGATGTGGACAGGTTCGGCGACTCGCCCGAGTCAGGCCCGACGACAGCCGAGGTACATGACCCTCACGCCCCGGTGCTCACCGTGCCGTGCCGGCGGGACGTACGTCGTGTACCAACGGGGCGAGTGGGTGGATTCGGCCGCGGTACCAAGCGAGCTGCTCGACGGCGGACGTCTCGCCGGTGGTGGTGATCGTCGCGGTGAGACCGAACTCGTGGCCGGTGGGACGTCCTTGCCCGTCCCACCAGTGCCACGCCGCCTCCACCTCGTCCCACAAGCGTCGCGGCCCGCTCTGCAGGACGTTCGGAGTATGCCCGGGGGCGAATCCGGCGGCGGCTGTGGAGTGTCCGTGGCCGGTGTCCGCGGCGTGCAGCCACAGGGTTCCGCCGCCGTGTCCGTCCGGGACGGGTTGGGCGAGGCAGTCGGGAACGCGCAGTCCCAGGACGAAGCCGACGGGGTCGAACGGCCCGGCGACCACGTCGCCCCATCCCAGCGCGGTCGTGGACGCTTCGGCGGTCCCGGCCCAATCGGAGGGGAGCGACGCGGCGCCGTAGGGACGCCGATTCGGGCGTTGCTGGCGGAGTTTCATGAACGCGGTGGCCATCGTGAACGGCCCGCTCGCACCTTGGCCGTCTGCGTCGACGACCAGGCGCAGCGCGCAGTCCCCGGTCCCGTAGTCGGTCCCCCAAGGCATGACGATCACCGCGTCGGGCCTCGCCTGCTCGATCCACGCCGCGGGGACGCGGCGCACGCCAGCGGTGACCTGGACCCGGTCGTAGGCGCCCCCGGCCGCATGTCCGAGAGCGCCGTCCCCGACCACGACCTCGACGGCGTCCCCGTATCCCGCCCGGGCCAGGTTCGCCCGGGCCTCACACGAGGTCGCGAATATGAAAGCGGCCCCCGGCGACCCCGGCCGGACGCGGAGAAGGCGCCGACCGCCAGGTGGTCGACGCCTTCCCGCTGCCGGTACTTCGCGGGGCACAGCCCGCACGACACGCCACGAGGCGATTGTGTGGACCCGCGAAAAGGGCACCGACCCACCGTGCTGGCAACCCACCCCCCACCGCACACGATTCACCCGAACCAGACGCACACATCCCACACACCGACCCACGGCCGACCCGGCCCGGACCGCACACACAGGCGCCGGCGCACGAGAATCCCCCCGACGAGAAGACCCCCGCGCCCGGGCCGAACGGGCAACTCCCGCCCCACCCCCGACCCACACGCTCGGCCGCCGAACCGCTTGACCGATTACCCGTCGCGTGGGGCGTCGCCTGCCCCGTCGCCTGGGGCGTCGTCCTTGGAAACGACGGGGCCCACAGCGGTGTTCGGGCCGGTCGGGGGCCGATGTGCACCCTCGAAAATGCGCAGGCTGTATAGGGGTTCATCGTGAGTAACCCCAATCCACCCCGTCGGCCGGCCCGGCCGCCCCCGGCTCACGGCCGGCGCATCCCCAACGCGTCCAGCTCCGTGATCCGCTCGGCCGAGAGCTTCGCTCGCCTGCTCCTGGTCGTGGTCACCCACACCCCTCAACCTGACGTCGTCCGGCCACCCGTCGAACGCGGTCACCGTCTCCACATGGGCGCGCGGCACCTCCACATGCCCCACCCGGGCCCGGTACGCCGCCGCCGCGCCCACCGCGATCGCCCACGCCTGCTCGCGCGTGCGCCGCGGCCGAGGCCCGTCCGGCACCGGCACCGCCGCCCCGGCCTCGGCCGCCGCGGTGTCGAGCATGGCGGGCGGGGTGAGCCCGAGCGCGAGCAGCTGCTCGCGCTGCGCCTGGTTGAGGTCGTCCCACCCGGACCGTTGCCGGGCGACCCACCGGCCGATCGCGGTTCCCCGGTGGGCGACGTCCAGCCCCATCGTCCAACCGCGCCCTCTCGTCCGCCTCGCCGCACTCGGTCAGGTATTCGGCCGCGTGGGTGAGGTGCCGCTGCCACGCGACGGGCCGGTGCGCCGGGTGCCATTCCTCGCCGTCCACCAGCGCGTCAAGCGCCGCGCCGCGCCCGGCGGACACCTCGCCCCGCCGATCCTGCGCCCGCCTGTTCGCGAGCCACGTCCCGATGGGATGGCCGTCGACCACGGCATCGGCCGGCGCGGCCAACGTGCCATGCTCCGTGGCGTATCGGCGCCCTGAGGGATCACGATGTGGTGTCCGTCATATCGCTGATCCAGTCACATCTGCGTCTGCGGAACCGTCATCTCTTGCAGCAAGGCAATCGGCCCTGCGATTCCGCACTGCCCCTTCGAGGAGGACCTTTGAAGAAGATTTCCGCCGCTGTTGCGGCGGTTCTTGTTTCGGGCGTGGTCGTGACCTCCGCAGCTGCCACAGCGGCTCCCGCATTCGCTCAGGAACGTCCGAGCGCCGCCCCCGCAGCCAGGTGGACGTGGACCGGAAACATCTATGGCGACAAAAGCGGATGCGTGGACGCCGGCCAGCAATACCAGCGCGAGGGATACCAGTACCAGTGCCGGTACGAGTATTTTTCGTACACCAAGCAGTGGCTGTGGTTCCTCTACATCTATAACTGACCCCGTGTGTCGGAAAAGCCGACCGGGTCAAGCGTGACCGTGGCTGCCCACCCAGCGAAGACACCTCCGCAGGGTGGGCAGCCCTCGCCATGACGCACGACCCCGTTCGATCGTCTGTGAGGCGAGCGGGGCAACCGCTCTTGCCCCGCTTCGTGTTCGATCGCGAACACCCCGAGATCAGGTGCGTGTCCGCGGGACCGACCGAACGCATGGCCAGCCGACTCGCCGAGTGCCGCGTGTGTCTGGCGAGAAATCATATGGCGGGCCCACCCGCGCTCTGACCAACCTTTCTCCATGAGTCTGTTACCACCGAACCGGGCGGCGTTCGGATTCCGCATGTCGGGAGCGGCAGCGGCCGTCGCGTTGCTGCTCGCGGGCTGCTCCGACGCAAAGGCCGAACGGCCGCCGAACGGATCCCCGCTGTACCCGTGCGACCTGCTGACCGACAAGGAACAAGCCGACCTGGAACTGCAGGTGCTCGATAGGGGCGCGGACGGTCCGAACGCACCCTGGTGCCTGTTCGGCACGAGGAACATCCTGGGTCCGACAGGAAGAACCATCGCACAGGTGCGCCTCGCGGTCTGGGACAGCACCGATCCGAACGACCCCGCAAACGCGAAGTCCCAAGCCGATGCAGCCCAACGGGACAAGAACGCGGACGTGACGGTGACGACGGTCAACAGCAGAGAGATCTACCAGGTCCGTACACCGCGGTCCGCCGACACCATCCTGTACTTCCCCGTGAACCCGACCTCGTCGGTATCGGCCGCGGTGTCGGCCCCGGAGGGGTATTCCCTCTCCCAACTGACACGGTGGATCGAAGCGAAGCTGCCCGCACCCGCACGCAGTACCGCCGCCGACAGGTAACCCCGTTATATTCTCCGCAGTCCTGTAAGAGGGCGGCATGACTGCGGTTCCGTGGCTCGGTCGGAAATGCCGGATGTATCGCGGGAATCCCTATGGGTTCTTTTGTGTCTGGGCGGAGGACCGGCCCGTGCGCCGCAGCGACGCGGCTCGGTGTTCCGGGGGCCTCGGCACCGGCCTGCCCGGCAGTGCGAGAGCCCCCGGTCCGAAGGCACCTCACGCCAGGGCCGATATTCGAAAGCCGGCGGACGCCGGCTTGAACGGCCGCCGGGCTGGCCCGGTGCCGCGTGAGCGAGCCCTGACCCGCCCGAGGTGTCGGCCGGTCACCGATCGACACCTCGAAACCCACATAAACCCCACTCCGGATCTCACACCCGCCTTCACGTCCAGCGCATCCCCAACGCGTCCAACTCCGTGATCCGCTCGGCCGACAGCTTCGCCCGCCTGCTCCTGGTCGTGGTCACCCACACCCCCAGCCGTACGTCCTCCGGCCACCGGTCGAACGCCACCACCGTCTCCACGTGGGCGCGGCACCTCCACATGCCCCACCCGGGCCCGGCGCCGCGGCCACCGCGATCGCCCACGCGTGCTCGCGCGTGCGCTTCGGCCGAGGCCCGTCCGGTACCGGCACCGCCGCCGCCCCGGCCTCGGCCGCCGCCGCGTCGACCGACGCGGGCGGGGGCAACCCGAGCGCCACCAGCTGCTCGCGCTGCGCCGCGTTCAGCCCGTCCCACCCGGACCCAGGAGGATGCCAGCGGCGGCCTGGCGCGCGTCCTCGCAGATCTGGGCGACGCGGCTGGTGTCGATCAGTCGGCACGTGTCGGCGGGCCAGGCGGCGCCGGACTCGACGAACAGCCATGCCTGGCCGCGTACTTCGGTGCGGCTCGTGACGATGTGGGTGGTGCCGTCCCTGCACAGGATGCGGTCGCCGACCAGTGCGGGCCGCGGCTGGTGCTGCGCCTCGGGCTTGGGGGTGTGCAGGGCGTCGAGGTGGACGCCGAGGGCTTCCGCCTGCTCCCGGGCGACCCGGACGCTGTCGGCGTATCGCCCGTTGTCGATCTCGTAGGCGTCCTCCGCCATGCATTGCGCCCGCCATGCCCACACGTCGAGGAATTGGCGGGCCGACGCCGATGATTCGGCCCATATCCGGAAGGAAGCCCCGGCTCGCAAGGCCAGAGCAGCCCGGCCGGCGGCATCGGTCCCATGTCGTTCGAGGGCGGCAATCAGGTCATCGCGATCCACGACGTGCAGTATGGCCTGCGCGGGTGCCGGCACCGACCTCGATGCGATGCGGTGATCACGTGCTGCGTGTCGCGATCGAGAATCCCACCTACACCACACGAACGAGGAAGAAGGCCCTGACCACAGGCACGAGAGCTCAGCAACCCTCGAAGGAACTCACGGGATATCCCACGGACGTCACCCCGGCCCGCCGCTGGCAGCGATCCCGCCCGACGGCAACGCGCCTTCGGTATCTCGCCGTTGCGGCGCCTGGAAACCGCCACCGCGCGCATCCGCCGCTCGGAGGCGGGGAACCGGGAACTCCGCATGGCGCCGGCTCCGGGCGAACGCGGGGCCGCCGAAGCGCCCGGACAGCCGCTGCCTCCTGGCATCATGCCCTCATGGACGTCTGGGCTCACGAGGGCCTCCTCTATGAGGTGGATTCGGGCTACAGCCTGCCGGACGACGCCTGGCGGTACGAGTTGGCAGGCATCTCCGGCGCGCCCGGGACAGGACCGTACCTCGTCGTGATCATTCCCGACGCCACGCCGGACGACGGTCCCTTCACCCCGAAGCAGGCCGAGCACGTCCGGACGGTGATCCACGATGGACGGACCCCATGGCCGGTCCTCCTCCGCTTCGTGGATCTGATCGAGGGCTCCGGCGACCTTGCCCACGGGCACGAGGCAACCTCGGACATCGGCACCCTGACCTCGTCCAACAACGAATGGCGGTTCGCCGACCGGCGATTCGAGGTGAACTCGTTCCACATCGGGGACCGGGACTCCTGGTGTTGCGAGCTGTATGAGTTCGCCCCCGAGACATCCGAGAACAACTGCATCAAGGTACAAATTCCCGGCACTCGGCCGGCGGAGAGCCCGTTCGTTGCCGCGGCGGCCGATCGGGCGACGTTCACGGCCCACGGTGCGTGGACGCTGCCATGGCCGGTCTTGCGACACTTCCTCGACGTCATCGAGACATCGGGCGACATTGTCGCAAACACAACGGCAGCCGCCCATCCCAAACCTTCGCCGACACCGTGATCGAAAAAGGTCGGGACGCGTCGTCGTCGACACGCCGAAGCGGAGCTCTGAGCACACCGCACGGTGACCCCTTGAAAGTGCCGGGCCGTCGAGCACGCCCTTGGTTCGGGGCACCGAGGAGCTGTTGATGCGCCACCCCGACGCCACGTACGCAGCGCGGCTTGCCGCCTACGGGACCGTGAGCACTCGGCTCTCGTTGCTGAGCGACCACCGGCTCGGGGAGGCCGTGGCAGTCGCCACCCCGCTCGGGTCGGGCATCGGCGGCAGGTCGGCGGAGCTGGACATCAATGGAACGCGCGTCTTCGTCAAGCGGATCCCTTTGACGGACATCGAATTGCGCCCGGAGAACGCGCGATCGACCGCGAACGTCTTCGACCTGCCGATGTTCTACCAGTACGGGGTGGGCTCGGCCGGGTTCGGTGCCTGGCGGGAGCTTGCCGTGCACACCATGACCACGAACTGGGTTCTGGGCGACGAGTACGCGGGATTCCCCCTGATGTACCACTGGCGGGTTCTGCCCGACTCCCCTCCCGAAGGATTCACCGACGACTTCGGGGGCCTGGAGGGGGCCGTCGCCCACTGGGAGGGATCACCCGCCGTTCGTCACCGGCTGGAGGCCATCGGCCGGTCCTCGTGCAGCCTGGTGGTCTTCCTGGAGCACGTGCCGCACACACTCGCCGAATGGCTGGCCGACCACCGCAAAGCCGCCGTGCCGGGAGACGGGGACGGGTCGCCCTTCCGCCGGGTGGAGGAAGCTCTGATGAGCGGAGCCGCCTTCATGAGTTCTCGCGGACTCGTCCACTTCGATGCTCACTTCGACAACATCCTGACGGACGGCCGCCGGCTCTACTTCGCCGACTTCGGACTTGCCCTGAGCTCCCGCTTCGACCTTTCGGCGGACGAGTCCAACTTCCTCTCGGACCACCTCGCGTACGACCGCTGCTACACCGCGAGCCACCTGCTCCAGTACCACTTGCTCGACGGCGTGCGCGGTGACACGGAACGGAAAGCCTTCCTGCACGACTGGATCTCGGGCCGGCGCCCTGGCGACGTCCCACCCGCGATCACGGCCATCATCGACCGGCACGCACGCCCTACCGTCATCGTGGACTCCTTCTTCCACCGTCTTTTCACCGAGAGCAAGCAGACGCCGTTCCCGACCGCGGAGATCGAGCGGCAACCGGGCGCCGGCATGACAACCCCGAGTTGAAACACGCCCCCGACACCGTCACCGGCGAGTCGGCCCTGCCCCACCCGCTCCAAGTGCTCGCCCTCCGCCTGATCTCAGCCCTCCGCATTGCCGAACCCCAGCCGAAACCGGCGCGCAAGCACTGCCGGCCAAGCCCATGATCACTCAGGCGCACCCCGCTCCCGCGCCGTGGTGGACGGGCCACATGTGTCGGCCTGCGCCACCCACCCGCCGGTGCCGTCTCCCCGCCGTCCCGGCAGGCGTCGTGGACACTCGTCCGCCGTACGCGGTGGAGGAGACCACCTCGACCCCGTCGGCGGGCCGGAACGCGTCCAGGGGCCGCCGTTGGCCCCGATGACAACCTCGCTGCGGCGACGCTCCGGCTTCCGGGAGTGATTCGGGCGGTCGGGTCAGAACGGAAAGGCGTACGGGGCGGTTCGGACGCGGTCGTGGACCTCGCGCAACCATGGCAGGCGGACGGCGGGCAGGCCGACGAGGGTGCGCAGAAACAGGGGGCCGGAGGGGCGGAATCGACTCCACGGGTGGCGCGGCAGCGGGTCGTCGCGGAGCACGCCCTCGGGCATGCCGCCGCTCGCCGGAATCGGCGGGCGGTCGCACTGGTGGCGGCGGTCGTGGCGGTCCTGGTGGAAGGCCAGGTACATCCACACCTCGGCGGCCAGGGGCACAGCGGCGACGGGGGCGGGCGACCGCCATGCCTCACCCGTCTGCGGGTGGATCGGGACCAGGAGGATGTCGGCATCGTCGTCGTGGTCGGGCAGGCCCGGGCCGGCCAGGACCAGGCGTTTCGCCGGCGGCCCCGGCGGCAGCAGGATGTCGAGCGAGCGGCCGAAGGTCTCGGTGAGCAGACCGTCGGGCACGGTCACGGGAGCGCCGGCCGATGCCGCCAGCGTGTGGGCCAGGGCCACTCCGACCGCCGCCTCCCATCGGGGGTTCCACCAACCCTGCGGCTCGATCGGCTCGGTGGCCGAGCGCTCGTTCGCCAACGTGGCCCAGTCGAGCGGCGGGGGTTCGCGGTCGTTGCCGGTGAGGAGGCGTACGGCCTGCGGGTCGAATCGCACCTCCTGCCAGGCCCCACAGTCGTCGATCCGGGTGGCCACCGGCCGGCCGCAGCCGGTGCAGGCCAGGTTCGGTCCGGCCCTGCCGTCCACTCCGTAGCAGGAGCCCTCGCATCGGTCCGGAATCAGGGCGGTGTTGCGGGCGTCACCGGGTCTGACGACCAGGGTTCCGGGCGTGCCGAAGCACACGGCATGCGTGGGCGCGAACAGGCCCCGGGTCGCCGCTTGTGTCGGCCCCACCTCGTCCCACGGTCGCCAAGGCGGCCCGAAGGGCGCGGGGTCGATGGCGTAGGTCCCGGATTCCATGAGCGGGGGGAGCAGTTCGTGGCCGACATCGTGGCCGGCGTGGACGGGAAGTGCCACCCGCGACACGGGGGCTGACAACATCGTGCCGCACTCGGCGCACGCGAACCGGGCCATGCATCCCCTTACTTCGGTCACGGGGATTGTCCCGGCTCGGTCGTCGACGGCCAACGGGTTTTTCGGTGACGGTCGCGTTGTTGGCAGTCAAAGCGTTCCCGGCGCATCCCGCGCCGTCGGCGGCGGCTTCACGGCCAGGGTGATCTGCGGCGGCCCCGGGAGGCGGCCCGCCGGGATGGTCACGAAGCTCCGGCGCGGAAGCGCCCGAGCGGGCGGGCGCGGGGAGAGGCCGTCGCGGGTCACGGGCGGTTGCCGCCTGCGCGGGTCGCGGGTGGTTGGGGGAGCATCGGGGTGTGCGGCGGGGTGGGCTTCGGCCTGGTGCGTTCGGTCCGGTAGTGGATCGTCACGGATGCGCGGACGACGAACGGGTGTTCGGTGTAGGCGTGTTGCCAACGCACGGGCCTGGCGTCCGGGCCGCTTCCGCTCCCTCCGAGTGGGCCGTATTGCTCGTCCGCCCCCGGCGGGGGCGTCGGGTCCGGTGGGCGCAGGTCCGGAACCGGTTGTGGCCGCGCCCAGGTCGCCGTGTCCGGCGTCAGCCCGAGCCTGCGTGCCTCGCGCTCGAACGCGGTCGTCGACGTCGTGGGATCGTCCGTACCGTAGAAGTACACGACCGTGGACGTGCATGTCACGCCCGTCATGCCCGCCTGCGGCTTCATCCGGGGCGTGGTGTCGCGCCAACACCGGTCGAAGACGAAACGCTCGAACTCCGCACCCGTAGGACGGCCGAAGACCCGGAAAGGCGCCTCCACCTCGACCCGGGCACGCCGCTCCTCCGCGCGATGCCTCTCGTGCTCCTTCCTCTCGTCCGCCGCGAACTGCCGCTGACACGCGTACAGCCCGCCGAGGACGGTCACGACGGCCAGGGTGATCACGGCCAGGACGAACCGGCCGAGCCGCAACAGGCAACCACCCATCGGCCGCGTATCGGGACGCGAAGACATGCCCCCATCGTGGCCCGCAACCGCGCCCGCATCGGCGGCCGTTGCGCACTCGCAACCCACCCCGCCGCGCACATCCCCTCGGTACGCCACGACGCGGCACGCCCCGCCCCGGCACGTGGTGCCCGGCCCCGCCCGGTGTCCACTGTCGAGGCCGTGACCGACGACAACTCCGCTGCAGACCACCGGCGTTGACACGGAGCCGATCGGGGCGATCCTCCGCCCCGGCGCGCTCGGTGTCGAGCCGGTGGGCACTGCGGTGCCCGTCGTTCGGGTCGAAGTCATCCGGATCGACAACGGTGCCCGGTTCCGGTCCGTCTTTTACCGGCCCCTTCGACACAGGCATCGTCCACACCCACGTCAATCCCCGCCCCCGCGCCTCGAGGGTAGGGGCGAGCGCTGCCACGGCATCGACGCCGAGGAGTTCCACCGCCTGCTCGATGGTGTCGTCATCGACGACGCCCGGGTGCTCGACGACGAGTTGCGCGAGTGGGAGGCCTACTGCGACCACCCTTGGCCTCACGGCGGCCGAACCCCCTATGAGCGCCTCGAGCGGAAGACCGCATCCCGGACGTGAGCGCTCATCGGCGGTTGCATGTGTCGTGTGGTGCGGTGGATCGGCTGTGCGGACGCGGGGTCGGTGCCGGATGTCATGCTCGCGCGGTGGTCTGTGACGTATGCGGGACGCCGATGGTGTCGGAGCGGGTGGGGTCCGGTCCCGGGGAGGAGGTGTGGTGTTGCCCGTGGTGTTTCGCGTTCACCTACGTGGGTGGTGAGTACTTCGCGGTGTGTCGGCCTCCGTACCTGCCGGTGCGCATGCGGTGGGAGCGGGCGGTTGCGGACGGTCTCGCCGACCGGCCCGTGCACGCCTACGGCGCGTTCCGGGCGACACTGTGCGGAATCACCCGGATGGATCTGTCGGCGTCCGCGTATCCGTGGCCCCATCGGTGGGAGTCGGCCTGCGTGACCTGTCGGGAAGCGGCCGAGGCCGTCGACGCCCGCTGGCCGGCGGGCATGCGTCACGGGGAGGCACGGGCAAGCGTCCGCAACAGCGCGTGACGATAGGTTCGCCGGGTGACGGTCGAACGCCTGCGCCTGTTGTCCGGCCCCGAATACTCCGATGTCTGGGACCGTTTCGATGCCCGCTTCGCTTTCAGACCCAGCGTGTGCGAGTTTCCCGGGATCACGGAGCCCTCGCCGTCGATCACGTGGAGCCTGGACGCCTTGCGCGACGACCCCGGCGACCGCAACCTCGACCGTCTGGTCGACCTCGTCCAGGACGGGCTCGCCGACCGCTGCGCGCCGGGGAGTCGCTGTGGCTCCTGGACTGGCAACACACCTGCCACCGGCTCCGCCCGGACGTCCCGGAGACCGACATGTTCCTGCCGCGCGTACTCGAAGGACGCTCGCGCGAGGGCCAGCCGTTCGGCCCATACCCGGCCGGGGACTACCACGTCTTCCTCGCGCAGGACCTGCGATTCGGCACCTTCGGGCACCCCTGGGAACACACCTTCCGCGTGTTCGGCGCGGAACTCCTGGACGAGATCGAACAGGACATGCACCACATCCTGGGACGACCTCTGCGCCGGGACGGGGTACCCGTCGATCGACCCGCCCCGCGGCGGTGACGAAGACCGCGACGGTCCCGGGGTAGGGCGGCAGGACGGCGAGCATCCGCCAATCGGCCGCGTCGAGTTCGGCGTATCGGGCGCTGCGGTCGTCGGCCGCGCCGAGCACGGCCGGGGCCACTGCGGCGCTCGTGGCGAGTACGAGCACACCTGGCAGCAGGCCGCGTCGGGCGGAGCGCAGGTCGGCGTCGCGTCGGCGGAAGCAGTGGTTGCGGCCGGGCCGCGTTTGTCTCCGGACGGCACACTGCCGGCGACCGGCGCCATCCACGACGGCGTGCGCCGCTCCGACGCCGCCCCGGGGGGATCACGGGGTGTCGGTGGGGGCCGGCTACGCTGCGCATGCGCCGGTGTCCGGCGCGGCGACGTGGCCGTCCCGGGGCGGGTGGGGTGCGCGCCGGCGCGTCGTGGGTGGACGTGTTGTCACCCGGTGTCGGGGACAGGGGAGGGGCGGGGATGGGCGAGGGCGGGGACGTCGAGGCGTCACACGGGACTTCGAGCGCGTCGTCGCGGGACGTGTGGAGCGCTGCGGAGCCGTCGGGGGAGGAGTACCGGTCGCAGCGTTGGGAGGGGACCGACGGGGACGTGTGGATGGTGGTGGCGGGGATGTCGTTCGACGTTCGGGAGGGTTTCCGCTATGAGCGGGTGCCGTTCGCCCGGTTCGCCGACGAGCCCGACGTACCGCGGGAGTTGGAGCGGATGCGCTCCGCCGATCCCGTCACGGCACGCGAGGCGAGGCAGGCGTTGGGGTGCGCCATGTACTGCGAGGGGTGTCGTTTCCCGGTGGGGGCGTTGGCGGTGCCGTTCCTGCTGCGCATCGCGGCCGACGCGTCCACACACGATCGATCCTCGGGGTTGAGGATGTGTGCGTTGGTGGCACGCCGGAACTTCTGGGACGACGGGTCCCGGGCCGGTCTGCTGCGGGTGGCGTACGCGGACGACGACGTGCGTTACGGCGTGGACGGCTCCGTGCAGAACTGGGTGATCCGCGCGGCGCGGGACGCGATCGCCGCGGACGCGCACATCCCGATCGCACTGCTGGACGACCCCGACCCGCAGGTGCGCGAGATGGCCGCGTACGTCCTGGCCGCCGCCTCCGACCGGGCCCGGGAGATCTCCACCGCCCTGCACACCCGCCTCGACGTCGAGCAGCACGCCCGCGTGGGCGCGGGCCTGGTCCTGGCGATCGCGCAACTGGCCCGGGAACACCGGCACGAGGACGCCGCCGCGTTCACCCGCGCCCTGTGGTCGGACGCGACCCGCACCCCGGAGGTGCGGGTGTGCGCCGCGCTGGGGTGGCTGTGCCTGGTCGACGACCCCGTCCCCGACACCCTGCGCACGATGATCGAGGAGACCGTCACCCCCGAACTCCACCGACTCCTGTCCCCGACGCCGTGGCTGACGCAGGTCGACTACATGGGCGCCGACGGCTTGTCGCACACCCTGTGGCAGATGCTCGACCCCGACACCTGGCCCGACCCCCCGACAGAACCCTGCTTCTGACATCACGTGCCCGCGCTTGCGGTGTCGAGGCCCGACGGGGTCGTGCCGCAGGCGCAGTTCGCGCGGCTTCGGTCGCCGCGCCGGCTCACGAGTCGCCCAGGCCCGGTAGGTGTCGGTGTCCGGCGGCAGGCAGGGCCTTCGCTCGGTGACATCCGTGGAACGAGGTCGAGATGTCCGGGGAACTCGTGCGCGACAAGGCCTACGACAGCGACCCCCATCGCCGAATGCTGCGCGGACGCGGGATCCTGCAGGTGTGTCCACCGGTCCGATGCGAAGTCGTCGATGGTGTCGGTTCGGTGTCGGGGGCGGGCGTTATGGTGCCCGGTCGTGGACGCCACCGATCTCGACTTCCGGGCCCGGACGCGATCCGGCTGTATTCCGCCGGAGCTGGTTTCGCGGCTGCTCGAACGCGGCCGTGCCGACGTGGTGGAGGCGCAGGCCGGGCGCGGCCAGTGGTTCTGCGCATTGGCGTGGGCGCGGGTGCTGGCCGATCGGGGCCGGGAGGCCGAGGCGTGGGAGGTCCTGGCCCCGTATGTGGCAACGGGCTGGTGGACGGCCGTCGTTGGCGCGGCCGGGGTGCTGGAGGGCTGGGGCCGCGTCGACGAGGCGATCGACATCACCCGAAGGCGCATGGAAGCCGGGCACCCCAAAGCCCTGGACACCTACACGAGGCTGCTCGCCCGGCACGGCCGCGCCGAGGAGGCGTTCGACCTGCTCGTGCCGCATGTCGACGACCGGGAGATCGCCACCGCCCTGGTCGACATCGCCCACGTCGCGGACCGCGACGAGGAGGCCGCCGCGCTGCTTGCCGGCCTGATACGGGCCGACCACCGCTGCGACAGCCCGTGGTGCTGCCGCGGCCTCGATTCGGACACGGCGCTGAGCCTGCTTGCGACGATCCGCGAACGCCGGGGCCACATCGACGAGGCCATCACCCTGCTCCGCTGGCGGTCGATCGTCTCGGTCAACGGCCGAGACCAACTCGCCGACCTGTTGGCCCGGCACGGCCGGGTCGAGGAACTACGCGCCTACGCCGCGTCGGACGGGCATCGGGAGGCCGTGGGGCGGTTGGCGGAGCTGCTGGAGGAGGGTGGCGACGTGGAGGGCGCGATCGCCGTGTACGGGCCGACCGACGGCCTCGCGGCCCGGGACCCGAACTCGGCCTACGATCTCGCGCGGCTCTTGACCCGGCACGGACGGGAAGAGGAGGCGATCGCCGTGATGCGCGCCCTGGCCGACGCCCGCCCGGGCGCCGACTGGATTCTCCACGCCTTGTCCGAGCTGTGCCTCGATCGGGGCCGCCCCGCCGACCGCTTGGCGCACCTCGACGCCCTCCACGCCCGACGCGGGGGCGAGGACGAGTGGGAGCTGTACCGGATCCGGTTGCCGCTGATCGCCGCCCGCGGCGGCATCGACGAGGCGGTCGCACACGCCCGCGCCCACCCCGAAGGCGACACCCGGTACGCGGCGGAGGACATCGCACACCTGCTCGCCAGCGCCGGGCGCACCGAGGAGGCCGTCACCGTCCTCCGGGAGCACGACCGCGGGAACAGCCACGACCTCGCCTGTCACCTCGTCGACCTCGGCCGCGCCGAGGAGGCCCTGGCCGTCGTGTTGCCCACGAGCCCCCCGACACCGCTCGTGCCGACGACGCACCTGTGGTCCGACGAGCCACCACGCTGAAGCCCCGACCGAGCGCCGGCGATGACCACGGCCGTACACGAAACCCCCTGCGCCGTGCCGCACTGCCGACACCCGCGGCTCGCGATCGGATCGCCCCGGTCGACCTCGTCCCGCCGGGTCCCGGTGGCGAGGCGAGGTGGTCCTGGTGTGCAAGGGATCCGGCGATCGATCCCCTCACGGGCCTGTGCCACGGGTCGGATGTCGAAGGGGCCCTGCCCGGTGTGTGGTGCGGCGTATGCCGGGGCCGTCGTCACGTTCCCGACGCCGCGTACGGACGCGTGGTTCGCGTGGCTTCAGATGCCTCTGATGGCACCGCTCGAATGTCCGCAGGGACATACGGTGCGCAGGCTGATGACCCGCTCGTCGTCGCGATAGATGCCCGCGTACCGGATCGGGCTTTCGCACACCCTGCAGGTCACCTCGGGCAGTTCCCCGCGGGTCATGCCGATCCCCGCCACGAGTGTCCCGTTCCTCGTGGGCGGGTGTCAGTTCCAGGGATCGGCTTGGGGATCTTCTCCGAACATTTCGGCTGCGGTGATGTACAGGTCCATGCCGTAGTGCTGGTTGCTGTCCCATGTGGAGCCCCACAGGTCGGTCGCGGCCCGGGCCACGGCGCGGAAGGTGTACTCCTCGTCGACGCGCCACACACGCACCTGAGCGGCCATCTCGTGCGTCAACGTCGTCGGTTGCCCGGGTTCGTGAGTCGTGCCGCCGACGATGGGCACGCCGTGCGGAAGGCGGCCATCGGGTTTCGTACCGACCTTCCCGAGTACCGCGGGTGGGGCTCGTGCCGATGTCGCTTTCGCAGTCCATGCGGTGGAGCGTCGGACGTGGGGTGTGGGGGGCGGACGGACCGGGAGCAACCCACGGATCGGGAGGCGTGATGACGCGGAACGGTGGGCCGGGGACGATCGCGAAGCCTCGTGAGCGGCCGGGCCCGCAAGAGCGTGCGGAGTTCGAGGAGCAGCTCGCGAACCCCGCGGTGGCGCAGGTTCCGAAAAGGCCGCGCTCTGCGGCGCACCCATGCGAACTCCACCCTTGGGGCCGTCGAGGACCGGGAGATCGGAATCAGGGGATCGGAGCGTGTGTCCCTGCACGGCGCTGCCTCGAGTTGTCGGTGGCCGAATCCCTCGCGGCCGTGGCCGACCGGCTCGGTGCCACCCCCGGCGGCCGACTCGACGTAAGGCGGCAACTCGCGATCAGGCCTGCGCCTGCGACGCGGTGCGTGCCGGTGCCGTGGCCGGAAGAAGGACCTCTCCACCTGGGCACCCTCGCCGGCGCCGAGGCTGCCGCGCCGATCCGCGACGACCTCCTGGAAGCCGCGACCGGTTCGACCGATCACACCGTCCCGGGCGTGCGGTGGGCCGTCGCCCGCCGCGAGGCCGGTGCCGCCGGTGGACCCACGTTCGGCGATGTGCCGCAGTGTGGCGCCAGCCCGAGTGACGCGTCAGCCGCCGCCGGTACCCTTCCCGGGCCAGTGTGTGCAACCGGCTCGACAGCCCCAGGTGTCATCGTGAAGAGTTCGCACACCCGCCGGCATTCCGAGAGAGTGAGGAATCGGTCGTGACCAACCGCGCGGCGGACCCGAACGAGCAAGCCCGCGAATCGTGGGAGCGCGGACTGCGGCTCCTCGACTCCTCCGAGGAGGAGGAGTGCTTCCAGGGCGTCATGAACATCGTCCACGCCAGGGAGATGGATCCCGCGTTTCGACCGGATGCCGATGAGGTGCTTCGCGACTTCGCCGCGGGCCGTCGGCGGCGCCGGTTGCCCGATCGGCTCGCCTCGCAGTACGTGGCAAGGACCCCTTGGACGCCGACCGCGGCAACCCGGCGGTCGGGTTTTGGCGGACGTGCACCCTGCAGGAGAAGGCGATGGCCGGGGCAATGGCGTTCCTGGGCCTGATGATGATCGTGATCGGCGTCCAAGCCCTCCTGTGAAGCCCGCCTGCGCGTCGGTGAGGGTCGGATCCCGCTTCGCATGTCCCTTGGGTCGGCCTGGACCGCCTGCGGCCGACTTCCGGTCCGTTCCGACCTCGTCTTCGTCCGGTCCGGGCAGCGCGCTCGCGCGCCGCCCGAACCGGTACGGAGATTCTGCACGCGTGCTGTGTCAGGGCAGGGCCCAGGAACCGGTGTCGGGGTTGTCGAGCCATGCGCGTTGTTGTTCGGGGCCGATGGTCAGTCCCATCCGTGCGGGCTCCGGCCGTTCGTTGTCGACCCACCATTCCCGTGCTCGTTCCACTTCGTCCCAGAGGGAGCGTGGGCCGGCCTGCACGATGTCCGGGGCGGTCTCCTCGCCGAACGACGCAACGGCGACGGACCGGTCACGGGTCGAGTAGAGCCAGATCGATACCGAACCGTCCTCGCCGGGGGCGGTGTTCTGGACACAGTCCGGTACTCGCAGGCTGACGGCGAATGCTCCGTCTCCTGTGATCACCTCCTTGGCCTGGGTCAGTTGCAAGTCGCTCTCGGTCTCGTGTGCTGCTTCGTCCCAACCCGGCGGGGCGTACGCGGCGTGGCCGGGGAAGTCGAGTCGCTGGGCGCGCATCTTCATGAACGACAACCCGACGCCGAACCGGCCGAGAGCCGTTCCGTCCTCGTTCACCTCGAGTGTCAGGAGTCGGTCGTGCGGTGTGTAGTCCGTTCCCCACGGCATGACGATGCGGCCCCCCGGAGTGGTCTGGCGGATCCACTCGTGGGAGATCTGGCGGATGCCGCACGTGACGTGGACACCGTTGTACGGGGCCTTGTCGGGCCAGCCCTCGAAGCCGTCCGCACGGATGACCTCGACGTTGCGAACACCCGCGTTTTCCAGGTTCTCCCGTGGGGTCTCCGCGAGTTGCTCGTCCACTTCGATCGTGATCACGAAGCCCGACGGTCCGACGGCTTCGGCGATGCGGGCGGCCGTGTAGCCGGTGCCGGTCCCGACGTCCAGGTAGGTGGAGCTCGCGCGGGTGTCCGGCAGAAGAGCCGTGAGCATCGTTGCCACGGGCTTGGGCATGGAAGCCGAGGACGACGCCACGGCACCCGGCTCCGGCCCCGTGTGGGCCCCGTTGTCCCATTGCGTGACCACTGGCACGTCCGCGGAAACGGCCGCCTTCCACCCGTCCGGGTCCGTGGTCCGGTCGACGGCCGAGCCGTAGGTCTCCCGCGCGAACGGCCAGATCACATCGGGGATGAAATCCCGCCGATCGACGCCGGTCACGGCTTCTTGTGCTTCGGGTCGTTCGCGGGCGGCTGCTGCTGGTCCGGGTTCGGCGCGGGGGTGGGCGGCGGGTCCGTCTTCGGCGTCTTGTCCTTGTGCTCCTGCTCGGCCACGTCGTCCTCCTCGTAGGTGTCGCACCGGATGTTCCGGACGAAAACCTTCGGGCTCGATCCGATATTTTCGGGCGCGCGCCGGGAAGCCCGGCCGGCCGCCGACCCCGGAATTCAGTGTTCCGGATTCGTCAAATACTTTGCGAGATGGTGTCGATGATCGTTCCGTAGGTGACCTCGGAAAGCCGCTGACCGGCTTTGGAGGTGTGGAGGGTGCTTTCCCAGTTGTCGCCGATATCTGTCCACGGATAGGCGTCGGGCGCGTAGACGATCAAGCGCTTGGCGTTCATGTCCATGCACTCCTGGCCCTCCCAGAGGTCCGTCAGCGCGTCGAAGTCGGCGGGCATGCCCGCCGGGTAGACCGCGGGCTTGGCGTCGGCGTTCTTCTCCAGCGAATGCGCGCCGGCGTCGGTCCACAGCGCGATGACGTGCCGTCGTTTGCTCCCCGCCATGGTCCAACTCGAACGCATCGCCAGAACCAGGGCCTCGAGGCCGTTCTCGGGCGCGTCCCCGCCGCCGGTGGCCCCGCAGCCCGCCGACCAAGTCGATGTAGGCGCTCTCCTCGGCGGGCAGCTCCAGGAGCACGGACGCCTCCAGCGAGTCGACCCCGTCGGCACAGTAGTCCCGGAACGCCAGCACCCGGACCCGCAGGGTGTCGATTTCCTTGTTCTTCTCCCGCGTCGCCGCCGCCAGGTCGTCGTGGAAGTGCAGCGCATTTCCCTTGACCTCGTCAATAATGCTCTTCGTGCTCCCGGTCACATCGATGACAAGGGCGATGTCGACGGCATACGTGAAACCCTGCAGGTGCCCCCTGGGTTCCGACCTTCGCGAACAAGGGTTCATGATAGGACGATTCGCTATCCCCGGGAGTCGTTCGACGAATATCCCGGATCGGGCCCGACCGACGCGACGAATACGTATAGTTTGGCTGCGGCCGGGGACCGTGATGAATCCGACCGGTCATTTTCGATCGGGGGACGAGGTGCAACGGGATCCAACCGATGGTTCGGCTCGCGGACACCCGGCGGACGCCGCGACCGAAACCACCGGCGCGCCCTCGACGTCCCCGGACGGGTCGTGCGTTCCCGACCCCTACGCGAAGCGACCGGACTCCCACGGCGCGCCCGACCACGAACCGCACGTACCCGCCTGGCTGCGCGAGACCGGCACCGCACTGCTGACCAATCCGCAACTCCTGCTCTACGGGAACATCCGAGACAGCTACCTCGTCCCCGCCGGTTCGACCTGGCGGACACCCGATATCCGGGAAGCGGTCTGGTGGTTGCTCCGCCCACTCGGCTACGACTGTCTGCTGATTGTGGACCCGATCGACGGCCTCACCGCGCTGCCGAACGAGGACACGCCGCGCGAGTCGGTCGCCCGCCTTGCCGGCGGCTCGCTCGGCACCGGGCGCCCGCTCGGCCTGGAGACCCTGCTGCGCGTCCTGCGCGCGGTGGCGGGCAGTACGGACGCCCGGGTCGCGGTGATGGTCGACTACGCCTCCCGTCTCATCCGCGACGTACACCAACTCGGCCCGGAAGAGCACTACTTCTTCGCCGCGTGCGAGAAGCTCTCGCACACCGCCCGGGTGCTGCGCCTGCCCGCCGGGAACGACGCGACGCCGTTGTACAATCCGGTGATCTGGGTGACCAACCACGACCGCGACCTGCCGTCCTGGTTCACCGCCGACACCGCGGCGATCCGCCGGATCGCCATCCCCCTCCCGGATCTCGGCGATCGCAAGGTGGCCGCCGAACTGCTCGCCTCCGGGCTGGTGGACCCGGCGTCCTCCGGCGCGCAACGCGAGGAGGCCGCCTACCGGTTCGCCGAACAGACCCAGACCCTCACGCTGCGCAGCATGATGGAGATCGTCCGGCTGGCCCGCACGCAGAGCACGATCGTGCAGAGCATCGAGGACGCCACGCGGTGCTATCGCGTCGGCATCCTGGACAACCCGTGGAGCAAGCCCTTCCTGCGGGACCGGCTCGCCACCGCGACCCGGCGCCTGGAGACCCGGGTACGCGGGCAGGAGGAGGCCATCGGCCGGTCCCTGGACATCATCGTGCGATCCGTGATGGGCCTGTCCGGCGCCCAGACCTCCTCGGTGGCCGCCCGCCCGCGCGGCACCCTGTTCTTCGCCGGTCCCACCGGGGTCGGCAAGACGGAGCTGGCCAAGGCCCTGACCGAACTCATCTTCGGCGACGAGAGCGCCTACATCCGGTTCGACATGAGCGAGTTCGCCGCGGAGCACGCGGCCGAGCGGCTGATCGGCGCACCTCCGGGATACGTCGGACACGACGCGGGCGGGGAACTCACCAACGCCGTCCGGGAACGACCGTTCAGCCTGATCCTGTTCGACGAGATCGAGAAGGCGCATCCCAGGATCCTGGACAAGTTCCTGCAAATCCTCGACGACGGCCGGCTCACCGACGGAACCGGCTCCACGGTGTACTTCTCCGAGGCTGTCCTCGTCTTCACCTCCAACCTGGGCATGACCCGGCAGGACGAGCGGGGCAGGAGCGTGATCGTCGCCACGCCCGAGACCAGCCGCGACGAACTGGTGAGCGTGGTCACCTCGGGCATCCGACAACACATCACCGAGGTGCTGAACCGGCCGGAACTGCTGAACCGACTGGGTGACAACATCGTCGTCTTCAACTTCGTCGGCCGGGCCGCGGCGGAGGAGATCTTCGACCTCCAGGTGCGCCGCATCACCGACCTGGTCGAAAAGGAACTGCACGTCAGGGTGGAGATCGCCGCGGACGTCCGCGAGGTGCTGCGGGCCGTGGCCACGGCCGATCTGTCCCTGGGCGGGCGGGGGATCGGGTCGCTGCTCGAGACGGCCCTGGTCAATCCGCTGGCCCGGACGCTGTTCACACAGGGGGCGAACCCGGCCCCTCGGCAGACCGTCGTCGCCATCGCGTGCGACGACTCGAGATGGCGGGTGACACTGCGATGACCTCCGCGGACGACGAGGCCGCCGGCGCCGGCCGGGGCCCCTTCCGGGCGCGGCCGACCCGTGACGCCGCCGGACCCGGGTCGGCGGAGACCCGACGGGAGGGTCCGGCGCGGACGCGACGCGAGGCGCCGCCCCCGCCGCCCGACGTCGACGAGGACGAGGTACTGACGGTTCTGCCCAGGGTGTTGGCCGACCGGTTCACCCTCGTACGCGAACTGCCCCAGTTCGGCGGCGAGGCGCACCTCCTGGTCGTCCGGGCCGGGAACGGCGCCGAGTTCGTGCTGAAGATCTACCGCCGCCACGGCGAACAGGCATCCCGGGCCGTGTGGCGGGCGCTCGAAACGATCGACGCGGCGCACGTCGTGCGGATCCTGGAAACCGGACAGGCCGGCCGGCGCGACTTCGAACTGATGGAGTACGTGCGCGGCGGGAACCTGGCCGAACTCGTTGGCCGAGACGGCACCGGCGCGGATCCGCGCCTGGTGACCGAGGTCGTCGCCCAGATCGCCTCGGTGCTGACCCGACTGCACGCGGCGGGCATCGTGCACCAGGACTTGAAACCGGAAAACGTCCTGGTGCGCTCGGAACACCCCCTGGACCTGGCGCTGACCGACTTCGGGATCAGCCGGCTGCTCGAACACACCAGGGCCGCCGCCACCGGTTCGGGCACCCTCGCCTACCTGGCCCCCGAACTGCTCCTGCGCACCGGCGGCCACACCTCGCCGGGCCGCGACTGGTGGGCCCTGGGCATGATCGCCCGCGAACTCCTGATCGGACAGCGGCCCTTCGAGGACATGTTGGAGCCGGCACTCGACGCGGCGATCATGTTGCGCGGCATCGACCTGTCCGCCATCGGCTCGAACCGGATGCGCCTGCTGTGCACCGGCCTGCTGACCCGTGACCCGGACTCCCGCTGGGGCGCGGACGAGGTCGGGCGCTGGCTGGCGGGCGAGAGCCCCGCCGCGACCGATGCCCCACTCCACTCGCCGGCGCGGGCCCCCGGCGGTGTCGACGAGCCCCGCCGATCCCTGCTCTTCCGCTCGCGCCGATACACCGAAAGGCAGCCCTTCGCCGCCGCCCTGGCCGAGCAGGACGCCTGGGCCGCCGCTGCGAAGCGCTTCTTCACCTCGATGGGCACCGGCGAACATCCCTCGGCCGGCTGGCACAAACTGCGCCAATGGTTGTCCGGCTTCGACGAGCCGGGCACCGACGACGCGGAGGCACTCGAAGACCTGATGGACCATCAACTGGTGGACCCGGCGGCGAGCCCCGACGCCAGGATGATCCGACTCCTCCGCTGGCTCGCCCCCGACGGGCCGCCGATGTGCCGGGGCGTCCTGCTGGACACCGCCCGCCTCCTGCCGGTCGCCGAGCGGGCCCGGGGAGCCACCGACGCATCCGACCCGGACCTGTCGCTCGTCGACGCCCTGTGGCGCGAGCGTCTGCTGCCCGAACTCGCCCTGCTGCCCGCCGGCCGGGGACTGGAACGAGTCGACGCGGCCTGGCGGGCCTGCTGGGCGAGATACCGCGCGGCGGGACAGCGGTTCCGGGCCACGATGCCGGCGTCCTCGTTCGCCGTGGTGGACGCGGACGACGGCCCGCCCCAGGTCCTCGCCTCGCTGCTGTGCCTGGTGCTCGACCCCGACCGGGAGGGCGACGCGCTGCGCACCCGACTGCGACTCACCGAGCAGCAGGTCCGGGGCGTCGAGTGGTTCGGCCGGGCGAGCGCGTCCGCGGGCGGCGATCCGGCCGCCGTGGCCGCGCTGCTGCGCCAGGCCCCGGCGGCCGTGGCGGAGTCGGAGCGCACGCGGCGCGACGTCGCCGCGGCCCGGCGAGTCCGGGAGGGGCGACAGGAACGCTGGGACGAGCTGGAACGACAACGCACCTCGCCCCCGGCGGTCAACCGCGCCATGGGCAGCGCGGTGTGGCCGTTCGCCGGCTATGCGGCCGTGATGGCCTTCACCGCCGTGCTGAGCTCCGACGTCTTCCCGGAGTACTCCGGTGCGGCCATCGGCTATTGCGCCCTGGGGCTGCTGCTGCTGGTGGCGCAGCTCGCCGTCGAGTTGGGCCTCGCCCGCGAGATCGGCGCCGAATACGCGCGCGGCTACGGCTTGTTCAGCCGGGCCGGGGTCGGCCTGGCGGACCGCGGCCGGTCCATGGGCCGACCGGGCTGTCTGGGCACCATCGCCGGCATCTTCGCCTTCCTGTTCCTGTTGGCGATCCCGATCATCGTCTACGTCGCGCTGGCCGTACGGCACTTCCGCTCGGTCGCGGAACGGCGCCGGGAGTGGCGCGGGGACCACGAGGCGGCCCGCGCCCGAACGTTGGGATCCCCGTGAGCGGCGGCGCGGTCGTCTTCCTGGCGGCCCCGCTCGCCGTCGGTGCCGTCCTGGGGTCGGCCGCCGGCGCCGCGGTGTCGCTGGCCCTCGGTGCCGGCATGCAGGCGGTGGGAGCGTCCCTGGCGGCCCGACACGAGCGTTGGCGTGCGGAGCAGTGCACCGAGGCGGTGTGGGAGGAGGCTGCCGTCCGGGTCATCGCCTGCAACGTGCGTATCGAGATGACCCGATCAGCCCTGGCGGCCGGTGGGTCGCACGCCGACCCGGACCGCGTCGAGGACGCGGCGACCGGACCCCGGCTGCCCGACCCGCTCACCCTCGGCCGTCAGCCGGTCGCCGAACTGCACGCGTGGTGCGCCCGATCCGAGACGGTGCTCCGGGCGGCTGACGCACACCTGTCGTACGCGGCCCTGCGCCGCGCGGCGACGCCGACGACCGGCGAGCGAGCGGCCCGCGACACCGGCGAGGCCGCCCGTGTCTGGGCGGCGCGCCTCGCGAGCGGTACGGACGCCCACGAACCGGCCCGGGAGGTTCCGGCAGCCGTGCCGGAACCGGACACGGCGCGCGAGATCGCCGCGGCGGAACGGGTGTTCGCGCGCCTGGAGGCGGCCACCAGGGCCCCTGAACGGGTCGACCTGGCCACCGCGGCGGCCCGCGTCGCCGCGGCCCGTTCCACCATCGAGGCCCGCAATCGACTCGCCGACCTTCGGGCACGCGCGGACCGGGTGCGAGCGCTGAACCGACGACGCCTGGACGAGGCGCGCGAGGCCGCCACGTACCTCCAGGTGTTCGCACATCTGGACGACGAGACGTCGGCCCCGACGCGTGCCGCGCTGCGGGCCGTGGTGTCCGGCTCGGGTCCGCTCGACGCCGAGCTTCGCGCCGAGGCGCTCCGCTGGTGCGGGATCGTCCGCGAGGCCGTGGAACAGCGCTACGTCCGCGAGGTGCTCGTGGGCTCGCTCCACGACCTCGGCTACCGGGTGAGCGACGACCTGTCGACGCGGACCTCGAACGGGGGCCTGCTGACCGTATCCCGCCCCGATTGGCGCGAGCACGAGGTGCGGCTGATGCTGGACGACGCGGGGGAGGAGATGCGCGCCGTCGTCGTGCGCACCTCCGGTGACCGGAGCATGCAGGCACGACGTCAGGACGTGGACCGGGAAGAGGAATGGTGCGCGTCGCTGCGTGGCCTGGAGGGCCGACTCGCCGACCGGGGCGTGACGGTGAGCGTGTCGTCGCTGACCGAACCCGGCGCCCGGCCGACCCCCGTGTCGTCCCTGCGCGAACCGGATCGGGAAGCGCCTCGGCACGGCGACCGCCGCAGGTCCTCGCCGTGAGCGGGCCCGTGGCGGAAGACGAATCGGTGGGCCGGTTGAAACTGAACCGGGTGCACCATCCCGTGACGGTGCTCGGCCACGGGACCCGCGCCGGGATCTGGGTCCAGGGATGCGCGCTGGCCTGCGCCGGGTGCATGTCCCGGGACACCTGGGACGAGCGCCCGGAGTCGAGCGTCGCCGTCGCCGACGTGCTCTCCTGGGTCCGCGGACTTCCCGAACCGCTGCACGGCGTGACCGTCTCCGGCGGTGAGCCTCTCCAACAGCCGTCCGCCCTGGCCGAGTTGCTGGAGGGACTGCGGGAGATGTCGGCGGCGCGACAGGAGGAGTTCGACCTCCTGGTCTATTCCGGCCACCCGTGGTCCAAGCTGGCCGCCCGCGCCGCGTACCGGGCGGCACTGGCCGCCGCCGACGCGGTGGTGGCCGGACCGTACGTCGACCGGCGCAACACGGGGGTCGCCCTGCGCGGATCCGACAACCAGCGGGTCGTGCCGCTGACCCCCCTGGGCCGACGCCGATACGGCACCGATGCGTTGGCCTCGCACACCGGCCCCCGACTGCAAACCGGTGTCGACGGCGACGGCTCCGTGTGGATCGTCGGCATCCCGCGGCGGGCGGATCTGCGTCGCTGGGAGCAGTCGTTGCGGCGCGCGGGCGTGCGCTGGAGGGGAGCCTCATGGAACGACTGATCTGTGCCGGCTGCGAGAGCTTCGTGGGCGTGGACGAGGTGACCTGCCCGAAGTGCTCGACCATCCTCTTCGGTTCGGGAGCCACCCGCACCGTCGAGTGGACCGCCGACGAAGCCGCGCAGACCCCGCCGCGGCCCGACATGGTCGACTCCTCGGTCCCCGCTCCCGACGCCGGCCCGGAGTGCTCGCGCTGCCCGGATTGTTCGGCCCCCGTCTCGGTCGGCGATCTCGTCTGCCTCGCGTGTGTCCGAGAACTCCCGCCTCTCGAGCCGAACCGACCCGCGCGAGTCGCCCCGACCCCGAAGGTCACCGTGCGGGAGTACACGTCGACGGAACTGCGGCTGAGCTTCGACACCGGAGACGTCCTCCTCGGGGACGGCGAAGAGGTCGTGCTGGGCCGCGACCCCGCGTCCTCTCCTGTAGCGGAGCGATTCACGGCCTACGACAACGTCTCCCGCAAACACGCCACCGTGGGTCTGCCCAGAGACGGTGCACCGTGGATTCGCGACGAGGGCTCCACGAATGGGACGTACGTCGACGAGTCACGGCTCGCGGTCGGTGAGAAGCGCAGGTTGCGCGACGGCTGCGCGGTGCGACTTGCCTCCGATGTGATCGCCCGGGTGCGTTACTTCGGGGGATCGGCCGAGCGTGTTGTCCTGTAGCACCGCGACGGGGGCGGAGAACGTCCTGCGGCCGCGCGGTGCCTGACCCATGTACGTGCTCGGATACCACAGTGAAGGCGCGGGCCCGAGCGCGAGCGTCAAGACTGTAGGGGATCCCGACGCGCGAAGTCCCCTCCCGTAGAAGGGAACTTCGCAGTGGGCGTGGCCGTTGGATACGGCGGCAGCGGGGCGTGTGGTCAGGCGTCCGGCCGTTGATCGGGCGGAAGCCCATCCGATACCGGCGGCGGCGAGCAGGGACCATGCCGGCGCGGAGTTCGGCATGCCATTTCAGGCTTCGGGGCCTTTCTGGAGGTGGTCAGCGATGGCGAGAGCGATCGAGTCGGTGATCGAGTCGGGTTGCCATGCCCACTGTCCGTTGGGGTTACACTCAAGGAAATACCAGTCACCAGCGCCTGTGACGGCGAAATCGAACGCACCGAAGGTGAGTCGGTAGGTAGCGAGATAGGCGGAGACTGAGCGCGCGATTCGGGCAGGGACGTCGATCGGGGTGCACTCCATGAGGGATTGGCGCCGGCGCCAGTCGAGGTCGGGGCTGTCGATTCGGACCGCGAACAGGCGGTTTCCAACTGCCGTGACCCGGACGTCGAATGCCTTCTCGACCTCGACTTGGAACAGGTGGGGGCAGGCGGCCACCGCAGAAGTGATCTCGTGCGCACGCACCTCTCGCACCCACACCTGTTGCGCTCGGCCGTCAACCTTGTACGGGGTGTTCCATAACGGCTTGTAGACCACTTTGCCGGTCTGATGGGCAACGAACTCCCGTGCGTTGTCCGGGTCATTGGTGATCAACGTATTGGGGACCGGGAAGCCGCTGCGCTGTGCGGTGGCGAGTTGGGCCGGCTTGTATTCCGCTGCCCGGTTGTTCCACGGGTGGTTCACGTAGTGGGCTCCCGGGAGCGATGCCAGGATGCCGCCGACGCCCCACAGGGCTTGTGATCCGGCGAACCGGCGGTCTTGTTCATTCAGTTCGCTTGGGCCCTGGAAGGGCGAGGGACGGCGGGTCCAGACGGAGCGCACTCCGGTGAGGTCGAGTTCTCGGCTCGGGGTGCGCAACGTGCCGCGCTGATCGCCTGTGCAATACGTGGCGGTCAGCGCGGCACCCGCATGCAGGTCGACGCCGGGGTCCAGACGGACCACCGGGACCCGGCGTTCCGCGAGGATGCGCAGGACCAGGTCGGCGGTCACGTCATGACGGCTGGTCAGTACCAGCGCCGACCCACTCGGGTCTGTCATCACCAGGCGCTGGGGTCCTGATCCGAGTCCGAGTCCGAGTCCGAGTTGTTGTCGGAATCGTAGCTGTCGGGACCACTGGTGCTCGTGGAGTTCTGAGTGCTGCTGTTGGTGCTCGTGGAGTTCGAGGGACTGCTGATGGTCAGGTGGTTGCCCAGCTCGACCGTACGGCCGTACTCGTCGATGATCACGGCGATCTGGGTCTCGGGGTCGACCACCGGGGTGAGCAGGGGAACCCGGTCGGTCTCGGCGTACGGCGCCATGCGGGTGGTGCCCCAGGGGGCGCCGTGGTCTCGCGTTTCCATCGTTCGACTCCTTTGTTTCTACTTCCGACCGTTCGTATAGGTGACACGTATTGCTACTTTTGGGTAGTTCCTAGCTCGCGCCGCTGCACTGGTAGACGATCCATCGGCCGCCGCCCGCACGGGAGATGGCGTTGTTCGTGGCTTCGATCGGTGTGTCGCCACGGCCGCCCCAGTACTTGTTGGTGACGGGGTTGTACGCGACGGCGCCGCAGGCGTTGACGAAGACGATGAGGACTTGGCAGTCGGAGCGGGGGCACGCGGACAACGCTGCCCGGGAGGCGGCGTTCGCCGAGGCGGAGTTCCAGGCTCTGCCGGTGCTGCCGTCTCGGCCCGTTGCCAGGGCTCCGTAGTACATCGGAGGCGGTGGCGGAGGCGGGGGTGGCGGAGGTGGGGGTGAGGGTGGTGGTGGCAGGAGCGGTTCCGGTTCGATGGTGGTCCGGACCGGTTCCGGTTCCGGTTCGATGACGGTCCGAGCCGGGGCGGGGTCGTCGTGGGATGGAGGGACGGCGGGTGCGACGGGTGCGGGGGCGGTGTAGGTGGGAGCGGCGGGTCGAGGGGTGAAGTAGGGGGAGGCGTACGAGTCGTTCGCGGGAGTGCTCTTCGTGTCGTCCGAGTGCTCGTTGGCGACGGCGACGGCGAGCCCGATGGCTGCCACGAGCACGACGACCCCGGCGAGAGTGCCACGGCCGCGGTGGTTGTGCGGGGGCTCGGGCCGGGGGTCCGGCCCGGGGGGCTCGGGACCGACGTTTCGGTTGATGGGGATTGGGTCAGGCATCCGAACGCTTCCGGGTCTCGGCGTAGCGGGCGGCAGGTGGCGCGGGCACGGCGCCCGCACTGTGGAGGGGCGAGAGGTCGGCCAGCGCGGTGACCCCGTCGACCCCGCATGTCGGGCAGGTCTCGGTGGGTTCGACGCCGACGGGGGCGAGGGACGGAGAGAGGAGGTCGTACAGGGTGATCGCGGGGACCGAGCCGCCGCTCGGAGCCGGGAGGGCACCGGAGAGCAGTTGCACCGCCTGTGCCACCAGCAGCGAGGCGACGACTCCGTTCAGGAATACAACCGAAGGCGCCGGATCCCGGGTGCCGTATCCGTGTGCGATCTCCCGGGACCGGACGTGTGGCGGCGCGAGATCGAAGGCCGCCCGGCGGGCGTCGATGAACCCCCGGCACTCCAGGCAGCCGATGCCGGGCAGGACCGCTTGCACCTGCCCCCCGACATGGGTGACCCGGTTTGTGTCGTCGATGCGGGCTCCGGTTCCGGCGTCCAGGTAGGGGATGACGTACTGCACGGCAAGCTGGTTCAGGACCAGTCGGGCGCCGTGGTTGTCGACGCAGCCCAGGAGGAGGTCGGCCGCGCGGACCCGATCCAGTGCCTGGCCGCCCAGGATCGGGCCGCGCACCGCGTCCACGGTGGTCGTCGGGGCGACGGCCCGTGCCAGATCGGCGTACACGTCGACCTTGGCTCGGCCCGTGTCCGCCTCGGTTGCCCCCAACAGCCGGTTGAGGTTGGACCGTTCGACGGTGTCCGGGTCGACCAGGACCAGTCCGCCGATCCCGAGGTGCGCGCACTCCAGGGCGGTGAACGAGCCCAGTCCGCCGAGTCCGACGATCGCGACGGTCGCCTCCGCCAGCGCCGCCTGGGTCTCCCGTCCGAGCAGCGGGAGTTGGCGGTCGTGGCGGTCGTCGGTGGCGGCGCCGGCGGTGTCGTCCGTGCGGCGTCGGGGCCGCGGGAACCTACGGACCGCGGTCCGCCCGACATCCGCCATGCCCGTCGGTTCGATCCGCGTCAGCCGCGGGGCGCCTCCTCGAACGCCGAGGATGGACACCCGGTGGACGGGCCGGATGCTCGCCGAGTCCCGGTCGTAGTAGTGGGCGTCCAGACTGGACCGGCCGAAGACCATCGTCGCGTGCAGGGCGTGCTCCGGCAACAACCGCGCCACGCGGGGCATCTTCGCCCGGTCGCAGGTCAGGTCGACGGCGCTGAAGGTGGTCCCGGGACCCCGGCTGAAGGGGTGGGAGTGCGCCTCGATCAGGCTCCATCCCTCCTGCCGGCAGCGGGTGAGAGCCGCCGCGACGAACTCCGCGTTCGGGGCGATCGCCGCCGGCGAACGGTGTTCCAGATCCTGCGGCCGGGCCGGGATCGTCTCGCGGACGGTCAACCGCACACCCTCGGGCGAACGGGCGGGCGCGGCCAGGACGAAGGCGAGTTGTTCGTCGGCGCCAAGGGCCCCCGGATTCGGCGGGGCCTCGAGCAGATGCCCGTGGAGCAGTTCCCACTGCGGGCTCGGGAAGACGATTTCCACGTTCACCGGTCACCTCCGGCAAGCCGCTCGCGGTCGCGGAAGACGGCCGTGATCAGGTCGAGGTAGGAAAGGAGGTTGTGGCCCTCGCGCAGACGCAGACCGCTCGAGGGATGCCACGACCTGGCGTGGATACAGAAGTGGCCCCACCCCTTGTCGAGATGACTGCGGTCGACCAGGCCGGAGGCGGCGCCCGAGGTGAAGAAGTGCCGTACCGATCGGCCGTCCGCCGTCCGGAGATCGCGATCGGTCCAGAACCACTGTGGGGCCACCGACGGATAGCCGGGGTTGCCGTGCGGGATGTCGATGAGGATCTCGACCCGCGGCCGGTTCCAGCCGGCCGGCACCGGGAAGTTGCCGATGTGCACCCAACTGGCGTCCTGGCGGTCGAAACCGACCTCCCGGTAGCGCTGGGCAAGCAGTTGTACCTCGGCCTGGAGCCGGCTCCGGCGCCGGCCGGCCGCACTCGGGTCAGCGGCCATACTCGTAGCGGGGCACGACGGTTACGTCGGTCACCCCGGTCGGCAAGGGCTCCCGGTCGGGCAGTCGCTTGACCCGGCCGTCCGGCATGGTCACCATCACCCAGTCGTCACCCGGGTTGCCGGTGGCCCGCTTGACGTCCGCCGCGACCGGACGTTCCTCGGCCAGATCGACCACCTCACCGTTGATCACGTACCTTCCCATCCCTGCCTCCTCGCTCTCGCTCGTCGAAAACCACCTCCTCCAGTGCAGCAGAGGGGCCGGGCGCGGACGGGGCGCGATCGGGGCGACTTCCGGGCGAGACCGGTTCGTTGCCCTGGGTCAGGGTCCGTACCAGCAGGCCGGCCGGTACCGGATGACGCACGATCAGATGCACCGCGAGATCGGTACCGCGGCACAATGCCGCGTCGACCGCCGCCCAGACCGCGTGGATGCTCTGCCGGTACGTCAGCCCGCCCCGGCCCGAGCCGAGGAGCGGCAGGCAGACCGAACGCAGCGGCGGATCGAAGGCGCCTCCCTCCTCGGCCAGCAGCGCCAGCGATCCGGCCACGGCCCGGGTGACGTCGGCCGGCAACACGTCGTAGTCGTTGGTCCCGGCCCGGGGGACGGCCACCGCGGCGTGGTAGAGCCGGCGTACGCCCTGCCCCGCCAGCGCGCCGGAGCCGGTGGCCGCCACTGTCCCCGGCAGCACGGGCCGGCCCGACGTGCGGTGCCGCACGGTCCAGTCGCACAGTTCCCGGTGGACCGGGTCGGCGAGCAATTCCCCGGTCAGGCTCCGGAACGCCGCCGCCCGCCGCAACGACGCGGAGACCGACGACTTGTACGCCTCAGGCAGCGCAAGGTGGGTATTGGACGGAACGACGATCACGTCCACATCGCGAAGCAGATCCGCGGGGTGGATGTGCAGGGTGACGGAGACGGTGCGGTCGCCCACCGGGACGGCGAGGACGCGGTGGGTCCGCGTCGAGCCCTCGATCGGCGGTGCCTCGCCCACCAGTCGGCCGATCTGCTCGGCGATCTGGCCCAGCACCACCACCTCCTGGTGCTTGCGGAACCGCTCCACGCTGACGCCGTACACGCCCGCGGCGCGCCCGCGGCGATCGGCGCCGGGCCAGTCCCGGGTGCCCTGGGTGAACCCCAACGTGTACTCGGCCGCCTCCCGCAGGCTGCCGGCGTCCAGTCGGGACACCGCCAGGCGCAGCAGTCGCTCGATCGCGAGGACCGGCGGCTCGTTCGTGGCCGATCCCTCGCCGACGACGGCCGCCGCCGCGGTGAGCGCGGGCAGGCGAAGTCCGCGCAGGCGCACCATCCCGGCCCGGCGCACCTCCCGCAGATCATGGATGACTGACGTGTGGTCGAACGCATCGGACGCCATGCTTCAAAGGGTGCATCGTCGAAGAGGCCGTCACAAGAACCTCGGAGTGCCCCGTCAGGCGTCATCCACCACTGCGGCCCGCAACGGGGCAAGCAATCGGTTGGCCTCGGCGATCCCGGCGGGGGACCCGAGGCCGCCGATCGTCTGCGCGGGATCCGGCTTCAGCGGTTCGTCGCCGCAGCGGTCGCCGAACAGAACCACCGCGTGTCGCGGTCGGTGCCGCCTGGACTGCCACAACAATCCCTGCGCCCCGGGTACTTGGCGACGCAGTTCGCTGGCCCAGCGTCGGGTCTGCGCGTACCCGGCGCCCTCCGCCTCGAGGAGCCAGGAGTCCTGGCAGGCCGCCGCCAAATCCTCCTCGGAGACCAGTCGGATGAGCGTCAACTCGACCCCGGTGCGCAGCCGGCTCAACGAACGGCCCGCCACCCAGGCACGCGGCACCAGTCGGCAGCCCGACCCGGTGTCGAAGTCCAGCGAGCGCAGCAGGACCTCGGCGAGCGCCGTGGCCGGTTCCGCGCCCGCGTACAGGAAGGGATAGGGGTCCTCGGGCGTGCCGTCGAAGCGGTTGCCGCCGAAGTGCGAGTCGGCGGCGACCGGGTTGAACTCCTCGGCCGGCCGGCTGCCCTTGTGGCATCGCCAGAGTTCGGAACCGACGGGCAGGATGCAGAGATTGGGTGCCATCCGGTACGCGGCCGGTGGGAAGCGGTCGGGCATCAGTCGCCCTCCAGCATCGCCGACGCGGCGCCGACCAGCAGATCGTCGGGCAGGTGTCCGAGCAGTGCCGCCGGCCGGCCGCCGAGCCAGAGGTTGCCGCTCAGCCACCAGTCGGCCGCGCCCCAGGGGTCCTCGTCCGCGAGCAGCAGGTGGTTGACCGTGCGCACCACCGGGATCGGCCCGCCGTGCTCGCCGGTGAACTGGAACGCGGGATAGCGGGGTCCGCGTACCGGATCGTCGAGGTGGATCAGCCCGTCGGCGTCGCCCACGCCGCGCTCCCGTACCTCCTCGGGCGAGAACGACGGTTCCGCCAACAGCCGTTCGCGTACCGCCGCGAGGATGTCCGCGGGCTCCGCAGTGTCTGCGGGCGGGTCGGGATCGGTGAGTCGGGCGTGGAGTCGCCGCGCCTGTTCGGTCAGGCCCGATGCCACCCACACGGGCCCGGCCAGGCGTGTTCCGTCCACCGCGGAACGCACGGGGTGGCCCGGCGGCAGGGCCAGCAGAGCAAGCCGCACACCCTGCACGGCCCGGCGGATCGCCCGGTCCTCCGCGGGGGTGGCGGCCAGCGCTTCGAGTCGGGCGAGGAGCAGTTCCCGCTCCTCGTCGTCGAGCATGGCACGGATGTCCGGCCAGTGTGATGCGATCAGGGTGAGGAGTTCCTCGGGATTCATCGGGTTGCGCCCTCCAGAGGTGTGTCGTCGGGTGCGGGGCCGGGATGTCCCTGGTGGATGAAGGCGGCCCAGAGTGCCGGGCGGTGCAGACCGGGCAGTTCGGCATCGCGTGCCAGTGCTCCGCGCACGCTGCTCGGTACTCGGCGTCCCGGGTCCAACATCCACAACTGCGCCGCACAGAGGGCGTGTGCTGGATCGAGGCCCTCGACGGCCACGAAGTGGTGGAAGACCGCCATCATCAACGCCGAGGCCCCGTCGGCCGTCGTCCGCCGCGAGCCCACCACGTTCCGCGCGCCCCGCGCCACGAAAGCCGTCGCCAACGTCAGCGCCTCGTCGTGATCGCGGGTGCTCAGGTCCGTTTCACACGCGCTCAGTACGACCAGCGGGCCGTTGTCGCACTGAGCGATGTCTTCGCCCGAGCGGTCGAGCAGGTGCATCACGGTCAGCATGCCCGCGCCCGGAAGAGCCCCGGGGCCACCCGACTCGGCGGGCCACGACTCGGAGTCGTCGGGGAAGGCCAGGCTGAGCGCCGAGGCGGTCGGACGCGGCCCCGCCGATCCGTGCGAGGCCACATGCAGCAGCGACAGCGGCCGATCGTTCGCGGTCGACAGGAGCGCCAGCAGATCGGCCGGCGTTCCGAGGGACTCGGGTGGTTCCGGCGGCTGGTAGAACTCGCCGAACATCCGCGCCTGCGGATAGAAACCGGCGCGCAGCGCACCGATCTCCCGTTCCGCATGGGTCAGTTCCATGCGCGGATCCGCCACCAGCACCGGCGCAGAGTCGACCGGGAGCGGGTCGCGCGCCACGGTCAGGAGCAGTTGACCGCCGGAGGCCGCGTAGCTCACCACCATGTCCCGGCAGACGTAGTGGTAGGCGTCGCCTTCGCGCACTCGCGCCGCGTGCCAGGGCACGACGCCAAGATTTCCGCAGGGCACCAGCACGACACGGGGCGGGTCGGCCGGGTGGTCGGTACGGGCGGCGCGGAGTTCCCCGACCAAGTCCCGAATGTGGACCATCACTCCCGACCCGGCCCAGTCGCAGAGGTCTTCGAGGGCTGATTCCCAGGTGCGTTCGGCTGTTTCACCTCCGTCCCGCGAACGAGTCGAGGCCGCGTTCAGGTACCGGGTCAGCGGTCCGCTCTCTTTCCCGGAGAATGCAGGCACCAGCAACGCCACTGGCTCGATCTCCGGTGCCAGCACCACGCCTGTCCCCGGATTGTCCGCATCTCCGGGCACCAGATAGACCAGCACGTCGATGTCGCCCTCCGCTGCCGCGTCGTACAGGTCGTCGATGGTGGGGATGTCGAACAACTCCTGTCGCTCGCCGTACCGCCGGTAGCCCAGCGCTTCGAGGGCATGACGGCGCAGACTGCTGGGGAGTTGCGGCTGTTCCCGTCCGACGTCGAGGGGGACGCCTCGAGCCAGGCGTCGGCGAGTTCCCGATGCCCCCGTGCCCTGAGCTGCTCCGCGACTCCCGCGGAGGTCGAGGCGGCCTGGAGTACCAGTGCCCGGCCCCACTCCAACGCCGCGACCGCCTCCACCGGCCGCCCATATGCGACGGCCAAGCGGGCCACCAGAATCCCGCATTCGTTTCCCTCGCGGGCCACCAGCAGACCGTGCTCGGCACCGGCCTGCAGCAGGACATCGGCGGCGATGGGGTGCAGGGACTCCAACGCGGCGGCGATCGCCGCGTCCAGGTCGTCCGGGTTCCGTGTGGTGTCCGACCGGCGGTCGTAGGCCTCGGCGAGGCGGAACAGCACGCGGTGGGCGAGATGTGTCTCCTTGCCCTGCCGGACACGTTCGCGCAGCCGCTCCAGCTTCGTGATGGCCTCGTCGAGTTCGGCCGGGTCCTTGGTGTGGTCGCACAGGGAGAGCAGACGTTCCGCGGTTCGGAACTCCCAATCGCTCTTCGAACCTACCCTCGGCGGCGGCGTGGAGAGGGCCTCCCGGATCAGCTCGGGATCGTTCCGCTCCTGCCCACGCAGGACGTGGATCGAGCCCTGGAGTTGCGCTGCGAGCTCCCTTGCCCAGGGTGACACCGGCCCCGTCCGCGCGGCCTCTTCGAGGCATTCCATCCCGCGCAGGCGATCCGAGGCGTCGCCACCCCAGGTGCTCCGCATTGCATACGCCTGGGCCAGCGTCACCAGGACGACCGCAGGAAACGACTCGACCATCGGTGTGCACTCCCGGAGGGTCAGCAGCTCGTCGATGATCGTGTCCAACTCGGTCGGGTCCTCGTTTCGTTCGGCCCGGTCGAGCCGGGCACTCACGGAAAGGAAGCGGACCGTGGTGGTGAGGAACGAGGGAAGCGGGGCTCCGGAGAACCGGCCACGCATCGCCTCCAGGAGTCGGTGAGCATGTTCGGCGTCGTTGAGGTTCCCGCCGAATCGCCGCGCGCTGTCCAGGCACACGGACCGAAGGATCTCCATCAGCAAGCCGAGCTCATCGGCCTCGGGGAGTCGGTCGAAGGCATCGGCCATCCGGTCGAGCGCCGCGTCGACCACATCCTGGTCCTCGTCACGGAGAGCTGCCAGCGTCTCGTGCTGGAGACGGGAGAAAGCATCCTTCGCCCGATCCTCCGGGCGGATCGGCGAGTGCACCGGGTCGCGGTCCAGTTCCTCTTTCAGTTCGCGGATCATGTCCGGGCCGATGAAGCCTGGTGACGTGGCGTCCAGAGCCAATGCCATCCGTGCCCTGTGCCGCGACTCCTCCTCCGCCCGGCCCGCGTCCGTCCGTTCGGCTCGAGGTCCCTCCTCGGTGGTGCGCGGCTGATTTTCGGTGGCCATCCGAAACAGGTGCAGCATGCGGGACCGGTCGATGGAAAAGTCGTCGGGGAGCACACTCTCCAATTGCTCGTCCGTGAGGGGCATACCGCCGGACTTCGACATCTCCTCCAGCAAGGCGAGCCCCGGCATCGCCTGGTCGAGGTACTGCCGCAATTCCGGCGGCAGCGGCAGGGCCCGGACGTTGGCGATGAGCCGGGGCAGCTCCGCCACGTCGACACCGCGACCGTCCTTAATGTACCAATCCATGAAGGCCGAGAGCTCGGGAGCCCGCCCGTCGAGTACCCCGAGCTCCGCGAGGGGGAACATCACCAGCAGCAGCCCGAACGCCGCGCACCGTCGCTCCCAGACGGGAGCCTCCGGCTCGGCCGCGCGGACCTGGCGTAGATACGACAGGGCCCGCTTGCGATCCTCGGTCGTAGCGCCGTCCGGGGCGACGCATCGCATCGCGAGCAGTGCGCCCAGGCGGGCGACCACCGCATGGCGTGCGGTCTCGGAAGGCGGCAACAACGCTTCCAATTGCGACAGTTCATCGATCGTCCGGTCCGGCAGACCCGGCTCCGAGAGGGCTCGGAACCGGGTCGTCCACGGGACCTCCGTGAAGGGAATCAGCAGATCGGCTCGGGCCGCCGCGTCCCGCGCCCACATGCGCAGCGCCCGTGTCCCGCCGCTGTCGTCACCCATCACTCCCCCGATCGGCGAGATGCCCGTCCCGGTTCTCACATCATGACCAGTCGAGCGGCGTCCGCGAGCGATTGCCGAGGAAAGGACGGAAATCGCCCCGGAATCGACCGCACACCGACCGGGGCCGGTCGCCCTGCTCCGGACATGGTCGATGGTGGGCCGAATCCTGGGCGATTCTCGGGTGGTGGTTCCTGCGATGCGGGGCTCACTGCTTCGCTGGCAGCGTGGCGAGATGGATGGAGGCCCCATGGATGTCGGTTGGGCGGCCGGCGCCCTGGCCGCGGTTGCCGGAGTCGTCGGGACGCTGCTTTCCGCGCTGTTGACCCAGCGCGCGGCGGACCGCAGGCGGCAGCGTGAGCAGGAGTGGGCCGAACGGGTGCTCGATCGGCGCAGCGAGGCCCGGGAGCTTCGGTCGTGCTACGTGGCGCTCAACACCGCGGTCCGGCACTATCTGGCCGCGCTCACCGACCAGTTGCACGCACTGGGCCATGAAGAGGATCTGCGGTCGGCGCGACTGCGGCTGACGGCGGCGCGGGACCGGCACCGGGACGTGTACGCGCAGGCGCAGATCTGGGCGCCGGAGCAGGTGCTCGACATCGCGAGCGACCTCGGCCGGGACTTGGGCACGGTGTACGGCATGGTCCGCCGCCTGGACGACGGGGTTCCGCGACCGGGGGACTCGCCGACGGCCGCGCGGGAGAGCATCGACGCGCTGTGGGACCGGCTGCGGGAGATGCGGCGGCGGATCCGGGCGGAACCTGGCATGTCCCGGGCGAATTCCGGGCGTTGAACGCCAGAAACACCGGAACGGTCCGCATGGGTCCGATGAATCGGCATAGTGGCGGCAATCGCAGGGGCCGTCGAACGACCCGGAAGGGCAGGACGCCGATGAGTGACGAGGAGAGTGGCGGCGTACGGGCGTTGCGCGCCTGGGTGGCGGACGCCGTGGAGCGGGTCAAGCGGTTGCTTCCCGCGATGGGCGCGGAGGATGTCCGGCCTCGGCAGTACGACCCGTGTATCACCGAACTCGACCGGTTGGCAGGGCTGCTCGACCACGACCCCGCACTGCGGAGCAGGGCGAAGGTATGGCTCGGTGGGGCACTGGCCATGCGGCTGTCCTTCGGGGGTGGCGAGCCGGCGGACGAGGAGCGCGCGGAGCGGCTGCTGCGGGAGGCGCGGGACGGCGGGACCGTGCCGGGAGCGGCGGTGACCGAGGAGGACCGGCGGTGGGCCGCGTTGTTCCTGATGGCGGTCATCACGCCGATTCGGTCGCAGCGGGGTGGCTACGGGGCGGTACCCGATCTCTCGGCGATGGTCGACTGGACCGGCCGGGTGGGACACGCGGGCATGATGGCCTTTGCCGCGGAGGCCGAGGCGCTGTCCGCGGAGGTGTTGGAGCTGCCCTTGCCGCCGGAGTTCCTGGAGGAGGCGCGGCGGAGGCACAAGATCTTCTCGACTACGCCGGGACGCGAGTACGTCGACCTGATGATGAGCATGATGCCCGCGGAGGATCACCACGCGGAGATGCTGCGGCAGATACTGAACGGGTTGTTCGGCGTGGCCGATGGCTCGACGGGCGGGCCGACCGGGACCTCCGGATCGGACGCCGCGGGACCTCGCAAGCGCCCGGATACCGGGTCGCCCCCGGATCCGGAAGCGGATCCCGTGCTCACCCCCGACGCCGCCCGTCGGCTCGCCGCCGGTTTGGACGCCATGAATGCCGCCACGCATGGGCTCAACGATGTGCTCACCAGCGGGGATCCGGAGGCGCTCAACGAAGTTCTTCGCCGCTTGAGCTCCGTCCAGAAGGAGCCGCCTCCCGGGCCGGACCCGACCGGCGCGCTGGAGGCGGTGAGGGCACTTCTGCTCACCGTGAGTCCCAGCGTCGGCGGCACGATCGAGGACGAGGCGGTGGGCCGCGCCAACATGGGGAAGATCGTCGAAAACTTCGAGACACTCCAACGCCAATGGTCGCTGCCTCCGGGAATGTCGGATCCCGCCGTCATGGGGCCAGCGATGGCCTTGTACGCCAGGGTTCTCGACGCGGGCGAGTCGGTGGATGTCCAAGTGTTCCGGGACCTGGTGAACGAGGCGGAAGCGCTGGAGAAGACCGTTCCCGAGGGCCATCAGTTCCGATGCTTCGTTCATTTGACGCTGGGTGCGGCCCGGGCCAGGCTCGGTATCGCCGCCGGGGACAACGAGTTGCTCCTGTGCGCCCTGTCGTATATGGAGAAGGGGATGTCCGGTGTAAAGGAGATCGCTCTCCCGTTTGCCGACGACATGTCACTTCCACACGTCCCGGACCTCGACCCGCTACGCGCCTACCTCACCGGCGGCCCCGCGCCGGCGCCCGACCACGCGCCCCTGCCGCCGGGGGCCTCGACCGAGGACGTCCACATCTCGACGGCCTCTCTTGCCATGCACTACTCCCTCACCCGTGACCGGTCCACCCTCGACACACTGATCGACGAACTGCAGCGCGTCCGTGCTGGCATCCGGGAGGGGAAGGCGCCACGGATCGCCGCCGAGGCGTTGTGGACTCTGGCGAAGGCATATCGCGAACGCGGAGTCCTCGACCAGGACGTACAGGACATCACCGCTTTGGAGGCTGCCGAGGAGGCGCTGACGGCGCTCGCCGCCGACGTCCTCCTCCAAGCCGGTGCGGAGCACGGACTGTCGGCCGCCCGTTCCGGGGCGAGCAGGGGTGTGCAGGCCGCTCTGTGGGCGGGCTCGCAGGCAAGGCTGCACGAGGCCGTGGCCGCTTTGGAGCTGGGCCGGGCCCTGGTACTGCACGCGGCGTCCACCTCCTCCGCCGTACCCGAACTCCTCGACGCGGGCAGGCACCACGATCTCGCCGAGGCATGGCGGGCGTCCGCCGCAGGCCGGGGCTCCGAGGCCGCGAAGGAGGGCGGCGTCCCCGACGAGTTGCCGAGTACGTTGCGCCGCCGGGCCCTCGAAGCCCTCGGTTTCCGGCGAGCGGGCGGTCTGCTCAGCATTCCCACGCTGAGCGAACTGGCCGATGGGGTCGCGGAGAGCGGCGCCGATGCCCTCGTCTACCTGGTCCCCGGCGAGGACGCGGACGCCGGGGTGGTGATCGTGGTGGGCCCGGGGGACGAGGCGGGGTTCGCCGCCCTGTCGTTGCTGTCCGACGCCGAGAGCGGCCCGCTGGAGAGCTACCTCGACGCCAGTACCGCACGCGATGCCGCAGTGCGTGACGGCGACCGGAACGACTCGTCCGCCGAACGGGACTGGGAGCAGGCCCTCGCAGCGCTCTGCGACTGGGCCTTCCAGGTACTCGGCCCCCTCCTCGTCGACGTCAAGGCGCGGGTCGTTGCCCACGGGGGGCGGGACGACCGGCCGCTGAGAGTTGTCCTGGTGCCCTGCGGGCGACTGGGCATCGTCCCCTGGCACGCCGCCCGCCTTCCGGGGGCCGCACCCCACGACTACCTCTGCCGAACAGTGGTGGTCAGCTATGCCGCGTCCGGTAGTCAGTTCCTGCGTACGGTGAAACGCGCGCCTCGGGATCCGGCGGCGGCGCCCGTCCTGCTGGCCGACCCGACGCTGGACCTGACCCATGCCGAGGTCGAGGTGATGGCCCTGAGGAACGCGTTCTATCCCCGGGCCCGGATGTGCGGGGGGATCTTCGAGTTACCCGAGGAGGACTTGATTCCCGGTACGCCCGACGACGTCCTCGCCTTCCTCGCCGACGGGGTTTCGCTGCTGCACGTGGCCTCGCACGGATCGGTGGGTACCCGTCCCACCGTCTCGGCCCTCCACCTCGCCGCCGCCGAGCGCGACGGGAGCATCCCCGCCGCGGCGGGCGGGTCGGAGACGGATCCGGGGTCGGCCCCGGGCCTGCTGACGGTGGCCCGGCTGCTCGGCCGCCTGGAGGCTCAACAGCCGGCCGAGGACGGGCCGTTGGTCGTACTGAGTGCCTGTCGGACCGATCTGAGCACCCGCGATCACGACGAGGCGCTGACTCTTACCACGGCATTCGTCGCGGGTGGGGCGCGGGACGTGGTCGGATCGCGTTGGACGACCGTCGACAGCGCGTCGGCGTTGCTGATGGCGGTGTTCCACCACCGACTGACCGTCGACGGGCTCAGTCCCGTCGACGCGCTCAGGGCCGCGCAATTGTGGATGCTCGACCCACACCGAGAGAACCCGGGCTCGCTTCGTGGCGAGTTGTCGCGGCAGATTCGGCGACCGGATCTGGACCGGATCTCGATCTGGGCCGCGTTCATTCACCAGGGGTATCCGGGGCCGAGGTGATGCACCGGACCACTCCTGCGCGGACGACGTCGGGTGCTTCCGCTTGGGGATCGCGATCCTTGGGGCGACGGGCCGGACGTGGGGTGCGCGGGGCGGGCAGAGTGGGAGGACCGACGGATGCGGGAGGCGTGGTGGCGGTGGAGGGCAGGCCGGGGACGATCGCGGAGATTCGTGAGCGGTTGGGGCCGGAGGAGCGCGTGGAGTTCGAGGAGCAGCTCGCGAACACTCCGTTCGATCAGCTCTACGCGAAGATCGTGTTGGAGTGGGCGTTGACTCCGGAGGAGCGCGCGGAGGATCGTGCCGTGTCAGAGCGGGTGCGTGCGCGGGACTTCTCCGGGTTGCGCAATCTCGACGGCACGCCGTTCGCGTCGTGAGTTACGTGGTGGCGTACGCGCCGGCTGCGGAGGTCGACAAGATCACCGCACTGGTCCTTTACGGGAGGCGTCGTCATTGCGCTCGCCTTGCCGACGGGCGGCGCTCAGGCAGCGCCTGGCGCCGTCAAGGCCGAATTTGGCGATTGGAGCGACGTCAATACTTACGGTGCCGGTGCCTGCTGGGGAGTCTCCTCGGGGAGCCGCGTGCAGGCCTCGGCACAGTGCCGCAACAACAAATGGGCGCATACGGCAAGATCGTTTCGGTCAAAAGTTGGTCCTACGCCTACTGCGCGGGAAAGGGCGGATACAAGCCCGGCAAAGGCGGATACATCGTCTTGTCCTGACGCGTGGCCGGGCGTCGAGTACGGGTCGAGAGTTCGTGAGTATGTGTCTGGATGGCGGTGTGTCAAGGGACAGTAGGAGTTCCCCGCTCGCGGACAGTTGATCTCCCCACTGGCGGACGTTGAAAGTCCCCGGCGAACAGTTGATCGCCCCGCTCGTTGGTTCAGCCGAGCGGGACGACGCCTCGTCCGGTGGTGGCCTCGGCAAGGCGGTGGCTGTCGCCCTGCGTGACGACGACGTGGGCGTGGTGCAGGAGGCGGTCGACGGTCGCGGTGGCGAGGGTCTTGGGCATGATCTCGTCGAATCCAGACGGATGAAGGTTGCTGCTCACGGCCAGACTTCGCCGTTCGTAAGCGGCATCGACCAGGCGGTAGAAGCCCTCGGCGGCGTCCGGTGAGACGGGCAGGAGCCCGATGTCGTCAACGACGATCAGATCGGTTCGGGTGATCCGCGTGATGGCCTTCGAGACGGAGTCGTCGACGCGGTGACGGCGGATCAGGGCCCCAAGGTCTTCGATGGTGAACCAGGCAACAGTCATCCCGGCGTCGACCGCCGACTGGCCGAGCGCCTCGCTGAAGTGCGACTTCCCGGTCCCCGAGGGGCCGACGACGCAGAGGTTCTCGCGCCGGCCGACCCATTCCAGGGTCCGCAGTGCGGACTGCGTCGGGATGGGGATCGAAGACGCTTCCTCGTTCCAGATGTGGAAGGTCTTGCCGGTCGGGAAGGCCGCGCGGGTGCGGCGGGTGCGGAGGTTGGCAGCGTCGCGGCCAGCCGCCTCTTCGGCCAGCAGAGCCCGGACGATCTCTGCCGGGTCCCAGCGCTGGGCCTTCGCGGTGGGGATGATCTCGGCCATCGCCCGGCGGATGTGCGGCAGCTTCAACCTGCGGGTCAGTGCGATCGCCTCGTCGAACGCGGCGCCGGACGTCGCGGCGACCGCCGAGGCCGGCGCTTGGATGCGGGGCCGCGTCGCAGCCGGTTGGGCGGAATTGTCGTTCATGAAACAGGTGCTCTTTCCAGGTCGGGGCCGACGCGGGATGCCCGTCGACCGAGGTGGTGGGGTTGCTGTCGTGGGGGCCGGATAGGTTGCCCGGATGACTGACACGGACCCGCTGGTGCCCGTCCTCGCCGGACTCGTCGTCGACGTCGTCTGGTTCCTCGACAGCTGCGAGGACGACGAGGTCGACCCCGACTCCGCGGTGAAGATGACGGAGAGCGTCGCCTGGGTACTGGGGCGACTGCCGCTGGACCAGCGCGACCGGTTCCTGAAGGTCCTCGCGGACCTGGCCGAGGCCGAGGAGAACCCGGGGCGGCGGGAGTTTCTGGAGTCCTTCCCGTTCTCCTGCGGCCTGGTCGAAGAGGGGCCCGAGGGCTCAGGTCGAGCCGAAGCCTGACCAGGCGGAGGTGCCCGGCTGCAGGCTGTGGGTCTCGCTTCGGCGGATCGGCTCCGTGCGGTCGTCTTCGCCTTGGTGGTCCAGGATCGACAGCAGGTCGCCCTCGGCGAAGCGTCCCACTGTCGCCGCAGTGCCGAGCGCGCGGTCGACGTCGGCGGTCCCGTAGAGCTTGGCGAGCGCGACTGCGTCGGCCATCTTCGCCCTGATCCGGCGAACGCCGGTCGCCGCAGCCTCAACCAGCCAGGCCGCCGCCCCCGGTCCGATCGCCAGGAACTGGGCCTCGGCCGGGTTCGTCGGCTTCGGGGTGCGCTCGCCGCGCGGGGCGTCGGGGTAGTGCTCGTCGGCGATCCGCGGACTGCCCGGCCTCGAGCGCGGGTGGCGGGCGACCTCGACCGCGCTGCCCGCGGCCATCGCGGTCACGATCAGCTCGTCGCCGTGGAAGCGGACCCAGACCCGCTCGTCGACGAGCTGGTGCGGGACCGAGTAGCGGACCGACTCGACCGAGATCGTGCAGTCCTTGCCGACCCGGCGGGTCTCGCCGAACGCGGCGGTGAACGGCTGCTCGGGCACCGGGTGCAGCCGCATCCTTTCCTCGGCCAGCAGCTCGGCCGGGACCTGTCGGGTCTCGCGGTGGATCCGGCCGTTCACCCCCGCCATGAAGTCCTCGCAGGCCTGCTGGAGTTCGGCGAAGTCGCCGTAGTCAGGTCGGAGGTTGACCGCGGTGGGGACCAGGTCCCGCTTCGCGATCCTCACCGTCGCTTCCGTCCCGCCCTTCGAGGCCGGGTCGGCCGGCATGCAGGACCTGACGACCGTGCCGTAGTAGCGGGCGATCGGCACCAGTTCGGGGTTGCGGACCGCGATCCGGGCCACGTGCTCGACCGTGACGGTCTTCTCGTTGTCGGTCAGGCAGTAGGTCGGGACCCCGCCCAGCGTGCGGAACGTCGTGTCCAGGCAGGCCGCGACCGTCGGGAGGGTCTTGTCGAGGACCGGGATGACTACCCGGAACCGGGACCAGGCCAGCCATGCGCACCACAAGCTGGTGCGTCTGCCGTCGATCCGCGGGCCTTCGCCCCAGTCCCACTGTAGCCACATCGCCGGCTCGGGTATCCACGGCCGGAAGACCCTGCGGTTCCCAGCCCGATAGGACTCCTTCGCCGCCGCGACGGCCCGGCGGGTCGTGCGGTCGGTGCCGGTGAAGCCCATCGCGGCGATCTTCTTGTGAACAGCGTCGGCTCCGACCCTGCCACGGGACCGTTCGACCAGTTCCTCGACCTTCGGCAGGAAGTCGTCGATCAGCTTCGACCTCACAGCCCGCTCGGTCGGATCGACCCCCTGCCCGCGCAACTGCACATACCGGCGCACGGTGTGGTGGTCGCAACCGGCCAGCTCGGCCGCCTTCCGGTAACTCCCGGTGAGGTCATAGGCCTCAAGAATCTCCATGATCTCCTCATCGCTCTTCACCCCGCCCACTGTGCGTGATGGGCTGGGTGGGTCCGCGGGGAGATCAGCTGTCCGTCACCGGGGAGATTTCATGTCCACCTGTCGGCGTACTCGTCGAAGTGCTCAGCCGGGTACGGATGAACGTGCTCGGCAGCGCAGGCGTGAACCGGCAGTGCATCAGCTCTTGTCGAACCCGAACCCGGTGAGCGCACACGGCAGAATGAGGGGGTGACTTTGCCTCCCGTCCGCTACCGGAACCTCGACCTCCTTGCCGATGCGGGGCGTTGGTCCGAGTTGCTGGTCCTCTGCCGGACTCCCGGTGCCGTCGGCGACAGTCAACGGCGCGAGATAGCCCACGTTATCGCATGCGAGGCTCCGGTCGAGATCGCCGCGGCGGCGGTCGACTTCCTCGCCGAAGAGCGACAGGCGTACATCGGGCCGCTGTGGGAGGTGATCGCCGACCGGCCGTGGGCACAGTTGTCCCCTCACCTTCGCGACCCACGCGCCCGGCACTTGGCCGCGCACTCACGGGTCCTGCATGGCGAAGACCTGTCCTGTGACGCGACCCTGGATCCCCGACTGCTCGGCGTGCCGTTCTCGCTGGAGCCGTGGGAATGCACGGACTGGAACGCCGAACTGGACGTGACCTCGTACGGTCGCAGGGGTTGCGGCGGCATGACGATGGCGGACTTCCCGCCGAGCCTCCGCCACCCCCGACCATTGCCTCCATCCCACGTACAGAAGGTGCAGCACGACGCGGTGGCGCTCTTGGACGCGATGTCCCCATGGATTACGGCGTGCGCGTTTCGCGGCACGGCCTGGGAGGCGGCGTCGGCCGTTGCATCCGACAGGGCAAGCCGCCAGGGTGAGGAGTTCACCCTCGAACAGGCCTATCGAGCTCTCGTCCATCTGGGGGCGGCGCATCGGCCTACGGGCAGACCGTCGGGCAGGCTCTGGGCAGGGTGTCCCTCTGGTACGCGCTGACGGCCATGGCGGGGCTGCCGCATGGAGCCCCGCCGCAGCACGTCACCGCGATGGTCGACCGCCTGCGCTGCGTCGGCTGGGGGGAACCCGACGACGAACTGTGGTTCGTGCACATCGCCATGGAGGACCCCGAGCAGGGCATCACCTGGGTGTTGAACGGCCAGGACTTCGACTGAAGCTCCCACCCCGGCGTCGTGCGCACTGGTCGTCGCGACTGGCCGGGTGATCGATGCACCGGGCATGTTCACGTGTACCCGGCTGGGCACTTCGACCTGTACGCGGACACCACCAGCGGGGAGGCCAACTGACCGCCAGCGGGGAGTCTTCCGTGTCCTCTGACAGCGGTGGCCGGCCGTCGGTCCGGTTCATGCGTGCTGTGGGTGTTCATGTGCCCGGTCGAGGGATGAATGACCGTGATCGTTACGACTGTCACAGGCGTGACCGTCGACTGGTGTCGGGTGCCTGACACAAGTGCGATGCTCTATCGTGGGTGTTGCCCGTTCCTGCGGTGCTTCAGGGATTGAAACGTCGGGCAACGCGGTCGGGATTCGCCTTAGCTTGAGATTTATCCCTTGTCTTCGACCCCATTGCTATCCGTTTTGCCTTCTTTCGGGCGTTCCGATCCGATGAGATGACGTGGAGCAGGGGTGTTTCTTCTGCCGGGCGGCCGGCCGGGACCGGGTCGCGTGAATTTCGGCCCACGGGCCGGGGTGCCCACCCGATCGCGCATGTGTCGAAATGCGCGACGCACCCGGACCGGCGTCAACACACGTCCGGGACGGGCCCGACGTTCCCAGGGTCGCCGCAGATCCTTCGGCAGGCCACGGACCAACCACAGTTGGACATACGCGGCGACCAACAGCCAGGTCCAGCGCACCGCCTGTTCCGGATGCCGCACCCGTGCCGCCGTCCAGCCCAGGTACGACTTCAGCAGCCGGAAGGTGTGTTCCATGTCGAATCGGCGCTGGTAGGCCCGCCAACACACGTCGAGATCGGGCTCCTCGGGCCCGGAGTGCCACAACCACATCGTGCGATGCGGCGCCCTCCCGTCGGGCAATCGCTCGACCCGGACCTCGATCACGGTTCCCTCGACGATCGGCAGCCTGCCGAACAATGGCGCCCCCAATCGGGCGAAGTAGCCCACACGATGCACCTTCCGGTGCATCCCGGACCAGGCACGGATCTCCACACGACCATGGCGGCGAGTGTCCGCCACGACGTGCAGACGGTCGGGACGACGCAGGTTCACCGCGGCGTCGAGCTCGAAGCGACGCCCGTGCACGCCGTTGCGGCCCGGTCCGGGCCAGCCGTCGTAGAACACGCCGTCACCACCGATCCGCACCAGCAGCTGGACGTCCAGATCGGCCAGGGCGTGAGAGAGACCGGCGCCGCAGTATCCCTGGTCCAGGACGAACAAGGGAGCCGGCCACCGGGAACCGTCGGGACGTTCGCGGGCGATGAGCCGCCCCACCAACTGGCGGATCTGACGGGCCGTTTCGGCCACCGGGCACGTGTTCTCCGGCAGACGACGGACGTCGACGGGCAGAGTCCACGACGACGTGCCCCACTCCAGACCCGTGATCCATTGGAACTGCCATCCCACGACGGTCTTACGAGCGCCGTCACAACGGCACGGCGCGTAGTGATGCCCCCGATCGGGCGAGCATTCGGCGTTCGGCCGAGGGAAGGCCGTGGCGTCGACTCCGAACATCAACGGCCCGTCGGTGGGCAACCGGTCGGCGAGCAGATCCCGCATCCGCTCCTCGTCGACGCGACCGTTCGCCAGAGCGTCGTAGAGAGCGCCGCGCCCGCGGCGGAACACCGACGCCAGGGACAGCTCGACCAGGGAGGTGACCGGCCGATCGGTGCAGATCACAGCATCGGCGAGCTCGAACAACGCGTCCGCACGAGTCTCCAGGCAGTCGTGGAACCGTGCACGGAAGCTGGATAGTTCGGACAGTTCCTCGCTGTCGGCGAGCAGACTCATCTCCACAACCTTCGGGCGATCGGGTGTCGACTCCGTCGAGACGACGATCCCGCGAAGACCGCCTGACTGTCCGAGGATGCCCCGAACCGATCCGAGTTGATCGGTCATGGGTTAAATCTCAAGCCAAGATGTGGCGGAGCGTTGTAGTGGGGGGTGTGGTTGATGGCTCGTCTGGGGTTTCGTGTGTTGATTGGGAATCCAGCGGGTTGTTTGGTGGTTTCGGGGTGTGGTGGTGAGGGTTTCTTGGGGCCGGCTCGGTGGTGGTTGCCTGGGGTTTCGTAGTTTCGTGAGAACGGTCCGGGTTTTCTCGGTGATGTATGGATGCGTCGTGAGGTAACCGCGGGCTTTTTCTCGGGTTTCCAGGTGTCGGTACGGGGTGGCCGCGGGCGTCCGCAGGCCTGATCGGCCTGGTTGGTCTGGTGTTTCGTGGGGTCGGTGATTGTCCCCGGGCAGCGGATCAGGGCGGGTTGTGGTGGTGGAGCCGCGCCCACAGGAGGTCGTCGGGTGGGACCAGCAGGCGGGGGAGTTCGAGGCGGTCGGCGATGTGTGCCAGGGCCCGTGCGTGTCGATACGCCGCCGGCCCGCGGGGGATCCGGGAGACGGCCCGGGGAAGTGTGACCAACGCTCTGGCGAGGGCGACGGTCTCGGGATAGGTGACCACGGTGCGTGCAAGGAGAGCGGCCGAGACGCCGCCGTCGGTCGCGGTCAGGGTGGGGTTGTCCGCGGTGAGCCGCACCAGTCGCTGTTGCCAGCGCCGCGCCATGTGGTGTCCGCGGTCGTACCAGCGGGTGGTGACCGCCCCGGCCCAGGTATGCGCGGTCGTGCCGTCGCGGTGTCGTGCGAGGCGTCGGTGGGTCCGGTAGGCGAGGTCGATCTCGGGTAGCGCACCCGTGTCGAGGGGGTTCGGCAGTCGGGGCTCGCTCGCCCAATACCGGTGGCGGGGACTCCACATGCGGTCCGCAGGCGGATACGTCCACGCCACTGCGTGGACTACGACACCTCCGAGGACGGCGTCCCCTACTACGCCTGGTGGATCCGCGTCCCCGCGGCCGAAAACACACGACGTGACACCGACGGCATCCCCCGCGCCCTCGCACCCCTGCGCCGCCACCTGGCGTCGGAACTTCCCGCCGGCCTGGAGTGGGAGATCGCCCCGGATCGGGAGCAGACCATCGATCACGCGGCGTCGAGCGACATGCGGGCCCTGTACGAGGATCTGATCGGTCCGTTCGAACGCGCGCTGATGCCGTTGCGCGTCGACGGGGCCGACGCCTTGGATCCGCAGGCGCAGGTGTGGAAGTGGGAGGAGCAGCCCCTGGTCGGCACGTTCCATCTGTGGTTGTGCGAGGACCGGGACTCCCCGCCACCTCACTCGTGGACGGTGGCCAGTGTGGGCCTTTGGACCGAACCGCAACTCTTCGACGAGGAACCCGCCGCCACGATCGGCCACTTCGGATTCACCCCGCACCACCCCCTGTTGTTCCTGCCGAGGCCGCCCGCCCCGTCGACGTTCACCGCCCGCGTCGAGACCGGCGCGTTCCCGATGAAGGGCAAGTTCCGCACGAGAGGCGCCGACGCGATCGGGACGGCGCACCAGTGGACCGCGAACGACCCCACCTTCCTGGCCGAACGCGTCGCACGAGACCTCAAGATCCTGATGCCGCACCTTCTCCGGGGGTAGCACCGACACCGCCCCGTTCGCTTCGAGAGGGGCCGGTGGCGGATCACCGGGTCCCATCGAGGGTCGATTCCACCGGTCGGGAGGTGGATGCTCCTGTATCGGATCGGTCGTGGTCTGTGGGTGTTTGTCGGCAAGCGACCGAATGCGTAGCCGAAGTGATCAAAAGCGTGAACACATAGAGCTATTTATTTCATACAAAGAGTGATGAGTCGACTGCACAATCAGCCGTTCGAGGCGATTGGCTGTTCTCCGGGAACACACGCGTTCCCGCCCGCGCCGGCGCCTGCGACACGGTGCCCGCGCGGAGTCCGAGGAGAAATGAGGAACCTGTGGCAACGATCGGTGTTGTCGTGGTCGTGCTCTGGGCACTGGCGATATGCGCTCCCGCCCTGAACACGCCTGTGCGGGCGCAGCGTTCGGGCAAGGCCGTCGGCCGTGTGGTCGGTGGTGGTCGCGGGATCAGGGCGGGGGACGTGGCGTTGCCGGGTGTGGGGGTGGGTGGACCGTGACCGGGGAGGAGACGACCGGCGCGAGGCCGGGTGTGGTCGGCGGGGCGTCGGTGGACGGGCTCGGGCGCCGATTGGCGTTGTCCTTCGAGGTGTTCCACGACGCGCGGAGCCGGCCGTGGCACGAGTACGCGCACCTGGAGCTGGGTGGACGCGCGGCGGCGGAGGAGGCGGTGCGGGCGGCGTTTCGCGAGTTGAGGGACGCCTGGCCGCGGGTGTTGGAGAGCCCGTCGGTGGAGGCCCATGCCTGGGCCCTGCTCAAGGAACACGTCGCCCGCCGCAGGGATCGCGGCCGAGGCCGCAGGACCGTGCTCGTGCAGACCGCGGCGTTCATGCTCGCGCAGGGCCGGCCCTGGCTCGAGGAGCTGGGCGCGCTCGAGCATTCGATCGGCCTGTACACGGCGATCGCGCGATTGCCCGAAAGGCAGTACGACGTGGTCATGTTGCGGTACGTCCTGGAGTATCCGGACGACAAGGTCGCGCACCTGACGGGAATGCCTCGGGCGACCGTGCGGTCCAACGTACGGTGGGCCAAACGGACACTCGCACGCGAACTGGGCATCGACTACTCGGAGCCCGAAGGAGGGTGACACACGTGCGCAGCAGGCAGGACCACGGCAGGACGGTCGAGGAAGTACTCCGAAGTGCGAGGGTCCTCGCCCACGAGTACGACGACTTGGACGTGGCCGCCTCCCGGGAGGACATCACCCGCTGGCGCATCGAGACCATCGCCGCGACGGAGACGGTCTCCCACGGTGTGGATGTGTCCAGGCTCGGGATGCTCGGCCGGGGCCTGGATCTGTCGCGGCACGAGCGCGCCGCCCGCGAACTCGGCTCCACCGACGCGATGGTCCTGAACTCCCCCTACGCGGCGCACCGCCTGTCCCGGTTGGTCAACGACCGCCGCATCGAACCGCGGGGAGCCCTGGTGTTCGCCTGCCTGCTGCACATCACCGGACGCGACGAGGCGGCCGGCTTCTGGTGGCGTTTCGCCGCCGGGGCCGGCAGCCACACCGCCGCCTACTGCCTCTACCTCGACCACCGCACCCGCGGCGAGATCGGTGACGCCCACTTCTGGCTCGACCAGGCCCACCAACTCGCCCGCACCCCACCCCTCGCCGACCGCCACGACAACCGTGACCGGCCCCTGTTACCCGACCACGCCCGCGCCGCGATCCTCGAACAATGCCGCCGCGGGGACCTGCCCCGCCTGCCCCACGCCCTCGAGGCCGTCGTCCACCGGCTGCGCGTCGAGGCCGACGACGAGGACTACGGCGAGATCCCCCAACCCGACGAAGACCTGCCCCACGCCCTCGTCATCGCGGGCACCGCCGGCACCTGACCCCCGCCGCCACGAGTTCGCGGTCAGCCGAAGGGAGCGACCAGACGCAGGACGGTGACGACCAGGACACCGGAGCTGACCTCGAAGCGCTCAGTTTGGTCAACTCCGCCTCGGCCGTGCTCGCATACTGCACGAGATACGCCATCTCAGTCCCCCAACTCGCGTGGCTTTCCCTCGCGGTCGAAGAACCCGAACCTCTCACCCGCCCGGGCCCGCGCCGCCGCCTCGTCGTCCTCGACGTCCGCCTCCGGCGGCAACGCCCACCCCAACAGGGCCCGCGCCTGGATCTGATCCAACGGCGTGGAGTACATCTCCTCGTCGAACGCGACACGCCGCTCCTCCGGCAACGCGGCCCTGATCTTGCCGAGCGTGTTCGGCAGTTCGACGCGTTCACCGCGGACCACGGTGGTGTACCCCTCGGCCATCGACATCCTCGTTCCTCGCCACGACCCGACGACTCCAGCGTGACATCCCGCCGACGTTGATCGGTACCCGCCGCAGGCATCGGGACGGAAGCGAGTCGGACTCGCCGAGGCGGGCCCGACGGCGAAACCGCCGCCGTGGGCGGCCGTCGACACTCGCGTGTTCCGGCCGCGCTCGCATCCGCGCTGCTGTCTGTCCCGCGTTACGTCAGGTCCGCCCACCCCCACGGGGCGGCAGGGCTTCCATCGGGTTCCCGGCCGTACCAGAACCGGTCCCGTTGGTTCCCGATCATGACGAACAGATGGAAGTGGCCTGCGGCGGGAAGCCGTGCGATGAGCGCGACGGCTTGCTCGTGGGCTCCGACTTCCTGCAGGGCCCTCAGCAGTTGGGCGACGGCGTCCGCGTTGTCGAGGGAGGCGTGCGTGGCGGGGTCGCGTGCGAGCAAGACGGCGACTTGCTTGTGCGCCCCGACCGCCTGCAGTGTCCTCAGCAGTTGGGCGACGGCGCCGGGGTTGTCGAGGGAGGCGCGCGTGGCGGGGTCGCGTGCGAGCAAGACGGCGACTTGGTCCTGCGCCCCGACTTCCCGCAGTGTCCTCAGCAGTTGGGCGACGGCGCCGGGGTTGTCGAGGGAGGCGCGCGCGGCGGGGTCGCGTGCGAGCAAGACGGCGACTTGGTCCTGCGCCTCGCCTCCCCGTAGTGCCCTCAGCAGTTGGGCGACGGCGCCGGGGTTGTCGAGGGAGGCGCGCGCGGCGGGGTCGCCTGCGAGCAAGACGGCGACTTGCTCGTGCGACCCGACTTCCTGCAGAACCCACAACAGATGGGTCACGGCGTCCGGGTTGTCGAGAGGGGCGTGGGTGGTGGGGTCGCGGGCGAGCAAGACGGCGACTTGGTCCTGCGACCCGACTTCCCGCAGAGCCCACAACAGACTGGTCACGGCGGCCGGGTTGTCGAGAGGGGCGCGCGTGGCGGGGTCGCGGGCGAGCAAGGCGGCGATCTGCTCCTTCGCCCCGACTTCCCCAAGGACCGACAGAAGCTGGGCCACGGCGTCCGGGTCGTCAAGAGGGACATGCGTGGCAGCGCGTGTGGCCAGGGCGGCGGCTTGTTCGTGGGCTCCGACTTCCCGCAGAACCGACAGAAGCTGGACCACGGCGTCCGGGTCGTCGAGGGAGGTGCGCGCGGCGGGGTCGCGTGTGAGCAAGACGGCGACTTGGTCCTGCGCCCCGATGTCCTGCAGAGCCCACAACAGGAAGGCCACGGCGTCCGGGTCGTCGAGGGAGGTGCGCGCGGCGGGGTCGCGTGCCAACAAGACGGCGACTTGGTCTTGCGCCCCGGCTTCCCGTAGTTCCTGCAACAGTCCGCCCACGGCACTCGGGTTATCGAGGGAGGCGTGTGCGGCGGCCCATTGGACGGGGCGGTGGTCGGTGGGGTGCAGGGTGTGGAGGAGGGCGACGAGGGCAATTGCGGCGTACCGGGAACCGCGGGTGGCGGCGTGTTTATGGAGTTGGGCGGCATCGCGGTACAGGCCGCGCGTCCGGGCAGCGTGGCCGAGTGCGGTCAGGTCGGCGGGGTGGGCGTGGGTGGCGGCCGCGGTCCAGAAGTCGACGGGCGGGATTTCCTCGGCGCGGTGGCGGCGGCCGTGCTGGTCGAGGTAGTCCGCCAGCCGATACGTCGCGCTCTGGCTGGCTCCGGTGCGGTGTTCGGTAGCGGGGCCGGTGCGCCGGTTGCGGGGGGTGCCGGTCTTGACGGGGGTGAGGATGCCGGGGATGCCTTTGCAGGGTTGCGTGACGTGGCGCAGGGCCTGTTCCAGCCAGTCGTCGCCGCTCGCGTCCCATTCGGTGTCGGTGAGGTAGCCGGGGGCGGCCTCGGCGAGCCAGGCCAGGGGGAGGTGGGTGCCGGCGCCGAGGCGGCGGGCGTCCATGGCCGCGTGCACGAGTGCCTTCGTGGCAGGCGGAGCGTCCTCGTAGCGTTCGGTCAGGACCGGTACTCCGGCCAGGTACTGGGTGATTCGGCCGTCCGTGGCGTGTTCGGCGGCCTCCGCGAGCCGGGGGTCGTCGCCGGCCGCGTGGGCCAGTGCGTCCAGGGCGGCGCCGGTGAAGGCGTCCGGCACGGTGATCCGGTGGCCGTCCAGCAGTGCCCGGGCCTGGGCGTGGCGGTCCGGGTCGGTGCGGGTGGTCAGGGTGTCCCAGTGGTTCGGCCACATGGTGGCCAGCACCAGGACCGGGGCCCGCCGCGGGTCGCGCAGCAGCGCGCGCAGGCCTGCGGCGAGTTCCTCGCCATGCGGGGCGGGGGTGAGGTATTCCTGCACCTCGTTCAGCCAGATCACGGTGTACGGGGCGACGTCGGCCAGTTCGGTCAACGCGGCCCCGGGGCGGGTCGGGTCGATGGGGTGCCACAGCCGCCAGCCCTCCTCCCGCTCGCGCAGGACGTGGAGGGCCTCCCAGCAGGCGCGGGTCTTGCCCGTCGACGAGCCGCCCACCAGGACCGCGACCCCGCCGGCCCCGGCAGCGGCCCGGTCCACCGCCTCGGCCAGCAGGCGGTCGTGCTCACGCGGCACGTACACCGGCAGGACCGGCAGCCCGGCCGTCCGGGAGTCGATCGCGTGGTGCACCTCCAGAGCGAACGGGTCGGCCACCTCCACCAGCGGCCGACCCGGCCGCATCCGCTCCACCGCCGCCCGGCCCTGCTCCGCCCGGACCGCGACCCGGGTGCCGTCCGCACGCCGGCCGGCCTCGCCCCGGTAGGCGTGCCGCCACACCCGCTCGTCCAACACCGCGACCGCCGCAGGGTCGCGGGCCAGCCCGGCACGCTCGGCCTGGGCTCGTATCGCCCGCACCACGGCCAGCAACTGCTCGGGCTGCTGCGGAAACCGGTCGCCGCGCAGCCACTCCCCGACCGTAGTCGGGCTCACCCCGACCACACCGGCCAACACGCGGTCCGACGGCTGCCGGTGCAGGCGCTGGGCGCGGAACGCGGCCAGCGCGGTGATCAGCTCGGCATAGCCCGGTTCCTGCGCCGCCGGTCCCGTCATCGCGAATGCACCCTCCCACGGCCGTGTGTCCAACTACCCCATGGACACCCTGGCCGACACACCTCCCGGCCGTGGCGTGAACTCTATTTCCCACCGGCCGACTTCGGCTCGCGGACTGTCCGATCCACCCGGACTCCTGTGGGACGGCCGCCTGGATGGTCAGCGTCGGTTCCGTCCGACACGCCCACCCCGGGCCCGCCACCACCAGGAGTTCACGCGATGAGCCCGCTGCAGATCCTGTTCCTGCTGCTCGCCCTGTCCACCGCCCTCAACCTCGCCGTCGCCGCCGGCCTGCTCACCCACCGATCCGGTGCCGGCATCCCCCAGGCGATCCTCACCGGCGCGGGCGCCGCAGCCACCACCCTGGGCATCTACCTCGCCGCCGTCGCCGCCTACGGATGACCCAACGCCCTCACCTTCCCCGATCCCGCTCCAGACCAACTCGACCAGCCGACAACGGTCTCGTGCGCACACGACCTCGATCATCAGTGCAGCCAACTGTGGCAGCCCCACGTCCGTCGGCGCGCCGAGCAACGCGCGGCCAACGCCGGTGGCGTGATCATCGAGACCAGGGCAAAGTTCGGCTTCTCCTCGGCAACCGGGTCGACCGACGACCCCCGCATGCGCCGCCTCACACAACCACTGTTACTCACCCACGCCCAGGAACTGTTCGACGCGCAACGCGCCGGAGCATCGGAACGCGACCTCGACCGCATCGTCGCCGCCGGCCTGCAGCAGTCCTACTTCCAGAAAGGCGGCATCCGCGCCCGAGACCTGGAGACCGTCGAACTCACCGACGTGGACTACATAGAGTTCGACATCCGCAGTTTCGAGTGACAGCGACTGTGACCGAGCGCTCGAATCGTTGTGCGCGAACGTTGGTGAGCAGGCGGAGGGCCCGAGTGCCTGGCACTTGAGCGGAACGACCGTCGGAAGGCCTCGCACGGAAATCCGCGCGGGGCCTTCCGCACGCCGGGACCCCCTCTGTCAGTGGGGTGGATTTACCTCGAGGTGCGCGAGGTCTGTTCGAGCGCGGGGAGCAGCAGGTGCCACGGGTACGCGTCGACGTGGTCGCCTCCGGCGCCGGGTTCGTGCAGTTCGTATACGTCGGGCCCGTACAGCACCCGCACGCCCCACTCCCGCAACTCCTCGATGCTCCGCCCGAATTTCGGGTGGGCGGCCTGGGCGCGGTTGGTGAACGGCATCGCGACGACCGGCAATTGCTTGCCGATGGCCTCGGTGAGCAGGCCCAGTGCCAGGGTGTCCGCGATCCCCAACGCCCATTTGATGACGGTGTTGACCGTCGCCGGAGCGACCGCGATCGCGGTCGGCGCGGGTAGCACGTCGGCGTCGCCGGGCCGTTTGTACTCGCTTCGGACCGGATGCCCGGTCAATTCCTCCAACGCCGGTGCGTCGACGAACGCGCGCGCGTTCGGCGTGGTGATCACGCACACCTCCCAGCCCCGTTCCTGGGCGAGGCGGACCAGGACGGCGACGTCGCGCGCGGGCGGGGCGGCGCAGGCGATCACGTACAGGACGCGGGGGGTGCCGGGTGTGGTCATGCGGGTAGTCCAGCGCGCTGTGCGAGTTGCCGCAACGGCCACGGTGGGCCGGTGCGCGAGCGGCGGACCAGGTCGGTGACCACTGCCCGGGCGAGGGGTCGGCACCGCACCTCGGCCGGCGCCAGGTTCTCCGCGTCGAGGATCGTGGTCAACGCCCGGTCGCCATCACCGGTTTGCAAGTGGGCGCGGGCGACGTCGACGAGGTGGTTCGCGCGCCGCTCCGGCCGCAGCGTCGCCAACCCGGCCGGGGTGATGCGGCTGGCGGCCGCGACCGCGGCGGCTCCGTCGCCCAGTTCCACGCACGCCGACACCCGGTGCACGCCCACGTTCGTGGGGCCGAACGCGGTCCAGTAGTCGTCGCGTCCGTCCCCGACGTGTCGGGCGGTGGTGTCGGCCTCGGCGAGCAGGTCGTGCACTTCGCGGTCGCGCCCGTCCCGGGCGGCGGCGATTCCCGCCTGCAGCAGCAGCGTGCCGAATACCGCCAGGCGCCCGGTCGACGGCGCCGCATCACCGGTGGACAGCCGGTCCGCGGCGAGTCGGTTCAGGTCGTACGCGGCCGACGCACGCCCCTTGGCCAGCAACGCGTTCGCCACCCGGTAGGCGCCGGTCCCGGTCAGTTGCAGATCTCCGGACCGTTCGCTCGCCGCGAGCGAGCGATCCGCGGCGAGCCACGCCAACTCGGCCTCCCCCAGTTTGCGCAGGGTGGACGCGGCGACCTGGTACGCCTGCGCGAGGAACCCGGCGGCGGCGAGGGCGTCGTCCCCGTCCATGGAGGCGGCGGCGGCCTGGGCCTGGTCGATCAGGCCGGGCAGGGTCCGGCCCAGGGTGCCGTAGTCGGTGCTGGCGAACGCGGCCCACGCTTAGTGCGTGCCGATCCGCAGCCGGCCCAGGTCCGCGGGCGCCGTCGGGGTGGGCGCGAGCAGGGTGTCGTACCGCTCCAGGGCCCGGCGGATCGCCGCGACCTCCACGCCGTCCAGACACGTGTCGCTGTCGCGGGCCGGCTCGCGCCCGAGCAGGATCTGCACGTCGATCCGCAGCGCTTCGGCGACCGCGTCCACCAGCGGTAACCGCTCCAACGCCCGCTCGCCGGACTCGATTTTCTCCATCCAGCTCAGCGACTTGCCCAGCCGGATCGCCAGTTCCCGCTGGGTCAGTCCCCGCCGTTCGCGCCAGTAGGAGACCCGCTGTCCGATCGTGCGCTGTGTCGCCATGGATCACGCCCCGAGCCCGGATACGCGACCCCCACATTTTGTGGGGGTCTGCCGCCGCATCCCCTCCTAGCCTGACCTACCCCGAACCGCCTCGGAGCCGATCACGGACACCGAGGACGGGGCGGAACCGCCGACCGGTTCCGCCCGGGACCGGTCGGGCGCACCCGTGGGCGCCCGACCGGACCCGACCCCCGCCCGGGACCGGCCCACACCGGCCCTCGGGCGGATCCCCGAATCCGAAAGGCCTACCGATGCCTCGTTCTCCTCACACCGTCCACGCGACGGCCGGGCCGCTTCCTCAGCGCCCGGTGCTCATGCGGTTCGACGCCGGCGCCCGCGACGGGATCGACCTGAACCTGACCGTCGAACAGGCCTGGGACGTCGTGGAGGACCTGGCCGCGATCCTCGCCCGCCACCCCGCGCCCACCGCGCGGCCGCCCCGCCCGGCGACGTCGTGACCCTGTCCCGTAGGCCCGTGCCCCCGCCGGGACACCGGATCGGATCCCCGACGGCGGAGGGGGCCGCCGGGGACCGGCCGGACCCGACCGGGTCGCCGATCGTGCTGCCACCCGCCTCCCCGTACGCGCACACCGGCCGCCTGGACCACGCCATGCGCATCGAGTCCCCACTGCCCGGGTCCGGCGTCGCCGTCGACACCTGGTGTGACCCCGCGTTCGAAGCCACCCGACTCGCCGTGCTGGTCGAGGCGTTCCGCGCCGTGGCCGCCGGCGCCGCCCGCCTCGACGACGTCCACCACACCCACCCCCGCCTCGTTCGCGGACTACTCGACACCACCGAGGCTCTGTGCCTGCCCGGCATCGCGCTCGGCCCCGACCTCGCGATCGAGTCGAGCCGGCTCCTGACCCACCGCGCGGGACAGGAAGCAGCCGTGCCCTGCCACCAGGACGGCATCGCCCCCGGCCTGCTGCTGGACGCCCGTCACGCCATGACCGCGGTCTACCTCCTCGCCCACGACGGCGCCCTGCCGTTCGCGCGCGTGGCCGTCGCCTCCCTCGCCGACGCCTACCTCCCCCACCGGCCCGTCGCCGCCGGGGCGTTCGGCACCTTGCTCCGAGCGGAGCGCGGCCGCCGCCGCTGGATGGGCACCGACATCGACCTACGTCCGGGGCAGGCCCTGTACCTCGACACCCGCACGCTGCGCTCGATCGGGACCGACGCGTCCTGGAGCGCATTGACCCTGCGGCTGGTTACACCCCTGGGCGTTGTCCGCCGCCCCGCCGACGCGCCGGTACTGCGCTCGTTGCGAGCCGGCAGCCGTGTCCGCTGGCACGACCCCGCCTCGCTGCAGCGGGCCCGCCGTCGCGCGTTCGGCCCCGGCCACGACACCGGAGCCGACGCGATTCTCGCAGCCGCCGCCCCGGTGGTCGCGATCGCCTCGATCGGGGAGGAACCCCACCCGTGATCCACCACCCGCGTCATGACCCGGTCGCGATGCTGCGACTCAGCCCAGGCGACACGGTGGCGCCCGGTGAGGTAGGCGCGAGAGGCGCAAGGGCGTCAACTACCCACTCACCCTCGCCGAGTTGCGCCGCAGCCAAGGCGGCTCCGCCGTCGACCCGGACACTCCTTACGTGCTCGGGCGTGAGCCGACCGAGAACCGGGAGCCGGCCGCGCCCCCTCGAGACTCGGCTGGTTCCCGTTCGGCCGGTCCGGGTGGACGATCCGCGTGAACTCGCACGCTTCCGCGACCTGGCGCGGGCCGCCACGCTCGTCCTGCCGGTTGTCGTTCTGGGACCCGCCCTCGTTGCCTGCCGCGCCGGCGGGAGAGGCGACCGTCGCCGTTGCGGGGGGCCATATGCGAGCCGTGGGAAGCCCGCCGACCTGGACCCTCGTATCCCCGGCGCGCCGGGACTCCGCGCCACCACACAACCTCTTGCCGCGCGGCTGGATTCCGCTTCGGCTTGGTGAAGCCGGGTGCGCAGTGATCGAGTGTGGTGGTCCTGCTCAGGGCAACCGCGCGTGACGCTACGTCGGCGGGTTCACCACACGTTCGATCGGCTTGCCGCCCCAGAGATGGGCGTAGGGATGGCACTTCGGACATTTGTAGAACCTGTTGTCGCCGGCGGTTCGCCAGCGGGCGCCGATGTAGCCCGGGACACTGTCGCCGTCGCACTCTCCGCACCACGGGGGGAGGTCGATCGGGGTCGGCTTCGGCTTCTCGAAGTGCAGGACGTGTCCGTAGTACGTGCCCGGGCCGGGGATCACCCCCATGGTGCAGTCCTCGACGACATAGTCGTCCATGACGCGGCTCGCGGCGGCGACGACCGCCAAGGCTGCGTGTTTGCCCCCGATCACGGGGAACAGGTCGTCGAACAGCGCAAGGAGTGCACGCCCTTCCGCGGCAAGAATTGCGTGTCCGGTCATTCCGCAGTCGCAGCCCTCCGGTTCGGCATGCATCTCGACATGGCATTCCAAGAGGTCGCGGAAATCCTGCCCGTCCCAGGCGTCGGGATTGGCGCTCAGCCAGGCGAATGCCCGATTTCCATCGAGTTCGCACTCCCCGTCGTCGTCGTGGTCTTCGTCGCCGTCGCGTTGTGTCGGGAGGACGACGGGCGGCGGTAGGGCGGCGACCAGGGCGGCCACGGAGGTGGTGTACGGGTCCTGGTCGAGGACGGTCAGGAACAGCGTGCGCGTGAGCGCGGCCAGTTCGAGTTTCCAAAAGGCGGGCTTGATGTGGTGCACCGGGTCTGCTGCGGCCTTCTGCATGTCGGATTCGAGCTGGTTGACCGCGTGGACGGTCATGTTCGCGATCGGCGCGCGTCGATGCGTCTGGGCCGCGACCGCTCCCTTCTGCACCGCCCGCCAGGCGAGCATCACCAGATCGGCCATCGGCCGCACTGCCGCCGCTCGACGGGCCGCGTCACGCAGCCGTGTCCGATGATTCTCCGGCACCGCAGGCAGGTTCCGAATGGGCAACTGTTGGTCGAAGTAGCGCAACACCTCGTCGGCGATCACCTCCACGAGGAGTGTGGTCAACTCCTCACGACGCGAGGCCGTCATGCCGGTCGGTTCGAGTCGTTTCGTCAGGTGCGCGTCCAGGGCGGCGGCGGCCGATTGTGGGTGGGACCCGTGTGGGCTGTGGTGCGTGGCCTGCGTTGGACGGTACAGCTCGGTGAGCTCGGCGGGGCTCACGTCCTCGTACACACCCTCGGCGGCACGCAACGCCTCTTCGAACGAGGCCGGTTCCCACACGAAGGCATCGACGCTCGAGTCGGCATGGATCGCCAAAAGGCCGGCGCGCACGGCCGAGGCGATCAGCTCCGGCTGCTCGTCCGTCGCAGCGGACAGGCGCATCGACCACTTCGACAGCGGGGCGACGACCCCCGCCTCGGGGGCGTACCGCAGCATCGCGAGCGCCACCGCCTCCTCCCGTACACCCGCCTCGGGAATCGCGTCGGGCATCTCGACGTCGGCATACTTCCGCACCACGCAGTCCCTGCGCGCCGCCTCCCACGCCCGCCGCGACGCCTCACACCGGTTCTGGGTGTCCGCCCGCACCCGCGCGACCTCCCGAGCCGCCTGCTCCTCCGCCCGTCGTGTGGGGTCGTTGAACCAGTCCAATTCGAACCGCAGGTCCGCGTCGCAGTCGACGCAACCCTCCTGCGTGGTGCGCCCGAGGCGGTACACCCGATCGAACGCCGCGCGCGATGACAACGTCAGCGGCCCGCCGCATCGTACGCATCCGAGCCCGGGCACGACGGCCGTCGCCGACGCCAGCGCGATCATCCGAGCATTCGGCCCGATCCCCGAGACCGTCTCGACCCAGCGCGTCGTCTCTCCGAGCCCGTACGAGCCCCATCGCCAATAGCGCGAAGCCACATCCACGTCGTCCGGCGACACGCCCGCCCGGGCGGTCAACACCGGTGGCGCCACCCTCCCCGAAACGCCGGAATTCTCGGTCACCACGGGCCTCCCCTTCCCCCGCGAGCTCCCGCCGGCGGGCATCGTGCCCGCACCGGCGGGCGTCCCGCGTCGCTCGACCCCACGCCGACGACAGGGGAGTACTCCCGAGCGGCACGCCTGACCGACGAGCCGCGGTCACGAGCGACACGCAAGCACCGTCGTGCCCTGTGGGAGCGACACCGAGCCGCATCGTAAAGGTGGGATCCCCGCCGAACGGAAAGCCGTTGATCCGAGTGAGTGAACAACCCGGACATCCATCGCGTCCACCGGCCCCCTCAACGGCTGCCGCAGCGCGGCATCGCGAGCGGGACTGGCAATCCCCGGAAGCGGGCGGCCATGACTCGCTACCACACGAACGGGCGCCCCGCTGAGGCTGATTCCTCTGCGGAGGGCTCGGTGGCCCTCCGCAGAGAATCAGTGACTACCCCCCTTGAACGACAGCGATGATGACCGTCGATACGACACTGAGGACGCCGACGACGACCCCCGCGATCACCCACTTCTGATCCCGGGCGTCAGGTTGCCCCTGCGCAGAGCTGTGGCTCTCGCCGTTCGTCGTGGAGGCATTGCGCCGGGGAGACCGTCGATTCCGTGCAGGGCCAACGATCAGGGAGAACGCGAGGAACGCGAGGAGAGCCAACGCGACCAGAACGACCAGCGCGAACGCGAGATTGGGCGAGAAGTCGTCTTGCCCCAGGACTACAGCGGCTTGCGCCGCGATCGACATGCTCATGGGCGAGAGCCTCACAAACCAAACTTGCCGGAATTATCCGGAGAATCCAATTCAACCCCTGCAACACTTAGGCGATGAGCCGAGGACATGGGGTCGTTCAGCGCCGAATCTTGGAAACCCTGCAAGGGATCGAGCGCGAGTTCAGTGGAGCTTGGGTCCTGCTGCCGGCCCTGGCCGAAGCCAAGAGGCCCAAGCGCGGGCCTGAGCGCTCCGAGATCGAATCGACGCGTCGCGCAGCCAAGAAGCTCGCCGACGAGGGTCTGGTCGAGATTCGCCACGAAGGGTTCGGCCTCAAGGGCACCCAAATGGTCGTGCGCCTGGCCAACCGGGACAGACCCCGGCCGAGCGACAGAGAGCAGAGCAAGAAGCTCATGCAGCTTCAACTCGCCGCCGACCTCGTCAACAAGGATCTCTTGGCAGAGGGGTCGGACTACTTGCTCAAAGCAGTCCGCGCCGAGGAGGTCGAATACATGACCGTGTTCGCCGATTTCGGCTCGGACAACAAGCGCAGCTATCCGGCGGTCTACCTCCGCTGAAGGAACCCAACGTCTGCTGCCAGCGTCAAGCGGCAGGTGGGTGCGTGCGCGCTGGACAGGCCCAGCGGAAGTGCCTCCTGGAGGTCAACCCCGGCCTGTACTTCGAGAACGAGATGCGCGAACGGGCTCGTAGATCAAGGAATTCCGGTCGGGCGGATCGGAGCCGGGAGGGCCTCGGGCGATGCCTGCGAATCCCGTTCGAGTGAATCTCGCCTACCCCCACCGCAGCCGTGGATACGATCCGCTCATGCCTGTCATCGGCCCCGGTCCCGGCGTTCCCGAGTACGACGACCACGACGACCACGACCCGAGCGCCCGGGACTCGCCGTTCCGGCGGTGGCTGGCCGGGGAGCTCGACGATCCCGAGGCGGAACACGACGACTACGACCCCGCTTGGCGCACCCAGGACACACCGTTTCGGCGGTGGTTGGTCGACAGGCTCGCCGCAGCCGGCTCCGACCTCTCCGACGAGTTCGCCTGCTGCTACGCCCCTGTCAACCGCTACCGGGGCCTCGACGACGGCGACGTACAGCTGCTCGCCATTCTCACCGACACCTGCGTCGACGAGGTGCGGGCCGCCCACAAGGCCGACCTCGAGAACTGGGCGCGGGAGCAGCAGTTGCGGGACCACCCCGACCTCGCCGTCCTCGACGCGGACCTGGACCGCATCCGTCCCCGCCCCTGACCTGTTGTCGCCGGCGGTTCGCCGGCGGGCGCCGATCTTCCGGTGATGCGAAACCCGCTCGGCCCGGAGCGAGCCGGGAACCGGTCCACGGGCGCGTGCGTGCGGGATGGAGGAGGGGCGGTTGGACCGACCGGGTGGGCAATTCGGGTGAACTCGTCCGAGCAACGCGCGAGTTCGTGCCTCCTGTCGCTGTCGGACCACTACCTGTGGGGGCATGACACGCTTCCGCGCGCCGGCGCTGGCCGCCGCTCTATCCCTGCCGATGGTCGTCCTGGCCCCGATCTCGTCGCCCGCCGCCGCTGGTGCGGGCCCCGGGACCGTCACCGCTCCGTTGTCGTCGCTGATCGCCGCGCTGCCGGTGCATGCCGAAGGCAGCCGTGACGGCTACGGCCGCGAACAGTTCAAGCACTGGATCGACGCCGACCGGGACGGATGCGACACCCGCGCCGAGGTCCTGCTCGCCGAGGCCACCGTCCAACCCGAGGTCACCCGCCGGTGCACCATCACGGCGAACACCGGCCAGTGGTGGTCCTGGTACGACGAGACCACCCAGACCGACAAGTTCGACGTCGACATCGACCACATGGTGCCCCTGGGCGAGGCCTGGGACTCCGGTGCCGCAGCCTGGACCGCGGCCGAACGCCAGGCGTACGCCAACGACCTGGACGACGAACGCTCCCTGGCCGCCGTCCACGACAGCACCAACCAGAGCAAGGCCGACCGCGACCCCGCCCAATGGATGCCGCCCGCCGCCTCGGCGACCTGCCGCTACCTCACCGACTGGGTCGTCGTGAAAACCCGATGGGGCCTGAGCGTCGACACCGCCGAACTCGCCGCCCTCAACCGCATCCAGGCCCGCTGCGACGATCCCGTCACCACCGTCACCCGCGCCCGGTAGACGCCGGTCCATCACGGGGACGAGGCCGACGATCGGCCTTCCGCGGCGACCACCACTCACGACGGAAACGGAATCGGAACAGTGCCATGAACCTGAAAATCACCCTCGCGACAGCTTCGCCCGCCTGCCTGGCACCTCTCACCGCCGCCGCGCGGTGACGGTTCTCGTGTCTCTGTCGTGGTTCGCCCGCTCGGGGTTGACTACATCTCCCAGCGTCGTTCGGGGTGCTCGGCCCAGGCCCATTGTCGATTGGGGTCGACGGTGATGCCGAAGTCGTAGCCGTGGACGCGGTGTTCGTCCTGCCATCGCAGGGCGGCGTCGACCTCGTCCCACAACCGTCTCGGCCCGCCCTGGACGGCCTTGCCGATCCCGGGCCGGTCGTCGACCAGCGCCCAGGAACGGCCACCGTCCCACAGCCGCCACACGGCCCCACCTCCGAGCGTCTCCAGCCGTACGTCGGGCAGGTGCAGCGCGACGGCGTGGGTGAAGTTCCCGTCCGCGTAGAGCGACTCCAACACCCACTCCACCGCCGCCTCGCCCGTGGCCGGCTCGGCCTCGCGCGCCGCCTCGAACCCTTCGCCGCCGTCGTCGCGTTGACCGCGCAGCTCCATGAACGCCACGCTGCGCACGAATTTCCCCGACGCCGTGCCGTCGTCGCCTGCGACCAAGCGCAGGAGGGCGCCGGCGCCGCAGCCGGGCGACCAGGGCGCGACGATCACCGCGTCCGCCCGGGCCTGTTCGATCCACGCGTACGGCACCTGGTGGGTGAACGCGGCGGTGGCGTGCACCCGGTCGAAGGGCGCGTGATCGGGGGCGCCGAGCGTGCCGTCGCCGGTGATCACCGTCGGCGCGAGGCTCAGCCGGGCGTGGGTGGCACGGGCGCCGGCCGCGAGGGCGGGGTCGATCTCGACCGAGACGACGTTCTCGTCGCCCAGGCGCCACGCGAGCAGGGCTGCGGTCCAGCCGGGTCCGGTGCCGATCTCCAGGACCCGTTGGCCGGGATGGACGTCGAGTTCGGTGAGGAAGGAGGCGACCGCGCGGTAGTCGCTGAGCGAACTGCTCGCCACATCCCCTACCGTGTCGGCCGTGCCGTCGTCGACCTGGGTGACCACCGGTTCCGGCCGCAGGACCACCTCGTCCCACGCGTCGGGGTCCGCGTGCCGGTCGACCGCGGTGTAGCGGCCGGTGGCGGGGTCGGCGCGCCAGACCGTGTCGGGCGCGAACGCCGCGCGCGGCACGGCGAGCATTGCCTCGCGCACCCACGGGTGAGGGAAGGCGCCCTCGGCGTCGAGGGTGCCCACGATCTCGGCGTCGCGCACTACGGCTTGTCCTTCTTGCGGCGTCCCGGGCCCGGGTCCCCGATGCCGGGAAGGGCGCCGTCCTGCTTCTGTTTGGGGTCGGGCTGCGGGGGATCGGGTTGGGGCGCAGGCGGCTTGCTGTGATCACCCACGACGGGTCCTCCACGTCCTCGGAAACGAGATGACGCTTCGAGCATGACGCGATACGACGAGCGACGGCAAGACCGCGACGGTCGGTGCTCGGCCGCACCCGCGCGGCGTCCGGGGCCGAGCACACCGAAGACCCGCCGACCGACATTGCTCACCCGCGGCGATCGGCGCGGCGGCGTCGCGCCGCCTCGCGTACTTGACGTGCGGCGTGGCGGTACGCGTTCGCGAACGGGCCGTCGGGCAGGTCCAGGACGCGGTCGCCGACGCGTCGTTCCGGGCGCGCGCGCCAGGTGTGGGGGAGTTCCGCCAGGACCGGGAGTCCGCTCGCCGCGATGTCACGGTAGACGGCGTCGTGGAAGTCGCGGTGCGTGTCGGGGTCGGCGTCGTCCTCGACGGTCGTCACCAGGCCGACGCAGGGTTGCATGACGATTCGGTTCGCGAACTCCCGCCGGAACAGCACGGAGCTCTGGGCGGGGGTCAGGTCCAGGCGGTGTCGGCGCGATGTGGGGTCCAGGCGGCCGAGTTCGTCGATGGGGATGTCCAGACGCCACCCGTGGGTGGCGATTTCCGCGCGGGGGATCGTCATGATCACCGTGTCGTGGGCCGCCGTCGGGACACAGCGGGCGTCGTCTCCGATGCGCACGACGTGGTCGTAGCCGCGCAGGGCGGCGTCGATCGTCCGGGCGAGGGCGGAACCGGGAGCGGAATCCGGGTCCGCCGTCGTGCGGAGCTCGGCCGGGGGAAGCGTCGCCACCAGGACGTCCAGGACGCCGGACCCGGGTACCGCGATCGTTCGCGTCCACCACGTGTCGGCGGGCGTGCACGCGTCCGCGCGCCGATCCGACCTCGAGGTCACCGCCAGTACCCGGTGCCCGTCCAACGCCCAGGCCGCCGCGAAACCCCACGCGATCGTGGGCGCCTCCTTGGGCAACAGTTCCCACGACTGCGTGGTACGGACCTCGTGGACGAACGCGTATACGGCGTCGCCGGATCGCCCGGCGCGCAGCCGCCGCAACGCTTCCTGGTAGCCGATGCCCTCCCGCGCGGCGAGGCGGCGGGTCTGATTCTTGCGGGCCTGGTTCGACGACACGATCGCTCTTTCCGGACGTGCGGTCCCGTGACTCGCACGCCCTGGGCCCGGAAGGCAGGAGACCGGAATCCGACGGGTGCGTGACGACGCGGTGCGTCTTCGGGTCCTTCGACACCCACCCGGCCACGGGACCGGGCGAGCTGGGACCGAGGCGTCGATCGTGCTGCCGAACCTCCCAACGACGCAACGACCTTCGGGACACGGCCTGCGGGGACTGCGATTCACCTTCACCACTCACACACCCGACACCGACGACTGGACTGCGCGTGTCGACGCGTTGACCTTCCTGGGGATGAACGACGTTGGGCGAGCCGTTCACCTTCGCCTGGCTTACCAGTGCCACCTCGTCCGGTACATAGCCCCCGTCCCGGGCCGCCGGACGCGGCCATGCCTACCTCTGCGAAGCGAGTGTCGTGATCAGAGGTTGGTATCGGGTGTTGCCGTTCGGTGCGATGGAGGCCGTCTGGCTGAACTCGCGCCAATTGCGCGGGTTGGTCGTCTTCCGCTGTCGTTCGCCGAGCAGGCCTTGGACAAGGGCGAGTTCGAGGTCGGTGAGCCGGTCGAGGAGCCATTCTCGATCGGCGAGGAGGGTGGTGACGGTGCCGGTGGGGCGGGTGTGGGTGAGGTACTGGACCCGCAACCGATCGTGAGTGTCGTACCAGTGGGGAGTGGCGGGTGACTGTGTCAGCCCGGCATCGCGCAGGAGTAGGTCGCAGGGCATGGCGACGGAGACGGCAGCGCCGAGGGAGCAGTCGTATGACTCGGCGCTGTGGCTGTAGTGCTGCGCGGCGGGAACCACCACGACGGGCTTTCCCCGATACATGGCTTGGGCCTGCGGCACGCCCTGGTGGATCGGCAGGGTGTCTTCGATGGCCGGCGCCCTGTCGTCGCTCACACGGCGGGCGAGTTTGCGCAGGTTCTCCTGCCGTACGAGTTCGCGGCGCCTGTACCAAGCAGTGACCATGTCCTCGTCCGACTCGTGCTTCGACGAGCCGTAGCGCAAGGCCGTGACGGTCTCGGCGAGTGCCTGAGCGCCGCTGATCACGCCGTTGTCCACGCTAGCACCTTCGCCGTCCTCTGCTCCGATGCCGGATCGATCTTGTTCGGGGTCGTGCTGCGGGGCGATGACGTGGTGGGAGTCGTCGTCGGGCTCGGTCCTCGGGGCAGGTCTGGGAAAGTCGGCCCAGTGGACGCCCCGACGTTCGGGGGCTTCGGGCATCCACCGTCCGATCAGGGAGCGGCCGGTCAGAAATGTGTCGAGTGCGGGGCGTTGCCGTGCGGGGACGAGCCAGCCGTGGATTTGGTGCCACTGCTCGGCCTCTCCCGCGATGTGCGTCCATCCGCCGCCGTCGTGATCGTCGGTGACGTACTCGTCGAGCACGATCCAGCGCCGGCCGTCGCTGTCGGTCCTGACGGCGAGTTGCTCCAGATTCGGCAGGTTCGTTTCCCCGCAGATCCAGGCCTCCTCGCCGCCCGGGGTTGGGAGGTTCGGAGGCGTCGGGGTCCAGAACCCGCCGTCCTGCTGATCGGGAAACGTCGCATACGCCTGATCGCGCTCACGGTCGGGGACGCTCCGGGGCCCGAACGGGTGGCGGGCGGGCGGCAGCGTCGGGTCGATGTCCACGAGCAACAGCTCGGCCGCGCCCGGGTACTTCGCGGCATCGTGGGGCCGTTGCCGGTAGGGGTGGTGGTGATTGGCGAGACGCTCGATCAACTCGTGGAAGGCGATCCACTGGTATTTCTTGCCGATGCGCTCGGGCTTGTGGCCTTCTCGCCCCCTGCCTCTGCCTTCCCGGAAACGGTCGAATTCTCCGAACCGTGCAGGCGACCAGCCCAAGTCGGCGACCCTGCCCAGGACCCATTGCCGCGCCCAGTCGCCGGAGACACGGGTGTCGGCGAGCTGCTCGTCCAAAGAGCCGGGCGCCCGGCATGCCTGCAGCAGGGCGTATTGCTCGTCGGTGAAGGCGCTGCGGGCGGCCCACGCGTCAGCCAGCAAGCGCTCGACGGCCCCCGGGCTCGACAGGGCTTCTCGGACATCCGCGGGGAGACTCTCGGCGAGCGCGGGTACCGCGTCCGGGACCACCACGGGCGTGTCGTTCGCGCGTTCCCAGGAAGGACGTGGATACGGCGTCCCCAACGGCAGCATGCAAAAGCTTTCCGCCGCGGGCTGGACCCGATGTCGACCGAAGTCTCCGAAGTCGCTCAGCGACGCCAGGACGGGGCCCCACGAGGTGGACGGGTCCTCGCCGGTGGGCAGGCGCAGGTCGAGGTCTTCCCGAGACCGAGCCGGTCCGACATCGGGGCAGGGATGGGGGTGACGCGCGGCGGACGCCTCCGCGGAGCCGATCAGCCCTGCCCGCGCTGCGAGTTCCACGACACGCGCGGCCGCATCGCACAACAAGACGCTGCGTGAGGCGTGTGCCGGGCTTGCCGCATCGCCGTACACATACCGCAGGATCCGGCGCGCCAGGCCCTGGAGCCGTTCGGGATACCGCGCGCCGGTGCGCGCGGCCACCCCGTAGGCCACGATCACCAGCCGCTCGAACAGGTACGGATCGTCCACCGCTTCGGCGTCTTCGTCGAGAAACCGATCCAACAGCCCGCTCAACACGTCGGGGTGGCCCAGGAGAAGCTGCACGAGCGCCTTCGTGGCCCGGTCGCGCAGGAATCGATTCGACGACGTCAGGGTCCACACCAGCGTGGTCGCACCCAGACGCACCACTTCCTCGTCGGATCCCCCCGTCGCGGGCTCGAAGGCGCGCCCGGAAGGGCGTGCCCGGACCTGTAGGGATTGACGGACGGGCCTTGACTCCGGCAGTAGATCCACGGGAAGGGGATAGGTCTCCGCCCATCGCAGAAGCCGATGCAACGCCGTGATGTCCCCCAACATGGAGTACGTCCCGATACCCCATGACCTGTCTCGCTCCAGGCGGCCGATTCGAGCGAGGTGCCGATGCAGCCGGTCGGCGTTGAGCGGATGAGGAGGGTCGGCGGTCACCGAGATGACGGAGTCCAGCAGACGATTCTCGAGCCCGTACTCGGCTGCCGCCGCGCGCAGAAGTCTCACCGTACGCTCGGTCACCCCGCCGGCGACGCGAAAAGGCAACGTCGACACCAGACTCCACGCCAGAGACCGCAGCTGCGGCGCCCGCACCGCCGGTCCCGCGCTGCCGCAGCCCGGCGGGAACCCCGGGCGGCCGCACAGGAGATCGACCAACTCCGTCGAGAACCATCCCGGCACGAGCATCGTGGCCGCCTCGATGTGATTGGGGGAGGCGCTCTCCAACCAGGCACGCAACAACGAGTCCGGCTTGAGCCCCTTCTCGGGATCGGCGTCGAGGACTTCGTCGCGGTGGCGCTCGAGCACATGCCGGACGATGAGATCGTCACCGAATGCCTGATACGGGAACCCGATCCCCGTCGACGGTTCACTACCGGGCAGAATCTCCGTCGACAGGACCTCGTGGGCGATGAGCTGGCCCAGCATGGTCTCCGGCCACTCGGTCGCATGCGGGGCGAACGCTTCCACGATCCCACGAGCGGCGGCGCGATCGAGAACCTGCCGTCCCTCCTCGGCCATCCGCGCCGCGACAGCCTCCACCGCAGCCCGCACCGGCCGCTCCACCGGATCCAGGCCCAGCCGAGTGCAGATCTCCTCCTCGCGGGTCCGGACGAACGCGTCGAATACGGCGCTGCGATCACGCGCATCCACGGAGACGCCCCACCCACGCGACGCCCCGCCCGACCTCTCCAGACCGACCGCGTACAGCTTCACGAACAACGGGTTCCTGAACGCGGGAACGAGCAAAGGCGCCTGCGGAGCCGCGGAAGGCAACTTCCGCAAATACGCCTCCAATGCCTCCGCCTCGAGCCCGGAGAATCCCGGATGCTCGGTCGTGGCCCCTGCGAAAACATCCGGCAACACCCGTTGCGCCAACGTCGACCGGCACGACACGACCAACGCGACGTGCTTGTACCTCTCCAGAGCGGCCAGCAACGCCGGCAACTCGGTCTTCCACGACTCGGGGGCGTTCGCGTCGTTCAACGCGTCGATGGCGAGGAAGAACCGGCAGCCACTCGCCGCCCCGGCGGCGTCCATCGCCTGCAGCAGACGCCGATGCGTGATCCCGCCCATGCCGGCGGCTGCCGCGATGCTCGCCAGCGGCTTCGTCGCGTCCAACTGCGAGCCGAAGAGGACCAGCCCCGGTCTCCCGCGCCCCACCGCACGCCGAACGGCGTCGACCAGCAGGTGCGTCTTGCCCTGTCCCGCCGGCCCGGTCAGCAGCCAGGCCTTGGTTTCCGCCGCCTGCCCCTGCTCCCCATCCAGCAGCTCCAGCAGTGCCTCGCACGCGTACTGCGCGTCGTCCCATACCCGGCCATTCACGGTCTCGCACTCCGGGTCCGGCGAGGACACAACACCATCGTCCGCCACGGCATCGGTGACATCGGCAGGCGCCGAGTTCCGTTGATACCGCAGCACGTCCAACCCTTTCAGCACCCGGGAGACCACCACGGAGGCGTCGCCGGCGGGGAAACCCACAGCAAGCGGCCGATCGGCCACCAACTCCCGGACCAAGAGCTCCATGTCTTGCCGACAGTCATCCGCCGCAGGTGTCATGCGATCCGAAACCGCCATCCGCACAAGCTTGTGCGCGGTGTGTACGGCTCGCTCGATCCGTGCCCGAAACTCCGGGACGAGCGCGCAAGCATCCGGGATCGCCTCCTGCGGCAGGGGCACATGATGCTCCGGCGTATACCGCGCTCCCGCGCGTCCTTGCGCTTGGCGGGCCATGTCCGAGCACCACTCGGGGCCGAACACCTCCTGATCGAAGAAGAACCACCAGCGGCCCTCGTGTTCCGGCCTGGCCGCGCGACTCAGCAACTCGCCGGAGCCGACGAACACGATCTCGACGCCGGACAGGCCTGGCAGCTCGCTCTTCCACCGCGCAACCGCGTCATCCCAACGGATTCTGGCTCCCCTGCGCTCCCGCCCGGTTGGGGACGTCGGCACGGGGTCGGAGAGATCGAACGGGGCGAGGAACGTCAACCTGGTGATATTGCGTGTTTCGCGGTTGGAACCGACCGTTTTCGCGCTCTCCCGCGCCACGGGTATCAGATCGTCGACGTTGTGGACGAACTTGACCTGGAAACCATGAGCGTCGGATCCGTTCGGCGCTTCGTCCCACCACTCGACCCCGCCGTCGGGCGCTGCCGGCTTGAACGTTCTCCAGCCGTGCGCAGCAGGCTCGCGTAGCTGATAGCACAGTTCCTCGAAGGCACGATGCTGAGAACCGTTCCATGACCGGATGCTCCGCCAGTCATGACCTGCGCCCAGGGACACGGGACCACGTTGCACGCTCTACTCCTGCACACCTCACGAGCACGCCGTTTGCACGGCACCCACCTGCGACTCTCCGAAATAGCGAGCCTACGCGGGAAATGATCGGCATCTCTCCCACTCGCCATCACAAGCGGCGGTGAGGACGTGGTCGCCAGCACGTTGACCACGGACGACGATGCCGAGTTTGGGTGCGCGCGGGTCCGCGCCCCCCGAGCACCGCCGCTCGTGGCCGCCGCGTCGCCGACCTCGAAGCCCGACTCCTCAACCCACCCGTCGGAAAGGTAGTCCGGCAACGCCACCCCGGCAGAGGAGCCTGACCACCCATCCGGCTGGCTCGAACAGGCTGCTCCCGGCGCGGGCGTGTGGTCCGTTCACGATGGCGTTGTCGTTCATGAAGTTGCGGGGCGCAACGTGTGGTAGCCGCCGAGGATCGATGTTCCCGAGGGGTGGCCGGGCGTGGCGCGTGTCGGTGGTATTGAGTTGTCGTTGGCGGATGTGGTCGGTGGTGCCTACGATCCGGTCGCGTTCGTGTTCGGTCTGCGGGTTCCCGGTGCGTGCCGGTGCACGGGGTAGACCGCGTCGAGCGGGCGGGTCCACCACTCGTTCATGCCCCCGAGCACCTGGTCGGTGATGGCAACGGCGCGACTTTCGGCCGCCGGTCCGGTGGCCGAGGGCGACGCGACACCGGCCGCGCCCACACGGTCGGCCGCCGTGCCCTGGACCCGCCGCCCGACCATCACACCGCGCCCGATGCGTCCGCGCCCGCGCCCGGACCGGTGGCGTCGGCCGAGCCGGCCGCGCGGGCGGCGGGTCGTCGTGCGCCCGCGCGGTCGGGCCGCGGGTTCGGCGGCTGGCACTCCTGCAGCTGGTACCACCGCCACTGATGCCGCCGAGGCGCGGTTCGAGGCGGGCCCGCTCGCCGTTCTCGATCGTGCGCTGCGGGGTTTCATGGCGTACCTGACGGGCGGACGAACCGTGCCCTGCCCGGCGAAGTCCCTGCCGGACGTGGTCGCGTGGGCGCTGGCCGCCGGCCTGGGCGCGCCGCGCCTGCATCGCGCCACGCGGACCCGCTGGTGGTGGTTACCGCGGCGGCGGACGAACGCCTGGGCCTGCCGGCCACCCTCAAGGACCGCCGGAACCTGCGCCTGCCCGACGACCACCGGGTCGTGGAGCAGGTCACCCGGGACTGGTGGCGTCCGACGCGGCGCGGTTTCGCCCCGTGGGCCAAGGTCTAACGTCCGCCCGCCGAGGGTGGCCGGTGCGAGTGTGTGCAGTTCGCGTTCCTCGGCTGGGATGCGCTCGACACCCACCCCTGGGTCGGCGCCGCCACCCTGCCCCCGGCCGAACTCGACGATCTGCTCGCCGCCTACGCCACTTGCGTGACCGCGCCGGACCGTGGAGCCGCGGTCGTCTGCCAGCGGCGATGATTCGGTAGGGCGTAGGACACCGGCGGCTGCGGCGGTGCAGGCGCACGGTCTTGACCATGGCGACGGCGGCCGCGGTGGACAGGACGGCGCGGATGCCGTTCCAGATGTTCCAGGTGGTCTCGAAGTCGGCGCGGGACTTGCCCGGGTCGGCGCTGCCGGCGTGGGCGAGTGCCTGGTTGAGCGGGACGTTGATGCCCGAGGTGGTCAGGACCGTGGTGGTGTGGAGCCCGAGGGCGACGAGGGCCCAGCGCATTGCCGTGCGGCTGTGCGCCCGGAGTTTCCAGGCGACGATTGCGGGGGCGGCCATCGCGGCGGTGAAGACGGTGAAGAACAGCGGGTTCTCGATGCCGCTGTTGATGTTTTGCATGGTGCTGACGAAGTCGGCGTCGCCCTTGGTGCCCAGCCACGGCATCACCGCGGCGGAGAAGGTGACGTAGGTACCGGCCATCAGGCCGTTCGCGGCCGCGCCTGCGGTAAGCCAGCGACCGGCAGTGCTGCGGCCTGCGGCGATCGGGCCGGCGGGGGCGAGGGTGTGGTCGGTCGTGGCCATGGCGAACTCCTGGGGAGGCGAGGATGGGCGAGGGAGGAGCGGTTCGCGGTTTCTCGCCTTGCCGCTCCGTTCCCGACACCTCAAGGTTCTCGTCCACGCAGGAGTCGATCAACGGTCGTCCTCGCAACCACGGTTGACCCCGAGGTTATCGATGCAACGGAGGACGTTCGGCCGGGTGGCCACGTCCCCTGGGGCGAGCGGCCGGAACGCTTAACGGGCCGGCGTTCCATACGTCGATGGCATCGATCGTTTGGAACGGCACTCGTTGCGGCTCATGCATCTCGCGCCCGGTCGAGGTTGCCTTGTACGGTCGCGATCATCGGATGGCCCGGGCTGAGTACCCGCTTGCAGTCTTCGAGGGTGCGTTCGTACAGTTCGGCGGCGCGGCCCACGTCGCCCGCGGACGCGTAGGCGTGGGCGAGGTTGTTGCGGGAGGCCAGGGTGTCGGGGTGGTCCTCGCCCAGCACCCGCTTGCAGTCTTCGAGGGTGCGTTCGTACAGTTCGGCGGCGCGGCCCACGTCGCCCGCGGACGCGTAGGTGTAGGCGAGGTTGTTGCGGGAGGCCAGGGTGTCGGGGTGGTCCTCGCCCAGCACCCGCTCCCGGTCGGCGAGGGTGCGTTCGAACAGTTCGACGGCTCGACCAGCGTCGCCTGCGGACTCGTAGACATACGCGAGGTTGTTGCGGCAGGCGAGGGTGTCGGGGTGGTCCTCGCCCAGTACCCGCACCGAGTCTTCGAGGGTGCGTCGGAACAGTTCGAGGGCTCGACCCACGTCGCCCGCGGACTCGTAGGCGCCCGCGAGATTGCTGCGGGAGGTCAGGGTGTTCGGGTGGTTCTGGCCCAGTACCCGCTCCCGGTCTTCGAGGGTGCGTTCGTACAGCTCGATGGCCCGGCCCACGTGACCGGCCTCCCGGTAGGCGTACGCGAGGTTGTTGCGGGAGTTCAGGGTGTCGGGGTGGTCCGCGCCCAGCACCCGCTCCCGGTTTTCGAGGGTGCGTTCGTACAGCTCGATCGCTCGGCGCACGTCACCGGCCTCCCGATAGGCGCCCGCGACGTGGCTGCGGGAGGCCAGGGTGTCGGGGTGGTCGCGGCCCAGCACCCGCTCCCGGTCTTCGAGCGTGCGTTCGTACAGCTCGATGGCCCGGCCCACGTGACCGGCCTCCCGATAGGCGTACGCGAGGTTGCTGCGGGAGATCAACGTGTGGGGGTGGTCCTGGCCCAGTACCCGCACCGAGTCCTCGAGGGTGCGTTCGTACAGCTCGATGGCCCGGTCCACATCGCCCGCCGCCCGGTAGGCGCCCGCGAGGTTGTTGCGGGAGTTCAGGGTGTCGGGGTGGTCCGCGCCCAGCACCCGCACCGCGGTGGTGAGTGCACGCCGGAATGCCTCGATGGCGGGCGCCAGCGCGCCTTGGTTCTCCCGGTAGGCGGCCGCGCGGTCGAGAATGTGAGCGGTGGCGGCGGTGTCCTGGTCGGGCTCGTGTCGGCCGGTGAGTGCGTCGACGTGGGGCAGGAGGTCCCGGCATCGGGACCAGTTGGTGGGCCGGTCGACCTCCCGGGGGAACGTGTCGGCTAGGCGGGCGGTGGCCTGCTCGCGACCACGCTCGACATCTGTGGGTCGGCGGTGGGGGTCGCTCTCGTCGGTGGTGCGGGCGAGGGTCTGGACGAGACGGTGGACGGTGAGGGTGCCGTCGTGGTTGTCGGTGATCATGTTGTAGGCGACGAGCCGGCCGATGGCGGTGGCGAGTTCGGGGGGTTCGGCGACGGTGTCGAGGAGATTGCGCGGGATACGGTCGGGGGCGTACCAGGCCAGGATCCGCAGGATGTCCCCGGCCGGCGGGGTGTGGGCGAGGTGGTCCAGGGTGACACGCCAGATCCGGGCGACGGTACGCGCGGAGTCGGCGCCGACGGTGGCAGCGGCGAACATCGTCGCGGGCCATCGCGCGAGCATGTCGAGATAGGCGATCGGAGTGGTGCCGGTCTCGGCGCAGTACGCGGCGGCCTGTTCCACCGCCAGAGCCAGGTGTCCCAGTTCCGCGCAGACCGCTTCGGCGCCGTCGCTCTCGCGGGGGCCGTGGTGGGTGAGGATGCGGGTGAACAGGTCGACGGCGTCGACGGGTTCGAGGACGTCCAGGCGCAGAGTGGTGGCGTGGTGGTGCCAACCGGAGGCGCGCCGGGTGGTGATCAGGACGCGGCCGCCGGGGGTCCGGTCGAGGAGGGGACGGATGCGGGTGGGATCCTCGACGTTGTCCAGGACCACGAGCCATCCGGCATGGGTGGCGAGCCAGGAGATGGCGCGTTCGGTCTGCAACTCGACCGGCAGGGCTGCGAGTCCGGGTTGCAGGACCCGTGCCAGCGCCGCGATGCCCGCGTCGATTGCGGCGGTGGTGTCGGCGGTGATCCACCAGCGCACCGCCTCGGGCCGTCGGGCGGTCCAGTGCGCGGCGAGTGCGGACTTGCCGACGCCGCCGAGGCCGTGCACCGCGTGCACCACCACCTCGCCGGTGTCGGCGAACGCCGCGTCCAGCCGTGCCAGGTCATCGCCGCGGCCGACGAACAGCGTCGTGGTCGGGATGTTCGACACCCCGGATGCCGCGGCGTCGTCAGGGATGGGCGCGTACGCCTCGGCCGGAAGAGCGACCTCGGCATGGATAGCCACCGGGTTGTACTGGTCGCGCCCGGCGGCGTTGGACCCGACGGTCGCCGAGACGCCCGGCTCCGCGCCTGCGGTTGCGGGGCCGGTTCCGGCGGGCCGCTTTCTGCGGCGCCAAGGAGTCATTGGCCCTGCGCGGTCGGGTCGTTCATGTCCCGACCGGCCGCGTTCGACCCTCCCGACGCCGAAACGCCCGGGCCCGGAGCCGTCGGCGGCCCGGAACCGGGACCGGTGGCCCGGGCCCGGGGATTATGCATATCCCGGCCCGCCGCGTTGGAGCCGCCCGACGCGAACACCGTTGTCGAGGCGGAGCCGAGCAGCGCCCACACCGACAGGCCCGCCGATGCGAGACCCGTCACCGCCCCCACCACGCCGCCCGCCGCGGCCGCCGTCTCGAGGTCGGCGATCATCACCAGCACGACCAACCCCACCGCCGCCGCCACACCCACGACCGCCACGGCCACCAGACACACCTTCCGCCAACCCGTCACGACCCCATCGTCCGACGACGAGCATGATCAAGTGCAGCCAATCCGCAAACGATTCGGCGTACGGTAAGGCCTGGATGAGATCGAAGCTCACCTGCCGACCTTGCAGGTCGTGAAGTACCACAACCGGGTCAGTGCGTGGTGTTCGAGACCTCGGTGCCCTTGGAGGTCAGGAGGAACACGACGGCCGCCACGGCGAGCATGAGGCCGCCGCCGATGAGTCCCGCGGTCTGGGTGAAGGCGTCGGTCGCGTGCGTGGCGAGGTCGGGCATGCGCGCCTTGTCGGCGATGGTGACGGCCGTGCCGAGGGACTCCTTCGCCTGGTCGGCGAGGTCGGGGTCCGCCTGGTGCAGGGCGTCGAACTGCGCGCCGTCGGTGAACTGCGAGCGGAAGATGAGGGCCGAGATGCTGCCGAGGACCGTGACGCCGAGGGTGCCGCCGAACTCGTAGGCGGTCTCCTCCAGCGCGCCGGCGTTGCCCGCCTTCTCCGTCGGGGCGCCGCCCATGATCATGACTGAGCCGATGGCGAGGGCTCCCGTGCCCGCGCCGACGAGACACAGGGCGACGTTCATGTGCGCGACGCTCGGATCGTCGCCCACGAGCCGCGGATAGAGCATGCCGACGCCAGCGAGCGCGAGTCCCCCGGCCGGGACCGCGCGGGAGCCGACCAGGCGGCTGAGATGTGGGGCGGCGAGCGCGGAGACGGAACCGGCGATCGCGATCGGCATCAGCCGGATTCCCGACTCGATCGGGCTGACGCCCTTCACGATCTGGAGCCACTGGGCGACCAGCAGCAGGGCGGCGACCATGGAGAACGTCGTGCGAGCACGGCGATGATGCCGGCGGAGAACTGCCGGTTCCCGAAGAGCCGCAGCTCCAGCAGCGGGTGGTCGCTGCGCAGGCAGCGCCGCGCGAACCAGGTACATCATGGGTTGGTGGGCGGCAACCGGTGACTGCGGGCCGACCGATCATCGTGACTTCTCCGAGGCGATCGGGCGGACCCCGACGTGGATTGCTGTCTGTCGTTGGTCCGGGCGTGTCGAGGCCGGTTTGTCACCTGCGGCGGGTCACTCGTCCTCGTCGCTTTCGCGGCGGGTGTGTCGGCGGTTGCGGAGGCGGCGGAGGGCCGAGGGGGCGAAGGCGGCGGCGAGTGCGGAGGGCAGGCCGGCCGCGAGGCCGACGGTGGCCTGTTCGAGGAGGAGTCGGATGAAGGTCATGGCGTCCCCCGGGGTGCGGATGGCGTTTCCGGTGGCGGGTGCCTCCGGTCTTTCCTTGATAGGCGGGCGCCGCCGCAGGTCCGTGCATCCTGCGCGAAGTCGCGCCACACCCGGGCAGGTTGGGGGATTCGCAGGTGGGGGCGCGGGTGCGGTTCTAGGCTCAGGAAGCGGGTTGGGGCGCAAGGTGCGGCGCAACATCGGGGGAGGGGCGCGCTGTGGAGGACCTGGAGGACGTGGGTACGCCGGAGGATTTCACCGCGGCGTTGGGGGCGCTGCTGGACCGGGCGGTGCGGCGGGCGGGGTCGGCGGCCGCGTTGGCGAGGGCCGCGGGCATCGCGGAGAACAGCATCGCGAACTGGCGGGCCGGCGCGATCCCCCAGGCCGGCCCGTTGGACGAACTGCTGTCCGCGTGCCGGGTCCCGCCGGAGCGGGCCCGGCTCTGGCAACAGGCACGCACCCGCGCCGCCCAGGCCCGCAACGCCCGCCGTGCCGACGAGCCGCGCCACGGCGGCCGGCTGGGAGGAAGCCACCTGCTCGCGGGCTTCGCCGGCCCCCCGGCGTGGATCGCGATCTTCGGGCGGGACCCCTTGCGTGTCTACGTCGGCACGGCGACGGGGGAGGAGGCCGTGGCGGACCTGGAGACCGGCGACCGACTCCCGGACACCTCCTGGACCGACCGGCGCGCAGCGGCGCAGCGCCAGGTCGGCGAGCGCGGGTACGTCCAGGTCGACCGTGACGGTTCCATCGCCGTGTGGGTGACGTTGCCCGACGGGAACGGGAAGGTGGAGATCCGCAGCCCCTGGGTCGACGAGCGGGACTACGAGACGATCACCTGCACCGCGATCGTGCAGCCCGGCGACACGCTCACCCCGATCGCGTACTCGTCGGACCGGACGTGTCGGGCGTTCGCGATCGGCAGCACCCTGTTCGTGTACCGCGGGCACGCCCTCGGGGACGCCCGGAGCCCGTACGCACACGGTGTGCCGAATCCACACAACAGCTATCCGTCGTCGCGGCCGGAGCAGATCTCACACGTGATCGTGGCGCCGGACGGCGACCTGATCGTGACCGTCTCGGAGGTCTCCGGCGTGGACCTGTGGGACCCGACCTCCCTGCGCGTGGTCGGCAAACCCTTCCGGGTCCCCGGCCGGGTCGAGGCGGTGGAACTGTCCCCGGACGCAACGACGCTCGCCGTGGCCTCGGGCGGCGCCGTGCACCTGTTCGACCCCTACAGCCTGCGCGACCGGCATGGCCGCCCGCTCGACGGCCACACCGGCGACGTCCGGCTCATGCGTTTCTCCCCCGACGGCACACTCCTGGCGACCAGCAGCGTCCACGGCGGCGTGCGCCTGTGGGACCCGACCACCGGCCGCCCGCTCGCCGACCGCCTGGCCCACGACCCGGACACCATCCTGCGCTTCGCCTTCGCCCCCGACGGCACCCGCTTCGCCGTCGCCGAGGCCGTCGGCATCCGCGTCCACACCCTGCACCCGAGGACATGACCGCTCCCCGCCGCCGATACCCGACTCGGTCCCACGCTGCCTCCACAGTGTTCGTCACCGAACGCGTCGCCCGACAAATGTTGACGCCTGACAAAAGGAACGTTTCCGGCGCAAACGCCGAGCAGCCGGGCCGGACCGGGACGCGACCCGGTAACGCGTCGGCCTGCGCGGGTAACGCGGGTGTTACCCGCCGGGTAACACCCGCCGGCCTTCGTGGGCGTTACGAACGGCTGCGGACCGTGGCCGACTCGACCCGCACGCGGCACCGCAAGGCTCCGGCGCGCCGCTGCTCCTGGTCCTCCGTGCCGCGCACGCGTCCGGCCGGGGCCGCCAGGATGGAGGATGGAGAAGGGAGGGGAGGGTGTCTCTCCCGGTGCGGGTAGACACCAGGGAGAGATATCGGCGTCTCGATTACCCCTTGACCAGGGTCCCTGACCAGGCACGATACGGCCAGCCTCGCTCGAGCACGTTTCACCCTCGAACGCACCGCCGACCGCACCCCATGCCCCACCCCTGCGGCTACCGGTCGGCGCCCCGGCGCAGGATGCCGGCGGAATTCGCCCAGATCGTCGCGTCGGGCCCGTGTTCGCGCAGCGCGCCGAGGCGGCAGATGTTGACGATCAACGCCCCGTCGCGCACTGCCAGCACCTTCAGCGCGGCCTTCATCACCCGGTCGCTGCGCCGGTCGAGTACGGGCCGACCGGCGCCGGCGAGGACGACCAGGACCGAGGGGCACCGCGGCCCCGGGTACGCGGCCTGCCACGCGGGCCGGGTCGATCCCTGGAGCCGGCGCGGTCCGACGTGCACGCGGTGGGTGGCGTACCGGCCGTACGCGGCGACCTTCCGTATCAGGCGCCACTCCGCCATCGACCTCCGATCGACCTCCACCCACAACCACCGGTGCTCCAGCGTCAACACCGCGTCGGTGGTGACCCGCCCGCCCTCGATCGGGTGCGCGACCTCCACCGCCCAGTCCGTGATCTCGCTCCACCCGTGCCGGGCGAACTCGATCGCGGTCGCCGTCACCGTGAGCGCGTGCGCGGCCAGTCCGCTGCGCAGCGCCGCCTCGCCGGTGGCGGCGCGCCGGCGTTCGGGTGCCCCGGCCTCGACCAGGGCGCGCCGGCCCGTCTGGGTCAGGTGCCACACCCAGGTCCGCCCGCGAGGCACCCGGCCCACCAGGCCGGCGTCGAGCAGCTGCATCACCACCCGCCGCACATACGCCGGCGACGTCAGATGCGGCGTCAGCGCGAGATGCAGCTGCGAGGTATCCGCGACCCGGACCGCGCCCGGCATCGCCGGCACCCGCGCCCGCAACGGATCGTCCTCGAACTCGAATTCCACGGTCGGCCTCCAGCCGCGCGGGCCCCTCCCGCGCACGCCGGCATCCTGCGCGCACCCCCCTTGTCCGGCGTCTGTTCGCCCAAATTTGCCCCGATCCCACGGACACAGGTCAAGACATCTCACGTGGCTAAGTCGTCAAGTGATGGGCGCCAGAGGCGGGGGGAAGGCGACTTGCTCGTTGAAACGGATGCGGTGTTGGAGGCAGTGGTGGAGTTGGCCGAGCATGCGGTTGAAGAGGTTCCGTACTGCGGAGGCATGCCAGTCGCCGTGCTCGCGTCGTCGGCGGTAGTGGGCATCTGCTCCGGGTGAGGCCCGGAGGGCGCAGAAGGCCCAGAGGAAGCCGACGTTGTTGAGTCGGCGGTTCATCACGCGTCGGCGGCCGACGTGGCGCTTCTTTCCGGACGCCCTGGTGATGGGTGCGGCGCCGGCGTAGGCCTTCAGGCCGCGGGCGTCGGTGAACCGGGTCCGGTCGTCGCCGAGTTCGCCGAGCACCCGGGCGCCGAGCTGGACGGCGATGCCGGGAAAGCTGAGGATGATCTCGGCGTCCGGGTGCCGGCGAAAGGACTCGGCGGCGGCTTCGGCGAGCTCGTCCGCCGCGATGCAGACGGCGTTCAGCTGCCGCAGCAGCGCGAGCATCTGCTTGCCCATGGCCTCCTCGACCAGCGGCGGTTGGTGGGCGTAGTCGCCCCGGAAGACGTTGCGCAGCCGCTCGGCTTCGCGTTCGATGCAGCGCTCGCGGCCTGCGCGTTTGAGTGCGGCCTGGACGCGGCCTGCGGGGAGCTTCGCGGCGGTCGTCGGCGTCGGAGCGATGGCGAGGACGGACCGCGCCTCGGGGTGGATGAGGCCCTCCTTGCGCTTGATGAAGGCGTCCAGCGCGGCCGGGTAGTACTCGCGCAGCAGCGAGCGCAGCTGATGGGCGATCTGAACGCGGTTCCAGACGGCGTCCTGCTGCGCTCGGGCGAGTACCGCGACAGCCTGGGCGAGTTCGCTGTCGGCGGGCAGCGGCCGGTGCATGGGCAGATCGGTGCGCAGAATGTGCGCGAGGACCATTGCGTCGCCGGGATCGGACTTCTTCTTCGAGACGCCGTGCCGATCCCGGTAGCGGGACGCAGCGAGCGGGTTGATGGCATAGACGTCGCGCCGGGTGGCCCGCAGGACGGCCACCAGGAGGCCGCGGCTGGTCTCGATTGCGACCGGGATGGGCGCCTCGGCGGTGTCGCCGTTTTCGGCGAGCAACTCGAGCAGCTGCCGGTAGCCGGCCACGTCATCGGTGATGCGGGCCTTGGCGAGCAGCTCGCCGGTGTCGTCGACGATCGCTATGTCATGGTGCTTTTCGGCCCAGTCGACGCCGCAGAACACGGTCATTTCGGCTCCCTAAGAATGTGAGGCGGTCCGGGAGGACCGGGTGTGGCTGATTGCGGCTTGCCGTTGATGGCTCCGAAGGAATGGCCGCCCGGTCCTCCGGGACGCTCCGACCACTGATTGAGAACTGCGGTCATCGTTGGTTAGGGACCCGTCGGCGGAGTGTTCCACGGGCCACGAAGTGCTGGTCACGGTGGAACGGAGCGACGGGCTTGAGCGCGTCTCACGAGCGGATTTGGGTTGGCATCGACGCCGGCAAGGGGCACCACTGGGCGGTGGCGATCGACCCTGACGGCGAGATCTTGTTCTCGACGAAGGTGATCAATGACGAGTCGCAGATCCTCACCCTGATCGAGACCGCCCGGGGGAAGGCCGGGGACATCCGATGGGCGGTGGACATCGCCGGCCGGGCCTCGACTCTGCTGCTGGCCCTGCTGATTGCGCACGGCCGGCACGTGGTCTACGTGCCCGGCCGGACGGTCAACCGCATGTCCGGCGCCTACCAGGGCGAGAGCAAGACCGAGGCCAAGGACGCCCGCGTCATCGCCGACCAGGCCCGCATGCGCCCCAAGGGCTTCGCCTCGCTGGACACGCCGCCGGATCTCGTCTCCACGCTGCGGGTCCTGACGAACCACCGGGCCGACCTGATCGCGGACCGAGTCCGGCTGATCAACCGGCTCCGCGACCTGCTGGTTGGCATCTGCCCTGCCCTGGAGCGGGCTTTCGATTATTCCGCGGCCAAGGGCCCGGTCGTCATGCTGACCGAGTACCGGACCCCCGCCGCCCTGCGGCGGATCGGAGTCAAGCGTCCGACGACCTGGCTGGAACGCCGCAAGGTCCGTGGCGCCACCGATGTCGCGGCCAAGGCCGTCGAGGCGGCCCGGGCCCAGCAGATCGCCCTGCCCGGTGAGAAGCGGGCGGCGAAGCTCGTCTGCGACCTCGCCCACCAACTGCTGGCGCTGGACGAGCGGATCAAGGACAACGACCGGGAGATCCGTGAGACCTTCCGCACCGACGAGCGGGCCGAGATCATCGAGTCCATGCCCGGTATGGGCCCCATCCTCGGCGCCGAGTTCATCGCCATCGTCGGGGACCTGTCCGGCTACCGCGACGCGGGCCGCCTCGCCTCCCACGCCGGCCTGGCACCGGTCGCCCGGGACTCCGGCCGCCGCACCGGCAACCACCACCGGCCCAAGCGCTACCACCGGCGCCTGCGGCACATTTTCTACATGGCCGCGCAGACCGCCATGATGCGGCCCGGCCCGTCCCGCGACTACTACCTCAAGAAGCGCGGTGAAGGGCTGCTGCACACCCAGGCGCTGCTGGCGCTCGCCCGCCGCCGGATCGACGTGCTCTGGGCGATGCTGCGAGACAAGAGGCTGTTCACCTCCGCCCCACCGGTCACGCAGACGGCTTGACGTCATCATTGAGATTCCTTCCGAGGGGTGTTCGCGCTGGTGGCGAGCACGTGTGGGCCGCGCGGCGACCTAATAGCAGGACTCTTCGGTCCGTCATCTCACCAGCCGTTCGCGGCGCCGGCGCGCCGCACGGGCCTCGGTCTCTCTCAGAGCTCGCGGGCTCGTGGGAGGAAGAAAAAGGTCGCCGTGTGGTGTGCTCGCGTCCCGACTGGCCAACGAAGAGGCGGGGCAAGAGATGCGCGGCCGCCTGCCGAACGCCGGGGGCCCGTTGCCTGGACCAGGACCTCGTGGGCCGTAGGGGTCTTGAGGGGTCCGATCCGACGACGGCGGGCGGCCTGACGGCACTGGCGTCCGGCGTGTGCGCAAGGGCTCGCGCTCTTGAACCCAGGCCTCTGGGGGCCGCAGGGGTCTTCGGGAGTCCTGCCGGCGCCCGCCGTTCACCGGTGCGGACCGCATGAGTGGCCTCGTGAAGTCCGACCCACCCCATCCAATGTTGGGCCCGCTAGCCACCTATTAGGGGTCGACCGGACACACCCCGTAGCGGACAAGGGGTCGCCACGTCACCCCTTGACCGGATGGACGGGACGCCGGCCCCTACCACCGGGCCGTGCCACCTCCATGCCACCCTTGTGCCGCTCGCGTGCCACCTTCGTGCACCCGGCCCCGAGCCCCGCTCCGACCCGCCCCTCTGCCCCGGCCGGGCCGCATCATTCGGGGGTGGATTTTTGAAAGCGGCCCCGTTGCGCGGGATCGTGAGCGCGCGAAGTGCCTGTTCCCGGCGCCGTCGATCCGGGCCGGACGGGACGCGGTGTTGCGCCGGCCGTGCCGCCGCCGTGAGGACCGGCACGCGCGACCGCGCCGCACTGGGCCGCCGGGACCTGGAATCGGTGCCGTTCGCTCCGCCGTCGGCCCCGCCGTTCGGGGCGCCGATTGAGATCGGCTTCCCCACGGCGTGCATCGCCGCAGGCCGGCGCCCCTGTATGCCACCCCGGATGGCGTCGTGACCGGGCCTAACCGTCGGTGGCGGACGTGTTGCGCGGCCGGTACCGGTGGCCCGTTTCTCAGGCGGGTGTTCCGAGGCTGCGGAGGTTGGTTTGGACCATGGCGTTGATTTCCGTGACTCGCGTGCTCAGATCCTCGGCGGGGACCGCGTGCTTCACGGTGTAATGGCGCGACATCAGGAACCGTCCGTCGCCCAGATCCACCACCAGTGTCGCCTGCCATTGGTCGCCGTAGCTCATCTGACGCACCGCCGCACGCCCGTCGAGCAGGAGGGGTTCGGGATGAGCCGGTAGAACTCCGGTGCCGTCGACATTCTTTACCAACGCCGCGCGATCACTGAAAAGGCTCACCACGTAACCGGAGTTCGACGCTCCCTCGAGCGTCGTCAGGTAGTAGCACGACACCTGACCGGTCGACTCGAAAGGCTCACGACGCATGACCCCCAGTCGCGTCTGCTGCTCAAAGGTGAGTGCCCTGCACACATCGGTTTTGGTCACCGGCCCGATGACCTGCGAGGACCTCGAGGCCGCAGGCGAGGCGGACGCTTTCGTCACCGACTCCAGGTCCCCGCTACTTGAGCAACCCGACGTGAATCCCGTGGATACCGCGATGCCCAGAGCGAGCGTGAGAGTGCTTCGTGCGAACACATCGTCTCCGTTGTCGGTGCCCCACGCGAACGACGCGTCCTCGGCCACCGGATTCAATCAAACTCCGTGCACGGCTTCGTAGTTGGGGTGTTCGATCGATCCGTGCGAGACGCGCCGGCATGGCTCGGCGGTCCCAACCAGTGTGCGCCGGACGGGCGCGGTGCTCTTCCATAGCACCCGTTCCCGTGATGGCTCAGTGCGCTGGAGGCGCTGTCCGGCGCACGGTCGATGACTCGCGTCGCGGAGCGTTTCCTGCTCGGCAACCTGCGGCAGGTGAACAGGTACCTCAACGAACCGGGGATGCGTGAACGAGTCCTGGCGAGTGTCGGCACCGCCGTGGGCCCGGACACGCGCGTGTCGGTGGGGCATTCGCTCGGATCGATCGTCGCGTACGAGGCGTTGTGCGCGCACCCGGAATGGCCGATCACGGCGTTCGTCACGCTCGGATCACCGCTGGGGATCCCCAACCTGGTCTTCGATCGCCTGCGGCCGCCCCCTGTGGGGAGACGGGGCACGTGGCGCGGGAGCGTGGCGACGTGGACGAACCTGAGCGACGCGCACGACGTCGTGGCCCTCGTCAAGGATCCGGGTCCGCTGCTCGATGTATCGGGCGGATGGCGACGGATCGAGGACCGAAGGCTGGACAACGGCTGGAAGGTTCACGACCTGATCCACCACCTCACCGATCCGGCCACGGGAACAGCCATCTGCGGCAGGACTCGGCGTCTGCCCGTGAACGCCCCCGAACCCGACCGCAAGGGCGGGAGGTACGTGGTGGCGTTCGGCACGGCCACCTACCAGGACCCCGCCCTGCCGGAACTCCCGGGCGTACGCACCGATGTCCCCACCGTGATGGGGTCGCACAAACGGCGACGTCTCGGGATTCCGTCCGTGGCCGACCGGGTTGTCCAAGCGTCCTTGAAGCTGGTGCTGGAGCCGATCTTCGAGGCGGACTTTGCACCGTGCTCGTACGGCTTCCGCCCCAATCGGCGTGTGCATGACGCGATGGCCGAGACGCGATTTCTGGCATCCAAGACGTACGAGTGGGTGTTGGAGGGCGACATCACGGCCTGCTTCGACGAGATCTCGCACTCGGCCCTGATGGACCGGGTGCGGGTTCGGATCGGAGACAAGCATGTGCTCGCGCTGGTGAAGGCGTTCTTGAAGGCGGGCATCCTCACCGAGTCTGGCACCTCCAAGGAGACTGTCACCGGCACCCCACAGGGCGGGATCCTTTCGCCATTGATGAGCAATGTGGCTCTCTCGGCCCTGGACGAGCACTTCGTCAAGGTTTCGGGCGGGCCGCAGTCCACGACGAAGCAACGGTGGACCCGGCGCCGGAAGGGGCTGCCCAACTACCGGTTGATCCGGTACGCGGACGACTTCGTCATTCTGGTGTCGGGCACCCGAGCACACATCGAGGCGCTGCTTCCGGAAGTGGCGGAGGTCCTCTCCACCGTCGGCCTGCGGCTGTCGGCGGAGAAGACGCTGATCACGCACATCGACGAGGGCCTCGACTTCCTCGGTTGGCACATCCAGCGTCACCGGAAGCGGGGAACCGACCGGCAGTACGTCTGCAACTACCCGGCCAAGAAGGCCATTCGGTCCGTCAAGGCCAAGACGAAGACGATCTGCCGGATGAACGTCAGCCTGCCGCTGGCAGTCCTGTTGCACAAGCTCAACCAGGTGCTGCGGGGCTGGACCGCCTACTTCCGCCCCGGGGTGTCCGCTCGGGCCTTCCAATACCTCCGCATGATCGTCTGGCGGCAGGTCTTCGGGTGGCTCAGGCGCAAACATCTCGGCACCGGGTGGAAGTAACTGCGTCGCCGTCACTGCGACGGCAAGTGGTGGCCGCACGACGGAGAAGTCGTTTTGTTCAGCCCCGGGTCGGTGGTCACCATACGTTACCGACCCCGTGGGACGACGATTCCATCGGGGCGTGGCCCGGCGCAAGCTGAGGAGAGCAACGGCCCAACGGGGCTTGTGGAGAGTCGGATGCGGGGCCAACTCGCACGTCCGGTTCGGGAGGGCGGCATGGAGAAACGGGCCGGGAGCAATCCCGGAACCGCGCTCCATGCCGACCCCACCACGATGTCGCCCTGATCGACGAGCTCGGCGACCTGGTCGCCAAGCAACGGATCACCGACGGCCTCGCCGGGCTGGAGACCCTGCAGCAACTTCTTGCCGTGGCCGGGGACGATCCCGCGGACCCGATCCCCGTTGCGATCGGGACTTCCCGGGGCCTCCTGGTGGCCTGCCTGCGAGCCGCAGGCCGTCCCGTCTACGCCATCAATCCCATGGTGGTCGCCCGCTATCGTGAGCGACGGTCGGTGACACGGGCCAAGTCGGACTACGCGGACGCCCTCGCTTTGGCGAACATCCTGCGCACGGACGCGGACCACCACCGTTCGCTGCCCGCCGATTCCGAACTCGTCCAGGCGATCGCCGTCCTGGCCCGGGCTCAACAGGACGCCGTCTGGAACCGCCAGCAGTTGGCCAACCAACTCCGGTCCCTGTTGCGCGAGTTCTTCCCGGCCGCCTTGGCCGCCTTCCAGGTCAAGAACGTGGGCCTGGCCCACCCGGCCGCCCGCGCCGTCCTGGCCGCAGCCCCCACCCCTGCCGCAGCTGCCGCCCTGAGCAAAGCGCGGCTCCGGTCCCTTCTGCGCAGGGCGAGCCGCCAGCGCCGCATCGACACTCGGGCCGAGTATCTCGCCGGGACCGATCGGATGTCTCGATGCCCGGAATCGGCGTCAGGACCGCAGCCACCCGCCTCGTGACCATCGGCGACGGATCGTCGTTCCCGACCGCCGCCTACCTTGCCTCCTACGCGGGTCTCGCCCCGGCCACGAAGTCCTCCGGAACCTCCATCCACGGCGAGCACGCCCCCAGGACGGGCAACCGGCTCCTGAAACGGGCGATGTTCCTCTCCGCGTTCGCGGCCCTGCACGACCCGGCCTCCCGCACCTACTACGACCGATGCAGAGCTCGCGGCAAGACCCACACCAGGCCCTCCTTCGCCTCGCCCGCCAACCGCCATGCTCAGAGACGGCACCTTCTACGAATCCCGACCGGCCGAACCGGTCGCAGCATGACCCGCCCACACTTGACGAAAGACGTAGAGGCACCCCCGCCAGCGCCCTTCGACCATCCCGGCGAGCAGCCTCCCTCCGCCGATGCCCAGGCCAGGCTTCTCATCCTCATCGACGCGTTCTTCGAGACGGCCGCCTCCCAGGACATCGAAGGCCGGATGAAACTCGCCAAACTCGACTTTCTCCTGCGCTACCCCAAGCACTTCGACCACTTGATGGCCGAGGGTTGCCCCGACGCCGACCCAGGCGATGACCCGTGGCTGACAGGAGCGATCGAACAGAGCATGATCCGCTATCGCTACGGCCCCTGGGACCCCGCCTGCTACGCCCTCTTGGGCGGCCTGACGGGCAAAGGCCTCATCGCACCCGGGCACGAGAACGCCGTCGTGACCTACCACACCACACCGATCGGAAGAACGGTCGTCCAGGCCCTCGCCGCATCCGAAATCTGGCACCCCGTACGTGACCGGGCCCGTCTCCTGTGCAGGCGGTCAAGTCGGACCGTTGCTGTGGATGCGCCACACCACGCCATCGACCGGTCCGACACCCGATCCACGTGGCCGCGCCCCGACGCAACGCAGAGGGGCGCGACCACGACCGGGTTCAACTCGGCCGGGTGTTCCGCCCGAGCAGGAGGCCGAGTGTTTGCTGGGCCGCTTTACGGCGGGTGGGCTGGCGGGACCAGACCGCCGGGCTCACCACGATCAACGCGATCAACAGCAGCACGCCGCAAGCGACGTACAAGGGCAGGTAGTTGCCCTGCGCGGCGGCGGCGACACCTCCGCCGGTGACCAGGACCCCCAACATCGCCGAGCCGACGCGCGCGACCCCGCCGGGGCCCCCCGGCGTTTCGTCCTGGGCGGAGCTGCCCATATTCTCGGTACTGATTGCCGTACTCCTCACTCAACAGGTGGACGGTGGTTCAACACAGACGGCTTCCTGTTCCCGCAGGGAGCCGTCGCCTTTGGCGCCGACTCAACTGCCGTCGACGAATACGCTATCCGAGAACCGCCACGTCAATTTGTGGCGGCGAATGCTCCCGCCACATCCCAGACGACTGACGCACGACCCCCGATCGAGGCCACGTCTCGGAGCCGGACCGTAACGCTGCGCCAGGCTCAACCAAAGCACCTCCGCACCCCTTCCCACCAGCCGAAACAGTGCTTTTGCCCGATGGGGCACATCTGTGTCGCAGTCGTGGCTATGCGAGGAAGAGTGTGTCATAGCCGGGTCTAAGGTAGATGATTAGTAGGTTAAGCGTGTCAAGGTGAGCCAAGATTGAGGGTGCGTGATGTCCAGAGTGCTTCGGATGCCGACCTCGGACGAGCTGCCGTCGGGACAGCGCCGAAACTTCGTGGAGGAGCTGCATCACTACTACCGCGCGGCTGGACGTCCGGTCCTGAGAGACCTCGAACAGCCCCTGAAGAAGAGCGCCGTGAGCCGGGAAACGGCACGGCGACTCCTGAGGGGCGAGACACTGAGCAGGTGGACCTCGGTCCAGGCCGTGTTCGAAGCCCTGTGCGCCATTTCGAAGATCGACCCGGACGCGACCCGGTGGGGCGGGGAGTGGAACAACGACGACGATCGCAGCTCCAGGCAGTATCTCCGGGACTTGTGGAATGAGGCGGTCGACGAGCCTCCTCGCACGGCACGCGTGCACCGCCTGGACGATCCGTGGGCGACTTCGACCTCCCGCCAAGCCCAAGGCGGCTACGGCATCCCATCTGACGAACCGCCGTTTTAGACGGTCGCGCCCCAACACCTGTCGTTCTTCGGCGAGCACACGGCGACCATGAAGCTGCTACTGTCCGCACGACCCTGGCGACCAACTGTCCTGATCGCCAGGGAGCGTCCCGGACCGCGCAGGCCATGCCGCATATCGCCAACGAGATCAAGTCGCGGATTCTGGCCCCCGAGCGGGACGAGGATCAGGACGCGGCCGCTGGGCGCCGGGTGGGTCGGTGTGGTGGGTCATCCTGCCGGTGGCGGCGATCGCGGAGAGCCTCCGGCCCCTCTGTTCGGCAAGTGGGGTGTACGGGTGAAGTGGATCGGACATCGTGGATAGGCTCCTGGTGCGGTCGAGCGGAACGATCTCAACGGTGAAGCAGCGGAAGGGTGTTGCGGAAGCCGGCACATGTTGCCTTTCGATCGGCAACACCTCCACGGGACACGGGGAAGGTCACCACGGGTGGATCGACACGACGAGCTGGTTTTGCCGAGCCGAGGGACCCCGACGTGGCTGAAGCCGCTCAAGGATGACCTGCCGGACGAGGTTCGGGACTGGGCAGAGGCTGTGCGGACCGTGTTCCAGGCGTTCGGAGGACTGTCCGTGCGGCGCTACAGTGCCCGTCGCCACATGGACCCCGCTACGCTGTCCCGCTTCCTGAACGGCACTCGCATCCCGCAGTGGGAATTCGTGACGACCCTCCTCGACGATGTGGCCGAACACCGGGGACAGTCCTATTCCCCGGATGTGTTCGAACACCTTCGGCGAATGCACCGGTCCGCCCTCCAAGCCACGGGAAGCCCCTTTCATCAACTGCAGATGCTCGAGGAACAGTTGCGGGAGGCGGACGAACTCGCGCGCCAAGCTGGCGCCCGCGAGGAGGAGCTCAACGAACTCCTCGCCGCTCGGCAGCGACGCATCACCGATTTGGAAAACCAGATGAAGCGGTTGAGGATCGGAGCGGATACGGAACGAGCCCGGATGCTGGCGGATCAAGAGCATCGGACCCGTTTGGACGGCGAACGACAAAGACTGCTGGCCGAGATATCCCAACTCCAGGAGGAGCTTTCAGGCGCCAAATCCAGGAGCGCTCACGCCGAAGCCCGGTGCGCAGCCCTAGAGCGACGCATCGCCGAAATCGAGGAAGTCGAGCAGGATCTCGACCGGCTGCACACCCGCCTGCGCCTTGAGGCGACTCACGACCAACTTACCGGTCTACCCAATCGGGCGTTGCTCGTCGAGCGGTTGACACAGGCCCACCAGGCCCCGACCCCCAGCACCCGCGTCGGCCTATGCAAGATCGACTTGGACGGCATCACGGCCGTCAACGACAGTCTTGGCCACGATGTGGGCGACCAACTGCTCATCGCGGCCGCGCGCCGGCTGAGTCGATATGCGGCCCAGGCCGGGCACTTGTTTGTACGCATGGGGGGCGACGAGTTCGCCGTCTTGGTCGAGGACACGACCGGCACGGACCAGGTCATTGCCGTGGCTGAGGGCGTGCTCGCGGCCCTGCGAGAACCTTTTCGCATCCGCGGCCACGATCTGACGGTCACCGCCAGCATAGGCGTCGTAGAACGCTCGATCACCGATGCCTTCCCCGAAGAAATCCTGCGCACTGCCGACATAACCCTGGACTGGGCGAAGTCGGATGGCCGTGGTCGCTGGACGGTGTTCGACGCCGACCGTAACGAACGCAAGGTGGCCAGGCACACGTTGTCCGCCGAGATGCCCGCAGCCCTGCACCACGGCGAATTCTACGTCGACTACCAACCGCTGTTCTCCCTCGCGGACGGCGCTGTGCTCGGCGCCGAGGCCTTGGTGCGCTGGCGCCACCCTCGCAACGGTTTGGTCGGTCCAGACCATTTCATCGGCCTGGCCGAGGAGACCGGCCTGATTGTTCCGCTGGGCATGCACGTCCTGAAGGAAGCTTGCCGCGAGGCCCGAAGGTGGCAGGACCTGGATCCGAAGAGCGCGCCATTCATCAGCGTGAACCTGTCCGAACGACAGTGCAGCGAAGGCAATCTGATCCACCAGGTGGAAATGGTGCTTGCGGAGACCGCGTTGCCCGCAGGTCGCCTCCAGTTCGAGCTCACCGAGTCCCAGATTATGTCCATGGACGGCGGCCCCCTGGAACGCCTGCGCGAATTGGCGGCAATGGGCATCCGCATTGCGATCGACAACTTCGGCACCGGCTACTCGAACCTTACCTATCTGCGTGCTCTCCCAGTATGCGAACTGAAGATCGCCGGTTCCTTCGTGGAAGTCCTGCGCCAACCCGATCCCCCAAACCGAGGCGACGGGCAACTCGTGGTCTCGTTGATCGAGTTGGCACATGCGATCGGGCTCACTGTGACGGCCGAGGGCATCGAAACGTCGGTCCAGGCGGACCGACTTCGGAGCATTGGATGTGACGCGGGGCAAGGTTGGTACTTCTCCCAGCCCGGCCCACCCGAACGAATCGCAACAATGATGGGATCGTTGACATGACGCCTCAATTATCACTTCTCATCCGGATCTCGAGTGCTGGGTGTGGTTTCGCAGTGGTGGTTGGTGGTTGGTGGTTGGTGTGTGGTGATGGTGTGGGCTGGGTGTTGCGGGTTGGGTGAGAACGTTTTGTGGCTGTCCGGGCGAGGGTTGTGAGGGCCTGACCTGGGATTATTGCGGTTGCGTTGAGAAAGCCCGGGTGTGTTGCATATTGCCTGTATGTCTAAAGTCCCGGTCCGTGTTTGTGCAGGTCACAGGGCTTTGCATGGTTCGCAGGGCCAGAGTGTGTCTACTGTCGGGATGCGGGGGGCCGGTGGTGCCGGGGTAGCGCCGGGCCTTGGCGAGGTGGTTGATGCTGATCCGGTCGAGGCTGGGTTTGGTGATGCGTTCGGTGCCGTCGAGGATCGCGGTGATCGCGGCTTGGCGGATGAGGCGGGCCAGGCTGCCGATCCGGCCTGCGGTGCGCTGATGGAGATAGAGGGTGCGAGGCGGGGGAGTGTCCCGACGCGGTGTGCGCTTCGGGTCGGGGGCGGCTCCCACGCCGGCGATCAACTCTTTGAACGGTTCGCGTGTGCCGAGCCGCGCGGGGACCGCCCCGCACTCGACCAAGGAGGCCCGTCCGGCGAGTTGCGCCCCCCGCACACCCCGTACAACGGAGTCGCCATCACGTCGATGCTCGCGAACACGAACGTCGTGCCGACGCGCTCCGTCGGGTCCTTCGACGAATCGACGCTTCCGCGCCCGTCGTTGAAGTCATGAGGGCTGGTCAGGCAGGTTGTTCTGGCAGACTCGACCGTATGACCGAGCAGCTTCCAGCCCGGGCCGAAGTCGCCGATCCCTTTCACGATTACGGGTCGCTCCCGGACGTGGCCCCGAACGATCCCGCGCATCCGTTGCGCGCGTACGTCGCGCTCTATCCCGAGGTGGTGGGGGCGGGATCGCTGCGGAATGCTCTCCAGACGGTGGTTGACCGCGTGGGCCTTGCGCTCACGATCGAACCGGCGTCCTCACCGGGCTGGCGCTACGTGGGCGCGGAAGTGGAAGCCGACGGCCGCTCGGTGAATGTCCTGATGGCGAGGAGCGTGCGCTGCTACTTGGTCGACTGTTGGGCCCGGGGTGTTCGCATGGCTTCGGGCAGTTCGCGGGACCTGTCCGAGGTTGCCGGCGCGATGCGTGCCTGGTCCCGGGGCTTGCGGTTGCGCGAGCTCGTCGCGCAGTGGCCTTTCCTGAGGACTTGGGAGTTGGCCGAGGCCCACGAGCGCGGCGAGGCCGTGCCGGCACGGTGGGAGATGATGCGCCGGAGTGCGGCAGCGAATGCCGAACGCCGGCAGGGCACCGAATGGCGGGATCTCGTCGAGGCCGCCTTCGACCAGCCGCGGCTGCGGGCACTGTCCCCTGGGCGGTCCATGTACTGGTTCACCCTCAGCCGCCGGGCCGCGCCACCCATCTGCGTGGACCTTCCCAGGACCAGACCGCTCGGCAACGGTCGCTTCGAGGTGAGGTTCTCCGACGGCCGGGTGCGGGAGATGGACGGCGCGGCGGCGACTGTGGCGGTGATCGTGGACAGCCTCCCCGACGACGCCGTCCCATGACGTTTGCACTCTGCCCTCGGCGAGGGAAGCATGGAACGTCCGGTCGAGGGGGCCTGGCGCGGTTGAGTCGAACCGGTGTCGCCGGCGCGGCGATTGCGGCTGTGCCTCTCGGTTTCCTGTCGAGTTCTCCTGCTCTGGAAGCGGGACGTCATCTCGAGGCGGGCCCGCGGGTAGGGCCGTGGCCGGAGGGGTGGAACACCACGGAGCCGGGCACGACGCGGGTGGCCAACGGAGGGAAGCGGCGTGGCCCGACACCCCGCCTCCCTCGCCGACACCGGCCGCCCCGCGCCCCCGGGGCCCGCGTCAACGACCGCGACCGCGGCGCCTGCTTCGCGCTCGATGCCGAGTTCGTCGAGCCGCTCGACGTCCGACAACGCCCGGTTCGGGCCTGTTGCCGCTGTCGCCGTTCCGGCATCGGCACCGGCATCGGCTCGACGGTCCGGAAGTCCTGCCGATTCAGGTCTCGTTCGGCCTCGATGGAGGCGTTTCAGGTCGTCAGGCCGACCACGCCCAGTACCACCGCGCCTGCGCCGGAGATGATCATGAGCCATCCCATGAGGCGAAAGAAGTGGTCCATGCCCTCGATGGTCGGACCGGTCCCGCGCAGGTCGAGCGTGATCGAGTCGGTCCGGTGCAGCCTCTCGACGGTTCGGGTCCGCCAACCCCGCAGGTCGAACGCGCCGTGCATGCCCCACACCGCACCCGCCACCCCGAGGATCAGTATCCCCACGGCCAGGCCAAGGTCGGGAACTCCGGACGCCGTCGCGGCGCTATTGATCATGTCCCGCATCATGCCACTTCGGCGCCATCGATATGACGCCTCGTCAAATACGTCGCACGCGAGCAGAGTTCGGGACACCGCCACCCGCGCACGGTGTGCCCGCCCCCAGGCGCGGCATGGCTCGAGAATGTTGTTTTGTCCCGGATTGTAGTGCGTGTTTGTTCGGCGAGGAGTGGGTCGACCTGTAGTGCCACGGGGTTCGAGAGGGCCAGGCGACGCCGTCGGCAATACGCCTCGGGCGAGAGCGGTGTGGGCCGGCGCGTCCTGCGTGCGGCCTGGTGCGGAGGCGTGGAGCGGCTCGGGCGGTCGGTGACTTCGCGCGCTCGGGGACTGGGTTCGTGCGGGTGTGTCGTGTGTGGTGGTGTGCGCGCCGGGCCCCTGTTCATTCGTTGGTGTCGCTGTCCGGTGGGTCGTGGCCGGTCCACCAGGTGCCGGGTGCGGCCGGCCCGGCCCGGGGTGTTTGGGCGTCGGGCGCAGGAGGACGGCGCCGCGGTGGGCGAAGTCGGGGTCGTGCGCGGCCCATCGGTACGAACACCGCATCGACAGCCCGGGTCACCCCACCCGCACCGCCACCCTCGCGCGATCGCCCGTCGAGAACTACCTCGACCTCCCCGGAACGCGCCGCTGCGAACTGCCCGGACCACGCGCCGCGTTCGCTGAACTCCTCGCCGGCTGCCCGGCCGACACCGTCCCCACCGGCCGCCGCGAGGACAGCGCCGTCCGCGGGATTCCTCGACGACGTCGACACCACGTTCGCCCCCGGACACTGCCCCGTTCGCGCCCAACTCCTACCGGATCCGGAATGGCACCGGTACTGCTCCTGCCGGCGTGGCACACGCGCCCCCACCCTGCGCGACCAGGGAGGGCTCCTCGAACCTCCCACGCTCGCTGCCGCCGTGCCGCAGCCGACCGCAGGCGCGGTGCGGGTGGTATGGGTGGGGCCCGGCACGCGGTCGCGTGCCGGGCCCCACCTCGTGGTCGGAGGTCGTTTACCAGATCCCGGCCTGTGCCTCCCAGCTCTTGGTGTAGGTGTTGAGTCCGCCGTCGGTTTTGGCGGTGAAGGTGTAAGCGGCCCAGCGGGTGGTGCCGTAGTCGTAGACGGCGGTGATGTCGGTGCGTCCGTCGCCGTCGGTGTCCCCGGCGAGAGGCGCCGCACGCGGCGCCTCCCAGTTCCCGGCCCCGCTGTCCCAACTCGCGAACGGCGCGTTCAGCGTCCCGTCGCTCTTCGCGAGCAGTGTCCGCAGCGTTGTCTGTGCGCCGCCCTGGTCGAACATCAGCACGATGTCGGCGTGTTTGTCGCCGTTGGTGTCGGCGGCGACGGCCTGGAGTTGTGCGATGTTCCACCCGGCCCCGGGCGCACTCCACGAGGCGACGGGCGCGGGGATGGTGCCGTCGGGTGCGGTGATGAATCCGAAGGCTTTGGCCTCTCCGGTGTCGTGGACGTACACCGCCCCCAGGTCGGCCCGCCCGTCCCCGTTCAGGTCCCCGAGGGTGTAGCGGGCGTTCTGGTACCGCCACCAGTCCGGGTTGGTCTCCACCCACCCGTTCACCAGCGTGGCGAACACCCCACCCGCGGCGGCGGGGAGGCTGTGTGTGGAGATCCGCCCGTCGGCGTACCCCTGCACGAGCACCAGGTCGGCGCGCTTGTCCCCGGTGGTGTCCCCGGCGAGCAGCGTGGTGCGGTCGAAGTCCCACCCGGCGGGGTGTTCCCATCCGGCGCCGCCGGGGTGGAATCCGCCGTCACCGCCGGCGTTCGCGAGGTAGGTGAACACGCGCACGTGCCCGTTCCCGTAGTGGTACAGCGCCGCGATGTCGGCGCGTCCGTCGCCGTCGAAGTCCCCGGCGGCGTACTTCGCGTCCCCCTGACAGAACGTCCCCGCCGGCTGCACATGACTTTGCCGCGGCTCGCCCAACGACCCGTCCGCGCGCCGCAGTTGTGTGAACCACCCGGTCGCACACCCCCCGAAGTCCACCACGGTCGCCACGTCGGAACGCCCGTCGCCGTCGAAGTCCCCGGAGAGCATGGTGCGCCCCATCGGCGTCTCGTCGACGCCGGGATACACGGTCGTCCCCCCGGTGTGCATGTTCCACCGGATGTGGCCGCCCTCGAAGTTGCTGCTCGCTCCCGCCATCACGCCGTATTCGGCACTGGTCGGGAACCCGAGCGGGCCGGTCTCCCAGCCCTGCGCGGCCCAGGTCCCGCGAATCGACCCCCACACCGGCCACGCCCCGGTGGCGTCGGACCGGTAGATGGACGCGGTGTCCCCGTTCGCGCCGGGGATGCTGAAGTGTGCGTAGCTACCCGGCTTTTGGGGTGCGGTGGGCAGGATGTCGGTGGTGGGGAATCCGAGGACGCCGCGGGGGCCGTTCATGGCCTGCCAGCGTTGGAAGATGTCGCCGTTGAGGGTGTGGGCGCCGCCGGTGGGGGTCCAGGTGACGACGCCGGGGCCGGTGGCGGGTGTTCCGGTGAAGCGGGACATGCTGCCGATGTGGGTGCCGGCTCCGTCCTTGACGATGTCCTCGTCGGAGACGGGGTAGCCGAGTGTTCCGCTCGTGCCGCCCTGGGCGAGCCAGGCGGCGCGGATGTCGCCCTGGACGGACCAGGCTCCGGCCAGTGGCGACCAGTGGATGGAGGCGCGGTCGGTGGTGTTGCCGCTGTCGCCCTGGAAGTTGACGTACTTCCCGCTGCCGTCCTGGGTGACCGGGCCGATCGGCAGGTGCAGACGGCCGGTTGGTCCGCCGAGTGCCTGGTATTTGGCGAGGATGGGTCCGCACAGTTCGATCTGGACGGCGGCGTTGCCGGCGGAGGGGAACTTGGCGCATTCCGCCCAGGGTTTGGTGTCGGCGATCAACGCGGCGGGTGCGAAGAGGCTGCCGGTGGCGTCGGGGGCCTGCCCGCGGAAGGTGTAGAGGGTGCCGTCGGCGGATTGGGCCCACAGGTCGGTTCTGCCGTCGCCGTCGAGGTCGCCGTCGGAGGAGACCTTGGGGTAGAGCGCGGGGTCGAATCCGATGCCGATGCGGGTGCGGGCGGCGGCGTCGCCGAGTGCGGCGAGGTCGATGGTGCCGTCGGGCTTCTTCCGGGAGGCGTACTGGTAGAGGAAGCCGGTGGTGCGGTCGCGGGCCCACAGGTCGGGGTGGTCGTCGCCGTTGACGTCGCCGGGGGCGATCAGGTCCAGGCCGGTCCAGTCGGCGTCGCCGAGCGGGCGGGCGTAGTCGAAGGAGCCGGGGGAGGTGTCGCCGTGGAAGAGCCACAGGCGGGGTTTGCCGGTGGTGTCGTTCTCCAGGGTGAGCAGGTCCAGGCGTGCCGTCTGGCGGTCGAGGTCGTTGTCGACGTTGCCGGGCGCGAGGATCTGGGTGACGCGGGTCCAGTCGTTGTCGTACCGGGCGCAGACGTTGTTCGCGCGGGTGGGGTCGAGGCAGAGGTCGGGTCGGATGACCGGGTCGGAGCGGTTGCTGACGAAGTACTGGTGGTTGGCGCCGGGCGCGCCGCTGCGGTAGATGTACAGTTCGCCGTCCGCGTGGGCGTAGAGGTCGTCGCGTCCGATGCCCTGACCGCCGCGGTGGGTGATGGACACGTTCGTCCATGTCGGGCGGCCGCTCGAGTCGGGCGGGCCTTGGACCTTCTCTGATACCAGCGTTCCGCCGGGGGTGGGTGCGGTGTTGGCGCCGTACATCCTCAGTGCGCCGGCGTTGTCGACGACGACGAGGTCGGGGCGTCGGTCGCCGTCGATGTCGCCGAGTTTGGTCTCGTGGTTGGGGTCGGCGGGGACGTAGAAGGTGTAGGCGGTCTGTTGGGAGGTGTTTCCGGCCTTGTCGACGGTCTGTGCGAACAGGCGTTGGCCGCCCCAGTCGAGGACGGGCAGGTCCTTGATCTTCCAGACCTTCTCGACCGGGTCGTACTGGGCCCGGTCCGCGCCGCCGACGGGGATGGTGCCGCCGAGGGAGTATTCGACGCGGTCGACGCCGGATCCGACGTCGGTGGCGGTGAAGGTGAAGGTGCCCTTCTCGCCGGCGTGCCTGCCGCCGCCGTTGACGGGGAAGTCGATGCTGGGGATGGCGACGGGCGCGGGCGGGGGTGTGTCGTCGACGGTGAAGGTGCAGCCGTTGATCCAGTTCGACTCGAGGTCGTCGTCGTCGGAGACGACGGCCCACTTGTAGGTGCGACCGCCCAGGAGTGTGCCGACGGGGATGTCGGCGCGGGCGACGTGTCCGCTGGGGCCTGCGGAGACCCAACTGCTGTCGTAGACGAGCGGGTCGCCGTTGCCGACCTCGTTGACCGCGAACCTGGCGACGACGTCGTGTCCGTCGGGGTCGGACAGGGTGGCGAACAGGCTGACGCCGCCGCGGACGGGGTTGACCGCGCCGACGTAGCCGCAGTTCCCGGACGCTTCCCCGTTGACCGGCTCGGGGGTCATGTGCAGGTCGGTGGGGGTGTTCGGCTTGGTGTTGTACTCGATGTAGATGAAGTTGTCCGCGGCGGTGCGGGAGAACCGTTTGAAACCGTTGTTGGTCGTGGTCTGGGGGTTTTCCTTGCCGTAGACGCCGAAGGTGATGAATTCCCAGTTCTGGTGGCCGGCGAGGTTGGCGGTGATGTCGAAGTCGACGGGGCGGTTGCCGCACTTGTCGTCGACGCTGGAACTCGCCACGTTCGCGGTGCCCCACAGACCCTGGTCGGTGGGTTGGTTGTTCCAGTTGGTGCCCTGGGTGAGAGTGTCGCTGGTCAGGTGCAGGTAGACGGGTTGGGTGACGGTGGGGCTGCAGTCGTGGACGGCGGAGTCGACCTGGGTGGTGTTGAAGGTGACGCGTTTGATCGCCTTGCCGTTCAGGCGTCCCTGCCAGTTGTAGTCGACCCGGTAGAAGGTGCGTTCCAGGCCGATCGGGGCGCGCCAGTGCTGGTAGCCGACGCCGGGTTGATAGTCGGTGCGCCCGTAACCGACGGTGGTGCGGGAGCCGTCCTGGACCCAGCCGTACAGGCTGACGTTGTCGCGCAGCGGTATCCAGGCCGGGTCGATGTAGAGCGGGAACACCGTGTCCGGTGCGTGCAACAGGCCCGTGTCCGGGGTGAGCGTGAGCGACCCGGCGGCGACCGCGGCATCCAGCGGCGCGGTCGTGGCGTGCACACCCGGGCGCCTGTCGGTGGAGACCAGCTCGCCCGCCGGTATCGGCGCGGAGGGATCCTCCGCCGTGTCCACGGCCGCCGCCGTCTTCGCGCTCCCGGCGGGGGCCTGCTTCGGGGTGGTGCGCGAGTCCCACATCGCCGGCGCGGGCGCGGTGAACACGGCCTTGCCGTCCGCCGTCCTGGCGGCGAGGGTGCCGTCGCCGTTCTCGCCGACGCTGAGGCCGTCGGCGCTCATCCCGAGCTTGAGCGTTGCCAGTTGCGGGTTCGTCGCGGCCGCCGCGGTCTTGACGATCAGGGTGTGCGAGAAGCCGCCCTGCTCGGTCGCGGACACCTTCAGGTCGACGTCGGGCAGCACCCCGGGGTAGAGCGCGCCGTCGCCGGCCAGGACGGGTGCGGGCAGCGCGGTGGGCCAGGTGAAGGTGAGCTTGCGCCCGCCGTTGGTCATCGACGCCAACAACCGACTGCCGCCGCCACCCAGGGCAAGGTCGGTGGTGGTGCTCGCGGGGCGCACCGTGCCGTCCCCGGCCCGGGTCAGCGTGGGGTCGAGATCGCGCCAGGTCCCGCTCTTCTTCGTCCGTGACGGCTCGACGGTGCGCTTGAGCGCGAGGGTGCCGTCGGGTTTGGCGGTGACGGTGTCGGTCTCGGTCGTCAACTCCGGTACGGGAGTGTCCTGTCCGGTGCTCCTGGCCTGCGCGGTCGCGGCCTTCTCGGCGGCGACCCGGGGATCGGCGGGCGGTGTCGTGGCGGTGGTGGGCGGGGCGCCCGCGCGCGGCGCGGCGTTGGCGGTGCCGGCAAAGGCCCCTGCGGCCAGGGAGAGCGCGACGAGCCCGCAGACCACCGCGGCCGGACGGGATCGTGGGCGGACGTGGGCGAGTGGTTGTCCCATGACGGGTACTCCTGCGGGAACGGGGATGCGGTGGCGCGAGTGCGCACAGGTGCGCGGAACCTACCGGTTGGCAGCACCCCGCGCGACGTGCCACAGATCACATCGACCAAGTGATCTTGTCGACATGCACCCGAATCCCCTCAATACGCGAGCGAATTGCCGAACTATCGATCCCAACGGGTGATTTGGCCTCGATCGGGACAATCGAACAGCCCCCGAAGTTGTAGTGACGAAGCACACATCAACCACCGGGAACCGCCTTTACCCACACGGCATTTACGCCCTACCGTGCGCTCCGTCTGTGATCTCTCGCCTGCTCGGGGGCGGGGTCCGTCCTGCCTGGTGGGGGTTGTTCGACATGCGTAACCGCTCGTGGGAAACAAAGAAGAAGCGATCCCGTCGCGAACACGGCACGGGCCCGGCACGAATACTCGTCGTCGGGACGCTGCTGCTGGCCCTGACCGCGAACGTCGCCCCGGCCCAGGCCCTGGACTGGCTCGCCGACCCCCCGGACCCCAACGCATGGTCACCCAGCCCCCTGCCCAAAACCCCCTCCGTCCCCGGACACAAGGCCACCACGCCCAAAACCACGCCCCTCACCGGCGACGGCCACCCCACCTGGAACCCCGCCAAACCCGAGTGGCCCAAGGCAGCCGAAGCCGAGACCACCCCCGCCCCCGCGTCCGGATTCGTCGCCCGGGGCGGATCGTCCCTGCTCGCCGCCCCCACCGGCGGCAACGCCCCCGGCACCCCGGTCTGGATCACCACCCCCGACACCACCACCCCCGGCCCCCTCCGCGCAGGCACCCCCACCGCCGCCGCGACGAACACCCCCACTGCCCGCGTGAAGGTCACCGTCGCCGACCACACCGCAGCGGAGAAGGCCGGCGTCGACGGCGCCCTGATCACCGTCCGCCGCACCGACACCACCCCCGCCCCCGGCAAGATCACCGTCGGCATCGACTACACCGGATTCCGCAACGCCTTCGGCGCCGACTGGTCCACCCGCCTGCGCCTGGTCGCCATGCCCGAATGCGCCCTCACCACCCCCGACATCGCCGCCTGCCGCGTCAAAACCCCCGTCACAGGCGCCCGCAACGACCGCACCAAGAACCGCGTCCTCGCCGACATCGACCTGGCCCCGGCCCCTGCGGCCGCGCCGAACGCGAAGAACTCGTCCGCACCGGTCGGCGGTGCGATGATCCTGGCCACCACGGCGGACGCCGCAGGCCCCTCGGGCGACTACAAGGCATCGTCCCTGTCCCCGTCCGGCTCCTGGTCGGCAGGCGGCAACTCCGGTTCGATGAACTGGTCCTACGGCATCGCCGTCCCGCCCGCGATCGGCGGCACCGCCCCCACCGTCAATCTGGCCTACAACTCGGGCAGCGTCGACGGCCGCACCACCTCCACCAACAACCAGGCCTCCTGGATCGGCGAGGGCTGGGAATACTCGCCCGGCTTCGTCGAGCGCTCCTACCAATCGTGCGCACGCGACGGACGGGACAAGTCCGGCGAGCAGTGCTGGTCCAAGCAGAACACCCAGACCCTCTCCCTCAACGGCAAGTCGTCCGCCCTGATCCAGGACGACACGGACAAGTCCAAGTGGCGTCTCGAGAACGACGACGATTCCCGGATCGAACTTCTCACCGGCGCGGACAACGGCGACAACGACGGCGAGCACTGGCGCCTGACCAGCGGCGACGGTGTCCAGTACTACTTCGGTGTCGGCCACAAGCCCGGCAGCACCACGGGCCCGGCCACCAACGCCGTCTGGTCCGCCCCCGTCTACGGCAACGACCCGGCCGAACCCTGTTACAAGGCGGCCGGGTTCGATTCCTCCTGGTGCCAGCAGGCGTGGCGGTGGAACCTCGACTACGTGATCGATCCGCGCGACGGCATGGTCACCTACACCTACAACACGGAGACCAACCGCTACACCCGCGGCGCGGTTCTTGTCGGTTCCGGCACCCTGACGGAATACACCCGCGGCGGCACCCTCGCCAAGATCACCTACGGCTCGAAGACGACCGACACCACCCAGCCCACCGCACAGGTGCTCTTCGACACCGCGGAGCGCTGCCTGAAGAAGGACGGGTTCGACTGCGACCCGGCCAAGATGACCAAGGCCAACGCGTCGAAGTGGCCGGACGTCCCCGTCGACAAGCAGTGCGCCACCTCGGGCAAGTGTGAGGAGTACGGCCAGACGTTCTTCTCGACCCGCCGCCTGACGAAGATCACCACCCAGTCCCTGGTCGGCTCGACCTACCAGACCGTCGACGAGTTCGCCCTCGACCAGGACTACCCCGACCCCCAGGACGGCTCCTCCGCCACCTTGTGGCTGAACTCGATCACCCGCACCGCCTGGGACGGCACGAAGAAGATCGACGTCCCCTCGGTCGACTTCGCCGGCACGTTCAAGCACAACCGCGTCGACGCCGGAGGCGACCTCGCCCCGCCGATGAACCGCCGCCGTCTGACGGGGATCACCAACGAGACCGGCGGCCAGACCACCGTCACCTACAACGACCCCGAGTGCACCCCGAGCACACTCCCCACCCCGGACGCCAACACCAAGGCGTGCTACCCGATGTGGTGGAACTACGACGAGGCCTCGGACCCGGTCCTGCACTGGTTCCACAAGTACACCGTCGCCGCCGTCACCGAACACGACATCCTCGCCTCGGTCCCCAACCGCTCCACCCGCTACGAATACCTCGGCGGCGCAGCCTGGCACCGCGACGACGCGGAACTGACCGAGGACAAGGAAGCGTCCAGGCCCAAGAGCAAGGACCGCCGCACCTGGAACCAATTCCGCGGCTACGGCCAGGTGATCACCCGCAGCGGCGCGGCCCCCGACGCCGTCACCCAATCCGCCACGTTCTACCTGCGCGGCATGGACGGCGACGTGAAGAAGGACGGCACCAAACGCGCCGTCACCCTCACCGACTCCACCGACACACCCATCGTCGACGCGAACGAACACGCCGGATTCGCCTACGAATCCCAGACGTTCACCGGCGACGGCGGCACCGTCGCCACCACCACCCTGAACACCCCGTTGTCTTCGGCCGTCACCGCCACCCACACCCGCGCGCGCGGCCTGCCCCCGCTCCAGGCCCGCCGCACCGCCACCGAGCAGACCCGCACCCGCAGCCTTCTCGCCGACAACACCACCTGGCGCCAAACCTCCAAGACCACCACGTTCGAGCCGAGTCACGGCCTCCCGGAGACGGTGTCCGACAAGGCCGACGGTCTGCCCGAGTATTGCGTCAAGACCACGTACGCCCACAACACCGGCGCCTGGATCATCGGTAAACCCGTCGAGACCCTCTCTTTGATCGGCGACTGCGACACCACCGCCACCAAGGACACCGTCTACGCCTGGGCCCGCACCCAGTACGACAACAAGCCCCAGGGCGAGATCGGCACGATCGGCGACGTCACATCCACCGACGCCGTCATCGACTACAAGGCGGACGGCACTCCGAACCGGGTCACCACCGCCAAGTCGGAGTTCGACCCCTACGGCCGCGTCACCAAGGCCACCGACGCCGAGAACAAGGTCACCACGACCACCTACACCCCCGCCACCGGAGCCATGCCCACCACGGTGAACGTCACCGGCCCCACCGGCTGGAGCTCCTCGACCACCTACGCCGGGGCCCGCAACCTCGCGGTGAAGGCAATCGACGTCGGCGGTCGCGTCGTCGAACAGGAATACGACGCCCTCGGCCGTGTGATCGCGGTGTGGAAGCCCGGGCACACCAAGGCCGACAACGCGGACCTGCAATTCGCGTACGCCCCCAGCAAGACCGGCCCCTCCGTCGTCACCACGCGCACCCTGCAGGTCAACAAGAAGTACGCGACCTCGAATGCGATCCTGAACAGCTTCCTCCAGGAACGCCAGACCCAGTCCAGTACGGCCAACAACGGTTTCGGTCGGGTCGTCAGCGACACCTTCCACGACAGCCTCGGCCGCCCGTGGAAGACCAATCAGCCCTACCTGAACGAGGACGACCTCCCGAGCACGACGATCTTCGTCGGTGAGGACGACAAGGTCCCCGGCCAGAGCTCCGTCGTCTACGACGGCATGGGCCGCACCACCGCCCAGGTCTTCTCCTCCAAGGCGATCGAACAGTGGCGCACCAGCACCACGTACGCCGGCGCGGACGAGACCCGCGTGACCCCGCCGACCGGCGGTACCGCCACGCTGTCGATCAGCGACGCCCGCGGCAAGCCGAAGGAACTGCGCGAGTTCGACGGCGGCACACCCGAGGGCACCTTCACGGCGATCACCTACACGTACACCCCGCGCGAGGAACTCAAGACCGTCACCGACGCGGGCGGCAACACCTGGACGTACACCTACGACTTCCTCGGCCGCAAGACCCACGTCGAGGACCCTGACAAGGGCCCGTCCGACACCCGCTACGACCTCGTCGGCCGCGTCATCGGCACCACCGACGCCCGCGGCCAAAAACTCGCCTACATCTACGACGCCCTCGGCCGAAAGACCGCCTCGTACAAGGACTCGATCGACGACGCGAACCTACTCGCCGAGTGGACATTCGACCGGTACGCGACCGGCCAGGCGGACGGATCCTCCCGCTACGTCGGCGGCAAGTCGGGTGCGAAGTACACCAGCGAGATCACCGGCTTCAAGCCCGGCACCTACCTGCCCACCGGCACCCGCACGACCATCCCCGCCGCAGAGGGCAAACTCGCCGGGATCTACACCACGAGCACGACCTACGAGCCCGTCAAGGGCCTGCCCTACACCACCGACCTTCCGGCCCAGGGCGGGCTGCCCGCCGAAACCCTCCGCAACAAGTACAACAACGCCGGCCTGCTCACCTCCATGGGCGGATTCAACGGCTACCTCAACTGGGCGGACTACGACGCCTTCGGCCGCAACATCCGCGCCACCCTGGGCAACACCCCCCTCCAAGCGGCGTTCACCAGCATCTACGACCCCGCGACCGGCCGCCTCCTCAACACCGAATGGTCCAAGGAGACCGGCACCACCGCAAACGTCGACGCCACCGCCTACACCTACAAGCCCAACGGTGACGTCACTTCCATCAAGACCATCCGCGACGGCACCACCACCGACACACAGTGCTTCCTCTACGACGGCCACCGCCGCCTCAAGGAAGCCTGGGCCGACACCGCCGGTACCGCTACCCTCCCGGCACCCAACGTTCCCGGCATCGGTGCCTGCACCACGCAGACCCCCACCCCGATCACGGTCGGCGGCCCGGACCCGTACTGGCAGTCCTTCACCTACGACGCCGTCGGCAACCGCACCAAACTTGTCGACCACGACGCGACGGACGACCCGACCAAGAACGTCACCACGGACTACGGCTATCGCGCCGGTGCCCAGCCCACCGACCGCACCCACCGCCTGGACTCGGTCACCGTCAAAACCGGCACCCGCGAGGCCGTCACCACGGGTCTCACCTACGACGAGTCCGGCAGCACGAAGACTCGCCCGGGGGCCGATGCCAACCTCCAGACCCTCACCTGGAACGAAGAGGACAGGCTCACCAAGGTCGCCTCCGCCACGAGCACGAGCGAGTACGTCTACGACGCCGACGGCAACCGCATCATCCGCCGCGAGGCCGGCAAGACCACCCTCTACCTCGGCAACGACGAACTCGCCACCAATACCGACCAATCCGGCCCCGTGCTCGGCACCCGCTATTACCCGACCGCTGGTGGCGCCACCGTCGTCCGCAACGGCAACGGCCCGCTCACCTACATGGCGGCAGACCACCACGGCACCCCGGTCAGCACCCTCGACGCTGGCATCCTTACCGCTACCCGCCGCCAGTCCAAGCCCTTCGGCGAGGCCCGCGGCACGCAGCCCACCCAGGTCAACGGCCAATGGCCTGATGACAAGGGCTTCCTCGGCAAACCGATGGACGCCACCGGGTTGACCCACATCGGCGCCCGCGAATACGACCCAGGCCTCGGCCGTTTCATCAGCGTCGACCCGATCATGGACCTGACCAACGCGGGGCAGATGCACGGCTACACCTACAGCAGCAACAACCCCACGACGGTCAGCGACCCCACCGGCCTCTACGAATGCGACTGTGGCGGCAACCCTGATGATCACACCTTCCCAAACAGGGGAGGCGGTGGTGGCGGACTGCCGAGCGGCGCACCCTCGAACCCGCCTCCGGCGCCGGTGAAACCCGTGACGGTCGTGTCGGACTATGTCGATCCACAGGGAAACGACATATCGTACCGCATCCCGAAGGGGAAGAAAGGCGATGATTTCAGGACCCATTACCTGAGGATCGTGAATTACAAGCGATTCGATCTGATCGCACAGAGCGACGTGAACCGATGGTTCGATCAGACGAACTACATGTTCCAGGCGTGCCTGGAAGTCGACTGCGATGACAACCTTGCGACCTTCCTGATGCACCAGAAATGGGACGCACAGATCGCCGCTGGGCAGGCATTCGACGGCATCGGTCCGGGGTTCGTGCCCGGCGGAGTGAACAGCGGCAAGGGCGCGAAGGGAAGGAAGGGAGGGAAGGGGTCAGGATGTGGAGGTAACAGTTTCCCGGCCGACACTGAGGTGTTGATGGCGGATGGCAGTACGAAGGCCATCCAAGACATCGAACCCGGAGACGACGTTCTCGCCACGGATCCGGAGACCGGGGAAAGCAAACCCCGTACGGTCCTTGCGGCTATCGCAACCGAGGACGATGAAGACTTCGCCGAGATCACCGTTGACACGGACGCGGGCGAGGCATCCATCATCGCCACTTCCCACCACCCGTTCTGGGTACCTGACCTCGGAGAGTGGGTCGACGCTCGCGACGTGAAAACCGGCGCACAGCTCCTGACATCCCAGGGTGCGTTGGTCGAGGTTCGAGCAACCCGCACTATCCAGAAGGTTCAGCGAGCTCACAACCTCACCGTCGATGACATTCACACGTACTACGTGCTCGCCGGAGAGACGTCCGTACTCGTTCACAACTGCGGAGGACTCAACGATGCAGATCACGCAAGACTGCAGGACACCTACGGGAATGATATTGCCGAGGGAGTCGACTATAATATCCAGCGTATGTGCCCGAAATGTAACTCGGCCGATCATGCGGCGGATCATAGCATCAAAGATATTGGTGATAACGTAGATGGTCTCGGAAATTACTTGAGCGGTCAGCGGAGTGCGGGCATGACGCATGTCCAGAACGGAAAGCCGGGAACGACGGCTAGGCGTGATTATACTAAGACGGATTCGAATGGTAGGGCTGTGACTATCGTTCAAAATTCTTACATGGTTCACGCCTATCATCAATCAGAAGAAGAATTCGCTCGTATTTTCAAAAAGATAGAATGAGGTTTCATGTATCAAAGAGTTGGTATCAGGCGGTCCGATGTCGACTGGATTCTCGCGTTTACCCCAACCCAGTTCGAGCTAGCGAGAAGAGTTCTTATCGATCTCTACAGTGGGAGCTACGCTCCTGAAGTCGTTGCTATCGTAGCTGGAGAAGCCTCACGGCGGCTGCTTGATTTGAGAGATCGAGAAGTCGACTTTCAATCGCGAAAATATATTGAGGTCCAACTGAGTCGTAACGACCTTCGGGCACTATGCGGGAGTCTGATGTTCGCATTCCTGAATCGCTCTTCCGAAGAGGCGTTTCACGACAGGTACGGATTTTACAGCGAGAATGTGCAAACTGTAGGGCGGGCGATCTACGCGGCAATTCGAGAGGCAGGGGATCCAGTTCACTGATGTGATTCTGGGGTTTGTGGATTGGGGTTTTGTAGGTTGGGTGAGAACGTTTCGTGGCTGTCCGGGCGAGGGTCGTGAGGGCCTGACCTGGGATTGTCGCGGTTTCGTTGAGAACATCCTGGTGTGTTGCACATAGCCTGTGCGTCTAAAGGCCCGGACCGCGTTCGCGCAGGTCGCAGGGTTTTGTATGGCTGCAGGGCCTCGGGGTGTCTACTGTCGGGGTGTGCGGGACCCGGTGGCGGTGCCGGGACGGTGGTGTGTTTCGGCGAGGTGGTCGGGGCGAGCCGTGTCGAGGCTGGTTTTGGTGATGCGTTCGGTGCCGTCGTCGATGGCGGTGATGGCGGCTTGGCGGAGCAGGCGGGTGAGGCTGCCGATGCGTCCGGCGGTGTGTTGGTGGAGGTAGAGCGCGAGGCGGGGGAGTGTCCGACCCGGTGTGCGTTTCGGGTTGAGGGCGGCTTCCACTCCGGTGATCAACTCCGTGAATGGTTCGCGTGTGCCGAGCCGCGCGGGGAACGCCCCGCACTCGACGAGGGAGGCCCGTCCGGCGAGCCCGGCCCCGCGTGCACTCCCGAACAACGCTGTGGCGGTCACGTCGATGCCCGTGTACACGAACGTCGCGCCGATGCGTTCCGTGAGGTCCTTCAACAGGTCGACGGTCTCCGCCCCCGTGGCCGTGCGTGGGTTGAGCCGGTGGATCTCGTCGATCGCCACAGCCTTACCTTCGCCTCGCGATAGGTGTGGCACACCGCGTCGACGATCCGCGCCTGGGTCATGCGGGCCGTGACGGGGACGCCGAGGTAGCGGGCGAACTCACCGGCAGGGGCCTTCGCGCGGGCTCTGGGCGGCACCAGGACGTACGCCACCGGCACCCGCCCCTGCGCCCTTGGCCGCGTCGGGCGGTCTCCGCGAGATGGCGTGTCCGGCCCACCTGCAACGGCGCGGTGGTCTTGCCGGTGGTCGGCGGCCCGGTGACGATCACACACGGCCGCGCGCCGGTGTCTTGGGGCGGCCGAGGATCGTCAGGGTGCGCACTGTCCGCGAGATCGCGTCGATCGTCGCGATGCGCACGACCGCGAACCGTGAGTGATAAGCCGGCCGTTCCTCCACCCCGCGCTCGCCCTCGCCCGCTTCGGGCGGTGTGGCGGGCGGCCGGTCGACGAAGTCCCGCAACCCGTCCCACGTCACCGGCGACGGCCTGCGCCCGTCCACAGGGTCCACGCCGGTCACCACGGCTCGGCCTCGGCGGGCGCGTCGTACAAACCGAACCCGCCGCCGCCCCGCCCCCGGACGGCCCACCCGACCCCGACTCGAACTCCGCCTCCCCACCGAGGAATTCGTTGCCGAGCCTGTCCGCGCTCTCCATACCGGTACCGTCGGGTGCCGCCGCGCCCGCCGGAAGGGCGAACCCGGGGAACGTATCCGAACTCGTGGCGTGCCGACCGCGCCCGGTGTTCGCCCGCCTTCCGATGCCGTGTGCGCCGGGGACCGACGGGACAGGACACGGGCTTTCGGTGCCGGCGGGCTGCGCTTGGTCCCACGCGTCCCGGGCCGTGATCGTCGGGCTCGGGTCCCGACCCTGCCGAGCACCGACCTCGGTTGCGTGTCAAGCCGTTCGTTTGACGGCGTTCGGCAGCGGGAGTTCGTTGATCAGCGCGAGCGCCGCCGGCGAGGGCGGTTTCGCCCAGATCACCCGCTGGGTGCGGCGGGGCCCGTCGTGGACCGCGATCGAGGGGAGACCGGCCCGGCGGGTGGCGGTGTCGAACGGCAGCATGCCGATGCCCAGTCCGGCACGGACGGCGTCGCGGAAGGCGTCGGTGGTGTCCGTCTCGACGCGGTCCGTCGGACCCGACCGTCAGGCGTACCAGATACCGCCGATCGGTCCTCGTTCGGTACCGGCCGCAACGCCCGCCGGCAAGGACGCCCGGCCGAGGTCGCCGCGGACGTGGAAGTAGAGATCGGGGGCGGACAGGCCCACGGTTTGGATCCATCCCTTGCCGCGCACGTGCCCCGCGGCGATCAACTCCCGGGCCTGGTCCGGTGGGGCGAACCGCTCGACGTAGGTCTGGCACAGGGTCTCGTCGAGGTCGGCGAGGGCGAACCTCGCCGCGTACGCGTATCGCTCGTGCAGCCACACATACAACACCACAGGGCGGTCCAGGACGTCCCGGATCCAGGCCGCCGATCGCCACGCCAGGTCGGCCACGGTGCCGCTTGCGGCCAAGGCCCGAGCGGAAGGGCTCTCCGGGAGTGCGAGTTCGTGGCCCAGGACGTCGCCGAGCACGCGGTCGGCCTGGAAATGCACCCCGTAGGCGGCCAAATGCACGCCCGCCTCGTGGTCGATCAGGTCCACGTACGCCACCAGGACGTCCCCGGGGTCGGTCCGACCGACGTCGCCATACACGTCGTCGGACGCGAAGGACGCCGTGTGCTCGCGCAACGACACGAGGAACGCGCGCTCTTCGGGGCCGACTTCGAATTCGCCGTCCGGCTCGGCGGGGCCATCGACTTCAAACCACGGGTGGTCGGGCATGCGTCGGATCGTAGTGCGAGGCCCTTTTCAACCGACCCCGGGGGATCCGGCTGCCGTCAGCGGCCGGGGGCAGGCAGCAAGGTCTGCGCGGGCAGGCAGTCGGGGATGACCCCCAGGGACACCGCGCTCTTCGAAAAGCTCATGAACAGTGCCAGGCCGGCGGTGGTGCGATGGTACCCGAGGCGCCGCCGAACGCGTCCGCCACCGCCACCACCTCCGGAAAGACGACCGTGTCCCGCGCGACCACCCGCCACCACGCGAAATCACCCCCGGCGTCCCCGCCCGCGACCGCGTGCAGCCGCCGCGGCCACACCTCCTCCCGCTCCCACGACAGCGCCGCCTCCCACCACCGACACACCACCGCCCACGCGACGCCGAACACTTCCCCGGGATCCGCCCCGCCCCACCCCACCCCGACCCCGCGGCCCGCCGCGCCGCACCGGCCCGCCGCCGCCGCGCCGCGACACTCCGGCACCTCGCGCAACTCCAGGTGTTCGGGCACCCCGTCGGCGTCCGCGTTCGATCCCCACCGTCCGCGTCCGAACTCCACGGGCCGTGCCACCCGCACACCCGCCCGCCCGCCACCGCCGCGTACCGAACCACCCGCACCGGCCCACCGATACACCGCGCCGCGCACAGTCGACATCCGAACGCCACCGGCCCGCCGCAACCGTTGCGACCCGCCCCGGCCGACCCCTGCCCGGCCATTCTCCTCATCCCGACCTTCCGGGACGGCCGCCCGCCCGCCCGAGCGTTCCCCCACGCGTGTCCGGGCCCGTGCCGACGCTCGATCGAGAACCCGCCGCGGGCGTGCCCCGGGGCCGGTGGGCACGCCGCTCCCGGGTGGCGCGCCGTCGGCCGCCGTGCCGTTGCCGGACCCGGTGCCGTCGCTGTCGAGGCTCCCGCGCGCGCCCGACGCGACCGGGACCGCTACGACCGTGCCCCGGCCGCGCTCGCGGACGTGCGGACGGTGGTGTTCGGCCGCCGGGTAGGCGGATCGACGGTGTCGGACCGCTGGAGCGTTGACGAAGGGCCGGACGACGGCGCCGCGGTGTGGGTGCGCCTGGTGTTCGATCCGGGGGACGGCGTACGGGGTGCGGCCGATGGAACCGCCGTCGACGTTCGCTCGCGTGTGGCAGGGCCGGGAGGTGCCGGTCGCGTTCCGTCGCGACGATCCCGAGAGCGCCGTGCCGTTCCCTTCGGTCCACGTCTGGCGCATGGTGGTGGCGTCCATGCCCCTCGGCTGGCTGTGCTCGGTGTTCGCCTTCAACCTCCTGCCGCCCCTGCCGCGGTGACAGCGGCGACCGGGCCCGCGAAAAGGCCCAGGCCCCGCACGAGACGAGCGGCCTCGCCGGGATGTGAACCGGGGCCGCTCGTTTCCGTTTCCGTGGTCCCCCTCGGGGCCGGCGCTCGGCGCCACCCGTGCCGGTCATCCCACCGCGAACCGGCCCCGCCTCCACCGGTCCCATGCCTCCGTCCCCGGCCCACCGCGTTGCCGGGGTCGGCCTCGGCCTTCCGGACGTACGACCAGAGCCCGCGTCGACCGGCTCGGCGTCGCGTCCGTCGATCGGTCACGACACGCCGGTCGGATGTTCTCCGCAACGAGTGCGCTTCCCGCCACGTGGCCGCCTCGTCACCGGCCGGCTGCGCCTGGAGCATCATCGTTGCCACCCACCCGGCACATAACTATCATTGATGTAAGTTTCGTCCATGAAACAAACATCGATGTGAGTGAAGGTCGGGATGACGGGGTTCATCGGGCGTCAGCCGCAACTGCGGCAGTTGGACAAGATGCTGCGCCGCGTGGAACGACAGGCCGGGCCGGGCGGGCGGCCGGGGACGGCGTTGTTGATGCGCGGGCGGCGTCGGGTGGGCAAGTCCCGTCTCGTGGAGGAGTTCGTCGATCGCGCCGGCGTGCCGAGTGTGTTCTTCACCGCCTCGACCCGGACCACCCGCGAGGAGATCGACCTGTTCGTCGCCGAGGCCGCAGCCTCCGACCTGCCCGGCGCCGCACTGTTCACCGGCGCGCACCCGGACGGCTGGGACGCCGCGCTGCGCCTGCTGGCCGCGGCGCTGCCCGCCGACGGCCCCAGCATCGTGGTGTTCGACGAGATGCCGTACCTGATCGAGAAGGACGCGGCGTTCGAGGGCACGCTGCAAAAGCTCTTCGACCGCGAGTTGTCCCGCAAGCCGGTGCTGCTGATCGGCATCGGCTCGGACCTGGCCATGATGGAGGCGATGGGCACCTACGGACGCCCGTTCTACCAGCGCGCCACCGAGATGGTCGTCCCCCAACTGAACCCGCGCGAGGTCGCCGTCATGCTCGATCTTCCCGCGGCAGAGGCCTTCGACGCGTACCTGGCCACGGGCGGTCTGCCGCTGCTGTGCGCGGAATGGGAACCGGGCACGGACACCGCCGGCTACCTCGCCACCTGCCTGGCCGACCCGCTCTCGGCCCTGGTGGTGTCGGGCGAACGCAGTCTGGCCGCCGAGTTCCCCACCGAGGCCCAGGCGCGCCGGGTCCTGGAGGCGATCGGCAGCGGGGAACGCACCTTCACCAACATCGCCCGCGCCGCCGGCGACATCGCCGGCGCCAGCCTCACCCGTGCCCTCACCCTCCTGACCCACAAACGCATCGTCGCCGCCGAGACGCCCCTGTCGACCAAACCCGCGAACAAGGACACCCGCTACCGCGTCACCGACCCCCACCTACGGCTGTGGCTGGCCTTCGTGGGCCCGCACCTCGCCGAGATCGAACGCGGCCGCGGCGACCGCGCCAACCGACGCCTGCGCACCTCGTGGAGCAGCTGGCGCGGCCGCGCCGTCGAACCCGTGATCCGCGAGGCCCTCGCCCTGCTCCCCCCCGAACGCCTCCCACCCGGATGCGAGGCCTTCGGCGGCTACTGGACCCGCACCAACGACCCCGAGATCGACATCGTCGCCGCCGACCGCGCACCCATCGCCAAACACGTCACCGCCGTCGGCTCCATCAAATGGCTCGAAGGCCCGTTCGACCACCGCGACCTCACCGCACTGACCGTCCACCGCGACCGCCTCCCCGGAGCCGGCCCCGACACCCCGCTCATCGCCGCCAGCCGCTCCGGCACCACCACCCAAGGCATCGACTACACCTACGGACCCCAAGACCTGCTCACCGCCTGGGAGTAGCGAGGACCCCGAGCACGCGTCCAGGCCCCACCGTGCCTGCCGCCCGCACACCCGCCCGCCGCCGCGCCGCGTACCGAACCACCCGCACCGCCGCACCCGTACGCCGCGCCGCACACAGCCGACACCCGAACGCCACCGGCTCCACCACCGCGCCACCGACCCACCACAACCCCTGCGCCACCCCGGCCGAACCCCCGCCCGGCAGCCTCGCCCTCCCCCCGACCCCACGACGGCGACGCCCACCCGAGTACCGCCTCTTCGACCCCGCACAGCCGCATCAGCGTCCGCCGCCCGGACGCGTCGAGAACCACCTCCGCGTCCGCCGGTCATGCCCCGCTCTCGTGCGGGGGCGATGGTCGACCCATCGTCAACGACCCGCCAGGACGTCGGCGCCGGCCCGTAGCACCCGGCGACCCGGCCCACGAACGACCACGTCGTCTCACCCCCGACCGGAGCGACCCGAAACACCCCCACCGACACCGAAACCACCCCTCGATCTCCCTGTGAATCTCATATTCACCGAACCCGAGCACCCCCGAACGACAACCCCGCCTCACCAGCGCATGCCGAGTTCGGTGAGCAGCCGCACCCGCTTCCCGAAGGCCGGGGGCCCCGTGGCGGGACCACCGGGAAGGCAATGGGGGGCGGGGGCGGTGCAGGGCGTCCGTCGCAGACGACGGTTCCCGGTGTCGAGGACTTGCACCGGGCGGGCGAAGCGTGGATGTCCGAGGTCGGCACGGTGCGTTCGGCGCGCAGTGCGGTGTTCTCCACGCGCAGGCGGGCGTTGCGCCACGGCCTGCGCGTCACCGTCCCGGCCGCCCCGTGCGACCCCCGCCGGCCGAGCCCTGCCGGCCCGGCGCCGACCCGGCCGCGCTACTTCGGGTACGACCCGGACCATCACCCCTCGGCCGCCCGACGGTCGCGGCACCCCGGACACCTCCGGCACCTCGGGCACCTCGGGCGCACCGGACACCTCGGGCATCCCGGACACCCGGCCGGCGAAGAACCGGCAAGGCGCCCGAAATCCCGCCCGGCGCGCGACCGTGCTCGACACCCGCACCGAAACTCGTTGCCTCACGACGACATAGATTCCGCCTCGACCGGGCGTCGAAGGGTCGAAGCATCATCGGTCGCGAAGGAGTGAGCGTCCTGAACAGTGACGAAGAGGCAGAATTTCGAACATTCGTACTGACCAGACGTGCCGCGTTGGTCCGCACCGCCGTCCTGCTCACCGCAGACGTCGGCGACGCGGAGGATTTGGCACAGACCGTACTCGCCAAGGCATACGCGTCGTGGCGCCGGGTGAACCGCGCCGACAACCCCGACGCGTATCTGCGCCGCATGCTGGTCAACACGTTCGTCTCGCGCAACCGGCGGCGGCGCGTGGCGCAATTCCTGTCCCCTCGCACGATCGAGGCCCCCGTCCCGGACCAGACCGAGCGGGCGGTCACCCGCAGCGTGCTGATCACCGCGTTGTCCCGGCTGCCCGCCGGGCGGCGCACGGCGGTCGTCCTGCGCTATTGGGAGGACCTGTCCGAATCGGAGGCCGCGGCGGCGATGGGCTGCTCGGTGGGGACGGTACGCAGCCAGGCACATCGCGGCCTGGCTCAACTGCGGGCCGATCCGGACGCGGCGGCGCTGGCATCGCCGGAACCACGGCACCACGAGAGGACGCGGTCATGACGGAGGCGAGTGTGCGACTCAGGGAAGAGCTGACCGCGGAACTCGACGCACTGGACGTGCGCGAGCCGGGTTGGGAGGCGATCGTCGCGGCCGGCCGGCGCACCCGGCGACGGCGTCGGGGGGCAATCGGCGCGGTCGTAGGCGCGGCCCTGCTGATCGGGCCGACGCTACAGGTGTCCGGGGCGCTCGACCCGGGATCAAACCGGGCGGTGCGGGTGTCGGCAGGTACGGCTCCCCCCGGCGCGCCCGCCGACCTGGTCGGTCAGGGCACGATCGACGGGCATTCCTGGGCGGTGCGGGCCCATCGACGCCCGGACGGCACGGAATGCGCGAACGGGGAACTCGACGGCCGCGCCGCCGGATTCACCTGCGGCTCCGCACCCCAGGTCCTCGTCGGCGATCCGAGAACGGGCATCGGCCATCTCAACTACGCCGACGGCCCGCTCGGGGACACGTTCGGCTCCATCGTCGGTGTCGCCTCCGACGAGGTGTCCGTGGTCGTGCTGCGCCTGGACGACGGCACCGAGTTCCGGGCCGTCCCCACCGATGTGGGCACCGCACACCGCTATTTCGCCTTCACCTTCTCGGGCCACCCGCACTACACCCTCGCCGCCTACGACCCCCTGGGCCGCAGACTCGCCCAGGGCATCGAAAAGTAGCGCCGCCCCTCGCCCCACAACCCCGAGCCCTCCCCGACAAACCAGGGCCGAACGCCCCTACCCACCACGCCACACCGGAATCAGAATCCGAAACACAACCCGACGCACCCACCCGAAAGGTCGAATCACCCACCCCCACGGGCCCTCGACCGGCCCGGCCGAGGCACCCATCGCCCGGGTCCCGGCCGGGCCGTGGCATGCCATGCGACCGCCTCGGATCCCATCGCCGGGTCGAACACTCCCCTGAGACGAAGGCCCGTCTCGCCACGGGCCGCCCACTCCGGTTACCCGGGAGCAGGCAACTCCAGGTCGGGCACGAGGAGAAGGCTGTCACCAGACTCTGCGCAAGGAACCCATGCTCTCTTCCAGGATTTTCATCTGGCAGCGCTTCACCCGCCTCACCCCCGACGAGGTCCAGGACGTCATCCCGCTCTACCACCCCACCCGGGCCCACACCGATCCGGACGACACCGCCTACGCGGACCAGCACGCGGCCCACGGCAACTTCCGCAACTGGGCCCGACTGACCGCCCATACCCACACCGCCCTCGAACGCACCGGCCGCACCCACGTCGACCAGGACGTGCTCCGCTGGGCCTTCAGCCGCCTCGGCTCCGGCAATTAGACCCAGCCACCTCTACTGACACCACCCCCTCGATCCGACTTCGAATCTCACATCCACCGAACACGAACCCCCCGGACCCGCCCCCGCCCCTTCACCAGCGCATGCCGAGTTCGGTGAGGAGCCGGACCCGTTCCTCGCCGAGCGAACTCCGCCGGGTGCGCTGGTTGTTGACCCATTTGCCGAGCCGCACGTCGACGGCCCCGCCGTCCTCGTCCGTGTCGTCCTCGCCGTCCGTGTCGTCCTCGCCGTCCGTGCCGTCCTCGTCTCCGTCGTCGGGTCCGGTCGCCGTCTCGGTCGTCACGGTCTCGACGTGCCCCCGCGGTACTTCGAGATCGCCTTCGCGTTGGCGGTAGGCGAGGGCCGCGGCGAACCCGGTCTCCCACGCGCGCCGTCCGCGCCTGGGCGCCGGGGCAGCCCCGGCGCCGCCAACAACCGCACCGCCCTCCTCCACGCTGTTCCCCCCGCCGCCGGTCCTCTCGCCGCCACCTTCCGCGCCACCAACACCCGCGGCCACCGCCGCACCGTCCTCGACGCCGTCCGCCGCGCCACGACCGCCCCGTGCCGTCCCGCCTTCGCCCGCCGCCGCGCCGTGCCCGTGTTCGGTTTCGGGTGTGATGCCGAGTTCGTGGAGTTGTTCGAGTTGCCCGGGACCCAGCCGTGCCCGCACGGCTGCTCGCCGGTGCCGCTGCGCCCATCGGCCGATGTCTTCGCCGCCGGCGATCCATCCGGGCGTCAGCTCCTCCGAAGACCCGCCCCGCCGCAGGTGCAGTCGTACTTCGTTGGCGGCTCTCTGCCAGGCGATGG
>NZ_JBHZAE010000026.1:64110-128431 GCF_042754105.1 Embleya sp. NPDC059237 | reverse complement strand
GGCCACAACCATGATCAAGTCTCGGGAAGAGACGGCGACGCGGACAATGAACAGCTACCGAGCCCGCCCTCCGGCGGGTTTCCCCGGACGGTAGGGATCGTCCGCTTTCGTAGCCTTCGGCCGGCGAATACCGCAGGGTTCGAATACGTGCCTGTTACCAGCTGTACAGAAGGGGGGTCGAGTGCGAGATGTGTGGGTTCGGTCAGTCGCGGCCGGCATGTAGGAGGTGTTCCGCTGCGCGGCGGGTGAGTCGGTTCGAGGTGGTGGGGTCGAGGCCGGCGTCGGTGGGGAGCGTGATGGTGGCGAGGTTGGGTCCGATGCGGACGAGGATCGAGTCGACGGTCCTGGTGGTGCCGCTCTGGTCGGTGACGATGCGCATGCCGAGTGTTTCGTCCCCGACGGTGGGGGAGGCGACGGCACGAAAGCGTGCGGTGGAACCCGCCCACGGCACGGGCAGGTTCGCACAGCCGGACAGCATGGCGCGGGTCTTGGCCAACTGAAGCGCGGCGCCGTTGCCTTCGTATGCCTGGACGGTGGCGACCAGTCGGATTCCGGCCGCGTTCTCGAAGGTTCGCTGTGCGCCGAGGAGGACGACGATCGGGCCGGTCGGGGCGCCCGCCAGGGCGCGGTCGCACCCGGCGTCACCGCTGACGCCCGAGTACGGCGCGGCGGCCTGCTTGGGCCCGGTGTCGGTCAGGGCGCCCGCGGTCCAGCCGGTGCCGACGTCGTCCACGGTCAACACGGCGCGCCCGGCCTGCTCGGGGGTCAGCGCGGCCGTGGCGGTGGCCGGGGCAGTGGTGGAAGGGCCGGAGGGGGTGTGCTTCATGGTCGAGGCGACTCCCGGGCGTTGCTCGAACGCGGAGGCCACCGTGGTGATGGTGTCGGGGTCCTTGAGTTTGACGCGGAAGGACTCCGGGAGTTGCTCGGCCGTCATGGCGTCGAGAAGGAGGGGGTTGGCGGCGTTCTGCGCGCGAAACAACTCCCACGCCTGTCTCCGGTCCTCGAAGTACACGTGCTTGACCTGCGGCATGGCTTTGAGGGCGGCGAGGATCTCCTCGCGTTGGGTGTTGGTGACGGCGCCGTTCGAGCAGCCGCCCGATTTCGGGTCGGAGGCCTGGCACAGGAACACCGCCAGGTCCACCTTCCCGGCCCAGAAGTCGACGCCCGGCGGCAGATTGTCCATGCTCCAACTGGGGGCCTCCTCGTTCGCGTCGTCGGAGCCGGGCCCGGCCGACCCCGGTGCCCCCGCAGCCGCCGAAGGGGCCGCCTTCGGTTGCTGCGGGCGGGCCTTGGCGCCGTCGCCGTCGGAGCAGGCGCCGGCCGTCGTGATCGCCAGGATCACGGCCGCACACCGGACGGCGATCCCGCCCGTGCGGAGCGTGTCTCGGTTGCCCATCTCATCCCCCCGATGTGAACGTGTCTGGCACCGAGCGTAGTTGCCGGGTCTCTCGCGGGATCCGACCCGCCCTCGTGGGTGTCCGGCGGGTCGGACCTCCGCCGCGACCGCCCGTCGTTCCGACTGATCCGGCGTCGTATTCGGAGGCACGGGCGACCGGGCCGGATCATGGCCGGGACCGATCGGTCTGGCCTATTCCTTTCGGAAGGTCCGAGGTCTACCGTTTACGGCCCGGGAGAGGTCCGGTGTCCTGCGTCACCGGGCGCCTCCGCCCACACGCCCCAGGGGTGACCTCGGCGTGCGGCTCCCGGCGCCGGGCCCCTGCCTCCAGGTCAGGGGCCCTCGTGCTTCCCCGCAGCGCGGACCGTAACGGTCTCGGTGAGGAGGGATCGCCGATGTCGGGCCTCGCGCCGGTGGACTGGTACGCCGTACGGACGGTTCGGGCGCGGGCGCGAAATCGGTTCGGGAACACGGTCATTGCTGGAAGTAGGGATCGAGGACGGACACGATCACGACGCTGCTCCCGGCCGCTCGGGGCGTGTTCGTGACGGAGTGGACGTCGAAATCGGTGATCGTGCCGGTGGTGGAACGTGCGTCGGTGGGTCGCAGCCGGGAGGAGAAGTAGGGCAACGGGTCCTGGTCCGAGAACTGCGCATGCAGGCTCACCCGGGACGGCAGAGTCGCCTCGATGATGCACGCGTATTCGTGGACGACCTGCGTGGAAGGGGTTCGGGGGGTGGACGGCGCGGGCGCGGGACACGGGGAGGTACCCGGATCCACGAAATCGGCTCCGGGGCGGGACCAGCCGGCGGCGGTCAGGGCGTCGGCGACGATCGTTGCGTGCGTTGCCCGGGGTCCGTCGAGTACGTACGCGCGCACGATCTCGCGCTCACAGCGGACCTTGCTCCACCTCCCGCCCCCTTCGCCGAAGAACGACGGACGCTTCAACATGGCACCGCACACGTCCGACACCGCCTCGCCACGGCGCTCGGCGCGCCCGCCCAGCGACTGTTCCAGCGCCGTGTACGCGGCCTCGACGTCGCGTACGGCCGTCCGCTGGGCCGCACCGACCTCGGGCGCACCGGCGACCCTGTCGACGTCGGGCGCATGCGGAGTCTTCGTGTTCTGCGTGCACGAGGACACGCCCCACGCGACCACCCCGAGCAACAGGAGGAGGACCGACGCCACCGCGCCCAGGAACCACCTGATCACGCGCATCGCCGTGGAGTTCACGACCTCATGGTGGCTCATGGCGGGCCTGAGGGGGCACCGACGAGAGGGATCGAATGCTCCGCCGACGGTACCCAAGTCCGCCCGCCGACGAGGGATTTCACCTCGGGAGGTGTTCACGAGTCGAGGATGTTCAATCGTCGACGGGCGTTCTCGTGGTGGGGATCGTCCCTCGACCGAAAGTCTCGGACGGGTGCGTGCCGTACTGGTCGGATTGAAGCGTGTACATGTCGTCTATTCGGTGGTCGCAGCCTTGTAGCGGGGAAGAGGGGGCTGTCGGACCCGATGTTCAGGTTCCAGCCGTCGGCGGCGTATCGACTCAGGAGTTCCGCGATCGACGGGTCGTCGGGTGTGACGTCGACGCCGACGGGGCTGTGCAACACCAGTACCGCGACGGGCTCGTTCGTTCGTGACCACGACGCGGTCGCGCCGTCCCGGACGGGCCGGAGGCGGCTTGTTCCTCCGCGATGCTCGTCCGTGGGCCTGCCCCCGAAGAATCACGCCCGAGCAGTTGTCGATCCTGTTCGATCTGGGCGTGGTGGGCCGCCGGATCGGGTGTCCCCGGCTCCTTCTAGCATCCGCACATGCTGATCTCTACGACGTACACCCACACGTGGCGCACCGGTGCCGCGGCGACGTTCGCGGCCTATCCGAGGTGGGGTCGCTGGGGGGTGGTCGCCGTGCCCGTGGTGGTGCTGCTCCTTGCGTTCCCCATGGGGAGTCTCCAGATGGGTCTTTGGTCGGTCTTCTTCGTGCTTTTCATGGTGTTCGTGCACGGCAGGCACGTGCGTGCGCTGATCGGGCAGGGGGTGATCGACGTCGTGCTCGACGACGAGGGATTCACGCGCGAACGGCCCGGTGTGAGTACGGCGAGCATACGGTGGACGGCTACCTTGGGTGTGCGGCGGCAGTTCGGGCTGCTGGTGATCCGCACCGCGCCGCGGTGTGTGGCCACCGTGCCCGAGGCCGCCTTCAACGCCGAACAACTGGCCCGGCTCGACGAGTTCATCCGCGTAGGCAACGCCCGGGTCGTGTCCGCCGGGTAGCGCGACGCCTCCTACGTCGTCCGGGCGCGAGCGACCAACCGGCGACCCTGTAAAAGGGAACTCGCGACAGATGGCGCGGCGCGCCTTCTGCGCGCACACCGGGGGCACCATACGCACGCGCCCGGCCTCCGATGGAATCGCCGCCGAGGTCCGACGCCGGCACCCGACGCCTGGGACGGCGCTCGCTCGCCGGATCATCGACGCGTCGACGGCACGTTGCACCCGGTGCCATTGCGCCCGCCTCCGTATTGGTCGGATTGGAGGGTGAACATGTCCGCGTAACCTCCGCGCCGCGCCATGAGCTCGCCGTGGGTGCCGTGTTCGGTGATGCGGCCCTTGTCGAGGACGTAGATGTGGTCGGCGTGTTGGACGGAGGCGAGGCGGTGGGTGATCAGGACGACGATGGTGCCGTCGGCGACGAGTTCGCGGATGCGGGTGAACGTCTCGATCTCCTTGCGGGCGTCCAGCGCCGAGGTGGGCTCGTCCGCGATGACCACCGGCGCGCGACGGTAGCGTTCGCGGGCGAGCGCTATGGCCTGCCATTGGCCGCCGGACAACTCGACGCCGCCCTCGTAGTTGCGGTCGAGCAACGTGTCGAGGCCGCGGGGGAGTTCGTCGACGACGGGTCCCGCGCCCGCGTATGCGCACGCCGCCCGCAGCGCGTCCTCGTCGGGGTCGGTGTCGACGCGGGGCCGGCCGAGGACGATGTTCGCGCGGGCGGTCAGATCCCACCTGACGAAGTCCTGGGGGACCAGGGCGACCTGGTCGAAGACGCTGGTGCGGTCCGCGTCGGTGACGTCGACCCCGTCCCACAGGATGCGGCCGCCGTCGGGAACGTACAGGCCCGCGATCAGCTTCGCCAGCGTGGTCTTCCCCGAGCCGTTCTCCCCGGCGAACGCGACGATCGTGCCTTTGGTGAGGGTGACGTCGACGTCGTCGAGGGCCTTGACGTCCCGTCCGGGGTAGGTGAAGGACACGCCTTCGACCTTCACCACCTCCGGGGGCTTGACCACGGTGCCGCGGGTGGGGATGGCGTGCCTGTCGGCCCGGGCGCAGGCTTCTTCGAGGTCGTTGGCGAACAGGGCCTGTTCGTACAGGCGTTGGATGCCGCCGACGAGGCTGCCCAGGCTGGAGGTGCCGGTGCGGATCGCCAGCACCGCGGTGCCGGAGGTCGCCAGGTCGGCGCGCCCGCTGAGCAACAACCAGGCGAGGGTGAGGTACGTCAGCCCGGAGGCGACGCCGGACAGGGCGGAGGCGAGCAGGTCGGTGCCCGCCTCGGCCCTGGCCAGACGCTCCTTCTCCGCCTCGGCGGCGGCGGCCATGCGTTCGTAATGATGCAGCAGGTACGGTCCGGCGCCGTGGACGCGTACCTCCTGCGCGGTGCTCTGCGAGGTCAACGCGTAGGCGATCTCCCACTGTTGGCGACCGTGGTCCGTCCAGGCCAACACGCTTTCGTAGCGGCGGCGGGCGGAACGGACCGTGCCCCAGCCCGGCGGCAGGATGATCAGGATCATCATCGGCAGCAGCAGAGGATGCAGAACGGTCAGGACGGTGCCGACGGCGGCCAGGGAGACGACGGCGTTGACGACCTGCACGCTGTAGGTGATCATCAACCGGCTCGCGTCGGTGCCGTACTTCGCGGTGGTCAGCAGGCGTTTGAAGTCCGCGTCCTCCAGCGTCGCCATCTCCACGCGCATCACCCGCCGCAACAACTCGGCCTCGGCGAACCGCTCCACCTTCGGCTCCAACCGCCCCGTCGCCGCCGTGGACGCGGCCCGCAGCACCGCCGCCAGCACGCCCATCGCCGCGACGAACACCAGCGCGGGCGCGGCGGAGCGCACCCGGTCGGGCGTCGGCCCGGCACTGAACAACTCGACCAGGATCCGATTGGTGCCCACCAACCCCAACGCGGACGTCACACCCTGCCCGACCTGCGCGAACGCCACCACCAGCAACGCCACCCGGTCCGCCGCCCACCCCAGACGCACCGACCGGGCGATCAGATGCGGCAGACGTCGCAGCGTCGCCAGGAAGGACAATTCGATGCGGGCGCCGCGGTGCAGATGCCGACCCCAGGTGGGTGTGAGCTTGCCGCCGAACAACTCCCGGCCGCTCGCGTCACCCTCGGCCATCGTCTCCGCGGCCCGGTTGCGCCGCGCACCGCGCAACCCGATCACGGGGACACTGCTTCGAGGGCGTCCCGGCGCGGCGCGAGCCGCGGCGCGGCATGCCTTGCCCGGCTATGCGGGTCGGGGTGTCGATCCATGTGCGGGTCCTCCGATCGTGTGGGGGATGCGAGGGCCGGTCCGAGACCTCGCCCGGGGCGTCGGGCCGAGTGCGCGCCGCAGGCGCTCGGGGCCGGGATCCGGAGCGCCGGTGGCGGGGTGAGGGTGTCAATCGGTCGCTTCGGTCGGCGTCTCGCCGCACGGGGTGGTCGACATGTTCGCGGAACACCGCGTCCGGGTCGGGGGCAAGGGTGGCGAGGGCGACGGCCGCGGTCGCGATGACGTCGCACAACTCCCGTTGGACGTCGTCGAGGGTGTGGGTGACACCCTTCCGGGGATTCGCCCTCAGGACGCCGTGATAGGCCTCCGCAACCTCACCGACCTCTTCGCTGATCTTGAGGATGCACAGCGGCAGCGGATCCTGCCCCGCCGTGCGGTGGCGTGCGTCGAGCCAGTCGCGCAAGAGTTCGATACGGGCCCAGGTGTTCGTGTCCATCACGACTCCGTCCATGGTTAGGGGCCCGAAGGCCGGGTGGTGCGAGCTCACCGGACGGCCTCGTCGTCGGGTGGTGCTGCGTGCGAATGTGTTCTTCCTACGAGGTGGTCCGGCGGTCGTAGGGGAGTGCCCAGGTGTGGGGTGCGCATGAAGGATTCGTCGGCGGCGCGGGCAGGTGTGGTGTCGATCCGCCAGGCGGCGAATGGAGGTCGTTCGTCGGACGTCTCGGCCCAAAACTGGCTCGGTCGCTGCAAGTAGGTGTTCCCGTGGTTCGAGTCGTCCGAATCGCCTTCTTCGTCGTCGGCCCGGGCCGAGGCCAGCGCCGGAGGCAACTCCCTTATTTTTGGCGCGTCGTGGTGTGCTCGCTCATCGTTCCCTTGCGTGGGTCGAATGCGGGACCGCCGTGACGCGGGGCCCTCGCGGTCGACGAGGGCGGCTGCCTCGTGAACCGGATCGCGCCGTGTTCCGGGCGTGCCGAGGCGACCGTGGCCTCGTGTGCCGTGCCATCGGCGGCCGATCGAACCATCTGCCCGCCGGGCGAGATGCGATTTCTCCTGCGGAGTTCGACGACCTGTGCTCAGGCCCGCGTCGCCGACCGCATTCTCGTCACGCACGACGGCCGTGTCGTCCGTGCGTCCCCTCGATACTCGTTCGGGTCGAGGGGCGCAGATGTGGAGTGTCTCGTGCGTCAGTAGACGACGGACAGTTTGGTGAAGCGCTTGGAGATCACCGGGCCCTGGGACACGGCGGCGTCGGGTGCGTTTACCGGGTATGCGGTGATGCGTGGTTCGGCGTCGCGGTTGTCGTTCCACTCGCTGATCCGGTCGCACAGGCGTTTCGCGAGGTCGTGTCCCTGTGGTCCATGGGCGTGGGCGCCCAGCTCCCACTGTGTGGGGTGGCCTTGCCGGTCGTGGCGGCGTAGGGCGAGGTAGGCGAGGGAGGTCTCCTCGACCAGGGCGACGCTGCGGGATGCGATGGCCGGGGTGCAGCGGCCGGAGTCGACGGCGGTGGCCTCGGCGGCGATTCGGCAGGTTCCGGGTTCGAAGGCGGCGAGGCGCAGCCAGATCCCGTCGAAGGATTCGTCGGCGACGACGAACACGCCGGACCACGTGCTGGTCCTGGAGTGGTCGAGGACTCCCGTCAGGGCGGTGGGGTCGATGTTCTGGTCGTCGTCCCAGTGCAGGGCGACCTCGCCGTCGGCGTCGATGGGGGCGGTGAGTTCGCCCTCTTGGCCGACCATGGGTACGAAGCCGCAGAGTTCGACCGAGTCCGAGACGAGGACGTTGTCCTCGGTGAGGGTGAAGGCGACGGCTCGGGTCTGGCCGCGCCAGCGGAGTGGGGCGACCAGGCGGCCTTCGGGCGCGAGTTGGTGCCACCAGGGTGTGGGGATGTCCCAGGTGCCCACGGTGACGACGATGCGTTGGTAGGGGGCGTGTTCGGGTGCGCCGAGGACGCCGTTTCGGGTGATGACGCGTACGGCTTGGTTGCCGGTGGCGTCGAGTGCGGAGCGGGCGCCGGCGGTGACCTCGGGGTCGATGTCGAGGGTGACGAGTCGACCTGTCGGTTCGGTCAGCCGCTGGAGGAGTGCGGCGTTGTAGCCGGTTCCGGCGCCGATCTCCATGATGTTGTTTCCGGGGCGGACTTGGAGCTGGTGGAGCATTCCGGCGACGATGCCGGGGCCGGAGGCGCAACTGAGGGCGATTCCGGTGTCGTTGCGCTTGGTGATGACGGCCTGTTCGGCGTATGCCTCGTCGAGGGGGGCCTCGGGGACGAACATGTGACGGGGGACGGCGCGCATCGCGTCGGCGACGCGCGGGTCGAGGGTGGGCCTGCTACGGATGATGCGGTCGACCATGTCCTCTCGCAGGGTGTCGGGGGACGGTCCGGTGGTGGTCGTCACGGAGATGCTCCTCGGAGGTTGTGGCAGCCCGGCCCGGGGTGCCTGGGGCGGGTTGGTTTCGGTGGATCAGTCGGTCAGCAGGAGACACGTGTCCCAGGACGACGTGAATTGACCCTGCGTGAGCTCGTGTTCGACGAGGCTCACGCCGGTGCGACCGGTCAGAAGCCCGGTGTCGGCGGGTATTCCGCGCTGGCGGAGGTGACGGCGCATGCCGTCGAGCAGGATCGGTATTCGTTCGCTCAGAGCGCCGGCGTCGTCCGCGTCCGCTGCGGCGCGCCATGTGGTTTGGAGGAGGCCGGCCCAGCCGTGGCACACCGAGGCGTCGTTCAGGAGTGCGAGTTGTCGAGGATCCGTGACGCATGCGAGCAGGGCTGCTTCGGCGTGTCGACGGCGCTCTGTGTCGCCCAGGGCGAGGCCGGCCAACTGCTGGGCGCGGGCCTGGCCGGGCGTGCCGTAGCACCAGGACGGTCGCTGCGGACCGCCGTGGTGCGGCGCGTTGTCGTGCCATTCGGTGGGGGTGATGATGCCGGGCCACCATGGGCTGGGGTTGGTGCGTCGCCAGGCGTCGAGGACGTCCGTGATGCGGGCCATGGCTTCGGCGTGTTCGGGAACGGTTACACCGTGTCTCATCGCCGTCGACAATAGTGCCAGGACGCCCGTGCATCCGTGCGCGATGCCGAGGTTGAGGTGACCGCCGGGCCAGTGGGGCGAGGGTTGTCCGGTCGGCGAGTCCCGGGTCCACCAGCCGGGAAGTTCGTCGGTGCCCGAGCGGATCGGGTGGGTCAGGCGCGTGAGGTAGCCGAGGACGTCCCGCAGGAGCAGGGTGTCTTGGCCTTGGTGGAGAAGGTAGGCGCCGAGGCCCGTCATGCCGCCCACGAGGTCGTACTCGCGCAACGCGGGCAACTCACCGCGGTCGATGCGTTCGTGAGCCCGACCCAAGCGGTGGCGGATGCCTGCGGTGATCGCGCCGTCGAGCACCTCCAAAGCCCGCCCGTAGGCATGGTGCCCGATCTCCCGGAGAACGAAGGCGACGGCCGGGGCGCCCTGAGACAGACAGAGGAAGTCCGGGTGGGCGTGGACGGGATCTCGGGTCATCGCCCGCGCCCATGTATGCGCGGTGGTCCACTCCACCAGGCCGGCGCGGGCGCGGGCACCGTGCAGCAACGCGACGCCGGGCGTGCCCGCGAACAGATCCTGCATCCGCGTTGGGACGGACGACGTTGCTGCGAGTTCCGAAGGGGCGCCGCCCGTCAGCACGTCGGGGCCGCCAATCGGGCTGCGGATGCCAGGGCGGCTTGGCGGGCGAGGCGGCGACAGGTCCGCTCTCCGATCGGGTCGACGCCCAGGGCTCGGTTGTGATGCATGTGCAGGAGCGAGTCCACGATGGCGTCGAGATCGGTTCCGAGAGGCAGAAGTTCGCGATAGGCGACCAGGGCTTCGGCGCGGTCCGCCCATGCCGTGGTCAGGTCCGTTGGCAGGTCCGACAGGTCGACGTTCCCGGCAACCACCCTCTGCAGGACGGCTCCGGCGACCGCCCGATCCATCGCCGGCGCCCCGGTGATCGGCCGCGCGGCAAGGCGACCTGTGGCTTCGGCGGGGTTGTCGTGGAAGGCGCAGGCAATGCCGAGCATCGACAGAGCGGTCCATGCCTGGGGGTCGATCCCGAGCGCGGATGCGTGTCGGAGCCAGGCCGCCACCGTTCGCGAGTCGGCGGCGAAGACTCGCTCGGCGGCTGCCATCGCCGGCCCGGCGCCGTATCTGCCGATCTCCGGCCGATATGCGTCGAGGGCCAGGTGGGACGCGGCCCCGCCGGCACGCAACTCGTGGTCCCAATGTCCGAGCGCGGTGATTATGGCGGCCTTGGTGTGTGCTTGTGGGGCGTGGATACGCAGCCGCAGATGGTCCCGTTCGTGGGTGCTGCGGTAGCGCACGAACCACCATTGCGGACCAGGGCGTTGGTCGAGCATGGCTGTGAGCCTGGGCAGGTGATGGGTGATGATCTCGTTGAACCGCTCGGGATGCGTGTGGATCTTCGCGAACACCCAGTCCTCGCTCGGCGTTCCCGGTGCCGCCTCATACCGGGCGTGGGCGGCGAGGTACGGCAGGCCGGCCAACGGGGAGGGCGCGGGGGATCGGCGGGTGACCAGGGGCATGGCGATCTCGTGGATGTGACCGTTCATCCATCCGAACTCGGCGACGGGCGCGGCTTCTTGGACGATCGCGTGCCCGTACCGTGCCAGGTGGGCCCGAAGGGAGCTCGTGTGCGTCGGTTCGTCGAGGGACAGGCGCAGCGTGCGGTCGGCGTCGCACAGTTCCACCGTGTCGGGACACTTCCAGCGGGCGCGCCAATTGCGCAGCGCGAGCTGCCATCGGTGACCGTCGGCGGTGGAGGGTGGTAGGTCGGCTGTGGTCAGGTGCCATCGTGCGGGGCACAGCACGGCGCGTCCGTGGCGTACGCGGGGCAGCCGGGGCAGGAGCTGGGCGTGTGGTCCCCAGTCGAACTCGTACCACTGGGGTCCCAGCGCTCGGGGCAGGTGGGCGATGAACCGGGCGAGCGGGGAGACCTGCTTGTGCAGCGCCAGGGCGTGGAAGACCTGTGGCTCCACGACGACGTTGCGCGAGAGGCTGACCAGGTGCAGGCCGGTTGCGGTGGCCAGGACGGCAAGGTCTCGTACATCCACAGAGGTCTGCGGGTCCTCAGGCCGGCGGTGTTCGCCCAAGGGAAGCACATGCGGCAGGTAGGGCGGGACACGGCTGACGTTCTGGGCGTGGGCGTACACCGGTGGTGTGGCCAGCTGGACCTGCAACGCTCCTTCGGTCGCGGGCGGCAGCGCCCGGTACACGTCTTCGAGGCCCGAACCGGTCGCCGTAGCGGTGAAGCGGGACGTGATCGTCCCCGCCGCGCGAGCCGGCGCGACCACCAGCGTGAACTCCCCGCGATCCAACGCCAGCGTGTTGACGGCGTGCACCCGGGCGGACAGTTCGACGTGCGGCGGGATTCGCCGTTCGTCAAAGCTGGCGCCTTTGGTCAGTGTGCGAATGTCGGCGTCGGTGAGGATGATCTCGCCGCTGTCGTCGGCGATGGCCCGCCAGGCGTGGGCGAGCAGTTGCTCGTCGCGTGGGGAGACCGTCTCGGCCGGCACGGCCTCGGTGACGGCGGGGTATCCGGCGGGGAAGCCCAGGCCCGTCGCCGGGTCGACGACGTCCGCCAGCGGGACCGGGGCGCCGGTGCCGTATCGCTCCACGAACGCGGCGTGGTACGCGCGCCAGGCGGAGTCGCCCGACGGGTGGCGCGTGGTGCGCAGCAACGCGCTCGCGGCCCGCTCCAGCTCCCACGCGACGGCGTAAGGGAGGGTGACCCGGCAGTCGACCCGCGTGTCGACCGCCAGTACGGTACGGCCGACCTTCGAAAGGGTTCGCATCCCGGCGACGAGGTCGGCGCGGAGCTTGTCCTGGTCGGCGGGGCGGGCGTCGTTGTGCTCGCGGACACCTTCGGCAATTGTGTGCAGACCCTCGATGAGAGGAACCACCTCGGCCACGTCGTCCGCACATACACGCCGGAGTTCGTCGACGAGCCGCGCCAGGGGGTCGGTGACGGTGGTTGGGGCGCGTAGGGAACTGATCAGCAGGCCGCGCCGCACGAGATCGGTCAGCATGGCGTCGATCCGGCTGCGGCCCGCACGGGCGAACGCCTCGGACAGCTTCTCGGCGAGCGCGCCGAACCGGATCGGCACACCCGCAGCTTCCCGTGCCGTGACGACCGCCCGAGTGGCGCGCACGCTCACCCGGAACGGCCCGTTCGCCAACTCCAACCGCCCGCCCCGCTCGGTGGCCAGGTCGCTGAACACCACGTCCAGACGCGCCAAGAGCCGGGGGCATGCCTCCAACCGGTCGATGACGCCGCTGAGCCATTCACTGTCGACCCGGGCCACCGCCCGATGTCCCACGCCCCACTGGACCTGTGTGTGCGACCCTAGCGCTGCCGGGGCGACGCCTGCGAACAGGCCGAAGGGCGTGGGCCGTCCGGCGCTTCGTAACCCGTAGCGTACGACAGCGGACGTTGCCCTACGAATACGCCGGGGGTCGGTGTCGGCGGCGCCATCGGTCAGCTGCTCCACGCGGCGCGCCAGGGTCGGACTGGCAGCCGTTACGGCCGCGGCGAATCCCGGCCGCGCCCATGTGTGCCGCAGCCACACGACACAGTCGGACACTTCACTGAGGTTGGGCCACCACAGGGGCAACTCGTTCAGTGGAGTCACGGCCACGCGCAACAGGGCGGCGCCGGTGCTGCGGTAGAGCTGCGTTCCGTCCGACACGCGATCCTCCGACCGACTTGGGGTGACTGGGGATCCCGGGCGGCCGTGGGTTGCTTCGGCCGCCCGGGACGGGTATGTCGACTACGAGCTGACGCACGACGACTTGCAGGTCGCCGCGCAGGTGTCGTTGGTGTCGCACGGCACGGGAACGCCCTCGGCGATATCCGTGGTCACGCGGACATCCAGATCGAAGTCGTCGTCGAGCGCCGGATCGGTGTCGGAAACCATGGGCATGGCGGTAACTCCTTGTGTAGGCCGATACCGACCACGAGCGGTTGCGCCGCCCGAGGCCGAGAGATGGTGCGGGTGGTCGAACACCGCCCCGGGGATGGATATGTCCGGGTCGGAGGGTCTTCGTGTGCGGCGGTCGCTCGTCGGTGTCCGCACGAACAGGACCCGGGCACCCAGCTCGGTGATGCGTGCGCGTCGTTCTCGGGAGACGCTCTTTCCGCCGAGATGAGCCTGGGACGGGAAGAGCACGCCGTATCCGCCGCTCGCCCGAAGGGCGTCGAGCAGTCCGGTGAACGCCACGGATGCCGCGGGTTGAGAGGAATGTTCGACGAAGACGCCGGCCAGGAGGAGCTCGTGGCGGCAGCAGTACTCATGCAGCGACGCGACCAACGATCGGCGGCGCGCCACCGAGACCGAGACCAGGCGGAGGTAGCCGTACACGAGCGGGCCGGGCCCGGACTGTTCCTCGGTGACGCCTCGCATCCCCTCGCCCTTCTTCGCCGGCGAAACCGAAACCGGCTCCCGGGAACGAGCATCGCCGCGAGCGTGGTCACTCCGGGATGAACGGGTGTGGCACTTCCGTGGCACTTTCGCCGCACCGGGTACGCGCCGGGTGATTCGATGGGGGCTCCGGAAGGGGCTGCTGGTGCCGACCGTTCGAACGTGGACCGGCCACGAGGCGAAGGCGCTTCGTCGTGCCAAGCGCATGGGTGTGCGCGGGTTCGCCGATCACCTGGGTATGGCGGCGCGAACCGTCTCCCAGTGGGAGAGATTGGGCGTCCAGCGTGAACCCCGGCCGGACACGCAGGCCATTCTGGACACCGTTCTTGCCCGTGCCACCCCCGACGAACAGGCCCGGTTCGAAGCCCTGCTCGCGAAGACCGTCGAAGAGGCCCTTCCCCGGCCGTTCTCCGTCCCGCGCGAATGGGATCACGAGACGTGGACCGAGGACATCGAACGCGCGCTCGTACTCGTCAACCGACAGAGCCTCGCCCAGGCCACCGGCCTGCTCAACCGTCGGCTGACGCGATCCGTGCCGGTGGATCTGGACGACCGGGGACGCTATCTCTACGCCCGCTCCCTCGTTCTCCTCGGCGACGTACGACGTGACCAGGGCGCGATCCACGGCCCCTCGTCCGCCGATCACCACTACCGGCGCGCCCGCGAGATGTTCACCGCTTTGGACATCCCCCGGCGCGTCGCGCAGATCGACCTGTCGCTCGCCGTCGTTACCGAGATGACCGGACGCCTGGAGGAATCCGCCCGCATGTACGAACTCCTCGCGAGCGATCGCAGGCTGGGCGAGCGCGACCAGGCTCGCGCCCGATTGTGGATCGGCACGGCGCTGAGCAAGGCCGGGCACCACGAACGCGCCATCAAGGAGATGGCCGAGGCCACGCGTCGCTTCGAGGACCTGGACGAGCCCGACGACTGGTCGGTGGCGCAGCAGAAGCTCGCCCTCGCCCACCGCGGCGCCGGAACCATCGGGCGGGCCCTGCACCACATCGACATCGCCCTGGCCCACCGCGTCACCGACGCACCGATGCAACAGGTCCGGCTCGACACCGCCCACGCGCACATCCTGGTCACCGACCGTGCCACGATCAACGCCGGACTGGCCCTGCTCGACCGCACCGCGCAACGGGCCGCGCGACACGGACTGTCCCATCAACTCCACAGCATCGAAGCCATCCGCCGCACCTGCCAATGAACCCCGCGCCACCCGAACCCGAGGAGCACACCTTGGCAGCCGAACGCCCCGACGTCACCGACACCGACCGCACCGACGCGGAACTCGTCTGGGACTACCACCAGATGCACCACACGCTGCGCCCGTGCACAGCCGCCGTCGGCCTCGGCAGCCACGACCTCGGCGTCGCCCGCTTCACCGCCGAGCTCTACCACCACGACCTGTTCCCGATCGTGGTCTTCAGCGGCGGCAACAGCCCCACCACCGCCACCCGCTTCCCCCGCGGCGAAGCCGTCCACTACCGCGAACACGCCATCGAACTCGGCGTCCCCGACGAAGCGATCCTCCTCGAACCCCGCGCCGCCAACACCGGCCAGAACATCGCCTTCACCCGCGACGTCCTCACCGCACACGGCACCACCGTCGAATCCCTACTGATCGTCTCCAAGCCCTACATGCAACGCCGCGCCTACGCCACCTGCCGCAAGATCTGGCCCGAGGTCGACGTCGTCTGCGCCTCCGAACCCCTCGAATTCGACGCCTACCTCAAATCCATCGGCGACGAACACCTGGTCATCGACATGCTCGTCGGCGACCTCCAACGCATCATCGCCTACCCCGCCCTCGGCTACGCCGTCGAACAGAACGTCCCGGACGACGTCCACACCGCGTACGAACGCCTCCTCGACGCCGGCTTCACCAGCCGACTCATGGCCGGATGAGCACATGACACCCCGCAGAGTCTGCGCGATCCACCAACCGAACCTCTTCCCACGATTATCGACCCTCGCCAAGATCCACGCCGCGGACCGCTGGATCGTCTACGACGACGTCCAACACGCCGCCCGCGACTACCAACACCGCTGCCTCCTGCCAGACCCGGTGGACCCCACCCGGCACCGCTGGCTGACCCTCCCGGTCCACCGGCCCCAGGGCAGAGCGACCCTGATTCGCGATCTACGCCTCGTGGACCCGCGCGCGTCCCGGCAACGTGCGGAAGGCATGCTCCGGCACCATTACGGCCGCAACCCGTACTGGGCGGACGTGGAACCCGCGATCGACGAGATCCTGCAACTCCTGACGCAAACCGCCCACTTGGCCGAAATAGCGGAGGCTTCCACTCGAACCTTGCTCAGGCTCCTCGACTGGCAGGGGACCGCGCTCCGCAGCAGCGAGACGACCGCCCGAGGCGGACGATCCGAACGCCTGGCACGTCTCACCGTCGAGGCCGGTTGCGATACATATCTCTACGGCATCGCCGGCGGTCGGTACATGGACTTCGCAATCTTCGAGACCGAGGACGTGCTGACCCGCCCTGCCAAGGCCCCGCCATGCGTGGGCTCCTGGCGCGAGAGCGCGCTGAGCACGCTCACCACGATCGGCGTGACCGAAGCCACGAAAAGACTGAGGGCGACGTGACGTTGTCGCTCCTGCGCCCCGTCGGGCAGGTCCTGCGGCCGGACGGGCGGCGCCTCGGCGGCGACCACGGCCTGAGCACCGTCACCGCCTACCTCGCCGACACCGCCGCCCCGATGCTGCGCGGGCGCTTCGCTGCGGACACCACCCGGCGGGCCGCGTTCGCGGCGGTGGCCGAACTCGCCTACCTCGCCGAACGGAAACACCACGACCTCGGGAACGAAGGCACCGCACAGCGGTACTACCAGGTCGGATACCAACTCGCGTGCGAGGCCGACCCGCACGGACACGCCGCCTGGATGATGCGTGCCCTGGCCCACCAGGCCCTCAGCCTCGGCCACCCCCACCACTGCGTGGACCTCGTCGAGAACGCACTCGCCCGCGCCGCGGGGCACGTCGACGGCCGCACCGAAGCCCTCCTGCGGATCCCCACGCCCGGGCATACGCGGCCACCGGCGAACGAACACCCGCCGCCAAAGCCCTCCTCGCCGCCGAGAACGCCCTCGCCCACGACACCCACGAACAAGCCCGCTACTCCCGCGCCGCGGGACCCGCAGCCGGAACGGTCGCCAGCCACACCGCCCGCACCCTGACCGGACTCGTCGACCACACCGGCACCGAAAGACTCCACCGCGAAGCCCTCCTGCGATGGGACCCCGACAAGTACCGCCGCGTCCACATCCTCACCCACGCCGACCTCGGCGACAGCCTCGCCGCCCAGGCCCGCGCCGACGAAGCTGTCGCCGCCTGGACCCGCGACCTCCCCACCGACTTCGTCACCACCACCGCCCGGGCACTCGAGGCCTACCTCCACCACGGCTCCGACACCACCCTTCACGGCTGGGACCGGACGAGAGGCTGACGCTTCGGCGCGCCGGGACGACGCGATACCGGTGCGGTGCCCGCACCGGTTGCCGACGACGAATCTCCGGTTGTGCCCCCGTCGGCGTCTCGAGGGGCCCGGCAGCGGACGGCGCGCGCTGTTCGCGCACCCGACCCGCCCGGTGCAACGTGGGATGTGCCGGCCCGGTTTGCGGGCGGTCGGCTCGGTCGCGGTGATCGTTGAGCGCGCAGCGCGTTCGTTGTCAGGAGCCCTGCTGGGTAGGGCGGTTTGCCGACTTGGCCCAGTCTTGGAGCCGGAGCGTTGCCCAGTGGTCCGACAGGGTTTTAGCCTCGACTCTCGTCAGTTCGTTCTTGCAGGCGCGGAGGCCGAGTTTGGCCAGGGAGTCGGCGAGTTCGTTGAGCGGATGCCCGGTATGCCCGCGAATATGGAGGCATTTCACGCTGCCGTCCCCCTGCACGCATTGCGCAGTTTGATCAGGGTCGGGGTCTTTCCGGTCGCCCTGTAAGCCGTGGAGTAGCCCGGGGGAAGCGCGGTTTCGCCCGATTTCCAGCTGCGCATGTACCTCAAGGCGTCGAGGCTGTCGGTGAGGATCGTCACGGTGTGGCCGGGATGAGCCGAACGCGTCTTGGTGAACCCCAGGGCGATGGCGCGTAGTTCCGCCACGATGGTGCTTTGCGGTCCGGACGTCCGCGCCGGCATCGGGTGGGCTCTGATCCCGTACAGACCGGACGTGGAAACGTATGCCGTGCTGGTGGTTTCGCCGCGCTCGGCGGCGTCCGTGTACACGAACACGGAATCGCCCTCGAGCCGGAGGTCGTTGCGGAGAATGCGACCGTAGATTTCGATCTGTTTCGGCCATTGGCGCTTCTTCGCGGGCATGCTTCGTGTCCTCACACGTCGAACGCGCCTGATGGCCGCGCCGTTGGTTTTCGCTATTTCAGCACAGCCCGAGGGGCGTGGCCCGGCGATCCGGCGAAACCGGGAGGTCCCCGGTACTCGGCAACGCTCGGAGCGCGCGCGAGGCCCCGTCGCGGGTACTACGAGGTGTCTCACCGGTGCTCCGATTCGGCCGGACATGTGTTGTTTTCGGCTCACTTTGTTTTGGACATGCCACGGTCGCCGCTAGGTTCGGGGCATGTCGTCTCGGAATGTCGTCGACCTGCGCGTGGAGCCGGTCGAGCAGGCGTTGGACCTGGTCGAGCACGGTCTGCGGGTGCGGCTGGATCGCGAGTCGGTCGTCCGTAAACGCCGTTCGGTGGGGGCGCGTACGGACCGGAGGACGTGGGTGCGCATCGAGCGCCGCAGCCGCGACCGCATCGATGGGCAGGGCTGGAACGGCATCGAGAGCGCGGCCGTCTTGGACGGAATCGCGAAACCCGAGTGGTTCGCGGGCATGTCCTGGCGTGAGACCGGTGGGGACGCGATGTGGCGCGTCGACGAGACCGACCTGATTGCTGCGGCGCCCGTAAAATTCGGCGGCCGCCTCACCGTCGACCCGAAGCTGCCCGACGCATGGTGGGTGACGTTGAATTCCTCACTGGATGCCTTGGCCGCTCACCGAACCACGCGGGTGGCGACCCCTGACACGGTGACCATCACCCACGACGGTGTGACGAGCGCGATCCGCGCGACGTTCGCCGACGTCGTCGACACGAGCCTGGACGAGTGGCTCCCGGCCCACGCGGATTTGAACTGGGCGAACCTGACCGGCCCCGAGTGTTGGATCCTCGACTGGGAGGACTGGGGGCTCGCGCCGCGCGGACTCGACGCGGCCACGCTGTGGGGCAACTCCCTCGCTCTGCCCGATCTGGCCGATCGCGTACGCCGAGAGCGGCACGCCGACATGGAGACGCGATCGGGGAGGCTGATGGCGTTGTTCTTCTGCTCGAAGATCGTGGGCCGGTACGCCGATCCCTCGGATCCACTGCTGGAGCCGGCACGGCGGGAGAGCGCCAGGCTGATCCGGGAACTTCGGACGGCACGTTGACGGGCGGCTTGTTCGCCCGGGAGGGCCCGGTAGCGGTCGATCCTGTCGATGTCGACGTCCGGTTGGAGGGCTTCGGTCAGCTCCCGTAGGTGCTCGGATTCGTCGGAGCCCACCCTGCGAACACACAGCAGATGGCAGGCCACCCGCAGCGCGGCCCGCACCCGTGGTGCCCTCGGGGCAGGTATCAGCCCAACGGGGGTGGCGGCGGAGACGATGTCCTCGTACAGGTCTGCCCGAGCCCGAACTGAAGCCTCCTGGACACGTGCATGTCCCTCGTTCCCACCGTCTGCTGCTCTGGCCCAGCGTGATACCGCCGCTGGCACGATCGGAGGCAGCGAGCGGGTGCGTCGTGAGAACGACTCCGCCCCGCTTCGGCGGACCGGGCGGGGCGGAGCGTCCGCCAGCGTACGCTGGCGGTACCTGAATCACTGCCAGGGTACGGCGTGACACCGTCCCCGACCACAGCGCACTTCGGCACGACGGGGGCGCACCACGTCGACCTCGGCGGTCTGCTCGGAGGGACAACCGGCATGCCGCACGATTCATTTGCAGGGGCCGCCGGTACGCGCATCGCCGCGTATCGCCAGGTCCGTCACCTCTCACAAAAGGGGCTGGCGGCCAAGGCCAACATCTCCTACTCGCTGCTGACCAAGGTCGAGACCGGCGCGCTGCCTGCTTCACCGTCGATGATCGCCGCATGCGCTCGCGCGCTGAGCGTGGACGTTGCGACGTTGACCGCGCAGCCCTATATGCACGAGTTGCGCCAGGACCGCCTGGACGCTCTGATCAACCCGATTCGTGAAGCCCTGGACCTGTACGACATCGGGGCCGACGAGGACACCACCCCTCGTGACCTGGCCGAATTGGAGGCCGATGCCGAGGAGCTCTGCCGTCTTGTGCGAGCGGGCGATCTGCGGACCGTGGGGACCGAGTTGCCCGGTCTGATCGCCGAACTCACGGCGACCGTCCACGCCGCGCCGACCGCTGTGCGCGAACGCAGTTACGCGGTACTCGCGTCCGCGTACCGGACGGCGTACGACGTGACAACGAAGCTGGGGTACCACGACCTCTGCGGTGTGGCCTTGGACCGCATGGAATGGGCCGCTCAGCGAGCGTCGGATCCGGTGCTCGTGGCGATTCGGCAGTACCTGCGGGCTCTGGCCTATCTGCGGTCCGGGCGCTATGAACGCGGCGCGCGGCTGCTCGTGTCCGGGCATCGGATACTCGAAGACGCCGACCGAGAGGCCGTGGAGACCATCGCGGTGAAGGGGCAGATCCACCTCGGTGGCGCGGTGCTTGCGGCTCGCGCCCACGACAGGGACACGGCGGAGGCCGAACTCGCGCAGGCGCGACGGGCCGCAGCTCGAACCGGCGACGTGCCCCAGGTTCATTGGCTGTCGTTCGGACCTGTCAACGTGTCCATGCACGAGGTATCGGCGCAGGCTGAACTCGACAGGTATGACCAGGCGATCACCGTTGCCTCGAAGATTCAGCTACCGGGCGACTGGCCCAAGTCGCGGGTGGCGCATCACCACTGCGAGGTAGCGCGTGCGCAGAGCTGGGTCGGCGAGAACGAGGGGGCATTCCGGTCGCTGCTCCTGGCGCGCAAGGCCGCGCCGCAGCAAACGCGGCATCACCCGGTCGTTCACGAAACTGTGTCGACGCTGGTCGCCGCGCGCCGGAGGGCGCCGGACACCCTCACCTCGTTCGCGCATTGGATAGGCATGTAGGACCAAGATCAACATAGGGGCCCTAACTTTCACATACTCTGAAAGTTAGGGCCCTTGATTTCCGCCACGCTGCTCGCGTGGATGACATTCAGGACGTCACGATCGAGCCCGTCGCGTGGTCGCGCTGGCTCTCGTGTGTGACCTGCAAACCTAGGACTCGGGTCAAACTGCCTGTCCGGGTGGTGCGGTCAGGACTCCTTTTCGACACGATCGAAGCGCCTCGCGGCCCGGCGAACTGTGCGATCCGGATACTCATCGAGGACAAGAACGTCCTCGGTCCGGTCGCCGTCGATGCCGATCGTGCCTGGGCGCTGGTACCGCCAGGTGTTCACTCGTCGTGGTCCGAGCTGGTGACGATCTGCGATGCGCGGATTGAACTGGTCTCGTGTGTGGGGCCCGGTACCACCGTGCACTTGCCCGCACAGGCGCCACAGTCCGGCGCCGCCGTCGAGTGGCTGGTGCCCCCGACGCTGGACGAAGATGGGTTGCCAGTCCTGACCGATCCGCTGCAACTCCTGGATGCCCTGCGGCAGTGCGCCCACGGTGCGGCCGAGTGACCGCCTCCGACCAGCCGAACCGGCGGATCCGGATTGTGGCGCCACCGATGACCATCCTCAAGCGCGATGCGGCGGATCCGGCCGGGCTCGGTCACCGGCACGAGGCCTCCGGCGTCGCGCGGGCGCCATGTCGGGTACGGAGATACTCGGCTGAGGGGCGTCAGAGGATCTTCCACGCGAGGTTGCGATTCGCGTGGCGTAGGCCTTCGATGCGGCGTTCGACTTCTTCGCGGCTGCCGGGTGTGTGGTGCGTCTTGCGGGCGTTGGTGGTGATCATGCGGAGTTCGCGGATGTCGGCGAGGGTTTCGTATCCGGGCCATGTGCGGACGTCCCAGCCGTAGGTGTCGGCGAATCGGCGGTAGTGCCGTTGTCCGTGGCCGAAGCGTCGGCAGTGGACCTCGACGGTGACCAGGTCCCATTCCGGTTGCCCGACGGCGAGGGTGTCCCAGTCGCAGAGCACGGCCGCGCCCTCGGGTGCGTGCAGCGCGTTCCGGTGTTGCGGGTCGCCCTGGATGGTGCCGGGGTTCAAGACGAATTCCACGTTCTCGAGGTCGGCCTCGAGGCGGTCGGTGTGTTCGGACAGGAAGGCAATACTGGTGGAGGGCAGACAGGTGGTCGCCGCGATCGAGCGTCGGATCGCTCGTATGTTGTCGCGCACGGGTAGGGCGAACTCCGGCAGCGTCAACGCGTGCAACGCCCGCAGGGGTGCGGCGAGTTGCTCGGCGGATACCGGGTGCGTCGGCTGGGGCAGGTACACCCAGAACGTGACCGCGTGGCCGTCGACGACGACGGGTTGTTCCACGTCCAGCAGGGGCACGGTCGGGAATTCGAGTTCGGTCAGTCTGCGTACGAAGGCGACGGTGCGTCGGACGTCGTCGACACGGGATCCGCGGCGGGCGATCTTGACGACCACGCGTTCGCGCTCGAGCAGGACCACGGCGTTGGTGTGTCCGCGGAGCAGGCGTGCGTCGGAGGCGTCGAGGCCCACTCTCGCGCACGCGTGCTGCAGGACCCGCTGCATCTCGGAGGTGTCGAATCCGCCGGGGGTCCACGTTGACGTCGTCATGGGACCAGGGTCCCCGACTGCCTGCGCGCTGTCACACCCCGGTGGGCGGGAGCGCGATGATCTCGCGCAGCTCTCGTACCGCCCGGCTGGTGCGCAGCCGGGACGGCAGGGTCGCGATGACATCGCGGGCCCGTTCCTCGACGATGGGCGTGCGGTGATCCCCGGCGACCCCCAGCAGGGTGGCGCAGGCCAACGCGCAGGCCTCGGTGGGGTCGTTTTCGCGGGCCAGGCAGATGGCCGCTTCGAAGTTCAGCAGCGTCGGGTCGATTCCGGTCGCGGCGGCGCCGGGGTACAGCGTCAGCGCCTGTTCCTGGACCCGTCGGGCCGGCCGGGTGTGGCCCAGGGCCGTCAACGTCCCGCTCTTGTACAACAGCAGCCGGCGCAGCGGGAACGCAAAAGCCTCGGGGTCGCCGTCCGTGGTTTGGGTGCGTTCGAACAGGTCTTCCGCGTATCGCAGTGCGGCCTGCGCGCCTTCGGTGTCGCCCAGCCTGGCGCGGGCGCGTGCTTCGGCGGCGGCTGCGAACGCGCCGGTGGGGGTGGGTCTGGCCCGGCAGATCATGCGTGCCTCGCGGGAGAGGGCGACCGCAGTCTCCAGGGGGCCGTAGTAGTACGGCAGCATCGCGGCCTGCGCCCGTACCCGGGCACGGAGTTCGGGGTTGCCGCTGTCGTCCGCGGCGGTGCGGGCGGTGCCGTACCAGGCCTGGGAGCGCGCGAGTTCCCCGAGCTTCATGAGCGCGTCGGCGATCAGGGTGGCGAGCATGGCCGTCAGTTCCGACAACCGCACCTGCGCAACCGCAGGTTGTCGATCCGCCGCGAGTTCCTCGACCTCGGCGAGGTGCGCGAGCAGGATCTCGAGCATGGGTGTGGGCGGTGTGTACACGTATTGCCGGCGCGCCCACAGCACCCGCTCGTCCAGGACGTCCAGCTGCGCGGGGCTGACGCTGGACGCGGACAGCGTGCGATCCACGCAGCGGCGTGCGGCATCGACGCGCGTCCCCAAGGACCCGCCTTCGACGAATCGTTGCCCGGTGGTCGCGGCGGAGGATCCGGCCGGTGCGAGCACCCTGCCGACCAACGGCTGCGCGCGCACACCGCCCGCGTCCCGCAACCCCACCTCGTCGACCGAGCAGTCGTAGAACCGGCACAACAACGCGATCGCCGCGGGCTTGGGGTGATGATGACCGGCCTCCCAGTGGCCGAGCTGAATCGCGTCGACGCGCGGGGCGTCCGCACCCAGATCCGCGCCGAGCGCCCGCAGTTCCTCCGCGACCGCCTGCTGGGTCATGCCCCTGGCCAGACGCTGCGCCCGCAGTGGGGAGACCGCGCAGTGCTCGTGGATGGAACGAGCGATCTCCTGCACGGTTCTCCCACGCTCGGCGCCCTCCCGGCGAAGGCGCCTCGCGCAGGAGGGCCGGTGCTGCTGCCTGTGACCGTCCACCGCCGCCTCCCGCCGACATCGTCCCTGCCGAGGTTAGCGACGCACATGCGCACCGCGGGCCCGGATGCGCCGCCGGTTCGCAGATCTGTGACGAGATCTGTGACGGCAACGAACTCCCTTTGCAGATCTGTGATCGGTGCGGTTGGAGGCGCGACCGCATCGGGGCCAGGGTTGCCGCCCATCGATCCGCAACAGGCACCGTGCATCGTCGGGGACGCCGGTCGGCACCGTCGTGATCGCAGGGTGCCGAGGAGTGGATCCCGTGAGCACGACGAATTCAGGAGAGGCCGATGATCGTCGCCATGGCCGGTTCACCGGGGACCGGGAAGTCGACGTTGGCCAGAACACTGAGCGAGGCACTCGACGGATTGCTCCTCGACAAGGACGCCCTCGGCGCGCAGTTGTTCCCTTATGGGGACGGCACGTGCCGTGAACAGAACGACTGGACCGATCAGGTGGCACTCACCGCGCTCGCCTGGAACCTGCAGAAGGTGCCGGAGCGTGTGGTCGTCCTCGACGGGCATCGCCTCACCCGCACGGAGGAGGTCCACGCCCTGCGACGATTCGCGATCGGACTGGGCCACCCTCTGCAGATCGTCGAGTGCGTATGCCCCGCACACATCGCCCGCGCCCGGCTCGGCACGCGGCCCCCGACCCCGGCCCGTGGATCGGTCGGAGGTGATCCCTCGGAACGTCTTCCGCCGCCGAAGATCGTCGCGGACACCACGCTTCCTCCCGATCGGTGCCTCGACCTCGTCCTTCGACAACTCCCGCCGGCGACGAGGGCGATGCCCTCGAACGGCGCGGATCCACCGCACCGCGACTCGACACCCGTACCCGAGCAGCCCCGGCCGAGCACGCGCCGAAACACCGCGACCACCGACTCTCCACGTCTGCGAGAACTGCGATGACCACGAACTCGGCCCGGCCGACGATCCCGCAGGCCCCCACCATCACCACCACGCTTGCATCGACGACCACCCTTACCACCGGTGTTCCGACCCCCACCGGCGCGCAGTCGAGTGGTACGCACGTGAACGGACCGCGGCACGGTCCAGCTGCCCGGAGTAGACCGGGGCCGACCCCACAACCGGCGAGCCGGGGGCGCGGGCAGTCGGCACCGCCCCCGGAACTCACGGGCAGTGTCCTCGGGTTCCCCAGCACACCCGATTCGGGAGGTCGATTCGTCGTGTCCGTCCCATTGCGTACGCGCACCACCCAGTGGGAGATGCCCGGCACCGACGAGGCGGTGCACGCGCTGCGCCACGCCGTCGAGGCGGAGTTGGAGCGGTGGGGCGCGGACGGCGACGCGGCCGTGATCGCGGCGTTGGCGGTGAGTGAGCTGTCGGCGAACGCCGTCGCGTATGGAGGTGCCGCACAGGGCGGGTTGTTCCTGCGGCTGGTCCAGGTGGCGGGTCGTGTGCGGGTGGAGGTGCGCGATCACAATCAGGAGCTGCCGGTGGTGGGGGAGGGGGACTGCGACGGCGAGTCGGGTCGCGGTCTCCTGATGTTGTCCGTGCTGCCGGGCACGTGGGGTGTCGAACTTTTGGGCGGCGGCGGGAAGGTCATCTTCTGGGAGTCGGAGGACGCCGCCGGCGAGGTCGAGACCGAGCACGACGCGGTGCGGCACGAGGTCGCGGGCCCGGTTGCCGGCCACGACGCATCGACCGACCGGGCACGTGAACGTCTCGCGGAGGACAACACGTTCGGTCCGGGAGTTCGGTCGGGTGGTGCCGTTCGTCCGCGTGCCACACTCGGGACCTGTCGTCGGCTACCGCGCCCGTGTCGGCGGCGGGTGTGCGGTGCCGTGTTCGGCGGTGCCCGGCCGGAGCGCGGTCCGTGTGCCCGGTACCCGCCTCGAGAGGCACGCCGGTGGTGAACAACGGCACGCGCGACGCCCGAAGTCCCCTCGCCGACGCCTTCGTTCGCCAGACGTCGCACTCGATTGTCCCTGCCCGGGTCGCCGGCGCGGCCGACGGCTGTGCCGTGTCACCGGGGGCGTGCGCCATGGTCGGCGGCACACGATGAAGGTCGGCGACCGGGTGCGGGCCAAGGCCGCGTTGCCCGGCAGGTTCGGTTGCCCCGCCGTGCCCGCCGGTGCCCGGGGGCGGATCGTGGAGCGTCGATGGGGTTCCCGATGGTCCGTCACCTTCGTGGTCCCCGGCACGTTCGGCGGCGAGCGCGAGGTCACCGGCACCGTCGCCTCCGGCGAGATAGCCCCCGATCCCTGACCGCCCTGCACCGTCGTTCCCGCAGGCGCCGCCAACACTCGATTGCACCTGCCTTGTTGGCGCATCCCGTGCGCGAACCCGTTTGTGGATTCGCTTTCCTCCGCCGCACTACCGCCCTGCTCCGAACCGTCTCGCATCCCATGCCCGCGTTCTCCGCGAAGGACCTTCCATGCGTTTCCGTCCTCGAGTCCCCGAGCTCGTCGTTCGTGAACCGTCGTTGCCGCTGTGGCCCATTTACGCGGCCGTGCCGACCGGCTGCGCCGCGGCGACAACGGCCGACGTCCTGCTGCACGCCGGCTCCTTGTGGCAGGTCGTGGTGGGCTGCGCGGTCTCGGCGACCACCGTTGCCGTGCCGTTCGCGAAGACCGCCCGCGGGATGCGTGCGTACTGGTACGGCCGATGGGATCGGACGCGGCAGCTGAACGAGGAGCGCGCCGAGTCGGTGCGTCTGGCGGAGGGGGCGCTGTCGCGTCTGACGGCCGCCACGCGGCATCTCGTCGAGGTGCGGCTGCCGGTGGTGCTGGAGGATCCGCACGCCCGGCGCGCCGACGTGCCTTCGGCATCGGTGGACCCGTGCCCGGCGGAGCCGTGGGCGAGCATGGTGTACACGGCCCACGAGGCCTTGGTGGACGCGGTGTTCGCCGTGTTGGAGCGGGAGCGGGGCAGGCGGGAGAACACGCACTACGCGTTCCTCGAGTTGGCGGGGCGGGTGCGCGCCCAGGCGCAGGTCGCGATCGCCGACGCCCGCCAGTTGCGGGGGCGGGTCACGGACTCGTCGTTGCTGGAGGCGTTGATGGACGCCGAGCACGCCTGGGCGCAGGTCGGGCGGGCGGCGCAGTCCCTTGAGGTGTTGTCCGGAGGACGGCCGGGGCGCTCGTGGGATCGCCCGTTGTTGCTGTCCGAGATGGTCGGCGCGGCGCAGTCGCGTATCCGGGACTACCTGCGGGTGTCTGCGGTGGGTGGCGAGGGCACGGCGGTGCGCGGTGTGTACGCGGAGGCGTTGATCCACGCGTTGGCGGAGTTGTTGGCGAACGCGACGTGGTTCAGCCCGCCGGGGAGCACGGTTCGGGTGCAGGTGGAGCGTGGCTACGACGGGGTGAGTGTGACCGTCGAGGACGCGGGCCTGGGCATGGATCCGCAGACGATGCACCGCGCCCAGCAGGACGTCGATCGCGCCGACGCGGACGTGTCCACGTTGGGGGGCGATCCGCATTTCGGGTTGGCGGTGGTCGGCGTGCTGGCCGGCTGCGCCGGGTTTCGGGTGCGGTACTCCTCGCCCGGCGCCTACGGCGGTATCCGCGCCGTCGTGTGGATCCCCGAACACATCCTCACCCGACCCGCCCCGCACACGGTTCCTGCGGGCACCCGGGCGATCCCGACCGGCGTCAGCGCCCGCGCCGGCACCCCGGCGACCGCGACCCCCGCGAAACCCGTTGCTCCCGCTGCCGGTTCCGCGGTCCTGCCGCAGCGTTCCCGACGCCGCGCCGAGGCGTCGGGGCAGGTTCCGGGGCGTCGCGACGACGTGACGGCCGCCCTCGGGGCCCGTCCGCCCACCGGAGCCGATGCGTCCGCCGGGCCCGGATCGCCCTCCGAAGGCAGACCCGACACCGACCGCCCCCGATACGACGCGTTCCTGTCCGCGTTCGTGAACAACAGGCCGATCAGCCCCGATGGCGGCGACGTCACCGTCGATGCCGTTCCCGATATCACCACCGACCGTTTCCGTTCCGACGCCGAAGGACCGACATCGTGACCGATCTGAACTGGCTCGTCGAGAAGTGCGCCGCCGAGATCCACGGTGTGCGCGGGATCGTCGTCTTCAGCGACGACGGCCTCAGGACGGCCTGGCACACCGACACGCACGATCTCACCGAGCACCTCGCCGCCGCCGGCACCGCCCTGCAATCCCTGGGCGCCGGAATCGGCGCCGCCGCGGAACTGGGCTCGGTGAGAAAGCAGTTCGTCGATTTCGACAACGGGTTCGTCTTCCTCGTCAGCGCCGGCCGACACGTCCACGCCGCGGTCCTGGCCGACCGCGACGTGGACCCGGGCATGATCACGGGGCACCTGCACAAGCTCCTGACCGACATCCGCGCGTCCCTGGACGAACGCCCGCCCACACCGCACACCCCCATCCCCGCCCGACTCGCCCCCGCGCGCCGTACCCGCCCCGACACCGATCGCGCGACGGGTCGCGACCCCGCGGACGACGGGGGTGACGTGAGGTGAACTCGGGGCAGGACCAAGACCTTCCGGTCGCCGACTACGTCGTCACCCGGGGCCGCGCGCACCCCACCCACCGGGGCCTCACGCTGACCACACTCCTGCACGCGCCCGTCGCGCACCCCACCGACACCGCCGGCGCGCGCGGCGAGCCGCTGGGTGCGGAGCACCGCCGGATCCTGCGCCTGTGCACCGGACTGCTCTCCCTGGCCGAGGTCTCCGCGCACCTGGCCCGCGCACCCGCCGTGGTCAAGGTCCTGGTCGCCGACCTGATCGACCGCGACCTGATCCTCACCCGCAACCCCACACCCCCCCACCACACCCGGCCCCGATACCACCGTGATGAAGGCGGTCCTGGATGGACTCCGACGGCTTTGACCCCCGGCCCCTGCCGAACACCGTCACCACCGCCGTCAAATTCCTGATCGCCGGCGGCTTCGGCGTCGGCAAGACCACCCTCGTCGGCGCCGTCAGCGAAATCCCGCCGCTGCGCACCGAGGAGAGGTTGACCACCGCCACCGTCGGCGTGGACGACCTCACCGGCCTACCCGACAAGAGGACCACCACCGTCGGCGTGGACTTCGGACGCCTGACCCTCGCCGACTGGCTCACGCTCTACCTGTTCGGCACCCCCGGACAGCAACGCTTCTGGCACCTGTGGAACGACCTCGTCGTCGGCACCCACGGCATCGTCCTGCTCGTCGACACCCGCCGCCTGGAGCACGGCTTCGACGCGCTGGAGCGCGTCGAGGACTCGGGCGTGCCGTTCGTCGTCGCCGTCAACACCTTCCCCGACACCCTCCGCCACCCCGAACCGGCACTGCGCCAAGCCCTCGAACTCCCCGACCACGTCCCCCTCACCACCTGCGACGCCCGCGACCCCACCTCGGCCCGGAACGTCCTGATCACCCTCGCCGACCACATCGCCACGGCCACCCCGACCGCCGCCATGGAGCCCACGTGAGCCCCCACCCCGACCCCACCGACCCCGCCGACCCCACCGGTCCCGGCGCGCTCGACGTGGTGCCGCCGCCCGGCTGCCCCGCCCACCGCCCCACCGCGAGCCGCGTCGAATTCGCCCACGCCACGCCCCTGTTCGGCCCCGGCCTCGACAACATGGACACCCTCTACACCAGCATGCGCGCCGACCACGGACCCGTCGCGCCGATCCTGCTCGAACCCGACGTCGGCACCTGGCTCGTCCTGGGCTACCCCGCTCTCCTCGAGATGCTCCGCGACGGCCACCGCTTCCCCCGCAGCCCCCTGAACTGGAAGGACCTCACCACCGGAGTCGTCCCACCCGATTCGGGCCTGCGGCCGATGATGGCCAACAGGCCCCACAACGTCGCGTTCGTCGACGGCCCCGAACACCAACGCCTGCGCCGCATCGTCCAAGCCGGCCTCACCGCAGCCACCACCCCCCGACTGCGCCGCGACCTGCACACCACCTGCAACCGCATCGTCGACACCTTCGCCGACCGCGGCGAGGCCGACCTGATCGCCGAGTACGCCACCCTCGTACCCGTGCGCGCCTTCGCCCGCCTCTTCGGCCTTCCCCCCGAACACGACGCCGAGTTCGCCCGCGCGATGCACGCCCTGTTCGACTCCCAGCCCGACTCCCAGGCGGGCGACCGCGCCTTCGAACAGATCCTGGCCGAACTGCTCGCCGATCGGCGTCTTCACCCCGCCGACGACCTGACCACCTGGCTGCTGGGATCCGGACTCCGCGAGGAGGAACTCCTGCCGCAACTGGTGGTGATGCTGTCCGCCGGATGCGAGACCCTGGCCAACCTCATCGGCTCGACGCTGCGCCTGAAACTCGTCGACCCGCGATTCGCGCACTCGCTCACCGGGGGACGGCTCACCGTCAACCAGGCCATCGACGAAGCCCTCGTACAAGCCCCACCCCTGAAGGTCTTCCCCGGCCGCTACCCCGCCCACGACACCACCCTCGCCGGCCGCCGCATCCGCGCCGGCGACGCCCTCCTGCTCGGCATCGGCGCCGCCCACACCGACCCCGCCGTCACCCCCACCGACCCCGCCGACGCCCTCGGCCGCGGCAACGGCGCCCACCTCGCCTTCGGCGCCGGCACCCACGCCTGCCCCGCCATTCCCCAGGCCCGCCTCATCGCCTCCATCGCGGTCGGCACCGTTCTCGACCGCCTTCCCGACCTCACCTGCGCCGTCCCGGCCGACCGGCTGCGGTGGCGGCCGTCCCCGTGGAGCACCGCCCTCAAGGAACTCCCCGCGCGTTTCACCCCCACCCAGGCCGCGGGTAACCCCTAGCCCACCGCGCACCGTGTCCGCTCGTCCATCCCCGATCCGGGAGGCACGCCATCGACACCCCCACCACCCACCACCCCGAACCGGTGCAGCCCGCGCCCCGGGCACCGCACCCGGCGACCGCGATACGCCTGGACCCGGCCGCACCCGACCACCACGGCGAGATCCGCCGCCTGCGCGCCCACGGCCCCGACCCCGTCACCCCCGTCCTGCTCCCCGGCGACGTCCCCGCCTGGGTCGTCCTGGGCGACGACGCCGTGCGCCGCACCCTCACCCACCCGCACGTGGTCAAGGACTATCGGGCGTGGAACCTGTGGGGCAGCATTCCCGGCGACTGGCCGCTGATCGGCATGGTCCACGTCGACAACGCCGTCACCGCCGACGGACCCGAACACGCGCGCCTGCGCTCCCCGTTGCGCACCGCCCTGACCCCTCGGCGCGTCACCGCCCTCGAGGCCCGGGTCCACACCCTCACCGACCGGCTCCTGGACCGGGCCGCCGCCATGCCGCAACCCGTGGACCTGCGCGCCCACCTCGCAGGCCCCCTGCCGCTGGCCGTCCTCGGACACCTCCTGGGCATCCCGGACGGCGAACTCGACGGCCTGAGCCGTCTCGTCCGGAGCATCTTCACCTCCACCGCCGCACCCGACGAGGTGGTCGCCACCCAACGGGCCATCACCCACCGCCTGGAGGACCTGGTCGCGGTGCGCCGGGCCCATCCCGGGGACGACCTGACCACCGACCTGATCGCCCACCACGACCGGGGCGACCTCACCGGCGAGGAACTCGTCGGCACGCTGTGGCTGGCGATCGCGGCCGGCTACGAGACCACCACCGGCCTGCTCGTCAACGCGATCCACGCCCTGCTCACCCACACCGACCAACGCGCCCTCGCCACCCGCACACCCCAGGACGGCGGCAGCGACCCGTGGGCGGACGTCGTCGACGAAACCCTGCGCTGGAACAGCCCCGTCGGCCACTTCCTCATGCGCTACACCACCCGCGAGCTGACCCTGGCCGGCACGACCATCCCCGCCGGCGACGCCGTCATCGTCTCCTACACCGCCGCCGGCCGCGACCGCACCGTCCACGGCGACAGCGCCGACCGCTTCGACATCACCCGCCGACCCACCACGGGCCTGCTGTCCTTCGGCCACGGCCCGCACTTCTGCCCCGGCGCTCCGCTGGCCCGCCTCCAGGCCCGGATCTGCCTGCGGACCCTGTTCACCCGCTTCCCCCACCTCAGCCTCGACGCCACCGCGCGCCCGCCGCGTCCGGTTCCCTCGCTGGTCGCCAACACCCTGGACAGCCTCCCCGTCCACCTGCGTTGATCCGCCGTCCGGCTCTCCACATCCCACGCACGCACCCCCGGTGGCGGGTCGGGATTCCCGCTCCGTCGCCTCTTCCAGCCCGAATCGAGAAAGCGCCGACGATGCCCCGTCGCCATTCCTGGATCGAACTGCCCTTGTCCGTCCGGGAGCAGATCCAACTCCACACCGACCTCGTGTTATGGACCCGCGCTCCCGGGTTCGGCAAGTCGTCGGAGTTCTCCGCGACGCTCCACGCCGCCGGCGGAACCGTGTTCTGCAAGGGCGTCCGGGTGGACCGTGCGCACGCGTGGACCCACCGCAACGAGGCTGCGGTGGCCCCGTTCCTGCCTGCGGCGCTCGCCCCGCAGCTGCTGTGGGAGGTGGCGAAGGACGGGTGGCTGATGCTGGTGTTCGAGTACGTGCCCGGCCGGCATCCGTCGCTGTCCCCGACATCCGCCCACCTGGACCTGATCGGCGACCTGGTGGTCACGATGGCCGAGGCGCTGACGCCGTGCCCGGCCGCCGCACGGCACTCGCTCGCCGAGCGGTGGGGCACGGTGCCGGGGTGGGCGGCCGTGCACGCCGCGTCGCCCGCCGACCTCGACCCGTGGGCGCGCGAACACCTGGACGTCCTCGCCACGCTCGAACGCGGTGCCTGGCTCGACGGCGACACCCTCGTGCACTCCGACCTGCACCAGGGCAACATGCTCGCCGAGGACGGGCGGGTGCGGGTGATCGACTGGGCGCGGTCGGCCCGCGGCGCCGCGTGGATCGACACCGCCCATCTCGTCGTGCGTCTCATCCACGAGGGTCACACTCCCGAGACCGCCGAGGCGTGGGCGATCCACGTCCCCGCGTTCGCCCGGGCGCCCGAGCCGGTGATCACCGCGTTCGCCGCAAAGCTCGCCGGCATGTGGGAGTACATCGCCCGCTCCCCCCGAGCCCGGCCCCACGCGCGAGCGCTCGCCGACACCGCCCGCCGGTGGGCCCGGCACCGGCTCGGGTGACCGTGACGCAAAGACCACAGCCCGTTTCCGCGCCGCAGGGGCGAACTTCGCCGAACGCGGGAGGGGATCGTCCGCCCGCGGGTCGCCGCGGGCAGCGACGACCGCGAGCCGTCTCCGTACCTTCACATCTCGACTCCGGCAGGGGAGCCATGACCGACCACGACAACCCGGACGCCCATGCGACCCCCGAGGGCGCCACGCGGCCGACACCGGCACGCATGTACAACACCTACCTCAACGGCAAGGACAACTACGGCGTCGACCGCAAGGCCGCCGCGCGCCTGCTGGAGGACATCCCCGACATCAACGACGCGGCCGCGGAGAACCGGGAGTTCGTCCTGCGCGCCGTCCGTCATTGCGCCGAGGCGGGCATCGATCAGTTCCTCGACCTGGGCGCCGGGATTCCACTCGGGCACGCCGTCCACGACGTCGCCCGCTTCGTGCTCCCCGAGGCGCGAGTGGTCTACGTCGACAACGACCCGTTGGCGGTCGCCCACTGGCGGGCACGGTTGGCGGACGACCGCACCACCGTGATCCCCGGGGACGTGCGCCGCCCGAAGGCCATCGTCGAAAACCCGGAACTGCTCGCGTTGATCGACTGGGAACGTCCGGTGGCCGTAGTGCTGGGAGCCGTGCTGCACTTCGTGGGCGACGACGAGCGCCCCTACGGGATCGTCGCCGCGTTCCGCGACGCGATGGCGCCCGGGAGCCGGTTGGTGTTCTCGCACGTCACCGACGACGGACCCCAGCCCGAACACGTCGCCATCCTGACAAACGCGTACGCACACGCCACCGCCCAGGTGACGGTCCGCTCCGCGAGCGGGATCCGCGACTTCTTCGACGGGTTCGAACTCGACGACCCGGGCCTGACCCGCCCCGGACGCTGGCGCCCGGACACGGCGGACGGACCGTGCACGAAATGGCAGCTGGCGGGCGTGGGCCGCGTGCCCGCAACCCCCGAGGCGGCCCGATGACGGCCTCGTTCGGGGCCGCGGGCGCGGCTCCGGTCCGGTCCGGGCTCGGCACCCGGCTGTGGAATCGGACGGCGGTCTTTGCCGGCCTGCGCCACGCGAGGACGAGCCTTGTCGGCCTGCCGAACGACGGTGCGGCGCCTCGGGGTGCGAACGGCCGGGGTTGCGTCTGCGAGGGGCAGGCCCGCCGTTTCGGCAGCGACAGGACGGAGCCGCCCGAGGCGGTGGACGGCCGCCTCCGGGAGACGAACCTTGAGCAACCGTCGGGTGGTTCGCCCGCCGGCGACGTCGACCCGACGATCACCGTCGCCACGTTCAACTATCAGAACGGCGGATACGACCACCGCACGGGAACGTACGACCTGCGGCCCCTGAACGCGTTGGCACCTTCGCTGGCGGGCGTCGACGTGCTGTGTTTCCAGGAGGGGTGGGGATACGGCGCCCAGGGGCAACGCACGATGTTCTCGGCCGAGCGGATCCTGGGGATGCGCGCGTTGCGCACGCCCGACCCGGGCGGGCCGCTGGACACGATCGTCTTCGTCCGATGGCCGCGTATCGGCATCGAGCGGCACTACGACCGATCCGATCCGGCCGTGTTCGCGGACCAGTACGGGGACGTGCACCTGCGATTGCCCGGGTTCCCGAAGCCGGTGGTGGTGCGGTCGGTGCAGTGGTCCTACGCCTCCGGCGACGCCCGACTGGTCGAGGCCCAGCGATTGGTCGCCCGGGCGGCCCCGGACGTCTGGTCGCTGGTCGCCGGCGACTTCAACAGTGTGTGGCCCGACCGCGACGGTCTGCGGGAGTTCCGTCCGCGGTGGTCGCTGTTGCCACCGCACGCACGCTCCCACAAGACCCTCCCGCCGGGAGCCGGCCGCGCCGGCCGCACGCTCGGTGGGGTTCGGTCGTGGTGGGCGTGGGATCCGAGGCGGGCGTGGCGAGGCTGGTGTCAGGCGCGCAGGTGGGTCACCGATACCCGGGCCACCGCGGTCCTGGCCGACGGCGGGTTCCTCAACGCCGGCTCCCTCGACCGCGACACCACGGTCACCGTCAACGCGCACGTCGACAACGGGCAGGGCCCGCGCATCGACCACATCCTCTTCAGCCCCCTGCTCGCGGCCGCGTTCGTCCCGGGCAGCTACCGCGTGGTGTGCGGGGACGTCGTGGACGCGGCCGGGGACCACCGCCTGGTGAAGGCGCAATTGGACGCCCGCCTCCTCCCCGTGGCCGACGTCGTGCGGACGGAAGCCGGCACGGGTCACGGGAGCGTCCCCGCCCGGCGGCGGCAGGAACTGCTCGTCGCCGCCGGCGGCGCCCGGGGACGGGGCGAGGATCGAGCCTTGGTGTCGTGCGCGAAGTGCTCGCTCGGGCAAGGGGATCAGGTCGATGCCATGGGGGTTGCGGCGTGAGGGTGCGAGGTGTCCCGGTTCGCGGACGGCGGATCCGGTGGCGCGCGGTGGACGGCGTGGGGTCGGTGGTGGGTGCCCGTGTCGCGCCCGGGCACCCACCGGCTCCGTCAGCCGCGTCGGGCCAGACGTCCCAGGAGATCACACCAGGCGTCGGGGCCGACGGCGATCGCGGGGGCGTGCTCGCCGCTCTTGGAGTCGCGGACCTCGACCCCGGCGGGTGCACCCGCTCGGACCTGGACGCAGTCCTGTTGGCCGCTGTGGCTGCTGGTGATCCATTCCCGCGGGGTGGGGGTGCCTGCCATGGGCGGTCCTCTCGTGGTGTTCGTGTCGTGGTGGTGGGGTCACAGGGAGCGGGCGACGTCGCGGACGAGGTCGAGCGAGTCCCGCTCGTTCAGGGCGTGTTCGCCGAGTTGGTCGAACGCGGCGGTGTAGGCGTTCAGGGCGTCGGGGCCGTCGAGGTAGGTGATGTTCAGCAGCGACTGCACGGTGACGATTCGGCCGCCGTCGTTCAGCTCGAACAGCGAGAACGGCCCGTCCAGGCCCAGATGGAATCCCGAACCGGTGGGCACCACGCGTACGCGGACGTTGTCCCTCTCGGATTCGGTGAGCACGTGCTCGAGTTGCCCGCGCATGGTGGCGGGCTCGGTCGAGGTACGCAGCGCCGCCTCGCCGACGATCGCGTCCAGGACGAGGTTGTCGTGGTCGAGGATGCGGCGGCGTTCGCGGCGGATGGTGACGTACGCGTCGAGGCGGTCCGGGTCGGTGTGCAGGATGCCGTGTCCGGCGGCCAACACCGCCCGGGTGTAGGCCTCGGTCTGCAGGACGGCCGGGAACAGCGCGTTGTCCCACACGCGGATGGACGCGGCGTCGGCCTCCAGGCCGAGGATGTCGGCGTGCGCGGGGGTCAGGTACGAACGGTAGGCGTGCCACCAGCCCTTGGTGCGAATCGCGAGCACCATGGATTCGAGGGTGTCGCGGGTCGCCCTGTCGGTGACGCCGTAGACGTCCAGGAGCGTGCGCAGCAGCGGGATGTCGACCTTGCCCTGGCCGCTCTCGACCCGGCCGATCTGCACATGCCCCTTGCCGATCTGTTCACCGGCCTCGGCCTGCGTCATGCCCGCGGCCTTGCGGAACCCGGCCAGGGCGTTGCCGACGCGGCGCTTGAGCAGCGAGGGCTCGTGGGACGGCGTGGTCTGGGTCATCGGCTCGTCTCGTCGTCGGGGCCCGGCGGTGGGTGTGCGAGTACATGCTACGACCACTACAAGAAACGTAAATGTACAAAAATAGGTATTGACGAAATGTACATGTGCGTTTCATTGTGGTGGTGCGGACGACGACGCGCCCCCGACGAGATGGCGCGGCAGGCCGACCGCGCATCCATGACACGAGCCGGACACGTCACCCTGCGGGCAATCCGACGAACGACCCACCGGCTTCGCGACGGAGAGGAAGTCACAACCCATGGCGAACCCACAGCCGTTCAAGGTCGGAGACCTCGTCGAGGCCACCGTGGCGGGCACACCGCCGCGCACCGTCCGCCTGCGCCCGGACCGCGACCCGTGGCCCAGCAGCCAGGCGGGAACGATCGTCGTGTGCGACGCGACCTCGGCGACCGTGGTCCACGCGGACTCCGTCCGCCGCATCCCGAACGACGGCGGCACCACCGGTGCCGCGGCTCGCCCGCCCGACACGGCGAAACAGTCCGCCGCCGACGAGAGCCGGCGCGGCCACGAGCGCGCTCACCGGTCGGAGCGGTGAGCCGTGAACACCACATCGTGGGACTTGCGAAACGTCGTGTCGGGCCGATACCGCCCCCATCGCACCCGCGCCGGTCTTCGCGAACCCCGTCCCGCCCTGTTCCTCCATGTCCGCATCCGCATCGGCATCGACAACGCCTGCTCCGCTGTCGGCGCTTCCCGCAACGTCGTGACCACGACGTTGGAGACCTGGGGCGCCGGCGAGGACGTGCGCGACTGGGCCGCGCTGGTCGTGAGCGAACTCGTCACCAACGCGATCGCCCATACGCCGTGCCGCTCCGTCGCCGTGGGCGTGCTGGTGCGCAGGTCCGGTGAAGTGCTGGTGGTCGTCGCCGACAACGGCCCCGGCCCCCTGCGCATCCCGACGGACACCGATCCGGGCGACTTCGACGACGAGCACGGGCGAGGCCTGTTCCTGGTGGCCACGACCAGTACCCGCTTCGGCGCGACCCGTCGACTCGGCCACACGGTGGTGTGGGCCGGCCACGACGACACGCCCTCGGGCCCGCCCACCCGCGCTCGCCCCCGCCGATGCCGCGTTCCCCGGATCGGCCGACGCCGTACTCGCGGCCGAACGGGCGGCGACCGGCCGTAACCGCGTCACCCGCTCTCAGCCGAGTCCTCCCGGCCGGCCCCTCTTCGACGACTCCGGAGCCCAACCCGTGCCCATCTACACAATCGGCGACGATCGCACCACGGTCACCCACGGCGTGGACATCCTGCCCATCGGCGTCGCAGCGGACATGGCGAACGTCTTCTCGTACATGGCTCGTCTGCATCCCGACGTGGGCCTCGCCCACCGGGACCTCCCGACCGGGACGGACGTGGCCGGCTTCGACCGCGTGCGATGGATGGTTCCCGGCGTCGAGTGCGCGGCCGACGACCGCGAGGTGTGGTGGAAACGCGTCCCGGCCACGCTGGGCGCCCTGGACGCCGACGCACACATCCACACGCTCGGCGCCTACGAGACCGACGGAATCGTCGCACGCGACCGGCTGGTGTGCCGCCTCGGGCTGCTCGAGAACCCGCAACTCGCGAAATCGCACGCCGAATGGCGCCCGCCGCTGACCCTCGGCCTGGTCACCGACGCCCACGCTCTGGTCGCCACCGACCACGGCCTCTGGTTCCGCCGGCTCCCGCTCCCGCCCCTCGCGATCGTCCCCGTCGGCTACAACCTGGGCGCCTACCTGGCCGCACTGCCCGGACTCGCCGGCGAGGACGAGCACGAGGCGTTCGAAACGACTGTGGTCTCCCACTACACGGCGGCCCTCCTCGACGCCCTCACACACCGATTCCCCACAACCTTCTGCATCTGCGGTCGCACCCCCGCCGAACACGCTCCCGAACCGCATCAGGTGAGCCGGTACGCCGACATCGCCGCCGAGGCACCCGCGATCGGGACGCCACCTCGACGTGATCGACACACCCCGGCGGTGGTCGACGTCCCGGCAGCACAGCCGTGACCCCCGCTTGGCCCACCCGCGCCCACGGCGCGATTTCCCCGCGCCTTCCCGCCTTCCTCGGAGTTCCGCTCATGACCCGCTACCAGCCCGTGGACGCGTTCACGATCCTGACGCAGGGCGTGCTCACCCTGCCCCTGAGAGATCCCGACGACGAGGAAGCCGCGCTCTCCTACACGGACGACTCGGACCAGACCGACCTCCTCAACGACTTGCAGGAGCTGCACCCGGAGGTCGGCCTGGCCGACTGGGAACTCCTCCCTTCCCCGAGCGGGGAGTGGGCCCAACGCGTGCGGTGTACCGTCCCGGGGGAGATGTGCGACGCCGACGACCGCGTCACCTGGTGGCAGCGCGTGCCCGAGGAACTGGGTCATCTGGACGCCGACGCGCACATGTTCACCCTCGGCGAGCGCGAGAAGGAAGGACTGGCGATCCGAGGCGGGCTCGAGCGGTCCCTGGACCTCCCCCGGATCGCGACCCTGAAGAACGCCTACGACACGTGGAGCCCCCCGCTCACCCTCGCGTTGGTCCACGACGCGCGCGGCCTGCTCGCCACCACACGCGGGCTGTGGCTGACCCTGGCCCCGCTGCCGAGGATCGTCCCCCTCGGCTTCAACCTGGCCGCGTTCGAGACGACACGCCACACCCGTACGAACGACGCGTCCCGCGAGGTGTTCCGGGCGACCGCGACAAAGCACTACCGCAAGGGCCTCCTCGAGACGCTCACCGCGACATGCACGGCGCGGCGGTGCTGCCCCTGCGGACGCTTCCCCGACGAGCACATTCCCACCGACGAACAGTTGCGAGCCTACCTCGACATCGCGGCCGGACCGGCCGAGGACCCGTACCCCTGACCCGGCCGGCCGCCTCCTCCGCCGACAGGACCCGGGACGGAACCCGTCCCGGCGCCCACCACCCCCGAAAACGGCTCACCGCGCCGCCGACCAGCCCTCGACCGCACCCCGGCGGGGAACACGGGTCCGGCGCGCGGGGGAGCACCCGGTGGGACGCCCGGAAAGTGTGGCGTCCCACGGGCGGCGCGGAACCGACCACCCCGTGCGGAACCGCGCCGCCCCCGACCCACCCACCACCCCGACCCACGCGCCGCCACGGCAACGTTCCCTTCGACCGGCGACCGGCGACCGGCGACCGGTGACCGGTGACCGGCGACCGGTGACCGGTGACCGGCGACACGGCCGTCACCCGCCCACGCCACCGCAGGCGACCGCGCCTCACCTCGAACCCGGAGCTTCCGATGCCCGTATACGTCCCCGACGACGCCTTCACCTCCGTCGTCTCCGGTGTCCACGACACGGACTTCGACGAAGCCTGGGACCAGGATGCCGACTTCGAGGCCCTCGCCCGGCTCCACCCGACGGTGCTCCTCGCCGACCGGGAACCCCAGGACGGCCCCTCGAGTGCGATCACGACCCGAGTGCGCTGGACCGTGCCCGGCACCCCACGGCGCCCCGGCCCGGTGTGGCTCTCCAGCGTCGCCGTCGCCCTGGGACGCCTCGACGCCGACGCCCACGCCCGCATCCCCGAAGCCCACGACCGCGCCACGGCACGAAACGCCGCCGGCCACATCACGCTCCTGGACGATGCGCGCCTGGAGCACGCGTGCGCCGAGGATCGTCCGGCGCGCACGCTCGCCCTGACCACCGCCGGACTCGACGGTTTCGTCCTGACCGACCGGGGGCTGTATATCGTTCGGGCGCCCTCACCCACGGCCACGGTCCCGCTCGGCTACAACTTCGCCGCCTGCCTGGCGGCGAAACCGTTCCCCGAGGCCGCCACCGACGCCGTCGTACGGACCGCGTTCGACGCCTACCGCATCGCCGCCCACACCGTCCTCGCCGACCGCGTCCGCACAACCTGCCCCTGCGGACTCCCACTTCGCCGACACCTTCCCACCCCGGAACAGGTGTGCGTCTACCTCGACATCGCCGCAGCCAACACCTCGCAGTCCGCCACCGCACCGTCCCCGCCGGGAAACACCGCGCCGGGCCACGGCCGCCCGGGAAAGCCCTGCGAGCACTGAGACCACCGCCACCCGAGCCGGGACCGCGCCCGGTCCCACCCTGCCCCCACTTTGCCTTCGACCCTTGCCTTTCCAGGGAGCACCACCGGTGACCACCATCGATTCCGTCCGGCCCACCATCGTGCTCGGACCGTGTGAACTCCCCGGCACGCGACGCCAGTTACCCCGAGCCGGTAGCGCAGTCCGAGGATGGTGCCTGCACCTGTTCTCGGCGACCGGCCGTGCCGAGGACGCCGCCGTATGCCTCGACGGACTCCTCCGCGCCGAACTGGGCGACGGGGGAGCCCTGAACTCCACCCCCGCACTCACCACGGGCACCCATCCACGACACGGTGCCGCCGACCGCGGCCTTCCCAGGCTCGTGCGGGCCGTCACCGACCCCGCGCACGCCGACACGCAACACCGCGTGGCACTGGTACTCAGCCGCCACACCACCGACGACTCCCACACCCAGATCGCCGCGCGCGTGCTGTCACCCCACGAACTCCCGCCCTACGAACAGCTCCACGCTTTCATCGACCACCTCGTGCACTCCGCAGACACCTCGCCCGCACCCATCCTGCTCCCGGCGAACCCCTCCCCACGAGCACACCGACGGCCGCCATCCGACACGCGTGGGCCGCGAGCCTGGCCGCGCATGGGCCGCGACCACGACACCCGCATACCCCAGCCTCGACCCCCAACCCGCTGACACCGAGCCGGCACGCGCGAGACCGACTCCACACACCGGTGGGACTGCCCGCTCGCCCCGACGGTCCCATCACCGAAACCCACCCGCCGCGCCCCCGCGATCGACCGGCCCCCTCAGGCCGGCGACTGCGGCGCGTGGCGCAGCGAGTGGGCACCGTGCCCCGCGCGCCGCAGCGTGGGGTGCGCGGGCTGGTCGGCACCGACCACACACCGGCCGGTGCCGACCACCCCACCCACCCCACGGCCACGACCGCACGGCCACAGCCGTCAACCCCCCGGACAGAAACAGACATCGACACGTGCGCACCCCGGCGCACCCTCCCCGCCGAAATCCGGCCGTAGCACCACCACCGTCACCCGCCGCGACCGTCCCCGACACGCGAGGAACCTCCCTACGCGCCGGCACCCACCACCTCCCCGACACGCCAACCCCCGCCCTGCCCCCCCGACAACCACGGATCGGACATGACCACCCTCCCGACCCATCCCGCGCCGACCACACCCACATACCCGTCCACCGGCGCAACCCGCCACCGCGTGGTGGGAGCCCTCACCACCTCGTCGATCCCGCACGCGGCCCCGGCTCGGCGACGCACCGGCGTCGGCCACTCGGCGATCGTCCACCCCCCGCCGCGCGTCCACCGCTCCGCCGGCGACCCGGCGACCGATGGCGAGCTTCTGGCGGCCATCGCGACCCGGACGCACGAACCTCCCGTCTCGGCGCCGCCGCACGCCACTGTCACGGACCGCCGCGCGTCACTCCTACCGGCGACCGGTGGCCTCCCGCCCGAGGAGTCGAGCCTCGGCCAGGTGTCCGTCGACGGCCCCAACGCCGCCGGCAAGACCACCCTCATGCTGGCCCTCGTCCACGCCTTCCACGTGCCGGGCCTGGACACCGGTCCCACCTATCGCACGGTAGCCGCCCACGCGATACCCCAGAGCGTGGCGCCCGCCGACCTCGCGCGACACCTGACCGTCGTCGTGCGGCCGGGTCTGCCGCAACGCCTGCTGTGGAGGGGAGTGGACACGCGCGACGAGGACCTGTTCGGGTCGGCCGCCGCCGCGAACCTGCGCGGCGTGGCGGGGGACCCGCAGTGGCGGGAGGCGATTCGCGCTCTTCACGCCCGCGTTTGCGCGCAGCACCCGGACATCGTGGTCGTCGGCCGTGACGTCGCCCCCACCCTGCTACCAGCCGCCGGCTTGAACGTCTTCCTCGACGCCGAGGTCGGGGTGCGCCGCGCACGCCGCGAACTCCAGTGGGCCGACCACCCCGAACGACCCGTCCACGTCGACATCCTGAGCATCCGGGACCTGGACACCCGCGCCTGGATCACCAGACACCGTCCGCCGGAACGACGTCTGGACCTGGACACCACGCACCTGGGCATCGACCAAGTCCTCGACCGCGTATGCCACTCCCTCCCCGCGTGACCCGCGCGCACGTTCGCGCATTCCGCACGCCCGGATCGGGTGCCCGGCCCGGGCGTGCGCGACCACGTCCTTTCCCCTCTCCCACCGTCAGGAGCGCCACGTCATGATCGGCAACACCCCGGATCCCGTACCGGTGCCGGACACAGCCACGCGGACGCACGGCCGGCAATCCTGGCCGCACCGGAAGCCGCCCCCGGCAACCGACGGCGCGGCGGAACTGGATCGTCGCGTCCATGAAGTGGCGTACACCGCCGACGCGTTCCGGCGGTTCTTCGGCGACGAGGAACCCGCGCCCCCTGCCGCGGCCCCCTTGCCCGCCCCTCCGTACGCGTGCGCGGCCTCGTTCCTGGTGCGCACCACTCTCATCGGCCCGGTGGATCTGCCGCCCTGGCCCGACCCCGCCGATGACACACCCGACGGGGTACGGCGATGCCTGGCATGGATGCGCGCGGCCTGGCAGCTGTCCGCGTTCGCGGACGCCGTTGCCCACGCGAGTCCGGCGCTTGCCGAGGCCCTGCAGGCCCTGAACCGCGAGCCCGAGCCCGCGCCGGACACCGTTCGCCGATGCATGCTGTCGCTGGCCAAGTACCTGCTGCGGGCGCGCGGGCGAGCAACGCCGTTCGGCTTGTTCGCGGGTGTCGCCGAAGGCCGGTTCGTCGAGGCGGCGACCCTGCGGACGGGGCAGGAGCATCGGGCGTTCGCCCGCGCCGAAGGCGCCTGGACCTGCGCCCTGATCACCGATCTGGAGAACACCCCCGACATCCGCACACGCCTGCAGGTCCAGCGCAACTCCGCCGCCGTGGTCCGTGGCGACCGGTGGGTTCTGCCGTGGCAGCCCCGCCCGGCGGGCGCTCACGCCACCACCGTGCACGAGGTGTCGGTGGCCCTGATCCCACCGGTGCGCACCGTCCGGGTCCTGACCCGCACCCCGATCGGCTACACCGCGCTCACCGGGGAACTCGCCTACCACCACCCCGACCTCGGCCCCGCCGGTGCCCGGACCATGGTGGACGTCCTCTTGGCCGATCGGCTGCTCGTCACCGATCTGCACCCGCCGGCCACCGAAACCGACGCGCTGGGCCACATCCTGCGCACCCTCCACCGAGGGGCCCCCGATACACCCCCATCGGTCGGTGCACGCATCGCGGAACTGCGGGCGATCCGCGACAAGATGGCCGCGCACAACCGCGGCCCCGCCGCGGCGCATGAACACGGTCCTGCCCGACGTCGTCGCGCAACCCCTGAGCGTGGACACCCGCGCCGACACCGCCGCGACCCTGCCCCACCCGGTCGCCGCAGAGGTCGAACGCCTCGCCGGAGTGCTCGCCCGCATCGGCCCCCACCCGCACGGCTCACCCGCCTGGCGCGCCTATGCCGACCGGTTCACCCGCACCTACGGCACCCGCACCGCAGTCCCGCTGCTCGACCTCATCGACCCCGCCACCGGCATCGGCCTTCCCGACGGCTTCCACGGCACACCCCCCACCGCCCGACTACCGCTGACCGACCGGGACCGCACCCTGCTCACCCTGGCGAGCCGGGCCCTCGCACGCGGCGAGGACCTCGTCCTGGACGACGCCACGATCGACCTCCTCGCCCCCGACGACCCCCACACCCTGCGATTCCCGCCCCACCTCGAACTCCTCCTCGACGTGCACGCCCCCACCCTCGCGGCGATCGACGCGGGCGAGTTCACGTTGGCCCTGCGCGGCGTGTCCCGCGAGACGGGCGCCTACGCGGGCGGCCGCTTCACCGCCCTGCTGGACCCGGGCGGCGATCTCCTCGCGACCCTGTCGCACGTCCCCGCCCTGATCGACGGCGCCCACAGTGCGCACGTGTCCTTTCCTCCGCTGAGCCCGGCCGCCACGCATCTCGGCCGCACCCCGCGCCTGTCGGAAACGGTGATCAGCCTCGCCGAACACCGCACCCCCGACCCGGACACCCTCACCCCCGCAGACCTGGCGGTCGTCGGCGACGGCACCCGCCTGCACCTGATCCACCGCGACCACCCCCACGTTCTGGAGGCCCGCACCCCGCACACCGTCCAACTCGAATGCCACACACCCGCCGTGGCGCGGTTCATCGGCGAACTGGCGGGGGCAATGCGCCGACCCGACCGGCGACGCCCGCCGCATCACGGCGTTCGACTGGGGCGCGGCCGCGGCCCTGCCCGTCCTGCCGACGATCCGCTACCGCCGCACCGTCGTCGCCCCACCCCGATGGCTGCCGCCCCTGACCGAACTCCCCGGCCCCGACGCCGACATGACAACGTGGACGAAGGCGTTCACCGCCTGGCGCACCGAGGTCGGCGTCCCGGACCGGGTGCGCCTGGCGCGCTACGACCTCGACCTGACCCTGGACCTGACCGAACCCGCACACCAGGCGTTGGCCCGCAAGGAACTCGACCGGCCGATGATCGGCCGCGTCGTCCTCCTCGGAGCACCACCTCTCGACGCCCACGGCTGGGCCGGGGGACGGCCCGTCGAGATCGTCGTGCCGATGCGCACCACCCAACCTCCCCTGCCCGCACCGGCGCTGACCCGCGTTCGCGCCGCCCACCGCGACGACGCGCGCCTCCCCGGCGCCTCCACCCATCTGCGCGCCCGCCTGATCGGCGCCCACCGCCGACTCGACACCACCGCCCACCTGACGACCCTCGCGCCCGTACTCGAGCACCCGTGGTGGACCGCCTTCGACCGCGACGTCGACGGAGTTCTGGACCTGGTCGTGCGCCTGCCCCACCCCGACGCGTTCGCCCCCACCGCAGCGGGCATCGCCGCCTGGGCGCACCAGCTGCGGGAGGACGGCATCCTCCACGACCTCGCCTTCCACCCCCACCGCCCCGACACCGGACCCTGGGGCGAAGGCGCCCTGCGCCAGGCCGCCGAGGACGTCCACGCCGCCGACACCGCCGTCCACCTCCACCAAAGCACCGCGCTCCGCAGCGCCGACCCGCTGGTGGTGGCCGCCGCGAACATCGTCGACATCGCCGCCGGCTTCAGCGGCGACACGAACACCGCCCTGGCTCACCTGGCCGCACGACCGCGCACAACCCATCCCCAACCCGTCCCGCGCGATCTTGCCCGACAGGCCGCCCATCTGATCGACCCCGCCCATGACTGGCCCCACCTGCGGCAACTGCCCGGCGGACCGGCCCTGGTCGACGACGCCTTCGCCGCCCGCCGCACGGCCCTGCACACCTACCGCACCCTCCTGGACGCCGAACCCCACGCCGGCCCCGACCCCGGCACCGCCCTGGACGCCTTCCTCCACGCCCACCTCGCCCGCGACGCCCGCATCCCCGACCGCCCGAACGCCCACGCCGACGTCATGCGCCTGGCCCGGGCCACCGCGCTCGACCCCCGCCGCAACCCGACACGCCCGTGAGCGACGCCCTCCCCGAGCAACCGGCGGACGCCCACCGCCGACTCCTTCCGCCCGCCGGCAGTCCGCAGGAGACCCGACTGCACCTGTCCATCCTCGACCTCCGCGCCCGCGGTCACGACGTTGCCCACACCAGGAACGCACTGGGTCTGAGCAACGCGCTGCTCGCACACGCCAAACGCAACCTCCTCCAGGCCTACGACGCTGCCACGCTCGACCACGCGATGGTCATCGCCGCCCACGACGACGCCCTGCCCGCCGCCCGCGACCACCCACCGCACCCTCACCCGCCCTGCCTCCCGAGCCTTCCTCACGCCCTGCTCACCGGTTGGGCCAACGGCCACCGCACACAACAAATCCGACGCGAACACGGCCTCACCCAACGCGCCTACGCCGAAGCACGCACCGAACTCCTCGCCCTCCTCGACGCCACCCACCGCACCCAGGCCCTCGTGCACGCCCTGCGGTGGAACCTCCTCGACAACGCACTACGAACCGGGATCACCATGAACATCGTCACCCACACCGTGCCCGCCCCGAACGAACTGCGCCTGACCGTCGTCGAGGAGCACAAGAACGGAGAATCTCCGGGCCGGGAATGGGGAACGTTCCGCGCGACGTCCTGCGACACCGGCACCGCGGCCGTCGTCGTGGGCGACCCCGAGCGCGTCGCCGGAACAGCGGGCACCCTCGCCGAAGCCGCCGTCTACGGCGGCGCCCTCCACGAACACCTCCGTGGTCTGCAGGACCAGGATCCCAAAGTCGACGCCGTCCTCCTGCGGCTCACAACCCTCCAGGACATCGACCTCGCCATCGTCGGGGCCGGCGCCGCATACGTCCTGCACACCGACGGCACCACCACATGCCACAGCCGACCCACCGACGGCACCATCACCGTGCCCGCCGTCCGGCGGATCGTGATCGGCGCCCCGAGCCTGACCCGATCCGAACACGTCCTGGCCACCGCGATCCTGACCACAGACGACCCCGAACAGGTACTGCGGAAGATGTTCCGAGCCACCGGGCACAGTCGACGGCCCGGTACCCACCTCCTCCTCGAACTCCCCACGATCTGAACCGAATTCCGCGCCCCGAACCATGAACCGCCCCGCCACTCCGGTCCCTGACCGCCCGGCGCTCCGCGACATTCGCGCCGCGTTCGCCCTCACCGCCGCCGCGTCCCGCCTGACCTGGACGGCCACCGTCGCCTACCTCCTGACCACCCACACCCCACCCCTGCACACCACCCTGATCATGGCCGCCACCGCCCTCCCCGCCGCCGTCACCGCCACCCCCCTCGGCACCACCGTCCTGCGCCGCCACACCCGACCCCGCGACCTCGCTCGCGCCGAACTCGCCTGCGCCGCCCTCACCGCGACCCTCACCCTCGCCATCGCCACCCACGCACCCCCCGCCGCGATCGTCACCACGCTGATCGCCCTGGCATGCGTCACCGCCGTCCGCGACCCCGCAGCCGCAGCCCACCTACCCACCCTCGTCCCAGCACACCAACGCCCGCGCACCATCGGCCGATTCGACGCCGCGACCCGCATCGGCACCCTCGCCGGCTACATCCTCGCCACCGCCTGCGCCCCGACCACACCCGCCACCGCCTGCGCCCTGGCCACCTGCTGCCACACCGCCGCCGCACTCCTCCGCACCCGCAACCCCCACCCCGGTCCCGAAATCGCGACAGCGAACCCCGACCACCAACCCCCGGCAACCAACGCCGGACGCTGGCTGCGCACCCATCCGCACCCACGACGCCTACTGATCCTGCGCGCCGCAACCGAACTCCCCAACACCACGATCATGATCGCGCTGCCCCTGCTCCTGACCGGACCTCACAGCGCCACCATGTACGCCGCCGTCCTGACCGCACTCTCCCTCGGCGCCATTACCGGAGCACTCGCCCACACCCCGCTCACCGCGCGCCGATCCGCCTACCCGATCGCCTGCTGGGCCCTGGCGACCGCCGGACTCGTCCACACCGCCCGCGCCGGCGCTACCCAACCCGCCACCGCAATCACCCTCGCGTTCCTGGCCGGACTGTGCAGCCCCCACCTCGACATCGCCTCCCGCACCGCCCACGCCGACGCACCCGCCCCCGTACGTCTGCGCCTGGCCACCCTCGACCAGGCCGCCGCGGCAGGTACCCGACTCGCGGCCCTGCCCCTCGCGGCACTCCTCGCACCCCTCGCACCCCGCGCCGCGTTCACCGCGGCCGGACTCACCCTCACCGCAACCGCGTTCACCGCCCTGATCACACGCGGAGCCGGGCACCGCACCCCGCAGGCCCCGAACAGGAGCCCGCGACACTCACTCGGCGCCCCGACACCGTCCAACGCGGCAACCACCCACGACGGCACCCCCGAGGCCGACGCCACCCCCGACCCTCCACCCGCCGGCGAACACCGACCCCGACCAGCCGGCGATCGAGCATCCACGACACCGCAACCGGAGGAACCCATGAACAACCACCCACGCCGCAAAAGCAGTTACAGCGCCGACGTCAACTGCGTCGAGGCGGGACTGGGCACCGACAACGACGTCGAGGTCGCGGACACCAAGCTCGCGCCCACGCTCGAGCTCACCGACGCCATCCTCACCTTCCCCACCGGAAGCTGGGTGCGCTTCCTGAACGACACCCCAACCCAGCGCTGACCACGAGAGGTCCGTGTGGGCCGTACCGAGGCGTCGAGCCGCGGCCCACACCGACCCGACAACACCACGACCCGCACCCCGCACACCCGCCCACGAACACCACCACCACGAACACACACCGCCGGTCGACCAGACCGACGCGAACGCCCTCCCCGCCCGCCCGGCCGTTGCCCCACGGCCCGACAACTCCCAGGAGACGCAGTGACCAGCCGCATCGAGGACTACGCCCTCATCGGGGACATGCAAACCGCCGCTCTCGTGGGCCGCGACGGTTCCATGGATTGGCTCTGCCTCCCCCGCTTCGATTCGCCCGCCGTGTTCGCCGGCCTGCTCGGCAGCGAGGAACACGGCTCGTGGCGGGTCGCGCCGCTCTCCGGCGGCCCCGCGACACGCCGCCGTTATCGCGGCGACTCGCTGATCCTCGAATCGGAGTGGGAGACCCCCCGGGGCACCGTTCGGGTGATCGATTTCATGCCGCCGGCCGACGCCCTGGTCGGCGCGCCGGTGGTGGTGCGGATCGTGGAGGGCGTGTCCGGCCGGGTGCCGGTGCGCTCGGAGCTGCGCATGCGCTTCCACTACGGCAAGGTCGTGCCCTGGGTGCGCCGCGAGGCGGACGGCCGCACGGTCGCGGTCGCCGGGCCCGACGCGGTGTGGTTCGACAGCGACACCGAGACCTACGGACGCGGGCTGACCACCTATTCGGACGTCACCCTCGGGGAGGGCGACCGGGTCACGTTCACCCTCACGTGGCATCCCTCGCACGTCGACGGCCCGCTGCGCACCGACGCGCTCGCGGCGCTCGCCGACACCGAGTCGTTCTGGGCCGACTGGATGACCCGCTGCACCTACCAGGGCCCGTGGCGCGAGCCGGTGGTGCGCTCGCTGATCACGCTCAAGGCGTTGACGTACGCCCCCACCGGCGGCATCGTCGCCGCGCCGACCACCTCGCTGCCCGAGGACGTGGGCGGCGTGCGCAACTGGGACTACCGCTACACGTGGCTGCGGGATGCGGCGATGACGCTGGGCGCGCTGCTCAAGACCGGCTTCGTGGACGAGGCCAAGGCGTGGCGCGAGTGGCTGCTGCGGGCGGTGGCGGGCGACCCGGAGAATCTGCAGATCATGTACGGCGTGGGCGGCGAGCGCAGGCTCACCGAGTACGAGGCGACCTGGCTGCCCGGCTACGAGGGCTCGCACCCGGTACGGATCGGCAATGCCGCCGCCGAGCAGTTCCAGCTCGACGTCTACGGCGAGGTCGTCGACGCGCTGCACCTGGGCCGGGTCGCCGGCATGGAGGGCCACGACCACGCGCACGCGCTCCAGCTCAAGCTGATGGACTACATGGAGCAGCACTGGCGCGACCCGGACGAGGGCATCTGGGAGGTGCGCGGGCCGCGCCGGCACTTCGTGCACTCCAAGGTGATGGCGTGGGTCGCGGTGGACCGCACCATCAAGATGCTGGTCGACCAGCCCGAGGACTCCGACACCGGGAAGATGCTGGAGCACCTGAAGGGTGTGCGTGAGGAGATCCACCGCGAGGTGTGCGCGTACGGCTACGACGCCGAGCGCAACACCTTCACCCAGTACTACGGCTCCACCGAGCTGGACGCCTCGCTGCTGCTGATCCCGCAGGTGGGCTTCCTGCCGCCGGAGGACAAACGGGTGATCGGCACGATCGAGGCGATCCAGCGCGAACTGACCGAGGACGGCTTCGTACGCCGCTACCCCACCAACGGCACCAGCGTCGGCCTGGACGGCCTGCCCGGCGACGAAGGCGCGTTCCTGGCCTGCTCGTTCTGGCTCGCCGACGACCTGGCCATGATCGGCCGGGTCGAGGAGGCGCGCGAGCTGTTCGAACGCCTGCTCGCGCTGCGCAACGACCTGGGCCTGCTCGCCGAGGAATGGGACCCGCGCCTCCAGCGCCAAGTGGGCAACTTCCCACAAGCCTTTTCGCACGTGCCGCTGATCGACACCGCGCTGCGGCTGACCGCGACCGTGCGCACCGATCCGGAAACGGATGTACCGTCCCGAAATTGATGTCCTTGTCCGCAGCGTGATGTCCACTTGATGTCCACAAGCACACAGGGACGGAACTGCCTCGACGCCCCGCCGTCGATGGACCATCCGGCCGCGGAAACCCACCGCTCACGGCACCGAACACCGGTCGCCAATCCACAGCGGATCCCGTGATCGAGACCTCGGCCGGTCGCCGACGTTGTGACCGCGTGGACCGTCGGCATCAAGACATCCGGCACACATCTCGATCCAGGGGACCGGCTCCACACCACTTCGCTCCAAGTACCTGCTCGGCCGGCGCCCTGCGCGCCACACCCACAATCGTCCCCCGTCCGTGTTCCGCACACGAGGAAAACATTCGTGGCATCGCCTCTGAGGCCCCATCAACTCCACGCCGTCCAAGACATCGTGGACACCCTGACCACACATCCCCGCGGGCTGCTGGCCATGCCGTGCGGCACAGGAAAGTCCCGCACCGCCGTAACCGCGGCCGACCGCATCGCGTCCGTCCTCGACCCGCACGACGGACGCATCCTGATCGTCGTCCCCTACCTCGCACTGGTCCGGCAACTCCTGGGCGAGGCGGCCGAAGCCGTCGGCGCCGACGAACTGGGCCGCGTCCTCGCCGTCTGTTCCGACCCGCACATCCTCAGCCCTCTGACCCGCGACAACGACATCCGCGGCCGCGTCACCTCCCGGCCGGACGAACTCGCGGCCCTCCTCGCGCCCCCCGGTCGCGCCACCGTCGCCTCCACCTACGACAGCCTCCCCACCCTGGCAGCCGCCCACCGCCTGGGACTACGCCCCTGGACCGTCACCATCGCAGACGAGTCCCACCGCAGCGCCGGACGCGAAGACAAGCCCTGGGGCATCATCCACGACGACGACGCCGTTCCGTCCCGCCGCCGCATCTACGCCACCGCGACCCCCTGGATCGTCTCCGGAACCGGCATCGTCGGCATGGACGACGAGACCGTCTTCGGCCCTCGCGCCCATACGCTGACCTCCGGCAAGGCCGTCGCCGACAACCTCCTCGCCCCCTGCCGCACGCTGGTTCCCGTCATCACCGACGCCGCCATCCGCGACGCCGCCCGCCGAGCCTCCGACAACGGGGGCACGTACTACCACCTCGGCCCCGGCGCGGCGCTCGCCCCCGACATGCTCGCCAGCCAACTCGCCATCCTGCGCGCCGCCCACGAGTACGGCATCCGCCGCCTGATCACCTACCACCCCTCCATCGCCCAGGCCCGCGCCTTCGCCACCACCCTCGAACAGGCCATACGCCTGCTCCCGCCCGACGAACGCCCCACCACGCTGTGGGCCGGGCACATAGACAGCACCCAACCCCGCGCCGACCAACGCGCAACCCTGGACCGCCTGCGCACACCCACCGCGGACGACAACACCCTGGTGGTCGTCGCAAATGTGCAGATGCTTCGCGAAGGCATCGACCTGCCGGCCGTCGACGCCGTCGCCCTGTTCGGCGACTGGTCCTCCTACATCGCCGTCACACAGGCCATCGGTCGCGCCCAGCGTCGTGGCGACCCCCGCGTTCCCAAGGTCGGGTACATCATCGTGCCGGCCGTCCTCGGCCCCGACCAGGACCCGGCCGCCGCACTCGAATCCACGCAGTGGTCCACGGTCGTACAGGTGTGTTCCGCACTGGCGGCCGCGGACGAGGACCTGGCGGCCGAGTTCATCGAGGCACGCCGCGCCCAGGGCAGCGCACCCCGCCCCCACTCCCAGCCGCGTCTGTCCACCGGCGAGCCGCCGTCCTGGTTGCGCGTCACCGGCGTGCCGGCCCCCGAGGACTTCGCCCGGGCGGTGACCGTGCGTGCCATCCACGCCTTCACCAGCTCCTGGGAGGAACGCTATGGCGCCGCGCGCGCGTTCTTCCTCGAACACGGGCACCTCGCCCCGCCCGACGACCACGTCGCCCCCTCGGGGGTGCGTCTGGGAGCGTGGCTCAAACAACTCCGTCGGCCCCGCACGATCGTCAGCGCGCACCGGCGCCGGCAGCTGGACGCGATCGGCATGTGCTGGACTCCCCAGGACCGTGACCGTGCCCGCCTCCTGGCGGACCTGTCCACCTTCCACGCCGAACACGGCCACGTGAACGTGCCCCACGCATACGTGTGTCCCGAACCCGACGGACAGCGCCTGGACGGCCGCGTCAACAAGCTGCGGGCCCGAGGACGCGCATCGGTTCCCGCCGCGTACGCCCGCCAACTGGAGTCACTGGGCTTCGAGTGGACACCCGCACAGTCCCATCGCGCGCAATTCCTGGCCGACCTGCGCGCCTACAGGGACCAGCACGGCGACCTTCTCGTGCCCGTCGCCTACACCGTCGGTGATCCGCCGCGGGCATTGGGGCAGCAGGTCAACAATGTGCGAAACCGGCATGCCCGCGGCGATCGGGTGGATCCCGAACTGGACGCCATGGGGTTCGTCTGGAACGACGTCGAGGCGCGGTGGCACACGAAGCTCGCCGTTTTGATCGCCGACGGCACCGACCCGCAAGACATGTCCGCTCGGTACGCGACCGGCGACGGCGTGGAAATCGGCAGGTGGTTGTGGGCGCAACGCAAGGCGTACCGGGACGGAACGCTCACCCCCGCGCGAGCCGCGGCCCTGAGAGCGGCAGGTGTGGACCTCGGAACGAGGAAACCCTGAGCGTGGTCGGCGTATTCGTGGATTGTCGGTGTGTCGTCGTCGGGGACGACGCGAGGTTCCTGCAGAGAATGCGTCAAGGTCCGGTGATCCGAATACGACCGCGTCCCGTGTGCCGACCGAGGCCGGCGCACACCGATCGGCTCGGGCCCGTCGACCCGGGGGAAACACGGCGCCACGGCGAGGGTTGTGTGTACCGTTCGAGCATTCCCCGTCGCAGCAGGTCCGGATCGGCGACACCCGCGGCAGCGTGCCACGAGTTCGGTGACGGCTGCGATTCGCGACGGTCGAAGAAGGAGTCTCCGTCCTCGAAAAGGAACCGGCCGCCTTGCGGAGTGGATCCGCAGCAATGGTCAACCTCGGGTAACCGTTGGGGAGGCAGTCGCCACGACGTCGGCGGAGTAGCCGATGCCGGCATGCTCTATTGCGAACGAGTCTGCGCCGATTCCCGCGCTTTCGCCGCAGCGCGGAACCAGGGTCGTCGTGTCGTCTCCCCACCCCCGGAAGTGTCCTTCGGGGCGGCACGCACGCATCACAAAGAACAGGAAAAGCGCAGCACGGGCCGGGGCTCCCGATCGTTCACTCGACATGTTTCGGTGCGATCGTCCCCGGCCATGGGTGCCGCTTCCGGAGTGACCGAAGGTGGCAGCAGAAGCGCGGGCACGCTGCGTCGATGCCCTGGTGGACACGGCTCGGCCGGGCCCCGAAATGAAGGGGCACCGGCGGGCGTCGCAACGATTTTCGGATCCGCACACGAACGCGCAGCGGTACCGCCACGAACGAGCGACGTAACCGCGGGTGGCATGCGACCGGGTGGGACGGTCGGCTCTTTCGTCTCGCCGAGCACGGACGTTCGATTCACGCCCTACGGCTCGACCCCGCCCGCGCGGGAACTCGCCGCGAACGGGTGGCGATCAGCCTTGCACCAACGGGCGTTGCGCAATCCTCATGACAAGCGCCTGCGGATCCGATAGGAACATCCAGTGAAAAGGCATGTGGGGGCAGGTCCGTTGTAGGCTCCTCCAACTGCGATAAAAGGGGATTGGTATGGCTCGCCGCGTGATTACGGAATTCGTCGACGACATCGACGGCAAGACGGGCGCAGGAGTCCGCACACACACGTTCGCGCTGGACGGTGTCCACTACGAGATCGACCTCGGGGAAGACACCTTCCAAACGCTGCTGGATCGGCTCGGTCCGTATTTCGGAGCCGCTCGAAAGGTCGGGTCGCGACCGCACGCATCCGGCAAGAGGCCCCGCGCGGCGGTCCTGGGACCCAACCCGGCGGACGTGCGGGAATGGGCCAGGAAACGCGGAATCGACGTCAACGCCCGGGGCCGCGTGCCCAACGATGTCATCCAGCGGTACCAGACGGAGAACTGACCGGATGGCACGGGAATCTCGATCTCGGGATCGAGCCCGGGGCGACAAGCACCCGCTTCACGCCCCGGACCTTCCGGGGGCACCTCTCCGAAACTCCGCGGGTGGGAAACGAACAGAACACGCATGCTTCACGGAGTTTGAGGCTCTTCCAAGATTTTCGTAGTCGATAACTGGGTCAACGGGGTGTGTTGGTCAGTTGAGCAGGATGCGCTGCCGGAGAAGAGCGAAGCCGGCGCGTCCGTAGGTCTGGCGTTTGAGCAGCTTGGTCTTGTTGTTGACGCCCTCGGTGGCTCCGTTGCTGTAGAGGAGGTCGAGGCCGGCCTGCACGGCGGCGCGGTCCTTGTCCATGCCGTGGATGAAGCGGTGTAGGGCCGGGAGGTCGTCGGCGGTCACGGCCTCGATCCAGTGTTGGAGGGGCGCGGGCTTCTCGTCGGGGTGCTCGTGGTGGGTCAACAGTTGTGCAAATGCGGCGACGTGGGCGGTCACGGCGGTCATCTCGGGGCAGGCCGCGGTGAGTCTGTCGCGGTGGGTGCGCCGCTCGTCGGTCAGGTGGTCGGGGTCGGTCATGATCCAGGCGGTGAGGCGGCGGATCGAGGGGTCCGCCAGTGGCTCGTCGGCGCGTCCCTGTTCGAGATAGCGGACCAGGAGGTTCGCGCTGCCGGTGTAGCCCATGGCTCGGATCTCCGCGAGCAGGGCGGTGGTGGCCACCGGGCCGGCCGCGCGGCGTTCGCGCAGATGGTCGCGGAAGCGGTCGACGAGGCAGGTGCGGTATTGGGGCGGACGGACGAGCTGGTCGGGATCGGTGACGCGGGCGTAGCGCTTGACCGTGTTCAGTGCGAGCCCGAGGCGGCGGGCGGTCTCACACAGGCTCACGCCTGCCTCGAGCGACTCGTGGACGGCGGCGTGTCGCTGCAGGGTGCGCTCGTTGCACGATCCGGGCGTCACCCGGGGCGGTGCCGCACGCCAACAGGCGGCGTGTGCGGCCACCGTTTTCTCCAACCGCAGCGGCCAGGCCGTTCCACAAGTGCCAGCGGTCGGACACCTGCACCGCGCCCGGCAGGGCGTCGGCGATGCCCTGGGCGTAGGAGGCCGAGCCGTCGCGGCAGACGACCTCCACCCCCGGGTGCGCGCGCAGCCAGGAGGTGAGCGTTTCGGCTTTGCGGTCGGGCAGCACGTCGACGCGGGCATGAGTGACGGCGTCGATCACGATCGTCGCATAGCGGTGGCCGCGTCGGAGCGCGAAGTCGTCGACCCCGAGCACCTGCGGGACCGGCACTGCGGGCAGCGGCAGCGCCATCAGCACGGTCAGCAGCGTGCTGCCGCTGACCGCCTGATGCAGGCGGCGCAGCAGCCGGGCGCCGGCCGTGCCGGCGAGCGTCACCGCCACCGCGCCGAACAGCCGCTGCAGGGCCGGGGTCCGGCGCTGGTATCGGACCGTCAGCCCGGGGACCTGCTCCACGAACGTGGTCCTGGGACAGTCCGGTTCGTCGCAGTACAGCCGACGCACCGACAAGTCGACCATCATCGGGCGAGGGCCGACCGCCTCGTCGGCAACATGCCGCACGTACCGGCTGTGCTCCCGGTCCGAGGACCGGCCACACCCCGGACACACCACAGGCACCCCGGCCCGGGTCCGCGCCGTGATTCGTATCAGCGCGGTGCCGACCTCCACCGCATCCACCTGCACTGCGGCCAACTGCGGCAACAAGACCTGCACATCGATGTCACACGACACCAGTCTCTACCAACGGTGCTGTCGCGTCTCACCATTCGACGTACTCGGTCACCCACTACGAAAATCTTGGAAGAGCCGAGTTTGAGACATCGGGTCGATACCGACGACCTGACCGTGAACGGTCGAGTGTCCGAAAGCGACGTGGACTTCGCGGATCGTGGGCGAGGTAAGGCGGGCGGCGTCGAGCATTGCCGTCGCGCCGCCCGCTCGGCGATCGTCAGGGAGCGGACCCGACGAGGCGGCCGGTGGCGGGCGGGAACCGCCGTGCCCGCCCGTTCACGTCAGCATTCGCGTTGCCGCGGAGCGGAGTTGGGTGTCCATCGGCGCTTCGGTGGGCGGCGCGAAGATGTCGTCGGTCAGCACGCGACGGTCGGTGTTCGCCCAGTGCAGGAGGCGCGGCCGCAGGCGGGACGGGTAGGGCGGGCCGATCGCCAGGAGCGTTTCGAGCGCGGCCAGGGGGAGAGTTTCGGCGAGATCGGTCAGCACCGGAACCGCTTCGGAGTGGTCGCCGGTGATGCGCCAGTGGGCCTCGGCGGCATCCCGCCGCGCCCAGGCGTAGTCGTCGGCGAGGTAGCCCTCGACCAGCGGGAGCAGTGGTGCGGCCGTCGGCCCCAGGCGGCCCGCCTCCTCCAGGCATCGCCAATCAGCCTCGAGGTGGCGCGCCAGCAGGTCCAGTGCCGGGGCCGGGTCGGCGCCGAGGCGGGCGGCGGCGACCGTCGCGGCGGTGGCGAGTTCACCGGGGTTGCCGCAGGCGTTGCGGGCCAGCAGGCCGAGCAGTTCGGTGTCGCGGATGCCCCAGTCGCCGAATCGTCGTACCAGCGCCACGGTGGGGCGTCGACGCAGCAGGTCTGTAAGGTCCCGCAGCAGGGCGCGGGCGGCGTGGGGTGTCAGCGTGGCGAGGAGCTCGTCGGGACACGCGTTGCGATGGCGCAGCGCGAGCCGTTGGTGGTCGAGGTTTCGGGTGCGGGCGGCGAGCGCGACCAACGGCCTGGGCTGGGGGTCGGGTATGGCGGTGAGCAGGCGTTCGTCGCCGAGGAGGCCGAGGGCCAGCTGGGCAAGTTCGGCCGTGGTGGCGTCGGCGAGCGCGTGCGGCATGAGATTGTCCCCGAGCGAGGAGTCGGGGTAAGTGGCGCCGGGAGCCCAGCAGATGACGGCGCCGAGAAGCTCGGACAGGTCCCAAGGCGTCGCCGCGTGGGGGAGGGCGGCGGCGAGGAGGGCGAGGGTGTCGTTTTCGCGGCCGCGCCAGTGAGTGGAGAGCTCGTGGGCGCGGCGCGAGCCGCGGCCTTCGACGTTGCCCTGCGCGATCCAGGCGCGCGCCACCGTGGCGGTGGCGTCCGGGTCGTGAGCCAGGACGGCGGCGACGCGGGAGTCGGTGTCGCCGATCCCGGGGAAGAATTCGACCCGGTTGACCGCGAGTTCGCGATCGCCCCCGGCGTCGGCCAGGACTGCGACCAGGTCCGCCGGGTACGGGGCCTGTTCCTGTTCCAGAAGGGCCAGGGCGGCGACCGCGCGGACGGCGGCGACCGGATCGGCGAGTGCTTCGTGGAGGCGCCGTGTGCGGGCCCGTGGGTCGGGGTCGATGCGGGTGAGGACGATCAGGGCTTCCGCGCGCACGGCGGGAGCCGGGTCCGTCGCGTACGCCGCCGCCAGTTCCCGCGTCGCCGCCGGCAGAGTCTGCGCGCTCGCGCGGCGGGCAACACGCACCGCATGGCGCCGCACCTGCGGGTCGTCGTCGCCGAGCAGGTGCAACAGGCCGGCGACTTCCGCCCCGACCCGCGCGTGCCCCTCTTCCTGGTCGCCGGCCCGCGGAACGGGACCCTCACCTCCTGCGCCCGCCAGCAACGCGAGCACACCCGCTCGTTGGTGAGGGGCGTGCACGGCGGCGTGAGCGAGGAACGGCACGGCCGCCACGGTCGCCGGATACACCGTTCCCTGGTGCAACACATGGTTGAACAACTCGCCCAAGGCCGTGTCGGCGCGATCCGCGTCGTCGCCGTACAGGGCCCGGATCCGGTCCGGGACGTCGGTGCCGTCCCCGTAGGCGTGGTACAGCAACTGCCAATCGATCGTGTCGAGTTCCTCGGGTGATCTCACGTCGGCGAACTGTAGCGCCCAGGACCGCCATCCCAGGGCTCACGGATCGTGTCACCACAGAGGCGCGTGACCAGGGTTGTCTTGAGGCCTGCGGATCCCGGAACCGGGACGCCGGGTCACGCCGTTGTCGTCCACAGGCGCCGCGGCGAACCGTAACCCGCGCCCTGTTGGCCCCACAGCCTGGTCCCGACGACCTCATATCCGTACAGTGATTCCCGGCACACTCGGTGTGCCCGACTCGGGGAGGGCATATGCGGTTCCAAGTGATCATCGCGAACGGCAGTCAGAACCCGGACAAGGACGATCACCCCGGCCAGCCGTGGACACCCCCGCAGAATCCGCCGTCGCCCGACGGCACCACCCCGGACGGCTCCGGCAAGCACAAGAAGTGACACTCGCCGCCCACCACGTGCGCCCCGGCCGAGCACGCCTGCACCGCGCGCTCCTGGACTCCGGCGCCATGCCCCCGGCATGGGCGCCCGCCTTCGAGGCGATCGACCGCGCGTGGTTCCTGCCCCGGCTGATGTGGCCCTTCGACATGACGGGCTCGACCAGCACCGTCCGCGACCGTGACGCGGACCCCGACGCCTGGTTCGAGGCCGCCGACGCGAACGTGCCCATCACCACCCAGTGGGACGACGGACGACACACCGGCCCGGCCCCCGGCCGCGTACCGACCTCCTCCGCGTCGATGCCCAGCGTCGTGGCAGCCATGCTCGAGGACCTCGACACACGCCCCGGCCACAACGTGTTGGAGATCGGCACCGGCACGGGTTGGAACGCAGCCCTGCTCACCCAGCGCCTCGGCGCCGACCACGTCACCACCGTCGAGATCGACCCGATTGTCGCCGCCGACGCCGAAAAGGCCCTGCGCTCCCACGGCCTGCACCCCACCGTGGTCACCGGCGACGGCCTCCTCGGTCATCCGCCGTCGGCGCCCTTCGACCGCGTCATTGCCACCGCGGGCTTGCGTCGCATCCCCCACGCGTGGGTGGAACAGACCCGCCCGGGCGGGCTGATCGTCGCCCCGTGGGGAACCCGACTGACCAACGCCGACCACGTCGTGCGCCTGGTCGTCGCCGATGACGGTCGCAGCGCGTCGGGCCGGTTCACCACACCGGTCGAGTTCATGAAGATCCGCTCCCAGCGCCCCGAGCACCTGGACCAGGCCGCGTACCTGCCCGACGGATTCCCCGGCGACGCCGACACGACCAGGACGACGTTGACCGCGCGGGAAGCCGGCTTCGAGGATCCGCTTCGTCACCCGTTCATGACGGCCGCCTCCCTGCTCGTCACCGACTGCGTGCTGCTGAGCGATCGTCGGGACGCGGCGGTCAGCGTCTGGCTGTACGGACTCGCCGACCGTTCCTGGGCCGCTGCGGTCCTGCACGACACGCGCCCAACCAGCGTGGTGTACCAAAGCGGCGCCCGACGCCTGTGGGACGAGATCGAAGCCGCCCACCACCGATGGATCGAGTTGGGCCGCCCGACCTTCGACCGCTTCGGCCTCACCGTCGACGCCCGCGGCGAACACCCGTGGCTCGACACCCCCACTAATCCGCTGCACGGATAAGGCGTCCGGTCGACAACCGTCGGCAATACCGAATCGGCCGCCTGCGGACCCACGTATCCGTTCATACGCAGCGCGCCTGCGATACGGCGTTGCCGAGTTCGGTGCGTGCCGTCATATCCGTGCCCAGCGGCGGCCGGCGCGGCGAACACGTACTTCAACGTCCGCCCGGACACTCGCCCCGCCCAAGAGCTGTACCGCAGCCTCGGCCATCGGCGAAACGGTACTGCCCGTGCCTTCAGTCGGCAGGACACCAGGGGGCGGTGCCTACGCGGCCGGTGTTGCCCACGTCGAGGCCGCCCGGGACTTGGACGTGTTGGGCGGGTTGGTCTGTGAGAGGGGTGACGTCGAGGTAACGCCCGTTCGCGGCGGGGCCGTTCCCGTCCGTGACGGTGTTGCGCCACACGACACCGGCGATCGCCCGCGCCCCGGGGGGCAGCGTGACGGGTTGCGGCGGGGCCTGGAAGGAGGGGTCGGCGCGTGTGATCGACGCGGCCCCGGGCTCGACGGCGACATCGAGTCGGGTGCCGTCGGCCCCGACGACCCGGATGTCGGGGTAGCCGGACACGGTGCGGGTGCTCTCCCCGCAGTTGCTCATCGTCAAGGTCATGGCCCGCAGGCCCATCGCGGCGTCGGGTTCGTCGGCGGTGATCCGCAGGCCCGATGGTGGGCATGTCGCCGCATCGGGGCTCTCGGGCGCGGTAGCCGGCCCGCTCCGGCCGTCGACGCCTCGGGGCGCCGACCTCGACGCCGTCTCCTCGCCACAGGCGGTCGCACCCACCAGGAGCGCCGATATGAGCACCACGGATCCCCACGCCCACCGCACACGCGCATCTGCCGTCACCGGTCGATGATGACACGGCGGCACCGGCGAACGCGGCTCTGCACTGTTCGCGTTCGCGATGGTCGGCGTCGTGGTCGAACAACAGCACCGAGCGCTCGTTCCCGGCGTCGATCGGTCGGGACAATTCCGCGGCGACAACCACGAGGGACGCCGCGCGCAGCCGGCACCTACTTCCACGTCTACTCGCTCTGTGCCACGAGCTGAGGCACGCGTCTGCCCAAGGGAGTGCTCGTCCGCTCTCCCCACGCCAGATGACTCTCTCCCCTGAGACAGGCCCGGAGGGTGGGCCCAACGGAATCCGTCCTTCTCCGGACGTCACGGTGTCTCACGAGGCATGCGACCGGCGTGTACCCGGGATTCGTCGTGTTCGGTGGGTGGAGCCTGTCGGTGCCTGGCACGCTGGGTGGCCTTCCGGGAAAGGGGGCGCGGATGGGTGTGGGGCGTGCGGTGGTGGTGGGGATCGGGCGTTTCGAGGCGGACGCCTCGGGTGAGGAGGTTCCGGTCGGCGGTTCGGCGTGGGCGGAGTTGCCGTTCGTCGACCGGGTGGTGCCGAGGGTGTCGGCGGCGTTGGAGCGTCTGGGGTACGCGACGCAGGTGCACCGCGACGTCGGCTCGGCGGCGTTGCGGGCGGCGGTGGCGGGTGCGATCGGGACCGCGCGGGTGGTGTACGTGGCCTCGCACGGGAAGGCGAGCGGTTCGAATCCGCGGCGGGTGGACGTGGTCCCGGCGGATGCGGTGGTGGGGCACGGGACGAATATCGCGCAGTGGGTGGACGACGCGCAGGAGTGCGGTGTGGCGACGCTGTTCCTGTTCGACCTGTGCCGGTCCGGTCGGGCGGCGGCGCTGCCGCACCTGGTCCACGGTTCGCACGCGCCGGCCAACGCGTGGGTGATCGCCGCGTCGAGTGGGGGCGAGGACGCGTACGACGGGCGGTTCAGCCTCGCGCTGGCCGAGGTGCTGGAGGAACTCGCCCGGACCGGGCTGGACACCGACCCGGCGCGCTCCCACGTCCCGTTCTCGACGGTGACCCGGCGGGTGCGCCGGCGGGTGGAGCGGATGCCGGGGCCGGTGCAGAGCGTGCAGAGCACCGCGATGGTCCTGGCCGAGGACGAGCCGGCGTTGCCGTTCTTCCCCAACCCCTTCCACGATCCGGCCGCGGCGAGCGTGGCGGATGTCGATCCGGCGCTGCGCGTCTTCCTCGCCCCGGGTGACGCTCGGCACTTCGCCGACAAGGCCGGTACGCAGTTCACCGGCCGGCGCTCCCAGTTGCGTGCGCTCGCGCCGTGGCTGGACGACGTCGACGCGGGTGCTCTTCGGGTGGTGGTGGGCAATCCCGGGGTGGGCAAGTCGGCGTTGCTGGGCGCACTCGCGTGTGCCGCGCACCCCGAGCTGGTCCCGGTCGCGCCGCTCGTGCGGGCGCGGTTGGCCCGCGATCCGCAGGGCTGCCCCTCGGTCAACGACCGACTGGCGGCGGTCCACGCCCGCGGCCGCACCACCGCCGAGGTGTTCACCTCGATCGCGCGCCAACTCGACTCCGCCATCACACCGGACGAACCGCTGGACGCCGCCGGGCTCACGAGCCTGCTCCTCGGCGCGGGCGAGATACCGGCGGTCGTCGTGGACGCCCTGGACGAGGCATCGGACCCGGTTGGGTTGTGCGCGGAACTGGTGCGCCTGGCCGGTATGGTCCGCGCCGACGGCCGCCCGGCGGTCCGCCTGTTGGTCGGCACTCGTCCCTGGCCGCAGTTCGCCGCGCTGATCGACCTCGCCGACGCGACAGGCGGCCTGGTGGACCTGGACGACGCCGACCCCGACGAGGTCCGCGCCGACGTCGCGGACCACCTGGCCGGCATCCTCGCCACGGCGCCCGGCTACGCCCCGCCCCGCATGCGCGCGATCCGGGACCGCCTCGCGCACGCCGTCGCCGACCGCCTCGCCCCGCTTCCCGGGCAGCGGGCGCAGTGGGGGGCGTTCCTGGTGGCCGGGATCTTCACCCGACACCTGGCGCGAATACCCGCCCCGGACAGCGTCGACGCGGCCGTGAGACTGGGCTCCTCCGTCCCCACGACGCTTCCCGCCGTCCTCGATCTGGACCTGGCCGCCCACCCCCACGGCCGCGACATCCGCGCCATCCTCGCGGCCACGGCCCTGGCCCGCGGAGAGGGCATGCCCCTGGAGGTGGCCCTGCCGCTCGCCGGCCTGTTCGCCGACCTGAACCCCGAACGCGCACGCATCCTCCTGCCCGACGCCCTGTTCTACCTGCGCGCCACCCCCGACACCGACGGCACCCTGCTCCACCGCCTCTTCCACCAAGCCCTGGTCGACCACCTCACCGACCCACCCACCACCCACATGCCCGCGCCCACACCCGAGGACGTCCTCGACCACCTCCTGGCCACACACACCACCCACGACGGCCGCGTCCGCGACTGGGAGACGGCACCTCCATACCTCCTGCGACACGCCCTCGATCACGCCGAGGCCGCCCGCTGCCTCGACGGACTCCTCGCCGACAGCGAGTACCTGGTCCACGGCGACCCGGCCGCCCTCGTCACCGCTTTCCCTCATGCGCACACCGACGACACCCAAGCGGCCTGGGCGGTGTACCGCGCCTCCATCGGCGACCACCGGTACACCGACCCGACCACCCGCCGCCGCATCCTCACCATGGACGCGGCACGCCACAACGCCACACCGCTCGTGGCCGCCCTCACCGAGAAGACCGAAGCAGGCACGTGGACGGCCGTCGCGGCAACGGGCCGGCACCTCAACCCGGCGTGGCGCGATACCCTCACCGGTCACACCGGCATTGTGACTGCGGTGGCGTGCACGGTCCTGAAGGGGCAGCCGGTCGCGGTGACCGGTTCCGGCGACTGCACGGTGCGGGTGTGGGATTTGACCACCGGGCAGCCGCACGGTGAACCTCTCACCGGGCACACTGAGTGGGTGAATGCGGTGGCCTGCGCGGTGGTGGGCGGGCGACCGGTGGCGGTGACCGGCTCCGACGATCGCACGGTGCGGGTGTGGGATCTCACCAGCGGTCGGCTACGCGGCGAACCCCTCACCGGACACACCGGCTCGGTGAATGCGTTGGTCTGCACGGTGGTGGACGGGCGACCGGTCGCGGTGACCGGCTCCAGTGACTGCACGGTGCGGGTGTGGGATCTCACCAGCGGTCGGCTACGCGGCGAACCCCTCACCGGACACACCGACTCGGTGAATGCGGTGGCGTGCACGGTGGTGGACGGGCGACCGGTCGCGGTGACCGGCTCCAGCGACTGCACGGCGCAGATATGGGATCTGGCCACCGGCCAGGATGGCGAACCCCTCACCGGACACACCGACTCGGTGAATGCGGTGGCGTGCACGGTGGTGGACGGGCGACCGGTTGCGGTGACCGGCGCCGCCGACTGCACGGCGCAGATATGGGACCTGATCAGCGGTCGGCCGCGTGGCAAAGCCCTTACCGGGCACACCGAGTGGGTGAAGGCCGTGGCGTGCACGGTGGAGGGCGGGCGACCGGTGGCGGTGACCGGCTCCGACGATCACACGGTGCGGGTGTGGAACCTGGCCACCGGTCACCAAC
>NZ_JBHZAE010000026.1:0-64013 GCF_042754105.1 Embleya sp. NPDC059237 | reverse complement strand
TACACGGCGAACTTCTCACCGGGCACACCGAGTGGGTGAATGCGGTGGCCTGCGCGGTGGTGGGCGGGCGCCCCGTCGCGGTGACCGGCTCCGACGATCACACGGTGCGGGTGTGGAACCTGGCCACCGGTCACCAACACGGCGAACTTCTCACCGGGCACACCGAGTGGGTGAATGCGGTGGCCTGCGCGGTGGTGGGCGGGCGCCCCGTCGCGGTGACCGGCTCCGACGACGACACGGCGCGGGTGTGGGATCTGACCACCGGACACCAACACGGCGAACCCCTCGTCGGACACTTCAGTTCGGTGAAGGCCGTGGCGTGCACGGTGGTGGACGGACGACCGGTCGCCGTGACCGGCTCCGACGATCGCACGGTGCGGGTGTGGGATCTGACCACTGGACACCAACACGGTGAACCCCTCGCCGGACCCGAGTGGGTGAATACGGCGGCGCGCGCGGCATCGAGGGGGCGACCGGTCGCGGTGACCGCCCCTGCCACCGGGCACACCAAGTGGGTGAATGCGGTGGCCTGCGCGGTTGTGGACGGGCGACCGGTCGCGGTGACCGGCTCCGACGATCGCACGGTGCGGGTGTGGGATCTGACCACCGGTCGGCTACGCGGCGAACCCCTTACCGGACACACCGGCTCGGTGAATGCGGTGGCGTGTGCGGTTGTGGACGGGCGACCGGTCGCGGTGACCGGCTCCGACGATCGCACGGTGCGGGTGTGGGATCTGATCAGCGGTCGGCCACGCGGCGAACCCCTCACCGGACACACCGACTTCGTGAATGCGGTGGCGTGCGTGGTGGTGGACGGACGACCGGTCGCCGTGACCGGCTCCGGCGACAACACGTTGCGGATCTGGGACTTGACCACCGGTCACCAACACGGCGAACCCCTCGCCGGACCCGACTGGGTGAATGCGGTGGCGTGCGCGGTGGTGGACGGGCGCCCCGTCGCGGTGACCGGCTCCGACGACAACGCGGTGCGGATCTGGGACTTGGGCACGGGACAATGCATCGACCGGATCATCCTGCCCGCTCCCTGCCACGCGCTTGCCTTAGGAGATGGGGATCGGCTGTTCGTCGGATTCGGCGCAGATGTCGTGCTCCTGACACGCGCCTCTCCACCATCGCCGGGACGGCCGGCTCACGGACGCGCCGACACCACCACCCAGGAGGATGCGTGACACAGGCCGTTGTGGGAGTCCACGGCATCGGGAACCTCCGCCGCGGCGAGACCCCCGAGCAAGCCGCCCGAACCCTGGGACGCATCTGGCAGACCCACCTCGCCACCGCCCTGCACCGTGCCGGAGACGGCGGTCCGCCACCCGAGGTGTCCGTGGCCTACTACGCCGACCTGCTCAGCAAGCCCGGCCGACAAGGCACCGGGGACGACCTCGACGACCTGGACCCGGCCGAGGCCGAGTTCGCCCGCCAATGGATGGACGCGTTCGACCTGCCCACCGGCGTCGCCGCGGGCCGGTCTACCATCGAGGTGCGCCAGGCGGCCGAGACCCTCGCGCGTATGCGCGGCATGGGCGCGCCGGCCACCAGGTGGTTCGTCGCGCTCCTGTGCCGGGAGGTCCCCGCCTACCTCGAGAACCCGCACAGTGCCGCCCGCGCCGCCGCCCGTGCCCGCGTCACCGACGCCGTCGAAACCACCGGCGCCCGCGTGGTGATCGCCCACTCCCTCGGCTCCGTCGTCGCCTACGAAGCCCTGTGGGCCCGCCCCGACCTGACGATCGACCTCCTGGTCACCCTCGGCTCACCCCTGGCCCTGCCCCACGCCGTCCTGCCCCGCCTGCGACCCGCACCCGTCGACGGCCGCGGCGCACGACCCCCCGGCGTCGCCCGCTGGGTCAACCTCGCCGACCCCGGCGACATCGTCGCCATCCCCAAAGGCGGGATCGGCCGCACCTTCACCGGCGTCGACACGGACGAACACACCCTCATCCACACCTTCGACTTCCACCTCGCCAAGAACTACCTCGCCCACCCACGCCTCGGCGAAATCCTCCGCGACGCGCCCCCGACACCACCAACGCTCGCGAGCACACGTGAGCTGTGAACACATCCAAGAGACCACCGGTTCCGGCGGTTCGCCGTCGTCTCCCGGCGAACCGATGTCGGCAGGTGAGGCGGGCGAGGCCGATCAGGATGTGAGCTGCGACCGGGGACCGGCGGACCGTCGCCGGAACTTCGCGTACGGCGGACGCGCGAGGCGATACCAGGCGGTCGGATGCGCACGTTCGCTGAGTGCGAGCAGCCGATCACTGGCACTCTGATGCTTCGTTTCGTGGTGGGGGGCGCAGATGGGTGCGGTACGTGCGTTGGCGGTGGGGATCGGCCGGTTCACGGCGGGCGAAGACGGCGAAGTGGTGGTGGGTTCGACGGCATGGGCCGATCTGCCGTTCGTGGACGACGTCGTGCCTTCCGTCGTCGGGGCGTTGGCTCGGCTGGGGTACGACACACATGTCCTCAAGGACGTTCACGCGGCGGAGCTGCGGGATGGTGTGGGTGCCGCGCTTGGGCAGGTTCGGGTGGTCTACGTCGCCGCGCACGGCGAGGGCGATGAGAACGACCCGCAACGCGTGGACGTGGTCCCCGCTGACGCCCTCGTGGGCCGGGACACCGACGTCTCGGGCTGGGTGCGGGACGCGCACCGCCTGGGGAACGCGAGCACACCGACCTTGTTCCTCCTGGACCTGTGCCACTCCGGTCGAGCCGCGACCCTGCCCCACTTGGTCCATCGCGCCCACTCCCCGACGAACGCCTGGGTTATCGCTGCCTCCAGCGGCCGAGAGGCCGCCTACGACGGACGCTTCAGCCGGGTTGTGGCCGAAGTACTGGAGGAGGTCGCCGAAACCGGCCTGGACACCGACCCCGAGCGATCACACGTGTCCTTCACCGCGGTCGCGCGCCGGATCCGCGCGCGCATGGAGCGCTCTCCGGGCCTGGTACAGCACGTGCAGAGCACCGCGATCGAGGCAGCTGCCGACGAACCTCACGTACCGTTCTTCCCCAACCCCAATTACGACCCCGGTGCGCCCGCCTTGGCCGCCGTCGACCCGGCTCTGCGGGTTTTCCTGGATCCGGGCGACGCGCGGCACTTCACTGACAAGGCCGGCACCGCCTTCACCGGACGCCGCACCCAACTCGCCGAACTCGCTCCTTGGCTCGACGACATCGACATCGGTGGCCTGCGAGTGGTCACAGGGAACCCGGGGGTGGGCAAGTCGGCCCTCCTGGGCGCGCTGGCCTGCGCCGCCCACCCCGAACTGGCCGCGCTCGTCCCCCAGGTCCGTCAACGCCTCCAGGCGGGCGACCCGCTCTGCTGCCCGTCCGTCAGCGACCGCCTCGCGGCGGTCCACGCCCGAGGCCGCACCTGTGCGGAGGTCCTGGGGTCCCTCGCACGCCAACTCGTTCCTTACATCGCACCCCGGGAGCGCGCGGTCACCGCCACCACCCTCGCGACCTCCCTCGCTGTGATGGAGGAGATCCCGGCGGTCGTGGTGGACGCCCTGGACGAAGCGACCGAACCGGCCGCGACCTGTGCGGCACTCACCCACCTCGCCCGCGCCACGCGCGAGGACGGTCGACCCGTTGCACGCCTGCTGGTGGGCACCCGTCCCTGGCCCATCTTCGCGGAACTCCTCGAACTCTCCGACGTGCACGACGGATTACTGAACCTGGACCACGCCGAGCCCCGCGAGGTCCGGAAGGACCTCACCACGCACATCACCGGGAGACTGGCCGATCTGGACGCCTACCGTCGCCCGAGGATGCGGACGATCCGCCACGCACTGGCGGACGCCATCGCCGAACGGCTGACCTCCTCGGCCACCGGCGAACAGTCCGAATGGGGAGCATTCCTGGTCGCCGATGTCTTCATCCGGTACCTGACGTGCCTGCCCGCACCGATTGACTCCGAAGAAGCCACACGCATCGGCGAATCCGTCCCCACGACACTGCCCACCGTCCTGGACCTGGACCTGGACGCGCGGCCCCACGGCCGCCACGTCCGTGCCCTGCTGTCCTGCCTGGCGCTTGCCCAAGGCGAAGGCATGCCCCTCGACATCGCCCTGCCGATGACCACCCTGTTCGCACCGGATGCGAATCCCCGACAGAGCAGAACCCTTCTTCCCGACGCCCTGTTCTACCTCCGGGCCACACCCGATACCGACGGAACCCTTCTCTACCGCCTGTTCCATCAAGGACTCGTCGACCACCTCACCCGCCGCCCTCCCGCCCACGGACACCGGGCACCGACACCGGACGAGATGTTCGATCATCTCCTGCACGTCCACACCACGACCGACGGCGCGCTCCGTGGCTGGGACAGCGCCCCGCCCTACCTCCTGCGCCACGCCACAGCACATGCCGAGCATGCAGGCCGGCTCGACGAACTTCTCGTCGACAGCGAATTCCTGGTCCTGGCCAACCCGGCGGTTCTGCTGGCAGCGTTCTCCCGCGCTCGCAGCGACGCGGCCCTGACCGCGCGTGCGGTGTACCGCACCTCCATCGGCATCCACCGTCACGCGGATTCGACGACGCGACGGCGGGTCCTCGCTCTGGATGCCGCCCGCCACAACACCCCGCCCCTGTTGACCGCGCTGAACCGCAAGACGCGATCCGAGGCATGGAAACCTTTGGCGGCCACCGGCGGGACACTGGTTCCCATCGCCCGCGACACCCTCACCGGGCACTCCGGACCGGTACGGGCGCTCGCGTGCACGACCGTGAACGGCCGACCCGTGGTCGTCACCGCTTCGGACGACCACACCGCGCGGGTGTGGGACCTCGCCACGGGCGAAACCGTCGGACGACCCCTGTCCGGACACGCAGGCTCGGTGCGGGCGGTGGCCTGCGCCCGGGTGGGCGGCCGAGCCATCGCCGTCACCGGCTCCAACGACCGCACCGCGCGGGTGTGGGATCTGGCGACCGGAACCAACCCGAGAGAACCCCTGGATCGGCACCTCGGATGGGTATCCGCAGTCGTATACGCCGAGATGGAGGGCAAAACCGTTGCCGTCACCGGCTCCAGTGACCACAGCTCACATCTGTGGGACCTGTCGACCGGCGAATGCCTGGGACGGCGCCTGGGCCGGCGCTACAAGAACCCGACCGGCCGTCGCCGCCTCACCGAAACCGGGCCGGTGAGAGCCCTTGCGGCTGCGACCCTCGACGGCCGGCCCGTCATCGTTACCGGCGGCGGAGACCGCATCGCGCGAGTGTGGGACCTGGCCACCGGCGCCTTCATCGGCAACCCGCTCCACCACGCCAACCCGGTATCCGCAGTGGCGTGTGCGGTGTTCGACAGCCGGCCCGTCGTCCTCACCGGCTCCGGAGACGCCACCGTACGCATGTGGGACCTCGCCACGGGCGAAGCCGTCGGACAAGCCCTCCAACACCCCGGCCATGCGGTGTCCGCGCTGGCCTGCGCGGTCCTGGACGGGCGAACCATCGCCATCACCGGCTCCACCGACCACACAGCACGCATATGGGACCTCGAAACGGGCGAGTTGCTGGGCCGACCGCTGAGCGGACACACCGCGCCGGTGAACACAGTGGCGTACTCGATCGTGGACGGCCACCCCGTGGTCGTCACCGGCTCCGACGACCACACGGTACGGGTGTGGGACGTGGCCGGCGACGAGAGGGGCAAGCCCCCCGCAGGACACAGCAGATGGGTGTCGACGGTGGCCTGTGTGGTCTCCGACGGCCGGCTCATCGCCGTCACGGGATCGCACGACCACACCGTGGGCATCTGGGATTCCACCACCGGTGAACCCTCAGGCAAACGTTTGACCGGACACACCAGATGGGTGGGCGCGGCCGCATGCACGACGCTCAACGGGCGGCCCGTTGCAATCACGGGCTCCGGCGACTGCACCGCGCGCGTCTGGGACGTCGCAACGGGCGAACCCGTCGGCGAACCGCTGAGCGGACACACCGGAGCGGTGAACGCCGTGATGTGCACGACGTTGGACGGCCGACCCGTCGCCGTGACCGGCTCCCACGACCGGACCGCACGCGTCTGGGACTTGACGACGGGCTCCCCCATCGGGGAACCCCTGGACGGACACCCGGGGCCGGTGACGAGCGTGTCGCACTCGATCCACGACGGTCGGCCGCTGGCCATCACCTGCGCCGGCTTTGGTCACAACCGAATGGTGCGGACATGGGACCTCGCCGCGGGCGAGCCCCGCGGTGCAATTCTGCAATCGGGAGTTGGCAAGGTGAACACGGCGGCCTACGCGGTCCTCAATGATCGCCCCGTTGTTGTCACGGGTTCCGGTTCCGCATTCGACGGCGACGTCCACGATGTGCAGGTGTGGGACCTGCTCACCGCCAAACCCCTCGGTGAGCCCTTGAGGGGGCATACTGGGCCGGTGAACGTGGTGACGTGTGCGGTCCTCGACGGCCGGCCCATCGCCGTCAGCGGTTCGGACGACCACACGATTCGAATCTGGGATCTGAGGACACGCGTGTGCGTCGACCGGATCCGGATGCCCGCCGCGGTTCGGGCAGTCGGTTTCGGTGCGCACAACCTTCTCCTGGCGGGCTTCGACGTGGATGTGAGCCTGTGGACTCGGCAACCGCAACCGACCCCGGGATCGGCGGCACAAGACGAGGATGCCGCCGCCCTGGAAGTCTCCTGGAGCTTCGTATCGATGGCACCTTCCGGCTCGCCGCGCATCCGCCCCATTCGCCGACGCACATGACAACGAAGGCATGACGAATCCGATACTCGGTTTCCTTTGACGAGTCGGCGAAGGGGGCACAAGCCGCGCAGCACCAGGAAATCGCACGCGCCCGCACCGTCGGACGAACCCGCAGCCGAACACGCCCTTCCGATGGACCGGAGCATCACAGCGTCGGCATTCTCGCCGGGGGTCGGATCACCGGTGACAGGCTCCCGAACCGGGCCCCACAACGACATGTCCGAGTCGGCCCGACTTCGGTCGCACCGCATCGCCGGTTGCTCTGGCGACATCGGCCGCGTTGCCCTGCTCCCGCCAGCAACCCCATTCAGGGTCAAGGGACCGGGGAGAGCCTAACGCAGCCCTGGGCGACCGGCCGATCCAGCCTGCGGCGGCACCTCGAGCACGCACAACGCATACGTGACCGCCTTCGCCCCGCTTCCGAGAGCGGATGACGTCCGGTGGACCCGTCCATCGAAATGCGTTGGTCGACCTATCAGCTCTCGAGACCACTGGATCCACGTATTCGAACATCTGTACCATAATTTTGTGATCAACGATCCGAAAGACGTGTCGCTGGCCGAGAGGATCACCGCCATGAGGCGTGCTCGTGACGCGCAGAAACAGGCTGCGCCCACGCGTGCGCGGGGCCGTTTTCGGATCGGGACGATCCGGCGGCACACCTGGACACGCGGCACGGGACCACGCGCAATCGTCGTGACGCGGCAAGCCCCGGTCGAAAACGGGGATGCCTGGTCCGCGACAGACCACCTGTGGGCCGAACGTACGCTTCCCCATTTGCTCGACGACGCGGGTTGCCGTTCATGAGGAAACATCAGGTGCTTCACGACCATCCGGAGGTCGCAGCTTGCGTGGTGCGGATGCAACTCGCCGCCGACTTTGAGATGTTGCGCAACGGGTACGCGACCGCGCGGACCTGGTGCGGGAGTCTGGGGCTGCCGCCGCATGCCGTCGACGAGCTCCTGGCGCTGTACGCAACGCTCGGCGCCGCTCAGCACGAGATCATCCGACGCACCGAGATGCCCCTGTCGGGCATCCGAACGCCTGCTCCCCGGCCCGGCGTGCGCCCGGGATAGAGCCTGGGGCGTGTCGGCACCGACGGCTCACGAAGGCGACAGCCCGGCCGCCGGATCGGCCTGGACCAGGTCGGCGGCCGGGTCTACCTTGAAATGCATGCTTCCCGGTGAGCTGGTACGGCCCGGCCCTGACGCTGATACGACCGACCTTGTCTTTCGCGAGAACGGCGGTTCGCGCGGCCGGGCGCTGCTCATCGCCTTTGCTTCAGTGGCGGGACTGCCGATCGTGTTCGGCGGCGCCGGATTCGTGATCACCTTGGTGATGCTCGGCTTCGGCGCCGGCTTCGCCACGGCGCTGCTCGTGGCCGGCCTGTTCGCGGCGGCCGGCTCGCTGATCACCGGCCCGTTCGTTGCGTCCAGGGCACTGCGTCATGTCCGCCGGATTCAGTTCGCCCCGGCGCAGGCCCCAGACCGGTTCCGCTTCGTGCGGGCCGGTCGCCCGGGGCCATGGCTGCCGATCGCCGACCTGGCACGAATTCATCTGTACGAGAGCATCATCGAACCATCCAGGGGGCGTTCGCAGCCGACCGACAGAACGCTGTACGTCGCGACGATGATCGGCGACGGCCACGTCGTGTCGGCTTGCGTCACCCCGGCGCCCCCGGACGCCCTGCGACTGAAGCAGGATCTGGATGCCCTGCTGTCGGCCGTCGGTGTCCCCGTCGAGTTGGAGACATCACGCCGCCGATTGCCCGAGCCTCCGTCGGGACCTTCGCACTCCGGATCGGCTCACGTGGCTGCGATCGTCACCAACATGAACTCGGGCGGTTCAGGCTCCGCCAACACGGGCGGGTCCGCTGGCGGCATGTGATCCGGTAACCGGCGGCGATCCGCCGTCGGCCGTCAGACGCCGTAGCCGCCGTCCACGTCCAGCTTCTGGCCGCTGATAAAACCCGCCCGGTCGCAGGCCAGGAAACAGACCGCCTCGGCGATGTCCGCCGCGCGCCCGAATCGCCGCAACGGGATGTTGCCACGCGTGACGTCCAGCGCGCGCTCGTCCAGGTCACCGCTGTCGATCAGCCGCGCGGCCATGCCGTCGGTGAGCATGCCCGGACCGACGCTGTTCGCGCGCACCCCGAACCGGTCCTCCTCGGCCGCGATGCCACGCACGATCGCCGCGCCCTTCGTACAGGACGACAGGACGCCCCTGACCGGGAATCGGCTCGTCGCCGCGGTCGTGACCGCGACCAGGCTGCCGTTGCCCGCCGCGCGCAGGTGCGGCAGCGACGGGTGCACCAGATTGAAGAACGCGGCCGCGTCGCCCTCGAGTTGCTCGCGATATTGGGTCGGCGTGACCCGACTCAGGTGCAACATCGGCACGTGCGGCCCGGACGCGTACACGACCGTGCGCACGCCACCGAACTCCGCCGCCGCGGCGTCCACGAAGGTCGCCACGGCGCGCCGGTGAGATCGACCTGTCACGCACGGGCCCGCCTGCCGTACTCGGACCGCGCCTGCCCGGCAACGGCCTCGGCCACGGCGGCTCCCTTGCGGTACGTGACCACCAGGTCCGCACCGCGCTCGGCGAACATCCGACGGATCGCCGCACCGATCCCGCACCCGGCCCCGACGACCACGACCGCCCCCACGGTACGTACGGTGGCACGGACGAAGGAGGCGAACCGTCGCCGGGTATCGGGGACGGTTGACGCACAGCCGATCCGTACGGTGACGTATGGCGTGTCGAGCCGCGATTGTCACCCCGTCCGGTGATACTGATCGGCCCGGCCGTGCCGGCCGTGGGAATCGGTCGAGTGCGGCGGAACGGGAGCACGGATGAAGATCGGCGACAAAGTGAGGACCACAAAAGACCTCGACGGTTGGGCGCAGGCAGCCGTGCCCCAAAACTCGGTCGGCTTCGTCACCCACGTCGCGTTCGGGCGCCTGGACGTGACGTTCACCGTCGCCGGTGTGTTCGGCGGCACTCGAGAGGTGTGGGTGAACGTGGAACCGGACCAGATCACACCGACTGTGTAGCTGCGGCACTCACGCGCGAGCCGATGGTACGCGGGCCCCGTCCAACCGGGCGATCCGCCGTCGCCACACGGACATGACGTTGACCCGGCCGGTGCCGGGTGCGTGGTGCCCGCCGTACTCCTTCAGCGGGTCCGGCGCGATCACCGAGTGGAGCGTATTCGACCCTGTCGTCCTGAACGCCCCATCGGTTTCCGACACCGTCGGGCCGTGGCCCTCGGCCGCCCTCGGACAGTGGCCTTACACCGGGACGCGGCCACCACGAGCGGACATGCGCGTGACCGATCGCGGTGATGCCGCTTGGTGTCGGCGACTGTTGTATCGGCCTCCGGCGGCGCAGGCTTTCACGGTGGTGACCTCGGCGTCGAGAATATGCGTGAACGCCCGGGCCCGATCCGCGGTCTCGCTCGCACCCAGGTCCAACGCCCGCCCTCCTTGTCCGAGGATCGAAGGTGGGTTTGCTGCCCGAGTGTTGTCGTTCGGCGTGTCGTGTCGGGTGATGTTTGCCAGGCTGGTGTCTCGTGGTGGATGGGTTGTACGACGGGGCTGGGTCTGTGCGGGCGTTGGTGGTGGGGATCGGACGCTTCTCGGCGGCCGCAGACGACGAGGTGCCGGTCGGTGCGCGGATGTGGCCGGATCCGCCGTTTGTGGACGAGGTGGCCCCGGCGGTGGCTGCGGCGCTGGATCGTCTGGGGATGCGACCGAGGTGCATCGCGACGTCGACGCCGCCGAGTTGCGGGCGGCGGTGACCACGGCGTTGGGCAGCGCCACGGTCGTCTATGTGGCGGCGCATGGGGATGCCGAGACCGCCAATCCGCATCGGGTGGACGTCGTGCCAGCGGATGGGCGTGTCGGCGCCGGGACGAACGCCGCGCAGTGGGTGGCCGACGCACAGACGTTGGGTGTTCCGACGTTGTTCCTGTTCGATCTGTGCCGATCGGGGCGCGCGGCCTCGTTGCCGCACTTGGTGCATGGGGCTGACGGACCCGCTGGCGCGTGGGTGATCGCGGCGTCCGGCGGGGCGAGGACGCGTACGACGGACGGTTCAGCCGCGCGTTGATCGAAGTGTTGGAGGAGGTGGCACGGAACGGGTTGGACACCGATCGGGCCCGGTCGCATGTGCCGTTCTCGACGGTGGCACGTCGAATCCGTCGGCGAGTCGAGCGGATGCCCGGGACGGTGCAGAACATCCAGAGCACGGCGATGGTCCTCGCGCTGGACGAGCCGGAGCTCCATTCTTCCCGAATCCGGCCCACGACCCCACGGCGGCACGGGTGAGCGGTGTGGATCCGGCGCTGCGGGTGTTCCTCGATACCCGAGACGTGGGGACCTCACCGACAAGGCCGGCAACCGCTTCACGGGCCAGCGGTCGCAACTGCGTGTCCTCGCACATGGTTGGACGACGTGGACGTGCGTGGTGTTCGGATGGTCGTCGGAAGCCCGGGGGGTGGGTAAGTCGGCCCTGTTGGGAGCACTCGCGTGCGCCGCGCACCCGGAACTCGCCCGGGTCGCGCCGCAGGTCCGGGAACGGTTGACGCGGGACCCGCAGGGATGTCCCTCGGTCAACGACCGCCTGGTGTCAACGCTCTCTGAAAACTGGTTCTGGATCACTTTTGGTGCTGGAGCCACCGAGCGTCACCGGAACCGCGATGATGAACCCTCGTGGCTGACGCTCTCCTTCAGGATCTCTGGTTCCACCGGGCCGACGACGTCGTGCTCGACACCATCGCCATCCGAGACGAGCTGGTGACCGTCCAGGCCGCCGCAACCACCGGCGTCATGCGGCGTGGAGGACGCGTTTGCGCAGGAGGTCGAAGTTGGCGCGGCCGAACATCTGGCGCTTCAGCATCTTGATCTTGTTGTTGTGGCCCTCGACGGCGCCGGAGCTGTAGGGCAGGCTCAAGCCGGCGATGACGGCGTCACGATCTTGGCCCAGGCCGGTCGTGAAGGTGTGCAGGGCCGGGATCGAGTCGGCCTGTACTTGTGCGATCCAGTCCTTGAGCTGGTGTCCGTGGCGGTTGTTCATCAACTTGGCGAACGCTCTGACGTGCCGGGCGGTGCGGTCCAGAGCCGGGCACCGTGCCAGGACTTCCTTGAGTCTCTGGGTTTGGTCCTCGTCGAGGCTGTCGGGGTGGCGCGTGATCCAGCTGGTCACGTCCCTGGTCGAAGGCGTCCTGCGAGGCGGATCGGACTGTGGAAGGCTTCCCGCAGCCTGCGCACGTAGGCTTTGACGACTTGCTCGCCGCCGGGGTAGCCGCGTTCTTGGAGTTCTTCGAACAGGCGGCGGCCGACGGTGCAGCCCTGGGCCCAGCGTTGATGGATGTAGGGCTTGTAGGGGTCGAGGATGCTGGCGCGGCCCGTCCACTTGCCGACCAGCAGCTCGTCGGGGTCTGCGGCGTGGGCCAGACGGCGGACGGTGTTGCGGGCCAGGCCCAGGCGGCGCGCGATCTCACGCAGTGCGATTCCGGTTTCCAGGAGCGCGTGGACGGCCACGTGCTGTTCGCGGATGCGGTCGGACAGTCGTCCGGTGCGGCGGGGGCCGGCTTCGTTCGGCGCGGGCAGTGAGCCGTCTGCCGGCGGTGCCGGGTGATCGGCGGTTGCCGCGGGTGGCTCGTCCAGCAGTGCCCGGTGGTGGACGACGGTCTTCTCGACGGCTTCGGCGAGGTTCTTCCAGATGTGCCACCTGTCCGCCACGTGGATCGCGTCGGGGGCTCCGAGGCGTCCGGCTTCGGCGTAGGAGGCGGAGCGGTCGCGGCAGATCACCTGGACGCCCGGGTGCTCGGTCAGCCAACGGGCGACGGTCTCGACGGTGCGGTCGGGCAGATCGACGGGGCGACGCGTCTCGACGTCGACCAGGATCGTCGCGTAGACGTGTCCTTTGCGCAGCGCGAACTCGTCCACGCCGAGCACGCGGGGCGTCGTCGGCGCGCTCTCGGGTAACGCCCGTATCAGCCGCAGCAGCGTGGAACGGCTCACCGGAGCGGCGAGCGCGTCCGCCAACCGGGCGCCGGCACGGCCCGCGAGCATGAGGGCCACCTGCTGCAAAGCGGTCTGCAGGCCCTGGCTCCGCCGCCCGTGCCGGAAGGTCAAGCCTGGCACCTGCTCGGCGAACGTTGCCTGAGGGCATGCCTGTTGGCGGCACCGGAACCGTCGGACCTGTAACTCGATGACCACACGGCGCCGGCCCGCTGCGGTGTCGTCGAGACGGCGCACATACCGGCTGTGCACCCGCGTCGAGGTGGTTCCACAGGCCGGGCACTCGGCCCGGCCGGTCGTTGCGGCGGCCTGGACGGTCACCAGCTCGTCTCGGATGGCGATGGTGTCGAGCACGACGTCGTCGGCCCGGTGGAACCAGAGATCCTGAAGGAGAGCGTCAGCCACGAGGGTTCATCATCGCGGTTCCGGTGACGCTCCGTGGCTCCAGCACCAAAAGTGATTCAGAACCAGTCTTCAGGAACCAGCGACACCTGGCCGCGGCCCACGCCCGCAGACGGGCCACGATCGACGTACTCGCCTCGACTACCGGGCAACTCGGCCTGCACCCCGAGCCCGTGAATATGGTTCAGTCCCTTCTCGGTGGACGCCGGCTCCGGGCCGAGCGCCACGAACACACGACGGCTACGCGAAGCCCGCGTCATCCGACCCCCGCCGCCACGACACGCACCCATCGGCGGACCCATGTGCACGACGAGCGGTTCGGATCGTCATGCGCCCCGACCGGCGTTTGCCGCCGCCTTACGGACGGGCCCACGTCGTCCGCGGGAACCGCAGGCGTCGCCATCCTCGAGGGCGTGGTGCCATCCTCGACAGCCGCGAAAGTCGCGGAGGTTCGCAACTTCCCTCGATAGTGGGTGAGTTCCGGGTCTGCCAGGCGCCTGGATGCCGGAGGTTCGAGTCCGCGGTCGACGGCGGTGAAGGCGTCGGCCATCGTGTGCAACGGCCTGTGTCGGAAGTTTATCGGCACAGTCCGTCCATCGAACGTCGTCTCCCGGGTATGTCCGTGGGATCGCGTAAGTCCACGAGGGGCGTTGCACCGACGCGATCGGTGAGCCGGTGGACCGTGAGCACATGCCGGATCCCGACGCGGAGCGACATCGGCCCGGCGAGTGGTGCGGCACCGGCGACGCGACCGTGTCGTCGACGATGGGGTGCGGTTTCGTCGGGTCACTGGGTGTGCCAGTGGATGGTGGTGGAGCCGGCGAGGTTGCTCGCGCGTCGTGTGAGGTCGGTTCCGTACAGGTCCAGGGCGTCGGTGAAGTCGCGTTCGAGGTGTTCGATGACGCGGACGAGGTCGTGGCGTCCTGCGACGCGGGCGGCCCGGCGTGCTTCGGTGGTGCGTGGTGGTGCGTGCGTCGGGTCGGCGGACGGGGGGAATAGCCGGTCCATGCATGCGCGCCATGCGGGGTTGCTCGTCGGGTGGACGGCCGCGGCCCGTTCGGCGTGGTGCCGGGCGTCGAGAGCGGCCTCGCGGCGCAGTCGTGCGGTGATGAACGCTGCCGGGTGTCGGGGACGCCAGTCGTCGAGGTGCCATGCGGTGAGTTCGCCGGCGATGCGAGGGGCGTCGAGTCCGCGGTCGATCAGGGGTCGCAGGGCCCAGGCCAGGCGGCGTAGGGATTCGTGGGCGGTCCAGGTCACCCGGGCGCGGACAGTGGCGGCGACGCGAATGTCGCGGGCAACCCGCAGGGGGGAACGGATGCCCGCACCTGGGTGATTGATCGTGGTCGCGGTGGACGTGGCCGCGGTCGTCGCCGTGTTCGCGGGCGTGCGTGTGTTCTTGAACCCGTTGATCGACCGAGACCCGAACGGGGGAGTGGGTGTGTTCAGGGAAGGGGGCGCATGGCGGGGCCTGTGACTCCCTGTTGCGGTTGGGGTGTTCGGATCCGTCCGGCGCGGCGACGGCAGGATCGTGCGTCCTCGGTGGGGTGGGGGAGCGGCTTCGCTTCGCGAACGTGTGGCCGCAACCGCGGCCGCGGCCATACGGGCCCGGGCGGTGGAGGTGAGGCCGATCAGGCGGGCGGTGTAGCCGGTGCCGGTGGTGCGGTGGCCGTGGGCGCGGTCGTAGGCGGGTGGGACGACGGCGGCGTAGACGGTGCCGGTGGCGGTGTAGGGCCGGTCGGGCTTGCGCAGGTTGCGTCGGGATCCGTGGATCTGCCAGGCCAGGGCTCCGAGTTCGCGCAGGACCGCGATGTGGCGTTTGACGGTGGCGCGGGACAGCCGCAGGCGCTGCGCGGTGGCGTCCAGGCCGTAGATCACCGTTCCCTCGTGGTGGTCCATGCGGGCGGCCAGGTCCTGGGCAATGCGGGTGGTGGTCCGGCTGGCCTTGCGGTGGGAGCCGGTGGCGATCAGCCAGGCGATGGCGCACAGCCACGCCCGCGGTCGGACGCGGCGCGACGCGGTGGCGTCCACCTCCTGGGCCCGGGGCGACCGGACGAGGGGAACGGCGGTGGCCGCGACCGAGGCGGGGGCGTGGAGGCAGGCGGGTCCCGGTGGCAAGTCGTGATCGACGAGGGCGACCGCGGGGCCGGGTGCCGTGTTCGGTGCCGCCGCGACGTCGACGGGTGGGCGGTGCGAGGGAGCGCCTGAAGTGTGGGGACGATTGGTGCAGGACGCCTGCTCGGCGGCATGCGGAGCGGGGCGTTCGTCCTGTGCGGACGATATTCGGGGCGCGCGGCTGCCCGGGGTGGGAGGTCGTTGTGCTCGCGGCTTTCGGGGATTCGCGCCGGTGGGGTGTGGATCGGGTGCAGGAGACGGGGTGTGGGTCGGGTCGTGCACGGCGGGTCCGTCCTTCCGGGCGGTGGGCATGGCGAAGTCCGGTCACGGGTCGTGGTGGTGCGCGTCGGGAACTCGCCTGGCGTGTCACGCGTGTGCGCGGGATCAGGGCCGGGACGCGCGGGTTCGACCGGTAGGGGGTGCGGACGTCCGGTGACGGCTCGTCACCGGGGTCGGCGGGATGTCACGCGGCGCGTGGCGTGTACCCGGCGTTATCGGAGCGTGAAGTGCGCTCAGGGAACCGTGCGGCGCCTCGTCCCTCCATGCCGGGGGATGGACGCGTTCGCGGGGGTGATCCGAGTACGGCGCATGGGTCGAATCCGCCTTGTCGTCGTCGGACCCGCCCTGGAACACGCCTCGCCGAGGTCGGCGTCCGCGTCGGCGGGTGGCGACGGTACCTCCACTCTTCGTTCGCTGTCGCGGCGACCGGGAGCGTTGCGCCACACGGCCCGAACACGCGCGATGTGCCGGGTACTCCGTCGGAAGGAGTCCCCTGCGCAGGGCGTTTCGTCGTTGCCCGGGAGGCCTGCGTCAGCCCGTGCCGTGGGCGTGCACTCGCGCGCCGGGGTGACGCGGGACCGCCGCCGGACGACGCCGGTCGGCGAACAGGCCTCGTGCGGCCGGGCGTTCACTGCCGCGGTCGGTCGCGTCCCGCTGTCGCGGTCGTCCCGGGCGTTGCGGTCTCGGCCGAGGACCCGTTCGGTGGGGGTGTCGACGCCGGATGGCCCGCCGCCGGACACGCAGGCGTCCGCGTGGGTGTCACCGGGGCTGCACGTCATGCCGGGGTGATCCGCAGCAGATCGTCCCGGCGCTCCGGTACGTGGGTCGGCGTCCGCCTCGGTCGCCTGTCGGCGGGCTTCGGCCGAGTGGTGCGATGCCGTCGTTTCGCGGATGGCCCGGGTTGTGCCGTGGGGCCGCGCCGCGGCCACGGGTACAACTTTCCTCACTTCGCGCGGGGTTGGCAATCCCCGACATGGATGCCGGCGGTGCGGCCCGAAGCGGTTGTTGCGGATGCGACCGGTTCCCGGCGCGGCGACGAGCCGGCCCCTCGGGGGTGGGGTGTCGACCCGCCGCGTCGTCTTCCGGGCCGTTCGCGGAGGATGTCCGTCGACACGTTCGGTCACTCCGGGGGAACGCATGCGCGCGCACGTTGCCGCTTTACTCTGCTCCGTCCCGACCGGGGCCGCCGTCGGTTGTACGACAAGGGCGAGCCCAGAACCGTCGTCGTCACCGAGACGGCGACGGTCCGTCCCGCCCGCCTCGCCGCCCGCGAAGCGGAGCATTCCGCTTTCGCTGGGCGAGAGTTCCGGCGTGGACGGCCCGGACGGACGGCTCGCGATCACCGTGATCGCGTACCGACACACCGTCGCCGGTATCCGGCCACCCGGCCCCTCCCTCGGCGGGGACGCGTGGGCGACCATCGAGGTCGAGACCTGCAACTCCGGGAACGCGACCGTCGAGGTCGCCCAATTACCGTGGTCCCTGGTCTACGGCGACTCCACCGGGAGCGCCGTCACCGGCCTCAATGGTGGCGATCTGCCCAAGCCCGAGTACGCGCCCACCACCACGAAACTCGGATCCGCGGACTGCGCACGGGGAACATCCCCGTTCCCGTGGCGACCGGCAAGCGCCCCGAGTGCGTCGTCCACACCCCGCACGGCCCCGGTGCCCCAGTCGAATGGACCGTTCCGGACACCTGATTCCGACCACCCGGCCGAGTCGCACGACGGACGGCCGGTCCGCCGGCGATGCTTCGTGCGGATCGAACACGCCGGTGTCGTCCCGTCCGGCGGCGACCTCTCGATTCCGCGCCCGGCCGTCGCACACGTGCACGACGCCGAGTCGTTGCCGACCAAAGGATGCCGCCGAATCCGCCGCACGCGCGGATGTGTTCCACACCCCGACTCCGCGGAGACCTCGTCGGGTTGCGCATCGACGCGGGTTGAGGTTCAGCAGCAGGCGGATTGCACGTGGCGCAGGAACACGGGCCACCGGTCGGCCCCTTGGCCGCCGGTTCCCGCGGCCTCGAGGCTGAGGGCGAGGGTCTTCCTGAGGGGGTGGGGCGAGTGCATGATGGCTTCGTTGCGGTGTGCGAGGCGGTCGAGGTGTTCCGGGGTCGGGGGGCGGTCGCTCTTGGCGGCGTTGCAGGCCCGGTGGGTGGGGGCGAGGTTCCAGACGGCGTCCAGATCGGGGCCCTGCCAGCCGGTGACGATGCTCAGCCGGTTCATGAGGGAGTGGGGGAAGGCGTGGTCTACGGCGACGGGGCCGGCGGGAGGGATGATCTCGTTGCAGATGAGGCAGCGGCCGTGTTGGAAGCCGATCACGGCGGAGGTGACGCCGGCGACCGAGCGGCGTCGGTGCCGGTCGACGAGGGTGTGCGTCGCGAGGTCCACGGCGAAGCCCTCGGCGACGAGACTGCGGCCGATGCCCGCGGCGAACGACTGCGCCACGATGTCCCATCGCGTATCGAGTTCGGCGCGCAGCCCCGGGGCCTGCTCGGAGCGGGCGACGACGAGGAGGTCGGGGGTCAGGCGCACGATGCGCTCGCGGGAGGTGCCGGTGACCTCGTAGAAGGTGTGGGCCGTCGGGGTGTCGCCGTGCAGGTTGTGGAACTTGCGCATGACCATCGTCGGCATCGACTTCACCGCCGCGTGCAGCAGCCGTTCGGTGGGATGCCCCAGGGCGATCGATTCCGCGGCCTCGCGTCGGGCCACCTCCAGGAAGTCCGTCTCCCGCAGCACTGCCCCCGAGGGCGCCTGGGGGGCGTCGGCCTGGTGCGCCAGGATGGCCATGGCGTACCGGGCGGCGACCTCGTCCAGGGGCACGTCGGTCCGACCCTGCGCGGCGAGTTCGAGCAGGGTCTCGCCCAGGGCGAACTTGTACGTGCGCGAGTTCGCGCCGGTGAGGACGGCGAGCCGCCACGAGGCGAGCGGGCCCGGATCGGTTCGGTAGAAGTCCGGCGTCATCGATGCTCGTCGGGAGCGGTGTCGGGTCCGGCGCGGAAGACGAGCGTGTCCCAGTACACGTCTCCGCGGCCCAACCGGTCGCTCTCCTCGCCGCGGCGGACCAGGGCGAGCCCGGACCGGCTCGCCAGCGCGATCGTCTCGTCGACCGGGACCGCAAACATGCGTCGCCCCTCGGGCACCGGCCCGCGCCGGATCGACATCGCCACCCGACCGGCCGGCGCGGTCAGTTCGCCCACCCGCCTCATCCCGCAGGCGCGCTCCGCCGCGTCCAGGTGCATCCACACCGCGGACAACAGCACCAGGTCGTAGCGACCACACACGCCTGCCAGGTCGGGCAGGGCGTCGTCGACCCACTCGATCCCCACCCCGGCGTGCGCGTCGCGACCGATGCGCCGCAGCTCCTCGGTCGGCTCGACCGCCACCACCCGATGCCCCCGCCCGGCCAAGGCGGCCGCGTCGCGCCCGCTGCCCGCGCCGATGTCGAGGACGCTGCCCGGACGCGTCGGCAGCCACGGCAGGAACCCAGCGTGCACGACCTCGAACGTCAGACTCGCGTACCGACGGGCCAACGCCTCGGCGTTGCGCCCGTATCCCGCCGTCCCGAGCGGTTGTGCCTGCATGCCCGTCGATCCCCCCTGACGCTACCGGATTCGCCCGGATGGAACGCTACGGCATCCGACCCATGGCGCCACTCGTTCGACGGGGCGAGCGTCACGCCAAGGTGCCCGTCGTTTGGCCCGGCCCGGCCGAGGCGAGGGGAGCCGGGGCAACCGGGCGGAGCGGAGCCACTGTTCCCGACGTGGTGGTTCGGTGGGCATCACATTGGGATGAAGACGCCCTGGCATTGCCGACTGCGCCGAGGGAGCACGAACATCGCACGATCTGCGACCGGTTCGACGGTGGAGTGCCGCGCTCCGGCTGCCGGGCACCTGTTGCCTTACCCCCCATGGGACGCCACCGTCGAGTGCGTCCCTTGTTACCTGGTGCCGCATCTGTCCGGCGGCGCGTCGGGCGTGTGGTCGCGATCAGACAGGCGGGGTGCGGGTGAGCCACTCCTGGAGTTCGCGGTGGCGGAACTGGTAGGCGGTTCCGGCGACGCGGAGAAGTTCGGCTTCGGTGGCCCAGTTCAGGAACCGTCCCAGGCGCCACGGCAATTGATGGGTTCCGAGATGAACCCACGCCGCGAACACGACGTTTCGTGATCCCGCTATTCCGACCATGAGCGCATACCCGCAGGCGACCGTGAGTCCGAACCCGAGCCCGGATACGAGCGTGCCGACGAGCCCGAGGCAGACCCCACCCCCGATGCCCAACGCGAGTGTGACCGCAAGGTTGGCGCGGGGCAGGTCACGTGGATGCGCGAATCTCGCTGCGTCGTCCGAGGACCCGCTGACTGCGGCCCGTAACCACCCCAGCAGTGCGACCGCGAGTCCGATCGCGAGCCCGAACAGGAAACCGAGTTCCAGGCCGACCACGAGAGCGAGAACGAGCGCGACCACGAGGCCCAGCGCCGCTCGGCGTCGGCGTTCCACGGTGCGGAGGCCCTCCAGGTCGAACCACGCCGGGATCGGCCATACCTTGAACCAGGCATGGATCGTCCCGAGTGCTCCGATCAGGGCCAGGACGACGGTGGCGATGATCCGACCCGCAATCGTGGAACCTGTACCGGGGATCCATAAGCCGACGATCATCGCCATGCCGACCACACAGGTGCCGAGAGCGTGTATGGCGCGGACGCGGCGGTCTCCGGCGAGTGGCCACAACTCGTGGAGGATCAGATCGGTGCCGGGCAGGGGACGTCCCGCGACGCTGCGTCCGGTGGCTCGGTTGTCGTCCAGGTACAGGGCGAGGGTGCGGAGCCAGGCGTGGACTTGCCCGGACCGGTACTGCGGGCGCCCGTTGTGGTCGGGGCGAACGGCCACGGCGGCGGGGATCATCAGGCCCAGGAGATGGTCGCGGACGGCACCGGGGGAGGCCAGGTGCAGAAGGTCGGCCGGTTCGCGGGCGAAGATCTTGCGGCCGTCGGGCGCCAGGGTGTGTTCCTCGTACACGGTGACGGCGAGGTTGAGGCGCCATGGAGTGCTCAGGGCGCGGGCGAGCGTACCGCCGGGTGCCGCGGCCAGGGTCGCGGTCACCGGAGCCCAACGGGTTGCGTCCACTCCGCGGCGTTGCAGGTAGTCGACGCCTTGGACGACGAGTACGTCGTCGAGGACGATCCGGGCGGCGGTGGCCAAGCGGTGATCCCGTGCGGCGAGATCCGTGTACGCGTCGGTGCGGCACGTCAGAATGAGTGCGCCGGGCCGACCACCGCTGTCCGCGTGCTCGTCGATGTACCGATTCAGATGTCCGAGGGCGGCGATGGCGCGGGGGCGGGCGGTGCTCGCGGCGGGATCCATCTCGTCCAGGCCGTCGAGAACCGGCAGGACCAATCGGGCATCGACCAGCGCGAGCGCGTCCCGGACCGGCAGCTCGTACACCTCGGTCAACCTGCGCACCAGCCAGCCCTCGAAGTCGCGGTCCTCGGGCCACCCCGTCAGCGTCAACCGCACCGGTACGGGATCCGATTCCGCACGCGCGGCGAGCAGCCGCAACACAAGGTCGCCGGCCGCGATGGTCTTGCCGGCGCCCGACGAACCGGTGATGAGAAGGCGATTCGGACGCCAGGGAAGGTAATACTCCACAATCGCGAACAGATGTCCTGTGGCCGCCGTGGCCGGGCCCGTTGCCGTGGGCGTGAACACCGCCTGGGACACCTCGGGGACGAGACGGAAGTTCACATCGATCATGCTGGCGGAACTGCCGACCAGCCGCTGCCGGTTCGCACGCTCTGCGACGCGGACCGACGTGGCCAACCGTCGCGTGATCGCCGTCGGGTCGTCACGTTGCAGGCGGAGCGCCTGCGATGACATGTGGAGCGCCGGTGCGCCGAACACCAGACCCAGGACGCCTGCTCCGAAACTGAGGACGCCGGCCTGACCGCCGGCGTCCAGCCCGCCTTGAGCCAACGCCCGTATCACCCAGGCGAACGAGCCGATCGAAAGCACCAGCCCGAGTACACCCAATGCGTACCGCGTCTTTCCCGCGAGATTCATGCAGGCAGCATCCTCGCCTGCATGTTCGGCGCGTGGGAGAACCACGTAATCCCGGATCGTCGAGACGCAATCGCCAGGCCGGAGCCCATCGCGGGGGCTTCCACCGCGTGCTGGTTCGAGCGGTTGTGTACGTTGTCGGCACTCGCCGAGATCCCGGGCACGGGTGGGATCGGGGCGATCCGATCCGTTGTGTGTGGCTGGCCGCTCGACGCCTCACCCACGAGGACGACGCGTCGTGGCCCACCGATGGGGTTCCCTGCCACCCGGCCGTGGCCAGCGGCATGATCTCGCCGCAGGCCACGGCCGCACCTCGTACCTGGCGGCAATCACCACTCCTGCGTCTGCGATGACCGTCCCACCCATGCGTTGATCAACGACCCTCCAGCCGCGGCCAGGGTGCGCCTGGTCAGCCCGGCTGCGCCAAGGAAGCCGTTGGCGCCACAAGGGGTTCGCAGGGGACGGGACTGCGGATGCGAGGATGCTGCCCGGCCGCGCCGGGAGCCACGGCAGGAAACCCGCCTGCGCCGCTTCGAAGGTCATGTTCGTGTACCGACGGGCCAACCCCTCGGCGTCGCGCCCGTAGCCCACAGTCCCGGGCGACCGATTTTACGTTCCGTCGATTTGTCCCAAGGCTGCCGGATCCGTTCGGGTGGAACGCGATGGCACCCACAGCCCTCGTCTCATGTCTTCACCACGCCCCATTGCGGTGCCCGGTTTCGACGCGTGCGGGATTAGAGCCTGTGGAACCCACGGCCCTGCTCCGTGGCGGGGACGAGGGCGTCGAAACAACTCGGTACGGCGGCGTTCGGAGCGTGCACGCACGGCAGCAATCGAGTCGCGTCTCGTTCGCCGGTGCTTGCTCGGGCTTGAGCGGCGTGGGACGTCAGGTGACGGCGCAGCGGGTGGCGAGTGCGTGGAGTTCCCGGGAGCAGGGGCTCGGGCATCCGGTGACGACGGTCGGACCCCGGCTCACATGTCCGCGTGGGTGGGCGGAGCATGTGCACCCTCGACGGCGTGCATGTCCTTGATGAGGTGGTGAAGTGCGCAGCGTGCCTGGTGGGGGACGACGCCGTTGCCGAGGATGCGCAGTTGTGCGGTGCGGGTCAGGTGGGGGGTGTGGGTGACGTGGCCGGGTTGGAGGCCATGAGCCATTCGACGAATTCGGGGGTGAGTTGGGGGGCCTCGGGGGCCGGGTCGGGTGGGTGTGGGTGCGGGGCGGTCGAGGAGGGTTTCCCAGTGGCGGATCGCGGGTTCGTACGGGCCCCAGTCGATGTCGGTGTTGTGCCGGGCGGTTTGCGTGTTCGGGTGGGGCGTGCGCGGGGCGCGGAGGGGGTGTGGGGGGTGAGGGCGTTGGTGAGGCCGCCGCGTTGGCGGGGCGAGCCTTTCGTGCCCTCGCTGGCGATCGGCGTGGGCAGAAGGCGCCGACGGGCGTACGCGGACGCCGTGCTCCCGGCCTCGGCCGTGTCGGAGCCGGTCGTCGGGGCATCGCCGTCGGTGTGCCCCGTGGGCGATATCAGGGCCTGGACGACATCGGGGAGGGCGTCGCGTTTGCGCCCCACGGGGCCCTTGCCGTCGCGGGCACGCGGGGTGGGCAGGCCACGCCGCGAGGAACAGGCGTGCACGGCGGTGTGGGGCGCCGACGTCGGAGGCCGAAAGGCTCGTCCATTGCGCGTCGTACCGCGCTTGGGCCAGGTCGGCGAGGACGGTGTCGAGGCCTCGGTGTCGCAGGGCGGCGACGTTCTCCAGGACGACGAGGGCGGGTCGTAGACGGCGAACGGCGTCCATGACGGTGTGCCGGAGGCCGCTGCGGGTTCCATGGGTGATGCCTCCTCCGGGGCCGACGAGGGAGATGTCCTGGCAGGGCCATCCGGCGGTGACCCCGTCCACCGGGGCGGTCCGGGCCAGGCGATCCCAGTCGACGTCGGGCAGGTCGCCGAGGTTGGGCACGTCGGGCATGCGGTGGGTCAGGACGGTGCGCACGTCGGGGTCGTTGTCGGCGACCCACGCCACCTCGCCGCCGAGCACCGCCAGGTCCAGGCCGCCCTACCCGGTGCACATGCTCCCGATCGGCGAGGGCGGAGTGGTGGGTGTGGTGTTCACGTCGGGTTCGGGCGGCGCAGGACGATCACGTCCTCGTGGACGATGAGGTGTTGCGGGATGCCCGCGGTGCGGGCGTCGCGGACGTTCTTGAGGGCGAAGAAGGTGGGCCGGGCGACGAGTTCGCCGTCGCGGAGTCCGGCGAGGAGTGCGATGCAGCGCTCCACCGGGATCAGCCCGGCGGCCTCGCCGGCCGCGATGGTGGCGCAGGGCAGGTCGACGAGTTCGCCGAGGTGTCGCCAGGGGCGGGTGGTGATCACGATGTGTCCGCCGGGGCGCAGGAGGGCGCGGCAGCCGGCGAGGATGCGGGTGAAGGCGGTCAGGAGGTCGGGGCCGGTGTTGGCGAGGTTGCCCCGGTCGCGATGGTCGGGCCCGTAACTGTCGGCGTATTTGGCGATCTTGGGGGTGCCTGTGTCGCGGGTGGTGAGGATCTGGCCGTGGACGGACGCTCCGTACGGCGGAGACGTGACGACCAGCGCAACCCGTCCGCGCACGTCCTGCGGAGCGAGGTGTTCGACGCGGCGGGCGTCGCCGTTGATCACGACGGCCCGACCGCCTGCGCCCTGTCGGGTGGCGAGGCGGGTGTTGGCGGCGGCGATCTCGGCCCAGTGGGCCTCGTATTCGACGCCGACGGCCCTGCGGCTCTGGTGCATGGCTTCGACGAGGGTGGTGCCGATCCCGCACATCGGGTCCAGGACGACCTCGCCGGGGCGGGTGTAGTGGGCGATGGCGTGGGCGGCGATCGCGGGGAGCATCTTGGCGGGGTGGCCCACGGATTCGGGGACGTAGCGGCCGCGCCGCTGGGCGGGGCCGGTGGTTTGCGCGGTCGCCCAGATCGACGGCGACGGGCGGTGCATGCCGGCCGACGCGGGTGTAGGCGTGGGGGTGTGGGTCACGGGGTGTATTCCGTTCGTTCGAACAGCAGCACGTCGGTGTGGATCACGTCGTGCCGGTGGGGGTCGACGTGGCCGGCAGGCGGGGTGTGGGGGACGAGTCGGTCGGTGTCGAGGTGGGCGTGGACGACGATCAGGTGCTGGAGGTGGCGCCAGTCGCACAGGCGGGCCTCGCGCGCGGCGGGTCCGCAGCGGTCGATCAGCCGCCCGTCGGGGGCGTGTTGTGGGGGGACGGCGATCGCGGCGTAGGCGGTGTAGCCGGGGGCGGCGGGCACGCGGGCGAGGAGGTGGCGGACGATGCGGGCGGTCCGCGCCGGCGCCTCGGGGCGGCTCCCGTCGTCGTCGCGGATACCGGCGCCGGGCAGGTCGGCGAGGTCGGCGATGACGAGCAGTCGGGTTCCGGGTGCGGGCCGGGGGAGCGGCGTGTGATCGCCGGGCCGTACGCGCACGGCCGTCACGGCTGCGGCGCGGGTGGTGACGTGCCGGTGCAGGCGTTCGTGGGCCCACTGCGGAAGGAGGTCCCGCGTCGGGTCGTGGGCCACGGGCGCGGCCGGTTCGGACGCGGTGGTGGGGGCGGGTGTGGGGGCGAGCCAGACGGTGACCGGGACGTCGATCCCGGGCGGGGGAGCCTTCGGGCGTCGGGCGCGGGGGAGTTTCGGTGGTCCGGTGGGGCGGGGGGAGGTGGTGTTGCGCATCGGGGATCGGTGGTGACCTGTGGAGGGTCCGGCCGTTTCGCGCTGACATCCGTAATGGAGCCGCCGGGGCTCCGTTGCGACACCGAGCGGGGAATCCGCCGCGACACCCGCACCCGGCCGAGACGCGAATCGGCCGGTGAACGACGGGCGTTGCCGCACGTCGGGGCGGGATGTGCACCCTGCGAGCGCCCCCGTACGCGCTCCGCCACCGGCGGCCTCTTCGCAGGGCGGCGGCCCGAGGGCGTGACGTGGTGCGGGCCGATGGTGGATCCCACGTGCGTCCGTGATGGGTGGTGTTGCCGGCGGTCGGCGCCGGACGGGGCGGGCCTTGGGACCGCCGAAGGGGGCGGGTCGCGGAGGCCGTCCCGGCGCGCGGGTTGCGTTTCGAACGGGCCCCGACGTCGGGTGTCGGTGCAGGTGGGGCGGTGATGTGCACCCTGCGAGCACCCCCGCCCGGAGCCTGATCCGCCCGCGGGCGTGGGGGTGTTGCCCGAGCACCCGACGAGCACCTTACGAGCACCCTCGAGGTGTTGGCCGGCCGGGCGCGCGGGGGTGTTCGCAGGGTGCTCGGGTGGTCGGTGACATGGCGATGTCACCGCACCCGTTCACCGTCGGGAGTCGCCATGTCGTCCACCCGTTCCACCGCCGCGTCCTCACCGGGACCGGCGGGTCCCATGCAGACCCTCGAGGCCACCTTCCGCGCGTTGACGCGGGGTCCGCGTCCCCTGTCCCTGCCGGCGGAGATGGTGGCGTCGGTGATGGAAGTAGCGCCCGGGCGGCGGCGCGTGCCACTTGACCGCATCCGCACGCAGCTGCGCGGCGACGGCGCCTCGGCGGTGGCGGGGGTGGTGTGGCCGGAGTTGATCCGGCGGGCGCAGCGCCCGCACGCGCGGCAGTGGATGGTCGCCGCGGCCGCGATGGCGGCGCCGAGTCTGCGCCGGTTGATCGCCCGCCGCTCCTGGCGCGGCTTGGTCGAGCGCGCCGATCTGGAGCAGGAGATGCTCGGCGCGTTCCTCCAGGCGTTGTTGTCCGCGGATCCGGATGATCCGCGGGCGTATCACGGGTTGCGGCGGGCGGCGGATCTGGCCGCGTATCACCTGATCGAGGACGCCCGGCGGCACGCCCGCAACACCGTCGCCCTCGCGGACGCCGAACACGCTGAGCCGGCCGCCGCGTCGTGCGCCGAGTCGGTGACCGTGCCGGGGCCGGAGGAGACCTCTGGTCCCGGGGTGTTGGAGCGTGCGGTGCGGGCGCGGGTGGTCACCGCCGAGGAGGCGGAGTTGATCGCGGTCACTCGCGTAGACGGGGTTGCGGTGCGGGTGTTGGCGGGTGGTCATCCGGCGCGGATGCGGGCCGCCTACCGGCGCCGCAGGGCCGCCGAACACCGCCTCAGGAAGGCGATCGAGACCGAGAAGATCTGACGCGCGGCCACGTTCGTGCCCGATGCCGTGCCGGTTCGCGTGTCGCGGACGGAGTCGTTCGACTCCATTACCGATGAAGGACCCGCCCCGGCCGCGATGCCCGCGCCGAGGGTGGTCCGTTCCGGTCCCGGATTCCCGGGGACGTCGCCACGGTCCGTCCGGCGGGTGGTGTGCCGTCTCGCGCTGACACCCGAGCCCCGCCCCACCCCACCGCGAGGAGGAGGTGGCCCGGAGAGCCCCACCCGCCGGCCGGACCCCGCCCCCCCACACACACAGCACTCCACCGCGCCCGATCGGGCGTCTCGGCCCCGAGCCCGCCCCTGTTTCGTTCTGGAGGAATCGTGCATCACCGTCTTCGCCGTCCGCCCGTGCCGCCGTCGTCGGCACCCTCACCTCCGTCCGCCGCGGGGTTGTCTCGTGTTCGGGTGTCGCGTCGGCGTGCGCCGGGGCGTCACCGCCGCCCTGCGTGGTGGCATCCGCTCCTGTCGTGGGAGTTCGCCGCGACGGTCGCGTTCGTCGTCGTGTTGTTGGTGGTGTTCGGGCCGGATCCGGCGTTCGCGGTGAACAACATCCCGACGGTGATCAACAACACGCGCAACTGGCTGATGGGCATTCTCGGTGGCCTGGCGATTTTGTTCCTGACCGTCGGCGGCGTGCGCTATTTGATGGCCGGCGGTGATCCCGGTGAGATCGAGAAGGCCAAGAACGCGTTCAAGGCCGCTGCGATCGGTTTCTGCCTGGCGGTGTTGGCGCCGGTGATCCTCGCGGTCCTGCAGGGCATCGTCGGCGGGCCCGGGCCCACCACCGGTCCGGAGCCGCCCAAGCCCGAACCGGCGCCGACGACCCTGAACGCGCTCGGCCCCCCGCGCGCCGTCCACGCCTGATGGCCGCCGGGCACTACGGGACCGGGCCGAACGGGCGCGAGGATCACGGCGGGCCGCGCCGGTGGACCGGACTCCTCACCCTGGCGGCGCTGTTCCTGATCGCGGGCGCGGCGTTGTGCGCGGCGGCGGCCTCGGCGACCGCCGTCCCCGCAACCGCCCGCACGGTCGGCGAACGCCCGCCCGCGGTCGCGGGCCTGCCCCGGCGACCCGCCCCCACCGTGCCGCCCGTGACCCCCACCACACCCGCGACACCCCCGAACACGACTGCGCCCGCCATCCCTTCCCCGTCGCCGCCGGCTGCTCCCGCCCCGTCGGGCCCTCCGGCCGCTCCGACCGCGCCGCCGGGGACGAACGTGCCTCCCGTCGGTCCGCCGGGCACTGATCCGCTGACGCCCGCGCAGTGGTGGGACCCCCGCGACTGGAACATCCCCGGTGTCGGCAACCCATTGGACGTGCCGGGGTTGTTGTGGGACGCGGTCGGCAAATTCCTCGGCAAACTCGTCGCCCAGGCCGCCCAGCCGCTGCTGACGCTGCTCGGCAAGACCCTGCTGCACACTCCCGACGTCGCGGCCAACGGTCCGCTGTACGAACTGTGGTCCAGGAACCTGGTGTTGGCCGGGTCCCTCTACGGGCTCCTGATCCTCGCCGGCGGCGTGCTCGTGATGACGCACGAGAGTGTGCAGACCCGCTACGCCCTCAAGGACATCGCCCCGCGTCTGGTCGTGGGCCTGGTCGCGGCCGCCGTGTCGATGGAGGTGATGAGTCGGGCGATCGGTCTGTCGAACGCCCTCGCGGAGGCGGTCCTGGGCGAGGGCATCGACGGGGCTGGTGTGGCCCAGCAGTTGATCTCCCCGATGTTCAACCCCGGCAACGCGTTGTACCTCATCGTCATGGCGCTCGTCGCCCTCGTGCTGCTGGCCGGGCTGCTGCTCGGATTCGTCATCCGCATCATGCTCGTGATGCTCCTCGCGGCGGTCGCCCCGATCGCCCTCGCCGGGCACGCGACGCCCGCGACGGAGGGCATGGCCCGCATGTGGTGGCGGGCGTTCGTCGGCACCCTGGTCATGCAGGTCGCGCAGTCGATGACGTTGATCGTCGGCCTGCGCGTGATGTACGCCAGGGGCAACACCATCTTCGGAGGAGTTCCCTCCGGTGACGGCCTGCCGGCGATGCTGACCGGGATCGCCCTGTTCTGGGTGCTGTTGAAAATCCCCGGATGGGTGGGCAGGCCGGTGTTCGCCGGCACGCCGATGACCAGCCCGCGTCCCGGGTCGGGCCTGGTCGCCCGCATGATGCGCACGATCGCGTCCGCGTACGTGCTGGGCCGGGTCTCGGACCGGTTCGGCGGCCGCGGCGGCGGAGGTTCCACGCGTCTGAGCACCGGCCTGGGCAGCCGCCTGGGACGCCACCTGGCCGGCCGCGGCCCCGGCGCGGGCCCGGGCGGGGGAGGACCCCGTCGCCGCCCCGGCGGCCCCGGCACGGGACCGGGTGGACGCGGCGGTCGGCCGGGCGGCGGGCGCGGCGGCCCGGCCGGCGGCGCCGGCGGCGGCGGTGGTGGGCGTCCGGTCGGGCAGGATCCGTTGCAGCCCTGGCCGTGGTGGGCGCGAGGCGATGGCCGGCACCGGCGCCCGGGACCCATCGGCCCCGAAACCGACCCCGCCCGGGCGCCGACCGGACGGCACCGCCTTCCGGCGGGACGACACCAACGCCCCGGCGTCCCCGGCCCCGAGAAGAACCTCGCCGGGCGGCCGGACGGGCGCCACCGGCGGCCCGCACCGGGCGAACACCCGTCGACCACCGCCCCACGCACGCTCCCGCGCCCGAAGACACCGCCGCCCGGCCGACGCCCATCCCGGCCCACCGGCTCCCCACGCCCGAGCACACCACCGTCGGCCACACCTGGCACGGCCAAACGCGCCGCGGCCCCGGCCCAGCGGCAGGTTCCGCCGCGGACCCGCCGCGCGAGTGTGCCTGCGCGCCCGGACGTGCCTGCCCGTCGCCCGGACCCGCCGCGCGACGTCGCACCGACGAGCCGGCCTGCGCGCATCGTCGAGCCGACGCATCGGCTTTCCGCGTCCGCCGATGTCGAGCCGCCGAACCGGCCGCCCGACTCGATCTCGGGGCGTTCGTTGCCGTCGCCTCGTCGCGCGCCGGCCTCCACCCGGCTTCCGCTCGACGACTCCGATCCGTGACCAGCGGGCGCTGCCGATGAACCCCTTGCCCATGTCCGCACCTTGGAGGGCCCGTGACCCGTACCGCACCGGAGGAGGACGCGTACGAGAGCGTCCGTATCCCCGCCGACATCGAGAAGGAGGACCGGCTCCTCGGCCCGTTGACGGGCCGACAGTTGACGATCTTCGCCGTCACCGCGCTCGCGGTATGGGGCGGGCACCTGGCCACCCGCGCCTGGATGGCGCTGCCCGTGTACGCCGCCCTCGTCACACCGACCGCGGTGTTGCTGGTGGCGGTGGTCATGGGTCGGCGCGACGGCGTGAGCCTGGAGGCCTGGCTGCGGTCGGGCCTGCGGTACCTGCGCGGCCCCAAACGCCTCGCCCCGCCCCCCGACCCGGACACCGGCCGCGACGACGTGCTCCCGGACTGGCTGAACCCCGAGTGGGATCTCCACCGGGCCGCCCCGCCGCCCGCCCCGCTGAGCACCCCGATGCGCGAGGTCACGGACGGCGGTGTCGTCGACCTGGGTGCCGACGGCCACGCGTCCCTCGCGGCCTGTTCGACCGTCAACCTCGCCCTGCGCACCCCGGCCGAACAGCAGGCCCTCCTGGGCGCGTTCGGCCGGTTCCTCAACCAACTCACCGGACCCACGCAGATCGTGGTGCGTGCCGAGCGCATGGACCTGCAGCCCTATCTGCGGGCGTTGCGCGAACGCGCCCCCGGGCTGCCGCACCCGGCGTTGGAGGAATCCACCCTCGCCCACGCCACGTTCGTGGAGGACCTGGCGGCCGATCGCGACCTGTTGGTGCGCCAGGTCCTCCTCGTCCAGCGCGAGCCGGGCCGCCCCAACGGGCGCGCCCACCAGCGCGTCGCCGAGGCCGCCCGGGCCCTGGGCGGCGCCGGTGTCACGGTCACCGCCCTCGACGCCCCACGCGTCCGCGCCGCGATCGCCGGCGCCGCCGACCCCGACCAACCGTCCGACGTCGGGTTGCAGGTTTCCTCAGGGGCCGCCGTCGTCGGCGCCTTCACGCACGACCCGCCGGAGTCGACGTTCGACCCGACCGACGACCCACAGACACCCCAACCCCACGGGAGGACACGATGAAACTGCAGATCCGACTTCCGACATCGGGCCGTCGGCGTCACGGCGCGGCCGATGGTCGCTCCGACGGCGAGGACGCGGGCAGTCCACGCGAGTTGTTGCCGGACGCCGTCGTGGTTCGCCCCCGGATGCTCGGCGTCGGCGGGCACCTCGCCTCCACGTTGGTGGTCACCGGCTACCCGGCCGAGGTCGGGCCCGGTTGGCTGGAGCCCCTTCTCGCGTACCCGGGGCGTTTGGACGTGGCGCTGCACGTCGAACCCGTTCCCGCGAACATCGCCACCCAGCGGCTGCGCAAGCAGCGCGCCCGGCTGGAGTCCACCCGTCGTCACGACGCCGACAAGGGCCGTCTGGACGATCCGGAGACCGAGGCGGCCGCCGACGCCGCCGCCGACCTCGCCTACCGCGTTGCGAAGGGCGAAGGGAAGTTGTTCCGCGTCGGCCTCTACCTCACGGTTCATGCGGACGACGAGGCGATGCTGGGGGAGGAGTTGGCGGCGGTCGCCGCGATCGCCGAGTCCCTGTTGCTGCGCACGGTGCCGGTGACGTTCCGGTCCCTGCAGGGCTGGCTGTCCACCCTGCCACTCGGTGTGGACCTGGTCGGGGTGCGCCGCACCATGGACACCGCCGCACTCGCCGCAGCGTTCCCGCTCGCGTCCCCCGACCTGCCCACCCCCGACCCCGCCGACGCCGCCGCCCCCACCGGGGGAGTGCTCTACGGCGTCAACACCATGAGCAGCGGGTTGGTGATCTGGGACCGGTGGGCGCAACCGAACCACAACTCCGTCACCCTCGCCCGCAGCGGCGCCGGCAAGTCCTACCTGACGAAACTCGAACTCCTGCGGAGCCTGCACACCGGCGTCGAGGCGATGGTCATCGACCCCGAAGGCGAATACACCCGCCTGGCCCGCGCGGTCGGCGGCACGATCCTCACACCCGGCGCGCCCGGGGTGTGCATCAACCCGTTCGACCTACCGCCCGCCCCGCGCCGCCGACACCGTAACGGCGACGCGGCGGGCGGGGACGCCCTCACCCGGCGGGCGTTGTTCGTCCACACGCTCCTGGCAGTCCTGCTCGGCGGCACCGTCACCGCGGCCGAACGCGCGGTCCTGGACACGGCGATCATGGGGGCCTATCGCACCGCGGGCATCACCGCCGACCCGCGCACGTGGGCGCGGCCCGCGCCGTTGTTGTTCGATCTGCAGACCGCGCTTGTCGACGCCGACTCCGACGTCGCGCACGACCTCGCCGCCCGTCTGGCCCCCTACACCACTGGCACCCACCGCTGCCTGTTCGAGAGCCCCACCACGACCCGACCCGACGGGCACCTGGTGGTGTGGAACCTGCGCGAGCTCCCCGACGAGCTCAAGCCCGTCGGCATGTTGTTGACGTTGGACGCGATCTGGCGCCGGGTCACCGACCCGACCCTGCGGCGCCGCCGCCTGGTCGTGGTCGACGAGGCGTGGCTGCTGATGCGCGAGAGCGAGGGCGGCCGATTCCTCTTCCGCATGGCCAAGGCGGCCCGCAAATACTGGGCCGGCCTTGCCGTGGTCTCCCAGGACGCCGACGACGTCCTCGGCTCCGACCTCGGCCGCGCCGTCGTCGCCAACTCCGCCACCCAGATCCTCCTGCGCCAGGCCCCGCAGGCGGTCGACCACATCGCCGAGACCTTCGATCTCTCGGCCGGGGAACGCGACTTCCTGCTGAGCGCCGACCAGGGCGAGGGCCTGCTGCTGGCCGGCGTCGCCAGCAGGGTGTCCTTCGTCGCGCTCGCCGCCGACGCCGAACACGCCCTGATCACCACCGACCCCGGCGAACTCACCCACGACTTCGACCCGGACGACGATGGCGAGTACGCGGACACGGGCGAAGGTTTCGATGTGTTCGCGGAGGACGACGAGTTCGGGAGCTACGCGGACGAGGGGTTCGACGACGACCCCGACGGTTCTCTCGCCGGGTCGAGGCCCCTCGCCGACCCCGACGACGCCGACGCGGATAGCGATCGGGACGAGGAGCCCTGGCCCGACTTGGACGGGATCGCTCCAGACCCGGACCCGGGCCGGGCCGACGCGGAATCCGCTGCGCTCCCCGCCGCCGCGACCACGACCGATTCCGCGCCGGTCGGGGCCGGCGGCGGTTCGCGCCGGCGGGCCGGTCGTTCCGACTCCGCCCGCAGGGCGCCCCGATGAGCCGCGTGGGTTCGACAGGCCCCGTGACCCCGTCGCCTTCACCGACGGGAGGGGTGCCCGACGGTGGCCCGTTGGGCCGGTTCGTCACCTCTCCCGGCATGTGGTGGTCGCACATCGCCGACACCGCCGAAGTGGCCGCGACCACGCGCGCGTTCATCACCTTCCCCCTCGTACTCGCCTGCGTCCTGCTGGCGGCCGCCGCGCGGGGCCGGATACGGCGACGGCGACACGAACGCTGGGCCCGGGACGCACGGTGCATCACGATCCTGGCGCCGCCGCGCGTGGACCCCTCCGGCGGCGAGGCCCTGTGGCGGCAACTGTCGGGGCTGGCCCACCCGTGGTGGAAGCGTCTCGTGTACGGCCAGTTCCACCTCGGGTTCGAATACGCCTGGAACGCCACCGGACTGACCATCCGCCTGTGGCTGCCCGGCCTGGTCCCCGAATCCCTGGTCCGCCGCGCCGTCCAAGGAGCATGGCCCGGCGCCCACACCACCACCGAACCCGCCGAACCCGCCCTGACACCCGGCCACGTCGCCGTCGCCGGCGCCCTGCGCCTGGCCCGCCCGGAAGTGCTGCCGCTGCGCGACCGGCACGACGCCGACCCCCTGCGCGGCCTCCTCCAGGCCGCCACCGGCATGTCCGGCGAACAACAAGCCCTCGTGCAGATCCTCGCCCGCCCCGCCACCGGACTACGCCTGCGCAAAGCACGCGTCGCCGCCCGCCGCCTCAAGGCCGGACAACACCCCGGCGGCCGCACCGCAGCCCTGCGCACCCTGGCCACCCACGGCCCCGCCCGCTCCGCCACCGACAAGGCCGACCCCACCCACAACCTCGAAGTCCGCCACACCGCCGCCAAACTCGCCGAACCCCAATGGGCCGTCACCATCCGCTACGCCGCCACCACTCCACCCGCGACCACCACGCTGGGCAAGCCGGGCGATGCCCCTGCGGAGGCGATCCTGACGGGTCGGGTGCACGCGTTGGCGACGACGTTCGCGATCCACTCGTGGGAAAACTGGCTCACCCGCACCCGCCTGCGCCACCCCGAGCGGGTGATCGCGCCACGCCGTTTCGACGGGCCGGGGTCGTTGTTGTCGGTGCCCGAACTCGCCGCGCTGGCCCACCTGCCCCTGGACGCCGACGCGCCGGGCCTGGCCCGTGCGGGCGCGCGTTCGGTGATCCCGCCCGCGCAGATCCCCACTCCCCGCCCGGGCAGCGACGTCAAACCCCTCGGGACCTCCGACGCCGGCCACCCCCGCGCGGTGGGGTTGAACGTGCGCGACGGACGGCAGCACCTACACGTCGTCGGAGCCACCGGCTCCGGCAAATCCACCCTCCTGGCGAACCTGATCGACGACGACGTACGCCACAGCCGCGGGGTGGTGGTCATCGACCCCAAAGGCGACCTGATCACCGACCTGCTGCACCGCCTGCCCGCGTCCGCGGCGGATCGCCTCGTGGTCATCGACCCCGACGACCCCCACACCCCGCCCAGCCTGAACGTCCTCGAGGGCGACGACATCGACGTCGTCGTCGACAACATCACCGGGATCTTCCGCCGGATCTTCTCCAGCTTCTGGGGCCCGCGCACCGACGACATCATGCGCGCCACCTGCCTGACCCTGATGCGCCGCGCCGCCGCCACCGGCGACATCGTCACCCTCGCCGACGTGCCCCGCCTCCTGGGAGAGCCCGCCTACAGGGCGCGGCTGATCCCCACCGTCACGGACCCGGTCCTGCGCGGATTCTGGACCTGGTACGAATCCATGTCCGAACCCAGCCGCGCCGCCGTCATCGGACCCGTCCAGAACAAACTCCGCGCGTTCCTCCTGCGGGGCTTCGTGCGACAGACCATCGCAGCCGGCCCGTCGACGTTCGACTTCGACCGGGTCCTCGACGGCGGCATCTGCCTGGTCCGCGTCCCGAAGGGCGCGCTGGGGGAGGAGACGACGCGCCTGTTGGGGTCGTTCGTCGTCGGGAAGGTGTGGCAGGCCGCCGCGCGTCGCTCCCGCGTTCCCGAACACGACCGCATCGACGCATCCCTCGTGGTCGACGAGTGCCACAACTTCCTTACGCTGCCGTATCCGTTGGAGGACATGCTCGCCGAGGCTCGCGGCTACCGCCTCTCGATGGTGCTGGCCCACCAGAACCTCGCGCAACTGCCCGCCGACCTGCGCGAGGGCATCTCCGCGAACGCCCGCAACAAGGTGTTCTTCCAGGCCAGTCCCGAGGACGCCCGGGCTCTGGAGCGCCACGTCCGGCCCAATCTCGGCGATCACGACCTCGCGCAGCTGGGCGCCTACCAGGTCGCCGCGCGCCTGCTCGTCGACGGCGCCTCCACCCCCGCGTTCACCCTCACCACCCGCCCCGCCCGCAACCCCGTCCCAGGCCGCGCCAAAGCCCTGCGCGCCGCAGCCCACCGCCGCGTCGGCGGCACCGACGACCCCACCGTCTGATCGGTCGGCCCGAACACCGGCGGAGTATACCGAACGGAGATCACCGCATGGCCATCCGCCCGCACACCACCCAGCGTCCGGCCCGCCGCCGGGCCCGCACGACCCGCACCGGCCGGACCCTCGACGGCGTCGGGCTGGCCGTGCGGTTGACCGCGCGCGACCGGTGGCTGATCCACGCCCTGTTCGACCACGAAGTTTTGACCACCGTGCAGATCGCCCTGGCCGCGCACACCGGCCTGCGCAGCACTCAACGCACCCTGCGCCGCCTGTACGACCTGGGTGTCGTCGACAGCTTCCGCCCCTACCTCGAGGCCGGCTCCGCCCCCGAGCACTACACCCTCGGCGCCGCCGGCGCTGTGGTCCTGGCCGCCGAACGGGCCGTCGACCTGCCGGGGTTGGGATGGCGGGCGGACCGCAGCGCCCGCATCGCGCACTCCCCGTGGCTCGGCCACACCCTCGGCCGCAACGACCTGATGATCCGCCTGGCCGCCGAGCGCCACCGCGATCCCGCGCGGCGGTTGACGCTGTGGGCGTGCGAACGCATCTGCGCGACGCTGTGGGGCGACCACGTCCACCCCGACGCCTACGCCCACTACCGCCACCATCCGGCCGCAGACCCCCGACACGGCGCCGCGGTGGCGTTCTTCCTCGAGTACGACACCGGCACCACCGCGCTCGCCCGCGTGGACGCGAAACTCGCCGGCTACGCGGGTCTGGCCGCCACCACCCACCCCCGCACCCCCACCCTCGTCCTCATCCACACCTCAACCCCCCGCCGCGAAGCCGCCCTGCGCGCACGGCTGCAACCGACCGCGGCCCGCCTGGACGTCCCAGTCGCCACCACCCACCACGCGCTGACCACGGGCGGCTCCCTCGCCGACGCGGTCTGGCTGCCGCTGACCGGCACCGCCGCCCGCACCACCCTGCTCGAACTCCCCACCCACCACCGCAACCTGGCGCCGGCCCCCACACCGCCGGGCACCTGGACCTCGGACCCCGACGCGACCGATTCCGGCGCACTGCGCTGGCCCCCCGCCCCACCCCTGCCCCCACCGCGCACCACGGCGACCACGAAGCGAAGCGGGGTGACGTGATGGCTCCTCTCGGGAAGATCGCGGCCGGCTGCGCGGGCGCGTTCCTGGCCCTGCTCGTGTTCGCCGGCGCCCTGCTGACCGCCCTTGCGGGCGCGTTCGGCAACGCCCTGACCGGCGGCGACTCCGCCTCCGCGTTGGCCGACGCCAGCAACGAGGCCCGCAAGGACATCCCACCCGGATACCTGACCCTGTATCAACAGGCCGCAGCGACGTGCCCGGGGCTGTCGTGGACCGTGCTGGCCGCGATCGGCAAGGTCGAGACCGACCACGGCCGCAGCACCCTGCCCGGCGTCACCTCCGGCGCCAACGGCTCCGGCGCCATGGGACCCATGCAGTTCATCGCCTCCACCTGGGCCGCCTACAACCCGCCCGGCAGCCCCGGCCACGCCGGAGGGGCACCCGACGTCTACAACCCCGCCGACGCCATCCCCGCCGCTGCGCGCATGCTCTGCGCCGACGGCGCCCGCGACAACCGCAGTCTGCGCGGTGCGATCTTTGCGTACAACCACGCCGACTGGTACGTGGACCAAGTCCTCGCCCAAGCCGCGAAATACGCCGCACCACCGGCCGCCGCGGCCGGCGGTATGCCGTCGAACGAGGCCGTCGCGAAGGCGATCGCGTTCGCCCGCACCACCCTCGGGACCCCGTACGTGTGGGGCGGGGACGGCCCGGCCGAAGGCGGCTACGACTGCTCCGGCCTGACCAAGGCCGCCTACGCCGCCGCCGGCATCACCCTGGAGCGCGTCGCCCAGGACCAGTACTACTCCATGCCCCGCCTCCCACCCGGCACCCCGATCCAGCCCGGAGACCTCGTCTTTTTCGGCACGCCGAGCAACGTGCACCACGTCGGACTCGCCGTCGACGCCACCCGCATGATCGAAGCCCCCCGCCCGGGAATCCCCGTACGCCTGGGCCCGATCCGCTACCCGGGCAACGACTTCCTCGGCGTTACCCGACCCACCGCGAGGACACCGTGACACCCGCCGCCCTCCCCGACCCCGCCGACTCCCGGGCGGTGGAGGCCGAGATCGCCCGGCTGCGCGTGCTGTTGGCACAGCTGACCGCCGCCCTGATCGGAGTCGCCGCGCTCGCGTTGGTGTTCACGGCGGTGAACGTGACCGCTTTCGCCCGTGACCACGGCGTCTCCGGCTCGATCGCCTGGCTCCTCGACCCCATGCTCGCCCTCGCCCTGGCCACCGGCCTGCTCACCGACTCCCGCCTCGCCGACCACCACGTCCGACCTCCGGCATGGGGCAGCGCGCTGCGCTGGTACGCCGGCATCGCCACCCTGACCGTCAACACCTGGACCGCGTGGTGGCCCACCGGTGATGTCGGCATTCCGCGCGACGCCGACGCCGCCGCGGTCGTGCTGCACTCCATCCCACCCGTTTTGCTGATGCTCCTGGCCGAAGCCGTTGCCGCCTACCGCCGCCGCATCACCGACCTCATCACCCGACTCCTCAAACGACCTCCACCCGCACAACCGCCCGCATCCTTCGCCGAACAGCTGCCTCGATCACCACAGCCCGGCAACCCCGCGCCCGCACCGCCTCCGCCCGCCGCCCCCGCACCGCCCGAGGATCCGCCACCCCCCCTCGGCACCGGCCGCGACGGACCCGACGATCTCTACCTGGCCGCGTGGCGCCTGGACCAACGCACCCGTACCGAGACCGGACGCCCCGCGTCCATCCGCCTCATCCGCCGCACCCTGCGCCTGAAACAGGACCGCGCCGTCCACCTGCGCGCCTGGCTCAACGACCACCCGCCGACGCCCCCGCCGACACCCGGCGCCCAGCGGTGACCTGCGAGGGTAACGACGCGTGTTGCCCGGGGTAACACCCGTTACCCGCCTCACACCCGCACCCTGCCACCGCGAAATGCCGTGTGGGAAAGGCGACTTGACTCTGCGGGCGAAGCAGAGCGTCCATGGAGCCGAGCCCGGCACCACCGCGTAGGCCACGCGCCGGGCCCACCCCCGGCCGGGGACCCCGCTCACACCGTCGAGACAGGGACCCCACCATGCCCGAGAACACCCGTACCCACTCCGCCGAGCGCCTGTGCACCATCCTCGCCGACACCGCCTCCCGCGACGGGTTCACCGCGCGGGCACTGTCCGAGGCCACGGGGCTGGGCCGTTCCACCGTCACCAAGCTCCTCGCGCACCTCGAGGCCGAGGGCGCGGTGTACCGCGAGAACCCCCCGCGCGTGAACGGCAGGCCACAGCCCGCCTCGTGGCACCTCACCCGAGTCGTGACGACCGCCGCCGCCAACACGGACGCGATCCCCCACTCGAACGCCGCCGCCGGCTGTACTGTCGCCCCCGAGGCCGCCGCCGACACGGAGATGCCGGCGCCAGACGACGCCACACCGCACATCCCGCAGACGCCCGCGACCGACGACTCCAACCCGACGGACGCCGGAAACACCCCTGCGCATGCGGACGCGCCGGTGTTCGGCCGAACCGGCGAGGACAGCGACCCCCCGGGCCGCTTCGACAAGGCGACGCGGGCGGATGCGCCCGCATCGGCGGAGCCCTCCGCTGGCGACCGGTTGCGGCCCGGCGCACTGCGGGACCTGGTGCGCGCCCACCTCCACGACCGCCCGACGAAGCAGTACACGCCCGGCGAGATCGCCCGTGTCCTGGGGCGCAGTTCCGGCGCGGTCGCCAACACCCTCGTCGCCCTCGCCGCCCACGGCGACGCGATCCTGTCCTGCCCCAAGCCCCGCCGCTACCGCGCCGCGCCCCGCGACGCCGGGACTCCGGCCTCGTAGCCGGCCGCGCCGGAGTGATCCCGGTGGGCGCCCCGCGCCGGAGCGCCCACCCCGCCTTCCCGCCTTTCGTCCGAGGCCGCCGTGTGCCGGCCCGTGATCGGAGATCCCGTGACCACAACCGCCGTACCCGTCTCGATCCACGCCTACGACGCGGACCTGGCAGCGTTCCGTCGCGACACCGCAGCTGGCCTCGCCGAACTCCTCGCCCGCACCCTCCTCGCGATGCACCCCCGCGCCCACACCCTCCGACTACCGACCATCGACGCCCACCCGACCCCCGACCACCTCCCCGGCGACACCGACCGCCCGCTCGTCCTCGACCGCGACAACCGCGTCGTGCTGCGAGTTGCCGACCGCCACCTCCCGTACGTCACCGATCCCACCCTCCTCGCCCTGTGGGAGCCGTTGACACCGGACGACCCCGACGCGCTGCTCACCGTCGTCGACGCCCTGCGCCGCGCCGGCGCGATCCTGGCGCGTCACCCTCACGGCGCGGAACACCTCCCGCTCTCCGAGGACGCCGTTCGCGACGCCGGCGGACACCGACTGCGCTGGGCCGATCCCTACGCCCGCCATGCCGACGCCCACGACCTCGACGCCGACGCCGCACGCCTCCAGGTCGCGGCCGACGCCCACGCCCGCCTCCTCGCCGACACCCTGCGGTCGATGCACCCCGGTGCGCATTACCTCGTCTTCGCGTTCGAACACCACCCCGGAGAGGACGAGGCGTACATTGACTTCGTCCACATGCTCGATGCCGACGGGACCATCGTGTGGGACTTCGACTTCCCCACCCCCACCCCCAACCCTCTGTCGCAACACCTGCGCCTCGCGTGGGGATACACCCCGCGCCACCTCGACCTCGTCGAGGCCGTCCGTCGCCTGTATCGCGCAGGATTCCGATTCGACGAACTCCCACACGGCGAACACCGCCTGCCCCACGCCCCCACGTACACCGAACCCGTCTACTGCCTGCGTCTGACCTCCCACGCACGCGCACGACACTTCCACGACCACCACCGCAACGCGCCGGGCGCCCGGAGCCGACACCGCCGACTCCAGCCGATGCCCCCGAGATATCCCGGCTGACTCACCTGCCGCGGCGCCCGCTCACCGGGCGCCGCAGTTCACCCCGGGAGAGAGGGTTCGCGGGTACGGGCAAGTCCACGTATAGAACGCAGACCGGATCCCGCAGATTGTCGCCCCTTACGAGTTCCGCTCCTGGTCCCACGACCCGGCGTTTCGTCCGGTACCGAGCCGAGCCACAAGCCGTCGTCCCCGTTGTCCCCGTGGCCGCCGAGTGTTGTGGTGAAGAACTCGTCCGGTCGAGTTTGTCGGATGACCCTTCATCATTCAGCGGTCGTACGGTCCGAGGAACCGTTCGCCGTTGAAGCGGATCAACTGGATGGGGGTGTCCGCACACCACACGTCCGTCTCCCAGGCGATCTCCTCGAGGTACTTGCGGAGTTCGACCTCCGACGGGAGTGCCGTAATGGAGACCGGGCCTGCGGTCGAGCCACGGAGGCGCTCGTGCAACTCGTGTGGTCAACGGGGCCGTGGCTCGACGCGGCCTCGATGAGGACGAGCCAGTTCTTGTCACGGAGATACACGGCGACGTCGGGCATCTTGCCGTGGGAGTCGACCCCACCCCTCCAAGGAAGAGAGGGCCTCGCTCTCGAAGACCGCCCACTTGTCGCCGGCGTCAGAGGTTTCCCCCTGATCGTGGACACCCTGGCACTTGGACCACGAGGTCCAGGAAGCGACAGGCGCGTCGCCAGCGTGACAACTGCCAAGGCCGGTTGGGAGATGTCTCCCGCCTGCACGAACAGGTTCACGGGGCTATTCCGCCATCCATGCTGTGCGTGTCTCGTCGGCCCTAGAGTCGAAGTGGTGGCACTCCGGCCTGGTCGAGGAGCTGATGCATGTACTCCACGGGGAGCGCTGAGTTGGCCGCCGCGAACGACGCCGTTTCTTCGTCGTACAGCAATTCCACGAGCCGGCCCAAGGGAAGCCGTGCATCGCCGGCAGCCTCCTGCCGCACGCGAACATCGGAGTCGTGACTGAGTCGCTCGACCAACTCCGGCCCGGCATCCGGATCCATGAGTGCGATCTGACGCAACCTCTCGTTCGGGTGATCGGCATAGTGCGCCAACCCCGGCACGACGAAGTTCGGCCTGAACTTGATCATCGCCCAGGACAGGTGAGAGTCGTGTGCGTACATGTCGACGAGCAGTTGGTGCGGGGCGTCGTCGCAGTGGTGAACGAGCATCAATCTGACGTAGGTGTCGTCATCCCGTGCGAGGAGTTCGACGATGTCCGGGGGCAGTCGGCGAAGGCTCGCAGCGCTGCGCCGCAAAAGGACGTGAGCCGAAGTGGCGGCTCTGCGCAGTGCGTCGGGGGTGTCGGAGGCTGCCCGGACCCATCGCGCGATCGGCTGTCTGCCTTCGGGAACGACGTAATCGATTGCGGCGCGCTCGTCCTCGGAGAGTTCCGCGTGCATGGAGGCCACAAGGCGCACGGTCGCATCGGGATCGTGACCGAGGCGTTTGGCCAGGTCCACGGGCAAATGCTCGTTGCCTGCGACTCGAGCCCTGATGGAGGCGTCGGGATCGAGACTCAGCGCTTCTGCGAGATCCCGATCGAGCATGCCGCCGGTCACGACCCGCTCTCGACGGGACGGATCGGCCTCGGCTCGAAACTCCACGAGAGATCTCGGCAATCGTGCCCGCGCGCGGGCGAACGCTCGGATCGCTCTCTCCACCGCCGGGTCGGGATCGCCCAATAGTCTTTCTCGAACCGCCGGACGCAGCATGATCCATACTGTTTCGTGCGACACGACGGCCGCTCGAACCGCAGGGTCGGGATCCTCTGCCAGTCGAACGCGGATGTCGTCGAACGGGCCGGGTAGAGCGCCGGCGTACCGGCGAATCGTGGGATCGGGATCATCGGCCATACGTGTTACGGCCTCGCGTGACAGGACCGTGTTGGCCAGTGCCGCATTACGCGCGTACTTCTTTCGTACGCCGGCATCGGCATCCTCGGCGAGCCGTCCGGAAATATCCCGTGGCAAACGCTGATTCTCTGTCATCCGCATACGAATCTGCGGATCGGGATGAGCCACGAGGGCGGTGGCGATCGCACGCGACATGTCGTCGGACTCCAGCCATCGCCCCTGCGGAAGCGTTTCCATGGAGACGATACGCCGGGCGATCTCCGTCGGTGTGACCGGATTCGATACCAACGCACGCAACCACAGTGGATACAGCCTCGACATGATGGAAATCCTCCGACATTCCCTCTTTGCTCAGAATTTATCGAACGCTGTCTTCAGGTTGTCAGAATATCCAGTCGACTTCCTTTATCCCGTCCTTGATGTCGCGATAGTCCTTGTATATTCGGTCTTCCCATGAGTCGTCCGGGGCGGGCCCCATGTCTCTGTTCGGCACCTTCCAGCGATTCCCCTTCCCGTCTCCGTCGAACCACTCTATCTCCCCCCAGACGCGCTTGTTTTCGAGGGCGGCTTCGAAGACTGTATACATCTCCCAGGCCGTCCCGAACCCCGGGGATGCCGGAGTCTCCCACCCATTTTTGTCCGGATAGAGCTTGGCCCAGAGACCTTTCACGGCAGCGTTGTGAAATTTTTCCCTCGGCGTGTTTCCCGGCAAGCCTTCCAAAGTGATGGAAAGCCGCGTGGAATTATCATAAATAGCCTTCTCCACGGAGTCCATCCAGGCCGGGCGCTCTCGACCGATTTGGTCTCCGCTGCGACTGTTGTCCGCCCCTGGTGCCCTGAAGCTCTGATTGTAGGTCCGAGCCTCCGGCGAAGGCTTTTCGAGAGCGTTGGTCGGATCCGATTTCCCGGCTCGATGGTCCCAGGCCAGCGTATCCGAGAATTTGCCGATTCCCAGGACGACGTGGGGACAGCCGCCGGTGCTCTCGTTGTGCACCAGCACCGAGGAGCCCCGGGCGCCGACAAAGTAGGTATGGATCCTGTCGACAGTGAGGTTGTACGTACGCATGACCGCCGTGTAGGCGCGACTGGCCAGGATTTTGGTCCGACCCGTCGGCGTTTGTACCTCTTCACCCGGCTTGAGGTCGACTGCCTTGACCCACGCTTGCTTCGTGGTGCTGTAGAAGCGGTGGTCGGCGGTTGAAGTGATGGCGCGCGGCCCCTCCGGGGTGTCGATGGTGACATCGACGAACGACGTGTCGTCGTCCGTGACATGGACGGCGCTGACGCTCTCGGACGGAACGAGATCCGGGACCCTGTGTTCCGGACGCTCCGGATCGGCGGCGGCCACCTTGTCGCCGACCGTGATCTGTTCGATGGGCTTGGTGGTGCCGTCGGCCAGGAGAACCGGGGTTTCACCCGCGAAGCTGTTCTTCTTGCACTTGTCGTCGGTGTCGGTATCCGACGATGAGGGTTTCCGCGCCTCGTCCAAGGCTTCGGTGCCGACGTAGATGGCCGCGGCCGTTAGCCCGAGTTCCGCTCCCGCGGCGCCTGCCGCAAGCATCCCCGATGCGCCGACCGCGGCCGGCACCATGACCGGCGCGGCGACCACGACGGTTACCACGACCGCAACCACCACGGCGACCGCGGCGACCTTGACGGCCTTCTTGAAGAACCTGCCCCAACCCATACCGCTGGGGTCCGAAATGTTGACCGGATTGCCACCTCCGTACATGTACGGATGCAGCTGCGCGGGGTCCTCGGCGATGGTGAGCGGATCCCGCGACATGAACCTGCCGATGCTCGGGTCGTACTCGCGGGCTCCGACGTGCGTGAGACCGGTGGAGGAGTCTTTCGGCGCTCCCAGGAACCCCTTGTCGTCCGGCCACACGGACGGCTGGACTCCGCGCGCGTCTCCGTAGGGCATCGAGGGCCGCCGGGTGTAGGTCATGCTCGCGTAGTCGACGGCGAGTTGACTGGTGCCGTGATGATCCGCCACGAGTATCGACGTTCGGCCCGTCGAGGTGCGAAGGAACTGCCCGCCCGCGCCCGGGTAGTAGCGCGTGCCGGAGACGGTGTTCGTTGCCCGGGTCAGCTTGAGTTCGGTGGTGCCGAGGTACAGGGTGACCGCGTCCGGCTCCCGGCGCAGCAACCGGGTTCCGTCGGGGTCGTAGACGAAGGTGCTCGTCTTGAGCTGCCCGGCTTCGGTCTTCGAGGACGATGCGAGGCGACCCTCCACGTCCCATGTCATGTTCTGGTCGTCGCCGTTGACCGTACGGCGGGTGGTGTTTCCGGCGGGGTCGTAGGCGTACGACGTTCGATTGGTGCCGCCGGGGCCGCTCGCATCGACCGAATCGAGCCGGTGGGCTTGCGTGTTGTACGTCCTGGTGACGTCGTTCGCGGTGTTGCCCGCGGGGTCGTGTTGTTTTTCGGCGATCCGGTTGCCCGCTGCGTCGAAGGTGTATGACGTCCAGTAGGGGTCGATTCCCCCGACTCGAGGTGCGGTACCGGTTGCGGGTCCCGCCGCGCAGTCGTCGATCGCGCTCCAGGCATCGGTCATGCGGGTGCGGTAGTCGTAGGCGAAACACTGGGTGTCCGTGCTTGTCGCGTCATCGCGCTTGTTCACGATTCGGACGATGTTGCCGCTGGGGTCGTATGTGTAGTTCAGATCGTCCAGGGTCTGGGGTCCGCTTTTCTCCCGGTCGGCGACCGTACGGACCAGGCGTCGGGTGTCTTCCGCGTACGACATGGATACGATCGTGCGGCGACCGGTGTTGCCGAACTGGGTCTGCGTCGGTTCGCCGAACGGCGAGTACACGGTCCCGTTGATGTAGCGCGTGTTCCCCGAGGTCAGAGTGTTCGCGAGACCGAACTTCGTGTAGCCGTAGTCCAGTGTCTCTGCGGGGAGACCACCCCACGATTGGCCGTAGGTGACTTTGTCCAACAGTCCGATGCCGGGGGTGAATGTGCTGGTGGTGGTGTACTCGCCGGCCAGCTTCTCCTCGCCCGGAGCGGAAGGGATGGTGACCTTGACACCTGTGGGATGCCCCGTCGGGTCATAGCCGGTGGTCTCGGAAACGTAGCGCAGGCCGTTGTCGATTCGGGTCGAGGAACGCGACAGGCCGAGGGCGCCGGGAAGGTCGTATCCCCATTCGGCTCGCGGGGGCCCCGCCGGACTGCCCTCGCGCTGCGACGTTTTGCGACCGAGTTGGTCGTAGGTGTAGGCCAGCGTCTGGCCTCGAGGGTCGGTCCGGGTTTCGATCTGGTCGGCGCCGAATTGCCCTCCGGGTACGTATGTCGTCGACGTCACGCCCTGTTCGGGATCGATCGCCTTGGTCTGTCGCCCGCGAAGGTCGAACTCGTACTTCCATTCGCTGCCTGCGGCATCGACGACCCTGGTTCGGTTCCCGGCCGCGTCGTAGCTGTAGCGCGTGGCATCATACGCCGACGGCGGAGCGTCGAACGCTGGAAGGGGCGCTCCGTCGGCGGGGTTGGTGTCCTTGTATTGACGTAGTTCGGTTGGCCGCCCCTGGACATCCGTGATCTTGAGCGACGAGGTGCCGCCGGCCGGTGGAACGGTGGCGACCCAGTTCCCCCCGTACAGATTCCCGGTGCGCCAACGCTCGACGTTGAGCGACTTGAACACGGACGCCGTGGTGCGGCTCATTCCGTCGTACTCGAAGACGGCTTGTGAAGGAATCTGGTTGTCCGCGACGGAGAGCAATGCGGGTTCGGGCGCGTTGGCGTTGAAGAATCCGGCGTTCTCTTTCGCCTTGCGGCCTTGGTCGTCGTAGAAGGTGTCGGTGACGACGCGTCCGTCGGCGACCTGACTCTGTACCTGACGGGGCCTCAGGAATCCGTCAGAGAGCGTGATTTCGGTGTGATACGTGCCGTCGTCGAGCAGGGTTTTGGTGGTGACGGCAGTGGGCGCGGTCTGGCTGGGCGCGTAGCTGTACAGCATGTTCGCGGGCGCCGTGGTCGGACGTCCGGACAGCCATACCGAGGTGAGCCGCCCCAGGGCGTCGAAGGCGGACGCGGAACCTCTGCCGTTGACGTCGACGGATTTGAGGGTCAGGCCGTGGATCGGATCGATGGTGGTACGACCGGTCCAACCCTTCGGATTGGTGACACTGATCTCGCTCGTCGACCGTCCGGTTGCCGGGGTGTAGCTCGTGGAGTTGGTCTGACCATCCTCGCCGGTGACGCTGAGCGGACGACCGTAGACGTCGTATGTCGTCGTTGCGGCGACGCCGAACACCGGGGTCGAGCCGGCGAAGCGTTCCAGACCCTCCTGGCGGGTGACGTTGCCCTTGCCCGGCTCGGGGGCCTGGCCGAGTGGACGACCGTCGTAATAGTTGCGCGACTCCGCGAGGATGTTTGCCGGCGTTGCGGCGACATCGCACAGAGCGGAGGTGTGTTGCTCCGAGGCCGGGAATCCGATCAGCCACGCCGTCCGGTCCGCGGCTGCGAACGTGGTGCGGGAGCAGGATTCGTCGCCGACGATCGAGGTGTCACCCTCGTTGCTGATCGTGATCGGTTGGCCGTCCGCGTCGAAGGTTCTACTGGTTTTGGTCGACTGCCATCGAGAGGCTTCGAGCCGAACCTTCTTGATCTCCGATTGGGACCGGACCTGGTTGGCCGTCAGGGCGGACAATCCGGTGGGGCGCGGGCGCGTGGCCGTCGTGGCTACGAGCACCGGTTCGGTGACCGTGGACACCGCAGGTGTCCCACCGAGCGCGATGTCCTTGTCGTACGCAGTCTGCTCGCGGATTCGGCCGCTGAATTCGGGGCGGTCGGTGACGCCCTGCACCTGTACGGAACGGGCGGTTCCGTCGGCGAGCCGGTCGCCGTCCATGCCCCTGAAGAACACGGTTTCGTTGAGCGTGGGGTTCACCGCACCCTTGCGCACCCGTACCTTGCCGTAGCCGCGGAACTGGTTCCACGTGCGGTGCTTTTCCAGCGTGAACTCGTCCTCGTCGCGATGCCACGCGGCCCCGTCGAGGTATTCGTAGGAGGTGACCATGGTCGGCGAGCCGCTGCCGGCCACGAGGTCGTCGTCCTGTACCTGAGTCACGACATACGTATGGAACCAGTCCTGGAGCGGTTCGGTTTGTCCCTCGGGCGTCCACCACACGGGATAGCAGCGGCGGGTGTTGGCATCGGGGGCCGGCAGGTCCGCGGTCGTACAGTCCCCGGGTGAATACGTGACGAGCGTGTCGGTGCCGGTTTCGGAGCCGATCCGGGTGAGGCGGTATTTGTAAAGCGGTGGCAGACCCTCGGCGCCGTCGACCCGGTTGGCCATCAGCGTGCCCTCGAACGTCGTCTTCGGCAGAGTGATCGGTGCACTTCCGGGAGCCTTGCCGGTGTGCGTGATCGAGGCCAACCACATTGCCTTGCCGCCCCGGTCGCCGCTCCCCGGAAAGGTCTGCTCCAGAGCCCAACCGTCGGCAGGCGTGTAGTCGGTGCCGGAGCCCGACCACACCGAGGTGTCGATCCCGGTGAGTCGTTTGCGTGTCCAGAACGTGGGCGACGCCACGTAACAGGTCTCGTCCTTCGCGCAGTTCAGGTCGACCGGGACATCCGGCCAGTTCGCCGCGTGGTCCTTGTCGAAGGTGTCGCAATCAGCAAGGCATCGCTCTGCGTAGGTGAGGTCGACTCTCGCGGGCGCGGGGTCCGTGTAGATGCGATCGGCGCGATGACCGTACTCGATACGGCTGAGGTATCCGCCGCGGGTGTATGCCCCGGTGCCGGTCCGCGCCCCGAACAGCGAGTAGTAGTTCTGCTCTTTGGTGTAGAAGTACGCGGACGCGTTGCCGTGCACGTCGGTGACGAAGTCCAGGTTCCAGCGCCAGGCCTGATCCTTCGCCGAGTCGGCGAATGCGGAATGATATCCGGGTTCGCCCGGATTGTTGCCGAAGACCGGTGCCGTGTAGACGGAGTTCGTCTCGGGCTTGCCCGCCGACCATCCAGGCATCCGATTCTTGCCGAACCAGTACTGCGTGCCGTCCCCTGTGGTGACCCGCCAGTATTCGTTGGCTCCGTCGACCGCGTCGCCGTCGTCGCCGTTGGCAGTGTCGGTCGCGCTGCCGGTGAGGTGCTCGACGCGGGAACCGTCGTCGTCGGACAGCCTCCAGGTCCCGGACGACTCGTCACGCACGAGATCCGAGGACTTGCCGTTCAGCGAGACCGAGACGTGCTGGCCCCCGACCCAGCACCAGTCGCCTTCCTTGGTTGCCGTCGACCCGCTGGTGTCCTTGTCGTCTCCGCAGTTTCGGTAACGCCGCTCGATGAAGCCCTGCTCCACCCCGCTCCAGCCCTCGCCGACGACCGACGGCTGACTCGCGGTGGCAGAGGTCCGGCCGTCGACCGAGGAGGAGGAGTAGCCCAAGGACAGGCCGGGAGTCAGCGAGCCGGGGACGGGCGGCAACGTGATCGGGTTGCTCCAGCCGAATCCCCCCGCGCTGCCGCCACCCGTCCACGCACCCGACGGAGCCAAGGATGTGGCTTTGAAGTCCCCGGCACCACCGGCTGTTCCGGCTGTCGCGGCGAGTACGGTCGGTGCCGGTGCCCCGTCGGGCGCCACCTGTACGTCGGCCGACAGGGTGCCGGCGATGTTGTCGTTACGGCTTGTCAGCGGCGTGCCGACTCGACACTCCCGGACTTCCGGAGTGGTCAGTACGCACGCGGGAAATTGCACCAGACGCAGCCGATCCGACCAACCCGCACCGTTTGCGGACCGAAATCCCTTGTAGTCGACTTCGACGTGGATATCCGGGGCGGCTGCACCACCGTCGGCCCGGCGGATCGACAGCAGGATGCCGTCGAGTCCGGCGCGTCGGACGGCCTGACGGTCCGTTACGTGGACCTCCAGTCGGGAGGCGGCGGCAGCCGCCTGGAGCCCACGTTTCTCGGACGTCGCGGCGACGGCGACTTTGATCGGCATGCCGGGCGTTTGGATCAGACGCCGTTCGGAACCGGCATCGGGGCGGGCGGGCTTCGGTTCGCCTTCGGCGGAAAGATCCACGATTTGCCTGCCGGCGGCGGGCCAATGAGGCGCGTTCGTCGGTGAGTTCGCGTCGCGGGTCGAATCCCCGGGAGCGCGTTTCGCATCCGCGGCCACGCCGGTGCCGTCGATCGAGCGTTCCTTCTGGGGTTGGCGAACCGTGAAGGCCGAATCGCGGGACGCAGGCGCCGCCGCGACCAGCGTGCCCACCAGGGCCAGCGCGACACCAGCGCCGAGCGTACGGCGGCGAGTCACGCCGGTCGCCGTGAAATCGCGCCATTTGTAACCAGGCACCCGAGACCCCCGCGCCACGCATTCGATCAACTTGATGGGAAGCCAGCGCAAATTAGCAAAGAGCGGTCCACCGTGGAAAGGCAACCTTTTCTTGTGGCCGTTCGTCCGCGCGTAAATATCGAGATGGCAAACGGTAACAAGGATTAATAAATGTAATCCAAACGGTTAGTAAGTACTTTTGGGGGAGAAATCACCCACACCTCGGAGAGATCCGAAGGTAGTCGCTACGCTGCGGCGATTGCGTGGGTGTGGATGCCCGCCATCGGCTGGAGGAGGAAATTCGTGCACGCGAAATACCGGCGCAGACGCGCCGTACGCAGGGGCTCGACGGCAGTCGCCCTGTTGGCCGTCTGGGCCAGTTGCGGCATGAATGTTGCCCAAGCCATCGAAGTACCACCGCCCAAAGCGGCGTCCACGGCATTGAATTCCTCAGAGGCATCGGATGCCTACGCACAGGCAAAGAAGTCCGGGCACCCGATCGAGATCGAGACGGAGCGCACTCTCAACGGCGAGAAGTGGGCAAATCCCGACGGCACCACCACACGACGTACCCACCTGCGACCGGTACGCACCCGGATCAGCGGCTCTTGGCAACCGGTTGACACGACGCTGCGCATCGGCCCCGATGGTCGTGTCGGGCCCGCCGCCCCGATCTTCCCGATCTCGTTCTCGGCGGGTGGTAGGGACGCGTTGGCGACCATGACCAAGGACAGCAAGAGTCTCTCGCTGTCGTGGCCGACGGCGTTGCCCAAGCCGGTGTTGAACGGGTCGACGGCGACGTATCCCGAGGTTTTGCCCGGGGTGGATCTCGAGTTGATTGCCGACGTCGACGGCATCACGCAGCACGTGGTGGTCAAATCCCGTGATGCCGCCGCCAATCCCGCGCTCGAGCACATTCGCTACGGCGTCGAAGGCCTCGAACTGGCCGCCTCACCGGAGGGCGGCCTCACCGCGAAAGACGCGGCCGGGAAGGTCGTTTTCCGGGCTCCGGCCCCCGCGATGTGGGACAGCGGCCGCTCCGGAGACACTCCCACCGCCAAGACGGCCGGCAGTACGCTCACGGCGCCCGCGAACGACGGCCCGCCGTCCCGTGAGGCGCCTGTCGACGCCGTGCCGGTGGCTGTCGCCGTCGAGTCGGGCGCGCTCAGGCTGACCCCCGATGCCGCGCTGCTCACCGCCGCGGACACGGTCTTCCCCGTGATCATCGACCCGGTCTTCTCCGACGGTTGGCGCGAGGACTGGACCATCGCCTACAAGCGCGACAACGACGCCGGCGCGGCGTCCACGTCCTACTGGAACGGTCAGCACTTCGACGACAAGCTGGCCCGGGTCGGCTACGAGAACGACTCCACCGCACGCAGTTACGGTACGGCCGAGTCCTACTTCGAGCTGAACACCGACGGCCTCGCGGGCGCGACGATCGTCTCCGCGAACTTCAACGTCTTCAACCAGAAGTCGTGGAGTTGCACCGCCCGCTCCGTCGAACTCGGCCTCACCGATCCGATCACGGCGGCCACCACGTGGAACAACCGGCCCACCTGGATCCGAACGCTCCAGACGAAGAACTTCGCACACGGCTGGGGCACCGGATGCACCCCGGCGGGGGAGGACTTCAACGCCGACGACGTCAAGGACGCGGTCCAGCAGGCCGCGAACGGCAACTGGGAGAACATCACCCTCGGGCTCCGGGCCCCGGGAGCCACCGGAAAGGACCCGTTGACCTGGAAGAAATTCGCCAACAACCCCTACCTGGAAGTCACCTACAACCGGCCGCCCCAGCTGGAGGAGAGCTCCGCGTGGCTCAGCCCGTGGAGCCCCGACGGCTCCGGCAACGTCAACCTCCGCTGTGACGCCGACCCGGCGACCTGGCCCACCATCGGCAACACCGACCTCACCCTGACCGCCCGCGTGTCCGATCCCGACGGCGGCAACGTCCAAGTGGGCTTCTCCGTCTGGGAATACGCCGGCGGCGGCGTGACCGACCCCGTCGTCGAAGTCGCCCAGAACAGCCTCGCCCACGTCACCATCCCCATCGCCGCCCTCCAGGACGGCCACCGCTACAAATGGATCGTGCACGGCTCCGACACCATCGCCGACACCGGCTGGAGCAACCACTGCGGCTTCACCGTCGACAAGAGCGCACCCACCAAACCCACCGTCACCCCCATCGACGGCAAACGCATCGACATCGCCGAACTCCCCGCACGCACACCACGACTGCTGCGCCTACGAGCCCGCGACAACGTCGGCATCGTCTCGTTCTGCTTCCAATTGAACCGACACCTGTCCACGGGCAACGGCGACTGCGAAGGCGGAGTAACGGTCGACGCCCGACCCGACCCGGACACCACCGACACCGCCGACTACATCGCCGACATCACCGTCACACCGGCCCGATTCCCCGAGTCACGTCTATACGTCCGTGCGTACGACAAGGCGGGAAACCGCTCGCTCCTGGACGTCGGGAACAACGATCTGGACCACCAGTTCGACTGGGCCACCGTCCCGGCCGACGGCGACGCCGTCACGATCAAGACCCAACCCGTCGACTGGGTCACCGGAGTCGACTCCATCGACACAGGCGACTGGGACGACCGCAACGGCGACCTCAACGGCGACGGCCGACCCGACGTCGTCACCATCTCCAACGACGGAATCCTGCGCCTGTACCCCGGCATCGCCGAACGTCCCCTGGGCGAGGGATACCAGATCGGCTGGGGGTGGGCCGGCGTCAAACTCGCCCACCGCGGCGACTTCACCGGCCCCTACACCACACAGTTCGCACCACCCGACGGCTTCGAGGACTACTTCGCCGCCCTGCCCCAACCGGACGGCACCTACCGGCTGATCCTCTACCCCAACACCGGCACGGGCATCCCCGACCCCTACACCCGCAAGGAAATCCCCCACCCCGGCGGCGGCAACTGGCCCGCCGGACTGCAGATCCTCACCCCAGGCGACGCCACCGGAGACGGATACCCCGACCTCCTGACCATCGAAGGCGGCAACGAGTTGTACCTGTACCCGGGCGACCCCAACGGCGGCGTGGACCTGAACAAACGCACCGTGGTGGCAGGCGGCGGCTGGACGAACTACGACGTCATCGCACCCGGCGACATCAACGGGGACGGCATCCCCGACCTCGTCGGCCGCCTGCGCTCCGACAACAGCACGGACGCCGACTACGGCAAGCTCATCCTCTACCCCGGCACCCGACCCACCGGCCAGGACAGCTACGGAATCGGCACCCGCACCGTCTACGGCGCCACAGGCTGGAATCCCGCCAACCGCCCCCTGCTCGCCTCCTCCGGCAACAACCAGGGCACGGTCAAGTCGGAACCGCAAGGGCGGGTATGGACACCCACCCCGGGCAGCGAAACACCCGACATCTTCGCGACCGGACCCGGCGGAGCCGGAAACGACGGCATCCTCTACTACTACGCCGGACAACCCACGACACTCGAACCCGGCATCAACATCGGCGAACACGGCTGGACCAGCTACGTCATCGGAATCTACTGAGCGTCGACTCTCCTACTGATCGGAACCACCGAAATCGGATATGGGTCTCCGTCGGATCACGACAGAGGCCCATCACCGATACGCGGCCTCGCGCCGCCGACACGCATCGTGTGACCCTTGCCCCGATGGAGTGGGCGACACTCGAATGGACGCTCCGGTGCGAGGCTTCCGCTCAACACGGTCCAGGTGGAGAGTACGGTCCGCCACCTGCCGATACTGTGCCCGTGCGGCCTCCCCTTTACGGGTCGACCGGACTCCTGGCACGCGACGAAGGGGTCGACGAGGAGATCTACCCCCACCAACCGCCGCCAACGGGCATGAGAAGGTTGGCAGCGATGATCTGCGCGGTGCTTGACGGAACTGACCACCGAAGTCGACTTTCGGACGCAGAGGCCGTCGGAATGACCGCCCGTCGCCACCGATGTCCGGCGTGGCGTGGAGAACCGCGGGGAAGCGGCGTGTGTTGCCCGGGGTGGCACGCGTTGCTGGCCGTCCCGGCTGGCGGTCCATGTCCCGACACTCCCGGGGGGAAGGCGACTCGACTCAGCAGGCGAAGCAGAGCGTCCATGGAGCCAAGCCTGGAACCACCGCGTAGGCCAGGCGCCGCGCACTCCCGGCGGAGGACCCCGCTCACACCGTCGAGACAGGGCCCCCGCCATGCCCGAGAACACCCGCACCCCCGCCGCCGAACCCCTGCGCGCCGCCCTTGCCGACGCGTCCGCCTCCGATGTTCGACGAACTCCCACACGGCGAACACCGCCTACCCCACGCCCCCACGTACACCGAACCCGTCTACTGCCTGCGTCTGATCTCCCACGCACGCGCACGACACTTCCACGACCACCACCGCAACGCGCGGGGCGCCCGGAGCCGACACGGCCGACTCCAGCCGATGCCCCCGAGGCTTCCCGACTGACGCACGTCTGCGTACACGGGGATGCTTCCCCCGCTCGCAGCCCGCGGAGCAGCGCACGACGGTCGGCCGTGCGCGAACGGGGGATCTCCCGGGTACGTGACCCGCCAACTCGGGCGAACGCGGACCTCGTTGTCACAGGCGTGGGCTATGTTGCCGCCGACGGAATCGATTCCCCGGGTGTGATCGGAGGCTGTGTTGACGGCGGCATGGTTGTGTCTGGCGCGCGGAAGCGATCGCTCGACGGGAAGCAACGACGGCTACGACGACAAACTGTCCGAGTACTACAGCTGGGACAGCACCGTCGGCAACTCGAAAGCCCTCGCCGAGGACGACGTGATCGTCCTGTGGGACTCGAAGGTCCTGCTGGGCGTCTCCGTCATCGAGAAGATCCTTGTCGTCGACGACGTCGAGAAGAATTCGAACCGATGCCCGACATGCCGTTCGAACGACGTATATCGCCTGAAGACCGGCAGTCATCCGTTCGGCTGCCGCGGCTGCCACCAGCCCTTCGACGATCCCCTCGTCGTGAAAAGACGAGTGACGCACTATCAGGCCCGCTACGCGGCGGCATGGGTGGACCTCGAAGGACTGTTCAACGCAGAGGAATTGCGGACCTTCACGGTCAAGGAACGCTCCCAACTCAGCCTGCGCGAGCTGCGTTGGGACGCACTGAGGGCGGCCATCGAGTCCCGCGGCCGACAAGCCGAGATGCGCATCGTCGGCGACGGAATCGAGACCATTGCCGGAGGTCACGGCAAAGCGATCGTACGCGTACGCAAAGGCCAAACCCGGTTCCGCACAAGGCTCCTGACCACGCAAGGGGAGATCTGCGCGTTCACCGGCCCCGCTCCGGCCCTGGTGCTCGAGGCGGCACATCTGTACAGCTTCGCCAAGGAAGGACGACACCACGACCACGGAGGCCTGCTCCTGCGCAGTGATGTCCATCGTCTCTTCGATCTCGGGCACATCTGCGTCGACCCGGAGACCGGAGTACTCGACCTTTCGGCCTACCTCGTGAAGCAGCCGTGCTATGCATCACTGCACGGACAGGCCGTGCACATTGCCCTGCATGCGGATCACCGGGCGTGGCTCGCCCGACATTGGAACTCGCATCGCACCTCCAGGGCTTGACACGCACCGAGTCTCTTCCGGGACTCCGAAAGTCGTTCAAGGAAGACGAACGGGCTTCCCCTGAGACGATGACGCCCTCGCATGCATCCACGCGGTCGACCACTGGCAAAACGGCTGGGGCTACCATGACTGCGCGCGGGTTCGCCGCCGAACAGCTCCTCCTCCCCGCCGGCCGCGCCGCGGGCGATGGCCTCGGCGGCCGGGTCATGCCGTTGTCGAATCGATCGGTTCACGGCGTCCACGGTGCGAGGCTCGACGCCGAAGCTCGATGACCGCGGCCGTGACGGCCGGACCGCCGCACGCGTTTCGTGTGTTGCACTGGCGTGTTCGGATCGGTTACGCCTTTCCACCGGAAAAGTACCGTTCGGTCCGGCCGAACCCGGACGCATCCGGCCTTGGTGGTTCGGTTCCCGGGGTGGTTCTCGCCGGATGCGGCCAGCCGTGCATGGTGATGCCGGTGTCGCCGTGCAGGTAGGCGCGAAGTCCCGCTTCCGGGTAGGGGATCAGGTCCTCGGGCAGATCGTGCACGGCGAACCACGCCAACCGGAGGCATTTGTCGGGTTCGCGGTTGATGGGTTCGTTCTCCCATGTGGTGGCTTCGAAGAAGAAGCCGATGCGGTCGGGTGCGTCGTCGCCTTGGTGGTGGTGGACGGTGTGGACGAGGCGGAGGTCGTGGGGGTCGACGACGACGCCGGTTTCCTCGTATGCCTCGCGGGCGGTGGCCGCGGTCAGTGTCTCCCCGGGGTCGAGTTTGCCGGAGGGGGCGTGCCATCGGCCGTACCCGTAGGGGCCGCCGCGTTGGGACAGGAGGATCTTGTCTCCGTCGCGGAGGATCAGGTGTACGTCGACGACGGGGGTGGTGTGGGTCATTGTCTCTGTTCGGTTCGGGGAACGGGGTCGGGTGCGACCGTAGCCGAGGTGATCGCGGCGGTGTGCGCGATCGTGGTCGCGGCACTCTCGGGGGTGAAGGTGTCGGTGTCCAGGCGCAGGACGGGTATGGCCATGTCCCGCAGGATGGTGATCGCTTGTTCGTACAGGTCGAGTTCGCGGGCGACGTTGTCGGGGTCGTTCTCGAAGCGGTGGTGGGATCCGCGTGTGTGCAGGCGTCGGGTGATGGTGGGGGCGGGGGCGGTGAGTACGACGGCGAGGTCGGGCCTGGTGATGCCGGTGTTGATGGCCCGGATGAAGTCCCCCGGGACGCCGTCGAGGCGTTGGAGGACGAGGCTGGAGGCGAGGTAGCGGTCGCAGACCACGGTGTGGCCGGCGGCCAGGTGGGGGCGTATTTCCGTGTCGAGGTGGTGGTGTCGGTCGGCGGCCACGAGCAGGGCCAGGGCGGTGCCGCGTACCTCTTGGGCCAGGCGTCGGGTGGCGATGCCCAGGGCGTTGCCGGAGGGTTCGGTGGTGGGGTGGACGGTGTGCCCGGTTTCGCGCAGTCGGTGGGTGATCGCGGTGACGGTGGTGGATTTCCCGACTCCGCCGGGGCCGTCCACGGTCAGGAAGTATCCGCGGGCGTTCATCGGGCGTCCGTCGGGGGGTGGGTGCGGGCGTGTTGGCGGCGGGTGAGGTCGGCGAGCCGGCGGCGGAGGGTGGGCAGGGGGGTTTGGGAGAAGGCGATGCCGACGGAGAAGTTGAACTCGTCGCGTTGGCGCATGCCTTCGTCGGCGCCGTCGTCGGTCAGGTCCACGTCTTCGTACGCCTGCAGGCGGTCGGGGTCGTGGCCGGCCTGGACGAGCCGGTTCCACACGGGTGAGCCGGGGTAGGGGCGGAACTCGAACACCGAGGCGCGGAAGGTGCCGGGTAGACGGTCGGACAGGGCCCACAGGCGTTCGATGTGTGTGACGGTCGCGGTGAGGTCCGCGGTGTGTTCGTCGGGGTAGCCGAGGATGAAGTAGCCCTTGACGTCGATGCCGCGTTCCATCAGGCGGCGGGCCACCGTGAGGGTCATGGTGGTGGTGATGCGTTTGTCCATCATTGCGAGGACTCGGTCCGAGCCGGATTCGATGCCGAGTGCGACCTCGCGCAGGCCGTTGGCGGCGAGGGTGTCGAGCATGGCGTCGTCGAGGCGGTGCAGGACGTTGATGCGGCCGGTGGCGTCCAGACGTAGCGTTCGCCGGTGTGGTCGGCGGTGAAGGCGTCCATGGCGGTGCGGATGATGCGTTCTGCGCCGAGGAACAGGTCGTCGACGAACCGGAACGCGGTCGCGCCGTATCGGGCGTTGAGGTGGTCCAGTTCGGCGAGGATGCCGGTCGGGGTGCGGGTGCGGATCGTGAGGTCGCGGTTCATGGAGACTGCGGCGCCGCAGAAGCCGCAGTCGTAGGGGCAGCCGCGCGAGCCGACGATGTTGGCCTCCACCCGGCCGTCGGCCGCCCGGTAGGGATCCTGGGGCAGGAACGTGCGGTCCACGAGGGGGAGTTGCTCGACGTCCGGGGACAGCCAGGGGCTCGGGTCGCCACGGTGGATCCGACGGCGATGGCGTCTCGGTGGGGGTCGCGCCACATCACCTGCGGGAGTGCGGCGCGGCGGGTGTGGTCGTCCAGCAGTGCGGCGACGCGGGTTTCGCCCTCGCCCAGGACCAGGGCGGTCAGTCGTTCGAAGCGCGGATCGCACAGCACCGTGCCCGGCATGGCCTTGGCGTGATGGCCCCCGACCATGATCTTGATGTCCGGGTCCAGGGCGTGGGCGATGCGGGCGGAGAGGGCATAGGTGGGGGCGAGGAGGTTGAATCCGGCCCAGCGTGGTCGGGCCCGGTTCACGATCGCGGCGCTCTCGTCGATGCCCAGGCCGTGTGCCTCGGCGTCCAGGAGGCCGACGTTGTGGCCGGCGTGCCGGGCGTAGGTGGCGATGTAGGCCATGCCGAGTACGGGAAGGGTGTAGTCGTTGACGCGTGGGCGCACGGTGTAGTCGCGCAGGGGAGCGTTGACGAACACGGCGTCCAGGGTCCGTGTCGGGTCGGCTCCGGCGATGAGGTCAGTGCTGTGCCGTGGTGCCTCCGTACTGCCGTTGCTCGGCATGTGACGTCCCCCAGGTGAGTGTGAACAGCGTCAGGGCGTGCAACTGCCGGTCGGTGCGGGCCCATCGGCGCCAGTGGGTGCCGAACTCCTTCTCGGTGGCGGGCCAGGGATGATCCGGGGCGATGCGGCGGGCCCAGGTGCGGACGGCCAGGTCGTGGTGCGGGTAGATCGAGAAGTCGCCGGTGAAGTCCGCCGCGGCCGCGGCGGCGGTCCACGGGCCGATGCGCGGGACCTCGTCCAACGCCTCGACGAGTGCGCCGGCGGGCAGGGTCCGCCACCGGTCGCCGTGTTGGAGATAGGCGTGCGCGGCGGCCTGGAGCGCGGTGCGGTGGAACAGGGCACCGACGTTCTTGAACGCTTCCTCGGGCAGCGCGAGGACCGTCTCGGGCCCGGGTGCGGTGGACAAGCGGCCCGCGGTGGTCTCCACGACGAGGCCGTGGGCCGTACACCAGGCGCGATGGATCTTGCGGGCCTGCGCGGCTCGAACGACCTGGCGCAGGATCGCGGTACTGATCGCCTCCCACAGAGATGGGTTGGGGATCCGCACCACCGTGCCCAGGCTCTTCAACGCGGTGCTCAAGGGCTTCGGCACTGCGGGTAGTTCATCCGGTTCGGTGACGGTGACGGCGGGCTTGGGGTCGTCCTCGCCGCTGACGACGTCCAGCCGCAGACCCTCGCCCGGGTCGAACATGGCCAGCCACAGGCCGGATCCGGTGTCCAGCAGGCGTACACGCGAGCCGGTCGGGCCGGTGGACCAGGCGGGATGGTCGGTGGTCGGTGTGACCGTCACGAGTGCTCCTCGGCGAGGCGGTGGGGCATGCGGACAGCATGTCCCGGCTCGGCGCCCCGGCGATGCGTTTCGACGTGATGTCACCCTCTGGGCCCTTTCCTGGGTAATGGGCCTTCCCGCCCTTTCGTTGCGGGGAACCGAAAGGTCGGACAGGAGGGAGAACTCCCAACTCCCGCCGGCGTGAGGAGATCATCGTGGCGCGGTGGATACATGGGGCGCTTGCCCGTGGCGTTCGTTGCGTGGCGGCGGAGGCCGGCGAGGTGCGCCGCGCCGGGGATGCAGCGTGTTCGTATCCGGTGAAGTACGCGGGCCCTGTGGGTGGGACGGTTACGGTTCGTCGTTGACGATCGTGCAGCCGTGCAGGGTGCGGACCAGTTGGCGGGCCTGCATCCAGGGCAGGAGGGGTGAATCGAACGTCAGGGACTTCGCTGTGGAACTGGTGGTGCGGGTACGCGGGTCGATGCTCCAGAGCGTGCCGTACACGCCGGTGACCACCGATGCCGCGACGCGCACCGTCACTGCCCCGCGGCGCAGGTGCGGGCACCATCGCAGGGATGGTTCGACGCCCGCGCGGGACATCGGCGGATGCGTGGTCTCCAGTCCGTTCGGCCACTCCGCCCAGTCGTCGCGGCGGTCCTCCAGCAGCCACAGCACGCCCCGTTCGTCGACGTCGGCCGGTTTTCCGGAGACCTGGCACAGGAGCAGTTCCATTGCTCTGCGCTGGCGTTGGGGGTGGACGAGTCCGAGGTCGGGGCGGCCGCGGCCCGGTCGGGAGGAGTAGCGGGCCCACAGGACGTCGCGGTTGTCGCGGTCGGTGGGTCGCGGCGGCAGGTAGGAGATGCCGAGGGTGTCGACCTGCAGATCGCGGTCGTCGCGGATCTCCCCGCTCCAGGTGCTGACGTAGGGGACCGGGATCGCGGGTTTGCGGTGGCCGGTGCGCTTCGGGTTCTTGGCGAAGCTCATGACCACCGCGCCGGACGATACACGGGGACGGGAAGAGTGTCGGGCACCGGCAGATATGGGACGCGGGGCGAGGCCGCCGGTGGCGGGGTCGGCGGGTCAACGTGCGGCGGGCGGTCCCGGGGAGGGTGTCCATCGTTCGCCGGGTGTACGGCCGCGATTCCGGAGACGATGCCGCCGCACCGTCCGAGGACGGCGACCGGGGCGAGGGCGCCCGCGCCGGCGTGGAGGGTTCCGGAGCGGGGGCGGGGCGTGCACGGTGACAACGCGGATCGTCCTCTCGAAGCGGTGGACAAGAGCGGCGGGGAAAAGACGTCGGGGAACGGGACACGGGCGGGCGCATGGGCGCGACGCACGGCGTCGCAGGAGTGCGCCGCCGACGCCCGCCGTCCGACCGGGGCGGGCGTTCAGGCAGGGGCGGGACCTGTCCCACAGATCAGGGACGTCACGGTGTCGGCGACGTCCTCCACGCTGCGGTGGTCGGTGTCCACGACCGGGCCCGGGAAAGCCGCTGCGATGCGGGTCTGGGCTTGCAGGCGATCCACGAGCAAGTGCCTGAAGGCCACCATGCCCCGATGGCGCGGGGTCGGGTTCTCGGCGGCGTCCAGGCGGCGGATCGCCTCGTCGGAGCTCACACACAGGTGGATGGTGAGGTCCGCCGGGGGGAGATGACGCTGCAGCCTGGCCGTCTCTTCGTCCGGGTCGGCGGTGTCCGGGTCGAGATCGGTGAGGAAGGCGGCCATCGCAGTGACGGTGTAGCCGGCCATGAGCACCTCGCCGGGGGCATCGAGCACGTGCGGATGCTCGGTGACGCAGCGCAGGGCCGCCCGCCACAGCATGGTGCGGGTCCCGTTGGCGATGGTGGGGTGTTCCCAGGACAGGTCCACGAACCGGGGGTCCGGACACGGCACCGTCGTGATGCCCAACTCCCGGTGCACGCAGGCGGCGACGGCCGTCACCCCGGACCCGGGCCCGCCCTCGATGGCGATCAGCCGCCGGGGGCGCGAGCCGGGCCGGCTCCTCGACCGAAACGGCGGGGCGACGGCATTCGACGGTGCGGTGACGATCATGCGGCGCCTCCGAGTTCATCGGGGGTGAAGCCGGCGCCCAGGAGCGAATCCCGCAGGTGCCGGAACAGGGTCAAAGCCTGCGGGCGCGTCAGGTGCCGGGGCTCCGTCAGGACCATGGGCAGGCCCGTCGCGTCGAAGACGTTGAAACGCCACGTCAACACGACAGGGGTGGCGGGATGCGCCACACACAACACGGTGACCGAGTGGGCCAGCGGAGTGAACGGGCGGAACGTCTCGTTCGGGACGAACACCGGATGGTGTGGAACGTAGGCACGGGCCCAAGGCGTCCTCACCGCGCGCCGCCGTCCGATGCCGCGGCCGGGACCGTACCGAGCGTCGCGGACGCCTTCCCCGCAACCGGCGGCGCTGCCCGGGAGCGGGGAAGGCGTCCGCGAGGCGCACGGCCTGGACGGCGACCCGGATCAACGCGTCGCCGTCCGGCGACGCGTCCCGCAACGTGGCGGGGAAACGGGCCAGGTGTTCGGCGGCAACCCGGTTGGCATCGGCGATCGGGAACGTGGCGAGCAGCCCGAGAACGGCCGCCTCGGCCTCTGCCTCTGCCGGGGTCAGGCTGACGACGTCGGTGACGGGGTGGGTGCAGCCGCCCGTGCCCGGGACACTCAGGTAATACTGCTTGGAGTCGCCCAGGTGACGGCGCTCCTGCCCGCGGATCGGGTACCTGCTGACCTCCACATCGGGCACGGCCGCGCGCGGGCCGCTCACGAGCCGCTCCCCAACGCCCGCAGGTTCATCAGGCCCAACCGGACCAGCATCGCGAACCCTTCGGGCCGTACCGCCGCCCACTGCTCCGGCTTGCCGACGCAGTTGCTGACCGGGCCGGTCGCGGCCATCTCCACCAGCACCGCGAACCTGGGCTCGGTCAGGTACGGCGCACCGGTATCCAGAACGGCCGCCAAGCCCTTGTTGTAGTGGTCCACGGCGTCGCCCAACACCGCACAGGAGGGCCTGTACCTGCCCAGGCAGCTGACGACGTCGGCCAGGTTCATTCCGAACGGCCCGTAGGACGGGGCGTCTCCGCACCCCACCAACCAGGGGGCACCCGTGTCGTCGACGCGGGCGTCCCTGGGCTCGAGCGACCAGACGACCGTCCCCGGGGCCATGGTCACGACCCTCTCGACATCGGCCGCAGGAATCAGCGGCTGCCGACTCCCTGTGCCGGCCCGCCGACGAGTGGCCCGTTCGAGGTCGCCACGGCGTTGGTCGGCGAACACCTCCAGCGTCACCACGAATCCCCCGTCCCGCGCCCGCGCGAGGACGGCTCCGCCGTCGGTGGTCGGCTCGAACACGAGAGCGCGATGAAACGCGCCGTCGAGCCGCCCGATCGCCTCGGCGGCCGGGCCCAGGTAAGCCGGATCGATGCCCACGGTGGGGACGGACGTCTCCCACTCCAAGGGCGCCAGATTGCCCAGCCACTGCTCGTCGTAGTCGGACCGCACCGCGGCTACGTGGGCGTCGAGCAGGCCGTCCGAAGCCCACTCCCGGAGTCGGGGAAACAAGGCGAGGATCGTGGCCAGCGGGGAGTTGCGTGCCGCCCGGATATTCCTGGCACCGGATGTCTGCGGCGGGTCGGGCTCGTTCATGGCTTGCTCCAGACGGATCGATGGTCGAAGTACGGCGGACGCCACGGCCGTTCCGGTGGGCCGTGGCGCCCGCCGGTCGTCCACCAGGGGGAGGTGGACGACGGCCCGGCCGGTGCCCGGCGTGCGTTCGCGGGTGGGGGACGAACGCACCGACGGCACAGGAGATGGCCGGGGAACGGGTGCGTGCGGCGGCACGCAAAATCCCGGTGTCGGTGCGGGCGGTGCGCGTGGGAACCGCGGCACCGCCCGCACCGGCCCCGCCCACGCCCCCCGGTCCGGGGCGGGCGCATCCTCACGCCTTTGTGAGGAGCCGCGACCCACCGTGCTCTGTCTCGTCCACAGAGCACGGGGGCGGCAGTGCCGATGGCGGTGACCTCCGGATCGCGGTGCCACCGCCGTGGCGCCGATTACGGGCCGGCGGGTTGGGTGACCGCCAGGAAGGTAATCCCGGGCTCCTGGCGGCCGACTCGCTACCTGAACCGCAAACGGCGCAGGTCGCGAGAGTCATTGGGGTGACGGTCCGTCAGGACTGTTTGTTTCGGCGGGGTTTCGGGCGACCAACGTGGTTGCTGCTCTCCAGGCCACGGAGTTGGCGGATTGGTCGTGAGTGGCCAGGTCGGGTTCAACAGGCGCTCAGCTACGGTGGTCCCAAGTCATCCGCTATGACGGCGGTGCTTCAGGCGACTTGTATCCGATGACCGCTTTGGAGACGGGAGAAGCGGAAGGCTTCGGTCGTTCCTGCATGGGAATCGACTCCAACGCCGTGTGCGAGGTGGTTTCTGTTCACGGGCTCTATGCGCTCGGGGCAGTCGAAGGCGACACGAATGATCTTTTGGGCAGCCTGGCCCGCGAACCCGTCACCGCGAAGCACGACCAACTGCCGAGCCAGCGTCATGACCAGCCGTAGTCCGCGTCCGTGCTCACTGTTGGTGTCGGTGCTCGAATCGATACACAAGGAGCGATGGGGTGCGTCGTCCCCAACGCCGATGAGGAGCTGGTCGTCGCGCTTTATCCACTCCAGGGTCACCATGCCGGTACCGACGTGCTTCACCGCATTGGTCACCAACTCGGAGACCACCAGCATCACCGTGTCGGTCCGCTCGTCATCCAGGCCAACCGCACGGCATACGCCGACAACATGAACGCGGGCCAGCGCCGGCGCTCGGCTCGACATAGGTAGCTTGACTATGGATGCCGGGTGGTTCGACGGTGCGTCTTGGGTGGGCATGGCAGGAACTCCCCTTGCTCGATAGGTGCTCAGCTTGATCTTTAACCCCGGCAAGGTTGGTCTTGCCGGGGTTTGTGCGTTTGGCGGACAGCAGTGCGGCCGCCCTGCAAGCTTCGAAATGTCTGGTAACGAAGCAAACAGGAACGGCCGCTGTGACGAG